>NZ_JBWKJS010000004.1:0-303821 GCF_056432085.1 Streptomyces sp. NPDC045678
AACGCCCGGTTACATTCCGAACCCGGAAGCTAAGCCTCACAGCGCCGATGGTACTGCAGGGGGGACCCTGTGGGAGAGTAGGACGCCGCCGAACTCCTTTTAATAGAGCTGGTCCCTGAACTTCGGTTCAGGGACCAGCTCTTTTTTGTTTTCTGTCACTTGCCGTTCACGTTGCGCAGCCAACATCCGCGTCATGGGGACAGTTGCAATGTTGCGCGCCGCCGGCGTCGGTACCGGTGACGAAGTCGTCGTGCCGGCCTACGGCAACACCGAAGTGACCGAAGCCGTGACCCTCACCGGAGCGGTGCCCGTCTTCGCCGACATAGAGCCCACCACGTACTGCCTCGACCCCGCCGCCGTCGCCGCCGCGGTCACCCCGCGCACCGCCGCCGTCGTCGTCGTGCACCGCTTCGGCAACCAGGCCGACGTGCGGCGGCTGAGAGACGTAGGACAGCGGCACGGGCTGCTCGTCCTGGAGCAAGGAGAGTCCGACGCCACGTACGACGGGCTGTCGCGCCGACGGCAGCATGCCGCCTACCTCAGCGGACGGCTCAACGGTGTCGTGACGCCCGACGGCGGCGAAGGACACAGCTACGAGCAGTACGTCGTGCGGGTGCCCGGGAACGGGCGGCCCGACCGGGACGCGTTCGCACGTGCCGTACGGGCCAAGGGCGTCGACTGCCACGTGCCGGTGAAGACGCCCGTCCACCGTCTGCCGCGGTTCTGGCGCGACGTGCGGTTGCCCGAGACCGAACGGGCCGCGGACGAGACGCTGGCACTTCCCGTCGAGGCCTCCATGACGCGGCGTGAACTCCAGCGCGTCGTATCCGCGTGCAATGCGCTCGGTGGGCTTCTCCAGCCGGCCTTCTGAGCTCTATTCGGCCTCCCTGGTGTGGGAATCGAAGAACTCCCACATCACGTCGGTCGCGTTGACGCCCGCCGTCGGATCGGACATTCCTCCACCCGCCCCCTCCGGCCAGGAGTGGCCCATGCCGGGCAGTCGGTAGACGACCACCTCCGAGCCGTCTCGGCACTTGGCCCGGGTCTTCCTGATGGTGGTCCCCTGAAACTTGTCGGGGCTTCCCGCCGTGCAGGACAGGCGTTTCTGCCAGGTCTTGATGCCCTTGTCCAACGCGGTGAAGTTCTGGTCCGCGCCGCCGAGGAAAGTGATCACCGAGACCGGGGTCTTCGGCTCGTAGGAGGCCTTTGCTGCGTCCGGGCCGAGGAATCCGCCGCTGACCGGGGCTATGGCCGCGAATGTGTCAGGGAGTTCGACGGCGAGCTTGTACGCCATGTCGCCGCCGTTGGAGATGCCCGTGGCGTAGAGGCGGTCCGGGTCGGCGTTCCAGGTGCGGGCCAGCCGCTTCGTGATCGTACGGATGAACCCCACGTCGTCTTCCGTGCCGCAGCAGAGCATCGCGTTGAAGCCCTTGTCGAGGCCGTCCGGATAGGCGACAAGGAAGTTCTCGTCATCCGCTTTCGCGTTGAGGCCGCTGATGACTGCCGCGACTCTGCCGTCTCCCGGATACGGGTGCATCGCGACGACGAGCGGGAGGCTTTCGGTACGGGAGAAGCCGGGTGGGGCGTGAACGGTGTAGACGCGCTTCTCGCCTCTCCAGGAGAGCGTGACCTTCTGGTCGCCCGCGCGCGGGCGCTCCGCGGACGGCGGCTTCCTGGCGGGAGTCCCGTTCGAGGCCTTGTCGTTGCCCGATCCGCAGGCAGCAAGGGGGAGGAGCATGGCGATGAAGGCGAGACGACGGGCGTACCGCGCATGCGTACCGCGTTGGGTCGGCATGGGCGCAGAGTGGCAGCGTCGGAAGGGGCGGTCCAGAGGAAGGGCGGTTCGGGGCACCTTCGATTTCAGGTATGATCTATTCCGTTGCCGCGGGGAAAACCCCCGAAGGGCAGCAGGCCCCTATAGCTCAGTCGGTAGAGCGTCTCCATGGTAAGGAGAAGGTCAGCGGTTCGATTCCGCTTGGGGGCTCAAGCAGTAAAGGCCTCCGCCCAGTTGGGCGGAGGCCTTTTGCGTATCCGGAGTTGTCGGGAGCGGCCGGGGCACCGTGCGGTGCCCCGGGGCGTCAGTCCTTCTGCAGGCCGGGGACCCGCATCGCGAGAATTGCCATGTCGTCCGACGGCGCGTCCGTCGCGAAGCGCTCCACCGCGCGCATGATGCGGGCCGCGACCGCGCCGGCCGTCAGACCCGTGCAGGTCGTGAGGACGTCGGCCAGACCGTCGTCGCCGAGCATGCGCGTGCCCTCGCGACGCTCGGTCACCCCGTCGGTGACGCACAGCAGGACGTCGCCGGGGTCGAGCGTCGCCGTCTGCTCGTACAGCTCGAGGTCGTCCATGACGCCGAGCAGGGGCTGCGGCTCCGCGTACGGCTCGACCGTGCCGTCCTGGCGCAGGCGCAGCGGCAGCGGATGGCCGGCGCACACGATCTTCAGGACAGCCGAGCCGTCCTCCTGCGGCCACAACTCGCCGTACAGGAGCGTCAGGAAGCGGCTGCGGGCTCCCTCGTCGAGGATCGCGGCATTGAGGCGTTCGAGGACCGCCGGGCCGCCGAAGCCCTCACGGGCGAGCAGGCGCAGGGCGTGCCGGGCCAGGCCCGTGACGGCCGCGGCCTCCGGGCCGGTACCGCAGACGTCGCCGATCGCGAAGCCGTATGCCCCGTCGCGGATCGGGAAGAGGTCGTAGAAGTCACCGCCGACTTCGTTGCCCTCGCCTGCCGCGCGGTAGATGACATCGACCTCGACGCCCGGCACCTGCGGCAGCCCCGGCGGCAGCAGGCTGCGCTGGAGGGACTGGCTGATCGCCATGCGCTCCGAGTAGAGGCGGGCGTTGTCGAGGGCGAGAGCCGCCCGGCGGGAAAGATCTTCGGCCAATTCCAGGATCTCTTGGCGGAAGTGCTCGTCGGCGGGCTTGCCGAGGGTGAGCATGCCGATCACGCGGTTGCGGGCGACCAGCGGGAGGACCACGGTCTCGCCGCCCACCGCCGAAGCGGTGGAGAGCGTCGTGCCGATGCCCGAGCCGAGGCCCGGGGTCTCGCCCAGGCCCAGGTTGCGCATGGACGTGCGCAGGGCGGCCTGGTGGGCGGCTTCGGAGGGGGCCGCCCAGATACGGGCGCCGGGGGTGGGCACCGGGTCCGGCGGGGCGATCTTGGAGAGGAGGGCCTTGAGCCCGTCGATGCGCTCCTCGTCCTCGTGCAGGACGTACGACAGGTAGGGCTCGGCCGACTGGTCCGCGATGGTGTAGACGGCGCACCAGGTGGCGAGTGTGGGGACCGTCATCTGGGCCATGAGGGCCAGCGTCTGGTCGCGGTCGAGGGTGCCCGCCAGAAGGTCGGAGGCCTCGACGAGGAACGAGAGGGAACCGCGGCGGAGCCTTTCCAGCTCGCCGAGGCGGGCGGATTCCACGGCCAGGGCGATGCGGTCGGCGGCGAACTGGAGGCGCAGGGCCTCCTCGTTCGAGTACCGCCCCGCTGCCTCGGCGGCGACGCCCAGAGAGCCCGTGAGGCGGCCCTCCACCTTCAGCGGAACGGTGACCACGGAGCGCATGCCGGTGCCGGAGAGCAGGGGGACCGCGCCGGGCACCACCGTGAGGTCCTCGTGGACGGCCGGCATGCGGGCGGAGCCGTAGCGTCCGGGGGCCGACTCGACCTGGACGCGGGCGAAGCGCTGACGGGCCGAGGGGAGGCCCGTGGAGGCACGTACTTCGAGCTCGGTCTCGTCGTCGGTGGCCAGGAGCAGGAACGCCGCGTCGCCGTCGAGCATGTCGCGGGCGCGCTCCACGGTGCGCTGCAGCAGGCCGTCGAGGTCGTCCGGAGCGGGGGAGCCGATGAACACCTCGAAGGGGTCCGCGGCGTGCGGCTCGCTGAGGGAGCCGGGCTCGGGGGCCGTGCCCCGCAGCGGGGTCTGGAGGACGGCGCGCTCGTCGTCGCGTACGAGGAGACAGACCGTGGAGGGTTCGCCGTCGGCGTCGCGCACGCGCAGGTGCGAGGCGTAGACGGGGATCACGCGGCCGTGGGCGTTGCGGACGCCGTAGCTGCCCTCCCAGCGGGAGAGCTGGAGGGCCTCGGCGATGCCGGTGCTGGTGCCCGGGGTGTGCGGCCAGGCCGCGAGGTCGTTGAGCGGCTTGCCCATGACCTGCTCGGCCACGTACCCGAAGAGATCCTCGGCGTCCTCGTTCCAGGCGGAGATGGCGCCCAGGCGGTCGATCTGGATGACGGCGACGCGGACCCTGCCGTCGGCGATGGGCAGCAGGTCGGCCGGGAGCGAGGGCCCCGCGGCGCGGGTGCCGACGGAACGCTGGGGCAGGTCGAGCTGGAACCAGACCAGTTTGTGCGTGGGGGTGTAGTCGACGCCCCAGCGGGTGGCCAGCGCGGCACAGAGCTGGAGGCCGCGGCCGCCCTCGCGGTCGGGGCTGCCCATGTTCACGGAGGACTGCTGGAGCGGGATCTCGCGTTCCGGATAGCGGTCGGAGACCTCGATGCGGACGGCGTCCTCGCTGCGCAGGCACTCGACGTCGGCGGCCGTGCCGGCGTGCACCACGGCGTTGGTGACCAGCTCGCTGGTGAGGACGACGGCGTCGTCGATGACGTCGGAGAACCCCCACCCCTGGAGGGTGTCGCGCACGAAGGAGCGGGCCGTCGCGACGGAACGTCCGACGGGTTCGAAGGTGGCAGCCGCGCGCGCGGTGATCACAGCACTCCTCGTACGAGTATCGACGGCGTCGACAGCGGCAACTGTCTCGACGCCCAGTTCTCCCGAACCCATGGTGCGGCCGCCCCTCCGATGCCCGCTTGTGTTTCGTGTACCACCGCCCAGGCCGGGCAGGACCGGGGTGGTTGGACAGCCGGATGCAAGGTTACTTACCTTCGCCGTCCATGCTGATGCCGGTCGTCAGTGTTTCCGCCCGGAGGGTGTGCGGACGGTGTGCGAAGCTGCCGAACTGTTATGGCCTGGTTCGGCCATGGTGAAACACTGGGCAAGCTTCATGGAGACAGGGCAGAACAACCCGAGCAGTACCGGTCGACCCTTGCGGGAGGGACACAGTGGAGTCTGGCGCAGCGACGCGGGGCACTAAGACGCGCGCGAAAGACGGACAGTCCCTGAGTAAACAGCGCAAACCGCGCAATGGGACGACGGCGTCCGTCGATGCGGCGGCTCTGAACAGGCTGCTCGCGGCCCTGGTGGCGATGCGGGACGGCAATTTCCGCAAGCGGCTGACGGTCTCCGGTGACGATGTGATGTCGGAGATCGCCGCCGTCTTCAACGAGGTGGCTGACCGGAATCTGCATCTGACCGGAGAGCTGTCGCGGGTGCGGCGCATGGTCGGACGTGAGGGAAAACTCACGGAACGGCTGGAGAGCGGCGCGAGCGAAGGATCGTGGGCGGCCGCGATCGACGCGTCGAACGCGCTTGTCGACGATCTTGTACGTCCGGTCTCCGAGGTCGGCCGGGTCCTGTCCGCGGTGGCGGACGGCGACCTGGAGCAGCGCATGGAACTGCGGGCGCAGGGGGCCGACGGAAACGGGCACCCGCTGCGCGGTGAGTTCCTGAAGGTGGGGCGGACGGTCAACAACCTCGTCGACCAGCTCTCCACCTTCACGGACGAGGTCACGCGCGTGGCCAGCGAGGTCGGCACCGAGGGCAAGCTCGGCGGACAGGCCCGGGTGCGCGGTATGTCCGGTTCGTGGAAGGACCTCACGGACTCCGTGAACACCATGGCGTACCGCCTGACCGCTCAGGTGCGGGACATCGCCCTGGTGACGACGGCGGTGGCCAAGGGCGACCTGTCACGGAAGGTCACCGTGCATGTCGCGGGCGAGATGCTGGAGTTGAAGAACACCGTCAATACGATGGTGGACCAGCTCTCGTCGTTCTCCTCGGAAGTGACGCGCGTCGCCCGCGAGGTCGGCACGGAGGGCGAGCTCGGCGGCCAGGCGCAGGTGCCGGGTGTGGCGGGTGTGTGGAAGGACCTCACCGATTCGGTGAACCTCATGGCCGGCAACCTCACCGCCCAGGTGCGTGGCATCGCCGAGGTCACGACGGCGGTCGCCAACGGTGATCTGTCCCGGAAGGTGACGGTGAGCGCGCGCGGCGAGGTCGCCCAGCTCGCCGAGACCATCAACCAGATGACCGAGACGCTGCGCACGTTCGCGGACGAGGTCACGCGCGTGGCGAACGAGGTCGGCGCGGAGGGGCAGCTCGGCGGGCAGGCCAATGTGCCGGGCGCCGCCGGTACGTGGAAGGACCTGACGGACTCGGTCAATACGGTCTTCCGCAACCTCACCACGCAGGTGCGGGACATCGCGACGGTGACGACCGCGGTGGCGAACGGCGATCTGTCGCAGAAGGTCACCGTCGATGTCGCGGGCGAGATGCTCGAGCTGAAGAACACCGTGAACACGATGGTCGACCAGCTCTCGGCCTTCGGCTCCGAAGTGACGCGTGTGGCGCGGGAGATCGGTGTCGAGGGCGAGCTGGGCGGCCAGGCGCAGGTGCAGGGCGCGGCCGGCACGTGGAAGGACCTGACGGACTCCGTCAACACCGCTTTCCGCAACCTGACCGGGCAGGTCCGCAACATCGCGCAGGTGACGACGGCGGTCGCGAACGGTGACCTGTCGCAGAAGGTCACCGTGGACGTCTCCGGTGAGATGCTCCAGCTGAAGAACACCGTGAACACGATGGTGGACCAGCTGTCGTCGTTCGCCGACCAGGTCACGCGGATGGCGCGCGACGTGGGCACGGAGGGGCGCCTCGGCGGCCAGGCCCGCGTGGACGGCGTGAGCGGCACCTGGAAGGACCTCACGGACTCCGTCAACTTCATGGCGGGGAACCTGACGTCGCAGGTGCGTCAGATCGCGCAGGTGACGACGGCCGTGGCGCGCGGCGACCTCTCCCAGAAGATCGAGGTCGACGCCCGCGGCGAGATCCTGGAGCTGAAGAACACCATCAACACGATGGTCGACCAGCTGTCCGCCTTCGCGGACCAGGTGACCCGGGTGGCCCGCGAGGTGGGCACCGAGGGACGCCTCGGCGGTCAGGCGCAGGTGCCCGGCGTGGCCGGTGTGTGGCGTGATCTGACGGATTCCGTGAACGGCATGGCCGGGAACCTCACCGCGCAGGTCCGCAACATCGCTCAGGTCGCGACGGCGGTGGCCCGCGGTGACCTGTCCCAGAAGATCGACGTGGACGCGCGCGGCGAGATCCTGGAGCTGAAGAACACCCTGAACACGATGGTGGACCAGCTGTCCGCCTTCGCCGAGCAGGTCACCCGGGTCTCCCGCGAGGTGGGCACGGACGGCATCCTCGGCGGCCAGGCCGAGGTCCAGGGGGTCTCGGGCACCTGGAAGGACCTCACGCAGTCCGTGAACGGCATGGCGAACAACCTCACCCTTCAGGTGCGGAACATCGCCGAGGTCACGACGGCCGTCGCCATGGGCGACCTCTCCAAGAAGATCACCGTCGACGCGAAGGGCGAGATCCTCGAACTCGTCACGACCGTCAACACGATGGTCGACCAGCTCTCCTCGTTCGCGGAGCAGGTCACGCGCGTGGCCCGCGAGGTGGGCACCGAGGGGCAGCTGGGCGGTCAGGCGCGGGTGCCGGGCGTCACCGGCATCTGGAAGGACCTGAGCGACAACGTCAACCTGATGGCCAACAATCTGACCAGCCAGGTGCGGAACATCTCCCAGGTCTCGGCGGCGGTCGCCAACGGCGACCTGACCAAGAAGGTGACGGTCGAGGCGCGCGGCGAGGTCGCGCAGCTCGCCGACACGGTCAACACCATGGTGACGACGCTGAGTTCGTTCGCCGACGAGGTCACGCGTGTGGCCCGTGAGGTGGGCACCGACGGCATCCTGGGCGGGCAGGCGCGGGTGCCGGGCGTCTCCGGTACGTGGAAGGACCTCACCGAGTCCGTGAACTCGATGGCGTCCAACCTGACCGGCCAGGTCCGCAACATCGCGATGGTCACCACCGCGATCGCCAAGGGCGACCTGACCAAGAAGATCGACATCGACGCCCGGGGCGAGATCCTGGAGCTCAAGACGACCATCAACACGATGGTCGACCAGCTGTCGTCCTTCGCCGAGCAGGTCACCCGCGTCGCCCGCGAGGTGGGCACGGAGGGCCAGTTGGGCGGCCAGGCACGCGTGCGGGACGTCGACGGCACGTGGCGCGACCTCACCGAGTCCGTGAACGAGATGGCGGGGAACCTGACCCGTCAGGTGCGCGCCATCGCGAAGGTCGCCACCGCGGTGACCCGCGGCGATCTGAACCTGAAGATCGAGGTCGACGCGGCCGGCGAGATCCAGGTCCTCCAGGACAACATCAACACCATGATCGCGAACCTGCGCGACACGACGCTGGCCAACAAGGAACAGGACTGGCTCAAGGGCAACCTGGCGCGGATCTCCGGCCTCATGCAGGGCCGCCGCGACCTGGAGGACGTCGCCTCGCTGATCATGAGCGAGCTCACGCCGGTCGTCTCCGCGCAGCACGGCGCGTTCTTCCTGGCGATGCCCACGGACGACGGGCAGGATCTCGGGGGCGATCACGAGGACGGGTACGAGCTGCGCATGCTCGGCAGCTACGGCTACTCGATGGGGTCCATGCCGACGTCCTTCCGGCCCGGTGAGACGCTCATCGGGACGGCCGCCAAGGAGCGGCGCACCATTTTGGTGGAGAACGCGCCGTCCGGGTACCTGCGGATCGCGTCCGGCCTGGGGGAGGCGCCGCCCGCGCAGGTCATCGTGTTGCCGGTGCTCTTCGAAGGGACCGTGCTCGGCGTGATCGAGCTGGCCGCCTTCCAGCCCTTCACGCAGATCCAGAAGGACTTCCTCAGCCAGATCGCCGAGATGATCGCGACGAGCGTCAACACCATCAGCGTCAACACCAAGACCGAGGTGCTGCTCAAGCAGTCGCAGGAGCTGACCGAGCAACTGCGGGAGCGGTCGGCCGAGTTGGAGAACCGGCAGAAGGCCCTTCAGGACTCCAACGCGGAGCTGGAGGAGAAGGCCGAGCTGCTGGCCCAGCAGAACCGCGACATCGAGGTCAAGAACACCGAGATCGAAGAGGCCAGGCAGGTCCTGGAGGAGCGCGCCGAACAGCTCGCCGTCTCCATGCGCTACAAGTCCGAGTTCCTCGCGAACATGTCGCACGAGCTGCGCACGCCGCTCAACTCCCTGCTGATCCTGGCCAAGTTGCTCGCCGACAACGCCGACGCGAACCTCACCCCCAAGCAGGTCGAGTTCGCCGAGACGATCCACGGCGCGGGTTCGGACCTGTTGCAGCTCATCAACGACATCCTCGATCTGTCGAAGGTCGAGGCGGGCAAGATGGACGTCTCCCCGACGCGCATCGCCCTGGTCCAACTCGTCGACTACGTAGAGGCCACTTTCCGGCCGCTCACCGCGGAGAAGGGACTCGACTTCTCCGTACGGGTCTCTCCGGAGCTGCCCGCGACCCTGCACACGGACGAACAGCGCCTGCTCCAGGTGCTGCGCAACCTGCTGTCGAACGCGGTGAAATTCACCGACTCCGGAGCGGTCGAGCTGGTGATCCGGCACGCCAGCAACGACGTGCCCAACGCGATCCGCGAGCAGCTCCTGGAGGCGGGCTCGCTGCGGGACGCGGACGCCGATCTGATCGCCTTCTCGGTGACGGACACCGGCATCGGCATCGCGGCCAGCAAGATGCGCGTCATCTTCGAGGCGTTCAAGCAGGCCGACGGCACGACGAGCAGGAAGTACGGCGGTACGGGCCTCGGCCTGTCCATCAGCCGGGAGATCGCGCGGCTGCTCGGCGGCGAGATCCACGCGCAGAGCGAGCCCGGACGCGGCTCCACGTTCACGCTCTATTTGCCGCTGCACCCGAGCGAACTGCCGCCCCAGGGTTACGCGCAGCTGGCTCCCACTCCTCAGCCGCGGGAGCTGCCCGCTCTGGAGGAGGCCCCCGCGGCCGAGGGCGCCGCACAGCAGGAGGCCGCTCCGGCGCGCCGTGAGGAGCCCCTGGGGTCCTCCGCGCTCTTCCGGCGGCGCCGCCGTCCCGCGCCCGTACAGGAGCCCTCGGCGCTGCCCGGGCAGCCGGCTGGCGGAGCCCAGGAGGAGCAGCGGACGCAGGAGCCGTGGCCGACCGCGGGCCAGGAGACGCCGGTCGCGGCGCGGTCCGGTTTCCACTTCGGCGGCGAGAAGGTGCTGATCGTCGACGACGACATCCGCAACGTCTTCGCGCTCACCAGCGTCCTGGAACAGCACGGTCTCGCGGTGCTGTACGCGGAGAACGGCCGGGAAGGCATCGAAGTGCTGGAACAGCACGACGATGTGACGGTCGTTCTGATGGACATCATGATGCCCGAGATGGACGGGTACGCGACGACGACGGCGATCCGCAGGATGCCGCAGTTCGCCGGGCTCCCGATCATCGCGCTCACCGCGAAGGCGATGAAGGGCGACCGGGAGAAGGCGATCGACTCCGGGGCTTCCGATTACGTCACGAAGCCGGTCGACCCGGATCACCTGTTGTCGGTCATGGAGCAGTGGATGCGCGGCGAGTGACCGAGAACCGGCTTCGTCACACGGAGTTGCTGACAGAGTGTGGCCGAGGTCGTGTAGAACGGCGGTATTCGGGGAACCTTCTGGTCTCCCACCGCGTTTCTGCTACGTGCACAGTGACATCGCGGTGACAGGGTGTGGCGACAGGCGGGGTGCGGCTACCATGACCGGCACAAGGACGGGCGGCGCAAGGGAGTCGTCCCCTGGGGCGGCACCCGGTGTTTCGCCGGGGCGAGGAGGGCGGGCCATGGTGCAGAAGGCCAAGATCCTCCTGGTCGATGACCGGCCGGAGAATCTGCTGGCGCTGGAGGCGATCCTCTCTGCGCTCGATCAGACGCTGGTGCGGGCATCGTCCGGGGAGGAAGCGCTCAAAGCACTACTCACGGACGACTTCGCGGTCATTCTGCTGGACGTCCAGATGCCAGGAATGGACGGTTTCGAAACCGCGGCGCACATCAAGCGGCGGGAGCGGACCCGGGACATCCCGATCATCTTCCTCACCGCGATCAACCACGGGCCGCATCACACCTTCCGCGGGTACGCCGCGGGCGCTGTGGACTACATTTCCAAGCCGTTCGACCCGTGGGTGCTGCGCGCGAAGGTCTCGGTGTTCGTCGAGCTGTACATGAAGAACTGCCAACTGCGGGAGCAGGCGGCTCTGCTGCGTCTCCAGCTGGAGGGCGGCGGCAAGGCGACGGCCGGCGACACGAAGGAGCCCGCGGGGCTGCTCGCCGAGCTGTCGGCGCGGCTCGCCGCGGTCGAGGAGCAGGCCGAGGCGCTGTCCAAACAGCTGGACGACGAGTCGGCGGACGCGGCGGCGGTGGCCACGGCCGCCCATCTCGAACGCAAACTCACCGGTCTGCGGCGGGCTCTTGACGCCCTGGAACCGGGCACCGGCACCGGCGCCCCTTCGGTGCCCTCGCAGAACTGACGCGGCACGAAGCCTCACTGACGAGGTTTCGTGCCGTCGGCATCCGGTGAACCACCGTCAGTTCCAGGCCTCCGCAGAGGCGACACGAACGGGTGAAGCAGTGGGCACACGTGTCCACAGAGGCCCGCACCGGTAACCTCACACCCATGGCCTCACGTCAGTCCGCAGCCAAGAAGACGCCCGCGAAGAAGGCGGCCGCGCCGACGAAGGCTCCGGCGAAGAAGGCCGCCGCCAGACCTCCCGCGAAGAGAACCGCGGCGAAGAAGGCGCCCGCGAAGAAGGCACCGGCCAAAAAGGTCGTCGCCAAGAAGCCCGCACCCAAGCCGGCGCCCAGCCCCACCGGGGGGCTGTACCGGCTCGTGCGCGCCGTCTGGCTCGGCCTGGCGCACGGGGTCGGCGCGATGTTCCGCGGCATAGGACGGGGCGCCAAGGGCCTCGACCCGGCGCACCGCAAGGACGGCCTCGCGCTCCTGCTGCTCGGCATCTCGCTGATCGTCGCAGCGGGCACCTGGTCGAACCTGCGCGGCCCGGTCGGCGACCTCGTCGAGGTCCTGGTGACCGGCGCCTTCGGCCGCCTCGACCTGCTGGTGCCGCTGCTGCTCGGCGCCATCGCCGTACGCCTCATCCGGCACCCGGAGAAGCCCGAGGCGAACGGCCGCATCGTGATCGGCCTGTCCGCCCTCGTCATCGGCGTCCTCGGCCAGGTCCACGTGGCCTGCGGGTCGCCGGCCCGCAGCGACGGCATGCAGGCGATAAGGGACGCCGGCGGTCTCATCGGCTGGGGCGCCTCCACACCCCTGATCTTCACCATGGGCGAGATCCTCGCGGTGCCGCTCCTGGTGCTGCTCACCGTCTTCGGGCTGCTCGTCGTCACCGCGACGCCCGTCAACGCCATCCCGCAGCGGCTGCGGCTGCTCGGCGTGAAGCTCGGCGTGGTCCAGGCGGAGCCCGAGGCCTACGCATACCCGGACGACGACGAGCGGTACGACGAGCAGTGGCGCGAGGCGCTGCCCGCACGCCCCGCGCGCAGGCGCTCCGCCGCCCCCGACGCGTACGACCCCGACCACGCCGAGGAAGAGGCGCTCACCAGGCGCCGCAGGCCGCGCAGGACCCCCGTACAGCCGGACATGGACCGGCCCATGGACGCCGTGGACGTGGCGGCCGCCGCGGCCGCGTCCCTGGACGGCGCGGTGATGCACGGCATGCCGCCCTCGCCGCTGGTCGCCGATCTGACACAGGGCGTCTCCGGGGAGCGCGAGGAACGCGAACAGAGCCGGCAGCGCGAACAGAGCCAGGAGCAGGAGCGCAAGGCACCTGTACCGACCGCGCGCGCCACGGACGCGCCGGTGCCCGGCAAGCTCAAGAAGAAGCCGCAGGCGGCAGCGGACAGCGCCGTCCCCGACCTCACCAAGTCCACGCCCGAGACCCAGCGCGAGCTGCCGCCGCGCGCCGAGCAGCTCCAGCTCTCCGGCGACATCACCTACTCGCTGCCCTCGCTCGACCTCCTGGAGCGCGGCGGCCCCGGCAAGACCCGCAGCGCGGCCAACGACGCGGTCGTGAACTCGCTGACGAACGTCTTCACCGAGTTCAAGGTCGACGCCGCCGTCACCGGCTTCACGCGCGGCCCGACGGTCACGCGCTACGAGATCGAGCTCGGCCCCGCCGTGAAGGTCGAGAAGATCACGGCGCTGGCCAAGAACATCGCGTACGCGGTCGCGTCCCCGGACGTCCGGATCATCTCGCCCATCCCCGGCAAGTCCGCCGTCGGCATCGAGATCCCGAACACCGACCGCGAGATGGTCAACGTGGGAGACGTGCTGCGCCTGGCCGACGCGGCCGAGGACGACCACCCCATGCTCGTCGCGCTCGGCAAGGACGTCGAGGGCGGCTACGTGATGGCCAACATGGCGAAGATGCCGCACATCCTGGTGGCCGGAGCCACCGGATCCGGCAAGTCGTCCTGCATCAACTGCCTGATCACGTCGATCATGATAAGAGCGACGCCCGAGGACGTACGGATGGTCCTCGTGGACCCCAAGCGCGTCGAGCTCACCGCGTACGAAGGCATCCCGCACCTGATCACGCCCATCATCACCAACCCCAAGCGGGCCGCCGAGGCGCTCCAGTGGGTCGTCCGTGAGATGGACCTGCGCTACGACGACCTCGCGGCGTTCGGCTACCGGCACATCGACGACTTCAACCAGGCCGTGCGCGAGGGCAAGCTCAAGACGCCCGAGGGCAGCGAGCGGGAGCTCAAGGCCTACCCGTACCTGCTCGTGATCGTCGACGAGCTCGCCGACCTGATGATGGTCGCGCCGCGCGACGTCGAGGACTCCATCGTGCGCATCACGCAGCTCGCGCGCGCGGCCGGCATCCACCTGGTGCTCGCCACCCAGCGTCCGTCCGTGGACGTCGTGACGGGCCTGATCAAGGCGAACGTGCCCTCGCGGCTCGCGTTCGCGACCTCCTCGCTCGCCGACAGCCGCGTCATCCTCGACCAGCCGGGAGCGGAGAAGCTCATCGGCAAGGGCGACGGCCTCTTCCTGCCGATGGGGGCGAACAAGCCCACCCGTATGCAGGGCGCCTTCGTCACCGAGGACGAGATCCACGCCGTGGTGCGGCACTGCAAGGACCAGATGGCGCCCGTCTTCCGCGACGACGTCACCGTCGGCACCAAGCAGAAGAAGGAGATCGACGAGGACATCGGCGACGACCTCGATCTGCTGTGCCAGGCCGCTGAGCTGGTCGTCTCCACACAGTTCGGGTCCACGTCGATGCTGCAGCGCAAGCTGCGCGTCGGCTTCGCCAAGGCCGGCAGGCTCATGGACCTCATGGAGTCGCGCTCCATCGTGGGGCCCAGCGAGGGCTCGAAGGCACGTGACGTTCTTGTGAAACCTGACGAGCTGGACGGCGTGCTCGCGGTGATCCGCGGGGAGGCTCAACCAGAAGGGTGAGCGAGGCTCACCCGTAAGGGATCGGCAGGCAACCGTTTCTCTTCGGCATACGTCAAGTTGAGGAGAGAAGAGCACGATGTCCCGCCATCAGGATGTCCGGCCATTCTGATGGCGTACAAAGTCCGTCCGCCCGGTTGCCCCACCGTTTCGGGACCCCCCTAAAATGAACCTCCGGCAGGTGGCTACACGCTCGAAAGGCGCCCCCGTGTCCATCGGCAACTCCCCTGAAGAAGACCGACCTTCGGACAACCGCCTCGACCGCACCGACCGTGTCACGGACGAGAGTCCGGCAGACGGGAGCCGGGCAGGCGACCGCCCGGCGGACGACCGCCCGGCCGAGCAGCGGCCCTCGATCGGCCACGTCCTGCAGCAGGCCCGTATCGACTCCGGCCTGACCGTCGACGAAGTGAGCACCTCCACGCGCGTGCGCGTCCCGATCGTGCACGCGATCGAACAGGACGACTTCTCACGCTGCGGCGGCGACGTGTACGCCCGCGGACACATCAGGACGCTGGCCCGCGCCGTCGGCCTCGACCCGACCCCGCTCGTCGCCCAGTACGACGAGGGACACGGCGGCCACCCGCCCGCGCCCACACCGGCGGCGCCCCTCTTCGAGGCCGAGCGCATCCGCTCCGAGCCGCGCCGTCCGAACTGGACCGCGGCCATGGTCGCCGCGATCGTCGCGGTGATCGGTTTCGTCGGTTTCACCGCGTTCAGCGGCGGCGACGACAGCGACGAAGGCTCCAAGTCCGTCGCCGAAGGCGCCACCGCGGCGCCCACCAAGACCAGCGAGAAGCCGAAGCCCAGCAAGCCCGCCGACCCCAAGCCCGACCCCTCCGACAGCGCCATCGCCGGAGTCCCGCGCGACAAGGTCACGGTCAAGGTCCAGGCCGCCGACGGCCGCAGCTGGATCTCGGCCAAGGACCACAACGGACGCACGCTCTTCGACGGCGTCCTGGAGCAGGGCCAGGACAAGACGTTCCAGGACAAGCAGAAGGTCGACCTCGTCCTGGGCGACGCGGGCGCGATCGAGCTGTACGTGAACGGCAAGCAGGTCGAGAACGAATTCGAGCCCGGCCAGGTGGAGCGCCTCACGTACACGAAGGGCGACCCCGAGGTCGGCTGACCGCCCTCCGCGCGCCGCTGACCAGCGGTTCCGTGGGGGACGGAGTGACGGCAGGGTGACGCGCCGACGGCTGCGGGCCGACCGCCGGGTAACCCTGGCGGCGGGGGCCGAGGCGCGGACGAAGTAGTCTTGAGACCATGCCCGAACGCCGCACTGTCGCCCTTGTCACCCTTGGCTGCGCCCGTAACGAGGTGGACTCGGAGGAGCTCGCAGGCCGCTTGGAGGCGGACGGCTGGCAGCTCGTCGAGGACGCCGAGGACGCGGACGTCGCCGTCGTCAACACCTGTGGCTTCGTCGAAGCCGCCAAGAAGGACTCCGTCGACGCCCTCCTCGAAGCCAATGATCTGAAGGGTCACGGCAAGACCCAGGCCGTCGTCGCGGTCGGCTGCATGGCCGAGCGGTACGGCAAGGAGCTCGCCGACGCGCTGCCCGAGGCCGACGGCGTGCTCGGGTTCGACGACTACGCCGACATCTCCGGCCGTCTGCAGACGATCCTCAGCGGCGGCAGCGTCGAGGCCCACACCCCGCGCGACCGGCGCAAGCTGCTGCCGATCAGCCCCGCGGAGCGCCAGGGCGCCCAGGCGGCCGTCGCCCTGCCCGGCCACGGCCCCGCCGAGCCCGCCCCGGCTCCCCAGGACCTCCCCGAGGGCGTCGCGCCCGCGTCCGGACCGCGCGCCCCGCTGCGGCGCCGCCTCGGCACCAACCCCGTCGCCTCCGTGAAGCTGGCCTCCGGCTGCGACCGGCGCTGCTCGTTCTGCGCGATCCCGTCCTTCCGCGGCTCCTTCATCTCGCGCCGCCCCTCCGACGTCCTCGGTGAGACCCGCTGGCTCGCGGAGCAGGGCGTCAAGGAGGTCATGCTCGTCTCCGAGAACAACACCTCGTACGGCAAGGACCTCGGCGACATCCGTCTCCTGGAGACTCTGCTTCCCGAGCTGGCCGCCGTCGACGGCATCGAGCGCGTGCGGGTCAGCTACCTGCAGCCCGCCGAGATGCGCCCCGGCCTCATCGACGTCCTCACGTCGACGGAGAAGATCGCCCCCTACTTCGACCTGTCCTTCCAGCACTCCGCGCCCGGCGTCCTGCGCGCCATGCGGCGCTTCGGCGACACCGACCGCTTCCTGGAGCTCCTGGACACCATCCGGTCCAAGGCGCCGCAGGCCGGCGTCCGGTCCAACTTCATCGTGGGCTTCCCCGGCGAGACCGAGGCGGACCTCGCGGAGCTCGAGCGCTTCCTGACGGGCGCGCGCCTGGACGCCATCGGTGTCTTCGGATACTCCGACGAGGAGGGCACCGAAGCGGCCACGTACGACGCCAAGCTCGACCAGGACGTCGTCGACGCGCGGCTCGCCCACATCTCCCGGCTCGCCGAGGAGCTCACCTCGCAGCGCGCAGACGAGCGGCTCGGCGAGACCGTCGAGGTCCTCGTCGAATCCCTCGACGAGGAGGAGGGCCCCCTCGGCCGGGCCGCGCACCAGGCACCCGAGACGGACGGCCAGATCCGCTTGACGGGCGCCATGGGTGGGGATGCCCTGCAGGTCGGCCGTATGGTCGTGGCAAAGGTCGTCGGCACGGAGGGCGTGGACTTGGTGGCCGAGTGTCTCGAGGAGGCCCGCAGATGACAGGAGTCCCGGCACCCGCGGGCAGCTCCGGCGCTCAGGGCGCTTCGAGCGCCAAGCCGGTGCGCGGCGGGAAGCTGGGCGCCGCGGCGGTCAATCAGGCCAGCCTGTGGAACGTCGCGAACCTGCTGACCATGGTGCGGCTGCTGCTCGTGCCCGGCTTCGTGATGCTGCTGCTCGGCAACGGCGGGTACGACCCGGCCTGGCGCTCGTTCGCCTGGGCCGCCTTCGCCGTCGCCATGATCACCGACCTGTTCGACGGTCATCTGGCGCGCACGTACAACCTGGTCACGGACTTCGGGAAGATCGCCGACCCCATCGCCGACAAGGCGATCATGGGGGCGGCACTGATCTGTCTGTCCTGGCTCGGCGATCTGCCCTGGTGGGTGACCGGCGTGATCCTCGGGCGCGAGCTCGGGATCACGCTGCTGCGGTTCTGGGTGATCCGCTACGGCGTCATTCCGGCCAGTCGCGGCGGGAAGATGAAGACGCTGGCGCAGGGCACGGCGGTCGGGATGTACGTTCTTGCCCTGACCGGGCCGCTCGCGACCCTGCGGTTCTGGGTGATGGCCGTCGCCGTCGTCCTGACCGTGGTGACGGGGCTCGACTATGTGAAGCAGGCCATCGTGCTGCGCAGGCAGGGTAGGGCCGAGGCGCGTGCGGCGGCTGCGGAGTCCGCCCGGGAGGCAGCGAAGTGACGTCCCGCGGGCTCTCGGCCGACGACGTGCCGGCGGCCGGTCTGGTCCGGCTCCTGGCCGCGCGCGGTGAGACGCTTGCCGTGGCCGAGTCGCTGACCGGAGGCCTGGTTGCCGCCGAGATCACGTCGGTACCGGGCGCCTCGAAGGTCTTCCGGGGGTCGGTCACCGCGTACGCCACGGAGCTGAAGCGGGACGTGCTCGGGGTCGACGGCACTCTCCTGGACGAGCGCGGGGCCGTGGATCCCGAGGTCGCGCGGCAGATGGCGGACGGTGTGCGCAAGGTTCTCGGCGCGGACTGGGGCATCGCCACGACCGGGGTCGCCGGGCCCGAACCGCAGGACGGCCGACCGGTCGGGACCGTTTACGTGGCGGTCGCGGGGCCGGATGACGCCGCTGACCGGCCGGATTTCGAAAGCATGCGCGGTTACGCCGTTGGCGGAGCGCATGGGAAAGTCGCCGCTCTGCGGTTGAACGGTGACCGTTCGGAAATCCGTATGGAGAGCGTACGGAGCGTGCTCACGCTGCTTCTCGAGCAGCTGTCCGGAGAACGCTCCGGGAATGGGCGGGCACAGGATACGGAACAGAACGGGGGGAATTGATGTTTGCAGCCCTGAGTGAACACGACATCGCTCCCCGCACGGCCGCCGCGCAAGGCGGTACGGTGGGGCGTGAAGGATGCGGCTACGCGGTCCGAGGAGGGAGCCACCGATGATTCTGCTCCGTCGCCTGCTTGGTGACGTGCTGCGTCGGCAGCGCCAGCGCCAGGGCCGTACTCTGCGCGAAGTCTCCTCGTCCGCCCGAGTCTCGCTCGGCTATCTCTCCGAGGTGGAGCGGGGGCAGAAGGAGGCTTCCTCCGAGCTGCTTTCCGCGATCTGCGACGCGCTTGACGTACGGATGTCCGAGCTCATGCGTGAAGTGAGCGACGAACTGTCGCTCGCCGAGCTGGCTGAGTCTGCAGCAGTCCCGGAACCGGTGCGTGCGCCGGTTCGTTCGATGCTCAATTCCGTGTCCGTGGCCGGCGTGCCACCGGAGCGGGTCACGATCAAGGCACCCGCAGAGGCGGTCGACGTCGTCGCGGCGTGATGCGACGCTGCTCCTGAGCAGCTCTGGGAAGTGTGTGGAAGCCCCGCCCGGGTACCCGGTCGGGGCTTTCGTTTGTTGAGGTAAGCCCGCCTGGCCCCTATACCGGATGGTCTGGGGACAGCCGTTCGCGAATCGACCTATTTGGTCATTTTGTGACATGGTTGGTGGGGATTTACCTCATTCGCTCGTGTGTTGGAGGAGACAGATGTACGTCGTGAAGAGCCCGCTGTCCGATGCGGATCTCAAGGCGGTCTCGGAGGCCCTGCAGGGCGCGCTCGTGGACCTGGTCGACCTGTCGCTGGTCGCGAAGCAGATCCACTGGAATGTGGTCGGCCCGCGCTTCCGCTCCGTGCACCTGCAGCTCGACGAGGTCGTGGACACCGCCAGGCAGCACTCGGACACCGTCGCGGAGCGTGCCTCCACGCTGGGTGTCTCGCCCGACGGGCGTGCGGCGACCGTGTCCCAGAGCAGTGGCATCGGCAAGGTTCCCGAGGGCTGGGTCAAGGACGTGGACGCGGTCGGGACGCTCGTGGACGCGCTCGGCGCGGTGATCACGCGGATGCGTCAGCGCGTCGAGGCGACGGGCGAGGCCGACCCGGTCAGCCAGGACATCTTCATCGGCATCACGGCCGACCTGGAGAAGCACCACTGGATGTTCCAGGCGGAGAACAGCTGACCCCGCGTGTGAGGGTGCTCCCCATGGGGTGGCGTGGCCGTTCGGGCGCCATGGAGCGTGCGGCGGGACAGAGGCTCCCGGCCGCGCTCCAGGCGCCGCCGATACGCCCTCCCATGGGGTGAACCCCGCCGTTTAACGTCGATCTCGCGTTGGGCGGGAGGTGGCATCTGTGGCAGCCGTGAACGGGAAAGCCGTGACATGGCGGGCCGTACGGTGGGTGCCCTTCCTGGCGCTCGGCGTGCTCTGGTGGTGGGGCGTGCTGCGGCTCGCCTTCTCGCCCGACGCGGGAGTTCTCGAGGGAGCGGTCGCGGCCGGCGGATGGGGACTGAGCGTGCTGCCCGTGCACTGCGTGCCCAGGGCCCGCGCGCTGGGCGAGGCGAGGGCGGCCAGGGGAGCGGATCCCGCGCAGTACGCGCGGCGTCCCGACGGGGAATTGCGGTGGCCGGGGGAGCGTACGGCTCTCGCGTGGTGGGGACGGGCGGTCGTGTCGGCGGGGCGGGTGCGGGGGCGCGCTCTCAGGGCGCGGGCTACCAGGGCATGGCGACGCCGCCGTTCGGGCGGAGGATCTGGCCCGTCGTGAAGGACGCGGCGTCCGACGCCAGGTGCAGTACGGCGTGCGCGATGTCGTCCGGTTCGCCCACCCGGCCGAGCGGTGACATGCGCAGCATCGTGCGTTCGGTGTGCGCCTGCTTCTCGGTGTCGAAGCGCGTCGTCATGGGAGTGCGGATCCACCCCGGTGCGACGGCGTTCACACGGATGCCGTGCGGGCCGAGCTCTGTGGCCAGTGTCTTCGAGAGCTGCACGACGGCGGCTTTTGCCGCTCCGTAGCAGAGGAGCCCGGGGGCGCCGGTGTCGACGGCGCCCGACGCCATCGTGATGATGCTGCCGCCCGAGCCTGTGTCGATCATGGCGCGGGCCGCGGCCTGGCAGGCGTACAGGACGCCCTTGAAGTTGATGTTCAGGACGCGGTCGAGGTCTTCGTCGCGTGTCTCCAGGACCGGGCTGCTGTGCATGACGCCGGCTATGGCGGCGAGGATGTCCAGGCGAGGGGTGGCTGCGGTGGCTATGGCCCGGTCGACCTGTGCCCTGTCGGTCACGTCCAAGGGGTACGTGCAGGCGGTGCCGCCCGTCTTGGTGATGAGTGCGGCCGTTTCCTGGAGTCCCTGCTCGTCGCGGTCGGCGCAGTGCACGGCGGCGCCCGCTTCCGCGAGGAGTCGAGCCGTCGCGCGTCCGATGCCGCTGGCGGCGCCGGTGATGAATGCGGTGCGTCCGGTGAGGTCGTACGCCTTGACGGGCATGAGGGGACGGTACGGCGGCGTCTGACGAGGCGTCAACTGGCGTGACGGTGCCGGGTCGTTGGCGGTGTAGGTGTGGTTGGCGGTGCGTGCTGCTGTGGTGCTCGTCAGGGGGCCGGGCCCTGTTGACAGGTGGGGCACCAGTAGGTGGGGCGGTCGCGGGAGCCGTCTCCTTGCTGGGCGCGGCGGATCGGGGTGCCGCAGCGCAGGCAGGGGCGGGGCGCGCGGCCGTAGACGAAGAGGCGCTGGCCCGGTCGGTCGCGGCCCGTGGTGGTGCGGTTGGGCTGGTTCCGGTTCGCTTCCAGGAGCTTCTTGGCCAGGCCCGGCACCCGGGCGGCCGTCTCTTCGGAGAGCTCGCCGACGGGGAGCCAGGGGGTGACGCCGAGTACGAAGCAGATGTCGCTCTTGAACACGTTGCCGATGCCCGCGAGGTTGCGCTGGTCCAGGAGGGCTTCGCCGAGGGCGCGGTCGGGCACCGCCAGGATGTTGCTCAGCGCGCGCTCGGGGTCCCAGTCCGGGCCCAGCAGGTCGGGGCCCAAATGACCCACGGCCTTGTCCTCGTCGGCAGTGCGGAGCAGCTCCAGGACGGGCAGGCGGTAGCCGACGGCGGTGCGCTCGGCGGTGCCGAGGATCGCCCGGATCTGGTACCCGGGGCCGCCGCGCCAGCGCTCCCCGGGGGCGTACAGCTGCCAGGAGCCGTCCATCCGGAGGTGCGAGTGGAGGGTGAGGCCGCCCTCGATGCGGGTGAGGAGGTGCTTTCCGCGCGGGGTGACGTCCAGGACGGTGCGTCCCGTGAGGTCGACCGTCGCGAGTTTGGGGACGCGGAGGTCGGAGCGCGTGATCGTGTGCCCGGCAAGGGCGGCGTGCAGGCGCCGGCACGCCTGGTAGATGGTGTCACCTTCGGGCATGGGTCCAGGGTGGCACGGCGGGCGTGACGGGGGCGCGGGCGGCGGTCGCTCGGGTGATTCCGCACGTGGTTCTCATGCGCGCAGCCGTAGGCCGCGAGGAGTGGCGTGGAAACCGGCTCCCTCCAGGAGGGGCGCGAAGGGGGACGTCAGCGCGGCGGCGCCGTTGACCCGCTCCACCGTGACCGTGCCGAGGGAGCCCGCGCGGGCGGCCCCGGCCAGCGCCTCGGAGGCGGCGTGCAGGCGGGGATCGTCGGCGATCGGAGCGTCCGGGGCGGCGGGCCAGGCGAGGAGCGTCTTGCCGCCGCGCTCCATGTAGAGCGTCAGCTCGCCGTCGACCAGGACGACCAGGGAGCCGGCTTTGCGGCCCGGCTTGTGGCTCGCGCCGTTCGGCGGCTCGGGCCAGGGCAACGCGGCGCCGTACGCGTTGGCGGGGTCGGCGGCGGCGAGGACCACCGCTGCCTGCGCGTCCGAGGGACGTGCGCCGTCCGTGCGGTCGCGGGAGTTCGCGGTGGCACGCAGACGGTCCACCGCGCCGTCCATGGCGAACTGCGCGGCGCCGAGCCCCTCGACCACGTAGCCGCGACGCGCCTGGCCACTGTCCTCGAAGGCCGACAGGACGCGGTACGTCGCCGAGAAGCCGCCCTCGACCCCCTCGGCCGCGACCGCGCCGCGCGTGACGACGCCGTGCCGGTCCAGGAGTGCGCGGGCCAGGGCGTGGGCGCGCAGGGTCGGGTCGGGCTCTCGGGGAGGGAGCAGGGACCAGCGGCCCGCGACGGTGGGCGGGCCGGTGCGCGAGGCGGTGCGAGCGGCTGCGGTGAGGCTTCCGTAGCGCCCGCGCGGGACGCCGCGTTTGGCGCGGTGGGCCGTGGAGCCCGCGGTGCGCCCGGAACCCAGGAGCGAGCGCATCGGGCCGAGCGTGTCGTTCGTGAGCAGACCGGACCAGGACAGCTCCCAGATGGAGTCGGCCAGTTGGGGATCCAGCGCGTCCGGGTGGGTGGTGGCGCGCACTTGGTCGGCGATCTGGCGGAAGAACAGTCCGTACCCTCCGGAGAGGGTGTCCAGGATCGACTGGTGCAGTGCGGTGAGCTCCAGGGGGTGCGGGGGCGGCAACAGCAGGGGCGCGGTGTCCGCCAGGTACAGGGAGACCCAGCCGTCCTTCCCCGGCAGGGAGCCGGCGCCCGCCCAGATGACTTCACCGGCCGCCGTCAGTTCGTCGAGCATGGCCGGGTTGTAGCCCGTCACGCGCGAGGGCAGGACGAGCTTCTCCAGGGCGGAGGCGGGGACCGTGGCGCCCTGGAGCTGCTCGATGGCGCGCACCAGGCCGTCGATACCGCGCAGGCTGTGCTTGCTCAGGTTCTGCCACTGGGGCAGGAACTGGGCCAGGGCGGCGGGCGGCACCGGTTCCAGTTCGTGCCGCAGGGCGGCGAGGGAGCGGCGGCGCAGGCGGCGCAGCACGGCGGCGTCGCACCACTCCTGGCCGATGCCCGCCGGGTGGAACTCTCCCTGCACCACGCGGCCGTTGGCAGCGAGGCGTTGCAGCGCACCCTCGGTGACCGCCGCGCCCAGCCCGAAACGGGCCGCGGCCGCGGCGGACGTGAACGGGCCGTGCGTGCGGGCGAAGCGGGCGAGGAGGTCACCCAGGGGGTCCTTGACGGGCTCCGTGAAGGCCTCCGGGACGCCCACGGGCAGGGCAGTGCCGAGGGCGTCCCGCAGCCGTCCCGCGTCCTCGATGGCCGCCCAGTGCTCGGCGCCCGCGATGCGGACCCGGATCACACGGCGGGCCGCCGCCAGCTCCTGTGCCCAGTCCGGTTCGGCGCCGCGCTCGGTCAGCTCGGCCGCCGTGAGCGGTCCGAGAAGCCGCAGCAGGTCGGCGACGCCTTCGGCGTCCTTGACGCGGCGGTCCTCGGTGCGCCACTGGAGCTCCTGCTCCAGCTCCGCCAGGACGTCGGCGTCGAGCAGTTCGCGCAGCTCCGCCTGGCCGAGGAGCTCCGCGAGCAGCCGCGAGTCCAGGGAGAGGGCTGCCGCGCGCCGCTCGGCGAGGGGGGAGTCGCCCTCGTACAAAAACTGTGCCACGTACCCGAACAGGAGGGAGCGGGCGAAGGGGGAGGGCTCGGGGGTGGTGATCTCGACGAGCCGGACGCGGCGCGACTCGATGTCGCCCATCAGCTCGGTCAGTCCCGGCACGTCGAAGACGTCCTGGAGGCACTCCCTGACCGCTTCCAGGACGATGGGGAAGGAGCCGAACTCGCTCGCCACCTCGAGGAGCTGGGCCGCCCGCTGACGCTGCTGCCACAGAGGCGTGCGCTTGCCGGGGCTGCGGCGCGGCAGCAGCAGCGCGCGGGCGGCGCACTCACGGAAGCGCGAGGCGAACAGCGCCGAGCCGCCCACCTGGTCGGTGACGATCTGGTTGACCTCGCCCTTGTCGAAGGTGACGTCACCGGCGCCCACGGGCGGCTTGTCGGCGTCGTACTCCACAGGGGGAGCGGTGGGCTCCTGGTCGAGCAGGTCGAAGCCCATGAGGTCGGCGTCGGGGAGCCGGAGAACGATGCCGTCGTCGGCGTGCATGACCTGGGCGTCCATGCCGTACCGCTCCGTGAGGCGGGCGCCGAGGGCGAGGGCCCACGGAGCGTGCACCTGGGCTCCGAAGGGGGAGTGCACGACGACCCGCCAGTCGCCCAGCTCGTCGCGGAACCGCTCGACCACGATGGTGCGGTCGTCGGGGATGTGCCCGCAGGCCTCGCGCTGCTCGCGGAGGTACGCCAGGACGTTGTCGGCGGCCCACGTGTCGAGACCGGTGGCGAGGAGGCGCTCGCGCGCGTCCTCCTGCGAGAGCGCCCCGACCTCGCGGAGGAACGCGCCCAGAGCACGGCCCAGTTCCAGCGGGCGGCCCAACTGGTCGCCCTTCCAGAAGGGGAGGCGGCCCGGGACGCCGGGTGCGGGGGAGACGAGGACCCGGTCGCGCGTGATGTCCTCGATGCGCCACGAGCTCGTGCCGAGGGTGAAGACGTCTCCGACCCGCGACTCGTACACCATCTCTTCGTCGAGCTCTCCGACGCGGCCGCCGCCCTTCTTGGGGTCGGCGCCCGCGAGGAACACCCCGAAGAGACCGCGGTCGGGGATCGTGCCCCCGGAAGTGACCGCGAGGCGCTGCGCCCCCGGCCGCCCGGTGACCGTGCCCGCGACGCGGTCCCAGACCACGCGCGGCCGCAGCTCGGCGAAGGCGTCGGAGGGATACCGTCCCGCGAGCATGTCCAGCACGGCGGTGAACGCGGACTCCGGGAGCGAGGCGAAGGACGCCGCGCGACGGACCACCGCCAGCAGGTCGTCGACCTGCCAGGTGTCGAGTGCGACCATCGCGACCAGCTGCTGGGCCAGCACGTCCAGCGGATTGGCCGGGATGCGCAGGGACTCGATGGAGCCGGTCCGCATCCGTTCCGTGACGACCGCGGCCTGCACCAGGTCCCCCCGGTACTTCGGGAAGACGACTCCTGTCGAGACAGCGCCCACCTGGTGGCCCGCGCGGCCCACGCGCTGGAGCCCGGAGGCGACCGACGGCGGCGACTCGACCTGCACGACCAGGTCGACCGCGCCCATGTCGATGCCCAGCTCCAGACTGGACGTGGCGACGACGGCCGGCAGCCTGCCCGCCTTCAGGTCCTCCTCGACCTGCGCACGCTGCTCCTTGGAGACGGACCCGTGGTGGGCGCGCGCCAGGACCGGTGGGGCGCCCTTGGCGGCGCCCGACTCCGCCATCAGCTCCGCGGGGGAGTGGTCCTCGGGCAGTGCCTCGCCCGTCGCCCTCTCGTACGCGATCTCGTTGAGGCGGTTGCACAGGCGCTCGGCGAGACGGCGGGAGTTGGCGAACACGATCGTCGAGCGATGCGCCTGCACGAGGTCGGTGATGCGCTCCTCGACGTGCGGCCAGATCGAAGGGCGCTCCGCCTCGGCCCCCGACCCGTCCCCGGAGTCGCTGACCGGGGATCCGCCCAGCTCCGCGAGGTCCTCGACCGGAACGACCACCGACAGGTCGAACTCCTTGCCGGAGTCCGGCTGGACGATCTCCACCTTGCGCTTCGGGGAAAGATAGCGCGCCACCTCGTCCACCGGGCGCACCGTCGCCGACAGTCCGATGCGCCGCGCGGGCTTGGGCAGCAGCTCGTCGAGCCGCTCCAGGGACAGGGCGAGATGGGCGCCGCGCTTGGTGCCCGCGACCGCGTGCACCTCGTCGAGGATCACCGTCTCGATGCCGGTCAGCGCGTCCCGCGCCGCCGACGTGAGCATTAGGAAGAGCGACTCGGGCGTGGTGATCAGGATGTCCGGCGGGCGGGTCGACAGCGCGCGGCGCTCGGCCGCGGGGGTGTCACCCGAACGGATCCCGACCCGCACCTCCGGCTCGGGCATGCCGAGGCGCACCGCCTCCTGACGGATGCCGGTCAGCGGGCTGCGCAGATTGCGCTCCACGTCCACCGCGAGCGCTTTCAGGGGCGAGATGTACAGCACCCGGCAGCGCTTCTTCGCGTCGGCAGGCGGTGGTGTCGACGCCAGCTGGTCGAGGGCGGCGAGGAACGCGGCCAGGGTCTTCCCGGAGCCCGTGGGCGCGACGACGAGCACGTCCGAGCCCTCGTGGATGGCCTGCCATGCCCCGGCCTGGGCGGACGTGGGCGCGGAGAAGGCCCCCGTGAACCAGCCGCGGGTCGCGGGTGAGAAGCCGTCAAGAGCGCTGGAGGCGCCGGGAGCACTGGACGCGGAGCTGACCATGACCCCATCGTGCACCCCGCCACTGACATCGGCGCCGACCTGCGGAAAAGAGGTGGCGCGTCCGTCGCAGAATGGAGGCGTGGCGGGTTCGGCGGAGCAGGCGCGGCACTGGCGGTACGCGGCGCTGCCCGATGTCGATCTGCTGCGTGCCCGCTACGTCAGCCGGACTTTCGCGCGCCACACCCACGAGCACTTCGTGATCGCGGCGATCGCCGAGGGCGTCGACGTCTTCCACCACAGCGGGGCCGACCGGCACGCAGGGCCGGGCTCCCTGGCCCTGGTCAACCCCGACACCCCGCACACGGGCCGGGCCGGCGACCCCGGGGGCTGGCGCTACGGAGCGGTCTACCCGGCACCGGACGTGGTCGCCGCCATCGCGGCCGAGACGACGGCCCTTCGCGGTACGCCCGGCTTCATCCGTCCTGTCCTCGACGACCCGTACGCCGTGGCGCTCGTGCACCACGTGCTGCGCGCGGCGGAGGAGGGCAACGCGCTCGCCGCCGACACGCTGCTCCGGGTGGCGGTGACCCGGCTGCTGCGGCTCAACGGCGGGCCTCTGCCGCAGCGCACCGTGCGCACGGCGGGCGCCAGGACCGCGGCACGCGCGCGTACCGTCCTGCAGGAGAGCCTCACGGATCCACCGAGCCTGGAGCGGCTCGCCACCGAACTCGGCACGAGCCCCTTCGCGCTGCTGCGTGCCTTCCGGGACGCGTACGGGATGCCGCCGCACGCCTGGCTCACCGACGCGCGCGTGCGCCTGGCCCGCCACCTGCTCGGCGCGGGCACCTCACCCGCCGCCGCGGCCGCCGCGGTGGGCTTCACCGACCAGCCGCACCTCAACCGGCACTTCACGCGCATCGTCGGGGTGCCACCGGGGGCGTACCAACGCGAGCGCAAGAACGTACAAGACCCGGCAGCGGACCTGCTCGTACCGTCCGACGCGTGGCAGAACAGAGGCCCCACACGGGCATAGACCAAGAAGAGCCCTCCCGGGCGGAGGAAGAGTCCTCGCAGGCGGAGACAGAGGCCTCCCCGGTGGAGGAAGAGGCCGCTACGGAGAAGCCCGATACCGCTGTCGTCCGGGACGCGCTCGGTGTCGGCGTCGCCGTCGGACTCTCCGGCTTCGCCTTCGGAGTGACCTCCGCGGGCAGCGGTCTCACCCTGCTCCAGACCTGTGCGCTCAGCCTGCTGGTGTTCACCGGAGCCTCGCAGTTCGCCCTGGTCGGCGCGCTCGCGGGCGGCGGGAACCCGTTCACGGCTGCCGCGGGCGCCTTCTTCCTGGGGGTGCGCAACGCGTTCTACGGGCTCCGCCTCTCCCAGCTGCTCGTCCTGCCGCGCGCGGTACGGCCGTTCGCCGCGCACTGGGTCATCGACGAGACCACCGCCGTCTCGCTCGCCCAGCCCACGCGGCACAGCGCCCGGATCGGCTTCACGGTCACCGGGCTCAGCCTGTACGCCCTGTGGAACGTCACCACCCTGCTCGGAGCCCTGGGCGCAGAGGCGATCGGCGACACCGACGCGTGGGGGCTCGACGCGGCGGGACCCGCGGTCTTCCTGGCGCTGCTCGCACCGATGCTGCGGACTACGACGGAACGCGCCGTCGCCGGCATCGCCGTCCTCCTCGGGCTCGGTCTGCTGCCGGTGCTGCCGGCGGGAGTGCCCGTGCTCGTGGCGGCGCTCGCGGTGCCGATCGTCCTCTACGTAGAAGGCCGACGGGCCCACCACGACGACGCGCGGAGGGAGGACCGTTGAACATATGGATCGCCATCGGAGCGACCGTCGTCGGCTGCTATCTCGTCAAGCTCGCAGGGCTGCTGGTGCCGGCGGGGGCACTGGAACGCCCACGCGTCCGACGGATGGCTGCCCTGCTCCCCGTGGCTCTCCTCGCCGCGCTCACGGCCCAACAGACCTTCGCCGACGGGAGGGTGCTCATTCTTGACGCGAGGGCGGGAGGGCTCGCCGCGGCGGCCGTGGCGCTGCTGCTGCGCGCGCCGTTCCTCGTCGTCATCGCCGCGGCCGTCGCTGTCACGGCGGGGCTACGGGCGCTGACGGGGTGAGGAGGCGAGCCCTGGTGCCCTCTCTCAGGCGATGTCCCGTCCGTACGCCCGGAGCGTGCGCAGCGCCTGGATGGTGACGACGGGCCGCGCCTCCATGGCCGTGCCGGGAGCCCACTGCCGCCAGCGCACCGGCCAGCCGCCGTCCGCCTCCTGGTCCCGCGCCAGGAAGTCGAGGGAGCGTTCCATCTCCGCGTCGGTGAACCACGAGCGCGCGAGCGACTCCGGGACCTTCGCGAAGTCGTGCGGGAAGTGATGTTCCCCCGGTGCGTAGCCGGACCGCACCGGATACGCGTCGAGGTTCTCCGGATCAAGCGCCGCCAGCCGCTGCTCGCGCACGAGGCGACCCAGACGGTCGGCGGCGGCACGCGCGCGTGAGCGGTCGGGTGCACCGTCCAGGAAGGCGACGGCGGCCTGGATCTCGTAGGGATGCGACTTCTCCAGAGATTCGACCGCCGTCCAGCAGAAGTCCGTGGCCCGGAAGAGCCAGGCGTGCCACACCTCGTTGCGGTGCAGCAGACCCACCACGGGGCCGGTGGCGAGCAACTCGCTGGGCGGGTCGTCCACGATCGGCATGAACGGTGCCGAGGGGTAGCCGCGCTGGCTGGGATGGATCGCGGGAAGGGCGCCCTCGGGCGTCGACACCGACGTCAGATAGCGGCACACGCGCTCCACCCGCTGCCCGCCGCAGCGGCGGATCGAGTCCAGGACGTTCAGCGCGTGCCCGGTGTGCAGCGGCTGGCTCACAGGGCCGCGCAGATCGGGCTCGAGCGCGTAGCCGTACCCGCCGTCCGCCGTGGCGTACGAGGTCAGGGCGGTCTCCACCGCGTCCGCGGCCGCGTCGCCGCCCGCGCCGTCGAGGAAGTGGTACGCGAACCGTCGCTGCTCCAGGACGCGCGCGGTGAGCCAGACGAAGCGCTCGGCGCGGGCGAGCGGGGAGAGCGCCGCGTCGGGTGAGGGCACTGCGGGGGATGCTCCGGTTTCGGCCATGCACCGACCGTAGGACGGAAAGCGTTCTCGACGAGGCCCCTGCGCCCGGCTGCACCCTCGGGGGCGTGATACTTGAGTCATGCGGTTGACGGTCTTCTGGCAGCGGATGGCGGCCCACTTCGGTGCGGGGTACGCCGACTCCTTCGCGCGCGATCACGTGATGGCGGAATTGGGCGGCCGTACGGTCCATGAGGCGCTGGAAGCGGGCTGGGAGGCCAAGGACGTCTGGCGTGCGGTGTGCACGGCGATGGACGTACCCGCCGAAAAGCGCTGACCAGGCCGGTTCGGCGGCGCCGGAGGGGATCCACGCACGCGTGGGCCGTCCCAAGCCCGTCCCAAGATGTGGGGGTGGCGTCCGATCGACGCCGACGTGGGCGAGACTTGCCCCGTGGCACCGACAGACGAGACCGCGCAGGTCACCCAGGACACCGCTCCGCCCGGCACGACGCCGCCCGCACAGCCCCCCACGGGGGCCGAGGCAGGGCACGGCGCCCGCATGCCGCGCTGGCTGCCGCGCGCCATGGTTCTCGCCCTCGCGCTCGTCGCGTGCTTCCAGCTGGGCAGTTGGGCGTTCCATCAGCTGACCGGCCTGTTGATCAACGTGTTGATCGCGTTCTTCCTGGCGCTTGCGGTCGAGCCGGCGGTGAGCTGGATGGCCGCGCGCGGGGTGCGCAGGGGCTTCGCCACGTTCCTGGTCTTCCTGGGCGTCGTGATCGCCAGCGCGGGCTTCGTCGCATTGATGGGATCGATGCTCGCGGGCCAGATCGTGGACATGGTCGAGGACTTCCCCGACTACCTGGACAAGGTCATCAGCTGGATCAACCAGACCTTCCACACGGACCTCTCCCGCGTCGAGGTCCAGGACAGCCTGGTCCACTCGGACTGGCTGCAGAAGTACGTACAGAACAGTGCCAGCGGTGTCCTGGACGTCTCCGCGCAGGTGCTGGGCGGTCTCTTCCAGCTCCTGACGATCCTGCTGTTCTCGTTCTACTTCGCGGCCGACGGACCGAGGCTGCGGCGCGCGCTGTGCTCGGTGCTGCCGCCCGCCAAGCAGGCCGAGGTGCTGCGGGCCTGGGAGATCGCGGTCGACAAGACCGGCGGGTACCTCTACTCGCGCGGCCTGATGGCGCTGATCTCCGGGATCGCGCACTACATCCTGCTCCAGGTGCTCGGAGTCCCCTACGCGCCCGTGCTCGCCGTGTGGGTGGGCCTCGTCTCCCAGTTCATCCCCACCATCGGCACGTATCTGGCGGGCGCCCTGCCGATGCTGATCGCCTTCACGGTCGATCCCTGGTACTCGCTCTGGGTGCTGATCTTCGTGGTCGTCTACCAGCAGTTCGAGAACTACGTGCTGCAGCCCAAGCTCACCGCCAAGAGCGTGGACATCCACCCCGCGGTCGCGTTCGGTTCGGTCATCGCGGGCACGGCGCTCCTCGGCGCGGTCGGGGCGCTCATCGCCATCCCCGCCGTCGCGACGCTGCAGGCGTTCCTCGGGGCGTACGTGAAGCGGTACGACGTCACGGACGACCCCCGGGTGCACGGGCACCGGCGCCAGGTCGGAGCACCCCTCCTCGCCCGGATGCGGCGAGCGCTGCGGGGGCCGAACGGGCCGGAGGCCCCGGCGGAACCCGGCGGCTCCTCGCCGAAGCCGGGCAAGCGCCGGTAGGAGAGAACGGACGCCGGGGGAGGAGCGGGCAGAAGCCGGGGAGGCGCCGGCAGGCACCTGCCGACCCCGGCGTGCCACGCTTGACACTAAATTCGAACATCCATTCTCATGGGTGGTCCGGCGGCGATTCTGCGGGGCGGGCGGGGGCATCCTCGGGACGCTCCAGGGGATTTCGGTAGGCGATGGCCTCGAGTTATCCACAGGCTGGACGGGCGTCGGGGCGGATTGTCAGTGGCAGGCGTTAGCGTCTTTGACGTGAAGCGATCGACTCAAGCAAATCGGGTGGAACCCATGGCAGGAACCGACCGCGAGAAGGCGCTCGACGCCGCGCTCGCACAGATTGAACGGCAATTCGGCAAGGGCGCAGTGATGCGCATGGGCGAGCGGCCGAACGAGCCCATCGAGGTCATCCCCACCGGGTCGACCGCGCTCGACGTCGCGCTCGGCGTCGGCGGCATCCCCCGCGGCCGTGTGGTGGAGGTGTACGGCCCGGAGTCCTCCGGTAAGACGACCCTCACCCTCCACGCCGTGGCCAACGCCCAGCGGGCGGGCGGCGCGGTGGCCTTCGTGGACGCGGAGCACGCCCTCGACCCCGAGTACGCGAAGAAGCTCGGCGTCGACATCGACAACCTCATCCTGTCGCAGCCGGACAACGGCGAGCAGGCCCTCGAGATCGTCGACATGCTGGTCCGCTCCGGCGCCCTCGACCTGATCGTCATCGACTCCGTGGCCGCCCTGGTGCCGCGCGCGGAGATCGAGGGCGAGATGGGCGACTCGCACGTGGGTCTGCAGGCCCGCCTGATGAGCCAGGCCCTGCGAAAGATCACCAGCGCGCTCAACCAGTCCAAGACCACCGCGATCTTCATCAACCAGCTGCGCGAGAAGATCGGCGTGATGTTCGGTTCCCCGGAGACCACGACCGGTGGCCGTGCGCTGAAGTTCTACGCGTCGGTGCGCATGGACATCCGCCGCATCGAGACCCTGAAGGACGGCACGGACGCGGTGGGCAACCGCACCCGAGTCAAGGTCGTCAAGAACAAGGTCGCGCCGCCCTTCAAGCAGGCCGAGTTCGACATCCTCTACGGCCAGGGCATCAGCCGTGAGGGCGGTCTGATCGACATGGGCGTCGAGCACGGCTTCGTCCGCAAGGCGGGCGCCTGGTACACGTACGAGGGCGACCAGCTCGGCCAGGGCAAGGAGAACGCCCGCAACTTCCTGAAGGACAACCCCGACCTCGCCAACGAGATCGAGAGGAAGATCAAGGAGAAGCTGGGCGTCGGCGTGAAGCCCGAGGCCCCGACCGAGGAGCCGAGCGCGGGCGCGGCGGACGTGGCCCCGGCTGCCGACGACGCCAAGACGGTGCCCGCTCCGGCGGCCAAGGCCGCCAAGTCCAAGGCCACGGCGGCCAAGAGCTAGTCCGTGACGCGACGAACCGACTGGGCGGACCACACCGCCCCCGAAAGCCGCACCGGCGCTGCCGGGCGGGGCCACGGGGGCGGTGTGGATCAGGATGGCGCGGGCCGGTACGCCGACCGGGGTGACGGTGACGGCTTCCAGGACGGAGAAGGCTTCCAGAAGGGTGGCGACTTTCCGGACGGTGGCGGCTACCGGGACGGAGAAGGTTTCCGCGACGGCGGCGGGCGGAGCCGCGGGCAACGGCGTCGCCGCGGCCGATTCGGGGACTCCGACAGCCCCGACGGCCACCAGGACAGCGGTTCCCCTTCCTCGTCGAGGGCCGAGAAGGGGGAACCGCCCACAGATCCGGCCGAGCGGGCGCGGGCGATCTGCCTGCGCCTCCTCACCGGCACCGCCCGCACGCGCAAGCAGCTCGCCGACGCGCTGCGCAAGCGGGAGATCCCCGACGACGTGGCGGAAGAGGTCCTCTCCCGCTTCGAAGAGGTCGGTCTGATCAACGACAGCGCCTTCGCGGACGCGTGGGTGGAGTCCCGGCACCACGGCCGGGGTCTGGCCCGCCGCGCGCTGGCGCGGGAGCTGCGCACCAAAGGCGTGGAGTCCACGCTGATCGACGAGGCCGTGGGGCAGCTCGACGCGGAGCAGGAAGAGGCGACCGCGCGCGAGCTCGTCGCGCGCAAGCTCCGCTCCACGCGGGGCCTCGACCGCGACAAGCGCCTGCGCCGCCTCGCGGGCATGCTCGCCCGCAAGGGATACGCGGAGGGCATGGCGCTCCGCGTGGTCCGGCAGGCGCTGGAGGAAGAGGGCGAAGACACCGACGACCTGGGGTACGAGGGGTTCTGAGCGGGCCGCTCCCACGGGGGTGGGGCGGCAGCCGGAACGATCCGCGTACCCCGGCTCGCGCTCCGCAGGGTGGGGGTAACCCCCCTGCGGAGACGCCGGGTTGCCGCAGTGCACAGGGACTTGTGCACAGGCGACTGTGTACGCATGGCAGAGGAACCCGGCAGGACCGGCGCGGAACGGCCCGCGATCCGGGTCGACGGCTCGCAAGAGCTGAGTGCGGCCGAGGGCCCGCAAGAGCTGAGTGATCTGCGCGTTCTGAAGGCGCTCGCGCAGCCGCGGCGGCAGCAGATGCTGCAGCACCTCACCGTGCACGGTCCGGCCACCTCCGCGACGCTCGCCAGAGCCCTCGGACTCAACACCGGTGCGACCAGCTACCACCTGCGCGAACTCGCGCGCTACGGCTTCGCCGAGGAGACATGCGGCTCCGGGCACGGACGTGAGCGTTGGTGGCGCGCCGTCCCGGGCGACCGGCGCTTTCCGCCGCGGAGCCGGCAGAGCCCCGAGATGCGGCTCGTCATGGATGAGCTCAACCGCCTCTCGTACGCGGCCGACCTGGAGCTCTTCGCGCAACTGCTGCGGGAGCGCAGCCAGGGACGGGAGCGGCCGGACGATTCCGGCACCGGCACCGGCACCGGCACCGGCACCGGCACCGGCACTGGCACCAGCACCGAGCCCAGCCCCGATGAGTGGGCCGACGCATTGCCCCATTCACGAGGCACGATCCGGCTGACCCTGCCCGAACTCCGCGAGTTCTTCGAGGAGTACATCGCGCTGCTCAACCGCTACAAGCGGTCCGATGCCGACACCCCGGACGGCGCCCGCACCGTCCTCACCCGCTTCCTGGCCTTCCCCACACCCGCAGCCCCCTCTTACAACAACAGAAAAGAGTCCGAGCCCTCATGATGCTGCGCTACGCACTGCAGACCGTCAGGGACCGCAAGGGCGGATTCGTCGGCGCCTTCCTCGCGCTGATGTGCGCCGCGGCCCTCATCACGGCATGCGGCACCCTCCTGGAAACCGGCCTGCGCGGCACGATCAGGACGGAGCGCTACGCCGCGGCCCCGGTGATCGTCTCCGCGGACCAGAACGTGCACCAGACCACGGTCAAGCACAAGAAGGGCAAGACCAAGGTCAAGCACAAGGCGAAACCGATCGCCGAACGCGCATGGCTGCGTGCCGGCGACATCGAGAGCAGGATCAGAGCCGTCCCGGGTGTACGTGCTGTCGTACCCGAACTCACCTTCATCGCCCAGCCGTTGACCCCGGGAGGCGGAAGGGGAGCGGGACCCGCCGACGGCCCCGACACACCCACGTACGGGCACGCCTGGGAGTCCGCCGCCCTCACCCCCTTCCGCCTCGTCGACGGCAAGGCCCCACGGACCTCGCACGATCTCGTCATCGACCGCGGCCTCGCCGATCGCGCAGGGCTGCGGCCCGGCGACCGCCTCACCGTCCAGTCGACGCAGAGCCCGCGCGACTACCGCGTCACCGGAGTGGCCGCGCCCGAGAGCGGCGCGCTGACCCACCAGACCTCGCTCTTCTTCTCCGCCGAGGAGGCCGAACGGCTCGCGGCGCATCCCGGGAAGGTCACCGCCTTCGGCGTCGTACCGGCCGAGGGCACCTCCGTCGCTGATCTCACGAAGGCGGTGGAGCAGGCTGTCGAAGGGACGACGGCGCAGGTCAGTGCTGGGGACGACCGAGGGCCCGTGGAGTTCCTGGACGCGGCGGGAGCGCGCGTCAAGCTCGTCAGCATGGGCGGGGCCATGGGCGGTACTTCCCTCCTCGTCGCCGTCCTCGTGGTGGTCGGCACCTTCGCTCTCTCCATCCAGCAGCGCCACCGTGAACTCGCCCTGCTGCGTGCGGTCGCCGCGACCCCGAAGCAGATCCGCAGGCTTCTCGGGCGAGAGGCAGTGATCGTCGGCACGGTGGCGGGTGCCGTCGGTGCGCTCGCCGGGATCCCGCTCGGAGGCTGGTTGCACGAGCGGTTCGTGGCCATGGGGGCCGTACCCGCCACCCTTGAGCGCACTGTCAGTGTCTTCCCGCCCCTCGTCGCCGTCGGGGCCACCCTGCTGGGAGCCTGGGCCGCCGCTCGCGTCGCCGGGCGCGGGATCGTGAGCATTCGCCCGGCGCAGGCCCTCACGGAGGCGCGGGTCGAGCGGCGGCGGCCCGCCCGGAGCCGGATCGTCGCCGGGCTGGTACTGCTCACCGGCGGCATCGTCCTGGTCGCCGTGCTGAGTGTGCTGCGCACCGAGGCGGCGTCGACCCCCGTGACGTTCCTGACGGTGGTGGTCTTCGCCGGCGCCATCGCACTCCTCGGCCCGTTCGTCGTCCGAGCGGCGGCCGCACTCCTCCGGGGCCCGCTCCGGCTGACCGGCCCCGGCGGCAAGCTCGCCCACGCCAATCTGCGCGGCAACGCGGCCCGCATGGCCGCCGTCGTCACGCCGCTCGCCCTCCTCACCGGCATGGCCTGCACCGTCCTCTTCGTCCAGCCGACCCTCGACGACGCCGCCCGTGCCCAGGCCCGCGACGGCATCCGCGCGAACTGGGTGCTGGCCGCGCAGGGCCCTGGCGTTCCGGCGGAGGCCGCGCGGAAGCTGCGTACGGCCGACGGTGTGGACGCCGCCACCGAAATCGTCCGCACGACGGTGCGTGTGGGGCTCGACAAGTACCCCGCCCAGGGCGTCACCCCTGAGAACCTCGCCCGGACCTGGGACCCGGACGTCACCGCCGGATCGATCCAGGACTTCGGCGCGGAAAGCGTCGCCGTCAGTGAACTGGCCGCCGACCGGCTCGGGCTGAAGCCGGGCAGCACGCTGAAGGCCACCCTGGGAGACGGTACGAAGGCCGAACTCACCGTGCGCGCCATCTACGCACGCGGGCTCGGCTTCGGGGATCTGACCATGGCGCACGATCTGATCGCCCGCCACGTGGACAACCCGCTCGCCGCCACGGTCCTCGTCACGAGCGACCGTACACAGGAACAACTCGCGGCAGTCGTCGACAAGTTCCCCGGCATGCGTGTGCTCACCCCGGCAGCCGCGGACAGCCTCCAGGCACAGAGCCGAAGGACCAACGCCGAGGTGAACCTGCTGGCGATGGGGCTCGTCCTCGCCTTCACCGCCATCGCCGTCGTCAACACGCTGGCGATGTCCGTCTCCGAACGCATCCGTGAGTTCGCGATGCTGCGTCTGGCCGGAGCGACGCGCCGCCAGGTGCTGCGGATGCTCCGGACCGAGGCCCTGGCGGTCCTGTTCATCGGCACCGCGCTCGGCAGCGGGGTGGCGCTTGCCGTCCTGACGGCGTTCAGCGTCGGCATGACCGGAAGTGCGACGCCGACGGTCGTCCCTCTGGTGTACGTCTCCGTGCTCACCGTCGCCGGACTGCTCGCCCTGACCGCGACCGCCCTGCCGGGCCGCGCCGCCCTGAGGCCGCTCCCCGTCACGGTGGCGACAGCCAAGGAGTAGGCGGCACGGTCAGGGAGTGGGCGGCACGGTCAGGGGTGGGCGGCGCGGTCAGGGAGTGGGGCGAGGCCGGCTTTCACGCCTCGGCGGTCACCACAGGCAGCCCCGCCGCCCGCCACGCCTGAAAGCCTCCCGTGAGGTCGGTGGCGTGGCGGAGGCCCAACTGCTGCAAGGAGACGGCCGCGAGGCTGGACGCGTACCCCTCGTTGCAGACCACGACGACGCGCAGGTCGTGGCCCGTGGCCTCCGGAGCACGATGGCTGCCCCGGGGGTCGAGCCGCCACTCCAGCTCGTTGCGTTCGACGACGAGCGCGCCGGGGATCAGCCCGTCCCGCTCCCGCAGCGCCGCATAGCGGATGTCGACCAGCAGGCCGCCGGCTCCGGCGGTTTCGCACGCCTCCTCCGGAGAGAGCCGGTCGAGACCGAGCCGTACGCGTTCCAGCAACTCGTCGATGCCCACCGGTCGGTCCTCGCCCCCGGGCCGGCCCTCGCCCACCGCCTGTTCGTAGCTCACTGCCAGTCCTCAGGGCGCTCGACGGACTCCAGGCGGAGCACGTCACCGGTACGGCTGTAGCGGCGGATCCGCGGCAGCGGCGGGTAGTACGCGTGCACGGAGACGGCGTGCTCGGTCGTCGACTCGTTCAGGACCTCGTGCACGTGGTTCCGGCCGAAGGCGCGGCCCTCACCGGACGTCAACTCCCGTTCGCGGTCCACGTCGTCGGAGAGCTCCAGGGTCTTCCACCCGTCGGTGGGCAGGCGCGCGGCCAGGGAGTTCTCCTTGAGGGTGCCCGCCGCGGTGAGGAAGGCGCCGACCGACTCCGCGTGGTCGTGCCAGCCGGTGCCCGTGCCGGGCGGCCAGCCGATCAGCCAGGCCTCACTGCCACCGGGCCCCTCCAGGCGTACCCAAGTACGGCCTTCGGGGTCGAGCGGCAGGGCGGCGATGAGTTCGGAGTCGGCCGCGGTGCGGCGGACGAAGGCGAGGAGGTCGGCGGCGGTGGGCGCCGAGGAGCGCCCCGAAGGGGGCGCGGTGGAGGAAGGGGCAACAGACACGGATACCGTCCTGGAGGTTCGCGGAAAGCGCGCACGACACAGCCCGGAGCGGGGCTCGGTGCGCGAGGGAAGATGCGAATTCAGCAGGACGGGTGACACACGCAGCCTGCGTAGCGGACTAGGTCCATGTGGACCCTCCGCCACAGGCGCACATCGGTGTCGGTCACGATCCGGAGTAGACCATGGGGGTGCGGACCGGTCAACCCCGGCTCAGCATGCGAACGGGGACCGTCCACGCACGCCGTTCGGGCCGCACGCCGCCGGGCCGGCGCCCGCCCCCCGGCACGCCCTCGCCCCGCAGACCGGCACTCGCCGACGCTTCCCTCACCCCGAACGCCGTGCCGCCCCCGCGGCCCCCGCCGAGCTCTCCTCCTCGCCCGTGCCGGTGCGGTCGGGCCGCTCCGCGCCGTCCCCGCGCCCCGTCGGAGCAGGGCCGCCCAGCGCCGCCTCTGCCGCCGCGTACAGCTCGGCCGGGCGTACCCCCGACAGCGCGGTGACCAGGTGGCCGTCGGGTCGTACGAGCAGGATCGAGTGGGCCGCGGCCCCGGGGTAGCTCTCCGCGACGAGCAGCTCGGCGGCGTGCGGCAGGGCCGTGACCGCGGCGGCGAGCCGAGGCATGATCCCGGCGGTCACCCAGTGCCGCCGCTCCCACACCACGGTGCCCGGCGCGACGAGGACGACGATCAGGTGCCCGAGCCCGAGGCGGTCGCGCAGCTGGACGAAGGACCCGTCCGGCGCTGTCACCCGCACATCGGCGACCGGCGCGCCGGGCTCCGTTCCGACCGCGGTGACGGACTCGGAGGGAGCGGGCGCGAGCGGCGAATCGGCGTACGACGAGGGCGCGCCGAGGGGGCCGCGCCCGACGTGACCGTCCGTGAGGAGAGTGTCGTGCCCGCGGGCCGCCCCGGGTACGTACGAGCGCAGGTTCTTGCTGCCGCGCAGCGCGGGCAGCGACTGATCGGCGGCGCGCAGCCGCGCGGCCACCCCCGCCCGGCGCTCGACCTGGTAGCTGTCGAGCAGCGCTTCGCGCGCGCCGTGGTGCCAGGCGAGTCCCAGCTTCCACGCGAGGTTGTCGGCGTCCCGCAGCCCTTCGTCGAGCCCCTGCGTGCCGAGCGCGCCGAGCAGGTGCGCGGCGTCCCCGGCGAGGAAGGCACGGCCGACCCGCCACCGGCGGGCGAGCCGGTGGTGGACGGTGTGCACGCCCGTGTCGAGCAGTTCGTACGGCGGTGTGGAACCCCCGCACCAGCCCGCGAGGGTCTCCCGGATGCGGACGACGAGGGCGTCGGGCGTCACCAGGTCGCCGCGCGGCGGAAGCAGCCAGTCGAGCCGCCACACTCCGCCGGCCAGCGGCCGCCCCACCACCTCGGCGCCCCCGTGGCGCCACGGAGGCATCCGATGCAACAACGCCTGACCGGGCCACGGAAGTTCCGTGCGCAGCGCGGCCACGGCGTGTCGCTCGACGGCCGTACGTCCGGGGAAGCGGACGTCGAGGAGTTTGCGCACGGTGGAGCGCGAGCCGTCGCAGCCCACGAGATAACTGCCGCGCCACCAGGTTCCCTTGGGCCCGCGGGTGTGTGCGGTCACACCGCCGGCGTCCTGTTCCAGGGAGTCGACTTTGCTGTCCACCGCGATCTTGACCAGCCGCTCGTCGGCGATGGCTTCGCGCAGCGCGGCGGTCAGCTCGTGCTGCGGCAGGTGCAGCGGAGCCGGGGTCGTCTCGTCGAAGTCGAGCTCCCGCATCAGTTGCTTGCGCCGCACCGAGCGCCAGCCGGTCCACCGCGCGCCTGTTTCCGTGTCGCCGAACGAGTGACCCGCGAGCCGCTCGGCGAACGCCGCGGTGTCGTCGCGGAGGACGGCGGTCCGCGCCGGTCGCTGTTCGTCCTTGCCGGGTCCTTCGTCGAGGACGACGGTGGGCACCGAGTGGCGGGCGAGGGCGAGCGCGAGCGCGAGTCCGACCGGGCCCGCGCCGACAACGATCACCGGGTCCACGGCGCACATCCTCCGGCCCGGCGGGCTCCGAGGGTCCGGGCTGCCCGGATGCTCTGGACGTACGTACAGGAACTGGCAGTTGGAGCCCGGTGCACGATCACAGAACGTATGCAACCTATTGCCGGTGCTTGCGTCAAGCGACGGCGGCCCCGACGGGACCTTCGGCGGCGCCGCTCCGTCCGATCGTCACATCGCAGGTCGGAGAACCGGTCCGGAATGGTAAGAGGCGGCGTCCCAGGGACGCCGCCTCTTACCTCGACTCGTTTCTGAAACCCACTCAGTCCGTCTTGCCGGGCGGCTCGTCGGCCTTGGCGGTCGCCCGTTCGGCATCGACCGCCGGACCCTTGGGGGCGGACGGGTCGAGCACCCCCGGAGCCTCGGCGGGCTCGGCGGCCGCGGCGACGGCGATGCCCGTCTTGGTGCGGCGCCCGCGCTTCTCGACCCAGGTGGCGAGGCCGGAGAGCGCCATGCACATCGCCACGTAGATCGTGCCGACGACCATGATCACCGGAACGTAGATGTACTGGCCGTTGACGAGGGTCGTGTTGGCCAGCTGCCGGGCCGCGTACAGGAGCTCCGCGTAGGTGATGATGTAGCCGAGCGACGTGTCCTTGAGCGTGACCACCAGCTGGCTGATGATCGTCGGCAGCATGGACCTGACGGCCTGCGGCAGCAGCAGCATCGTCATCACCTGGGACTTGCGCAGTCCCAGTGCGTACGCCGCCTCCACCTGACCGCGCGGCACGGCGTTGAAACCGGCCCGCAGCACCTCTGCCTGTACGGCGCCGTTGTAGACGGCCAGACCGATGACCAGGGCCCAGAAGCCGTTGTTCTCCCCGACGATGCCCAGGTCACTCTTGTAGGTGAGGAAGAGCACCCAGAGGGCGTAGATCGTGATCAGCAGCGGGATGGCACGGAACAACTCGATGAACGCCGTGGCCAGCCAGCGGACCGCGCGGTGATCCGACGCCCGGGCGACCGCGAGCAGCGCGCCGAGCACCAGGGAGAGCGCGCCGGCGAGCACGAAGACCTTCAGCGTGGTGAAGATGCCGTCACGGATCGTGATCCGCACGTTGGCGTAGTTGAAGGTGTTCCAGACCTCGGATGCGAAGTGGCCACGGTCGGCGAGCCGCATGATCACGAAGGTGATGAGGCCGAGGATCGCGACCGTGCCGATGACCGAGTAGATGCGGTTGCGCATCCGGGCCTTGGGGCCCGGAGCGTCGTACAGGACGCTGGAGCTCATCGTGCGACCTCCAGGCTCCGCTCGAGCAGCCGGAACAGGCCGCTGATGGTGAATGTGATCACGAGGTAGCCGAGCGCCACCCAGAGGAAGAGCCAGCCGATGGCGAAGCCCTGGTCGCTGAGGACCTTCTGCCATCCGAACAGTTCCGTCACGCTGAATGCGCCCGCGATGGCCGAGTTCTTGGTCAGCGCGATGAAGATGCTGCTCAGCGGCGGCAGGACGGTGCGCACGGCCTGGGGCAGGACGATCGTTCCGAGCGTCTGGAAGAACGTCATGCCGAGAGAGCGGGCGGCCTCGGCCTGCCCGATCGGCACGGTGTTGATACCGGACCGTACGGCCTCGCAGACGAACGACGAGGTGTAGACGCTGAGCACGATCAGCGCCTTGGTCCACGGGTCGAAGCCGAAGTCGAAGACCTGCGGCACGGCGAACCAGATGGTGAGGAAGAGCAGCGTGAGCGGCGTGTTCCGGAACAGGGTGACCCAGGCGGTGCCGAAGAACCGCAGCGGCGGCACCGGGGAGACCCGGAAACCGGCGAGCACGACGCCAAGGAACAGCGCGAGCACGCTGCTGGCCACGGTCAGCCAGACCGTGCCTATGAATCCCTCGCGGAATTCCGCAAAGTGGTCGAGCAGTACATTCACGGGGATGTCCTCGTGGGCGGCAGTGGTCGGGCAGGGTGAGCCGGCCCCCGTACGCACCGGGATGCGTACGGGGACCCGGTCAACTCACTGCCGGGGAGTGGGACGGACGGTTCGGCGCGATCAGTAGCGCTCGAGGGCCGGCGGCTCGGTGTACTCGGACTTCGACAGGCCGAGCGTCGCGTCGTACGCCTTCTTGTAGTCGCCGTTCTTCTGGTGCGCCTCGACGGCGTCCGCCACGGCGTCGCGCAGGGCCTTGTCGTCCTTGCTCATGCCGATGCCGTACGGCTCCTTGGTGAAGGGCTTGCCGACGACCTTCAGCGCGTCCGGCTGCTGCGCCGCGTACCCCTTGAGGATGGCGTCGTCAGTGGTGACGGCGTCGACCTCCTTGTTGATGAGCTGCTGTACGCACTCGGAGTACTTGGCCAGCTCGACGGTCTTCGCGCCGTACTTCGACTTCTTGATCTCCTGGAGCGGGGTGGAGCCGACGATCGAGCAGACCTTCTTGCCCTTCACGGAGTCCGGACCGGTGATGTCCTTCTCATCCGAGCGGACGAGAAGATCGGCGCCCGCCATGAAGTACGGACCGGCGAAGCCGACCTGCTTCTTGCGCTCGTCGTTGATCGTGTACGTGCCTACGTAGAGGTCGACGTCGCCCTTGGAGATGGTGGTCTCGCGGACGCCGGAGTCGATCGTCTTGAACTCGATCTGGTCGGGCTTGAAGCCGAGGTCGGCGGCGACCATCTTGGCGATCTCGATGTCGAAACCGGAGCGCTTGCCTGCACTGTCCTTGAAGCCCAGGTACGGCTGGTCGTCCTTGGCACCGATGACGATCTTGCCGGACTTCTGGGCCTTCTTCAGGACCGAGGAGTCGACCTTCACGCCGGACTTCACGTCGTACGTGGGCAGCTTGGGCGCGTTCTTGCCGCCGGTCGGGTCCTTCGGCTTGTCGCCGGCCGTGCCCTCCTCGCCGCCGCAGGCCGTGGCGGTCAGGGCGAGAGCGGCGACGACGGCCGCCGCAGCAGCGGACTTGCGGAGCTTCATGGTGAACATCCTCTGTTTCGACTGGTGTGGAGACGGCGTGGGAGCCTCAGTGCTTAAGGATCTTCGACAGGAAGTCCTTGGCCCGGTCGCTGCGCGGGTTGTTGAAGAACTGGTCCGGCACGGCCTCTTCGACGATCCGGCCGTCCGCCATGAAGACGACACGGTTGGCCGCGGAGCGTGCGAAGCCCATCTCGTGGGTGACGACGACCATCGTCATCCCGTCCCGGGCGAGCTGCTGCATGACCTCGAGGACCTCGTTGATCATCTCCGGGTCGAGCGCCGACGTGGGCTCGTCGAAGAGCATCACCTTGGGGTCCATCGCCAACGCGCGCGCGATGGCGACGCGTTGCTGCTGGCCGCCGGAGAGCTGCGCGGGGTACTTGTCGGCCTGGGAGGCGACGCCCACACGGTCGAGCAGACCGCGCGCCTTCGCCTCCGCCTCCGCCTTGCCGATCTTGCGCACCTTGGTCTGGCCCAGCGTCACGTTCTCGAGCACGGTCTTGTGCGCGAAAAGGTTGAAGGACTGGAAGACCATGCCCACGTCCGCACGGAGCTTCGCGAGCTCCTTGCCCTCCTGGGGCAGCGGCTTGCCGTCGATCGAGATGCTTCCCGAATCGATCGTCTCCAGGCGGTTGACGGCGCGGCACAGGGTCGACTTGCCGGACCCGGAGGGGCCGATCACGACGACGACCTCACCGCGGGCGATGGTCAGGTCGATGTCCTGGAGCACGTGCAGAGCGCCGAAGTGCTTGTTGACGTTCTTCAGCACGACCAGGTCGTCCGCCCCGGGCGGTATCGCGTCCTTGGTCACCGATACTTCGGTCACGGCTTGTTGCTCCATCCTCCTCGGTTGGGAGGACAGTAATAACCCAGTGCGACCAGCGTCATTACATCTGAGGGGAAATTGAGCATAACGATCCGGCCGCAACCGGACACACCGTGTGAAGAGGGTCCACGGAGCGCGTACCGGGTGGGTAACGGAACGTGCTCGTGACCTGAACCCTCTTGACGTGGTCCTTATGCATCGGCGTGGATGCCTTGATGGCTCGCGCCCCGGCGACCCGCCCTGGTGCCTCGCGCGGGCACCGGCCATGATGACCTGCCGCGACGGAACGACCGATGAACCGAAGGGGGCCCCTATGAGACTGCTTCTCGTCGAGGACGACGACCATGTGGCGGCCGCCCTGTCCGCGGTCCTGGCCCGGCACGGCTTCGACGTCAAGCACGCCCGCAACGGAGAGGAGGCTCTGCAGGCCCTGCTGCCCGCGGAAACGCCCCCCTTCGGAGTGGTGCTTCTCGACCTGGGTCTGCCCGACCAGGACGGCTACGAGGTGTGCGGAAAGATCCGCAAGCGCGGCTCGACACCCGTGATCATGGTGACGGCCCGCTCGGACGTACGCTCCCGGATCCACGGCCTCAACCTCGGAGCCGATGACTACGTAGTGAAGCCCTACGACACAGGGGAGCTCATCGCCCGCATCCACGCCGTCATCCGCCGACCCACCCCCGGGAGTACGCCGGCATCGGAGGACAGCGAACTGCGGCTCGGGTCCGTTCACATCGAGCTGCCCACGCGACAGGTCACCGTCGACGGTTCGGTTGTCCAACTGACCCGCAAGGAGTTCGACTTGCTCGCTCTCCTCGCGCAGCGCCCCGGAGTGGTCTTCCGTCGGGAGCAGATCATCAGCGAAGTGTGGCGCACCAGTTGGGAAGGGACCGGGCGCACGCTGGAGGTGCACGTGGCCTCCCTGCGTTCCAAGCTGAACATGCCGGCCCTGATCGAGACCGTACGCGGCGTCGGCTACCGCCTCGTCGCCCCGGCCGCGTAGCCAGGAGCAAGGACCGGTGCGTTCCCGCCTCCTCCCGCTGCTGATCGTCCTCATGGCGGGTGTACTGCTCGCGCTCGGCTTTCCGCTCGCCGTCAGCGTTGCCGCGGCCCAGCAGCAGAAGGTGGTCGTCGACCGGATCGACGACACGGCCCGCTTCGCCTCGCTCGCGCAGTTCGTCACCAAACGCCCCACAGGCCCACTGGGATGGGGCGGCACGGACGAACGCCGCGAAACACTGCAGAACGAACTGGACGACTACTACGACGTCTATGGCATCCGCGCGGGTGTCTTCTACCGCGACGACGGTGCCATGGCCCAGTCCCCGAACGACTGGTTCCTGCCCCGCCAGGGAGCCCTGCGCAGCGCCTTCGAGGAGGCGCTGCGCTCCCGCGGCAGCCACGACCCGGAGCAGGTCTGGCCGTGGCAGCGGGGGCGGCTTGCCGTCGCCTCCCCGGTGATCAAGGACGGCGACGTCATCGCAGTCGTCGTCACGGACTCGCCGACCGGACGCATGCGCTCCAAGACGCTGCACGGCTGGCTGCTCATCGCCGCGGGCGAGTCGGCGGCGATGCTCCTGGCCGTCGGAGCGGCCCTGCGGCTCACCGGCTGGGTGCTGCGCCCGGTACGGATCCTGGACGCGACCACGCACGACATAGCGACAGGACGCCTCAAGTCCCGGGTCGCGGCAGCGGGCGGACCACCGGAACTACGCCGCCTCGCCCGTTCGTTCAACGAGATGGCCGACAACGTCCAGGACGTCCTGGAGCAGCAGCGCGCCTTCGTCGCCGACGCCTCCCACCAACTGCGCAACCCCCTCTCGGCGCTTCTGCTCCGCATCGAGCTCCTCGCCCTCGAACTGCCGGAGGACAACGAAGAGGTCGCCTCGGTCCGCACCGAGGGCAAGCGGCTGGCCCAGGTCCTCGACGATCTGCTCGACCTCGCGCTCGCGGAACACGCCGCGGCGGACCTGAGCGTCGTCGACATCGGAGAGCTCACCGCCGAGCGTGTCGCTTCCTGGCGGCCGCTCGCCGACGAGCGGGGCGTGCGGCTGACGGGCGACTGCCCGGCCACCACCGGCTGGGCCGACCCGATCGCCCTCTCCAGCGCACTGGACGCGGTGATCGACAACGCCCTGAAGTTCACGCCCGAGGGAGGGGCCGTGCAGGTGGTGGTCGCGTCCAGCAACGGAACGACGACCGTCGTGGTCGCCGATGGCGGGCCCGGCCTGACCGAGGAGGAGCTCTCCCGGGTCGGAGACCGTTTCTGGCGCAGCAACCGCCATCAGAACGTGCAGGGCTCGGGGCTCGGCCTGTCCATCTCGCGGACGCTGCTCGCGGCGGGCGGCGGCTCCATCGCGTACGCACGTCACGAACCGCACGGCCTGCGGGTGACGGTCAGCGTCCCGCGCAGCGAGCCCCTGGGGGCGGCCTGAAGGGCGGCTCGGCGCCTCACGCGACGGGTCAGGGCTTGACCGAGCGGTAGTAGCGGCGAGCCCCGTCGTGCAGCGGGAGCGGGTCCGTGAACAGCGCGGTGCGCAGATCCACCACCTGCGCCGCGTGTACCTCATTCCCGATGCGGTCGCGGCTGTCGATGACGGTGCGGGTCAGCTGCTCGGTGAGCTCGGGGTCGGTGCGGTCCGTGGTCACCAGAAGGTTCGCCACGGCCAGCGTCGGCACGGCGGAACCCTGTTGGGCCTCGGGATACGCGTCCGCCGGCATCGTCGCGGCCCGGTAGTAGCGCGAGCCGCCGCCCTGCTTGTGCAGGGCCTCTACGAGGTATCCCAGCTTCACGAGCTTGATGTCCATCTCCTTGGAGAGGGCACGCACGGAGTTGGTCGGGAGCCCGCCGGACCAGAAGAACGCGTCGATGGAGCCGCTCTTCAGGAGGCCGGGCATGGTGTCTATCCCGGCGGCCACCGGCTTGATGTCGGATTCCGGTTCGAGGCCTGCGGCATCCAGCACCCGGTCGGCTATCAGCCGCACCCCGGAGTGGTCCTGGCCCACCGCCACGCGCTTGTCGCGCAGATCGGCGACATTCTTGATCTTCGAGGACCGGGGCACGATGAGCTGTACGTAGTCGTCGTATAGGCGCGTACAGCCCCGCAGCCGGTACCAGCCCGGTGCGGCGTCCAGACGGTACGTCTCCACCGCGTCCGCGGCCGCGATGGTGAAGTCGGACTTCCCGGTGGCCACGCGCGCGACGTTCTGCTGCGATCCCTCGCTGTTGAGGAGCTTGACGTCGACGTCCGGCATGTCCTTGGAGATCGCCGCCTCCAGGAGCTTGCCGTACCGCTCGTACACGCCCTCCCGTACGCCCGTGCTGAACGCGATCCGCCCGCTCGGAGACTCCTCACCCACCGGCAGCAGCCACCACATCAGCAGGCCGAACACCACGAGGGACGCGGCGGAACCCTGCAGGGCGCGGCGCCTGCTGATCCGGGGGAGTGCCTTGAGCATGCGCGCGATCCTGCCAGCCCACTCACCGTGATGACCAGGGGAGAGGTCACACCGGCCGTCGCGGAGCCCGGTCGTCGGATGCCGCGGTCGCAATCCGCGGGCACGCGCGCGTGGCGACCCCGTACCCTGGGGGGCGAGATGAGCGCGAAGACTTACGAGGTGCGCACCTACGGGTGCCAGATGAACGTCCATGACTCCGAGCGGCTTTCCGGGCTGCTGGAGGACGCCGGCTACGAACGTGCGCCCGAAGGAGCCGACGGCGACGCCGACGTCGTCGTCTTCAACACGTGCGCCGTGCGCGAGAACGCCGACAACCGTCTGTACGGCAATCTCGGCCGCCTGGCGCCGATGAAGACCAAGCGTCCCGGGATGCAGATCGCCGTCGGCGGCTGTCTGGCCCAGAAGGACCGCGACACCATCGTCAAGCGGGCGCCCTGGGTCGACGTCGTCTTCGGCACGCACAACATCGGCAAGCTGCCGGTCCTCCTGGAGCGCGCCCGCGTCCAGGAGGAGGCGCAGGTCGAGATCGCCGAGTCGCTCGAAGCCTTCCCGTCGACGCTGCCGACCCGCCGCGAGAGCGCGTACGCGGCCTGGGTCTCCATCTCCGTCGGCTGCAACAACACCTGCACCTTCTGCATCGTGCCCGCGCTGCGCGGCAAGGAGAAGGACCGCAGGACCGGCGACATCCTCGCGGAGATCGAGGCGCTCGTCGGCGAGGGCGTCTCCGAGATCACGCTTCTCGGACAGAACGTGAACGCGTACGGCTCGGACATCGGCGACCGCGAGGCCTTCAGCAAGCTCCTGCGGGCCTGCGGCAAGATCGAAGGTCTGGAGCGGGTCCGCTTCACCTCCCCGCACCCGCGCGACTTCACCGACGACGTGATCGCCGCCATGGCCGAGACGCCGAACGTGATGCCGCAGCTCCACATGCCGCTGCAGTCCGGATCGGACCCGATCCTCAAGGCGATGCGCCGCTCCTACCGGCAGGATCGTTTCCTGGGCATCATCGAGAAGGTCCGCGCGGCCATGCCGGACGCGGCCATCTCGACCGACATCATCGTGGGCTTCCCCGGCGAGACCGAGGAGGACTTCGAGCAGACGATGCACGTGGTCCGCGAGGCCCGCTTCGCGAACGCCTTCACCTTCCAGTACTCCAAGCGCCCCGGGACCCCGGCGGCCACCATGGAGGGGCAGATCCCCAAGGAGGTCGTCCAGTCGCGGTATGAGCGTCTGGTGGCCGTCCAGGAGGAGATCTCCTGGGAGGAGAACAAGAAGCAGGTCGGCCGCACCCTGGACCTCATGGTCGCCGAGGGCGAGGGCCGCAAGGACGGCGCCACCCACCGCCTCTCCGGCCGCGCACCCGACAACCGCCTGGTCCACTTCACCAAGCCGGACACCGAGGTACGCCCCGGTGACGTCGTGACCGTCGAGATCACCTACGCCGCGCCGCACCACCTGCTCGCCGAGGGCGCCGTCCTGAACGTGCGTGCCACGCGCGCGGGCGACGCCTGGGAGAAGCGGAACACCGAGGCGGCCGCGAGGCCCGCGGGCGTGATGCTGGGCCTGCCGAAGATCGGCGCTCCGGCACCGCTGCCGGTGGCGACGGGCAGCGGCTGCGGCTGCGACTGACGGAGTCAGGTCCTACCGGGGCGCGTTACGCTGCGGATCATGCTTGTCGCCGCAGCCGTCTGCCCCTGTCCGCCGCTGCTCGTTCCCGAGGTCGCCGCGGGTGCCGCCCCTGAACTCGACGCCGCGCGTGCGGCGTGTTCGGACGCCATCGGGGTGCTCGCCGCCGCACGGCCCGACCTCCTCGTCGTGATCGGGCCCGCCGAGCAGAGCGGGCGCGGACCGCATCCGCAGGGCGCGCGCGGCTCGTTCCGGGGCTTCGGAGTCGACGTGGACGTCCGTCTCGGCCCGGTGCCGACCGGAGCGGAAGCGGAAGCCGCTCCCGGGGCCGCGCAGCGTGAGCTCCCGCCGTCGCTCGCTGTCGCGGGCCGGCTGCTCGAGCGCGCGCAGTGGTCGAGCGCGCCGGTGGAAGGCCTCGGTGTGGGGGAACCACTCGAGGCCGAGCGGTGTGTCCAGGTCGGAGGGGACATCGCGGCCCGGGCCGCCCGGGTGGCACTGCTGGTGATGGGCGACGCCAGCGCGTGCCGCACGCTGAAGGCGCCGGGGTACCTCGACGAGCGGGCGGCCGGCTTCGACGCGGAGGTCGGGCGCGCCCTCGGAGAGGCCGACGTCGAGGCGCTGAAGGCACTGGACGCCGGCCTCGCGTACGAACTGAAGGCGGCGGGCCGTGCACCCTGGCAGGTGCTCGCCGGGGCGGCGGACGGCGCGGCGCTGAGCGGCGAACTGCTCTACGAGGCCGCGCCGTACGGCGTGGGGTACGTGGTGGCTGCTTGGTCCTAGCCGGGCTTCCGGGGCGGTTCGGCGCGCGCGGACACACGATGGCGGCCGCGAAGCGAGATGCTTCGCGGCCGTCCGCCGCTGCGGTTCAGGAAGCCGGAGGGGGCGGGGGAGGCGACTGAGGAGTCGAAGGGCCGGCGCTGCCGCCCGCGTCCTTGTCCCCGTCGGCCCCGGCGATGCGGTCGAGGGCGTCCTTCGCCTTCCCCGTGCCCGCCTGGATCTTGTCGCTGTACTTGCCCTTGGTCTTCTCGTCGACCACCTTCGCAGCCTTGTCCAGGCCCTGGTCGATCTTGCCCCCGTGCTGTTGCGCCAGGTCCGAGACCTTGCCCTTCGCAGGGGCGAGTTTGGCTTTCAGTTGGTCCAGGAAGCCCATGGGTCCACCTTCCCTCACTGGGGAGCTACTTGCGGGCGCCCTCGTCGGCCTCGTTGTCGGCCGCCTCCTCAGCGGACTGCTGCTTCGGAATGTCCACACCCTCCGCATCAGTTGCCTCAGAGGCTTCCGCGGACTTGTCCTCGGCAGCGCTGTCGGTGTCGGTATCGGCACTGGCCTCGGCGGCGGGTTTCGCGTCGCTGTCGGCCTCGGAGGCGGCCTCTTCGGCTGCCTCGGGTTCGGCTGTCGGCGTGGCTGCTGCCGCGTCAGTGGTCGACGCCTCTTCGCTTTCCTTGGACTTCCGGCGGAAACGTGCAAAAACGCCCATATCTACTCCATACGTTACTCGTGTGGGCGAAATCCCGCCCCACCCGGTGCGTCCCATTGCGTCGCCCGGGTCATCGGTCCTCGAAACCGGCGGCCGGAACCTCGCAACAGGCAACGACCCCAGAGCCGTGCCGTCACGTAGCTCGTTCGGGGACGGGGGCCGATGTTTGCGAGACTGGGGCGGTGAGTAGCACTGCCCCCGCCCCGCGGGTCATCGCCGTCGTCGGTCCGACCGCGGCAGGAAAGTCCGATCTGGGCGTTTTCCTCGCCCAGCGTCTCGGCGGCGAAATCGTCAACGCCGACTCGATGCAGCTCTACCGAGGGATGGACATCGGTACCGCCAAGCTGACGCCCGAGGAGCGCGGTGGCGTGCCCCACCATCTCCTCGACATCTGGGACGTCACGGAGGCCGCCAGCGTCGCCGAGTACCAGAAGCTGGCCCGCGCCGAGATCGACCGTCTCCTCGCGGAGGGACGCTGGCCGATCCTCGTCGGCGGTTCAGGCCTCTACGTCAGGGGGGCCGTGGACCACCTGGAATTCCCCGGCACCGACCCCGACGTACGGGCCCGCCTGGAGGAGGAGCTCACGCTGCGCGGCTCCGGAGCCCTGCACGCCCGTCTCGCCGCCGCCGACCCCGAGGCGGGCCGGGCCATCCTGCCCAGCAACGGCCGTCGGATCGTCCGCGCCCTCGAGGTCATCGAGATCACCGGCAAGCCCTTCACCGCCAACCTCCCCGGCCACGAATCCGTGTACGACACGATCCAGATCGGCGTCGACGTGGCACGCCCCGAACTCGACGAACGCATCGCCACGCGCGTGGACCGCATGTGGGATCGCGGCCTGGTCGACGAGGTGCGCGCGCTGGAGGCTCGGGGGCTGCGCGAGGGGCGCACAGCGGCACGCGCGCTCGGCTACCAGCAGGTGCTCGCGGCGCTCGCGGGAGAGTGCACCGAGGACGAGGCGCGGGCCGAAACCGTGCGCGCCACCAAGCGCTTCGCGCGCCGTCAGGACTCCTGGTTCCGCCGTGATCCGCGGGTGCACTGGCTCAGCGGGGCAGTGGCCGACCACGCGGAACTCCCGGCACGCGCGCTGACGTTGGTCGAACGACCGGTCACAGCCTGATCACGTGATGGCATCGGGACGCTCCGGCGGTCATCCCGGCACCTGTCACCGTGCCATCATCGACCATCGATCGACCGGTGGAGTCCGAAGTGGGAGGGCGCGTGGCGATGGAGGCCGGCCCTCGTGACACCGCACATGACGGTGGAGACCAGCTCAGTCCCGACGGTCCCGACGAGACGTCAGGTGGCGTGACGTCGGGTGGCGTGGTGGACGACGGTCCCGACGCGGACGAGATGTCGGCGGCGGCCGAGGTCGAGGTCGAGCTGCGACCCCAGCCGCGTCTGCGCATCTGGCAGCTCGCGCCCATCGTGATCCTGGCCGCTGTCGGCTCCCTGATGTTCGCCTTCCCGCTCGCCTTCGAGTTCGGCGACGGCGGCGCGGTGGTCGCCATGCTCGGTCTGCTGATCAGCTGCTGCGCGGCCGGGTGGGGCATGATGGCCGCCCGCCGCGTCGGCCACACCTGGCCGGGACTGCCCGAGCGAGGCTCCGGGAGCCGCCCGGACTGGCGCGTCGTCTCCGGGTACGCCGTGCTGTTCCTGAGCGCCGTGGTCCTCGCTGTGTGGCGGGTGGCCAGGCTCCGCTGAGCACACCGCGCGGACCGGGTGTCGTACCCACACCGTACGATCGAGGAATGAGCACGCGGATCGCCTTCCTCAAGGGGCACGGGACCGAGAACGACTTCGTGATCATCCCCGACCCCGACAACGCCATCGAGCTGTCCCCGTCGGCCGTGGCCGCCCTGTGCGACCGCCGCGCGGGCATCGGTGGCGACGGCCTCCTCCATGTCGTACGCTCCGCGGCCCACCCGGACGCCCGCCACCTGGCGGACCGCGCCGAGTGGTTCATGGACTACCGTAACGGCGACGGATCCATCGCGGAGATGTGCGGCAACGGAGTGCGTGTCTTCGCCCGGTACCTGCAGCGCGCGGGGCACGCCGCCGAAGGTGACCTGGCGGTGGCCACCCGCGGAGGCGTGAAGACCGTGCACATCGCCAAGGAGGAGTCCGGCGGCGACATCACCGTCGGCATGGGCAAGGCGGCCCTTCCCGAAGGGGACGTCACCGTCTCGGTCGGCGACCACCGATGGCCCGCGCGGAACGTGAGCATGGGCAACCCGCACGCGGTCGCCTTCGTCGACGACCTCTCCGAAGCGGGCAACCTCTACGAAGCACCCCCCTTCAGCCCGGCGTCCGCCTACCCGGACGGGGTCAACGTCGAATTCGTCGTCCCGCGGGGCCCGCAGCACGTCGCCATGCGCGTGCACGAGCGCGGCGCGGGCGAGACCCGCTCCTGCGGCACCGGCGCCTGCGCCGTGGCCGTGGCGGCGGCCCGTAAGGACGGCCTGGACCCGGCCGTGACCGGGACCCCGGCCACGTACACCGTCGATCTGCCCGGTGGGCGCCTGGTGATCACCGAGCGGCCCGACGGCGAGATCGAGATGACGGGCGCGGCCGTGATCGTCGCGGAGGGCGAGATCGCGTCCGAATGGTTCGAAACGGCAAGCGCATGAACTGTCGCTCGAATGGGTGATCCGTTTCACGCTCGGCGAGAGGCGGTCAGCGCCACGTGATGGGCTCGGTAGCATCAAGCACCGGCCCGGACGGAGTACGCCGCCGTCCGCACACCGCCGGTCGAAGCAGCCGGAGGTGCTCATGAGTGCGGAGGCCACGAACCCTGCCACGCCCGGCCCCGTCGTGTCCGGGGTCCAGCGCAAGCGCGGCCGTGCGCGTCTCGACCTGCGCAGGCTCGGCAGGGCCGCCCTGCTCGGATCCGGCACCCGGGACCGCCTGCCCGACGCGATCGGCCATGTGGCGGAGGCCCATCGGAACCACTATTCGGACGCCGATCTGGAGCCGCTGCGCCGCGCGTACGTGCTCGCGGAGTCCTCGCACCGCGGCCAGACACGCAAGAGCGGTGAGCCGTACATCACACACCCGCTCGCGGTCACCCTGATCCTCGCCCAGCTCGGCGCGGAGATCACGACCTTGACCGCCTCCCTGCTCCACGACACCGTCGAGGACACCGACGTCACTCTGGACCAGGTGCGGGCCGAGTTCGGCGACGACGTCTGTTACTTGGTCGACGGCGTCACGAAGCTGGAAAAGGTCGACTACGGAGCGGCGGCCGAACCCGAGACCTTCCGCAAGATGCTCGTCGCCACCGGCAACGACGTGCGCGTCATGTCGATCAAGCTCGCCGACCGCCTGCACAACATGCGCACCCTCGGTGTCATGCGCCCCGAGAAACAGGCCCGCATCGCCAAGGTCACCCGGGACGTGCTCATTCCGCTCGCCGAGCGACTCGGCGTGCAGGCGCTCAAGACCGAGCTGGAGGACCTCGTCTTCGCGATCCTTCACCCGGAGGACTGCGCCCGGGTCAAGGCCATGATCGCCGCCAACGCGGAGAGCGACGGGGACCCTCTCGGGGACATCGCGGGCGAGGTGCGCAGCGTGCTGCGCGACGCGGGCATCACCGCCGAGGTGCTCATCAGGCCCCGGCACTCCGTCTCCGTTCACCGCGTGCACCGCAAGCGGGGCGAACTGCGCGCGTCCGACTTCGGCCGCCTCCTCGTGCTCGTCAACGAGGACGCCGACTGCTACGGAGTCCTCGGCGAGCTGCACACCTGCTTCACGCCGGTCGTCTCGGAGTTCAAGGACTTCATCGCCGTACCGAAGTTCAACCTCTACCAGTCGCTGCACACGGCCGTGACCCGGTCCGACGGCGAGGTCGCCGAAGTCCTCATCCGCACGCACCAGATGCACCAGGTCGCGGAGGCGGGCGTCGTCGCGCTGCACAATCCCTACGCTCCTCCTTCGGAGGAGCCGTCCGACGGCGCCGACGACGAGCGGGTGGACCCGACCAGGCCCGGCTGGCTCTCCCGGCTCCTCGCCTGGCAGCAGGCCGCCCCCGACCCGGACACGTTCTGGTCGACGCTGCGGGAGGACCTCGCCCAGGACCGCGAGATCGCCGTCTTCCGGCCCGACGGCGGCACGCTGGGCCTGCCCGCCGGCGCCAGCTGCGTGGACGCCGCCTACGCCCAGTACGGCGAGGACGCCCACGCCTGCATCGGCGCACGCGTGAACGGCCGTCTGGCGACGCTCAGCACGGTCCTGAGGGACGGCGACACCGTCCAGCTGCTCATGAGCCAGGACCCCACGTCCGGGCCCTCACGCGACTGGCTGGACCACGCGCGCACGCCCGCCGCGCGGATCGCCATCCGGCGCTGGCTCACCACGCACCCCACACCGGCACCCGCGGCCGCCGCGCCGACGTCGTCCGCGCAGCGGCCGCCGCAGCAGACGCCCGCGGCCGTGCCCAAGCCGGACGACTCCGAAGCCCTGCGGCCCGCCGCGGCGAACGCCGTCGTGGACCGCGAGGGCGCGAGCGTGCGCCTCGCGGGCTGTTGTACGCCGGTGCCTCCCGACGACGTCACGGCGTTCGCCGTGCGCGGCGGCGTCGTGACCGTCCACCGGGTCGGCTGTCCGGCCGTGGAGCGCATGAAGGAAGTGGGGCGCCCGGAGATCGGCGTGCGCTGGGGTGACACTGCCGAGTGCCGTGTCACCCTGATCGCCGAATCGTTCGGCCGGGCGCATCTGCTCGCCGACCTCACCGAGGCGATCGCCCTCGAAGGCGTGGCGATCATCTCGGCGACCGTGGAGCCGCCGACCCAGCAGCGCGTACGCCATACGTACACGCTCCAACTCCCCGACGCCGCACACCTCCCAGGGCTGATGCGCGCGATGCGCGAGGTCCCCGGCGTGTACGACGTGAGCCGCGCGCAGCATCCGGCGGCCGCCGCCCACTGAAGCGCGGCCCGCCGCCCGCCGCCCGCCGAGAGGCGGCCGACGCGTGCTGAAGGACGGCCGACACGTGCTGAAATGGGGACGCACGGCGTCTCGGCGGCGACTCGTTCGAGTGGCCCGGCGCGCGCCGTCACCACGCGGAAGACGCGCGCTGATAGCGGTTGTTCATGCTGCTCACCCCTCGGACCACGGCCTCAGGGCCGAAGGCCCTCCGCCCCTCTCGTCCCGCCGCCGCACTCATCGCGGCGACCGTGTCCGCCGCCCTCCTCGCGGCGGGCGCACCCTCGCCGGCCACCCCGCTCGGTATCGGCGACCGTCTCTTCCCGCACCTGGGCAACCCGGGATACGACGTGCAGTCGTACGACATCGCCTTCACCTACCGCGGTGACAACCGCAAGCCGCTGGACGCCGTCACCAAGATCGACGCCACGGCGACCGAAGCCCTGGACCGCGTGAACCTGGACTTCGCGCACGGCAAAGTGGGCTCCGTCGAGGTGAACGGCGAGCGCGCACCCTTCGAAAGCAGCGGTGAGGACCTGGTCGTCACGCCGTCCGCGCCCGTCGGACGAGGCGACCGGATGCGGGTCACCGTCCGCCACACCAGCGACCCCACGTATGCGAAGGGCACCCAGGGAGGCTGGGTGCGCACCGACGACGGTCTCGCCATGGCCAACCAGGCCGACGCCGCCCACCTGGTCTTTCCGTGCAACGACCACCCGGCGGACAAGGCGAGATTCACGTTCCGCGTCACCACGCCCAAGGGGTACACCGCCGTCGCCAACGGTCTCCCCGTCGGCACGACCCGGCACGGCGCCGCCACCACCTGGGCGTACCGGCACCAGCACCCCATGGCGACCGAGCTGGCCCAGGTGTCCATCGGCCGCTCCACCGTGCTGCAACGGAAGGGGCCGCACGGCCTCCCCGTACGTGACGTGGTGCCCACACCGGACCGCAAGGTCCTGGAGCCCTGGCTGAAGAAGACCCCCGCCCAGCTCGGCTGGATGGAGAAGAAGGTCGGCCGCTACCCCTTCGAGGTCTACGGCGTCCTGATCGCCCAGGCGAAGACCGGCTACGAACTGGAGACGCAGACGCTCTCTCTCTTCGAGAGAGAGCTCTTCACCCGACCCGAGTTCCCGGAGTGGTACGTCGACTCGATCATGGTGCACGAACTCGCGCACCAGTGGTTCGGCGACAGCGTCAGCCCGAAGTCGTGGTCCGACCTCTGGCTGAACGAGGGCCACGCCACCTGGTACGAGGCCCTCTACGCCGAGGAGAAGGCGAAGAAGCCCGTGGCCGACCGGATGCGGCAGGCCTACCGCCAGTCGGACAGCTGGCGCGCGGCAGGCGGGCCACCGGCCAGACCGAAGGCGCCCGCACCCGGCAAGAAGATCAGCATCTTCCGTCCCGTCGTCTACGACGGCAGCGCCCTGGTGCTCTACGCCCTGCGCCAGGAGATCGGCCGCACGGCCTTCGAGCACCTGGAACGGAACTGGGTCCGCGTGCACCACAACGGCAACGCCGAGACCGCCGACTTCGTGCGCCTCGCCTCCCGGATCGCCGGGCGTGACCTCACCGGATTCTTCGACAGCTGGCTGTACGGGAAGAAGACCCCGCCGATGCCGGGGCATCCGGACTGGAAGGCCGGGAAATAACCCGGATGACGAGACGGGCCGTGTCGTGCAACCATCGTCAGGTCGACGGCACGGGCCCGTCAGGGACATCCCCTCGGGGACATCTCAGGGCACGATCGGCCGGTTCCGGGAATCTCCGGACCGCATCGGGCGTTGTCGACTGTGACGGATCCCGCATCCGTCGCCTTTCCACCGACGGATCGACGTAAGGACCCAATGACCTCCTCTTCTTCCCCTTCCCAGGACGCACAGAGCTTCGCGCAGAACTACCCCGAAGGTCTTCGGGCCGATGCCCTGATGGAAGAGGACGTCGCCTGGAGCCACGAGATCGACGGAGAGCGGGACGGCGAGCAGTTCGACCGCTCCGAGCGCGCGGCTCTGCGCCGCGTCGCGGGCCTCTCCACCGAGCTCGAGGACGTCACCGAAGTCGAGTACCGGCAGCTCCGTCTGGAGCGGGTGGTGCTCGTCGGCGTATGGACTTCCGGCACGGTCCAGGATGCGGAGAACTCCCTCGCCGAGCTGGCCGCTCTCGCCGAGACGGCCGGCGCGCTCGTGCTCGACGGCGTCGTCCAGCGCCGCGACAAGCCCGACCCGGCGACGTACATCGGCTCCGGCAAGGCCCTGGAGCTGCGTGACATCGTGCTGGAGACCGGAGCCGACACCGTCGTCTGCGACGGTGAGCTGAGCCCCGGCCAGCTGATCCACCTCGAAGACGTCGTCAAGGTCAAGGTGGTCGACAGGACCGCCCTGATCCTCGACATCTTCGCCCAGCACGCCAAGTCCCGAGAGGGCAAGGCGCAGGTGGCCCTCGCGCAGATGCAGTACATGCTGCCGAGGCTCCGCGGCTGGGGCCAGTCGCTCTCCCGTCAGATGGGTGGCGGCGGCGGTGGCGGCATGGCCACCCGTGGTCCCGGTGAGACCAAGATCGAGACGGACCGGCGACGGATCCGCGAGAAGATGGCGAAGATGCGCCGGGAAATCGCGGAGATGAAGACGGGCCGCGACATCAAGCGCCAGGAGCGCAGGCGCAACAAGGTGCCTTCGGTCGCCATCGCCGGATACACGAACGCGGGCAAGTCCTCGCTGCTCAACCGCCTCACGGGCGCGGGCGTGCTGGTGGAGAACGCACTGTTCGCCACCCTGGACCCCACCGTCCGCAGGGCGGAGACACCGAGCGGCCGGATCTACACCCTGGCGGACACCGTCGGGTTTGTCCGGCACCTGCCGCACCACCTCGTCGAGGCCTTCCGCTCCACGATGGAAGAGGTCGGCGACTCCGACCTGATCCTGCACGTGGTGGACGGTTCGCACCCGGTGCCCGAGGAGCAGCTCGCCGCCGTGCGTGAGGTCATCCGTGACGTGGGCGCGACCGACGTGCCCGAGATCGTGGTGATCAACAAGGCGGACGCGGCGGACCCGCTGGTCCTCCAGCGCCTGCTGCGCAACGAGAAGCACGCCATCGCGGTCTCCGCGCGAAGCGGAGCCGGTATCGCGGAGCTGCTCGGGCTCATCGACACCGAGCTGCCGCGGCCCGAGGTCGAGATCGAGGCCCTCGTCCCGTACACGCACGGGCAGCTCGTCTCACGGGCGCACGCCGAGGGCGAGGTGCTCTCCGAGGAGCACACCGCCGACGGCACTCTGCTCAAGGTGCAGGTGCACGAGGAACTGGCCGCGGAACTCGCTCCGTACGTGCTGGCCGCGCACTGAACCTCGGCGCACCACGTGCAAGCGCGCGAGGTGTACCCGCATAAGTGAAGGCCCGCCCCCTCTCGCAGGGGGCGGGCCTTCGCCGTGTCAGTGGCGCCGCGCGACGGTGAGGCCGCGCGGCCGTGTGCTTACTGAGCGCCGTACTTCTTGCTCATCATGGTGTAGACCTGCTCGGCGCCACGGCCCAACTGCGGGCCCGCCAGCCAGGTGTTCTCGGCCGGGCCGATCGAGGTGTTCGACACGAGCTTGGTCTTGCCGCCGGACACCCGGAACCAGCCGCCGCCGGACGAACCGCCGGTCATGGTGCAGCCGATGCGGTACATCGTCGGCAGCGACGGCGACAGCGAGAGACGCCCCGGCTTGTCGACGCACTTGTGCATGATCAGGCCGTTGTACGGGGGAGCGGCCGGGTAGCCCCAGGCGCCCATCGAGCTCACGCTCTGCGCGGCGGGAGTCGAGAAGTCGACGTCGAGCGCGTTGCCGACGGTCTCTTCGAGGGACTTGCTGCCCTGCTCCGGCTTCACGTGCATGACGGCGTAGTCGTAGGTCGCACCCGCGCCGCCCGTCGGACCGCCGCCGTTGATCCACTCGTTGGAGGTCGAGACCCAGTCGGCCCAGTACTGGCCGTAGGGGGCGATCTCCTGCGGAGCCGCGTTACGCAGGTCGGTCTCGGACTTGCCCAGGTCGTTGTACGAGGGCACGAAGGCGATGTTGCGGTACCAGCCGCCCTTCTGGCCGGCGTGCACGCAGTGGCCCGCGGTCCAGACGAGGTTGGACTTGCCGGGGTTGCGCGGGTCCTTCACCACGGTGCCCGAGCAGACCATCGAACCCTCGGGGGAGTCGAAGAAGATCTTGCCGACCGGAGCGGCGTTCTCGTGGTACGGCGTCTTCTCCTGCTTGGCCCGGACCGGCGTCGGCTCCGGGTCGGTCGCGCCCTGATCGGCGGTCGCGTCCTTCGCGGCGATCGTCTTGTTCGGGTCCTTCGCCTTCTTCATCCGCTCGGGCTTCCAGAGCCCTTCGATGACCGGGTTGGCGAAGTCCTTGGCCTCCCGGACCCAGTCGTCCTTGTCCCAGTTCTTCCAGGCGCCGTTCTTCCAGTCGTCCAGGTCGATGCCCTTGTCCTTGAGCTTGTCGGCGAGGCCGTCGGGAAGCCGGACATCGGAACCGGAGTCGGAGCCGTCGGCCCCCTGGGACGTGGTGGCGTCCGGCTTGTCGCTCGCCTTGTCGTCGCTCGGGCCACAGGCCGTGGCGGTGAGCGCCAGGGTGGCCGCGAGCCCGGTGGCGGCGAGCGCCACCCGCCGTCCGCGGCTGCGCGCGAACGGCGCACGAGTGGAACGCATGGTGCTGGTACCCCCGATGGAACGTGAATTTGCCATGTGCGTGTCATCTCTGCCGACGCGGATCTTCGTGCCCGGCGTCGACGCAACACCCCACTATGCCTGTGAGGTTGGGGACGAACGGCGGCGGGGGCGTGAAGGTTTCCGGCGCCCCGCCGCCGTTCAGAAGTCCCTGTGGGAACGACCTACTTGTCGGCGAACTTCTTGCTCACCGCGCTGTAGATGCCCTTGGCCTCCTTGCCGAGGCGCGGACCGGCCAGCCAACCCGCCGTCACCGGACCGATGGAGGTGTTCGACACGAGCGCGGGCTTGCCGTCCTGGCCCTTGGCGGCCCAGCCGCCGCCGGAGGAGCCGCCGGTCATGGTGCAGCCGACGCGGTACATCGTCGGGTCGGGCTTCGTCAGCGAGAGCCGGCCCGGCTTGTCGGCGCACTGGAACAGCTTCTGGCCGTCGAACGGCGGCGCCGCCGGGTACCCCGTCGCCGTCATGGTGTCGATCTGCGGCACGGCCGGGGCATTGAAGTCCACCGGGAGCGCGGAACCGACCGTCTCCTCGAGCGACTTGCCCTCACTGCCCTTCTCCGGCTTCACGTGGATGACCGCGAAGTCGTACGGTGCGCCCGCACCGCCGGTCGGGCCGCCCTGCTCGATCCACTGGTCGGAGGTCTGTGCCCAGTCGCCCCACCAGACGCCGTACGGAGCGACCTCTTCCTTCGGAGCGTTCTGCAGCTCCGCGGCCGACTTGCCGCTGTTGTTGTACGACGGCACGAAGACCATGTTGCGGTACCAGCCGCCCTTGGCGCCCGCGTGCACGCAGTGGCCCGCGGTCCACACCATGTTGGACTTGCCCGGGTGGGCGGGGTCCTTCACGACGGTCGCGGAGCAGACCATCGAACCCTCGGGGCTGTCGAAGAAGAGCTTGCCCGACTCGGCGACCTGGTCGTGGTACGGCGCCTTCACGGCGGCCGCCTCCACAGGCTTGGGGGTCGGGTCGGTGACGCCCTGGTCACCGGAGATGTCGTTGTCGTCGACGCCCCGGTCGGGGTTCTTGTCGGCGTCCCGCATCCGGTCGGGGTCCCACAGGTCCTCGATGATCGGGTTGACGAAGTCGCCTGCCTCGCGGAGCCAGTCGTCCTTGTCCCAGTTCTTCCAGGCGCCGTTCTTCCATTCGTCCAGATCGATCCCGTTTGCCTTGAGCTTGTCCTTCCAGGCGTCCGGGATCTGGATCTTGTCGTCACCGTTGCTGTCGCCGGGCTGGGCCGAGGACGAGTCACCACCGGCGCTGTCCTCGGTGGGACCGCAGGCCGTGGCGGTCAGTACGAGCGCCGCGCCGAGCGCCACAGCCGCCACAGGGGAGGTTCTGGAGCGCAGGCTCCTCCTACTGCGAACAGTGAAGAGCGGACGTATGGGTCGCATCGTGAGATTCCCCCTGGGCCTCGAAAATGTTCCAAAGTGCTGGCCATCCGGGTACGGAGCACCCGTTGCCACCGGTGCGGCACCCCTTCGCTCGATTTGCTCGGGTTTGCTCGGGGGAGCGGCGCCACCTGTGGCTGATGAACGGCCCCCACACTATGCCGGTGCCGTTGGGGACGGCCGACGGAAGGGCAACGGTTCCGTCACGGCAAGGATCTTCCACTTGCCCGTGTTCACCCGGGCCTCTCGTCGTTGGTACGTACGGGGGAGTCGCCGCATGCGTTCATCCCCCTGCCCAACTCGCCTGCGCGCTCGCCCACATGACGCCCTCCGGGGCGTCATGGGACGGCCGTATTCGTCCACAGCGGGAGGACCAACAGTCGTGGCCGTGACCGAGCCTGCGCCCGCGGCGGCGTCCGCGGTGAATTCCGTAACGCAGCCCGTGACTCACGTCGGGGCGCACACCGTGGCGGCTCCTGCGGCGCAGACCACAGCCCACGAGGGCATCCTGCGCCGCCAGGCGGCACGCGAATCGGCCGCCCGCACCTACGCGCGAGCCCTTCCGATCGTCCCGGTCCGGGCACGCGGCCTGACGATCGAGGGCGCCGACGGCCGCCGCTACCTCGACTGCCTCTCCGGCGCCGGAACCCTCGCGCTGGGCCACAACCACCCCGTGGTGCTCGAAGCGATCAGGAAGGTCCTCGACTCCGGGGCTCCGCTGCACGTCCTCGATCTTGCGACGCCGGTCAAGGACGCCTTCACCACGGAGCTGTTCCGCACGCTGCCGCCCGGCCTGGCGGACCACGCGCGGATCCAGTTCTGCGGCCCCGCCGGGACGGACGCGGTGGAGGCGGCGCTGAAACTGGTCCGCGCGGCCACCGGCCGCGACGGGCTGCTCGCCTTCACCGGCGCGTACCACGGCATGACCGCCGGGGCGCTCGAGGCGTCCGGCGGCGCTTCGACCGTCCGGGTCGGGCGCCTGCCCTACCCCCAGGACTACCGCTGCCCCTTCGGGCTCGGCGGCACGCTGGGCGCCGAATTGTCCGCCCGATGGACCGAGAACCTCCTCGACGACACCAAGTCGGGCGTACCGGCTCCCGCCGGCATGATCCTCGAACCCGTCCAGGGAGAGGGCGGGGTCTATCCCGCACCCGACGCCTGGCTCCGCCGGATGCGCGACATCACGGCCGCCCGCGGCATCCCGCTCATCGCGGACGAGGTGCAGACGGGCGTCGGCCGCACCGGTGCCTTCTGGGCCGTCGAGCACAGCGGCATCGTCCCGGACGTGATGGTGCTCTCCAAAGCGATCGGCGGCAGCCTGCCCCTGGCCGTCGTGGTCTACCGCGACGACCTCGACGTGTGGCCCCCGGGCGCCCACGCGGGAACCTTCCGCGGAAACCAGCTCGCCATGGCGGCCGGCGCGGCGACCCTCGCGTACGTCCGCGAGAACGGCCTCGCCGAACGAGCTGCCACCCTCGGCGCCCGCATGCTCGCCCAACTCCGCACCCTGGCCGCGCACCACCCCTGCATCGGCGAGGTCCGCGGCCGAGGCTTGATGATCGGCGTGGAGCTGGTGGACCCCAACTCCGAACCGGGGGCGGGCCGAGAACCGGAGCCGTACCCGCCGCTCGATGAGCCGCAGCCGACGCCGAGCTCGCCGCCACCTGGGCTCCCGTCACAGGCCGCAGCCTCCGGCACCGCACACATGGGGGCCGCAGACACGAGGGCCGATCGCTCGGGGGGCGATCGCAGGGGTGCCGCGCGTGCCGAAACCGCACGTGCCGGCGAGCACCTCGATGCGTCCCTCCCCGACCTCGCCCCCACCACACGGCCTCACCCCCCGGCGCCCGAACTGGCCGCCGCCGTGCAGCGTGAGTGCCTGCGCCGAGGGCTCATCGTCGAACTCGGCGGCCGTCACTCCAGCGTCGTACGACTCCTGCCTCCCCTCACCCTCACCGACGAACAGGCGGCCGCGGTCCTCGACCGCCTCGCCGACGCGCTGGCCACCGCGGCGCGTGCCCACCTCAGATAGCCAAGACGGGCCCGGGCGGCCGCCCTGCCGGACATGAACCGCTGAGCACACCCCGGGCCGCGTCTCCACACGGAGACCCGGACAACCTCACAAGGAAGCCCTCTTGAACGCCACGCCCGCATCCGAAGGCCGCCCCCAACCCGACGTCCCGGGGGCGTGCGGCACGCACACCTCACTGGTGGCGGAGTCCGGTACGGTCCCCCGGCAGAAGGGTGGCGGCCAGGAGGCCGAGCGCCTGCGCGGGGTATCCACCGACCTGTTGGAACACCCCGACCCGCACATCGCGGCACAGGCCGCGGCCGTCGAGAACCTCCTCCGCTGCTGGGTCAGGGAGAACAACCTCCCCGCTCCGGACCAAGGCATCCTGCGGGTCCCCCTCGACGCCAGCGGAACGGCCCTGCTCGTCCCCGTGCACTACTGGTCGGCCACCGGCTGGCACCGCTTCAGCCTCCCCTACCTGGAGGACGGCCCCGCGAGCGCCCCGCCCGTAGACGCCGTCACCGTCGCCGCCCTCCTCGGCCGCGAGACGGCTCGACGCGAGACGGAACCGTTGGTGGGAGGGACGGAGGATGTGGGCCCGGCCGACCCCGCTCGCCCGGCTCATCCCACCGACCCGACTGCTCCCGCCGGTTCAAGCGGTACAGCCTGGACTGCCACCACTTCTGAAGCGGCCACCGCGGCCGACACTGCGGGCGCGGCCGAGGCAGCCGACGTATCCGCGCCGGCCGACGCTTCCGAGCCGGTCGACGGCGCCGACCTCGTCGGCCGGGTCGCCGACTCGGTTCGGCGCACGGCCACCTTCATCGCCGACCGCCGCGACCGGCCCGCCGATGAACCCGACCTCTTCCTCGCCGCCGAGCAGTCCCTCCTTCTCGGGCACCCCCTGCATCCGACCCCCAAAAGTCGCGAGGGCCTGTCCGACACCGAATCCCGCCTCTACTCACCGGAGTTGCGCGGCGCTTTCGTGCTCCACTGGCTGGCCGTCGACCGCTCCGTACTCGCCTCCGACTCGGCGTGGACCGAGCGCGGCCGCACCGTCCCCGCCGATCAGCTCGCCGCCGGCCTCGTCGGCGCCGAGCTGCCGCTCCCGGACGACCGCGTCGCCCTTCCCGTGCACCCCTGGCAGATCCGCGAGCTCCGGCATCGGCCCTCGACCGCAGCGCTCTTCGACGCAGACCTGCTCCAGGACCTGGGTGCTCACGGCGCCCCCTGGCGCCCCACCTCCTCCGTCCGTACCCTCTACCGCCCCGGTGCGGCCGCCATGCTGAAGCTGTCGCTCGGCCTGCGTATCACCAACTCCCGTCGTGAGAACCTCCGCAAGGAACTCCACCGCGGCGTCGAGGTCCACCGGCTGTTGCGCAGCGGTCTCGCCGAGGAGTGGCAGTCGGTCCACCCCTGTTTCGACGTGGTCCGCGACCCGGCATGGCTCGCCGTCACGGGGCCCGACGGCGCGCCCGTCGCCGGACTCGACGTCATGATCCGACACAACCCCTTCCAGCCCGGAGACGACGCCACCTGCATCGCCGGGCTGGTCTCGCCCCGTCCTTCGGCACTGCCCTCCTGCCAGGACAGCCACGCGATGCACTCCCGGCTCGGCGAAACCGTCACCCGCCTGGCCGGGCGAACGGGCCGCTCCCGAGGCGCAGTTGCCACCGAGTGGTTCCTGCGCTACCTGGAAACCGTCGTGCGCCCCGTGCTCTGGCTGGACAGCGAAGCAGGTGTCGCCCTGGAGGCACACCAACAGAACACCCTCCTCCTGCTCGACCCCGACGGGTGGCCGGTGGGCGGCCGGTACCGCGACAACCAGGGCTACTACTTCCGAGAGTCCCGGCGCGCCGAACTCGAACGGCGACTTCCCGGCATCGGACGGGACAGCGACACGTTCGTATCCGACGAGGTGACGGACGAGCGGTTCGCCTATTACCTCGGCATCAACAACGTCCTCGGCCTCATCGGAGCCCTAGGCGCGGAACGGCTCGCGGACGAACGGCTGCTGCTCGCGGCCTTCCGTCGCTTCCTCGGCGACGTGGCATCGGGCCCCGCCAAGCTCCGTACCCCGCTGCCCTCGACCTTGCTCGACTCGCCCGTGCTGCGCTGCAAGGCCAACCTGCTGACCCGATTGCACGGGCTCGACGAGCTCGTCGGTCCGGTCGATACCCAGTCCGTCTACGTCACCATCCCCAACCCCCTCCATTCCTGAGGACATGCCCCACCTCTGCTGACAGGAGCGACGTCGTGCCTCCCACCGATGCGAGCACCGATGCCGGGACCGATGCCGGATTCGATGCCGGGATCGAATCCGCCACTGCCGGCGCCGATTGCACGGACACCCTCGACCTGCGGCTCCCCGACGAGCTCATTGCCCTGATGGCAGAGGGCGAACGGCGGATCGGTGGGATGCAGGACGATCTCCTGGACGGCGTCGGGGACTGGGGCCCTGTCACCACCGGCGCCGGTGTCTTTCAACTCGTACCCGTACGTCTCGAACGTGACCTCCCGGCGATCAGCCGCTGGATGAACGACCCTGCCGTGGCCGCTTTCTGGGAGCTGGCCGGACCCGAAGCCGTGACGGAGGTCCACCTCCGGACACAGCTGGACGGGGACGGACGCAGCGTTCCCTGCCTGGGCGTGCTGGACGGCATGCCGATGAGCTACTGGGAGCTGTACCGGGCGGACCTGGATCCGCTGGCCCGGCACTACGCCTCGCGGCCCCACGACACCGGTATCCACCTCCTCATCGGCAGTGTCGCCAACCGCGGCCGTGGCCTCGGCACTTCGTTGCTCAGAGCCGTGGCCGACCTGGTGCTCGACCACCGTCCCTCGTGCGCACGCGTCGTAGCTGAACCCGACCTGCGCAACACCCCCTCCGTCTCCGCCTTTTTGAGCGCCGGCTTCCGCTTCTTCGCCGAGGTCGATCTGCCCGACAAACGCGCGGCTCTCATGGTCCGTGACCGGGCCCTGCGCGCCGTGCTCTGACCCGTCACTCTTAGTAACTCCGCTCGACCCGATCCGGTTCCCCTCACTGAGGAGTCCCCGTGCCGAATCCGCCCGCCAGCCCTACCCCCCGCCCCTCCACCGAGCTCCACGACCCGCCCGAACTGACCCAGGACAGATGGCGAGAGGCGGGGCGCCGCCTGCTGGCCAAGATGATCGGGGAGTTCGCTTACGAGGAGATCATCCGGCCCGTGCCCGTGGCCGAAGGGGGCCGGGGCGGGGGCGGGGAGACGGTTACCTACCGGCTTCGCCTGGAACCGGTCGGACAGGACGAAACCGGAGACGAGGCGCAGTGGCGGCGTGAGATCGATGCGGGGGGTGAGCGGGAGGGGACCGTAGGTTTCCAAGGGGCCGGCGGCTCCCAAGGGACAGTCGGCTCCGCGGAACAACAGGGCACCGTCCTCACCTTCCGGGCCCGCCGCGGATCGTACGGAAGCTGGTATGTGGACCCGGCCGGCCTGACCCTCACCGAGGGCAACGGGCCGGCCGTCGCATTGAGTGACCCCCTGCGCTTTCTCGTACTGGCCCGCCGGACCCTGGGCCTGGACGGTGCCACACTTGGTCATCTCATCCGCGAGCTCACCGTCACCCTCAGCGCCGACGCCCGGATCGACCACACGGCGCTCAGCGCGGCCCAGCTCGCCGACCTCGGTTACGCGGAACTCGAGGGGCATCAAACGGGCCACCCCTGGCTCGTCCTGAACAAGGGACGGATCGGATTCTCCGCCGGTGACACCGACCGTTGGGCCCCCGAGGCGCGCCGCTCCACGACGCTTCCGTGGATCGCCGTCCACACCGACCTTGCCGTGTACCGGGGCGTCGCGGGACTGGAGACCGCCCCGAAGCTGTACGCGGGCGAGCTCTCCGCCGACATCCGGAAAGCCTTCGCGGACTTACTGCGCGCACGCGGATTGGATCCGGCGCGCTATCTCTACCTGCCCGTCCACCCCTGGCAGTGGGACGAGACCGTGCTGCCGCTCTTTGCGCCTTCCATCGCCGCGGATGCCATCGTCCCGCTTCGCAGCGACGGTGACCTGCGCCTTCCCCAACAGTCCATCCGCACGTTCCTCAACACCACTCGCCCCGACCGGCACACCGTGAAGCTGCCGCTGTCGGTCCTGAACACGCTCGTGTGGCGTGGTCTGCCGACAGGCCGCACGGTCGCCGCGCCCGCCGTCACGGCCTGGATGCACGCGCTGCGGGACGCGGACCCCTTCCTTCGTGACGAATGCGAGGTGATTCTGCTCGGCGAGGTGGCGTCGGTGGCCGTCGAACACCCTGTGTACGACGGGTTGCCGGAAGTCCCGTACCAGTACAGAGAGCTGCTCGGCGCCATCTGGCGGGAGCCCCTCCACCGGTACCTCGCGCCCGGTGAACGCGCCCGCACCCTCGCCTCCCTCGCGCACACCGACGTCGACGGCCGCGCGTTCGTCGCCGAGCTCGTGGAACGCTCGGGACTGGCACCCGCGGTCTGGCTGCGACGGCTCTTCGCCGCGCTACTGCCGCCCCTGCTGCACTTCCTCTACCGCTACGGAACGGTGTTCTCCCCTCACGGGGAGAACGCCATCGTCGTTTTCGACGACAAGGACGTGCCTGTCCGGCTCGCGGTGAAGGACTTCGTGGACGACGTCAACGTGAGCGCGGTACCGCTGCCCGAGCACGATGCGATGCCCGGAGACGTGCGCGACGTCCTGCTCACCGAGCCGCCCGGCTTCCTCACCCAGTTCATCCACTCGGGTCTTTTCGTGGGTGTCTTCCGGTACCTCGCACCCCTGTGCGAGGACCAACTAGGCGTTACGGAGGCCGACTTCTGGTCCTTCGTGCGCGCCGAGATCCTGCGGCACCAGGCGCGCGCTCCCGAGCTGAAGGAACGGTACGAGATGTTCGACCTGCTCACCCCCCGTATCGAGCGGCTCTGCCTGAACCGGAACCGTCTTCACCTCGACGGATACCGCGACAGGCCCCAGCGTCCGCACGCCGCCGTGCACGGAACCGTGGCCAATCCCCTCCACCAGCCTTGATCGGCGGATTGTCAGTGGGGCACCGTAGGGTGGTCGCGCTATGACGAAGCCCTCGCTCCCCGAGCTCCTGCACGCCGCCGTCGCCGCTGTCGGTGGTACGGAACGCCCTGGCCAGGTGTCCATGGCCGAGACCGTCGCCGAGGCGATCGACGACGGCTCCCACCTGCTGGTCCAGGCCGGCACAGGCACCGGTAAATCCCTCGGCTATCTGGTGCCGGCCCTCGCCCACGGTGAGCGTGTGGTGATCGCCACGGCCACCCTCGCCCTGCAGCGCCAGCTCGTGGAGCGCGATCTGCCGCGCACAGTGGAGGCGCTGCATCCGCTGCTGCGCCGCCGACCGCAGTTCGCGATGCTCAAGGGGCGCTCGAACTATCTCTGCCTGCACCGCCTCCACGAAGGCATGCCGCAGGACGAGGAAGAGGGCCTTTTCGACCAGTTCGAGGCGGCCGCCCCCACCAGCAAGCTGGGGCAGGACCTCCTGCGGATGCGGGACTGGGCGGACGAGACCGAGACCGGTGACCGTGACGACCTGACCCCGGGCGTCTCCGACCGGGCCTGGTCGCAGGTATCCGTCTCCTCCAGGGAGTGCCTGGGAGCTTCGAAGTGCGCCTATGGGGCGGAGTGCTTCGCCGAGGCGGCCCGCGAGCGCGCCAAGCTCTCCGAGGTCGTCGTCACGAACCACGCGCTGCTCGCCATCGACGCCATCGAAGGCGCTCCCGTCCTGCCTCAGCACGAAGTGCTGATCGTGGACGAGGCCCACGAGCTGGTCTCCCGCGTCACCGGTGTGGCCACCGGAGAGCTCACACCGGGGCAGGTCAACCGTGCCGTGCGCCGGGCCGCGAAGCTGGTCAACGAAAAGGCGGCGGACCAGCTCCAGACCGCCTCGGAGGGCTTCGAGCGACTGATGGAGCTCGCCCTGCCCGGTCGCATCGAGGAGGTTCCCGAGGACCTCGGCTATGCGCTGATGGCCCTGCGGGACGCCGCGCGCACGGTCATCAGCGCGCTCGGCTCGACCCGGGACAAGTCGGTCCAGGACGAGGACGCGGTCCGCAAGCAGGCTCTCGCCTCCGTGGAGTCGATCCACGACGTGGCGGAGCGCATCACGAACGGTTCCGAGTACGACGTGGTCTGGTACGAGCGCCATGATCGCTACGGAGCCTCTCTCAGAGTGGCCCCCATGTCCGTGTCGGGGCTCCTCAGGGAGAAGCTCTTCGCCGACCGTTCGGTGGTCCTGACCTCCGCCACGCTCAAACTGGGCGGGGACTTCAACGGAGTGGGGGCCTCGCTCGGTCTGGCCCCGGAGGGCACCGAATCCGACGACGCGCCCGTCTGGAAGGGGCTCGATGTCGGCTCGCCCTTCGACTACGGCAAGCAAGGCATCCTGTATGTCGCCAAACACCTGGCCCGGCCGGGACGCGAGGGCACCCGCGGCGACATGCTGGATGAGCTGGCCGAGCTGATCGAGGCGGCCGGTGGACGCACGCTCGGCCTGTTCTCCTCGATGCGAGCCGCCCAGGGGGCCGCGGAGGAGCTGCGGGAGCGGCTGGACATGCCGATCCTCCTGCAGGGTGAGGAGACGCTGGGAGAGCTGATCAAGGGCTTCGCGGCCGACTCGAAGACCTGCTTGTTCGGGACGCTCTCGCTCTGGCAGGGCGTCGACGTGCCGGGCCCCAGCTGCCAGCTGGTGATCATGGACAAGATCCCGTTCCCGCGTCCCGACGATCCGCTGATGAGCGCACGACAGAAGGCGGTCGACGAAGCCGGGGGCAACGGGTTCATGGCGGTCGCGGCGACCCACGCGGCCCTGCTGATGGCGCAGGGCGCGGGACGTCTCGTACGGGCCTCCGGAGACCGTGGAGTGGTCGCTGTCCTGGACCCCCGCCTGGCCACCGCGCGCTACGGCAGCTACCTGCGGGCTTCGCTGCCCGACTTCTGGTACACGACGGACCGCAACCAGGCCCGTCGCTCGCTGGCCGCGATCGATGCGGCGGCGAAGGCGGACGAGGCCTGAGCCTTGGTGCCGGATCGCCGGGCCTCAGCTCTACGAGGTGCGGCGATCCGGCGTAGGCCTGCGGAAGCTCGGGCTGCCGGAGACACAGCAGGGCCCCGGAACCGGCGCAGTTGGTTCCGGGGCCCGGTCAGGGGCGGAGTCACACCCGCCGGAGCACCGCCACGACCTTGCCGAGGATCGTTGCCTCGTCGCCGGGGATCGGCTGGTACGCGGAGTTGTGCGGGAGCAGCCAGACGTGGCCGTCCTCGCGCTTGAACCGCTTGACCGTCGCCTCGCCGTCGAGCATGGCTGCCACGATGTCGCCGTTCTCCGCGACGGGCTGGCGGCGCACCGTGACCCAGTCGCCGTCGCAGATCGCGGCCTCGATCATCGAGTCACCGACGACCTTCAGTACGAAGAGCTCGCCGTCACCCACCAGCTGGCGGGGGAGGGGGAAGACGTCCTCGACCGATTCCTCGGCGAGGATCGGCCCGCCGGCGGCGATACGGCCCACCAGCGGGACGTACGACGCGGCCGGCTTGCCGGTGGTGTCGGTGGGCTGGCTGCTGGGCTGGTCCGAGCCCCGCACCTCGTACGCCCGCGGGCGGTGCGGGTCGCGGCGCAGGAAGCCTTTGCGCTCCAGAGCCATCAGCTGGTGGGCGACGGAGGAGGTGCTGGAAAGCCCGACCGCCTGACCGATCTCCCGCATGGACGGCGGGTAGCCACGCCGCTGCACGGAGTCCCTGATGACCTCGATCACTCGGCGTTGCCTGTCCGTGAGCCCCGAGCTGTCCGCGCGGATGCCTGGAGGTCGGCCCGGCAGGGAGCGAGTGGGCTTGGGCCCCTCCTGGTTCGTGGCTGCGTCATTCATGGCATGCACCGGCTCGAGTCGGCTCTGGGAGCGGTCCTGGGCAGTGATGGTGGCGCTGTCTGCGGTGGTGGTCACGTCGGTCGGCCCCTCTCGAGATGTTCTCTCCCTAGCTAGCCAACGGTAGTTGCTTTCGAAAGGTTGCGCCAAACACACGTTCGAGTGAAAAACCGGTGATTACCTACCGTGATCATGTGTTTGGGTGTATGGCTAGCGCTTGGGCCGAACGGCAATTCGGTTCATTACGGTACGCTTCACCGCTGGGACAGTGAGCCCCTCAGTGGGGCTCCCATACTGCCACCCGGCACCCCGTCAACCCGGCACCGGCCCCCGCCCAGAGCGGCGCGAGCGGCCGTTGCGTGCGCCCGGGGTCGCCTGATGCGCCACGACACGCGCGATGCCGAAAAAGAACGCAAACCCCAGATCTAGTGGTTGGATTGCGGCAGCAGCCCAGAAGTTGTGGTCCCTGGTCTTTCAGGGGCTCCGGGATCGCCTATGCTTGGGGCTGCTTCGAGGGCCCCAAGGGCCTGTTGAAGCTTATGAGTCGTGCCGTGAAGGAGGGTTGGAAGTTCCATGCACTGCCCCTTCTGCAGGCACCCTGACAGCCGCGTAGTCGACAGTCGCACCACTGACGACGGCACGTCGATCCGGCGGCGCCGTCAGTGCCCCGACTGCTCCCGTCGTTTCACGACTGTGGAGACGTGCTCACTGATGGTGGTGAAGCGCAGCGGCGTGACGGAACCCTTCAGTCGCACCAAGGTCATCAATGGCGTCCGCAAGGCATGCCAGGGACGGCCTGTGACCGAGGACGCCCTCGCCCTGCTCGGCCAGCGGGTCGAAGAAGCGGTGCGGGCCACCGGAAGCGCCGAGCTCACCACTCACGACGTGGGCCTTGCCATACTCGGCCCGTTGCAGGAGCTCGACCTTGTCGCCTACCTGCGCTTCGCGTCCGTGTACCGGGCCTTCGACTCGCTCGAGGACTTCGAGGCTGCCATCGGGGAACTGAGGGAACAGCGGCTCGAGGCCGAGCCGTGCGACGCGGGCGGAGAGCGCGTCGTGAACGACTGCGGGCCCGGCGGGACTGTCGAAGTCCCGGTGCCCGCCACTGCCGCCGACTGACCGGCTGGCCGACGGGCCGGCGGCGAACCAGACCTGTTGAAGGTGCCCTCCGGGGTGCCCTCGACACCAGACACACATCCGTGCCATGGGAACAACGTGGCACTTCAGGGCGTTTTAGCCTGATATAGGGAGGCGGCATGACCGAGACGACGAGCGGCCCGGCACGAGGTTCCCGCGCCAAGGGTTCCAAGGCCAGCAAGGGTCTGCGTATCGAGCGCATCCACACGACCCCCGGCGTGCATCCGTACGACGAGGTCGTCTGGGAGCGCCGTGACGTCGTCATGACCAATTGGCGCGACGGCTCGGTCAACTTCGAGCAGCGTGGCGTCGAGTTCCCCGACTTCTGGTCGGTGAACGCGGTCAACATCGTCACCAGCAAGTATTTCCGCGGGGCCGTCGGCACCCCGCAGCGCGAGACCGGCCTCAAGCAGCTGATCGACCGCATCGTGAAGACGTACCGCAAGGCTGGTGAGGACTACAGCTACTTCGCCTCGCCCGCCGACGCGGAGATCTTCGAGCACGAGCTGGCCTACGCCCTCCTGCACCAGATCTTCAGCTTCAACTCTCCGGTCTGGTTCAACGTCGGAACGCCCCAGCCCCAGCAGGTCTCCGCCTGCTTCATCCTGGCCGTCGACGACTCCATGGAGTCGATCCTCGACTGGTACAAGGAAGAGGGCATGATCTTCAAGGGCGGCTCCGGCGCCGGCCTGAACCTGTCCCGCATCCGTTCCTCCAAGGAACTGCTGTCCTCCGGAGGCAACGCCTCGGGCCCCGTCTCCTTCATGCGCGGTGCCGACGCCTCCGCCGGAACCATCAAGTCCGGTGGTGCCACCCGTCGCGCGGCCAAGATGGTCATCCTCGACGTCGACCACCCCGACATCGAGGGCTTCATCGAGACCAAGGTGAAGGAAGAGGAGAAGATCCGCGCCCTGCGTGACGCGGGCTTCGACATGGACCTGGGCGGCGACGACATCACGTCCGTCCAGTACCAGAACGCCAACAACTCGGTCCGTGTGAACGACACGTTCATGAAGGCGGTCGAGGAGGGCGGCAAGTTCGGCCTCACCTCCCGTATGACGGGCGACGTCATCGAGGAGGTCGACGCCAAGTCGCTCTTCCGCAAGATGGCCGAGGCCGCCTGGGCGTGTGCCGACCCCGGCATCCAGTACGACGACACGATCAACGCCTGGCACACCTGCCCGGAGTCCGGCCGCATCAACGGCTCGAACCCGTGCAGTGAGTACATGCACCTGGACAACACGTCCTGCAACCTCGCCTCGCTGAACCTGATGAAGTTCCTGAAGGACGACGGTAAGGGCAACCAGTCCTTCGACGCCGAGCGCTTCTCCAAGGTCGTCGAGCTGGTCATCACCGCGATGGACATCTCGATCTGCTTCGCGGACTTCCCGACGCAGAAGATCGGCGAGAACACCCGCGCCTTCCGTCAGCTGGGCATCGGCTACGCCAACCTGGGCGCCCTGCTCATGGCGACCGGCCACGCCTACGACTCCGACGGCGGCCGTGCGCTCGCCGGTGCCATCACGTCGCTGATGACGGGCACCTCGTACAAGCGCTCCGCCGAGCTCGCCGCGGTCGTCGGTCCGTACGACGGCTACGCCCGCAACGCCACGCCGCACAAGCGCGTCATGAAGCAGCACGCCGACGCCAACGCCGCGGCCGTCCGCGTGGACGACCTGGACACGCCGATCTGGGCCGCTGCCACGGAGGCCTGGCAGGACGTCGTCCGCCTCGGCGAGAAGAACGGTTTCCGTAACTCGCAGGCGTCGGTCATCGCCCCGACCGGCACCATCGGTCTCGCGATGTCCTGCGACACCACGGGCCTGGAGCCCGACCTCGCCCTGGTGAAGTTCAAGAAGCTCGTCGGCGGCGGCTCGATGCAGATCGTCAACGGCACCGTGCCGCAGGCCCTGCGTCGCCTGGGCTACCAGGAGGAGCAGATCGAGGCGGTCGTCGCCCACATCGCCGAGAACGGCAACGTGATCGACGCCCCGGGCCTGAAGCCCGAGCACTACGAGGTCTTCGACTGCGCCATGGGCGAGCGTTCCATCTCCGCGATGGGCCACGTCCGCATGATGGCCGCGATCCAGCCGTGGATCTCGGGTGCCCTCTCCAAGACGGTCAACCTCCCGGAGACCGCCACCGTCGAGGACGTCGAAGAGGTCTACTTCGAGGCCTGGAAGATGGGCGTCAAGGCGCTCGCCATCTACCGCGACAACTGCAAGGTCGGCCAGCCCCTCTCCGCCAAGAAGAAGGAGGAGAAGGCCGAGATCACCGAGAAGACCGAGGACACGATCCGTGCCGCGGTCGAGAAGGTGGTCGAGTACCGCCCGGTCCGCAAGCGCCTCCCCAAGGGTCGTCCCGGCATCACGACCTCCTTCACGGTGGGTGGCGCCGAGGGCTACATGACTGCGAACTCCTACCCGGACGACGGTCTCGGTGAGGTCTTCCTGAAGATGTCCAAGCAGGGCTCGACCCTCGCGGGCATGATGGACGCCTTCTCCATCGCCGTCTCCGTCGGTCTGCAGTACGGCGTGCCCCTGGAGACGTACGTTTCCAAGTTCACGAACATGCGCTTCGAGCCGGCCGGCATGACGGACGACCCGGACGTGCGGATGGCGCAGTCGATCGTCGACTACATCTTCCGTCGCCTGGCGCTGGACTTCCTGCCCTTCGAGACGCGCTCCGCGCTCGGCATCCACTCGGCCGAGGAGCGTCAGCGCCACCTGGAGACCGGGTCGTACGAGCCGGCCGAGGACGAGGTGGACGTCGAGGGTCTGGCGCAGTCCGCCCCGCGGCAGCCGGAGACCCTGAAGGCGGTCTCCACGCCGAAGGCTGAGGCCGAGGCGGTCAAGGAGGCCCCGCAGCAGGCGCACACCAGCGCTGAGCTCGTGGAGATGCAGCTGGGCATCCAGGCAGACGCTCCGCTCTGCTTCTCCTGCGGTACGAAGATGCAGCGCGCCGGTTCCTGCTACATCTGCGAGGGCTGCGGCTCGACCAGCGGCTGCAGCTGAACCTGGGTGGAACGGCGTCGGACGCACCATCCGACGTAGCCCGCACACGTAGCTGACCTGCAACAAACGAAGGGGACCGGCCTTTGGCCGGTCCCCTTCGTCGTGCCCACGACCGGAACAGGACTGCCGGGATGACCGACCTCGACAGCGAGAAGTTCGGCCATGGCGGGCACCCGCTCCATGAGAAGGGTCTCCGGCTGCCGCGGGAAGGATGGTGCAGCCGACAGCGATGGGTCAGTGCTCGCTGCCCATCAGGGACGCGAAGGTCGTCGGGTCGACGTCGAAGCCCCGGACGAAATCGCGGAACGACCATGCTCCGGCCTCGTCCCGCGTGAACTCGGCGATCGTCGCGGCCGTGCTGCCTGAGACGCCGGCAAGGTTGCTCTCCGCCAGGTGGTTGTGACCCTCGCGGATGCGGAACGCGGCATTCGAAATGTCACCGAAGACCTTCTGCCCCGTCTCCTGCTGTATGGCCACGCCCACCACGACCCGGATGAACGTCGGGCCGAGTCGGTCCAGCTCCAGCGTCATGACCTCGTCGAAACCGAAACCCTGTCCCGTCCTGCTGTCGCGGTTGAGGGTGATCGTGCCGTCGGGGGAGCGGCTGTCGAAGTGCACGAGGTACACAGGGGCGCCGTACGGAGCGTCGGCCGCGTACGTCGCCGCGATGATGTCGAGGTCGTTGGGCGGCGTTCCGGCCGGGCTCGGGTCCCACTTGAGACCGACTTCTACCTTCTTGATGCCCTTGTGGACACTGTTCACTGGACTTCCCTCTCCTTGTGCCCCGGCCGCTCTGACTTCACCAGGCTTGTGCCACCACGCGCGCGCCATGACGTAACGCACACGCTACGACGTACGACTGACAACGTCGTAGTGCCCCAGGTCAGAGACTGGGCAACTGAGCCGCGCCCAAACCTGATTGGTCCCGGCGCGCGACCGCGGAGATCATGGACCCATGACATGGAACGGGGAAGAACTCGACATCGACGCCTACTTGGCGAGGCTCGGGCATAGGGGCAAAACAGAGCCGGACCTGGAGACTCTGCGCACACTCCACAGAGAGCATGTCGCAGCGATCCCCTTTGAGAATCTCGAGCTGATGCTCGGCCGGCCGGTTCCGCTGGACCTGGCCGCCCTGCAGGACAAACTGCTGCGCCGGCGGCGGGGCGGTTACTGCTACGAACAGAATCTGCTCTTCGCGGCGGCCCTGGAACGCATCGGCTTCGACGTCACCGGACTCGGGGCACGCGTCAGGGCCGGGTCGACCTCCACGCGTGCGGTGACCCACATGCTCCTCAAGGTTGAGGTGGACGGCCATGCGTGGCACTGCGACACCGGGTTCGGAGCCGATGGTCTGCTCGAGCCGATTCCGCTGCGCGGGGGTGCGGAAATGCAACAAGGAGAGTGGCGTTTCGGCCTCCACCAGGAGGATGAAGGCGAAGGTGTCCTGGTGCTGCGGACATGGCGTCCCGGAGACGGATGGTTCGACCTCTACGCGTACACCCAGGAGCGGAGACTCCCGGTCGACTACGTAGTGATGAACCACTACACCTCGACCCACCCCCGGTCGTCGTTCGTTCGCCGGCCGGTATTGCAGAAGGCCGGCCCCGAGGTGCGGCGCAGCCTGGTGGGCGATCTGCTGACCCTGACCCGCCCGGACGGTGCGACGGACGAACGAAGCGTTCCTGTGGGCGAATTGATGGACACTCTAGACCGCGAGTTCGGTATTGAACTCGATGCTGAGGACTCTGCCGAGCTGATCCGGGTGCACTACGCCGGAGCGTGACCCGGACCGTGCTCCGCGCCGTACGATGGCGCGGTGCTGGTCAAGTGGATTCGCTGCTCCGTGGTCGATCGTCGGGGGTTCGAACGAGGACAGCGGAAGTGGGCGGGGCTCTTGGGGGAGCCGGGGTTCCGGGGGCAGGGCGGGGGGTGGAGTCGAGGGCGGCAGGGTGTCGCTCATGTCTTCACGTTCTGGGAGAGTCGAGCCTTCTACGACTCCTTCATGGCCCGCTCGCACGATCGGCTGGCCGCGGGGCAGTCCGGCACCTATAAGGACCTCCGCGCCAAACTCTTCGACCACCGTTTCGATGTGAAGACCGGGTTCGAGCCACGATTCACCGACGTGGATGTGGTGCGCGTCGCGCACTGCCGGGTCCGTGAGCCGCGGGTGGAGCATTTCGCGCTGATGCAGGAGAAGGTCTGGAACCCCGCCATGGCCGGCTCGCCCGGCATGGTGCGCGGTCTCTTCGGCGAGGCGCCCGGACATGAATTCCTGGTGCTCTCCATGTGGTTGTCGGCGGCCGAGCACGGCAAATACCGCGCAGAGCGGGTGGAGCGTCTCTCGTTGCGCGCACAGACGGAGGCCGATGTCGCCGCGCTCGCGGGGGACATCGTGGAGTTGGAGCCGTCCTGGACGGTGTGACCCCTTCTTGAGCCCAGGACAGTCGGCTTGACTCCAGAGCGGCCGGGCTTGCTGGGGACTGGATTCCTCGGCTTGTCGGGTTCACTCCGGTTGACCGTCCGTGCCGCCTGAGTCGGTCCGGCTCGTCTCGGCCCGTGCCGCCCCCGACCTCAGCGCCGAGCGAACGCACCCTCGCGGGTGGCGGCGATGGCCGCTGCCGCCGCCTGGTCCGCGAGTGCCGCGTCGACCGGTTCCCGCGTGATGAAGACGCGGAGCAGCAGGGGCGCGGATACGGCACGGACGAGCGCTGCCGCGTCGGTGTCCGGGGATGCCTCGCCGCGTTCCACGGCACGCTCGACGACCGCCTCGCAGCGTCCGAAGCGCTCGGCGTAGAAAGCGTGGAGGGCGTCGGCCGCCCGCGCCGACTGGAAGGCCGCCGCGACGAAAGCGGTGGGGGCCGCCGCAGACGCGTCGTCGGAGAAGGACTCGACCACTTCGCGGGCGAGTTCCCGGAGATCGCCCTCGAGGCTGCCGGTGTCCGGCGGAGTCCACGTGTCCTCGCCCGCCATTTCCAGGGCGTCGGCGACCATGCCTTCGAGGCCGCCCCAGCGGCGGTACAGCGTGGTCTTGTGGACTCCCGAGTGATCGGCGACGTATTCGACGGTGAGCCCGGGATACCCGTGGTCGGCCAGGCCGCTCAATACGGCGTCGCGGACGGCTGCGCGGGTCCGGGCCGTGCGGCCGCCGGGGCGACGGGTGCCCGGGGCCGCCGAGGACGACGAAGCGGGCGGAACGGGCCCCGGTCCGGTCGACTCGGCTGCTGCGGTCCGCTTCCGCCCGTTCGGGTCGCGGCCTTCCGTGCCCGGTGCGCCACCGCTCTGACCGGCAGCAACAGCTTTTTCCTTCATCGACCCGCCCCTTCCTCGCCGTCCCGCCAGGATGTTAATTGCTACTCGGGTTGCATTAGGTGTGCCAGTCTGTCACACTCATCGTAATGCGACAGACGTTGCGTTTGCTTGAGTGGATGGAAACCGGGGGTTCCTGTGCCTACTCAGATTTCTCTGCGCGGTGTGACCAAGAGCCGTGGGGATCGGCTGATCCTCGACGCGGTGTCTCTCGCGATCAGGCCGGGTGACCGTATAGGCGTTGTAGGGGAGAACGGTGCGGGCAAGTCCACGCTGCTGCACCTGATGTCCGGTGACCTGCGGCCCGACGAGGGTGAGGTGGTCACCGTCGCCGAACGAGGGGCCGGCTTGCTCGCGCAGACTCCCCAGCTCCCGCCGGACCGGCACGTCGGCGACGCCATCGACGCCGCTCTGGCTGAACTCCGGGCAATGGAGCGCCGGTTGCGGGCACTCGAAGCGGAGCTCGGTTCCGCGAGCGAGCGTGACCTGGGCGAATACGGGGATCTGCTCACCGCCTTCGAGTTGCGCGGTGGCTATGAGGCGGACGCGCGCGTGGACAAGGCGATGCACGGCCTGGGGCTCGGCCACATCAGCCGGGACAGGGTGCTGGGCAGCCTGTCCGGCGGTGAACAGGCCCGGCTCGGCCTCGCCTGCCTCATAGCGGCCGCCCCCGAGGTCATGTTCCTGGACGAACCGACCAATCACCTCGACGAGAGTGCACTGGACTGGCTGGAGAGCGCCCTCTCGGTGCATCGCGGGACGGTCGTCGCGGTCTCCCATGACCGTATGTTCCTGGAGCGCGTGACCACCGCGATCCTCGAAGTGGACGCCGACCGTCGGTCAGTGGTTCGGCATGGCGGTGGCTACCAGGGACTGGTCGCGGAGCGGGCGGCCGCCCGGTTGCGCTGGGAGCAGCAGTACGCGGAATGGTGTGAGGAGACGAGCCGCCTCCAGGAGTTCATGGCGACCACGGCCCACGCGGTCGCCGGTGGTCGGGGCATGAAGGACAACAACAAAATGGCGTACGACCGTGCCGGGGGGCGGGTCCAGGCCTCGGTCGCGGGGCGCGTCAGGAACGCTCAGGAACGGCTCCGAAGGCTGCGGGACCAGCCGGTCGAGCGGCCGCCCGAACCGCTCAGGTTCACGGCACGCCCCATGACAGGCGCGACCCAGGGTGAGCTGGTGAGTCTGCGGGACGTGAAGGTGGCAGAACGGCTCGCCGTGAGGTCGCTCACCGTCTCGGCGGGCGAGCGACTGCTGATCCACGGAGGCAACGGCGCCGGCAAGTCCACTCTGCTGCGCACCATGGCGGGAGTGCTCCAACCCGACGCGGGCACTGTCGTCCGCAGAGGACGCATCGGCTACCTCGCCCAGGAGATACCGGTACGGCGCCCGACCGAGCGCGTCCTCGAAGCTTTCGGGAAAGGCCTCGGGCTGGCCGACGACGAGCAGAGGGAGCTGCTCCTCTCATACGGCCTGTTCAGGCCGCGCGACCTGCACGTCCCGGTTGGCTCCCTGTCCGCGGGGCAGCGGCGGAGACTGGCCCTCGCGCGTCTGCTCGCCCGACCCGCCGACCTGCTGTTGCTGGACGAGCCGGCGAACCACCTGGCACTGGGCCTGGTCGAAGAACTGGAGGCAGCCCTGGAGCAGTGGACGGGAGCGCTGGTCGTCGTCTCGCACGACCGATTGCTCCGACGGCGCTTCACAGGTCGCATACGCCGGATGGAGTCCGGGCGGCTACCCGACTGAGCAGCCCACCAGGGACCCGATCTAGGGTTTCCCTATGGCACGCCCGCGGCGCATCATCCTGGTCAGGCACGGCGAGTCGGCAGGCAACGCCGACGACACCGTGTACGAGCGCGAACCCGATCACGCCCTCGAGCTCACCGAAACGGGGTGGTCGCAGGCGGAGGACACGGGGAAACACCTGCGCGAACTGCTCGGTCGCGAGCGCGTGAGCGTGTACGTGTCGCCGTACCGCCGCACCCATGAAACGTTCCAGGCGTTCCGGCTCGATCCGGAACTGGTGCGGGTACGGGAGGAGCCGAGGCTGCGGGAGCAGGACTGGGGCAACTGGCAGGACAGGGACGATGTGCGGCTGCAGAAGGCGTACCGCGACGCGTACGGGCACTTCTTCTACCGATTCGCACAAGGAGAGTCGGGGGCCGATGTCTACGACAGGGTGGGGGCCTTCCTGGAAAGCCTCTACCGGAGCTTCGAAGCGCCGGACCATCCGCCGAACGTCCTGCTGGTCACGCACGGACTCACCATGCGGTTGTTCTGCATGCGCTGGTTCCACTGGTCGGTGGCCGAGTTCGAGTCGCTGTCCAACCCGGGCAACGGGGCGATGAGGGTGCTGGTGCTCGGCGACGACGGCAAGTACACGCTGGACCGGCCGTTCGAACGCTGGCGTGAGCCTGAGTCGTACGGCGTCACTGGGTAGGCCGGGTTAGGCAATATCGGAGAGGGGTGGATGCCGTCCCGGTCCGGAGCTGTGAGTCCGGAGCCTGTGATTCCGGGGCTGTGACGGGGATATCACCGGGCGGCGGTTCCGGCAGGGTCGGAGGAAGCGATTGAGTGGTGCTGGATCCGTTGGCAACGAATTAGAGTGGCAGGGCGATGACCGCAGATTCCTCTCCCGACCGGCGCCTCGAGCGCGCTCTGGCCAGCCTGCGCGGACTGGCGGTGGGGGACGCGCTGGGCTCACAGTTTTTCGTCCCCGCGCATTACCCCCTGCTCAAGCGTCGGGAGCTGCCCGACGCGCCCTGGCAGTGGACCGACGACACGGAGATGGCCTGCTCGGTACTGGCCATCCTTACCAAGCACCGACGAATCGATCAGGATGCCCTCGCCCTGTCGTTCGCCGAGCACCATGACTTCGACCGTGGCTACGGCCCCGCCGTGAACAGGCTGCTGCGGCAGGTCCGCGAAGGCGAGGACTGGCGGGAGCTGGCCTCCGCGCTCTTCAAGGGGCAGGGGTCATGGGGGAATGGTGCGGCCATGCGGATCGCCCCGCTCGGCGCCTGGTACGCGGACGACCCGGAGCAGGCGACACACCAGGCGGAGATCTCGGCGTATCCCACGCATCAGCACCGTGAGGCCGTCGTCGGAGCCATGGCGGTAGCCGCGGCCGCGGCGCTGGCGGCCGCTCCCGAGGGACCGCCCGCGCCGAAGGAACTGCTCGACGGCGTCATCGACCTGGTGCCGCGCAGTGCGGTGGGGGCGGGGCTGCGCAGGGCGCGGGACATGCTCGACTACGGCGATGCCGGGACGGTCGCGGCGGTCCTGGGGTGCGGCCGGCGGACGACGGCGCACGACACGGTGCCGTTCGCGCTGTGGTCGGCCGCTCGTCGGCTCGGGGCGTACGAGCGGGCGATCTGGGACACGGCCCGGGTCGGCGGGGACATGGACACGACGTGCGCCATCGTCGGTGGTGTCGTCGCCTCCGGTGAGGGCGGCGCGCCGCCCGAGGAGTGGCTGGAGCGGACGGAGGCGCTGCCGGACTGGGTTCTCGCCGGGACGGTCTGACCCTCCGCTCGGCACGTATCCCACGGCAGACGGTGCGCCGCGCGCAGGACCGGCTGCGGCTCGTGGCCCACACACCGTGCCCTGTGGCCGCCGTTGGACCACGGCGGCCTCCGGTGCTCACGCCCCTCACGCCACTCGCGCCGTGAGTGGTGCAGGTGTCGACCCATCGCGCCGTGAGTGGCGCAGACGCCGACCATCCGCGCCGCGAGTGGTGCAGGTGCCGCCCAGCGTGGCGTCCCAGTTCGCCACGCCGTCCGGCGCCCGCGCCCGCCCCGCATCCGCCACGCCGTCCGGCGCCCGCGTCCGCCCCGCATCCGCCCCGCCCTCCGGCACCCGCACCGCCCCGCGCCCGCCCCGCCATCCGGCGCCCGCACCGCCCCGCGCCCGCTGAGCGTTGTCCGTCAGCCGGCTGCCGGGCCTGCCGCGCTGGCTGTGCCTGCGAGAGCGTCGAGGTCGCTCTTGCGTACGCGGATCACCAGTACCGCGGTGATCAGGGCCACGACAGCCATCGCCGCGGCCGGGATGAAGGCGGTGGAGATGCCCTCTGCCAGGATCTCGTGGCTCCAGGGGGCCGGGAGCTCGTGGGTCTTGGCGAACTCGGCCTTCTGCTCGGGGGAGGCGTGGACCATGAAGTCGGCCACCTGGTCCCTGCCTTCGTTCCGGCTCGCCGTGCCGAAGACCGTGGTGAGGATGGAGAGGCCGAGCGAGCCACCGACCTGCTGGGTGGCGTTGAGGAGGCCGGATGCCGCGCCCGCCTCGTGGATGGCCACTCCGGAGACGGCGGTCAGGGTCAGGGTCACGAAGTTCAGGCCCATGCCGAAGCCGAAGAGGAGCATCGGGCCGAGTACGCCGCCGACGTACGAGCTGTCGGGGCCGATCAATGCCTGCCAGCCGAGGCCGACGGCGACGATGGCCGAGCCGGTCACCATGAACGGCTTGGGACCGAGCACGGGGAGGAACTTCTGCGACAGGGTCGCGCCGAGCGCGATGACCACTGTGACCGGCAGGAAGGCCAGGCCGGCTTCGATCGGGCTGTAGTTCAGGATGTTCTGGACGAAGAGGACGATGAAGAAGAACATGCCGAACATCGCGGCGGCCAGGCTGAGCATGATCACATAGGTGCCGGAGCGGTTGCGGTCGGCGAACATGCGGAGGGGCGTGATCGGCTCCTTCGCCCGCTTCTCGACGAACACGAAGGCCGCGAGCAGGACGACCGCGGCGGCGAAGGAACCCACGGTGATGCTGTCGCGCCAGCCCTCTTCGGCGGCGCGGATGAACCCGTAGACCAGGGAGGCCATGCCGAGCGTCGACGTCAGGGCGCCCAGGATGTCGAAACGGCCGGGGTGGCGTTTGGATTCATTGATGTAGAGCGGGGTGAGGACGGCGATCAGGATGCCTATGGGCACGTTCACGAACAGGACCCAGCGCCAGTTCAGCCACTCGGTCAGCATGCCGCCCGCCAGCAGGCCGATGGCGCCGCCACCTGCGGAGACGGCGGCGAAGACGCCGAAGGCGCGGTTCCGTTCGGGGCCCTCGGGGAAGGTCGTCGTGATCAGCGCGAGCGAGGTGGGCGAGGCGATGGCACCACCGACGCCCTGCAGGGCGCGCGCGGCGAGCAACTGCCAGGGCTCCTGGGCGAATCCGCCGAGGAGCGAGGCGAACGTGAAGAGGAGGATGCCGGCCATGAAGACACGGCGGCGTCCCAGGATGTCACCGGCGCGACCGCCGAGGAGCAGCAGTCCACCGAAGGTGAGGGTGTACGCGCTGACGACCCAAGTGAGGTCGGTCGTCGAGAAGTTGAGGGCTCCCTGGATGTGGGGGAGCGCGATGTTCACAATCGTGGCGTCCAGTACCACCATGAGTTGGCAGGCCGCGATGACAGTGAGAGCTAAGCCGGGGTGCCCCTCTCGGCGGGCGGTACCGGGCTTTTGATCCTTCGTCAGCTGAGAGGTGGTCGTCATGATCCCCCACAAGTTCCTTAGTGAACGCTTCCGTTCACTGTCAATCACGAAGGTAGTGACACCCCTTGAGTGAACGCAACCGTTCACTGATCCTTCTTCCGTTCTCTGCCTTCCTTGTGTGCTCCATGGAGAGAAATTGATGGCTACTTCTCGTTGGTCCGCGGCTCCCGCACGGACGGCGGTACCGCGCCGCCGGGGGCCCGTCCTGGAGCGGGCGATCCTCGACGCCGCCCTGGAGCAGCTCAGTACGGTCGGCTGGAGCGGGCTGACGATGGAGGGCGTGGCCGCGGGCGCGCAGACGGGCAAGGCCGCGGTGTACCGCCGGTGGCCCTCCAAGGAGGACCTCGTCGTCGACGCGCTGCGGGCCGGGCTGCCCCGGCTCGACAGCCCTCCGGACTGCGGCAGTGTTCGTGAAGACCTGTTGCAGCTGTGCAAGGAGATGCGGGTCTCGATGTTCTCGCGCACCGGCTCCGCCCTGCGCGCGGTGCTTCACGAATGCGACACGACAACGGCTGAGCGTTTCCATGACGTGATCTTCCAGGGCGTGATCGAGCCGAGCGTCCAATTGATCAAGGCGGTCGTGCGTCGAGGAATTGAGCGTGGAGAGGTGCGTTCCGGGGGAGTGGACGCGTACGTCTGTGATGTCATTCCGGCGATGCTCATGTACCGCTCGAAGGTGTGCGGAAGCGAATGGCGTGACGAGGAATTCGAGGCCTTGATCGATCAGGTGATGGTTCCCATGCTGCGCCCCTGAGGGGCCGGGCGCCCGAGGTGCGGGGCTGGGTGTCGCGGGCGGGCCCGGGCGGCGTAGGCTATTGCCGCCATGCCGTACGAACCACCCACCCACACCGTCGAGCGCTCCTTGCGCGCCACCACCGGAGCGAAGATCGTCGCCGGTGTCGACGAGGTCGGGCGCGGCGCGTGGGCGGGACCGGTCACCGTCTGTGCGGCGGTCACGGGCCTGCGCAGGCCGCCGGAAGGGCTCACCGACTCCAAGCTGATCACTCCCAAGCGGCGCACCGCGCTCGCCGAGGAGCTGGCGGGCTGGGTCACGGCGCACGCCCTCGGTCACGCCTCGCACGAGGAGATCGACGACATGGGGATGACGGCCGCGCTGCGGCTCGCCGCGGTGCGTGCTCTGGAGGGGCTGCCGGTCCGTCCGGACGCGGTCATCCTCGACGGGAAGCACGACTACCTCGGCAATCCCTGGCGGGTTCGTACGGTGATCAAGGGCGACCAATCCTGTGTGGCCGTCGCCGCGGCTTCGGTGATCGCGAAAGTTCAGCGCGACAAAATGATGGCCGAACTGGGCATCGAACATGCAGACTTCGGTTTTGCGGCCAACGCCGGCTATCCGTCGCCGGTGCACAAGGCCGCGCTGGCGGAGCGGGGGCCCACCCCGTACCACCGGCTCACGTGGGCGTATCTTGATGCGTTGCCCCAGTGGCGGCACCTCAAGAAGGCCCGCAGCTGGGCGGACGGAAATGTTCCGGAAAATGAGGGTCAGCTCGGCTTTGAGTTCTGACGCTTTTCCGGGCCTTCCCGTCGCACTCATGTGCCACCCGCCGACGCGAGTCGCATCGGCGTTTGATAGACAACACTTCATGCCTCTCATTCCCGAGGAGCCTCAGATTCACGAGAGTGCCCAGGGTCCCCGCGCCACGCCGGCCAGCGGCCGTACCGCGCCGACCCCCCGCCCCGTACCCGGACCGCGTCCCGCGGCACCGCCGCGCCCCGGCCGTCCGGGTCCTGCCCGGCCGATGCCGCCCGCGCAGCGCACGCCGCGTGACGCGGCCGCCAAGCCCGGGCCCGCCGCTCCGGCTGCCCCCGGTCCCGCCGCTTCCGGTGCCTCGGCATCGGTGCCGCAGATCCAGCTGATCCCGGCCTCGGCCGAGGGCGCGCTGGACGCGGCCGAGGAAGCGGTCGACCTTCTTCTCGACTCCGGGCGTGCCCCCGGCGAGGTCCTGGTGATCAGCACCGGTGACCCGCACCCGTGGGCCGCGCACGAGCTGTCCTTCGGTGAGGCCTCCTACTGGGCCCAGCACGACGCGGGCGACGACGTCTTCTACGCCGACGCCACCGCCCTGGATCGTGCCGCGTCCCGGCCCGTGGTCGTCGTCGCCCTCAACGGAGGCAGCGAAGAGACCGCGGCAGCGGCCCTGCCGACGGCTCTCACCCGAGCCGGCACCCTGTTGATCGTCTGCGGCGACCCGCAGCGGATCAACTCGATGCTGGGCGCGGGTGTCTGAGACGACGTTCGTCGGCCGACGTCATGGCCGACGCGGGGTCGTAACGGGCGTGGAGTCGTAGTCGACCGCGCGGTGGTGCCGTCAGGCACCGACCGCGCGGAAGCGCGGTGTCACAGCCGACGTGTGCCGTGGCGCGCGGTACCGGGTGTGGCCAACGGGCCGTGCGTCAGCGTGCCGCCGCGCGGCGCAGCACATCGGAGGCGGCCCCTCCGGTGCGTATCGCCGGCGGATCGGTGCCGGTGAAGGGCTCGGGCCGTGAGCCGAGGCTCGGCTGTCGGCCGCCGCGTCCCTCGCCGAGCACCTGCCAGCCGTCGGACGTCAGCGTGATGTACGCGCCGCAGCGCAGTCCGTGCAGCGTGCAGGCATCGCGCAGGCCCCACATCCAGGCCCCGTCCTCCTGGGTCCAACGGGCGTCCCCTTCACGGCAGTAGAGCAGTACGGCGGTGCGTACCGGAGTGCGGCGGCGCAGGTCGTGCGGGATGACCCGGCGCAACTGCGCGAGCAGCGCGTTGCGGAAGACCCACCCGTCCGTCGCCGTCGCGCGCCTGCTGAACGAGGCGCTCGCCCGCAGGCGTTCGTCGGGATCGAGCACGGCCACTACCGCCGTCGCCGGGGCCGGCAGATGGCGCGCGTGCAGACCGCTGACGACCTCGCGCGGGTTGCGCAGCAGAGGAATCCCCGCCGCCGACCACTCGGCGGGTTCCAGCATCCGCGCCAGTCGGTGGGCGGAGTCGGCGGAGTCCGGGGAGAACTCGGCCGAAGTCGAGGCCGAGGTCGAGGTCGATGCCGATGAGCCCGGCGTGGATGCCGCGCCGGACGAGACGAATCCGAAGGTCACGGTCCTCCCTTCGGCTACGCGCCCGTACGAGGGCGGGGTCGGGCTGGGGGAGCGCACCGCGGCACAGCCCTACCGGACCACGTGGCCGCACGGGAGCGCTTCCAATTGTTCCCGCCGCGATCGCCGGGGGCAATGAACAATCGGCACGGGATGCCGCTATCGGTCGGTGCGCTGCCTCTATCCCTGCCCAGATCATCCGCGTCCGAGTCCTCCATCCTCCGAGTCCTCCGAGCCGTCCGAGTCCTCCGGGGCTCTGGAGTCCGCCGGGTCCTCGGCGTCCTCCGAGTCCTCCGCGCCCCGTGGGGCCGTGGCGGATTCGGCGATTGTCAGTGGCATCGGGTTGCATGGAGACATGGACACCCTGGAGCTCCGCACCGAAGCCGACGCCATCCTCGCCGAGCTCGTCGGCGACCCCGGGGGTTCGGCCCGGCTGCGCGAGGACCAGTGGCAGGCGGTCGCGGCGCTGGTGCAGGAGCGGCGGCGCGCCCTGGTGGTGCAGCGCACCGGCTGGGGCAAGTCGGCGGTGTACTTCGTGGCCACGGCCCTGCTGCGCCGCCGCGGCGCGGGCCCCACCGTGATCATCTCCCCGCTCCTCGCCCTGATGCGCAACCAGGTCGAGTCCGCGGCGCGCGCCGGCATCCAGGCGCGCACCATCAACTCGGCCAACCCCGAGGAGTGGGAGACGATCTACGGAGAGGTCGAGCGCGGCGAGACCGACGTCCTCCTCGTCAGCCCGGAACGCCTCAACTCGGTGGACTTCCGCGACCAGGTGCTGCCCAAGCTCGCGGCCACCACGGGTCTGCTGGTGGTCGACGAGGCGCACTGCATCTCCGACTGGGGCCACGACTTCCGGCCCGACTACCGAAGGCTGCGCGCGATGCTGGCCGAGCTCTCGGCCGGCGTGCCCGTACTGGCCACGACCGCGACGGCCAACGCGCGCGTGACGGCGGACGTGGCCGAACAGTTGGGCACCGGCGCGGGCGAGGCCCTGGTGCTGCGCGGCGCACTGGAGCGCGAGAGCCTGCGCCTCGGCGTCGTCCAGCTGCCGGACGCCGCCCACCGGCTCGCCTGGCTCGCCGAGCACCTGGACGGACTGCAGGGCTCCGGGATCATCTACGCACTGACCGTCGCCGCCGCCGAGGAGGCCACCGCCTTCCTGCGGCAGCGCGGCTTCAAGGTGGCGTCGTACACGGGACGTACGGAGAACGCCGACCGCTTGCAGGCCGAGACCGACCTCCAGGAGAACCGGGTCAAGGCGCTGGTCGCCACCTCGGCGCTGGGCATGGGCTTCGACAAGCCGGACCTGGGTTTCGTGGTGCACCTCGGTTCGCCGTCCTCACCGATCGCCTACTACCAGCAGGTGGGCCGTGCGGGACGAGGCGTCGAGCACGCCGACGTGTTGCTGCTGCCGGGCAAGGAGGACGAGGCCATCTGGCGCTACTTCGCCGATACGGCGTTCCCGCCCGAGGCGCAGGTCCGCCAGACCCTCTCCGCGCTCGCCGACGCGGGGCGGCCGCTGTCCGTGCCGGCCCTGGAGGCCGTGGTGGAGCTCCGCCGCACCCGTCTGGAGACGATGCTGAAGGTCCTCGACGTGGACGGGGCGGTCAAGCGGGTCAAGGGCGGCTGGATCTCCACCGGCGAGCCGTGGGTCTACGACGCCGAGCGGTACGCGTGGGTGGCCAGGCAGCGGCAGGCCGAGCAGCAGGCCATGCGTGACTACGTGAGTACGGATCTGTGCCGCATGGAGTTCCTGCGTCGGCAGCTGGACGACGAGGGTGCGGCTCCGTGCGGCAGGTGTGACAACTGCGCGGGCGCCTGGACCGACGCGTCCGTCTCCGAGGACGCGCTGTCGGGCGCGGCGAAGGAGCTGGACCGTCCCGGCGTCGAGGTCGAGCCGCGCAGGATGTGGCCGACGGGCATGGCCGCGCTGGGTGTCGAACTCAAGGGACGCATTCCGGCCAAGGAGCAGTGCTCCACCGGGCGGGCCCTCGGCCGCCTCTCGGACATCGGCTGGGGCAACCGGCTGCGTCCGTTGCTGGCCGAGAACGCGCCGGACGGGCCGGTCCCCGACGACGTGCTCAAGGCCGCGGTCGCCGTCCTCGCCGACTGGGCGCGCTCTCCGGGGGGATGGGCGACCGGCGCCGCGGACGCCGCGGCCCGGCCGGTGGGCGTCGTGGCCGTGCCGTCGATCTCCCGTCCGCAGCTCGTCGGCTCGCTCGCGCAGGGGATCGCGACCGTCGGCCGCCTTCCCTTCCTGGGGACGCTGGCGTACGCCGGGCCGGGCGGCGCGCACGCGGCGCGCCGGAGCAACTCCGCCCAGCGGCTGCGGGCGTTGTCGGACGCGTTCACCGTCCCGGAGGAGCTGGCTACCGCGCTGGCCGCCTCGCCGGGGCCGGTCCTGCTCGTCGACGACTGCACCGACTCGGGCTGGACCCTCGCCGTCGCCGCGCGTCTCCTGCGGAGGGCGGGCGGCGGGGAGGTGCTACCTCTGGTGCTCGCGGCGGCGGGCTAGAGCCTGCCGGCCGGGTCCAGGTCCCGCGCCAGGAGGGGGGCGGCGCGGGACCTGAGGCCAGGAGGAAGGGCCGGCACGGGGCCTGAGTCCTCAGCTCGCGGACGGCTCGGCAGTCCTCAGTTCACGGACGGCTCGTCAGGTACCCGCCCATGGAGGTGAAGTACTCCGTCGCGGGCAGCTCCTGGCCGTCCTCGGTCCGTACGCGCGTGATGGCCAGACCGTGGTTGCGGCCGAAGCGCGCGTCGGCTCCGGCGACGATCACCACGCCCTCGCCCTCGCGGTAGAAGATGCGGCCCGGCGTACCGCCGTAGCGGTTCTCGGACACCACCGCGGAGACGATCTCGATGCGCTTGCCCTTGTGGAAGGCGTAGGCGCTCGGGTACGGCGCGGACTGAGCGCGCACCAGGCGCTCCAGGTCCTCGGCGGGCCAGTTCCAGTCGATGCGGATGTCCTCGGCGGATCGCTTGTGGAAGAAGCTCGCCCGGGAGCGGTCCTGCTTGGTGAACTCCGTCTGCCCGCCGTCGATGAGGTCGAGCGCGCCGATGGTGACCGGGGCGATGAGGTCGACGGTCTTGTGGAAGAGGTCGGTGGCGGTGTCCTTGGGGCCGACCGCGACCGCCTCCTGCCGGACGATGTCGCCGGCGTCGAGCTCGTCGTCCATCATGTGCGCGGTGACGCCCACTTCGGACTCACCGTTGATCATCGCCCAGATGATCGGGGAGAAGCCGGCGTACTTCGGCAGCAGCGAGTCGTGGACGTTCAGCGTGCCGTGGCGCGGGAGGCCGAAGATGCGCGGGGGGATCCAGGTGCGCCAGTTGTTGGCGACGATGATGTCCGCGTCCGCCTCCTTGAGGCGCTCGAACAGCTCGTCGTCGTCGGGGCGGTTGCGGATCAGGACCGGAACGCCGTGCTCCTCGGCGAGGTCGGCGACCGAGTCGCTCCAGATCTTCTCGTACGCGTGCTCGCTCTTGGGGTGGGTCACCACCAGCACCACGTCGTGCTCGGAGTCCAGGAGGGCTTGCAGGGTGCGGTGCCCCCAGGTCTGGTAACCGAACATGACGACCCGCATGGGGGTTCCTCCTCAGGGCAGGGAATAACTGACGATAAGTAAAGCAAGGCTTACCTTACTGTGCAACGCGTCTGCTCGGCACCCCAGTTGACGGGGTGGCTGCCCGCCCGATATGCCCCAATGTCCGTTTCGCCCGGTCGACAGTCGTCGCGGATTAGCTTAGGCTCACCTAAGTTCGAGTGGGCCGCCCGTCGACGTGCCCACTTGTCGTACCTTCCCCCACGCCTGACAGGCGGCTTCCCCGCACGATGGGAGTGACATGTCACAGGTTCTTCCTGGCGACGACGCACCACTGGTCCACGACCTCATTGGCATCGGCTTCGGCCCGTCCAACGTGGCGATGGCGATCGCGCTCAGCGAGCACAACGCGAGCGTCGGCAGGGAGGAGACGGTCACCGCTCACTTCTTCGAGCAGCAGCCGAGCTTCGGCTGGCACCGCGGCATGCTGATTGACGACGCGACCATGCAGGTGTCCTTCCTCAAGGACCTGGTGACACAGCGGAACCCCACCAGCGAGTTCAGCTTCCTCTGCTACCTGAAGAGCAAGGGCCGCCTGACCGACTTCATCAACCACAAGAACCTCTTCCCGCTGCGGGTGGAGTTCCACGACTACCTGGAGTGGGCCGCGGCCAAGGTCGACGACCAGGTCTCCTACGGCCACGAGGTCGTCGGCGTCACGCCGTTCGTACGGGACGGAGCGGTCGAGTACCTGGACGTCACCGTCCGCTCGGCGGAGGGCCTCGCCGTCCACCGCGCCCGCAACCTCGTCATAGGCACCGGCCTGCGCCCCCTCATGCCGGAGGGCGTGGAGCGCGGCGACCGCGTCTGGCACAACTCCGAGCTGCTGGCCAAGGTCGAGGGCCTGGAGGGCACTTCGCCGTCCCGCTTCGTCGTCGTGGGCGCCGGCCAGAGCGCCGCCGAGAACGTCGCCTACCTGCACCGCCGCTTCCCCGAGGCCGAGATCTGCGCCGTCTTCTCGCGCTACGGCTACAGCCCCGCGGACGACAGCTCCTTCGCCAACCGGATCTTCGACCCCGACGCCGTCGACGAGTACTTCGAGGCACCCGAGGGCGTCAAGCGCCGCCTGATGGACTACCACGGCAACACCAACTACTCCGTGGTGGACATCGACCTGATCGACGACCTGTACCGGGAGTCGTACCGGGAGAAGGTCCTCGGCACCGAGCGCCTCCGCTTCCTCAACGTCTCGCGCCTCACCGGCGTCAAGGAGACCCCGGACGGCGTCCGCGCCACCGTGAAGTCCCTCGTCACCGGCGAGGAGAACCCCGTCGACGCCGACGTCGTGGTCTTCGCCACCGGCTACAGCCCCGCCGACCCCGTCGGTCTCCTCGGCGAGGTCGCCGACCGCTGCCTCCGCGACGACGAGGGCCGCGTCCGCGTCGAGCGCGACTACCGCGTCGCGACCGACGCCGACCTGCGATGCGGCATCTACCTCCAGGGCGGTACGGAGCACACGCACGGCATCACGTCGTCGCTGCTGTCCAACATCGCGATCCGGGTCGGCGAGATCCTGGACTCGGTCCGCGAGCGGAGCGCCGCATCCGCCGAGGCCCGCCCGGTCGCCGACGAGACGGGCAGCGCCGCGCGCTAGGACGCAGGTCTCACCACCCGCCGTACGGCACGATCCGATCAAAAGGACAACGGATCAAAGGGATAACGTACGTCGACATGAGCACGACTGCAGTGGAGCGCCCCGTGCCGAGGGGCCCAACGGAGTCCCGTCGTCGGCGGGTCGTGGGTCTGACCGTCCTCGCCGCGGTCCTGGTGATCGCGGCGGCGGCGTCGCTGGCCGTCGGGGCCCGCGCGCTGACCCCGGCCGAGGTGTGGCACGGGCTGTTCGCGGGACCGGAGTCCGACCAGCGGCTGACCGAGATCCGGCTCATCGTGCAGACCGTGCGCGTGCCGCGGACGGTGCTCGCCGTGGTGGCGGGCATCGCGCTCGGTGTCGGTGGCGCGCTCATCCAGGGGTACACCCGCAACCCCATCGCGGACACGGGCCTGTTGGGCGTGAACGCCGGCGCGTCGTTCGCCGTGGTGACGGTGGTCGCCGTGTTCGGGTTCTCCAGCCCGTTCCAGTACGTCTGGTTCGGCTTCCTGGGGGCGGCCGTCTCCGGTGTCGTCGTGTTCGGCCTCGCGAGCATCGGCCGGGGAGCCGGCAACCCCCTGACGCTCGCCCTCGCCGGGCAGGGCATCACGGTGTTCCTCGCGGCGATGACCACGGCCGTCTCCCTCTCGGACCAGCAGTCCCTGAACGCCCTGCGGTTCTGGAACGCGGGCTCCGTCGCCGGCGTCGACTTCGACGTGATCTGGCCGGTGACCGCGTTCATCGCGGTCGGTCTCGTCCTCGCCCTCACCACGCTCCCCGCCCTCAACCTGCTCAACCTGGGCGAGGACGTGGCGCGGGGGCTCGGCGTGAACATCGCGCTCAGCCGGACCGTGGGCATCCTCGCCATCACCCTGCTCGCGGGAGCGGCGACGGCGGCCTGCGGCCCCATCGCGTTCCTCGGCCTGATGGTGGCTCACGTGGCCCGCTACCTGACAGGGCCGGACTACCGCTGGCTGGTGCCGTACGCGGGACTGCTCGGCGCGGTCGTCCTGCTGGTCTGCGACATCGTGGGCCGACTGGTGGTGCGGCCCGGCGAGTTGGAGGCCGGTGTCGTCGTGGCCCTGCTCGGGGCGCCGTTCTTCGCGGTCCTGGTCTGGCGAGGAAAGTTCAAGAACGCATGAACGAGACAGATGTGAAGCCCGCGGTGACGCCGGGCGTGCGGCTCGGTTCCCTGTCCTTCGTCTGGCGGCCCTGGCTCGTCCTCGTCACGCTGGTGCTCGCGGCGGCGGCCTTCCTGGTGTTCTGCCTGTCCATCAGCGTCGGCGACTTCCCGATCGGCCTCTCCCGCGTGCTGGCCACGCTCGTCGGCCGCGGCGAGCAGGTCGACGAATTCGTGATCATGGACCTGCGGATGCCGCGCGCCCTGGCCGGGCTCGTCGTGGGGATCGCGCTGGGGGTCTCCGGCGCGATCACGCAGTCGGTCGCGCGCAACCCGCTGGCCAGCCCCGACATTCTCGGCATCACCGGCGGCGCCGGCGCGGTCGCGGTGTTCTCGGTGACGGTGTCGGGCGGGGCCGCCGCGGCGGTCGTCGACTCCATCGGGCTCTCCGCAGCGGCGCTCGCCGGTGGCCTCTGCACGGGCCTGCTCGTGTACTTCCTGGCGTGGCGGCGCGGGGTCGACGGCTTCCGGCTCATCCTCATCGGGATCTCGGTGAGCGCTGTGACGCAGGCGATCACCACCTGGCTCCTCGTCTCCGCCGACATCAGGGATGTGGCCCGCGCCCAGGCGTGGTTGGTCGGCTCGCTGGAGAACCGGTCGTGGGACCAGGTGTGGGTGGCGCTCTGGTGCTCGCTCGGCCTGCTGGTCGTCGTGGCCGCGGCCGCGTTCCAGTTCAAGCCGCTGCACCTCGGTGACGACGTCGCCGCCGGGCTCGGTGTCCGCTTCGGGCGGGTGCGTGCGGTGCTGCTGCTGTGCGCGGTGCTGCTGGCGGCCGTGGCCGTGAGCTCGGCGGGGCCGATCCCGTTCGTCGCGCTCGTGGCGCCCCAGGTGGCCATGCGTCTGACGCGCCGTCCGACGCCGCCGCTGATCGCGTCCGGTCTGTTCGGGGCGCTGCTCCTGATCGGCGCCGACCTGATCGCGCGCACGGTGCTGCCGAACAACCTCCCCGTCGGCGTGGTCACCGCCGCGATCGGGGGCCCCTTCCTCGTCTACCTGTTGGTGCGGGCGAACCTCAAATAGCGGGCTCGGCTCGCATAGCTGGTACAAAGGTGAGGCAAACCTAACATTAGGGGGGGCTTGTGGTCGCTCAGTACATCACCGAGATCGAGCCGGCGGTCCAGGACGCCGCGCGGCTCGCCGCCAGGGGCGTCTCGGTCGGATACGGCAGCCGTACCGTCATCGACGACCTCGACGTGTCCATCCCGCCCGGGGTGATCACGACGATCATCGGCCCCAACGGGTGCGGCAAATCGACCCTGTTGCGCACCCTGACGCGGCTGCTGAAGCCGGCCAGCGGCTCGGTCGTCCTGGACGGCCAGGACATCGTCAAGCTCAAGACCCGTGACGTGGCGAAGAAGCTGGGGCTGCTGCCGCAGACGCCCGTCGCGCCGGAGGGGCTCACGGTGGCCGATCTGGTCGCCAGGGGGCGCCATCCGCACCAGAGCTGGCTGCGCCAGTGGTCCTCGGACGACGCCGGAGTCGTGGAGCGCGCGCTGGCCATGACCGGCGTCTCCGACCTGGCGGACCGCCCCGTCGACTCGCTCTCCGGCGGCCAGCGCCAGCGCGTCTGGATCTCCATGACCCTGGCCCAGGGCACCGACCTGCTGCTCCTCGACGAGCCCACCACGTACCTGGACCTGGCGCACGCGATCGACGTGCTCGACCTGGTCGACGATCTGCACGAGTCGGGACGCACCGTGGTCATGGTGCTGCACGATCTCAATCTGGCCACGCGGTACAGCGACAACCTCGTCGTGATGAAGGCGGGTGCGATCCTTGCGCAGGGGCATCCGCGCGACGTGATCACCGCGGAGCTGCTGCAGGAGGCGTTCGGGCTGCGCGCGAGGGTCGTCGACGACCCGGTGGGCGACCGCCCGCTGATCGTGCCGATCGGTCGTACGCACGTCCAACTCGACTGACCCCACTGCGGAACGGTGGGTAAGGCTAGGCTAACCTCATCTCCTCGGGATAAGGTTTGGCTGCCCTGAGTCCGGGGTGCAGCGGTCAGCGCGACAGCAAGGGAATGCGGATGCTCCTCCACCGAACGACGCTCACGAAGCCCCGGCGGCTGGCGGCCGTACTGACCGCCACGGCGCTCGGTGTCGGCCTCCTCGCGGGCTGCGGTTCCGACTCGGACGACAAGGCGGACGACACCACCCCGGCGGCCGCCGCCGGCGGCACGTTCCCGGTCACCGTGGAGCACGCGTTCGGGTCCACCAAGGTCTCCAAGGCCCCCAAGCGCGTCGTCACCGTCGGCTACACCGACGACCAGACCGCCCTGGCCCTCGGCACCAAGCCGGTCGGCATGGTCGACCAGTACCCGAACCCGGAGGGCAAGTCCCCCGACATCAACACCCAGTGGCCCTGGGTGAAGGACAAGTGGGGCGACACCAAGCCCGACGTCATCATGAAGAACGGCGACTCCGGCCCGAACTACGAGAAGATCGCCGCCCTGCGCCCGGACCTGATCATCGCGGTGTACTCCGAGATCGACAAGGCCGCCTACGACAAGCTCTCGCAGATCGCCCCGACGGTGGGCCGCACCAAGGGCGAGAAGGAGCTCTTCAGCGCCCCCTGGCAGGACAACGCGGTGCACATCGCCAAGGCGCTCGGCAAGGAGGACGAGGGCAAGAAGCTCGTCGAGGGCATCGAGGACAAGCTCGCCGAGGCGAAGAAGTCGCACCCGAAGTTCGCGAACCAGACCTCCGTCGCCCTGTCCTGGTACAAGGACTCCATCAACCCGTTCACCTCGAAGGACGTGCGCGGACGGCTCCTCACGGGCATGGGCTTCACGTACCAGACGAAGATCGACAAGATCGCCGGCGGCAAGTTCTCCACCGAACTCTCGCCCGAGCGCACGGACCTGGTCGACGTCGACCGCATCGTCGTCATCAACGACAAGGCCGACACGGCGGCGCTGAAGAAGTTCAAGCTGTTCGCCAACCTGGACGCGGTGAAGAAGGGCAACGTGTCCTACCTGCTGGACAGCGAGGGCCCGGCGGTCGGCGCCGCGATGTCGCAGGGCACCGTCCTGTCCCTCCCGTACGCGATCGACGAGCTCGTCAAGTCGGTCGAGTAGCAGTGACGTTCCACCTCCCCCGTCCCCGGCTCGACTTGGTCCACGTGTGAGCACCGCCGAAACATCCACCACCGCAACCCCCACGACCGGGGTGCCCGCCGCCCCGGCGACGCTGCGCACCGCGTCCGGACGCGAGGCCACCCGGTGGGTCTCGGCCCACTGCCGCGAAGTCCCGTGGCTGACGACGGCCACCGTGTTCACCACGGTGGCCGGAGCGGCGCTCCAGGTGCTGCCGGTGCTGCTCCTCGGCCGGGTGGTCGACGCAGTGGTCGGCGGGGACGGGCGCTCGGTCCTCGTCACGATCGGCGTGCTGATGGGGGTCGCCGCGCTGCTCGGTGCGGTGGCCACCGCGGCCTCGACCTATCTGATCGGACGCCTCGGCGCGGATCTGCTCGCGCGGCTGCGCGAGGGCGCCGTCCGTGCGGTGCTCGGCATGCCGAGCGCGCGGATCGAGCAGGTCGGCCGCGGGGACGTGCTCTCCCGGGTCGGTGACGACGTGGCCGTGCTGTCCAAGGGCATCCGCACGGCCATCCCCACGGTGTTCTCGGCGAGCGTGCTGGTCTTCATCGCCACGGTCGGCATGTTCGGCCTCGACTGGCGGCTCGGCCTCGCGGGCGCCGCCGCGCTCCCCGCCTACGCGCTGGCCCTGCGCTGGTACCTGCCGCGCTCTGCCCCGCTCTACCGCAAACAGCGGGTGGCCCAGGCCGACCGTGCCCAGGCGCTGATCAGCGGTCTCAACGGGATCGACACCGTACGTGCGTACCGCCTCGAGGACGACGTACGGGAGAAGGTCACCGCGGAGTCCTGGCGGGTGCGCGACCTCGGGATCGACGTGTTCCGGTTCTTCGGACGGTTCGTGGGCCGGGAGAACCGCGCCGAGTTCATCGGGCTCGTCCTCATTCTCGTGGTCGGATACGCCCTGTTGGAGGCCGGCGCCGCCAGTCTCGGCGAGGTGTCCGCGGCCCCGCTGATGTTCCACCGCCTGTTCACCCCGCTCGGCGCCATCATGTTCACCTTCGACGAGGCGCAGAAGTCGGGCGCCAGCCTCACCCGCCTGGTCGGGGTGCTGGGGGAGTCGGCCGAGGAGCGGCTCGTGGGCGACACATCCGTCGCCGTGGCCGACGACGTGCCGCATCAGGTGACGGTGGAGGGCCTGACGTTCACCTATCCCGGCACCGAGGAACCGGTGCTCAGGGACGTCGACCTGACGATCCCGGCGGGCGGTTCGCTGGCGCTGGTGGGCGCGACGGGCGCGGGCAAGTCGACGCTGGCCGCGCTGATCGCGGGCATCGGGACGCCGCAGACGGGTTCGGTGCGCATCGGCGCGCACGACCTGGGCGGTCTCGACGAGGCCGGGGCGCGTGCTCTGGTGAGCATCCTGACGCAGGAGACGCACGTCTTCTCGGGCCCGCTCGCCGACGACTTGCGGCTCGCGGCCCCGAAGGCGACCGACGCCGAACTCATGGACGCGCTGCGCACGGTGGGCGCGCACGGCTGGGTCGAGGCGCTGCCCGAGGGCCTGCGCACCACGGTCGGCGAGGGCGGTGAGCGCCTGGACGTCACCAAGATCGCGCAGATCGCGCTGGCCCGCCTCGTGCTGGGCCGGGCGCCGGTGGTCGTGCTCGACGAGTCGACCGCGGAGGCGGGCAGTGAGGGCGCCGCCGAGTTGGAGCGTGCCGTGCTTGCCGCGTGCGCGGGCCGTACGACGCTGTTCGTGGCGCACCGGCTCACCCAGGCGATGGCCGCGGACCGGATCGCCGTGCTCGACGCGGGGCGTGTGGTGGAGCAGGGCACCCACGACGAGTTGGTGGCACTGGGCGGACGGTACGCGCGACTGTGGCGGGCCTGGCGAGAGGGTAGTTAGGCGACCCTAATTTAGGTTAGCCTAACTGCGATTACCTGGAAGGGACGCTGTGTCTTCGATGATGGAACCGAGCGCTCGCCTCGTGCTGCTTTCCCCCCACCGCCTGGCCGATGTGCGTCGGCGTGCCGGCGGTTACTCCGACCGGACCATCGCCGATGCCTGCGCCATCGGCCTGTCGTACTGGGCGACCGGCCGCAGTCCGGAAGGCGTCGAGCTCACTCCGGGCACGCTCTTCGCCGACGTCCTCGGCTGGGTCGACAACGGCGGCACGGGGCCCGGCAGTCGGGAAGCCGGCACCCAGGGCTGGCACATCCCCGTCCCCGACGGCGCCGACCCCGAGGACGCGCAGCTCGCACTCGACGACCTCGCCGACTTCCCCGACCGGCCCCTCGGCACCATCGGCCCGGCCGACGCGGAGACACGCCTCAGGACTCTCGCCGAGTGGAACGACACCGGCGCGGACCGGACCCGCCCCACCATCGTCGAGATGTTCCGCGAGCAGGCCCGCACCAGGCCGGACGCCGTCGCCATCGTCGACGAGCACCGCTCGCTGACCTACCGCGAGGCGGCCGAACGCTCCGCCCAGCTGGCCCACCACCTCCGTTCCCGCGGCCTCGCCCCCGAACAGGTCGTCGGCATCTCGCTGGACCGCTCCGCCGACATGGTGATCGGACTGCTCGCCGTGGTCCGTGCGGGCTGCGCCTTCGTACCGCTCGACCCGCAGTGGCCCGCCGCGCGCCGCTCGGTCGTCATCGAGGACGCCCGCGTCGTCCTGCAGCTCAACTCCTCGGGCGAGCACGACCCGCGGGAGCCGGAAGCCGTCGGCGTCGACCTCGCCGACTGGGCGTTCGCCTCCCTGCCCACCACGGAGCCCGACATCTCCGTGGACGGCGACTCACTCGCGTACGTGATCTTCACGTCCGGTTCGACCGGGCGGCCCAAGGGCGCGATGATCCGGCACGCGGCGATCAGCGAACGCCTGCTCTGGCAGGTCGACGAGATCCTGCACTTCGGCCACGACGACGCGTCCCTGTTCAAGGCGCCGCTCTCGTTCGACATCTCCATCAACGAGATCTTCCTGCCCCTGGTCAGCGGCGGCCGCCTCGTCGTCCTGCGGACCGGCGGCGAGCGCGACCCGCACCACCTGCTGAGCGTCATCGCCGAGCAGCGCGTCACCTTCACGTACCTCGTGTCGTCCATGCTGGACGTGCTCCTGGAGATGGCGGGCGACTCCGGCCGTCTCGACACCCTGCGCCACGTCTGGTGCGGTGGCGAAGTGCTCACCCCCGAGCTGTACGAGCGCTTCCGCACCCAGCTCGCCATCCCCCTCTACCACGGCTACGGCCCGGCCGAGACGACCATCGGCGTCTCGCACGTCATCTACCGCGGCGAGGCCGAGCGCCTGTCGACGTCCATCGGCAGGGCCAACCCCAACACCCAGCTGTACGTCCTCGACGACGAGCTGCGCCCGGTCCCGGTCGGGGTCGGCGGCGAACTGTACGCGGGCGGCCTCCTCCTGGGGCGCGGCTACGTCAACGCGCCCGGCCTGACCGCCTCCCGCTTCGTCGCCAACCCCTTCGCGTCTGACGGGTCCCGGCTCTACCGCACCGGCGACCTCGCCCGGTTCGCGCCCGACGGAACCCTGGACTTCCTCGGCCGCGCCGACAACCAGGTCAAGATCCGCGGCATGCGCCTGGAGCTCGAGGACGTCGAGGCCGGCCTCGCCGAGCACCCGCGCGTACGCCACACCTGCGTCGTCGCCAAGAAGAACACGGCGGGCGGCACCTACCTCGTGGGATACGTGATCCCCACCGCCGGCAACGAGACCCTGCGGGCCGACGAGGTCAAGGCGTGGGCCGTCGACCACATGGTCGAGTACATGGTGCCCACCCACATCGTCGTGATGGACGCGTTCCCGCTCACCGCGAACGGCAAGCTCGACCGCAAGGCGCTGCCCGAACCCTCCACCGCCACCGGCGCGGTCGCCCCGCCCACCACCGAGAACGAGCGCGTGGTCTGCGCGGCGGTCGCCGCGGTGCTTCAGCTCGACGAAGTCGGGGTCGACCAGGACTTCTTCCAGCTCGGCGGCGACAGCATCCTGACCATCTCGCTGCTGAGCGCACTGCGCGAGGCCGGGCTCTACGTCACCGCGCGGCAGATCTTCACCCACAGCGTCGTCGGCGCCCTGGCCGCCGTCGCCAGCCGTGAGGACGTCTCCACCGCCGACCACGGCGACGTCGCGACCGGCGCCGTCGTGGGATCGCCCATCGTGCAGTGGCTCGGCGAGACCACCGACGCCGTCGACGGCTTCGTCCAGTCGGTCGTCCTCAACACCCCCGAGGAACTCACCCCCGAGGCGCTCGACGAGATACTCGGCGCCGTCCTCGGACGGCACGACATGCTGCGCGCGAAGCTCGTGCGCGGCGACCGCTGGAGCTTCGACATCCCGGAGGCCGACCGCACCGCCGCCGCCGTGTGGCAGGAGAGCGACCGGCCGCTGGACGCCTGCGTCGAGCTCGCCACCGACGGGCTCGACCCGGACGACGGCGTGATGCTCCGCGCCGTCTGGCGCCGCGCCGAGCACCAACTGGTCGTCGTCGCCCACCACGTGGTGATCGACGGCGTGTCCTGGCGGGTCCTGATGGAGGACCTGGCCACGGCGTGGCGCCAGTTCACCTCCGGCACGCCCGTCGAACTGCCCCCGGTCGGCACGTCGTTCCGGCGCTGGACGCAGCTCCTGGAGCGTGCGGACTTCGCGGCCGACCTCGACTACTTCCGGCGGCCCCTGCCGGGCACCGACCAGCCGGTGGGCCGGCGCGCGCTGACCGCCGCCGACACCGTCGCACGTGAACGGATCCAGACCGTCTCCGTCGGCCCCGAGGTCACGGCCGCCCTCCTCGGCGAGATACCCGCCAAGTTCCACGCGGGCGTCAACGACGTGCTCCTCACCGCGCTCGCCGTCGCCCTCGCCCGGTGGCGCCGCGACCTCGGACAGGACCAGACGTTCGCGCACATCGAGCTGGAGGGCCACGGCCGCGAGGGCCGGTACGTGGCGGACAGCGCGGGCTTCGAGCCGGACCTCTCGCGCACCGTGGGCTGGTTCACCACCCTGTTCCCGGTGACCGTGGACCCGGGCACCGCCCCCGACCTCACCGCTCCCGAGTACCTCGCCGCCGCCCTCAAGGCGGTCAAGGAAGACCTGTCCCGCGTACCGAGCAACGGCATCTCCTACGGCGCCCTCCGCTACCTGAACGACACCCCGTTCGACGCCCCCGCCCCCCAGGTGCTCTTCAACTACCTGGGCCGCTTCGACGCGGGCGCCGCGGGGGAGTGGCAGCTCACGGGCGCCACCGGCCAGCTGGGCGAGAAGCGCGACCCGGACATGCGCCTGCCGCGCGCCCTGGAGTTCAACGCCATCGCCGAACCCGGCTCGGCCGGCGGCGAATACGAACTGGTCACCACCGTCTCCTGGCCCGACGGCATGTTCACCGACGAGGACATCGCGACGCTCGGCGGCTACTTCCGCGTGGCCCTCGCCGGTCTGGCCGCGCTCGACGAGGGCGGCCACACCCCCAGCGACTTCCCCCTGGTGCCGCTCACCCAGGCCGACGTCGACAGTCTGGACGGCCCGGAGCTGCGGGACATCCTGCCGCTGACCCCACTCCAGGAAGGCCTGTACTTCCACTCGGTCTTCGACGACGACTCGGCGGGCGCGTACGTCGAGCAGCAACTGCTCACCCTCGACGGGCCCGTGGACGCGGACCGGCTCGCCGCCGCCGCGACCCGGCTGCTCACGCTCTACCCCAACCTCGCCGCACGTTTCACCGCCCTCGCCGACGGCCGCGTGGTCTCCGTCCTGGAGAACGGCGTCCAGGCGCCCTTCACGACCGTGGACCGCCCCGGCATCACGGACGCCGGGATACGCGACCTCGCCGAGCGGGACCGCCGCGCCGGATTCGACCTGGCCACCGGGCCGCTGATGCGGTACACGCTCGTCCGGGCGGGCGACGACCGCACCGTCCTGGTGCAGACCGTGCACCACATCATCGCCGACGGCTGGTCGGTGCCGCCGATGCTGCGCGCGCTCCTCGCCGAATATCACGCGCCGGGCACCGTGTACCCGGTCGGCGGCTTCCCCGACTACGTGCGCTGGCTCGCCGGACGGGACGACGACGAGAGCGACCGGGTGTGGCGCGAGGAACTCGCCGGGCTGCCCGGGGCGTCACTGGTCGCCGAGGGGCACACCCCGTCGGACCGGTTCGCCGACACGGCCATCGAGGCGGAGGACGACGTCGACGCGGCCGTACGGGCCGCAGGCGTGCCGCTGAGCGTCGCCGTGCACAGTGCGTGGGCCGTGACACTGGGCGGCATCCTGCACACCGACGACGTGGTGTTCGGCTCCACGGTGTCCGGGCGCGACGCGGACGTGCCCGGCATCGGCGACATGGTGGGCCTGTTCATCAACACCATTCCCGTACGGGTCCGTTGGACCGGCACGACCACGGCCGGCGACCTGCTCGCCCGGGTGCGGGAGCACCAGAGCGCCGTGCTGCCGCACCAGCACGTCTCGCTCGCGCGGATCGGCCGCCGGGCGGGTGCCGGTTCGCTCTTCGACACCCTCGTGGTGTTCGACGTCGCGACCGACGTGGACAGCCTGCGGACCCCCGACGCCGAGCTCGTCATCACCGACATCGTCAACGAGGGCGCCCCGCACTACCCGCTCACCCTCGTCGTGGAGCGCGCCCTCGACGGGCGTCCGCGCTTCAACCTCATCCACGACGGCGAACTCGTCGGCGAGAGCACCGCCCAGGACATCCTGCGCACCTTCACCCTGGCCCTCACCGGCCTGCTCACGCGCCCGGACGCCGTCGTCGGCGACCTGGTGCCCGAGGACGCCCGGCGGCCCGCGCACATCGAGCCGACGACCCTCGGCGGCCTCTTCGACGCCGCCGCGCGCCGCGACCCGGCGGCCACCGCCGTCACCCAGTGCGCACTCGACGGCGGCACCAGGGCGCTGTCGTACGGCGAACTGGCCGACGCCAAGAACGAGGTGGCGGCAGGGCTGCGCGCCGCCGGGGTCGGCCCCGGCAAGCGCGTCGCCGTCGCCGTCCCGCGCTCCGTGGAGCAGGTCGTCGCGCTGGTCGCGATCGTCTCCGCGGGCGGTGCCTACGTACCGCTGGACCTGGCGTACCCGGACGAGCGCCTGGAGTACATCCTGGCCGACGCCGCCCCGCAGGTCGTCCTCGTCGACCGCGAGCAGCGCGACCGCTTCACCGGGCTCCTGGAGCGGGCGGGCGTACCGGCCCGCGTGCTCGTCCAGGGGGACGAGACGCCGCGGGAAGCCGCCACGGACGGGCCCGCGCGGGGGGAGGCCCGCTGGCACGACCCCGCGTACGTCATCTACACCTCCGGCTCGACCGGCCGCCCCAAGGGCGTCGTCGTACCGCACTCCAGCGTCGTCACCCTGCTCGCCAACACCCGGCCCGACATGGGCTTCGGGCCGCACGACGTATGGGTGCAGTTCCACTCCTTCTCCTTCGACTTCGCCGTCTGGGAGCTGTGGGGCGCGCTGGCGCACGGCGGTGAGCTGCTGGTGCCCGAGTACGCTCTGACCCGCTCCCCGGTCGACTTCCACCGGCTCGTCCGCGAGCGCGGCGTGACCGTGCTCAACCAGACTCCGTCGGCGTTCTACCAGTTCATCGAGGCCGACCGGCACGCCGGTGAACCGCTCCCCGCACTGCGGAAGGTCATCTTCGGCGGCGAGGCGCTCGACCTCGGGCGGCTGCGCGGCTGGGTCGAGCGGCACGGCACGGCGTCGCCCGAACTGGTCAACATGTACGGCATCACCGAGACGACCGTGCACGTCACGCACCGGGTGCTGACCGACGAGGACTTCGCCCGCGGCCAGGACGTCAGTCCCATCGGCGGCCCGATCCCCGGCCTCGTCACCTATCTGCTCGACGACCGGCTCCGGCCGGTGCCGCCGGGCCGCGTCGGCGCGATCTACGTCGCGGGCGACCAGGTGTCGCTCGGCTACCTCGGCAGGTCCGGCCTGACCGCGGGCCGGTTCGTGGCGAACCCGTTCACCGACGACGGCTCCCGCATGTACCACACGGGCGACCTCGCCCGCCGTACGCTCGACGGCGAGCTGGAGTTCGCCGGCCGTGCCGACGACCAGGTGCAGCTCAAGGGCTTCCGCATCGAGCTCGGCGAGGTCGAGGCCGCGCTCCGCGAGCTCGACGGCGTGGTCGACGTGGCCGTCACCGTCGCCGACAGCGGCGACCACCTCGTCGCGCACGTCGTGGGCCGCGTGCCCGGCGACCTCGCGGGCCTGCTCGCCGCGAAGCTGCCCGTGCACATGGTGCCGAGCCGGGTCCTGCCGGTCGACGCCCTGCCGCTCACCGTCAACGGCAAGCTGGACCGCAAGGCGCTGGCCGAGCGCGCCGCGGAAGAGGACGGCAACCCCTCCGTCGTCGCGAGCGATTCCGTGCTCGCCTCGCTGGTGGCCCTCTTCGCCGAGACGCTGCCCGGCTCCGCCGTTGTGGACGAGGACACCGACTTCTTCGTGGCGGGCGGCGACAGCATCGTCGCCATCACCGTGATCAACCGCGCGAGGGCGCTCGGCCTGCCGATCGCGCCCCGTGACGTCTTCCTGTTCAGGACGCCGCGCGCGCTCGCCGGGCACCTGGGTTCGAGCGCACCGCGGGCCGCGGCGCCCGCCCTCGCGTCCCCCGCCCGCCGCGAGGACGGCCCTCTCGCGCCGACGCCGATCATCCTGCGCCAGCGCGAACTGGGCGGATCCCTCGACCGGTTCGTCCAGGCCAGGACCCTTGAGGCCCCCGAGGGCACCGGATTCGCCGACGCCGAGCGCGCCGCGAACGCCGTCGTGGCCGCCCACCCGGCCCTGCGGACGCGACTGCGCGTCGAGCACGGCGTATGGACGCTGCGCACCGAACCCGCACGCGAGGTCGCCGTCGTCCGCACGGACGCCGCCGACGCCTCGGCCGCCGCGGACGAGGCCGCGGGACGGCTCGACCCCACAACCGGGGACGTCGTCGCGTTCTCGTGGCTGGAGGCGAGCCGGACCCTGGTCGTCACCGTGCACCACATAGCCGTCGACGCCGTGTCCTGGCTGGTCCTCCTCGACGACCTGGCCACCGCCGTGCGCGGCGCGGACCTGGCGCCGCCGACCACGTCCTACGCCGAGTACGCCGACGCGCTGACGCTCCGCGCCGCCTCCGACGAGGTGACCGACGGCCTTCCGCACTGGATCAGCACGCTCGACGCGCCCCCGCTGCTGCCGGGCGCCGACACCGGAAACCTGCGCGGGACCACCGTCGTCCTGCCGCCCGAGACGAGCGACCGCCTCACCCGCACCGCGCCCGCCGCCCTCGGCGTCGGCCTCACCGAGCTGCTGTGCGGCGCGCTCCGCACCGCCCTGACCCACGTACAGCCGTCGCCCACCGACCTCGCGGTCGAGCTGGAGCGGCACGGCCGCGTCCCGGCCCTCGAAGAGCACGACTACACCCGTACCGTCGGCTGGTTCACCTCCATCGCGCCCGTACGGCTCACCGCGCACACCGACCCCGTCGCCGCCGCGCACGAGGTCGCCGAGCGCCAGCCGGACGAGCGCGGCCACGTCGCGTACGGGCAGCTGAAGTACCTCAACCCGCAGACCGCGCCGCTGCTCACCGGCCGCCCCCAGGTCCTCTTCAACTACCTGGGCCGCGGCAGCGAGTCGCGGGCGGTGCACGTCACCGGTGGCGACCAGGGCAGCCCGTACGCCGTCGAGGTCAACGCCTGGACCGACGACGCCACCGGCAGCCTGCACACCGCTTTCACCCTCGCCGACGGCATCCCCGACGCCGTCACCGAGCACTGGCTCACCGCCCTGGAGCGCATCGCCGACGCCTCCGCGACCGCCGAGCGCACCGCGCCGGTCACACCGCTGCAGCGGGGCCTGTTCTTCCAGGCCCAGATGGCGGGCGCGGCCGGGCACTACGTCGCGCAGAGCTGGTTCACCTTCGAGCGGCGCCTGGACGCCGACGCGCTGGCCGAGGCCATGGCGCACGTGATCGCGCGGCACCCGGTGGTCGGCGCGGGCTTCACCACCGACGACGACGGCAACCCGATCCAGGTCCTCAAGGCAGGACGGCGGGTCGACGTCCGCACGGTGGAGCTCGCGGACGACGCGGCGGTCGAGGAGTTCCGCACCCGGGACCGCGACGCCGGATTCGACCCGGCCGAGGCACCGCTGATCCGCCTCACCGTGGTCCGCCTGCCCGGCGGCCACGACGGACTGCTGCTCAGCTACCACCTGCTGCTCTGGGACGGCTGGTCCCGCGAGATCGTGCTGCGGGACCTGTTCGACGCGTACGACGCCGTGGTGGCGGGCGAACCGTTCGACACGGCCCCGGCCACGCCGGGCTTCGAGGAGTACGCCAGGGCGCTCGACGCCAGGGACTCCGCGGCGTCGGAACGTTTCTGGGCGGAGCACCTGGCGGGCGTCCCGGGACCGACCCTGCTCGCCGGACCCGCTCCGGCCCTCTCGCAGGACCTGCCGCCCGCGCTCGTGCACCGGCTGACCGCCGAACAGTCCGACCTCCTGAAGGACGCGGCCAAGCAGCACGGCGTCACGCTGAACGCCGTCCTCACCGGCGCGTTCGGCCTCCTCCTCGGCGCCCGCACGGGCCGCAGCGACGCCGTGTTCGGCGTGACCGTGTCCGGCCGCGACGGCGAGGGCCTCTCCGACGTCGTCGGCGTGCTCCTCAACACCGTGCCGACCTGGACGAAGGCGCGGCCCGACGACACCGTCGGCGACTACCTGTCGGCCGTACAGACGGCCAGGGTCGAGGCGATGGAGCACGAGCACCTCGGGCTCGGCGAGATCCAGCGGGCCAGCGGCCACGACACCCTGTTCGACAACCTGTTCGTGCTCCAGAACTTCCTGGACATGGACGCCTTCGCCGAGATGAACGCCCGGCACGGCATCACCTCCGTGCGGGCCGACGACTCCACGCACTACCCGTTCACCTGGGTCGTGACGCCCGGCGACCAGCTCACGGTCAAGCTGGAGCACCGCTACGGAGACACCGACAACGCCCGCCGCCTCCTCGACGACTACGTGCGCGTACTCGAAGACCTGGCCCGCGCGACGGGCCCCCTCGGCGCGCTGCCCGGCCTCGGCCGTGACCCCGAGCCCGCCGAGCGCACGGAGGTGGGCACGGACACCGTCGTCGACCGGTTCGACCGGGCGGCCGACCGGGACCCCGAGCGGGTCGCCCTCGTCGCGCACGGCTCGACGATGACCTTCGCCCAGCTGCGGGACCGCAGCCGCGCGGTGGCCGGTGTGCTCGCCGGGCGCGGCCTGGGCCCGGAGACGACGGTGGGGCTCGCGATCCCGCGCTCCCTCGACTCGATCGTGGCGCTGTTCGCGGTGCTGCGCGTCGGCGCCGCGTACGTACCGCTGGAGCTCGACCACCCGGACGACCGGATCGCGGCGATCGTCGAGGACGCCCGCCCGGACGCGATCCTCACCGTGAGCGCGGTCTCGCCCCGGCTGACCGGTGCCCTGCGCGCGACGGACGGCCTGATCGAACTGGACCGTCCGCTTCCGGCGGCCGAACCGTTCGTGACGTTCGACCCCGACGACCCGGACCGGCTGCGGCACCCCGCGTACACGATCTACACCTCGGGATCGACCGGAAAGCCCAAGGGTGTGGTGACCGAGTACGCCGGACTCACCAACATGCTCATCAACCACCAGCGGCGGATCTTCGAACCGGTCCTCGCCGAGCACGGCCACCGGACCTTCCGGATCGCGCACACCGTGTCGTTCGCGTTCGACATGTCGTGGGAGGAGCTCCTCTGGCTCGCCGACGGACACGAAGTGCACATCTGCGACGAGGAGCTGCGCCGCGACGCGCCCGGCCTGGTCGAGTACTGCCTGGAGCACGGGATCGACGTCATCAACGTCACCCCGACGTACGCGCAGCAGCTGGTGGCCGAGGGCCTGCTCGACCAGCCGGAGCGGCGCCCGGCGCTCGTGCTGCTCGGCGGTGAGGCCGTCACGCCGACCCTGTGGCAGCGGCTCGCCGAGACCGAGGGCACGGTCGGCTACAACCTGTACGGCCCCACCGAGTACACGATCAACACCCTCGGCGTCGGCACCTTCGAGTGCCAGGACCCGGTGGTGGGCGTGCCCATCGACAACACCGACGTGTACGTCCTCGACCCGTGGCTGCGGCCGCTGCCCGACGGCGTCCCCGGCGAGCTGTACGTGTCGGGCGTCGGCATCGCGCGCGGCTACCTCGGCCAGTGCGCGCAGACCGCCCACCGCTTCGTCGCCTGCCCGTTCGGCGCCCCCGGCGAGCGCATGTACCGCACCGGAGACCTGGTGTTCCGCAGGCCCGACGGGAACCTGACGTACCTGGGCCGCACCGACCAGCAGGTCAAGATCCGCGGCCACCGCGTCGAACCGGGCGAGGTCGAGGCCGCGTTCGCCGCGCACCCGGCGGTGCGGTTCGCCGCCGCGGTCGCCCAGCCGGACCCGCAGGTCGACGGCGCGTACCGGCTCGCCGCCTACCTCGTGCTCGACGGCGCCGACCTGGCCGCCGTCGCCGCCGACGTGGGCACCGGCCTGCCGGACTTCCTTCGTCCGACACACTTCGCCGAGGTCGACAGCATCCCGCTGACCGTGAACGGGAAGGCCGACACCAAGGCGCTGCCGGAGGCCAAGCCCCTCGGCGCGCTGACCACGGCGGGGGAGCGCGGTCCCCGGACCGAGACGGAGACCGTGGTCTGCGAGTTCTTCGCCGAAGCACTGGACCTCGACGACGACGAGGTGAGCGCGGTGAGTGACTTCGTGTCCCTCGGAGGACACTCGATGCTGGCGGTACGGCTGATCGGGCTGCTCCGCCGCGAGTACGGTCCTGTGATCACCATCCGAGACCTTTTCACCCTGCGAACCCCGGAAGCGATTGCCCGCCACCTCGATGACGACCATGACAACGCCGACAACGCCGTCAACTCCTGACATGAAGCCGCCTCGACCGGGGGCCGACATCCTCCGGACCGCACTGCGCCGCAACGTCGGCGCGATGGTCCTCGGCACCGTCCTCATGGGCCTCTACCAGGCCGGCGAGACGGCGTTCCCCATCGCGCTCGGCATGATCGTCGAGCACACGATGCGGGACGACAGGACCCTCGGCGCGCTCGCGCTCTCCATCGGCGCGCTCGCCGTGATCATCACGACGGTCTCGCTGTCGTGGCGGTTCGGGATGCGCGTCCTCCAGAAGGCCAACACGACCGAGGCACACCGCTGGCGCGTGAAGGTCGCCGCCTGCGGGCTCCAGCCGGTGGCCAGGGACGTCGACCTCAAGTCCGGCGAGGTCCTGACCATCGCCACCGAGGACGCCGACCAGACCGCCGACATCATCGAGGTGGTGCCGCTGCTGATCAGCTCACTGGTCGCGGTGCTCGTCGCGGCGGTCGCGCTCGGCATGGCCGACTACCGGCTCGGGCTGCTCGTGATCGTGGGAACCGTCGCGATCCTGTCGATCCTCAGCGTGATGTCCAAGCGGATCGGGTCCAGCACGCGCGAGCAGCAGGCCAGGGTGGCGCGCGCCGGCGCGAAGGTCGCCGACCTGATCAGCGGCCTGCGCCCGCTGCACGGCTTCGGCGGCAACCACGCGGCGTTCCGCTCCTACCGGGCCGTCAGCTCGGAGGCCAAGCACCAGGCGGTCACCGTCGCCAAGGTCAACGGCGTGTACGCGGGCACGGCCCAGGCACTCAACGCCGTCCTCGCGGCCGCGGTGACCCTGACGGCGGGCTGGCTGGCCTTCGACGGCGGCATCACCATCGGCGAACTCGTCATGGCCGTCGGCCTGGCGCAGTTCATCATGGAACCGCTGAAGATGTTCTCGGAGATGCCCAAGTACGTGATGATCGCGCGGGCGTCGGCCGAGCGGATGGCACTCGTCCTCACCGCGCCCCCGGTGACGGCCCCCGGGGCCGGACGCCCTGCCGCGGGCGGGGACCTGGAGATCGACTGCGTCCGGTACGGGTCGCTGCGCGAGCTGAAGTTCACCGTGGCGGCGGGCGAGTTCGTGGCGATCGCCGGGTACCAGCCGCGCGCGGTCGCCGATCTGGCGTCGGTCCTCGCGATGAACGTGCCGCCGGACGCGTACGAGGGTGTGGTGCGGGTCAGCGGTCGGGAGATGGCGGACCTGTCGGTCGAGGCGGTCCGCGAGCACATGCTGGTGAACCCGTACGACGGGGAGATCTTCGCGGGCACCCTCCGCTCGAACATCGACCCGTCGGGCACCAGCCGGACGATCGCCGAGGCCGTCGAGGCGTCCATGCTCACCGACGTGGTCGCCCTGCACCGCGAAGGCCTCGACTACGGAGTGCGCGATCGGGGAGCGAACCTCTCCGGAGGACAGCGTCAGCGCCTCTCCCTGGCCCGCGCGCTGGCCGCCGACACGGACGTCCTCGTCCTGCACAATCCGACGACGGCGGTGGACGCCGTCACCGAACAGCTCATCGCGCGGAACGTCGCGAAGCTGCGCCGGGGCCGTACGACCGTCGTGATCACCAGCAGCCCGGCCATGCTGGACGCCGCCGACCGCGTGCTCGTCCTGGACGACGGCGTCATCACCGCGGAGGACAGCCACCGGAACCTTCTCGCCACCGACGAGGCCTACTGCACGGCGGTGGCGAGGTGACGGGCTGCCTCACGGCATGCGTCAGGCGAGGGCCCAGGCGACGTCCCTGAGGAGCGCGTGCCGCCAGCCCGCCCGGTCGTGGCCGGCGGCCGCCCGCGACACCTGCACGGTCGCACCGGCCTCCTGGACCAGCGTCTCGGTCAGCTCGCAGTGCGGGAGCATCCGCGGCTCGTGCTCGCCGAGGTCGAACGCGATGCGCAGGCCGGACAGGTCGGGGCGTTCCGTGCGCAGCCGCGCGGCGATGGTGCCGCCGACCGGGCCGCCCAGCGGGTCGTCCGACGCCATCGCGTCGGGCGTCCACCAGAACGACGGCGACTGACACGCCACACGGGACACCAGGTCGGGGAAGTCCAGCGCCGCGTACATCGCGCTGAGCCCGCCGAGACTCTGCCCGGCGACCACGAGACGCTCGGGCTCCGCGTGCACGCCGCTGTCGGCCACCAGAGGCAGCAGTTCGTCCCGTACCGCCTCCCACAGCGCGGGGCTGCACCCGAACTCTCCCAGCCTGTCCTTGGACGGCAGGAAGACGAGGGTGACCGGCTCCATCTCACCGCAGGCGACGGCCGACTCGAAGGCGGTCATGGCGGGGTGCAGATAGAGCCAGTCGTCCCCGTCGAGCAGCAGCACCAACGGCCCGCCGCCGCCCACCGCGTGGACGCGCACGGTGCGCCGCCCGCCGAGCCGCGCACTGGCCCAGCGGATCCGGGTGCCGGGCAGGGGGAGGGTGTCGTCGGCTCCGACGGCGGGCCAGTGGGGCTGGGCGGGGGCGTCGGGGGTCACGGCGATGGAGCGGTCGCCACCGGCACCGTGCGGGTTGAGCGGGTCGGCGTACGCGTCCTCGCCGTCACCCTCGCCCTCGCCCTCGCCCACGAGGAACTGATAGGTCACGCGCAGCCGCGCGGGCATGCGCACTTCGGCGTACCAGCAGTCCGTGTCGGCCCACCGGGTCAGCGGCACGGGCTCCGACCAGCTCTCGAAGCCGATGCTCGCCCGCGGCCCGCGCCACAGGAAGAGGGTCCGCCAACTGCTGTCGTCGGCCGGTACGGAGACGGGGCTCTGGGCAGCCGACCAGAAGGCTTCGGTGCCGGGTTCGCCGGACAGTCCGTACTCGGCGAAGGCGTTCCCGGTGTCGGCCGCGGGGCGCATCGACGTCTCCTTGTGAGAGGGAAGGAAGTAAGGCTAAGCTCGCATTTAATTAGGGGAGCCTAACCTAAATCCTCTGTACCGCCCAAGGAGGCACCGACACATGAGCACCAACCCCTTCGACGACCCCGACGGCCGCTTCCTGGTCCTGGTGAACGACGAGGGGCAGCACTCGCTCTGGCCGTCCTTCGCCGAGGTGCCCGGCGGGTGGACGACCGCCTTCGGCGAGGACTCGCGGGACGCCTGCCTGGAGTACATCGAGACCAACTGGACGGACCTGCGGCCGCGTTCCCTCGTGGCGTCGGTGGAGGGCTGACCGCACCTCTTCGACGAGTGGAGAGGCTCCTTCGATGCTCTGCAAGAGGCTGACGAACGCGCGTTTCCTCACCATGGATCCGGATCACCCCGTCGCCCACGACCTGGGCATCCGGCGGGGCCGGATCGCGGGCCTGGACGCGGCCGTGACCTCCCGGCCCGCGCGCGACGTGATCGACCTGCAGGGCGCCACCGTGCTGCCCGGCTTCATCGACGCCCATGTGCATCTGGCCTGGACCGGGCTCAAGGAGGACACCTTGAGCATCGCGGGCCGCACCAGGATCGACGACGTGCTCGCCGTCGTGGCGGCGGCCGCGGCCCGTGAACGCTCGCCCGGCTCCTGGCTGAGCATCGCCGGATACGACCAGCGGGCCCTGGGCCGCCATCTGACCGCCGCCGAACTGGACACGGTCAGCCAGGGCCACAAGGTCTACGTCCTGCACGACTCCGGACACGGCTGCGTGGTCAACTCCGCCGTCCTGGACCTGCTCCCGCCGGGCACCCCGCACGAGAACGGCTTCCTCGCCGAGGGCGCGATGGGTGCCGCCCGCGCGCTGCGTCTGCCGTACTCCCAGCGCGAACTGGCCGAGGCGATAGGGCGGGCCGCCCGGACCTGTCTGGCCGAGGGCGTCACCGCCTGCGCCGAGGCGGGCATCGGCGGCACCCTCTTCGGCCACAGCCCGGTCGAGCTCGGCGCCTACCAACTCGCCCGCGACGAGGGACTGCTGCCGCTGCGCGTGCAGCTGATGGTGGCCGCGGAACGGCTCCGGCCGGTCGCCGCGCACGAGGACGACGGCTTCCCCAGGGCCCTCGACCTGGGCCTGCGCACCGGCTTCGGAGACGACTGGCTCTCCGTGGGCGCGCTGAAGGTGTACACCGACGGCGGCATGATGGCCCGGACCGCCGCGCTCAGCAGCCCGTACGAAGGACTCGGCCACGCGGGCCAGTTGCAGGACGACCCGGACGCGCTCACCGACCTGATCGTCGACGGACACCTGGCGGGCTGGCAGCTCGCCGTCCACGCCATCGGCGACCGCGCGGCCGACCTCGCCCTGGACGCCCTGGAACGGGCCCAGCGCCTCCGCCCGCGGCCCACTGCCCGGCACCGTGTCGAACACGCGGGCCTGATCCGCCCCGACCAGCTCCCGCGGTTCGCGCGGCTCGGCGTCAGCGCCGTCGTCCAGCCCACTTTCCTGCACAGCTTCGGCGACGACTACGCGGCGATCATGGGCGAGGAACGGGCGCCCTGGCTCTACCGCGGCCGCGCGTTCCTGGATCACGGCATCCCGCTGGTCGGCAGCTCCGACCGCCCCGTCACGGACGGCGCCCCGCTACGGGCCGTCCAGTTCATGGTCGAGCGCGCGTCCGGGTCGGGGCGGGTGATCGGCCCGGACGAGGGCATCACCGTCGATGAGGCCCTGCACGCCTACACGGTGGCCGGCGCCCGCGCCTGCCACTGGGAGGACTCGCTGGGCACGCTCACCCCGGGCAAGCGCGCCGACCTGGTGGTGCTCGGCGACGACCCTCGACGTGTCGATACGTCACGTATCGGCGACATCGAGGTGGTGACGACGTACGTGGAGGGGCGCGAGACGGGGGCGTAGGCGAGACGGGCCCGGGGTCGTAAGCGGTACGGGGTCGGGGTCGTAAACGGTACGGAAGAGGCTTCAGGGGCTCGTGAGGATCACGAGTCGCTGCGTCGCGCGGGTCATCGCGACATAGCGGTCCACCGCCCCTTCGACGCCGTCGCCGAACGTCTCCGGGTCGACGAGGACGACCAGGTCGAACTCGAGCCCCTTCGACAGCTCCGGGGTCAGCGACCGTACGCGCGACGGTGCCTGGCACCGCTCCCGGAACTTCTCGTGGAAGGCCTGATCACCGATGACGCAGGCGACGCCGTCGTCGTGCGCGTCGAGCCAGCTGTCGAGGACCGAGTCCAGGTCCGCGACGGATCCGTGGACGACGGGAACGCCGTTGCTGCGGATGGACGTGGGCACGTTGGCGTCGGGGATCTCGGCACGGATGACCGGCTCGGCCTCCGCCATGACCTCTTCCGGCGTGCGGTAGTTGATGCTCAGGGCGGCCATCGTGACCCGGTCGACGCCGACCCGATCGAGCCGCTCCTCCCACGACTCGGTGAAGCCGTGCCTCGCCTGGGCGCGGTCGCCGACGATGGTGAAACTCCGCGACGGACAGCGCAGCAGCAGCATCTGCCACTCCGCGTCGGTCAGTTCCTGCGCCTCGTCCACCACCACGTGCAGGAACGGGCCCGCGAGCCGGTCCGGGTCCTCCGTGGGCAGCGCGCTCTCGTCGATCAGCGTGTCCTGGAGGTCCTTGCCGCGCAGCATCCGCACCGCGCCCTCGCTGTCGTCACCGGCCGACGAGAAGTCGGCGGCCGAGAGGATCTCGTCGATGACGCCCGCCATGCGCTCGCGCTCGGCGGCGACGGCGGCATCGTGGCGCCGCTTGCGCCGTGCCGCCTCCGGGTCGCCGAGCCGTTGCCGCGCGGCGTCCAGAAGCGGCAGGTCGGACACGGTCCAGGCCTGCGGGACGTCCTTGCGCTGCAGTTTCGCGACCTCGTCCCGGTCGAGCCAGGGCGCGCACATCCGCAGGTACGCGGGGACCGTCCACAGGTCGGACACGAGGTCCGCGGCCTCGATCAGCGGCCACGCGCGGTTGAGCGTCGTGACCAGCTCCCTGTCCTGGCGCAGCGACCGCAGGAACATCGCGGGCGAGACACCGGCCGCGTCCTGGTCCGTCTCCTCACCCAATCCCTCACCCAATCCCTCACCCAATCCCTCAGCCGTCCCCTCACCCGTCTCCTCGCCCATGCCGAGCTTGTCCATGAGAATCGTCGCCAGTTCCTCCCAGATCAGCTCCCGCGCCTCGTTGTGCGCGGTGCCGGGGCCCGGCGCCCGGAACGCCTCGGCCCAGTCGTCGGCGCTCACCCGTACGTCGGCCCAGGGCGTCGAGGCCGTACAGGCGTCCGTGGGCGGCTCCTCGTAGAACCTGACGGCCTTCTCGATCGCCCTCACCATGTCCGCGGTCGACTTCAGCCGGGCCACGTCCGGGTCGCTCTCGGGACCGGCCGCGGCGCCCTCGGCGACCAGGTCGCGCAAGGTGCAGGTCTGCACGCCCTCCTCGCCGAGGCTGGGCAGGACGTCGGCGACGTAACCCAGGTAGGGCTCGTGCGGGCCGACGAAGAGCACCCCGCCGCCGCGGCGGTCGTGGCGGAGCCGCGGGTCGGAGTAGAGCAGGTACGCGGAACGGTGCAGGGCGACGACGGTCTTGCCCGTACCGGGCCCGCCGTCGACGACGAGCGCCCCGCGGGAGCCCGCGCGGATGATCGCGTCCTGGTCGGACTGGATGGTGCCGAGCACGTCACGCATCCGGGCCGAACGGTTGCCGCCCAGACTGGCGACGAAGGCGGACTGGTCGTCGAGCGCGGCATGGTGCTCGAGGCCGTCGGGGGTGAAGACCTCGTCCCAGTAGTCGCTGATCCGGCCACCGGTCCAGCGGTACCTGCGGCGGCTCGCCAGCCCCATCGGGTTGGCGTGGGTCGCCGCGAAGAACGGCTCGGCGGCGGGCGAGCGCCAGTCGACGAGCAGGCGTCGGCCCTCGCTGTCGGTGAGCCCGAGACGTCCGATGTACAGCGGTTCGGTGTCGGCGTTGTTCTTGTCGCGGTTCTTGTCGCTGTCGTCCGCGGCGACGACGCGTCCCAGGCAGAGATCGAGCCCGAAACGGCGCAGCGCGCGCAGACGGCTGCTGAGCCGGTGGATCTCCGAGTCCCGGTCCATGGCCTCCCGGCCGATGCCGCCGGGCGCCTTGCGCAGGGTCTCGAGACGGCCGGAGAGCTCGGCGACGGTCTCGTCGAGGCACGTCGCCATCGCCGCGAAGTGCCGCTCGTCGCGAGCGATCAGCGCCGGCTCGGCCTTGGGCGAGAGATTGGCGGGCAGGTTGAACGCGCTGCTGGTCAGGAGGGTCTCCGATGTCCGCGGAACTGGTGTGGGCCAGTGATTCTGCGGGACGGAGGGGGCCTTGCCGCAAGCCCCCCTGTGGGCTATAACTTGAGAGTGGCAAGAGGTGGGTTCCCCCTCTTGCCTTTGTTGTGTCCGGACCGACGGTCCGGCTGCCTCTCTCCCTCCTCGGCTCTCTCCTCCGTGGCTGCCCTGCGCCAACTGGACTCGCTACTTAGGTAAGGCTAGCCTTACCTCGCCAGTTCGATCGTGGAACCATCGTGGAACCGAGGAAGGTACAGCCTTGATCACGGCTACGCCGCGCCCTGCCCCGCCGCGCGAACTCCCCGCGCACGAACTCCCCGTGGGAGCGCCCGCCGGGGTGCCCGTCGTGCGCCGGGCCCGTGAGGAGGACGCCGCCGAACTCGCTGCCCTGTCCCAGCCCTTCGTACGCTCGGGGGCGCTGCGCGAGAGGCCCGCCTCGCTCTACGCAGACCAGGCCGCCGACTTCCTCGTCATGGCCGTACCCGGCGGCCCCCTCGAAGGCTGCGTGGGCCTGCGGGTCCACCCGGCCGACCCGTCGGAGGGCCGTGGACCTGCGGGCGTCCTCTACAACTTCTGCGTGGCCGGGCACCGGCAGGGCCGCGGAGTGGGCGCCGGGCTCATGCGCGCCGTACTGGCCGTCGCGCGCGCCAAGTCGCTCGGAGCGCTGTTCACGGCGACGACGGGCGGGGGAGACCTGTTCCTCCGGTACGGGTTCACGCCCGCGGCCGTGCGGACGGCACCGTCGGCGTGGGCCGACTCCCTGGATCCCCGGCGCAACGCGCGGATACTCACGCGGAGTTTGTGAGGTCCGGCGCGACGACCATTACGCGTCTCCGCGTCTCCGCGTCTCAGTGCCACAGACACCGCTCCCGCCCCGGTTCACGTCCCGGGGCGGGAGTTTTCGTGTGCGCCGCTCAGACAGCGCACTCGTCGTGTTCGGCGCTGTCGTCACGCTCGCCGCTCTCGTCACGCTCGGCGCCCTCGTCGTGCTCGACGACCTCGTCGGGTACCACCGTCGTGCCGGGACTCGTCTCGCCGAGTACGCCGCTCAGCACCGCGTGCCGCACCCGGCCGTCGAGGACGTGGGCCTTGCGCACGCCGCCGCGGACGGCCCGCAGGCAGCCCTCCATCTTCGGCAGCATCCCGCTCGCGAGCCCCGGCAGCAGTTCGTCCAGCGCGTCGGCCGTCAGCCGCTCGATCACCTCGGTGCTGCGCGGCCAGTCCGCGTACAGGCCCTCGACATCCGTGAGCATCACGAGGCGTTCGGCGTCGAGGGCCACGGCCAGCGCCGACGCGGCGAGGTCGGCGTTGACGTTGTAGACCTGCCCGTCCTCGCCGCGTGCCACGGGGGAGACGACCGGGATGTGGCCCTGCTCCAGGAGCGCGCGTACCGTCCCGGGGTTCACCTTCACGATGTCTCCGACGAGGCCTATGTCCACCGGCCGGTCGTCCACCCAGGCGGCCCGCCGTACGGCCGTCATCGTGTGCGCGTCCTCGCCCGTCATGCCGACGGCGAAGGGGCCGTGTGCGTTGATGTGGCCGACCAGTTCACGCTGGACCCGGCCGGTCAGCACCATGCGGACCACCTCCATCGTCTCCGGAGTGGTCACCCGCAGACCCGCCTCGAACCGGGTCTCCAGGCCGAGCCGGTCGAGCATCGCGTTGATCTGAGGTCCGCCTCCGTGGACGACGACAGGACGCAGGCCGGCCTGCCACAGCTCCACGACGTCCCGGGCGAACGCCCGTTGCAGGCCGGCGTCCACCATGGCGTGCCCGCCGAACTTGACGACGACAACGCTGCCTTGCATGTCCTCCTTACGGAGGAGCGCCTCCGCCTCCGCCTCCGAGCCCTCGGATTCCTGCTCCCTGACGGCCGTTCGCATGTGTGCCCCTACTCCGTTCACGAGCTGTACGCGCTGTTCTCGTGGACGTACGCAGCGGTCAGATCGTTCGTCCAGATCGTCGCCGACGCGTCCCCGGAACGCAGGTCGACGGTGACCGTCACCTCGCGCCCCGAGAGGTCCACCGTGTCCCGCGGCTCCCCGGCCGCACCGTCCCTGCACACCCCGACGCCGTTGATCGATACGTCCAGGCGGTCCGGGTCGAAGACCGCGGAGGTCGTGCCGATCGCCGACAGCACCCGGCCCCAGTTCGGATCCTCGCCGTGCAGGGCGCACTTGAGGAGGTTGTTCCGGGCGATCGACCGCCCCACCGTCACGGCGTCCGGCTCCGAGGCGGCGCCGACGACCCGCACCTCGATCTCCTTCGACGCGCCCTCCGCGTCCGCGACGAGCCGGAGCGCCAGGTCGAGACAGACGCCGTGCACGGCCTCCGTGAAACCGACCGGGTCCGGCCGCACCCCTGAAGCGCCCGAAGCGAGCAGCAGCACGGTGTCGTTGGTGGACATGCAGCCGTCCGAGTCCACCCGGTCGAAGGTGGTGCGCACCGCCTCCCGGAGCGCGGAGTCGAGCAACGGGGCACTGACGTCGGCGTCCGTGGTGAGGACCACCAGCATCGTCGCGAGGCCGGGGGCCAGCATGCCCGCGCCCTTCGCCATGCCGCCCACGGTCCAGCCGGGTCCGGACGCGACCGCCGTCTTGTGCACCGAGTCGGTCGTCTTGATCGCGATAGCCGCGGGCTCGCCGCCGTCCTCCGACAGCTCCGCGGCGGCGGTGTCGATGCCCGCCGTCACCCGCTCCATGGGCAGCCGGACGCCGATGAGGCCGGTGGAGCACACCGCGACCTGTTCGGCCCCGAGGCGGAGGGCACGCGCGGTGCGCTCGGCCATCACGCGCGCGTCGTCCTCGCCCGCGGGGCCCGTACAGGCGTTGGCGCCGCCTGAGTTGAGGACGACGGCGGCCAGTGCGCCGTCGCCGATCACACGCCGCGACCAGCGCACGGGCGCGGCCTGCACCCGGTTGGAGGTGAACACCGCGGCCGCCGCGTACGACGGGCCGCGGTTCACCACCAGTGCCAGGTCCGGGGCCCCGGAGTCCTTGATCCCGGCGGACACCCCGCTCGCGGCGAATCCCCGGGCAGCGGTCACGCTCACGGAGCCACTCCGTTCCTGGGCAGCCCCGTCCCTTCGGGGAGTCCGAGGGCGATGTTCATGCTCTGCACCGCGCCACCGGCGGTGCCCTTGGTCAGGTTGTCGATCGCGCTGACGCAGACGAGCCGACGTGCGGCCGCGTCGACGGCCACCTGCACCTGGGCGGTGTTGGACCCGAGGACGGCGGAGGTGGAGGGCCAGGTGCCGGGCGGCAGCAGCCGTACGAAGGGCTCGTCGGCGTAGGCGGTCTCGTACGCGGAACGCACCGCGTTCTCCAGGGCGCGTACGTCGTCCGGGGTGCGTGTGTCGTCCGGGGCGCGTACGTCGTCCGGTGTGGTGGGGAGGTCAGTGCCGGTCCCGGTCCCGCTGTTGGTGCCGGCAGCCCCTGCCGGGCGCAGGCGTGCCGAGCAGGTGGCGAGGATGCCGCGCGGCATCGGCGCCAGGGTCGGTGTGAAGGACACGGTCACGCGCTCGCCCGCGACGCGGGACAGGTTCTGCGTCAGCTCGGGTGTGTGGCGGTGGCCGCCGCCGACCCCGTAGGGCGTCATCGAGCCCATCACCTCGGAACCGACGAGGTGCGGCTTGGCCACCCGCCCCGCCCCCGACGTGCCACTGGCCGCGACGACGACGGCCTCCGGCTCCACCAGTCCCGCGAGGTAGGCCGGGTACAGGGCGAGGGTCACCGCTGTCGGATAGCAGCCCGGCACGGCGATACGGTCGGTCCCCTTCAGCTCGTCCCGCGCGCCCGGCAGTTCGGGCAGTCCGTAGGGCCACGTACCGGCGTGCGGTGAGCCGTAGAACCGCTGCCAGTCCTCCGCGTCCCGCAGCCGGAAGTCCGCCCCGCAGTCCACGACGAGGGTGCCGGGTTCCAACTGCCGTGCCAGTGCGGCGGACCGGCCGTGCGGCAGCGCGAGGAACACCACGTCATGTCCGCGCAGGGACTCCGCCGATGTCTCCACGAGGACCCGGTCCGCGACGGCGGCCAGGTGCGGTTGTACGTCGCCGAGTCGTCGCCCCGCGCTGCTGTGCGCGGTCACCGCGCCGATCTCGACCTCCGGATGCGACACCAGCAGGCGGAGGATCTCCCCGCCTGCGTAGCCACTGGCTCCGGCCACCGCGGCCCGTACTGTCATGGTCTCGTCTCTCGTGGGGGGTGTGAGTGGGGGGTGAGTGGGGGGGTGTGGTGATGGTCCGGTCACGCGTTGTTGGGCTCCCTGTGCAGGAGAAGACCGCGCAGCAGACCGTCCGTTGTGCAGACCATGCCGCTGCGTGCGGCCCAGCGCAGGGCCAGCGCGTGTTCCTCCGCGGAGAGGTCGGCCACCGCGTCGGCGACGACGAACGGCTGGATGTCGTTCATGAAGGCGTCCGCCGCGGTCAGGAGAACACCGAGGTGCGCGTACACCCCACAGACGATCAGCTGGTCGCGCCCTTTCGACCGCAGCAGTCTGCCGAGATGGCTGCGCAGGAAGGCGTTGTGGCGCACGTTCGACAGCAGATGTTCACCGGGGCGCGGGGTGAGCGGCGAGACGATCGCGGCGGCGCCCGGCTCGTCCCCGATTCCCGGGCCCCACATGTCGGCGACGAGTCCGCGCTGCCCCGGCGCCTGGCCGGCGGGCTCCGCACTGAAGATGACGGGCATGTCCAGTGTCGACGCCAGCTCTCGCAGCGTCGCTATGTTGTCGACGAGTTCCACCACAGGAGAGCGTCCTGTGGGGAACGCGCCCACGAAGTGGTTCTGCATGTCGTGGATCAGCAGCGCGGCACGCACCGGGTCGATTCGCCAGGAGACGTGGGACCGGGGGAGGGCGGTGCGGTCCGGCATCGGGTAGGAGCCGATGGCGGGTAGGCCCATGCGTGTTTTCCCTCCCCTGATGACGCGCGCACCGCTGGGTCCGAACTGCGAAGTGACCTTAGCTTAGCCTAACCTAATTTGTGCCAGATCCGAGGTGGCGGACGCCGGACGGGTTGGCGTGCTCCTGACCGGGGTTATCCACAGGGCAAACCGGAATCCGGGGCTTCGCGGGAGAGTCGGGCCATGACGAACCACAGCGAAGCAGCGGGTCAGTTCGAACCCGAGAGTTCCGTCCACGCCGACAGCGTTGTCCCACCCGCGGATCCGTTCGCGGAGCCGGTGGTCACGCTGCGCACCCCGGCCGAACTGGCCGACGCGTTGCCGTACTTGCTCGGGTTCAGGCCCGAGGAGAGCATCGTGCTCATCGCCCTGCACGGCGAGCGGGGCCGGTTCGGCGGCCGCGTGCGCCTCGGTGTCCCGGAGCGCGCGGAGGACTGGCCGTGCGTCGCGGAGCAGTTGGCCCAGTGCCTGGTGGGTGGTTCCGAGCGGAGGGGGGAGCGGCCCGACGGCATCGTCGCGTTCCTCTGCCAGGAGCCCGTCGGCGCGGAGACGGGACCGCAGGTCGTGGAGCGATTGCGCCCGCTGGCCCAGGAACTGCGCACGGCTTGCGGCCGCTTGGACGTGCCGGTCTTCGAAGTCGTGTGCATCTCGCAGGACCGCTTCTGGACGTACTGCTGCCCGGACACCCGCTGCTGTCCGCCGGACGGAGTCCCCCTGCTCAGGCCGGGCACTTCGGTCCTGGCCGCCGCGGCCACGTACATGGGGGTGCGGGCCGGCACCACGCAGAGCGGGATCAGGGGACGGCTCACCCCGTGGGAGACCGCCGCGGCATCGGACCAGGAGCGAGCGCTCGACGCGGCGAGCATCGAACTCCTTCCCAGGATGCTGCGTGACGCGGCAGAGGCGGAAGACGCGGAAGAGCCGGAAGAGTCGGAAAAGGCGGCAGAGCCGGAAAGGGCGGCAGAGCCGGAGGGCGCGGAAGTGGAACGCGACGTGGACCGTGACGCGGACTCGGGTGGAGCGGGGGCCAAGGGACAGGACGTCGCCTCAGAAACGCTGGATCTTGCGCGCCGGATCATGGCGCGACTCGAATCGGCACCTCCACCACCTCCGGCACCTCTGGTACCGGGCGACACCCTGGAAGCCGACAACAGGGACGACGAACTGATCGCGCACGACGAGGCGGCCGCGCTCATCCTCGGCCTCCAGGTCCGCACGACCCGGGACCGCGCGGCGGAGTGGATGGAGGGGGCCGAGGGGCTGTCCGCGCTGCGTCTCTGGCGGGCCCTGTCCCGGCGCTGCGTCGGGGCCTACGCGGAGTACGCGGCCGCGCCGCTGGCACTCGCCGGCTGGGTCGCCTGGTCGCTCGGCGACCTCGTGGAAGGCCAAGAGGCCCTGGACATGGCACTGGGAGCCGACCCCCGATACGCCTTCGCCCTGCTCCTCAACCAAGCCTGCAACGACGACATGGACCCGGAGACGATCCGCCGCTGCCTGCGACGCAAGCGCGAAACCCGTGACGGCGCTGCTGCCCGCGAGGGCACCACTGCCGGGGACAGCGCCGCTGCCCATGACGGTGCCGCTCCCCGGCGTCGCCGGCGCCGCCTGTCGCGCACCGCGAGCGAACCCTCCCGGGCGCCCGGCGGCCCGGCCAAGATCCCGCAGAACCGTCGCCCCCGCCGACCCACCCGCCGCATCGCGAAGGACAGCCCATGACCACCACCCGATCTGTGGGCCACATGGTCGGCTTCGCCCGGAGAAGCGTGACTTGGCCAGGGGTCTGCCCGTTCACCTGAGTGGCGGTACCCCAGCCGTGTCACACCGCCGATTCACGGACACCGCAGACACCGCAGACACCGCAGACACCGCAGACACCGCAGACACCGCAGACAACGCAAAAGAAGCTGCCCATGTCTCTTCCCGCCCCGTCTCCTGTCGGACGACCCGCGTCGTCCCGGCCTCCACGCCCGTCACTCACACCCGCACCGGCCGCGGCGTTGGAGCCACACCGTGTCCGCGAACTCCCGCCCGCGCACACCGCGCTGATCTGCGTCGCCCTGCCCGCTCTCGCGATCTCCTCGGATCAGGGGCAGTTGACCGGCCGGGGGCTGGAGGGGTTCTACCGCGCGGGGCGCCGGACCCTGTCCCGCTGTCAGGTACGGGTGGCGGGGCGCGATCCGGTCGCCGTGCAGGCGCGCATGCTCTCCGCGGACCGCGCCCGGTTCGTCGCGACGCTCCGCCTGTCGACGGACGGCGGCCCCGACCCGGAGGTCGTCGTCGAGCGGATCCGGCACGCGGACGGCACGGAGCGGATCACCCTGCACAGCGCGTCGGGACGGCCTCTGCGGCTGCCCCTTGAGGTCGCGCTCGGCACGGACCTCGCGGAGGTGGGCGCGGTCGCCTCGGGCCGGGCGGGACCCGAACTGCCCGCCAGCGTCCACGACTCCGGCATGCGGTGGTCCTCGGCCGCGGCCCACTGCGTCGTCACGGCCGACCCGGCGCCCGCGGACGCCCTCGCCTCCGCGGGACTGCTGCGCTGGGAGGTGGACCTGCCGCCGGGGGCCTCCCGGAGCGTGGAGCTCAGGGTGCGGCCCGACGGCGCGGGACCGGTTCGCGCGGCGGGACGCGGTGCGATGCGTCCGGCCGCCGGGGCACGGGCGACCGGCGACGACCCGAGGGTTCAGCCGCTGCTCGCCCGGTCCGTCGAGGACTTGCAGGCACTGCTGCTCCGGGACCCCGCGCATCCGTCCGACATGTATCCGGCCGCGGGCGCGCCGTGGCGCTGCGGACTCGCGCCGTCCGAGGCGCTGGCCGCCGCCCGCATGGCGCTGCCGCTCGGCACCCGCATCGCCGCGGGGACGCTGCGCACCCTCGCCCGCGGCCAGGTCGACGGCTCCGGGCCCCGGGCCGGCCTCATCCCGGGACCACTGCGCGACGCGGGCCCCCATCTGCCGCCCGGCTGCACGGGCACCGAGGCGACCCTGCTCTTCCCGGTGCTCCTGGCGGAAGCCCGGCGCTGGGGGCTCCCCGCGCAGGAGGTCGAGGAGCTGCTGCCCGCGGCGGAGCGGTGCCTGCGGTGGCTGCACACCGCGGTCGGCGACGGCGTCTTCCTGTCCGACGTCCACCGGGCGGGGATCGCACGCGGTGAAGTCCAGGCGTACGCGCACCGAGCGGCGCTGCTGGGCGCCGACCTGCTCGACGCGCACGGCCGCCCGGACTCCCTGGGGCTGCGCCAGTGGGCGGCCCGGCTGCGGTCCGCCTTCCAGGAACAGTTCTGGGTGGACGACCGGACGGGCGGCAGGCCGGCAGCCGCCCGCCTGGCCGACGGAAGGCTCGTGCCGCACCTCACCGGAGGCGCGGCGCATCTCCTGGACACCGGTCTGCTCGGCGCGGGCACGCTCGCCCCCGGACTGCTCGACAAGGTCAGGACCGAGCAACTCGCCCGGCTCTTCGGCGGGCCCGTCATGGACTCCGGCTGGGGACTGCGCAGCCTGGGCGTGAAGGAGGCCGCGTACAACCCGTTCGGGCACAGGGGCGGAGCGGTCCGCGTGCACGAGACGGCGGTCGCCGTCACCGGTCTCGCGACCGCGGGGTACGAGAAGGCGGCGAGCTCGCTCCTGCGCGGCCTGTTGGCCGCGGCCGAGTGCTTCGGCCACCGGCTGCCCGAGATGTACGCGGGGGAGCAGCGCACGGAAGGAGCGGCTCCGCTGCCGCACCCGGCGGCCTGCCGCCCGGCCGCCACCGCCGCGGCCGCCGGGGTGCACGTCCTCACCGCGCTCGCCGGGATCCGGCCCGACGCACCCGCGGGCACGGTGAAGCTCGCTCCGGTCCGCAGCGCCCCGCTGGGAGAGCTGGGTCTCGGCGGGCTGAGCGTCGCGGGAGCGCCGTTCTCCGTACGGGTGAGCCGGCTCGGCCTCGCCATGGTCGAGGAGGCGGCCGACGGGCTGCAGTTGGGGGTATGACCATGTCCCACGCACAGCGATGGCACACGGACGAAGGGACGCGCGCACCCGACGGCCCGGGTGGCGGAGCGACGGGATGCGACGGGACGGCAATGGGCGAAGGAGGTGTTTATCGTCAAGCAGACGACTATGATCGCGGCATGTCGCCCTACGACCCGTCGGCCTTCCCGCCCTTCGCTGTCACCGTCGACCTGGTCGTGCTGACCGTGCGCAGGCACGCGCTCTGTGCGCTGGCCGTGCGGCGCGGTGAGCAGCCGTTCCAGGGACGTTGGGCGCTGCCCGGCGGGTTCGTACGCGCGGATGAGGACCTGTCGTCGGCGGCGGCGCGCGAACTGGGCGAGGAGACGGGCCTGTGCGCGCACGCGCCCGACGCCCCGGCGCAGGCCAACGGAGCACATCTCGAACAGCTCGGCACGTACGGCGACCCGAAGCGGGATCCGCGCATGCGCGTGGTCAGCGTCGCCCACCTCGCGCTCGCTCCGGACCTGCCCGCGCCGCGCGCCGGCGGCGACGCGAACAGCGCCCGCTGGGCCCCGGTGGAGGCCCTCCTCAAACAGGGTGGCTACGGCCGCGAGGGCGAACAGGCCGCGCCTCTCGCCTTCGACCACGCCCAGATTCTCGCGGACGGCGTGGAGCGCGCCCGCTCCAAGATCGAGTACTCCTCGCTGGCCACGGCTTTCTGCCCGCCGGAGTTCACCGTCGGCGAGCTGAGACGCGTGTACGAAGCCGTGTGGGGCGTCGTCCTCGACCCGCGCAACTTCCACCGCAAGGTCACCGGCACCCCGGGCTTCCTCGTGCCCACCGGCGGGACCACCACCCGCCAGGGCGGACGCCCCGCCCAGCTGTTCCGCGCGGGCGGTGCGACGCTCCTCAACCCGCCGATGCTGCGCCCGGAAGTCTGACGCCCCCGCTCGGCGCCACCTGCTGATCTTTCGTGGTCGGGCTGCTCGCTGGACACCAGTGGCCCATGCCCTGACCGAAAAGCCGTAAATGTCGCGTTATCTTGCTGCAGTACCCACGGGGTTCGTCCGTCCCCGATCCGGCGGACGGGCCCCGGCCGCCGAGCGGTCGCACATCCTGCGAGAGAAGCGATGATCCAGGCCATCGGACTGACCAGCAATCCCCGCCAGGAGCTCCCGCCCGCCGTCGAGGACGTGTCCTTCGAGGCACGCACCGGCCGTGTCACGGCGCTGCTCGACGCCGAGCCGATCGGCACGACCACGGCGCTGCGGTTGATGCTCGAACTCCAACAGGGCCGTGGAATCACGTACTTCAGAGGCCGCCCCCTGCACCGGATCGCCCACCCCTCACGCGAGGTCGGCGTCCTCATGGGCGATGTCCCGGGCCACCCGGCGCGTTCGGTCCGCGGCCATCTGCGCATGCTGTGCGCGGCCATGGGGGTGCCTGTCCTGCGCGCCGACGACGTCCTGGAGACCGTCGGACTCGTCAGCCTCCGGGACGAGCGCCTCGGCACCCTCTCGCGCGGCATGGACCGGCGACTGGGTCTGGCCTGCGCGCTGCTCGCCGACCCCCACACGCTTGTCCTGGACAGACCGGGCGAGGGGCTCTCGGCCAGGGAGAGCGCCTGGCTGCACGGCATCCTGCGCGCCCATGCCTCCCAGGGCGGCACGGTCCTGTTCACCACGAACGACCCCAAGGAAGCGGCACGGACCGCCGACCGTGTCGTCACGCTGGATTCCGGGCATCTGGTCGCCGATCAGGAGGCCGCGGACTTCGCACGCACCAGACTCCGCCCCCGCGTCGCCGTCCGAACTCCGCACGCCGCCCGCCTGGGCGCACTCCTCACCAAAGAGGCGCGCGCGGGACAACGCACGATCGAGGTCGTAAAGGAGGACGGCAGCCGACTCTCCGTCTACGGAAGCACGTGCGCCGACGTCGGCGAAACCGCGTACCGCCACGGCATCCTCATCCACCAACTCGCCGACGAGGTCGGCGACGCGGGCCCGCCGAGCCGCACGCGCCAGCCGGACCGGTCGGGGCAGCCGAGCCAGCCGGGCCAGCCGGGCCAGCCGGACCAGCCGGGTCAGCCGAAGCAGCCGGGCCGGCAGGACCAGCTGAACCAGCCTGGTCAGCCGGACCGGCGGGGTCGGCACGACCGGCCGGGTCGGCAGGACGGCCTGGGCAGCCAAGACGGCCTGGACCGCCAAGACGGCTTGGGCAGCCACGACAGCCTGGACCGCCACGACGGCCTGGGCTGCCTGGACCGCCACGACGGCCTGGACCGCCTGGGTCGGCAGGACCACCAGGACCACCGGGGTCAGCCTGCTGGGGAAGAACAGTCGGAGCCCGTTGCCTCGCCAGGCCCGATTCCCGCCCCGGCTTCTGCCCCCGAGGCCGGCCCCGCGACTGCGCCCGAGGCCACCCCCGAAACCGCCACCGCGGCGCACGCCGACCGTCGCCCGTCCGACGACTCGTCCGGCGCCGACGCCACAGGGGGTGCCGAAGCCTCCTCCGACGCCCCGGAGGGCACCGTCGCAGAGGCCCCGATGGCAAGAAGAGGAGACGAGACCGCCCCACTCGACATCGCACCGGTCGACACCGCACCGCTCCACACGGTGCCGCCGGACACCGTGCCCCTCGAGACCGGACCCCACCGCTCCTGCGCATCGACGGGGATCCTGACCGGCCCCCGGAACACGGCCGCCACGCCCACGCCCGCGGCCGGAACCACATCCTCCTCCGCGTCGGCCTCCGCCCTGCCACCCCCCATCACCGTCCGCCCCGGCAGAAGCCCTCTGCGCCCCCTGCGCTACGAGGTGCGTCGCCTGCTGGGCGTCGGTACGGGCTACTTCACCCTGGCTGCCGTCCTCGCCACCTCCGCCCTCTTCTCCGTCTTCCTGGCACGGTCCGGGCACACTCCGCAGCCGCACCTGCTCGCCGCCTGGCCGCACGAGCTTCCCTTGCCGCCCGCCGCCCTTGGCGCCGGACTCCTGGGCGCCCTCGCCTTCGGCGACGAGTTCCGCCACCCCGCTCTCGCCGCGGACCGCGGCACCGTCCCGCGCCGCCTCGGGATGCTCGGCGCCAAACTCCTCGTCGCCGCTGCGACGGCGCTGCTCCTGAGCACTCTCGCGCTGGTCTCCGATGCCGTGCTGCTCCACCTTGTATACGGAGAAGAGCTCACGAAAGTTCCCGCGGACTGGCCTTCGCTGAGCGCCAGTTGGTACGCGCTGGTGACGGGGTGCGCCTGGGCCGGCGTGCTGGCCGCGGGGGTCTTCCGGTCCACGACCGCCGGCCTCGCCGCGGTGCTCGCCGTGCCGATCGTCGTCGTACCGCTCGTACAGAAGGCCGTCGAGGGGCCGTCTGTGCGATCGGCGGCCGGGCTTCCTGCGCGGCTTCGGGATCTCGCTCTGGTGCAGTGGCCGTTCGGTGCCGAGCGATATCTGGCGGCGGGAGTGCGCATGATCGCCCAACCCGTGGGCACCGCGCTGATGTTGTCGCTGACCGCTCTGCTCTGCGCATATCTGCTCACGGCGATGCGCACCAGGGTCCGTTGACGACCGTCCGCCGCCTTCCGGAGCGGGGCTGTGCGCAACTCCCCGAAGGGCGTCCGTTTCCTTCCGATAAGGCGTCAATTGCGGCAGGGTAAGCGATCACCCTTTCGTGTGCTTTTCACCAAAGACCTCAAGGGAGTTGGAGGCAGCGCCGACAACTGATCCGTGAGTACCCTTGCGCACACCATGATGACCACCGCCCGCTCCGCCGACTCCGGTCTCGCCGGCCCGGGCGACCTCGACCGATACCCGTACGCGGAGTCCGCCGCCGGCGGCCGCGTCGCGCCTCCCGTCTGGGACGGACCCGACCAGGACCTGGGGCGCGTGGGCCGGCGCGCCGCCGGAAGCCGCGGCCGCGGGCTGCACGGTCAACTCGTCCAGCAGCTCGGCCAGATGATCGTCTCCGGTGACCTCGGTGCCGACCGCCCGCTCGTTCCCGAGGAGATCGGCCAGCGCTTCGAGGTCTCCCGCACCGTCGTGCGCGAGTCCCTGCGCGTGCTCGAGGCCAAGGGCCTGGTCAGCGCCCGGCCCAACGTCGGCACGCGCGTGCGTCCCGTCAGCGACTGGAACCTGCTCGACCCGGACATCATCGAGTGGCGTGCCTTCGGGCCGCAGCGCGACGACCAGCGTCGGGAACTCGGCGAGCTGCGCTGGATGATCGAGCCCCTCGCCGCGCGCCTCGCCGCCGGGCACGGCCGCGAGGAGGTGCAGCAGCGCCTCGCCGACATGGTCGAGATCATGGGGCACGCGCTGAGTCAGGGCGACGTGATCACCTTCTCCCGCGCGGACGCCGAGTTCCACTCGCTGCTCATCCAGGTCGCGGGCAACCGCATGCTGGAGCACCTCTCCGGGATCGTCTCGGCCGCGCTGCAGGTCTCCGGCGGCCCGATCACCGGCTGTGACCGACCCAGCGAGGCCTCTCTGGTGCACCACTCCCGCGTCGTCGACGCCCTCGCCGCCGGCGACGGATCCGGCGCGGAGGCCGCCATGCGGCAGCTGCTCACCGTCCACCCCGAGGTGGAGCGCGTCGTGCCCGCCCCGCGCGAGCACTGACCGCGCGTCCACGTAGGCGCCGCGGCCGTGCGCGTGCCCCGCGGCAGCGCTGAGTCGTCGCGCACGCCACTCCGTGCCCGTCGGCGACTCCGCCGCCGCTCCCTGTGTCGCCGGATCTGCCACGAGCTCCTGAAGAGCGCGGCGGAGTCCGGCGACACGAATGTGGGGGGTTTCTTCGTGGGGCATCGGGGGATCATTCGTGCATGCGTATAGGCCGCTTCTGACCGCATATGGATGCTTTTGTGCGCTTACGGGGTGTGACTCGGGCCACGTAGATTGGGCGTAACGCTCCAAGGAACAGCGCGATGACCTAAGAGGTGATAGCCGAGGAAGGAATACAGCGGTCGTTCGCGACGCTGTGCAGCTCCCCGGCCCGCCCGCGCCGTCGGCCCAAATCCCTAGCCGCCGGTCGTCGGCTCCGGTCCACAATGGACGGGGCCGGAAGCCGTTTTCCAACGTTCCGAGAGGTTGTTCGTGTCGGCCAGCACATCCCGTACGCTCCCGCCGGAGATCGCCGAATCCGTCTCTGTCATGGCGCTCATCGAGCGGGGAAAGGCTGATGGGCAGATCGCCGGCGATGACGTGCGTCGTGCCTTCGAAGCTGACCAGATTCCGGCCACTCAGTGGAAGAACGTTCTGCGCAGCCTCAACCAGATCCTCGAGGAAGAGGGTGTGACGCTGATGGTCAGTGCCGCGGAGCCGAAGCGCCCCCGCAAGAGCGTCGCAGCGAAGAGCCCGGCCAAGCGCACCGCGACCAGGACGGTCGCGGCGAAGGCCACCACGGCGAAGCCCACCGCCACCGCCGCCACTGAGGCGCCGAGCGCGGACGGCACCGCCGAGGACGCGCCCGCGAAGAAGGTCGCAGCCAAGAAGACGACGGCCAAGAAGGCCGTCGCCAAGAAGACCACCGCCAAGAAGACGGCGGCCAAGAAGACCACCTCCAAGAAGGACGCCGACGAGCTCCTCGACGAAGAGGTCACCGAGGAGGCACCCGCCGCCGGCAAGCCCGGTGAGGGCGAGCCCGCCGAGGAAGGTGCCCAGGGCTTCGTCCTCTCGGACGAGGACGAGGACGACGCGCCCGCTCAGCAGGTCGCCGCGGCCGGCGCCACCGCCGACCCGGTCAAGGACTACCTGAAGCAGATCGGCAAGGTCCCCCTCCTCAACGCCGAGCAGGAGGTCGAGCTCGCCAAGCGCATCGAGGCCGGCCTGTTCGCCGAGGACAAGCTGGCCAACGCCGACAAGCTCGCCCCCAAGCTCAAGCGCGAGCTGGAGATCATCGCCGAGGACGGGCGCCGCGCCAAGAACCACCTCCTGGAGGCCAACCTCCGCCTGGTGGTCTCCCTGGCCAAGCGCTACACCGGCCGCGGCATGCTCTTCCTGGACCTCATCCAGGAGGGCAACCTCGGTCTGATCCGCGCGGTCGAGAAGTTCGACTACACCAAGGGCTACAAGTTCTCCACGTACGCCACCTGGTGGATCCGTCAGGCGATCACCCGCGCCATGGCCGACCAGGCCCGCACCATCCGTATCCCGGTGCACATGGTCGAGGTCATCAACAAGCTGGCCCGTGTCCAGCGCCAGATGCTCCAGGACCTGGGCCGCGAGCCCACTCCGGAGGAGCTGGCCAAGGAACTCGACATGACCCCGGAGAAGGTCATCGAGGTCCAGAAGTACGGCCGTGAGCCGATCTCCCTCCACACCCCCTTGGGTGAGGACGGCGACAGCGAGTTCGGTGACCTCATCGAGGACTCCGAGGCGGTCGTTCCCGCCGACGCGGTCAGCTTCACGCTCCTCCAGGAGCAGCTGCACTCCGTCCTGGACACCCTGTCCGAGCGTGAGGCGGGCGTGGTCTCCATGCGCTTCGGCCTCACGGACGGTCAGCCCAAGACCCTCGACGAGATCGGCAAGGTCTACGGAGTGACGCGTGAGCGCATCCGTCAGATCGAGTCGAAGACGATGTCGAAGCTGCGTCACCCGTCGCGCTCGCAGGTCCTGCGCGACTACCTCGACTAGACACCGGTCAGTCACCCGAGGCTCCACGAGAGGCCCGAGGTCCGCGACAAGCGGGCTTCGGGCCTTTCGTCTGCGCGGGTGCGGGGTGAGCGATACTGCATGACTCTGGGGTACGCAACGGCAACCCAGAGTGAGGAGATCGCATGCGTCGTCCCTTCGCCCGAGCGTGGACGGGGGTACTGGCCCTGGCGGCCACTACCGCCGCCCTGCCACTGGCAGTCCCGGCCCCCGCGTCGGCCGACAGCGTGGTCGTCGGGGGCCATCCGGTGGATGTGTCCGAGAGTCCATGGGTGGTCGCCGTCTCCAGCCGTGACCGGTTCGGCGGCTCACGCGCAGGACAGTTCTGCGGGGGCGTGATCACCGGGCGCTCGACGGTCCTGACCGCTGCCCACTGCATGAGCAAGGACGTGCTGGGGGTGCCGCTGAGGGAGGTGACGGACCTGAAGGTCATCGTCGGCCGCGGGGACCTGCGGTCCTCGGAGGGTGAGGAGGTGCCCGTACGCGCGGTCCGGGTCAACCCGGAGTACGACACCCGTACCAACTCCGGCGACGTGGCGGCCCTGACCCTCGCCGAGCCGCTCCCCGAGGGGCGCACCATCCGGATGGCGGGACCCGGCGACCCGGCGTACCGGCCGGGCACGGGTGCTGCCGTATACGGCTGGGGGGACACCACTGGAGCGGGTGACTACGCCCGTGCGCTGCGGTCGGCGCGCGTCGAGGTGCTCGCCGATCAGGTGTGCGAGGAGGCGTACCCGGGCAGTGCCGACGGGCGGTACATCGCCCGGACCATGCTCTGTGCCGGTGAGATGCGGGGGCGGCGGGACGCCTGCCAGGGGGACAGCGGTGGCCCGCTGGTCGCACGGGGGCGCCTCGTCGGGCTCGTGTCCTGGGGGAGTGGCTGTGGCCGCCCCGGGAGCCCGGGCGTCTACACGCGGATCTCGGACGTCACCAGGGTGCTGGGCGCCCGCGACTGAGTCGCCGTTTCGTCCAGGAGCGGGCCGGCGGACGGCCTGGAGGGGCCCAGAAGGGCCCTGGGCGCCCCTGTGACACGAGCGGGCGGCCGTCCCTGCGGTTGGCAGGGGCGGCCGCCCGTTCACCGGCCTGGTGCGCCGGAGCTGGCTCGTCGTGGATGCGAGGTGTCAGCGTTCCTCTTCGGTGGCGCTTTCCGGAGCGGCGGTCAGACGCTCCGTCTCGTCCTGTATCTCAGCGGCGATCTTCTTGAGTTCCGGCTCGAACTTGCGGCCGTGGTGGGCGCAGAAGAGCAGTTCACCGCCGCTCAACAGGACGACGCGCAGGTATGCCTGGGCGCCGCAGCGGTCGCAGCGATCAGCGGCCGTCAGGGGGCTCGCGGGGGTCAGAACAGTAGTCACGTCGCCTCTTCTCTAGCTCGACGAGCTGTCGTACCAGGGTCAACATCCAACCAGGCCGAAAACGTTCCCGCTCGTGGCTTTTCCTCGAACTTTTCTTTCGAGGTGGCTGTCCGTTGCCGGTTGGCGGCGAATGTGCCGTATTGCGTCTCTTACGTGTCTTACGGTTTCGCGCTGTCTGTCAGGTCAGGTCGTCCCCGGCTGGGTTGCCGGTTGTTCATGAGGACGTGCCCGGAGCCTAAATGGTTCATGCCTCGAAGGGAACGTGACGTGCGCTTCACTCCTACGAGGGATCGAACATGTATGCGAGCCTGGACTAGTCTGAGTTGAGACGAGGGTGGCGTGACAACGGCTCTACCAGGCCTCGGTACCCTCTGACCGGTAACCGAAGCCGCGTCCTTACCCCAAAGGACCCCCCTTGAAATTCAGCGAGGAGCGAACCGCGTGACCGCCGAGACGTCCGTGCCGTCCACAGCATTGCTGACAGGAGCAGACCGGGACGGTTCCAACTACACCGCGCGGCACCTGCTCGTCCTGGAGGGGCTCGAGGCCGTCCGCAAGCGTCCGGGCATGTACATCGGGTCGACGGACAGCCGCGGCCTGATGCACTGCCTCTGGGAGATCATCGACAACTCCGTCGACGAGGCCCTGGGCGGGTACTGCGACCACATCGAGGTCATCCTCCACGACGACGCCTCCGTAGAGGTCCGGGACAACGGCCGGGGCATCCCGGTCGACGTCGAGCCCAAGACCGGCCTCTCCGGGGTCGAGGTCGTCATGACCAAGCTGCACGCGGGCGGCAAGTTCGGCGGCGGCTCGTACGCCGCCTCCGGCGGCCTGCACGGCGTCGGCGCCTCCGTGGTGAACGCGCTCTCCGCGCGCCTCGACGTCGAGGTGGACCGCGCCGGGCACACCCACGCGATCAGCTTCCGCCGCGGCGTCCCCGGCGCCTTCGCCAAGCCGGGCCCCGAGGCGGCCTTCGATCCCTCGGCCAGGCTGAGCAAGGTCAAGAAGGTCCCCAAGGCCCGCAGCGGCACGCGCGTGCGCTACTGGGCGGACCGCCAGATCTTCCTCAAGGACGCCAAGCTCTCGCTGGAAAACCTGCACCAGCGCGCCCGCCAGACCGCCTTCCTGGTCCCTGGCCTGACCATTGTGGTGCGGGACGAGGTCGGTCTCGGCGACGGCGGCTCGAAGGGCGAGGAATCCTTCCGCTTCGACGGCGGTATCAGCGAGTTCTGCGAGTACCTGGCGCAGGACAAGGCGGTCTGCGACGTCCTCCGCTTTTCCGGCCAGGGCACCTTCAAGGAGACCGTCCCCGTCCTGGACGAGCACGGCCAGATGACACCCACCGAGGTCACCCGTGAGCTCGGCGTGGACGTGGCCATGCGCTGGGGAACCGGGTACGACACGACGATCAAGTCCTTCGTCAACATCATCGCCACCCCCAAGGGCGGCACCCACGTCTCCGGCTTCGAGCGCTCCCTCACCAAGACGATGAACGAGGCGATGCGCGCCCAGAAGGTGCTCCGCGTCGCCGAGGACGACATCGTCAAGGACGACGCCCTGGAAGGCCTCACGGCGGTCGTCACGGTCCGGCTCGCCGAGCCGCAGTTCGAAGGCCAGACGAAGGAGGTGCTCGGCACCTCCGCGGCCAACCGCATCGTTGCGAACGTCATCGCCAAGGAGCTCAAGGCGTTCCTGACCTCGACCAAGAGGGACGCCAAGGCGCAGGCCCGCGCCGTCATGGACAAGGCTGTCGCCGCCGCGCGCACCCGCATCGCGGCCCGCCAGCACAAGGACGCCCAGCGGCGGAAGACGGCCCTGGAGTCCTCGTCGCTGCCCGCGAAGCTCGCCGACTGCCGCAGCGACGACGTGGACCGCAGCGAGCTCTTCATCGTCGAGGGAGACTCCGCGCTCGGCACCGCCAAGCTCGCCCGGAACTCCGAGTTCCAGGCGCTCCTGCCCATCCGCGGCAAGATCCTCAACGTTCAGAAGGCATCCGTGACGGACATGCTGAAGAACGCCGAGTGCGGGGCGATCATCCAGGTCATAGGAGCCGGGTCGGGCCGGACCTTCGACATCGACGCGGCGCGCTACGGAAAGATCATCCTGCTCGTGGACGCCGACGTCGACGGCGCGCACATCCGGATCCTGCTGCTGACGCTGTTCCAGCGGTACATGCGGCCGATGGTCGAGGCGGGCCGGGTCTTCGCGGCCGTCCCGCCGCTGCACCGCATCGAGCTCAGTCAGCCGAAGAAGGGCCAGGACAAGTACATCTACACGTACTCGGACCGCGAACTGCGCGAGACGCTTCTCGAGCTGCAGCGCAAGAACGTCCGGTACAAGGACTCCATCCAGCGTTACAAGGGCCTGGGTGAGATGGACGCCGACCAACTGGCCGAGACGACGATGGACCCGCGCTTCCGGACCCTGCGCCGCATCAACATCAGCGACCTGGACTCCGCCGAGCAGGTCTTCGACCTCCTGATGGGCAACGACGTGGCGCCGCGCAAGGAATTCATCACGAGCTCCGCGGCGACGCTGGACCGCTCACGGATCGACGCGTAACAGCTCGCGCGCCCCGTCCCAGGGGCTCATCGGGTACGGCAGGAGCCGGGCTCTCCACCCGCGGGTGGAGAGCCCGGCTCCACCCGTCTTCAACCCCTGCGCCGATGTCGTGACCAGGCGGTTTCCGTAGCGTCGAAGGCGTCGGTCCTCCACGGATCGGCTTCGTCCCCGCTCGCCGTACGGAGGCTGACATGTCCGGGCTCACCAACGCACTGGTGATCTGCGCCGTCGTGGTGCTGGTGGTCGTCCGCCAGTTCAAGGCGCAGGAGATCGGCACGGACAGGCGCTGGTGGCTGATACCGGCCGTGCTGGTCTTCATGGCCGTGCGCGAGCCCGGGCTGATCGACCCACAGCACCGAGCGGCGTCCGTGACGCTGCTGGCCGCCGAGGTGCTCGTCGGCCTTGCCATGGGGGCCGGCTGGGCGCGGACCTCCCATGTGTGGACCGAGACGGACGGCACCGCGTGGAGCAAGGGCACCAAAGCCACCGCCGTGGTCTGGGCCGTCGGGATAGGGCTGCGGGCAGGGCTCTTCGGGATCGGCTCGTTGCTGCACGTGCGGCAGGGCACCTCCGGCCTGATGCTGGCCCTCGCGGCCACGCTGCTGGTCCGCAGCGGACTGCTCGTACTGCGCGCCGGCACCCGGCCCTCGGCGTACGGTATGGCCGACGCGGCGCCCGAGCCGATGCGGAAGGAACCCGTGTGAGTGGGGACTGGTGGACAAGGTGGCCCTCCCGGGAGGCCCTCACCTGGGCGGGGATGAGCTTCGCCCGGCTGTGGTTCGTCAGGGTCCTGCGTGTGCTGATCCTCGGGAGCCTGCTGTGGGACGCGTTCCACGTGGACCGCGGCTGGCGGCTGCTGGCCGGGGTGGCGATGGTCCTGGCCGTCACCTTGGTGGGATGGGCGTTCTTCCGAGTCTCGTTCGCCCACCGCCTCTGGCCCTCCTTGGCCCTGATGTCGCTGCTCCTGGCCGCCGCGCTCGCCGCCACGCTCGGTGACTGGCAGGTGCTCGCCATGGTGCTGTGGTGCGGCTCTGCGATCGCGGCCCTGGAACGGCTCCCGATGGTCGCGGCAGGGCCCTGCGTGCTCGTGGCGATGACCGGATATGCCGCGTACAACGGAGACAGCCCACTCATCACGGCGCTGACCGTCGTCGGCCTGGCGCTGGCCGGATACACCCTGCGACTGGATGCCGAAGCCCGGGGCAGCGCCCTCCGGCTGCTGACGCAGGAGCGCGCCGCGCGGGCCGCGGAGAAGGAAACGGCCGCCCTCGCCGAGCGGGCCCGCATCGCCCGCGAGATCCACGACGTGCTCGCGCACAGCCTCTCCGCTCAGCTCGTCCACCTGGAGGCCGCACGGCTGCTGATCGAGGGGGACGCGTCCAAGGAGCAGATTCTGGGCCGGGTGGTGGCGGCGCGGTCCATGGCCAGTGAAGGGCTCGCCGAGACGAGACAGGCCCTGTCGGCGCTGCGCGGGGAGATGACCCCGGTCGAGGACTTCCTGCGTGAGCTCGTCACGGCCGACCGCGCGTCGGTCACCGTGACGGGGGACCGGCGCCCCCTGCCCGCCGAGGCGTCCCAGGCGGTGCGCAGGGTGGCACAGGAGGCCCTGACGAACGTCCGCAAGCATGCGCCGGGCGCGAAGGTCGAGGTGTGCCTGCGGTACGAGAACGATCAAGTGAGGCTCGATGTCAGGGATTCGGGAGGGCAATCACCGGGTGAGCTCGCCGCCTCCGGCGCCGGGTACGGTCTGCTCGGGATGCGCGAGCGCGCCGAGCTGCTGGGCGGATCCCTGGAAGCGGGACCGGGTGAGGAGGGCTTCGTGGTGACGCTGAGGGTGCTGGGATGACGGGGGACGAGACCGCTGCGAAGGCGGCGGACGTCGGTCCGACGGGACCCGTCGAGGGCCGGGAGAAGCTACCCGCGCGGGTGATTGTGGTCGACGACCAGACCGTGGTGCGTGAGGGGATCGTGATGCTGCTGGGGCTGCTGCCCGGCATCGAGGTGGTGGGCGCCGGCGCGGACGGCGAAGAGGCCGTCCGCCTTGTCGGCGAGCTCGCTCCGGACGTCGTCCTGATGGACCTGCGCATGCCCCGGTGCGACGGAGCGGAGGCCACGCGACGTATCCGCGCCAAGTATCCGGGGACACAGGTCGTCGTGCTCACGACCTACGCCGACGACGACTCGCTGTTCCCCGCGCTCAAGGCGGGTGCGCGCGGCTATCTCACCAAGGACGCGGGCGGGGACGAGATCGTGCGGGCCGTCGAGGACGTGCTCTCGGGGGACGCGGGGCTCTCCCCGCGGATCCAGCGGCGGCTCCTCGAGCGGCTGTCGGAGCCGGACGACACGCCGTCGGCCGCTCCGCCCGACGGCCTGACCGCACGGGAGACCGAGGTGCTGGTTCTGATCGCCGAGGGGATGTCGAACCACGAGATCGCGCGGGCACTGCATGTCTCCACCGCGACGGTGAAGACCCACATCAACAACCTTTTCGCGAAGGCGGCCCTCAAGGATCGAGCGCAGGCCGTGCGTTACGCGTACAGACATGGGCTCATCAAGCTGGACAGAGGCTCCGGCATCTGACGTGGCTTCACCTGATGGGGTGAAGAGCATTGAGAGGAGAGTCAGGGATCTTACCGTTCTGTCCATCCTTGGGCACGTGGCCGAACAGGGCCGCGGACTAAGGAGAGTTCGGTGGAGAAGCACGACGGGCCCGACGGCGGGCCGGGCCGGGCCGCCAACGGCCGGGACCGCTCCGGCGACCTGAGAGACCCCTGGTACGACACGCTTGCCTCCGGCTGGGGAGAGCTCGACGGCGCAGGGGCCCAGGCTTCCGTGGTGGCGCCCCGGGCCGCGGCCCCGCAGGGGAGCACGAGCCCGGCCGACATCTACGTGGAAGTGCAGCGCAGCGCCGCCTTCCAGGAAGTGCGCGGTCGGTACCGGAGGTTCGTCGTGCCGGGCGTGGCGCTCTTCTTCACCTGGTACGTCGCGTACGTCGTGGCCGCGACGACGGCACCGGACCTGATGGCCCGGCCGGTCAGCGGCGCGGTGAACGTGGCGATGGTGGCCGGGCTCGGACAGTTCCTGACGACGTTCCTGCTGACGTGGGCGTATGCGCGTCACGCACGGCTGCGGCGGGACAGGGCGGCCCTCGACCTGCGCTGGGCCGTCTTCGAGCAGAAACGGGAGCAGGAGCAGCGGGCGGGGCGGGGCGCGGGGGCGCGACCGGAAGCGATGCCCGCGCAAGAAGCGGTGCCCGCCCGGGAGGTGGAGCGATGAAGGGAGACCACCAGACCCTGGCGCTGCTGCTGTTCGGGGTGCTCGTCGCCGTCACGCTCGCGATCACCACCTGGGCGAGCCGTAAGCGGCACGGTTCGGCGGAGGAGTTCTACGCGGGCGGGCGGCTCTTCTCCCCGATGGAGAACGGTTTCGCCATCGCCGGTGACTACATGTCGGCCGCCTCCTTCCTCGGCATCTCCGGCCTGATCACCCTCTTCGGCTACGACGGGCTGCTCTACTCGGTGGGCTTCCTCGTCGCCTGGCTGGTCGTGCTGTTCCTCGTGGCCGAACTCGTGCGCAACTGCGGGCGGTTCACACTCGGCGATGTCGTCGCCGCGCGGATGAGGGAACGCCCGGTACGGATCGCGGCGGGAACTTCCTCGGTCACCGTGTCCGTTCTCTATCTGGTGGCGCAGATGGTGGGGGCCGGCTCACTGGTGGCGCTGCTGCTCGGAGGGACGAGCGGGGCGGCGCGGACCTGGACGGTGATCGGCGTCGGCGCGCTCATGGTCGTCTATGTCTCGCTGGGAGGGATGCGGGCCACCACCTGGATCCAGATCGTCAAGTCGGTCCTGCTGATGGGCGGGGCGATCGTGCTGACCGTCCTCGTCCTGGTGCGTTTCCACGGCGACTTCGACCAACTGCTGCGGACGGCGGCGGACCGCAGCGGTCACGGCGACCGGTTCCTCGCGCCCGGTCTGAAGTACGGCGGGGACTGGACCGCGCGCCTCGACTTCATCAGCCTCGGCCTCGCCCTGGTTCTTGGCACCGCCGGTCTTCCGCACATCCTCTCCCGCTTCTACACCGTGCCGACCGCGCGGGCCGCCCGCCGTTCGGTCGTCTGGTCCATCGGTCTCATCGGCAGCTTCTACCTGATGACGATCGTGCTCGGGTTCGGCGCCGCCGCCGTCGTCGGCCCCGATGCGGTGCGTGGCTCGAATGCCGCGGGCAACACGGCAGTTCCGCTTCTCGCGTTCGATCTCGGCGGCGGCGCGCACACCACGGGCGGAACGGTTCTGTTCGCGATCGTCGCCGCCATCGCCTTCGCCACGATCCTCGCGGTGGTCGCCGGCATCACGCTCGCCTCGTCGGCGTCCGTGGCCCACGACCTGTACGCCTCCTTCCGGCGGCGGAACGCGAAGCCGCGCAGCGAGGTGGCGGTCGCCCGTCTCTCCGCCGCGGGGATCGGAGTGATCGCGATCGGCCTCGGCCTGCTGGCGCGCGATCTCAACGTCGCCTTCCTGGTGGGCCTCGCCTTCGCCGTCGCGGCGTCCGCCAATCTTCCGGTGCTGCTCTACTCCCTGTTCTGGCGGAACTTCACGACGCGGGGCGCGGTGTGGTCGGTCTACGGGGGACTGCTGCCCGCGCTCGTGCTGGTGGTCCTGTCGCCGGTGGTCTCCGGAGGACCGCACTCGCTCTTCCCGGGGGTCGACTTCCAGTACTTCCCTCTGGAGAACCCGGGCCTCGTCTCCATCCCGCTGGGCTTCCTCGCGGGGTGGCTCGGCGCCGTCACCTCGCGCGAGGCGGCGGACGAGGTCAAGCACGCGGAGACGGAGGTGCGGTCGCTCACCGGTGCCGGTGCGGCGTAACGATTCCCCCCCTCGGGAAAGGGGTGGCCCGCTCGGCATGCCGGGCTCCGAGGGCGTCTCAGACGCTGGCCGCCCACTCGTAGCGGTGCTCGGGGCGGCCCGTGTCGCCGTACTTGAGGCTCAGCCTGACCCGGCCCGTGCGCTCCAGGAGCTTCAGATAGCGCTGTGCCGTCTGTCGGCTCAGTCGTGTGCGGTCCGCCAGCTCCTGGGCCGAGAGCGGTGCCTCCGCGGCCATCAGGGCCCGGCGCACCAGCTCCGCCGTCGTGGGGGAGTGCCCCTTGGGCAACTCGGGCACGGGAGTCGACGATAGGGCGCTGAACATGCGGTCGACCTCGGCCTGCTCGGCCTCGCCTCCGTCGTCCAGGGTGCGGCGCAGCGTGGCGTACGCGTCGAGCTTCGCGCGCAGTCCCGCGTAGGAGAACGGCTTCACCAGGTACTGGAGTGCGCCGTGCCGCATCGCCGCCTGAACCGTCGCGACATCGCGTGCCGCGGTCACCATGATCACGTCGGTCTGGTGGCCCCGCTCCCGCAGGCCGCGTACGACGGAGAGGCCGGTCTCGTCCGGCAGGTAGTGGTCCAGCAGCACCAGATCGACGGGGACGTCCTCGATGGCGCGCAGGGCCTCGGCGGCGTTGTGCGCCTTCGCGGCCACCCGGAAGCCGGGGATCTTCTCCACATAGGCGGCATTGACGTCCGCGACGCGGATGTCGTCGTCCACGACGAGAACCTCGATCATCGTGGCTCCTCGGGGACCTGGGTCATCGTCGCTCCTTCGTGGTGTGGGACGTCGTGCTCCTCCGCCGCGGCGATCCCGGGTTCCGTCAGCCCCTCGGGCAGTACGACGGTGAACTCCGCGCCGCCGTCGGGCGTCTCGCCGACACGTGCGCTGCCGCCCTGCCGTTCGGCGAGCCTGCGCACCAGGGCGAGGCCGATGCCCCGCTTGCCGTGCGCGGGGGGTTCCTTGGTGGTCCACCCCTCCGTGAAGATCGTCTCTCGCTGTTCCGCCGGGACTCCCGGGCCGGAATCGCGCACCTGGAGGACCACGGTGCGTCCTTCGGTGCGCAGATCGACCTCCACGCGTGCGTGGCGGGTGCCGACGGCGACGTCGAGGGCGTTGTCGACGAGGTTCCCGACGATCGTGACGAGACCGCCCGGATCGACGAGGCGGTCCGGCAGAGTGGTGCCGCGCGATACCGAGAGAACGACGCCGCGCTCCGCCGCCACGGTCGCCTTGCCCACCAACAGGGCGGCGAGCAGCGGGTCGTGGATCTTCTCGGTGATCTGCTCGGCGGTCACCCGGTGGGCGCCGGCGACCTCGCCGACGAACTCCGCGGCTTCCTCGTACATCTCCAGTTCCAGCAGCCCCAGGAGCGTGTGCATGCGGTTGGCGTGCTCGTGGTCCTGCGCGCGCAGGGCGTCGATCAGGCCACGGGTGGAGTCGAGCTCACGGCCGAGTTGTTCGAGTTCCGTGCGGTCGCGCAGGGTGGCGACGGCGCCGCCGTCGTCGGTGGGCATGCGGTTCGCGACGAGGACGCGCTGCCCGCGCACGGTCAGCAGATCGGTTCCGGTGACCCGGCCGGCGAGCACGTCGGTCGTGCGTCCGGCTCCGAGCGCCTCGTCGAGCGGCTGCCCGATCACCTCCGTACCCAGCCCTAGGAGGCGCTGCGCCTCGTCGTTGAGCAGCCGGATGCGGCCTGCCCGGTCCAGCGCTACCACTCCCTCACGGATGCCGTGCAGCATCGCCTCGCGCTCCGCGAGCAGCGCGGAGATGTCGGAGAAGGCCAGATCACGAGTCTGTCGCTGCACCCTCCGCGAGATCAGGTATGCGGCGAGCGCGCCGACGCCGAGGGCCCCGCCCGCGTAGGCGAGCAACCCGGGGATCGAGTGGACGAGACGGGCCCGCACGCTGTCGTACGCGATGCCTACGGAGACAGCGCCCACGATGTCTCCGCCCGCGTCCCGCAACGCCACCTTGCCGCGGGCGGAGCGCCCCAGCGTGCCGTTGTCGATCTCCATGACGGCACGGCCCGCGAGGGCGTCGGTGGGGTCCGTCGAGACGACCTTGCCGATCTGGCCGCGGTCGGTGTGGGACCAGCGCACGCCTTCCTTGTTCATGATCACTACGTACTCGGCGCCGCTGGCCCGGCGGATCCGCTCGGCCGCCTTCTGGACGGGGCCGTCGGGCGTGGGCCCGGACGCCGACAGGTCCTCGGCGATGCGCGGCTGGGCGGCCGTCGTCTGCGCGATGGCCAGCGCGCGGCGCATCGCCTGGTCGTCGAGCTGGTCGCTCAGCGGCGCGAGGAAGAGGCCGGTGGCGAGCACCGCGACCCCGGCAGCGATGGCCAGCTGCATGAGCAGCACCTGCGAGAACACACGCCGCGGCAGGCCGAGGCGTAGGCGTCGCGCGGGGGAGGTCGGGCTCATGTGTACGAACGGTACGGCCGCGACCCGGCTACTTCGAAGCCACTGTGGCGGGGATCTCGTACGTGGGTCCGTCGGCACCCTCGGGGATCGTCCGCACGGCCAAGACGTCCATCCGCGCGGGCGAGCCGAGCGCCGCACCACAGCTCTCCGGGCGGGGCGGCAGCGACGCCTCCTGCGCGACGGTGACGCGCCACCTGCGGCCGTCGGCGTGCGCGACCGTCACCTCCCAGGACGGAGCTTTTCCGTCCGCTCCGCCTGCTCCGTCCGCTCCGCCTGTTTCATCCGCTCGGCCCGCTCCGGCCGCTCTCTCCGTTGTGACGACCCTCAGGGCGTCGGCCGCGTCCTCGCCCGTCGCTTCGCGCACGGCGAGCTCGGCGGCCTGCCCGGGCCGTTCCCAAGCCGAGTTGCCCCGGCAGCCCTCGGTGAGGACGCGGCCCGCGCGGGCCGCGTTGAGGATCTCCTTGACGGCAGGTGTCTCCATGCGGCCGTACGCGTATCCGTAGGGCAGCACGAGCAGGGTGGGCGAGAAGCGGTGACCGCCCAGGTGGGTGATTTCCCAGGTGCCCTCTGCCCCCGAGGCGGTGAGCGCGGCGGCGAGCGGCCGCCCGAGGAGGGCGCAGCAGCGGTCACGCTTGCCGTTCGTGCAGACGAGCGCGAGCGGATCACCGGTATGGGGGGCGCCGAAGCCGCCGTGGTCACCCGCGCCGAGGGCGGCGAAGTCGAGGTCCAGCAGTTGACGGGGATCGTCGAGCACGGTGCCGCGCAGCCACGTGCGGCCGGGGACGGTGTGCGCTGCGTAGACCTGGTGCCGGGCCGTCGCGTGGCAGTCCGCGTGCCGTCCGGAGCGGCGGATCAGGGCGATGCGTACGCCGGTGCCCTTGGCCGCCTTCTCGAGGGCGCGCCCGAGCTCCGGGTCGAGATGGCTGGACGTCAGCGCCTTGCCGCCCCAGGGGCCAGGCTGTTCCAGCAGGAGCCACGTCCGGGCGGTGGCCGCGGTCCCCGCGAGAGGCTCGGCCAGGTCCCGCGAGGCAGTCGCACACGTACTCACGCAGGCGAGCCTAACCTGAGCTCCTTCCCGAGCCCTTCAAGCACCGTCTGCCGTCGTCGGTGGGGGCCTGGGGTGGTGTGGGTGCCGCGGAGGCCGTCACGTCGTCGCAGCGGCCTCCGGGGAGGGCATTGGCTGGGGCGGACGCAGACCGACGTACTGACCACTGGGACGCATCCGCAGCGGGCGCTCCTCGTACTCCTCCAAGGCGTGCGCGATCCAGCCGGCCGTCCGGGCCACCGCGAAGATCGTCTCGCCCGCCTCCGCCGGCATCCCTGTGGAGGCCGTGAGGACGGCCAGGGCGAGGTCGACGTTGGCACGCAGGTCGGTGTGGCGGGCGGTGGTGGCGACCACGTCGCGGGCCGCCGCCAGGGCGGGGCCGGCTTTCGGCATCACCTCCAGGAGGGCGAACAACGCCTGCGCGCGCGGGTCCTCACCGGGGTAGAGCCGGTGGCCGAGCCCCGGGACCCGGCGACCCGCGCGGAGTTCGTCGGCGACCACGGGAGCCGCGCTGCCCCTGTCGAGCACGTCGAGCAGCATGCGATGGGCGAGCCCGCTCGCCGCGCCGTGCAGGGGGCCCTCCAGGACGCCGAGTCCTGCGGACACCGCGGCGTAGGGGTGGGCGCGCGCCGAGGCCGCGACGCGGACGGCGAGCGTCGACGCGGCGAGATCGTGATCGACGAGCAGCGCGAGTGCCGTGTCCAGGGCGTGCAGTGCGGCCTCGTCGGGCTTGATGCCGGTCAGCCGGGCCCACAGGCGGCGGGCCAGCGGGCCTGCGTCGCTGTGAGTGGGCAGGACAGGCGGAAGCGCGGTGACGAGGGTGGGGATGAGGGTGCGCGCGGTGCCGATGACGGCGTCTTCGGAGAGGTCGAAGCGGAGCGGGTCGGCGGCCGCGGCGGAGATGGCGGCGACGCGCAGCCGGTCGGTGGGGCCGCTGTGCTCGGGCAGCGCGTCGACGGCGCGGCGGGCCGCGGCGGCGGTCTCCTCGGGTGCGGCGAACTCGACGCCGGGGCGCAGGACGCCGGTCCACAGCCACTCGGCGACCTCTTCGTAGGAGTGGCTCAGCGCGAGCTCCGTGGCGTCGACACCGCGGTAGTAGTAGTGGTCCTTGTCGATGAGTGTGATGCGGGTGCGTACGGAGAGCTCGTTGGCGGTGGTCGGTGCGGCGGGTTCGCGCCGGTTCCTGCGGGCCAGCGCCTCGACCTCCCTGGCGTCGAACGTGCTGCCCCGTGAGCCCGGCCCGCGGCGGCTGCTGAGCTGGCCGCGGCTCACGTACGCGTACACGGTCTCGGGTTTCACGCCGAGCAGTTCGGCGGCTTCCTTGGTGCTGAGCCGCCGGCTTTCGTGCGTGGTTCCTTGATCCGTCATAGGCGTCACCGTATCCGCATCTCGATACCTGTACGTTCATATTGATCGAGTCAATATTGACACCGTGTGAGTCAAGCATGGACAGTCGAATCAAGTCCAGGGAGGAAGTCGAGGAAAAACATGCCGATCAATGGCTCCGCTGCCGCCCCCACCGAGCCCGTCGAGGTCCCACGAGGACTCGCGGGTGTCGTCGTCACCGAGACGGAACTCGGAGACGTCAGGGGGTACGAGGGCTTCTACCACTACCGCCAGTACTCGGCCGTCGAACTCGCGCAGCACCGCGGCTTCGAGGACGTGTGGCACCTGATGTTCCACGGCGAGCTGCCCGACTCCGGGCAGAGCGCCGCGTTCACCGCGCACACCGCGTCGCTGCGCCACCTCCCGGCGGAGGTGCGCGAGGCGCTGCCGGCCATAGCCCGCGCCAGCGTCCTGTCGGGCCCGCTCTCCGGGCTGCGCACCGCCCTGTCCCTCTTCGGTGCGTCGAAGGGCTTCCGCCCGGTGTACGACATCGACGACGACCGCCGCCGCGCGGACGCCCTGGCCGCGTCCGCCGTCGTGCCGACGCTGCTCACCGCGCTGTACCGGCTCGGCCAGGGCCTCGACCCGGTGGAACCGCGCGACGACCTCTCGTACGCCGCCAACTACCTCTACATGCTCACCGGTTCGCAACCGGACGCCGCCCGCACCCGGGCCGTCGAGCAGTACTTGATCTCGACCATTGATCACGGCTTCAACGCGTCAACATTCACCGCACGGGTCATCACCTCGACGGGCGCGGATGTGGCGGCCTGTCTGGTCGGCGCGGTCGGAGCCCTGTCGGGCCCGCTGCACGGTGGCGCTCCGAGCCGGGCTCTCGACACCCTCGACGCGATCGGTACGCGCGATCGCATCGACGGCTGGATCCGCGAGCGGGTCCTCGCCGGGGACCGCATCATGGGCTTCGGCCACCCCGTCTACCGCACCGAGGACCCCCGCTCCCGCATGCTGCGAGGCATCGCCCAGCAGTTCGGCGGCGACATGGTGGAGTTCGCGGTGGAGGTGGAGCGACAGGTCGAGGCGATCCTCGCGGAGCTCAAGCCGGGCCGCGAGCTTCACACGAACGTGGAGTTCTACGCGGGCGTGGTCATGGAACTGTGCGGCCTGCCCCGCGAGATGTTCACGCCGACGTTCGCGTCGGCAAGGGTCATCGGCTGGAGCGCCAACATCCTGGAACAGGCGCGCGACTCAAAGATCATCCGGCCCGCGGCACGGTATGTGGGGGTGGTTCCTCCGGTGCCGGTGCCCGCACTCGACTGACCGGGACCAGTCAGGGGGCAACATTGAGGGGCGCCGACACAGCGTCGGCGCCCCTCAATGGGCGTGCAGTCGAACGAGTGATGCGTGGCCGTCAGGCGTCCGGGATGTCCGCCTTGGCGCGGATCAGGGTCTCGCGGGAGATCGTGACGATGCGTTCGTAGTCGGCGCGCGAGGCGTCCTCAGGGAGGTCGGCGTCCAGCTTGGCTGTGACGTCGGTACCGATGACAGCGAAACTTCCGTCGGTCAACTCGAAGATATCGGGACAGTTCTGGCCCGTCGCGCAACCACGAGCGCGGGGAGACGCCCCGATACGACGGATGATTCGGCTCACTGTCGTTATCCCTTTGATCTCGCGGCCGACGTATCTGGAGCCGCCGCGTTCGAGACCTGGATGAAGGGGGCTCGCAGACAGCAGCGCTGAACACCGGCGCTCTTGTAGTGGTGAAAGGCTGGCGTTCACCGATGGGCACTGAAAAACGTCACGTGCCACATTTGGTTACGGGCCCTCTCGCGCGACGAGCACGATGTCCCCCGTGTGGATCAAGTGCCCCCGACGCATGGCCCCGCACGCGCCTCCGACCTGGCCTTATGCGGGCGGTGGCTCGCCCACGACCCACCACTCGTCGATGTCCGCCTCCTCCAGTTGCTGCAGGAGGTCATCGACCATCAGGCCCAGTTGGGCCTCCTCGGTGGCGCTGTCCAGCGTCGCGCGATGAGGCTGCGTCGCGTGCCAGTACTCCCGGACGATGGGATTCTGGAGCATGCCGCGGGCGTAGCCGAAGAACTGGTCCCGGGTGAAGTTTCCGATGCGGTAATTGAGCACCATGTTGGTGTACATCGCGTTGGCGTAGAGGTACTGCCGTTGCCGCTTCGCGGAGACGCCCTCTCCGTAGGCGTCGAGGACCTCGGCGAGGTCGGCGTCGTCCATGGCCTTGCTCAGCAATTCCCAGTGCAGCCGCTGCTGGTACGTCAGGTTCGCGTGGCGCTGGGCTCGCGCGGTGCGCTCCAAGTGCTCGAGCCGAGCGTTAAGCGCGTCGAGTGAACGTCGCTGTGCGGCCGTGGTGGCGACGGCTCCCGCGGCGATGCCGAGCCCTGCTGTGACAACGCAGCGCAGCATTTCTGCCGCGTGCATCTTTGTGAACATGTCAACCCCCGATTCGGGCGACCGTCCGCCGGTCGTCGGGTGCGGGTCGACAGGGAGCGGACCGGCGAGCGGTGGGCGATGCGCTTGCCGTCTCCCAGGGTGCCGAGCGGCTCTGATCGGCGGGGGAGGCGGAGAGGAGGCGCACGGAGGGAAACGGTGGTCTGACAGCCCGGCGCCGTGCCTAACGTGTGCCCCGCGAGCGCCGCTAACAATCGTTCACTCCGCGGCCCGACTACGCGTGCCTATCCTGGCCCCGTCTTCATTCGTCGTACGGCATCCGTAGCGGTCCGTACCAGCGTCGATACGAGAGGTCCGCGTTGAACAGGCAGCAGATCCCGGTCGTCGTCCTCGCCGGTTTCCTGGGCTCGGGCAAGACGACCCTGCTCAACCATCTGCTGCACCGCAGCGGCGGCAGCCGGATCGGGGCGATCGTCAACGACTTCGGTTCGATCGAGATCGACGCCATGTCCGTGGCCGGCCAGCTCGGCGACTCGACCGTCTCCCTCGGCAACGGCTGCCTGTGCTGTGCCGTGGACGCCAGTGAGCTCGACGAGTACCTGGAGCGGCTCGCCCGGCCCGCCGCCGGGATCGACGTCATCGTCATCGAGGCGAGCGGACTCGCCGAGCCGCAGGAGCTCGTGAAGATGGTGCTGGCCAGCGAGAACCCGCACATCGTGTACGGGGGACTCGTCGAGGTCGTGGACGCCGCCGAGTTCGACGCGACGAGGGAGCGGCACCCCGAGGTGGACCGGCACCTGGGCATCGCCGACCTCGTCGTGGTCAACAAGGCCGACCGGGTGCCCGGTGCGGAGCGCCAGCGCATTCTCGACGTCGTCCGAGGGCTCGCGGGGCGCGCGGCCGTCGTCTCCGCCTCGTACGGCCGCGTCGACGTGGAGCTGTTCTTCGACCGCGCACCCGTGGGCGAGCGCGTGGGGCAGCTCTCCTTCGACGACCTTCGCGAGGACGACCACGGAGAACACGACGGTCACCTGCACTCCGCCTACGAAAGTCTCTCCTTCACCTCCGAAGTGCCCATGGGACCGCGCCCCTTGATGGCCCTCCTCGACAGTGGCCCCGAAGGGCTTTACCGCATCAAGGGGTACGTCGATTTCGGTACCGCCGATCCGCGGAACCGGTACGAGGTCCACGCCGTGGGGCGGTTCCTGCGCTTCTACCCACAGCCGTGGGGCCCCGCCGAGCCGCGGCTGACCCAGCTGGTGCTGATCGGGTCGGGCATCGACGTACCGGCCCTGGAGAAGGAGTTGGAGGCCTGTCGCGAGTACGCCCCACAGGCCGCCGACGAGCGGAGCATGTGGGGCGTACTGCGGTACGTGCAGGAGCCGGACGAGGAAGAGGAAGCCGTCGGCGCCCCGCTCGGCTTCTAGCCGATCACAGACCCGCTCGGCTCTGGCCGATCACACCGGCCCCGCCACCGCCGCCACCGGCTTCTTGAGCGAGACGCCCGAGCCGTCGCGGCGCGGGTCGATCTCCGGCAGCTCCGCCGGCATGCCGTTGCGCTGCGCAGCCTGCGGCGGCGTCGGGCCCGTCCAGGCGAAGCTCAGACAGTCCTCGCCCTTCAAGAATCGCTGGACGCGCACGCCGTACGTGGCGCGCCCCTTGCGCGGGTACTGGTCGAACGGCGTCAGCTTCGCCGTCGTCTGTACGGAGTCGTCCAGTGTGCCGCGCGAGCCGGCCACCGTGAAGACGACCGCGTCCGTCGCCGGATCCACCGCCGCGAAGGAGATGACCTTCGCGCCGTCGGCGAGCTTGACGCCCGCCATACCGCCCGCCGGACGGCCCTGGGGGCGGACCACCGAGGCCTGGTAGCGAAGGAGCTGGGCGTCGTCCGTGATGAAGACGAGGTCCTCCTCGCCGGTGCGCAGCTCTGCCGCGCCGACGATGCGGTCGCCGTCCTTGAGCGTGATGACCTCCAGCTCCTCCTTGTTGGAGGGATAGTCCGGGACCACACGCTTGACGACGCCCTGCTCGGTGCCGAGCGCGAGGCCCGGTGAGGACTCGTCCAGCGTCATCAGGCAGATCAGCTTCTCGTCCTTCTCCAGGGTCAGCAGCTCCGAGACGGGCGCTCCTCCGGAGAGGTTGGGCGCGCTCGCCGTCTCCGGCAGCTGGGGAAGGTCCACTACGGAGAGGCGCAACAGGCGTCCGCCGGACGTGACCGCGCCCACCTCGCCGCGCGCCGTCGCCGGCACCGCGGAGACGATCACGTCGTGCTTCACCCGCTTGGTGCCGCCCTCGGCGAAGGGCTCGCCGTTGGCCGTGCGGGCCAGCAGGCCCGTCGAGGAGAGGAGGACCCGGCACGGGTCGTCGGCCACCTGCAGCGAGATCGGGCCGGCGGCGGGGGCGCCGGACGACTCGAGGAGCACCGTGCGCCGGTCGGTGCCGAACTTCTTGGCGACGGCGGCCAGTTCGGTGGAGACCAGCTTGCGCAGCTCCGCGTCCGAGTCCAGGATGCCGGTCAGCTCGTCGATCTCGCCGTTGAGCTTGTCGCGCTCCGACTCCAGCTCGATGCGGTCGAACTTGGTCAGGCGGCGCAGCGGCGTGTCGAGGATGTACTGCGTCTGGATGTCGCTGAGCGAGAAGCGCTCGATCAGGCGCTCCTTGGCCTGCGCGGAGTTCTCGCTGGAGCGGATGAGGCGGATGACCTCGTCGATGTCCAGGAGTGCGACCAGGAGGCCCTCGACCAGGTGCAGACGGTCGCGCTTCTTGCCGCGGCGGAACTCGCTGCGACGGCGCACCACGTTGAACCGGTGGTCGAGATAGACCTCCAGGAGCTCCTTCAGACCGAGGGTGAGCGGCTGGCCGTCGACCAGCGCCACGTTGTTGATGCCGAAGGACTCCTCCATCGGTGTCAGTTTGTAGAGCTGCTCCAGGACGGCCTCTGGGACGAAGCCGTTCTTGATCTCGATGACCAGGCGCAGGCCGTGCGCGCGGTCGGTGAGGTCCTTGACGTCGGCGATGCCCTGGAGCTTCTTCGAGCCGACCAGGTCCTTGATCTTGGAGATGACCTTCTCGGGACCCACGGTGAAGGGCAGTTCCGTGACGACGAGGCCCTTGCGGCGCGCCGTCACGTTCTCCACCGACACCGTCGCGCGGGTCTTGAAGGTGCCGCGGCCCGATTCGTACGCGTCCTTGATGCCGCCGAGGCCGACGATCCGGCCGCCCGTGGGCAGGTCGGGGCCGGGCACGTACTTCATCAGCGTCTCGAGGTCCGCCCCCGGGTGCTTGATGAGGTGGCGGGCGGCGGCGATGACCTCGCCCAGGTTGTGCGGGGGCATGTTCGTCGCCATGCCGACGGCGATGCCCGAAGCGCCGTTGACCAGGAGGTTGGGGTACGCCGCCGGGAGGGCGGACGGCTCCATCTCCTGGCCGTCGTAGTTCGGCTCGAAGTCGACGGTGTTCTCGTCGATCGACTCCGTCATCAAGGAGGTGGCGTCGGCCATCTTGCACTCGGTGTACCGCATGGCGGCCGGCGGGTCGTCGTTGCCGAGCGAGCCGAAGTTGCCGTGCCCGTCCACCAGGGGGAGGCGCATCGAGAAGGGCTGTGCCATGCGCACCAGCGCGTCGTAGATCGACGCGTCGCCGTGCGGGTGCAACTTACCCATGACCTCGCCGACGACGCGGGCACACTTCACGTAGCCGCGGTCGGGGCGCAGGCCCATCTCGTTCATCTGGTACACGATCCTGCGGTGCACCGGCTTCATGCCGTCGCGGGCGTCCGGCAGGGCGCGGGAGTAGATGACCGAATACGCGTACTCGAGGAAGGAGCCCTGCATCTCGTCGACGACGTCGATGTCGAGGATCTTCTCCTCGTACGACTCGTCGGGCGGCGGGGTCTTCGTGCTGCGGCGGGCCATCGCTGCTGCGGCTCCTTCACCAAGCAAGTGCGGGTTCTGACGCCGACCATTGTGGACTGTCCCACTGACAACGCCGACCACGACCCGTGCACCGGCGCTGTCACCCGCGACTACGCCGGGGGCGGAGCGGGAACTTCGTCAGGTGCTGACACGCTTGCATACAGTGGCAGGACTGGCAGCAATTGTTCTGATCCAGCGATGATCCAGCGATCGAAGGGACGTACATGCCCATGGGTCACACGGCCACAGCCGAGGCCGGCTCCGGCGGCCTGACAGCGACCGAGCACCGGCTGGCCAACGGCCTGCGCGTGGTGCTCTCGGAGGACCACCTGACCCCGGTCGCCGCGGTCTGCCTCTGGTACGACGTCGGCTCCCGCCACGAGGTCAAGGGGCGTACCGGCCTTGCTCACCTCTTCGAGCACCTCATGTTCCAGGGGTCGAAGCAGGTGCACGGCAATGGCCACTTCGAGTTGGTCCAGGGAGCGGGCGGTTCGCTCAACGGCACGACGAGCTTCGAGCGCACCAACTATTTCGAGACCATGCCCGCCCACCAGTTGGAGCTGGCCCTCTGGCTCGAGGCCGACCGGATGGGCTCCCTGCTCACCGCGCTCGACGAAGAGTCGATGGACAACCAGCGCGACGTCGTCAAGAACGAGCGCCGCCAGCGCTACGACAACGTCCCTTACGGAACGGCGTTCGAGAGGCTCACCGCGCTCTCGTACCCGGAGGGCCACCCCTACCACCACACACCGATCGGCTCCATGGCCGACCTGGACGCGGCCACCCTGGACGACGCACGCGCGTTCTTCCGTACGTACTACGCGCCCAACAACGCGGTCCTGTCGGTGGTCGGCGACATCGACCCGGAGCAGACGCTCGCCTGGGTCGAGAAGTACTTCGGGTCGATCCCCGGCCACGACGGCAAGCAGCCGCCGCGCGACGGCTCGCTGCCCGAGCGCATCGGCAAGGAGCTGCGCGAGGTCATCGAGGAGGAAGTGCCGGCTCGCGCCCTGATGGCCGCCTACCGCCTCCCGGAGGACGGCACGCGCGCGTGCGACGCGGCCGACCTCGCCCTCACCGTTCTCGGCAGCGGCGAGTCCTCCCGGCTCTACAACCGGCTCGTCCGCAGGGACCGCACGGCGGTCGCCGCCGGGTTCGGTCTGCTGCGCCTCGCCGGGGCGCCCTCGCTCGGCTGGCTGGACGTGAAGACGTCGGGCGACGTCGAGGTGCCCGTCATCGAGGCCGCCGTCGACGAGGAGCTGGCCCGCTTCGCCGCGGAGGGCCCCACTCCGGAGGAGATGGAGCGCGCCCAGGCGCAGCTGGAGCGCGAGTGGCTCGACCGGCTCGGCACGGTCGCGGGCCGCGCCGACGAACTGTGCCGTTACGCGGTCCTGTTCGGCGACCCGCAGCTCGCCCTGACGGCCGTCCAGCGCGTCCTCGACATCACCGCGGAGGAGGTCCAGGAGGTCGCCGCGGCCCGCCTGCGCCCCGACAACCGCGCGGTCCTCGTGTACGAGCCCGTGGAAGGCGCCGACGAGGGTGCCGAGGAAGAAGAGGAGGCGGCGAAGTGACCGAGGCCGCGACGATGCAGTTCCACCCCCAGCCCCAGGCCGGCACGGCCAAGCCCTGGGCCTTCCCGGCCCCCGAGCGCGACACGCTGCCCAACGGTCTCACCGTCCTGCGCTGCAACCGCCCCGGCCAGCAGGTCGTCGCCGTCGAGGTCCACCTCGAAGCACCCCTGGACGCGGAACCGGAGGGCCTGGACGGCGTCGCCACCATCATGGCGCGGGCCTTCAACGAGGGCACCGACAAGCACTCCGCGGAGGAGTTCGCCGCCGAGCTCGACCGCTGCGGCGCCACCCTCGACGCGCACGCCGACCACCCGGGCGTGCGGGTCTCCCTCGAGGTGCCGGTCTCCCGCCTCCCGAAGGCGCTCGGCCTGCTCGCCGACGCCCTGCGGGCCCCCGCCTTCGCGGACAGCGAGATCGAGCGGCTCGTACGCAACCGCCTGGACGAGATCCCGCACGAGGCCGCCAACCCGGCGCGCCGCGCGGCCAAGGAGCTCTCCCGGCAGCTGTTCCCGCCGACATCGCGCATGTCGCGCCCGCGCCAGGGCACCGAGGAGACGGTCGAGGCCATCGACTCGGCGGCGGTGCGTGCCTTCTACGAGAAGTTCGTCCGGCCCGCCACGGCCACCCTGGTCGTCGTCGGCGATCTGGAGGGCACCGATCTGGACGCCGTCCTCGCGGACACCGTCGGCGCCTGGACCGGTTCCGCGGGCGAGCCGCGCCCGGTGCCACCGGTGACCGCCGACGACCGCGGCCGCATCGTCATCGTGGACCGCCCCGGAGCGGTCCAGACGCAGCTGCTGATCGGCCGGGTCGGCGCCGACCGGCACGACCGCGTCTGGCCGGCCCAGGTCCTCGGCACGTACTGCCTGGGCGGCACCCTCACCTCGCGCCTGGACCGTGTCCTGCGCGAGGAGAAGGGATACACCTACGGTGTACGGGCGTTCAGCCAGGTCCTGCGCTCCGCCCCGGACGGGACGGGCGCCGCGATGCTCGCCATCAGCGGCTCCGTGGACACCCCGAACACGGGTCCGGCGCTGGACGATCTGTGGAAGGTGCTGCGCACCCTCGCCGCCGAAGGGCTCACCGACGCCGAGCGCGACGTGGCCGTGCAGAACCTGGTGGGCGTGGCCCCCCTCAAGTACGAGATGGCGGCATCCGTGGCGGCGACGCTCGCCGACCAGGTCGAGCAGAACCTGCCGGACGACTTCCAGGCGCAGCTGTACCGGCGGCTGGCCGCCACGGGCACCGTGGAGGCCACCGCGGCCGTCGTGAACGCCTTCCCGGAGGACCGCCTGGTGACGGTCCTCGTCGGGGACGCCGCGCAGATCGAGGAGCCCGTCAGGGCCCTCGGGATCGGTGAAGTGAGCGTGGTCACCGGCTGAGTGACGGATAACTAAACGGACAACTATGAGGACCCCGATGGCCCGTTTCGGCCACCGGGGTCCTCATATGTCCGGATTCATATGGAGGTTGCCTGTCTGCCGTGTGGCGTGCGCTACAAAAGTCGAGTTCTGTTTGTCGATTGACAGACGCCCCGATTAGCGTCGACCCGGCTGTCCGTCGCGCAGTACGCCGCATCCGCGGCACCGGGCAGTCATCGCCGAGTCCCCGTACGGCGCGAGCCAGGGGAGCCGGGGACCCACACGTCCCCTGGGGTGAATCGGGAACCTTGTCGCGAGGCGAGGGACTCGTAGGAGACCTTCCTGCTCCGAACCCGTCAGCTAACCCGGTAGGCGAGAGGGAAGGAAAGGAACACCCGCCACATGGCGTTCACCCGTGCCACCGGGAAGCACCGTCGTCCGAGCCGCATGACGCGGACCACCGCGAACGTCGCGGGTGTCGCGGCGCTCACCACCACCGGTGTCATCGGCGGTCTCGCGGGCCCCGCGCTCGCCGCCGCCGACGAAGCGGCCGTGGAGCACACCGGTCTCACCCAGGCGATATCCGTCGGCGACTCGCTCGCCGAGAGCATCGACGCGCAGGCCGCCGCGCAGCGCCAGGCCGCCGACGACGCCGCTGCCGCCAAGAAGGCCGAAGAGGCAGCCAAGAAGAAGGCCGCCGAGGAGAAGCGCAAGGCCGAGGCCGAGGCCAAGGCGAAGGCCAAGAAGGAGCGCGAGGCCAAGGAGCGCGCCGCCCGCGAGGCCGAGCGCAAGCGCCTGAACACCTACGTCTCCCCGATCTCCGGCTCGTACGTCTCCACGGGCTACCAGACCGGCGGTGCCATGTGGTCCTCCGGCAGCCACACCGGTGTCGACTTCCACGCCGCCTCCGGCACCTCGGTCCACGCGGTCGGCTCCGGCACCGTCGTCGAGGCCGGCTGGGGCGGTGCCTACGGCAACAACGTGGTCATCAAGATGAACGACGGCACGTACACCCAGTACGGCCACATGTCGTCCCTCGGCGTCACCGTCGGCCAGACGGTCACCCCGGGCCAGCAGATCGGCCTCTCCGGTTCCACCGGCAACTCCAGCGGCCCGCACCTCCACTTCGAGGCCCGCACCGGCGCGGAGTACGGCTCGGACATCGACCCGGTCTCGTACCTGCGCTCGCACGGCGTCAACGTCTGACCGACGCCTCCGCAGCATCGCACCGAAAGCCCCGGTTCCTCGTGAGCCGGGGCTTTCGCCGTTCCCGGCCGCCGTGTTCTTGGCCAAAAGATATCCATGAATTCCGGCCCGCCGTCGGAAATTCCGGCCCTCTGCAATAGAGTCACGGAACGAGCGTCGGTAGACCGCGTTGCGCGGGGATCAAAGCGGAGGTCCGGTCATGCGCGTTCCCGCGCACTCGGTATGCACGGCCATTCGGGATGACATAGTCGCCGGTGTGTACGAAAGGGGCGGCAAGCTCACCGAGGAACTCCTCGCGCGGCGCTACGGAGTCTCCCGCGTCCCCGTGCGCGAGGCCCTGCGCACCCTGGAGGCCGAGGGCTTCGTCGTCACCCGCAGGCACGCGGGCGCGTGCGTCGCCGAACCGACGGAGCAGGAGGCCGCGGACCTCCTGGAGGTCCGGACGCTGCTCGAACCCCTCGCCGCGGCCCGCGCCGCGCAGCGCCGCACGGACGCGCACCTGAAAGTCCTGCGCGGGCTCGTCAGGCTGGGCCAGGAGCGCGCGAGGAGCGGCCTGGGGGAGGAGTTGCGGTCCCTGGGCGGCTGGTTCCACGACACGCTCGGCCAGGCGTCCGGCAGCCCCGGCCTCACGGCGCTGCTCACCCCGCTCCGGCACAAGATCGCCTGGATGTACGTCGTCGAACCCTCGGCGGCGCCGGGCGAGTCCTGGTCCGAGCACGCGGCGATCGTCGACGCGGTGGCCCGCCGGGACGCGCAACGGGCGAGGGCGCTGACCGCGGCGCACGTCGAACGGACGCGTGCCTTTCACCGATTGCGCCCCGCGCGCCGTAGCGGCCGTGTGAGGGATTCGCAACATGCCGTAAACACGGTGAGCCTCCGCAATTAACGGAGGTGCCGTATATGAATGCCTGACGTTGTGCGTGAATTGCTCGACTTATTCAGGGGCATACATGCGTCGATGGGGTCACCCGTAATTCCGGGTGACCCCATCGACGTAATGCGAGGAACGTGTCCTAGACCGTCTCCGGAAGCTCCTCGAGCCCCTCGGCGACCAGCTTCGCCAGACGGTCGAGAGCGGCGTCGGCACCCTCGGCGTCGGAGGCCAGCACGATCTCTTCGCCGCCCTGGGCACCCAGGCCGAGCACCGCGAGCATCGAAGCGGCGTTGACCGGGCTGCCGTCGGCCTTGGCGATCGTCACGGGGACGCCGGCGGCCGTGGCCGCGCGGACGAAGATGGAGGCGGGTCGGGCGTGAAGGCCCTCGGCCCAGCCGACGTTGACGCGGCGCTCAGCCATGTGTTGCTGCCCTTCCAGGTGTCTCACACTTGTCTAGACCAGTGTCTCATGCCGTCGTGGGTGCTCTGCCGGGCAGAGGTCCCGGACCCGGCCGTCCTTCGACCTGTCCTAGCCTGCCCCGGCCCGGGCGGCCGCGCGACCCGTACCCTGGCCCCATGCAGACCCCGTCGGATCAGCAGGATCGACACGACTACCCGTCGCACTGGGAAGCCGATGTGGTGCTGCGCGACGGAGGGACCGCCCGCATCAGGCCCATCACGGCCGAGGACGCGGACCGCCTGGTCAGTTTCTACGAACAGGTCTCGGACGAGTCGAAGTACTACCGCTTCTTCGCGCCCTACCCGCGACTGTCCGCCAAGGACGTGCACCGTTTCACCCACCACGACCAGGTGGACCGGGTGGGGCTCGCGGCCACCATCGGCGGCGAGTTCATCGCCACCGTGCGCTACGACCGCATCGACGAGCGCGGCATGGCCGCCAGCGCCCCCGCCGACGAGGCCGAGGTCGCCTTCCTCGTGCAGGACGCCCACCAGGGCAGGGGCGTCGCCTCCACGCTCCTCGAACACATCGCGGCCGTCGCCAGGGAGCGCGGCATCCGCCGCTTCGCCGCCGAGGTGCTGCCCGCCAACACCAAGATGATCAAGGTCTTCACGGATGCGGGCTACCAGCAGAAGCGCAGCTTCGAGGACGGTGTCGTCCGCCTGGAGTTCGACCTGGAGCCGACCGACCGCTCGCTCGCCGTGCAGCGCGCCCGCGAACAGCGCGCCGAGGGACGGTCCGTGCAGCGCCTCCTCACACCGGGGTCGGTCGCGGTGATCGGGGTGGGCCGGGCCCCCGGCGGCGTGGGCCGCAGCGTCCTGAACAACCTCCAGGAGTCCGGTTACACCGGGCGCCTGTACGCGGTGAACAGCGCCTTCGGAGAGAGCGTTTCCGGAGAGGGCCACCAAGAGGGCGCGGACATCGACGGGGTGCCCGCGCACCGCTCCGTGGCGGACATCGAGGAGCCCGTGGACCTCGCGGTGATCTCCGTGCCCGCCGACCGCGTCCCCCAGGCCGTCGCCGAGTGCGGCGAGCACGGGGTGCGCGGCCTCGTGGTGCTGTCCGCCGGGTACGCGGAGAGCGGCGTCGAGGGACGCGAGCGGCAGCGCGAACTGGTGCGCCAGGCCCGGTCCTACGGCATGCGGATCATCGGCCCGAACGCCTTCGGCGTCATCAACACCTCTCCGGAGACGCGGCTCAACGCCTCGCTCGCCCCGCAGTCCCCCGCGCGGGGGCGCATCGGCCTGTTCACCCAGTCCGGCGCCATCGGCATCGCCCTGCTGTCCGGACTGCACCGCCGAGGCGCGGGCCTGTCCACGTTCGTCGGATCCGGCAACCGCGCGGACGTGTCCGGCAACGACCTCCTCCAGTACTGGTTCGAGGACCCGGACACCGACGTCACGCTGATGTACCTGGAGACGATCGGCAACCCGCGCAAGTTCACCCGCCTCGCGCGGCGCTCGGCGACCGCCAAGCCGCTGGTCGTCGTCCAGGGCGCCCGGCACAGCGGCATCGCGCCGACCGGACACGCCGTCCAGGCGACCCGGCTGCCGCACGCCACCGTCTCGGCGCTGCTGCGCCAGGCGGGCGTGATCCGCGTCGACACCGTCACCGAGATGGTCGACGCGGGACTCCTGCTCGCGGGGCAGCCGCTGCCGTCCGGGCCCCGCGTGGCCATCCTCGGCAACTCCGAGTCCCTCGGCCTCCTCACGTACGACGCGTGTGTGGCCGACGGACTGCGGCCGCAGCGGCCCCGCGACCTGACGACCGGGGCCACCCCGGCGGACTTCCGCGCCGCGCTCACCGAGGCCCTGTCGGACGACGGCTGCGACGCGGTGATCGTCAACGCGATCCCCTGGGTGGGGGAGGACGGCGCGACGACCGACCCCGAGACGCTCGCCACGGAGCTGCGGGCCGCGGCGGCCGGCTGCCCGGCGAAACCGGTGGCCGTGGTGCACGTCGAGCTCGGCGGCCTCGCGAAGGCCCTGGCCGCGGCGACCAGCACCGGACCCGACGCGCCCACCCCGCCGACCGGCAGGGAGCCGGAGACACCGGCCACCACGCAGCCGACGGCTACGGAAGCCCCCGAGCCGCCCGCCTCCGACCAGTACCGCATCCCCGCCTATCCCGCCGCCGAGCGGGCCGTCCGTGCCCTCTCCGAAGCCGTCAAGTACGCCCAGTGGCGCCGCGAGGCCGCCGAACCCGGCCGGGTGCACGAGTACGACGACATCGACGAGAACGGCGCCGCGGCGCGCATCGAGGAACTGCTCGCCGCGGACGGCGACCCGCGTGGGCTCACCCTCGCCCCCGCCGACGCCCACGAGCTGCTCGGGCGGTACGGCATCCACGTACGGCAAGCGCTTCCCGCGCCCGACCCGGACGCGGCGGCGGAAGCCGCGCGGACCCTCGGCTACCCCGTGGCCCTGAAGACCACGGCCCCGCACCTGCGCCACCGCGCCGACCTCGGCGGGGTGCGTCTCGACCTCGCCGACGAGGAGCAACTGCGGCGGGCGTACCAGGAGCTGACGGATGCCTTCGGCAAACCCGCCGAGCTGCGGCCCGTCGTGCAGGGCATGGTGCCGCGCGGGGTCGACACCGTGATCCGCGCGGTCATCGACCCGGCGGCCGGAGCGGTGCTCTCCTTCGGCCTCGCGGGCGCCGCCTCCGAGCTGCTCGGCGACACCGCCCACCGCCTCGTCCCGGTCACCGACCGCGAGGCGGGCTCACTGATCCGAACCATCCGGACCGCGCCGCTCCTGTTCGGCTGGCGCGGCTCGGCGCCCGTCGACACCCCGGCCCTCGAAGAGCTCCTCCAGCGGGTCTCCCGGCTCGTCGACGACCATCCCGAGGTGGTCGGCGTCTCCCTGGAGCCCGTCGTCGTCGCCCAGCGCGGCCTCTCCGTACTCGACGCCTCCGTGCGCCTCGCGCCCCCGCCCGCCCGCGACGACCTGGGCCCACGCACCCTTCCCGGCTACTGAGGCGCCCGCGGGGCACCGTACGCCCCGCGCCGGGCCGTAGGATGGACGGCATGGCAAAGACCGGTACGACGACCCAGGGGCTGCGCGCGGCGATCGAGCGCAGCGGCTACTACCCGGCCCTCGTGGCCGAGGCGGTGGAGGCCGCGATCGGCGGCGAGGCCATCGGGTCGTACCTGGTCCACCAGGAGACGACGTTCGACGCCAACGAAGTGCGCCGGCACGTCACCGTCCTCGTCCTGACCGGCACGCGCTTCATCGTCAGCCACACCGACGAGCAGGCGGCGGACAGCACGTCCCCGACGCCGTACGCGACGACCTCCACGGAGTCCGTCAAGATCGGCCGCATCTCCTCGGTCGTGGTCAGCCGCGTCGTCGCCAACCCCGAGAAGTACGTTCCCGGGACCCCGCCCCGCGAGGTCGTCCTGACCATCGGCTGGGGCGCCGTGTCGCGCATCGACCTGGAGCCCGCGGCCTGCGGCGACCCGAACTGTGAGGCGGACCACGGGTACACGGGCAGCTCGACCGCCGACGACCTCAGCCTGCGTGTCAGCGAGGCGGGCGACGGCCCCGACACCGTGCGGCAGACCCTCGCCTTCGCCCAGGCCCTGTCCGAGGCGACCGCGGACACCGCCCGCTGATGTCCCTTCCTGCCTGGGACGACGTACAACCGCTCGCCCTCGACACCGCTCCCGTGCCCGCGTACGGCACGGGCTCGCTCGCCGACCTGCTGCCCACCCTCGTCGCCCATCAGGGCGTCGACGGCTTCGCGCCCGTCATCCCCGAACTGGCCCCGGCCGACCGGAACTGCGTCTTCCTGATCGACGGCCTGGGCTGGGAGCAGCTCAGGGCGCACCCGGACGAGGCACCCTTCATGACCTCGCTGCTGCAGAGCTCGCGCGGCGGCACGGGGCGCCCCGTCACCGCGGGCTTCCCCGCCACCACCGCGACCTCGCTCGCCTCGGTCGGCACGGGCCTGCCGCCCGGCGCGCACGGCCTGCCGGGCTACGCGGTCCGCGACCCCGCCACCGGTCAGCTGATGAACCAGTTGCGCTGGAACCCGTGGACCGACCCGCACGCCTGGCAGCCGTACCCCACCGTCTTCCAGCGCGCCCACGAAGCGGGCGTGCACACCGCGCAGGTCTCCTCGCCGACCTTCGAGCACACCCCGCTCACCAAGGTCGCGCTGAGCGGCGGCACCTTCCGGGGCAGGGCCTCCGGAGAGGACCGCGTGGACCTCGCCGCGAAGCAACTGGCCGCCGGTGACCGTTCGCTGGTCTACACGTACTACGCGGAAGTGGACGGCAAGGGGCACCGCTTCGGCGTCGACTCCGACGCCTGGCGCGGGCAGCTCATGTACGTCGACCGGCTCGTCCAGCGCCTCGCCGAGCAGCTCCCGCCGCGCAGCGCGCTGTACGTCACCGCGGATCACGGCATGATCGACATCCCCTTCGACGACGCCTCCCGCATCGACTTCGACGAGGACTGGGAGCTGCGCGCCGGTGTCGCCCTCCTCGGCGGCGAAGGCCGCGCCCGCCACGTCTACGCGGTGCCGGGCGCCGCGAACGACGTCCTGACGGTGTGGCGCGAGGTGCTCGGCGAGCAGTTCTGGGTTGCGGGACGTGACGAGGCGATCAACGCGGGCTGGTTCGGTCCACACATTGATCAACGTGTGTACGACCGCATCGGTGACGTCGTCGCCGCGGCCCACGACGACGTGGCGATCATTGCTTCGGAGCGTGAGCCCAAGGAGTCCTCCCTGGTCGGCATGCACGGCTCCATGACCCCCGTCGAGCAGCTCGTCCCGCTCCTCGAAGTACGCTCCTGACAGGGCTCCGTCCGCCCGCTTCCCCGTCCGCCCCGAAAGGTCTTCCCCTCCCCATGCCCGAGCTGGTGTTCTTCTCCGGAACGATGGACTGCGGAAAGAGCACGCTGGCTCTGCAGATCGAGCACAACCGCTCCGCCCGCGGACTCCAGGGGATGATCTTCACGCGGGACGACCGCGCGGGTGAGGGCAAGCTCTCGTCCCGGCTCGGTCTCGTGACCGACGCGATCGAGGCGGCGGACGACTTCGACTTCTACGCCCACCTCGTCGACCACCTCTCGCAGGGCGGCCGCGCGGATTACCTGATCGCGGACGAGGCGCAGTTCCTGGCCCCGGACCAGATCGACCAGCTCGCCAGGGTCGTCGACGACCTCGGTCTGGACGTCTTCGCCTTCGGCATCACCACGGACTTCCGCTCCAAGCTCTTCCCGGGCTCGCAGCGCCTGGTCGAACTCGCCGACCGCGTCGAGGTGCTCCAGGTCGAGGCCCTCTGCTGGTGCGGCGCACGGGCCACCCACAACGCCCGCACCATAGGCGGCGAGATGGTCGTCGAGGGCGCCCAGGTGGTCGTCGGCGACGTCAACCAGTCCCGGGACGAGGTGGGTTACGAGGTGCTGTGCCGCCGCCACCACCGGCGCAGGACGACGGCGGCGACCGCGCGCGCGGGGGCCCTGTCGCCCGACGTGCTGCCGGTCGACACGGCCGCCGCCCGCGTCTGACTCAGGCGTCCGCCCGTGAGCGTACGAGGGTGAAGGCAGCCCCCTCCGGGTCCGCGACGGTCGCCATCCGGCCGTAGGAGGCCTCCCACGCGGGTTTGATGACGTGGCCGCCGAGCTCGACGACCCGCTCCACCGCCTCGTCCACATCGGCGACCTCGAAGTGCGTCATCCAGTGCGGCCCCCTGTCACGCGGCAGCGCCTGGCCGAGGCCGTGCACGGACGCGACCGGCCGGCCGTCCACGTGCAGTGTCACGTAGTCGAAGTCCGCCGAGACGACGGCCTCCACCGTGCAGTCGAAGACGTTCTGGTAGAACTTCACGACGCCGCTCGTCTCCAGCGTCAGAAGCTCGTTCCAGGTCGGCGTGCCGGGCCTGCCGACCACCGCGGTGCCCAGATGCGCCGCCGCCTGCCAGAGGCCGAACACGGCGCCCGTCGGGTCCGACGCGATCGCGAGGCGCCCCGCGTCTCCCGCGTCGAGCGGGCCCACGCCGATCGTGCCGCCGCAGGAGCGCACCGCCTCCGCCGTCGCGTCCGCGTCGTCCGTCGCCAGGTAGGTCGTCCAGGCGATGGGCAGATGGCGGTCGGCGGGCAGCCTGCCGATGCCCGCCACCTCGTGGCCGTCGAGCAGGGCCCGCACGTACGGCCCGAGTTGCTCGGGGCCCGGACGGAATTCCCACCCGAAGAGTGACCCGTAGAATTCCTGGGTCGCGGGCAGGTCGCGCGTCATCAGGCTCACCCAGCAGGGCGTACCGGGCCGGGGCCGGCCGGTACCGTCCTGTCGCACTTGCCCGAAGGGGTCCGACGAGCTCTGTCCCGACGAGCTCTGTTCAGGGGGGACCCCATTCGCCCGCGCCTCGGTCATCGTCACCCTCTCCTCGGCCTCAGTGTCGGCCGCTCGATTTCTGTTCGAATGTGCGGGCGATAGCCGCGCCGCACCGGCTTCCCGCCGTAGATGCCCGATTTATTGCTTCTCATCCGTGAACACGTGATTGCTGAGCGATGTCTCTGCATCGAACAGGGCGTGCTTGTTTCCATACGCCCCGTGTTCGGCCGTGTCCGGCGGGCAGGGTAACCGGACCTTGGCGGCGCGACTACCCCGTACGCAAGGATGGGGCCATGAATGCCATCATCTCCGTATCCGAACTCGCCAGCGAGCTGGCGGGCGAGAATCCGCCGGTCCTGCTCGACGTCCGCTGGCACCACGAGGGTTCGCTGCGCTCCGCGTACGAGGAAGGCCACATTCCGTCGGCCGTGTTCGTCGATCTCGATGCTGACCTGGCCGGCCCCGCCGGTGCGGGCGGCCGGCATCCGCTGCCGGACGTGGACCGCTTCGGCGCCGTGATGCGGGCGGCGGGCGTCTCCCAGGAACGGAACGTCGTCGTGTACGACGGTGGCCAGAACTGGGCGGCGGCGCGTCTGTGGTGGATGCTCCGCTGGACGGGTCACGCGTCCGTGCGTGTCCTTGACGGCGGTATCGGCTTGTGGACGGGGCCGCTGGAGAAGGGGGCGGGTACGGCTCCCGCAGAGGGCTCCTTCGAGCCGGCGCCGAACAGCAAGGACCTGCTGGACGCGGACTCCGCGGCGGCCCTGGCCCGCTCCGGCCTGCTCCTGGACGCCCGCGCCGCCGAGCGCTACCGCGGCGAGATCGAGCCGATCGACAGCGTGGCCGGACACATCCCCGGCGCGGTCTCGGCGCCCACTACGGAGAACGTCGCTACGGACGGCCGCTTCAAGTCCGCCGCCGAGCTGGCGGAGCGCTTCGAGAAGCTGGGCGCCGCCGACACCGCGGAAATCGGCGTCTACTGCGGTTCCGGGGTCTCTGGCGCCCACGAGGTGCTCGCCCTCGCCGTGGCGGGCATTCCCGCCGCGCTGTACGTCGGCTCGTGGTCGGAGTGGTCGGCCGACTCGGCGCGCCCCGTCGCTACGGGGCCGGACCCGCAGTAAGGCCTTACTGCTTCTCTACGGAGAGGGGGGTCGCACCGATCGGTGCGACCCCCCTCTCCACAGCAGCCGCCTGCTCGCGGCTACTCCTGCTTCTTGCGGCGCGTGCCGAAGACGATCTCGTCCCAGCTGGGGACCGCCGCGCGCCGGCCCGGTCGTACGCCGTCGGCCTCCGCCTGGCGGTCCGTCGAGCCGACGAGCCGGTCGCGGTGGCTCGCCACCGAACGCGGCATGAGCACGTCCGCGTAGGCGGCACCCGCGCCGGCTGCCGCCGGTGGCTCCTCGGCGTCCGGCTCCTGCTCGGGCTCCTCCGGGGCGGGTGCGACGGGCGTGACGGACGGCGGCAGTTCCGCGGTGGCCGCCGAGGGGCGCTCGGGAACCACCATGTCGCCGCGGAAGCTCGGCACCGCCTCCAGGAGGCTGGTCAGGGAGTCGCGCTCCTGCTCGGCGACCGCGGAGCCCGCTCCGACCCCTTCCTCCGGCGGATCGGCCGGAGGCGCGGGGATGCTCGGGCGGTCCAGCTGACGGTCCAGGGCGCGGTCGAGCGGCCGGTCCGCGGGCCGGTCCCGGGGGAGCCGCGCGATGCGCGGCACGAACGGGAAGCTGGGCTCGGGCGCGGCGATGTCGTCCGTCTCGCCGATCAGCGAACGGGCTTCCTCGTCCACGGCCTGGACGAGCCGCCGGGGCGGGTCGTACGTCCAGCACGCGGAGTGCGGCTCGGTCGCGACGCGGTAGACGAGCAGGACCTCCCAGGTGCCGTCGTCACGGCGCCAGGAGTCCCACTGGACGGTGTCCTTGTCGGCGCCACGCAGCAGCAGCCGCTCCTGGACGGCCTCGCCGAGCTGGGGCCCGGTGTTCTCGCCGGGACGGCGTACGGGAGTCTTCCTGGCGCGCTCCGCCATGAAGGCGCGCTCGGCGAGCACGGGTCCTTCGAAGCGGCGGACGCGATCGACGGGGATGCCCGCGAGCTGGGCCACTTCTTCCGCGCTGGCGCCGGCACGTATCCGTGCCTGGATGTCTCGGGGGCGGAGGTGGCTCTCCACCTCGATCTCGATCTGTCCGAGTCGGGGCCTGTCGCCGCGGACGGCCGCACGCAGCCGCTCATCGATCGGAAGCGTGTACTCCGTGCTGTCCGCAGCCTTCAGCACCAGCCGTGTGCCGTCGTTGCTGACGGCCACGACACGCAGTTCGGGCATGGGGACCTCCCGGGTGGTGCCTGCCGACGTCACGTGCGTCGCTGCTTCCGCTAGTCGAGTGTGGCCTGCCCGGGTGCAGCCTGCCACAACCTTGCCGAGTTGCCCGGCGTGTCGGGCAGGGGCCCTGGATCGCCGTTATGGCACGGTTACCTTTTCGCAACGCTAAGTGACGAGGTTCGTCACCCTGTGCAGCGAGCCCCCCACCCGGCGGTCCTGCAAGGCCCCGGGCACCCTGGCGGGAGACCGGACCCAGGGCTCGCAACAGTACTCCATTCGGGCCACGCGGGTGGACCGCCGCGCCGCCGAACTTCTCATGGAGGACGGGAGTTGGTGGCCGCCCCTGCCCTGCGCCGCTTGTGCGCGGGTGGCGCACTTCACGGAATCGGCAGAAACGGAACTAATCGCTTCGCCCATACGTCCCTGTCTCGTGCAGTCGGACGAGAAAGGCAGGCAAGGGTCGGAGATGCGTGAAAAGCCGGATTCCGGCAAGGAGTCGAAGGACCAGGGGGCGCCGGAGGAGAAGCGGCGGCTCGATCTGAGTGTGCCGCAGGTGGCCGGAAGTGCCATCGCCGCGGTCGTGGCGGCGAAGCTCGCCTCGAACCTCGGTGTCTACGGGACGATCCTCGGCGCCGGTGTCGTGAGCGCGATCGCGACCTGCGGCGGCACTGTCTTCCAGCATTTCTTCAAACGTACGGGCGAGCAGATACGCGACGTCACGGTGCAGGCCAAGCCGAAGGCACGGCAGGTGCCGGTGACGGCCGCGACGCAGGTGCCCGAGACGTTCAGGACCTCCGCCAGAACCTCCGCCTACACGGGAGCTCTTGGCGCGACGGGGCCGGTGACCACCACGTGGGGGAGGCCTGAGGCGGCCGCCCCCGGCACCGATGCCGACGCGACCGCGCTGCTGCCCACGGCCGGGGACGCGGATCCCGCGGCGGACCCCACCACGGTCCTCCCCGCCGCGGGCACGGACCCGGCGACGGTGCCGCATCCCGCGGGCGACGCGGACGCCACGACGCTGCTGCCCACGGCGGGAGCCGGTGCCGACGCCGAGCGGACGCAGCTCCTCGGGGCGGTCGACGCCACACAGGCGCTGCCGCACGACGACGCCACGCGCGTGTTGCGCGCCACGGGCCCCGGCCAGGTGCCGGCGGCGACGAGCGCCTTCGAACCCGCGCTGCCGTCGGAGGAGTTCACCGAGGGCACCACGCACCGCACGCAGGTCCGCAGCTGGAAGCGGCCGTTGATCGCCGCGGCCGTCGTCTTCGGTGTGGCCATGGCGGGCATCACCACGTACGAGCTGGTCTCCGGCAAGGACCTGAGCGGCGGCGAGGGCACCACGATCAGCAACGGAGTCTCGGGGCACAACTCCTCTTCGAGGAAGCAGTCCCCGTCCACCGACGAACCCTCCGGGCAGCCTTCGGACGACGGAACGTCGGGCACGGGTGATGGCTCCCAGGAGGGCGGCGACAACGCGTCGCAGGACCCGAACGGGACCGGCGGCGACAACTCGGGCAACGGCACGGGCAACAACAACGGCGACGGCACCGGCTCCGGTTCGAAGGGCGACACCGGAAACGGCACCGGCACGGACCCGGACAAGGACCAGGGCAAGGACGACGGCTCCGACTCCGGGGACGACGGTTCGACGACGGGCCCGACGCCCACACCCAAGCCCACCCCGACGCCCACGCCCTCGAAGGGCTCGGGCACCGGCGGCGAACCCCAGCAGGGCGGATCGCCCACTCCGTAGAGGTCACTCCGCTGACGCCACTCCGTAGACGCCCCTATGGAGGAGTGTCAGGCGCCGAGGACCCGTCGCAAGTAGTCGTTGGCGAACATGCGGTCGGGGTCGAGGCGGTCGCGCAGGGCGGTGAACTCGCCGAAGCGGGGGTACTGCTTGGAGAAGTACTCCGCGTCGCGCGTGTGCATCTTGCCCCAGTGCGGCCGCCCCTCGTGCGCGGTGAAGATCCGCTCGGCAGCCGCGAAGTACGCCTGGTACGGCGTGCCCCGGTACATGTGGACGGCGATGTACGCGGTCTCCCTGCCCGACGCCGTGGAGAGCGTGATGTCGTCGGCGGGCGCCGTGCGGACCTCCACGGGGAAACTGATCCGCAGCCGCGAGCGGTCCACCATCGCCTTCAGCTCGCGCAGGGCCGCCACGAGGGCCTCGCGCGGAACGGCGTACTCCATCTCCATGAACCGCACCCGGCGCGGGCTGGTGAAGACCTTGTACGGGATGTCCGTGTAGGTCCGCGCGGAGAGCGCCTTGCTGGAGATCTTGGCGATGCCCGGGATGGTGGCGGGGAAGGCCCGGCCCACGGAATTGACCACCTGGAAGAGGCCGTTGGAGAGCAGCTCGTCCTCCACGAAGGCGCTGACCCTGCCGGGCGGGGCCGCGGGGCCCGGGCTGCGGTTGTTGCGCTTGGTGGTGCAGTTCCCGGTGTGCGGGAACCAGTAGAACTCGAAGTGCTCGTTCTCGGTGACGAGCGCGTCGAAGTCGTCGGTGACCTCGTCGAAGGTCATCGGCTCCTCACGGGCCGTCAGGAAGAAGATCGGCTCGACGGCGAAGGTGATCGCGGTGATCACGCCGAGCGCGCCGAGTCCGATCCGCGCGGCGGCGAAGACGTCGGGGTTCTCGTCGGCGGAGCAGGTCAGGACCGTGCCGTCCGCGGTGACCAGTTCGAGGCCCGCGATCTGGGCGGCGACCGAGGCCGAGTCGCGGCCCGTGCCGTGCGTGCCGGTGCTGACGGCCCCGGAGACGGTCTGCTCCATGATGTCGCCCATGTTCGTGAGCGACAGGCCCTCCCGGGCGAGCGCCGCGTTCAGGCGCTTCAGCGGGGTGCCGGCCTCCACGGTGACCGTGCCCGCGGCGCGGTCGATGCCGCGGATGCCGGTCAGCAGGTCGGGGCGTATGAGGAGGCCGTCGGTCGAGGCGGCCGGCGTGAAGGAGTGGCCCGTGCCGACGGGCTTCGCCCGGAGGCCGTCCTCCTTGGCCCTGCGCAGGGCGGCCGCCAGTTCGTCGACCGAGGCCGGAGTGGTCTCCCGGGCCGGTCGTGCGGTGACGTTGCCCGCCCAGTTACGCCACGTCGCTGTGCTCTTCCCGCTGCCCGTGCCCGTGCTCATGGGACCCTCCCCGTTGCGGAACCGGCCGCTTCAGCCGGCGATACCCCAGGAATCCGACCGCGGCCGCGACGGCCCCGGAGATCCCCGGTACCCCGTACCCGGCCCCCGACCCCGCGGCGTCGATGACCCAGCCGGCCGCGGAGGAGCCGAGCGCGACGCCGACCGCGAGTCCCGTGCTCACCCACGTCATGCCCTCGGTCAGTTTCGCGCGTGGTACGTGCTGCTCGACGAGGGCCATCGTCGTGATCATCGTCGGTGCGATGGAGAGGCCCGCCACGAACAACGCCACGGCCAGAAACAGCAGGTTCCCGACCAGTTGCAGCGGGATCATACTCACGGCCATCGCACAGACACCCAGCAGCCACCTGGGGGCGGGCGCCCCCTTGAAGTGCACGAGGCCGAAGGCCGCACCGGCCACGCAGGAGCCGAGCGCGTAGACGGCGAGGACCAGGCTCGCCGCGGACTTGTGGCCCTGGTCCTCCGCGTACGCCACGGTCACCACGTCGATCGACCCGAAGATCGCGCCGGTCGCGACGAACGTGGCGACCAGCACCTGGAGGCCCCCGCTGCGGAGCGCCGACTCCTTGGTGTGCTGCTCGCGCGGGTGCGGCACCGGCTCGGTGGCCCGCTGCGCCGTCAGCCAGAAGACACCCACGGCGAGGAAGGCGCCCGCGAGCAGCGGTCCGGCCTCGGGGAACCACACCGTGGAGAGCCCGATCGAGATGATCGGCCCGAAGATGAAGCAGACCTCGTCCACCACCGACTCGAAGGAGTACGCCGTGTGGAGCTGCGGGGTGCCGCGGTACAGCACGGCCCAGCGCGCCCGGATCATCGAACCCACGCTCGGCACGCAGCCGACCAGCGCGGCGAAGACGAACAGCGTCCAGTCGGCCGTCTCGAACTTCGCGCAGAGCAACAGTCCCGCGACCGCGGCCAGGGACACCAGCGTCGCGGGGCGGAGCACGCGGCGCTGCCCGTACCGGTCGACGAGCCGGGAGATCTGCGGCCCGATCGCGGCCGCCGACAGCGCCACGGTCGCCGACAGCGCGCCCGCGAGGCCGTACCGCCCGGTCAGCTGGGACACCATGGTCACGATGCCGATGCCCATCATCGACAGCGGCATGCGGCCGAGGAACCCGGCGGTGGAGAACGCCTTGGTGCCGGGGGCGGCGAAGAGGGCGCGGTAGGGGCTGGGCACGTGGACTCCGCTGAAACGCCGGGACGGCTCCCGAGAGGAGGAACCCCGGTAAGGCATGAAGATGGCCGATACAGCCTACGGCTCCCGCGGGGCTCGACGCACCGTGATTTTCGGGGTCGGCGCACTGTGATGTCCGGGACCGGTAGACCGAGATCTCCGGGGTCGGTACACCGAGATCTCCGGGCCTGACGCAGTGTGACTTTTCCGGACGGCGGAGGCCGTTTTCCGCCTGTCAGTGGCGGGTGGCAGGATCGGATACATGTCCGATGCGCTGGATCCCACTCCGTACGACGCCCTGCTGCTGCTCTCGTTCGGCGGCCCCGAAGGCCCCGACGACGTCGTCCCGTTCCTGGAGAACGTGACGCGCGGGCGCGGCATCCCCAAGGAGCGGCTCAAGGAGGTGGGGCAGCACTACTTCCTGTTCGGCGGGGTCAGCCCCATCAACGACCAGAACCGCGCCCTGCTCGACGCCCTGCGCAAGGACTTCGCGGAGCACGGCCTCGACCTGCCGGTCTACTGGGGCAACCGCAACTGGGCGCCCTACCTGACCGACACCCTGCGCGAGATGGTCACCGACGGCCACCGCCGCATCCTCGTCCTGGCCACCAGCGCGTACGCCTCGTACTCGGGCTGCCGTCAGTACCGCGAGAACCTCGCCGACTCCCTCGCCGTCCTGGAGTCCGAGGGCCTGGAGCTGCCGAAGATCGACAAGCTCAGGCACTACTTCAACCACCCCGGCTTCGTACGTCCCATGATCGACGGAGTCCTGAAGTCCCTCGCCGACCTCCCCGACGACGTGCGGGACGGCGCGCACCTCGCGTTCACCACGCACTCGATCCCGAACGCGGCGGCGGACACCTCCGGCCCCGTCGAGGACCACGGCGACGGCGGTGCGTACGTCAAGGAGCACCTCGACGTAGCCCGTCTCATCGCCGACGTCGTCCACGAGGAGACCGGCACCGAGCACCCCTGGCAGCTCGTCTACCAGTCCCGCAGCGGCGCCCCCCACATCCCGTGGCTGGAGCCCGACATCTGCGACCACCTGGAGGAGCGGCACGCTGCCGGAGCCCCCGCCGTGGTCATGGTCCCCATCGGCTTCGTGTCGGACCACATGGAGGTTCTGTACGACCTGGACACCGAGGCCGAGGCCAAGGCGGCGGAGCTCGGTCTCCCGGTCCGGCGCTCGGCGACCGTCGGGGCCGACCCGCGCTTCGCCGCCGCGATCCGGGAGCTGGTCCTGGAGCGGGCCGCCGCCGAGAGCGGCGCACCCGTGAGCCCCTGCGCCCTGGGCTCTCTCGGCGCGAGCCACAACCTCTGCCCGATCGGCTGCTGCCCCGCCCGCACCCCGAAGCCCGCCGCCGCGGGCGCCGACAGCCCGTACGCGTAAGGACCCCTCCCGTGAACGACGTGACCGACCTGAACGACGTGACCGACCCGACCGGCCTCAAGGCCGAACTCCTCGCCGTCGCCCTGGAGGCCGCACACCGCGCGGGGACCTTCCTGCGCGACGGGCGTCCCGACGACCTCGGCGTGGCCGCCACCAAGTCCAGCGCCGTCGACGTCGTCACCGAGATGGACATCGCCTCCGAGAAGCTGATCACCGACTTCCTCGCGGAGCGCAGGCCGGCCGACGGCGTCCTCGGCGAGGAGGGCGCGAGCTCCGAAGGGAGCAGCGGCGTCCAGTGGGTCGTCGACCCCATCGACGGCACCGTCAACTACCTGTACGGCCGCCCCGACTGGTCCGTGTCCATCGCCGCCCGCAAGGACGGTGAGACGCTCGTCGGGGTCGTGCACGCCCCGATGCGCGGGGAGACCTACCGCGCGGTCCTCGGCGAGGGCGCCCACATCAACGACATGCCCGCGCGCGTGCGCCCCGCCCCCTCCCTCGACCAGGCCCTGGTCGGCACCGGCTTCGGGTACATCGCCGAGCGCCGCGCCCAGCAGGCCGAGGTGGCCCGCCACCTGATCCCGCGGGTGCGCGACATCCGGCGCGCCGGATCGGCCGCCATCGACCTGTGCGACGTCGCGGTGGGCCGGCTCGACGCGTACTACGAGCGGGGGCTCAACCCGTGGGACTTCGCGGCGGGCGACCTCGTCGCGCGGGAAGCGGGCGCCCTGACCGGTGGCCGCCCCGGGGAGCCCCTTTCGAGCGAGCTGAGCATCGCTGCACCGCCCGCCCTCTTCGAGACGCTCCAGGGCCTCCTGGAGGAGCTCGGCGCCTGGCACGACTGAGGCACCCGCGTCCGGCGGACACCTCACCCTGCGGACACCTCACCCTGCGGACACCGCGTCCGGCGGACACCGCACCCGCGTAGACAGAAGGGCCCCGACACCTCATCCAGGTGCCGGGGCCCTTCTGTTCAGTTTCTCTGGGCTCGGTCAGGCGTGGAGTGCGCCCACCTCGACACCGTGCTCGGCGGCCAGGCGGTGGAGATCTTCCAGCTCCGCCAGCTCGACCTCGGCAAGGAAGTCGTCTCCCGTCTCACGGGCCTTCGTGAGGTCGGACTCCGTGGCCTCTATGCGCTGCAGAAGACCTGCGGTGAATGCGTCCATGGTTGCGCCCCCTCGGTCGGGTCGTGGGTCGATGGCACGGGGGTGTGCCCTCAAAGAAGGGGCGATCACGTCTCAAGCCGCTCTGGGAAAGCGGTTCGTGGCGCGCCACATACAAAGCGTGATCGCGGGTGTAAGGCCGTCCTCCCCTGGCTCCCTTCACCAGAAACCTCAACCGCCCGAGAAAATCCGGCATTCCCGTGGCCCGAGCACGTCGACAGGCCGTCTTACAGCCGGTTTATGGCCGAAAGGGGCAGGATGGAGCCCTACCCCAAGACAGACCTGCCCGCAGGGGCACAGAGGAAGGACAGCGACGTGCGCGTACTCGTCGTCGAGGACGAGCAGCTGCTCGCCGATGCGGTGGCCACCGGACTGCGCCGGGAGGCCATGGCCGTCGACGTCGTGTACGACGGCGCGGCCGCCCTGGAACGCATCGGCGTCAATGACTACGACGTCGTCGTGCTCGACCGGGACCTCCCGCTCGTCCACGGCGACGACGTCTGCCGCAAGATCGTCGAGCTCGGCATGCCGACCCGCGTCCTGATGCTCACCGCGTCGGGCGACGTCAGCGACCGCGTCGAGGGCCTGGAGATCGGCGCGGACGACTACCTCCCCAAGCCCTTCGCCTTCAGCGAGCTCACGGCACGCGTGCGTGCCCTCGGACGGCGCACCAGCGTGCCGCTGCCGCCCGTCCTGGAGCGCGCCGGGATCAAGCTCGACCCCAACCGCCGCGAGGTCTTCCGCGAGGGCAAGGAGATCCAGCTGGCCCCCAAGGAGTTCGCCGTCCTCGAAGTGCTGCTGCGCAGCGAGGGTGCCGTCGTCTCCGCGGAGCAGCTCCTGGAGAAGGCCTGGGACGAGAACACGGACCCGTTCACCAACGTCGTCCGGGTGACCGTCATGACCCTGCGCCGCAAGCTCGGCGAGCCCGCCGTCATCGTGACGGTGCCGGGCTCCGGCTACCGGATCTGACCGGCGGTGGCCGCGACCCCGGCGCCGCCAGCCGCGCCTCCGAAGCCGACGTGGGACCCGAGGAAGGCCGAGCCGCCGTTCCCCTGGCTGCGCCCGACCATCCGCATACGGCTCACGCTGCTCTACGGCGGCATGTTCCTGATCGCGGGCATCCTGCTGCTCTCGATCATCTACCTGCTCGCCGCCCAGGCCCTGAACGTGGGCAGTGACCTGCCGTTCAGGGTCACCGGTGAGAGCACGGTGAGCAGCAAGACCTGCACCAACTTCCGGGGCCTCCAGGAGCACCCCACCGAGGTGCAGCTCAACGCCGCGTTGAACGAGTGCGTCAACCAGATGCGCCGGAGCGCCCTCGACAACCTGCTGAGCCGCTCGCTGCTCGCCCTGCTCGGCCTCGCCGTGATCGCCTTCGCCTTCGGGTACGCGATGGCGGGCCGCGTGCTCTCGCCGCTCGGCCGGATCACGCGCACCGCCCGCCGGGTGGCCGGCACGGACCTGACCCGCCGCATCGAGCTGGACGGCCCGGACGACGAGCTGAAGGAGCTCTCGGACACCTTCGACGAGATGCTGGACCGTCTGGAGCGGGCCTTCACCGCCCAGCAGCGGTTCGTCGGCAACGCCTCGCACGAGTTGCGCACGCCCCTGGCGATCAACCGCACGCTCCTGGAGGTGCATCTCTCCGATCCCGGTGCGCCCCCGGAGCTCCACCAGCTCGGCAAGACGCTGCTGGCCACCAACGAGCGCAGCGAGCAGCTCGTCGAGGGCCTGCTGCTGCTCGCCCGCAGCGACAACCAGATCGTGGAACGGAAACCGGTCGACCTCGCCGAGGTGGCCCACCGCGCCGTCGACCAGGTGCGGGCCGAGGCCGCCGCGAAGGGCGTCGAGATCCGGGGGGAGCGCGGTCTGGCCGTCGTGCAGGGCAACGGCGTCCTCCTGGAGCGGATCGCCCTGAACCTCGTCCAGAACGCCGTCAGGTACAACGTGCAGGACGAGGGCTGGGTCGAGGTCACCACGGAGGCCCAGCACGGCCAGGCGGTCCTTGTGGTGTCGAACACGGGCCCGGTGGTGCCCGCGTACGAGATCGACAACCTTTTCGAGCCGTTCCGGAGGCTGCGTACGGAGCGGACGGGCAGCGACAAGGGCGTGGGTCTCGGCCTGTCGATCGCCCGGTCGGTGGCGCGGGCCCACGGGGGCCGTATCATCGCGGAGCCGCGTGAGGGGGGAGGGCTCGTGATGCGAGTCACCCTGCCTCTCTGAGAAGCGGCCGCAGACGCGCTGACGTGTTCGCTTTGAGCGGAATTTCCAGGGGTGGACCCCGGGGATGAAGTGTGCGATCGATCACAGAGGCGATTTTTCGGCCATCTACTCTCTGTGATCGTGAAAGTCGTCGGAAAGCCGGGAAAATCCGGGTTTTCGGGAGTCTTGATCACGGGAAGTACACGGGGTGGCGCCCGTGAAGCGCAGTAGAGGGACCGTGTACGGTCCCGATCGCCATCCAACAGAACGCCTCTTCAGGGGTGCGGTTGGGTGTCGATTGAGTAACAGACCTTGATGTGAGGCAAAATCTCCGCCTCAGGTCGGGCACAAGTCCGGCCTCTCACGCGTTACGTGCGCTGGAGACACCCGCAGACACCCAGAGGGGGAGAGCGACATGGCAACGGACTACGACACCCCACGTAAGACCGACGATGACGTCAACGAGGACAGCATCGAGGAACTCAAGGCCCGGCGGAACGACAAGTCGACCTCAGCGGTCGACGTCGACGAGTTCGAGGCCGCCGAGGGCCTCGAGCTTCCTGGCGCCGACCTTTCCAACGAGGAGCTCGCCGTCCGCGTGCTCCCGAAGCAGCAGGACGAGTTCACCTGCATGAGCTGCTTCCTGGTGCACCACCGCAGCCAGCTGGCCAAGGAGAAGAACGGCCAGCCGATCTGCCGCGACTGCGACTGAGGCGGGGTCGGCCGTGACTGGCTCGACCCCGTTCCGGAAGCGCCGCTTCCGCAAGCGCGGGGCGGACGAAGCCGGCGTCTCGGACGTCGGCGCACGTGACGACGGGCGAGGCTCTTCCGCAGACGGAGCAGCCTCGCTCGAACCGGCGAACGCCCTTGAGGCGGTGCCGGACGCGACGGCGGCCGACAAGGCCCCCAGGACCGCTAGGAGCGCCGATGAGGCCGGGTCCAGGGGCAGCCGTGTTGCCGCCGTCACGCACGGAGTGAAGGAAGGCGTGCGCAAGGGCGGGCGCGGCGCCAAGGCCGGCATCGGATATCTCGCCGACCGGCTCATCGAGAACGCCCCGCGGATCCCGGTCCGCGATCTCGCGACCCTCCGCAAGCAGTTCCCGGGCCTCGGCCCCGAACAGCTCGCGGACAAGCTCATCGCGGGCGCCGCCAACGCCACGTCCACCGTGGGCGCGGGAGTGGGCGCCGCCGCGATGCTGCCGGTGCCGCCCGCGATGCCTGCCGAGCTCGCGGCGGAGATCACCGGCGTCGCCGCCATCGAACTGAAGCTGATCGCCGAGCTGCACGAGGTCTACGGCCTGCGGCCGGAAGGCAACCTCAAGCAGCGCAGCACCGCCTACCTGAACTCCTGGTCGCAGGAGCGCGGCGTCGAGGTCACCAAACCCGCGACCTTCAACGCCGCCCTGGGCGGCCAGATGAAGCGCGAGCTGCGACAGCAGATCATGAAGCGGATGGTCCGGAACCTGCCGAACCTCATGCCGTTCATGGTCGGTGCGGCGGTCGGAGCGGTCATGAACCGCAGGGACACCAGGAAGCTGGCCGCGCGAATCCGCAAGGACCTGAGCAAGAACCAGGTGCCGTGGAGCGAGCTGCCCCAGCTGCCGCCCCTGGAGAAGCCGGACAACCCGCTGCGGATGGGGGAGATCCCCCGCGAGCTGGGGCGCTGAGCCCGCGCGGCGCCGAGCCGCGCCCAGCCCGCGTCGAGCCGCCCCCTGCCCCTTACGCGGCGCTCTTGCGCACGGAGTCGAGGGCCGCCGCCAGCTCCTCCGGGTGCCGCGTCGAGACGTACACGTACGGAGTCGGATCCTCGGGATCCGTGATGTTCACGCGCAGGGCCGTCGGGATGTAGGCGCGCAGCAGCATGTACGCGCGCGGGTCGGCCTTGTACGAGCGCCAGGCGCGTGTCTCCTCGCCGGTCAGGACCTCCGCGTCGCCCAGCGCGGACACCGGGATCTTCGCGTCGCCGGCGACCAGCGAGCCCGCCACCACACGGATCCGCACCGCGCCGTACGCGCTGGTGACGACCGCCGCCACGGCCGTGCCGCCGACCAGGCCGCCGAGGAGCGGCAGCGTGCCGAACGGCAGCAGGATCAGGGCCATCGCCACGCCCACCAGGACCGAGGCGAACCACCACGAACGGGGCGCGGTCAGGCGTTCTTCGTAAGGCTGCATGGAACCAAGCTTGGCACGGTGCGGTTACCACGCTGACGCGGAGGTAAGGTCTGCGCCTGTGAGTGGTACATCAGCAGCTCTGACGCCCCCGGCCGACGCGATAGCGCCCGTCCGCCACCCCGACGCACCCGCCCCCGGTGAGCTCATCGGCGCTCACTACGAGCACTGTTTCGGCTGCGGCGAGGGTCAGGCGCACGGGCTGCACCTCGCGGCGCGCGCCGGCGAGGGCGTGGCCGTCACCGCCGAGTTCACCGTGCGCGAGGCGCACCAGGGTGCCCCCGGCCTCGCCCACGGCGGGGTCCTCGCCACCGCGCTCGACGAGACGCTGGGCTCGCTGAACTGGCTGCTGCGTGTGATCGCCGTGACCGGACGCCTCGAGACCGACTTCGCGCGGCCCGTGCCGCTGGGCACCGTGCTGTTCCTGGAAGCCGAGGTCACCGCCGTCGCCGGACGGAAGATCTACTCGACCGCCACCGGACGCATCGGCGGCCCCGACGGCCCCGTCGCGGTCCGCGCCGACGCCCTCTTCATCGAGGTGAAGGTCGACCACTTCATCGACAACGGCCGCCCGGAGGAGATCCGGGCCGCCATGAACAACCCGGACCAGATCCGGCGCGCCCGCGCCTTCGAGGTGAACCCGTGATGCCCTCCCGCGAACTGGACGTGCTGATCAGGCGCGTCGACCCCGAGGTGCCGCTGCCCGCCTACGCGCAGCCCGGAGACGCGGGCGCCGACCTGCGGACGACGGAATCCTGCGAACTGGCGCCCGGTGAGCGGGTGATCCTGCCCACCGGCGTGTCGATCGCCCTCCCGGAGGGGTACGCGGCGTTCGTGCACCCCCGTTCGGGGCTCGCCGCACGCTGCGGTGTCGCTCTGGTGAATGCCCCGGGGACGGTGGATGCCGGGTACCGTGGAGAGATCAAGGTGATCGTGGTGAATCTCGACCCGCGCGACAGCGTGCGGTTCGAGCGTTTCGACCGGATTGCCCAACTGGTCGTCCAGCAGGTCGAGAAGGTTCGCTTCCAGGAGGTGGCGGAGCTTCCCGAATCGGCGCGGGCCGAGGGGGGCTTCGGGTCCACCGGCGGCCATGCCGCCGTGGGCAGCGGTCCGGGTGCGAGCCCGGGCGAACAAACGGGTGGGAATCGATACGCATCGGTCGTATCCGACCGGGAAGGACAGTGACGTGTTCGGACGTCGCAAGAAGGACAGTGCCGCCGAGGACGCGGCGGGCGCGGACGAGCAGGTCGTCGACGACGTGCACGGTGTCGAGCCCGCGGACTCCGCCGACGCCGCGCGGTCGCGCGTGAGGCTCGAGCCGGAGCCCCGTCCCGACGGTCCCTGGGACCTCTCGGAGGTCCGTGAGCCCGGCGAGGGCCGGGTGGACCTCGGTGGGCTCTTCGTGCCGGGCGTCGAGGGCATGGAGCTGCGGGTGGAGGTCGCGGGCGACGCGATCGTCGCGGCGACCGTCGTGCTCCAGGACAGCGCCATCCAGCTGCAGGGCTTCGCCGCCCCCAAGAAGGAGGGCATCTGGGGCGAGGTCCGCGAGGAGATCGCCTCGGGCATCACCCAGCAGGGCGGTGTCATCGACGAGGTCGAGGGCGCCCTCGGCTGGGAGCTGCGCGCCCAGGTGCCGGTGCAGCTGCCCGACGGCACGGGCGGGGTGCAGGTCGTGCGCTTCATCGGTGTCGACGGCCCGCGCTGGTTCCTGCGTGGTGTGATCTCCGGCCAGGGCGCGGTGCAGCCGCAGGCCGCGGGGCTCCTCGAGCAGATCTTCCGGGACACGGTCGTCGTGCGCGGCGACGGCCCGATGGCGCCGCGCGACCCGATCGTCCTGAAGCTGCCGGACGACGCGCAGATGGTCGCCGAGGGCGTCCAGCAGGAGCAGCAGGAGGGCTCGCGCTTCTCGGGCGGCATGGGGCAGCTGCAGCGCGGCCCCGAGATCACCGAGGTGCGCTGATCACCGAGGTGTACTGATCACCGAGGTGTACTGATCGCCGAGGTGCGTTGACACTTCCTCAACCGCGCGGTGGCCCGCGATGGTTCCGGTTCGTCCGGACCATTGCGGGCCACTTTTGTGTGCGCTCATACTGTGCCGGTCACGCGGGGGGAGACCGGTGCGGTGAGGCGACGACGGTTGCCCGCGGCGGTGCGGGGGAGCGGGCAGCACGGCCTGGTGCTCTGCGCGGCCGGGCTCGCCGTGCTGCTCGCGGCGACCGTGCTCGCCGCGCTGGCGGCACTCTCCGAGAAGGCCGTCGAGGGCGGGGCCCAGCGCAGACTCGCCGCGGACCGCGAAGCCGTGGTCGAGGTCGTGGGCGCCCACCGGAAGCACGGCGCGGGGGAGTTGGACGAGGGCGTACGTGCCGCGCTCGACCGCACCTACGGCGACGTACCCCACCACACCTGGTCCGCGCTGCGCGCACCCGCGGCCCGCAACGACGAACTCGCCGTCACCACGGCCGCGGGCCGCCCGCGCGAGGACGCCACCCTCTCCGTAGTCGCCGTTCAGGGCGCGGAACGGCACGCCTCACTGGTGACCGGGCGGTGGCCGCGCACCGGCGACGGGCCGGTGGAGGTCGCTCTGACCGAGGTCGTCGCCGCGGAGCTCGCCGCACGGCCGGGCGACGGGCTCACCGTGCGGGGCGCGGACGCACGGCCGGTGCCCATGCGGGTCGTCGGGGTGTACGCCCCCGAAGGGCGCGCGCCGGCCGTGTGGGCCTCGCTGAGCAGTACGTTCGGGACGCCCGACACGATCGCGGTCGTGCCCCGCGAGGCCTTCGCCCGCCATCAGGGCCTCGCGCGGGACGCCAGGACGCTGTGGCTCGGGGTGCCCCGCGCGGACGGGCTGCGACTGGGCGACATCGAGCCGCTCCGGGAGCGGGCCAAGCGCTTCGCGGGCAGCAACGCGGTCGGCGGGGACGACCTGACGCTGTCCGCCGGACTGCGCAGGGCCCTCGACCGGCTCTCCACGCCGATCGCCGTGGCCCGCGCCGGGCTCTACGTCCCCGCGACACTCCTCGCCGCGCTCGCCGTGGCCGCACTCGTGCTCACCGCACGGCAGCTCGCCGAACACCGGCGGCCCGAGCTCGCGTTGCTGGCCGCGCGCGGAGCGGGCACGCGCCGGATCGTCCTGTCGACCGCCGGACAGTGGGCCTGCGTCGCCGTGCCCGCCGGGCTCGCCGCGCCGTTCCTCGCGGGACCGCTGCTCCACGTACTCGAAGAGGCCGGGCTCGTCGAGGGCGACCTGCCCGCGACGGCGGTCACGGGGCCGGGATGGGCGGCGGCCCTGGCAGCGCTCGTCGTGCACGGTCTGGGGGTGCTGGTGCCGACCGCGCGGGTCGTGCGGGACCGGCGTGCGGTGGCCAGGCTGCGGCTGCGCGTCGCGAGGTTCGCGGGGGCCCAGCGGTTCGGGGCGGATTTGGCGCTCGCCGCGGTCGCCGTGCTCGGCTGGCTGCAACTGCGGCAGTACCGGTCGCCGGTGACCGGCGGCAACGCCGTCGACCCGGTGCTCGTGCTCGCCCCCGTCGCGATGACCGTGGCGGCCGCGCTCCTGGTCCTGCGGTTCCTGCCGCTGCTCGCCCGCGTCGTCGACCCGCTCGCGCGGCGCGGCCGCGGCCTCGCCCTGCCGCTCGGCGGCTGGCAGATCGGCCGCCGCGCCGCCCGGCACGCGGGGCCCGCCCTGGTGGTGACGCTCGCCCTCGCCGTCGCCGCCCTGAGCAGCACGGCCCTCGCCGTCCTGGACCGCGGCGACCGGGACCAGGCCACCTTCCAGGTGGGCGCCGACCTGCGCGTGGAGCCGGGCGACGGGGTGCCGCCGGGCGAGCGACGCGCCGCGTACGAGGCGCTGCCGGGTGCCGAGTCCGTCACGCCCGTGGTCACCACGGAGGGGTACGTCGGGCAGGACGCGGTGGCCGTCACCGGCATCAACACCGAGCGCGGGCCGCTCCCTTCGCTGCGCGGCGACCTCGCGGACCGCCCCGTGCGGGAGCTCGTGGCGCCGCTCGGCAGAGGGATTCCGGAGCACGGGTTGCCGGTGGTGCGGGCGACAGGCCGGGGGCCGTCGACGGAGGTGCCGCTGCGCGTGCGGCTCTCGGCGGACGGGGGCGGCAGGGTCGTGCCCGTGCGTCTCACCGTCTTCTTCGAAGACGGTGACGGGCTGACCCGTTCGAGCTCCGTGTCGATCGAGGAGGGCGGTGCGCGGACGGTCCCGCTGAAGGTGGGGGCGCGCGGCGCGGGCGTACGCATCCTCCAGATCGATCTGAGCATGGTCGGGGAGCGCGTACGGCGGACGTACCGGCTGACGGTCGACCAGGTGCCGGGCCTCACGCGCCCGGCGCGCTGGCGCGACCTGCGGACGGACCCGCCCGACCGGCACGCGGCCGGCTGCCCGGACGCCGGGCGTGAGCAGCCGGACCGCGGCCGGCGGTCGCCCTCGTCCGCGACGGCGCCGGGACCCGTCCTCTGCTCCGACCGGCCCGGCGCGGGCAAGCTCGTCGACGCGGTGCTGCGGGGGCCGGACGGAGACCTCGAATACCCCCCATGGAGCGTGCGGCTCGGCACCGACCGCCCCAGGGGGCGCCCGGCCGCGCCCGCTCTCGCCGACGACGCGCTGCTGGCCTCCGGCGCGGTGCGGGTCGGTGACACCGTGACGGTGCGGGGGAGTACGGGCGGGAGCGCACGCGTGAAGATCGTCGGGCGGATCGCCGCGGTGCCGGGGCTGCCGCGCGATCGGCCGCGGCTGCTCGCCGACTCCCGTGCCATGGCCGCGCAGTGGACCCTGGGCGGTGCGTTGCCGGGGGCGGAGAGTGCGTGGTGGGTGGGGGTCCGTGGCGGGGACGCGGCGGCGGCTCTCGCGGCGGTGCGGGGGGATCCGCGCCTCGGGCACGCGGTGGACGTCCCGTTCGTTCAGGAGGAACTGGCCGCCGACCCGTTGCGGCGCGGGGCGCGCGGGGCGCTCGTCCTGTGCCTGGTGCTCGCGCCCGCCTTCGCCGTCATCGCGTTCACCCTGCACACGGTGGTCTCCGCGCGGGACAGGGAACGGGAGTTCGGGCTGCTGCGGGCGCTCGGGCTACGGCGGGGGCAGCTCGCGGCATACCTGTGGACCGAGCAGCTGGCGCTGGCCGCGGTGGCGACGGTGCTCGGCACGGCACTGGGCGGCGCGCTGGCGCTGCTGATCATGCCGGTGGTGACGGTCGACGCGGAGGGGGACCCGGTCTTCCCGGAGCTGGTCGCGTCGGTGCCGTGGGTGAGGGTGACGGTGACGGCGGGGGCGACCGCGGCGGTGATCTGCGGGGTCGTGACGGTGGCGGCGCGGGTGCTGGGGCGGGTGGACCTGGCGCGGGTCCTGCGGGCGGGGGAGGGGGTGTGAGGGGGGCGTGGGGGCGTAGGGGCGTGGGGGTTGCGTCATGGTGGCGCGGGGGTGGGCGTGTGTGGTGCTCCTGGGGCTTGTTGGGGTGTCTGTGGTGCGGGTGTGCCGTGTGTGTGGGGGCGCGGGGGCGCGGGGGTGCGTCATGGTGGCGCGGGGTGGGCGCGTGTGGTGCTCCTGAGGTTCGTTGGGGTGTCTGGGGTGTGGGGTGTGCCGTGTATGGGGGGCGTGGGGTGAGTTGTTGCGCGGCGGTCCGGAGCGTGGCGGGGGTGCCGGGTGCGGCGGCGCTGGGGGTGCGGTGTGGGGGTGATGGGCGGTGGTGAGGGGTGAGCGACGGGGTGAGTGGGGGCGGTGGGGGGCGCTGGCGGTGGGGCTCGGAGTGTTGATCGGCGTGCTGGTCGCCGTTGCCGCCGGTGGGCCCGGGCTGCTGGAACGGCTCGGCGGGGAGGCGCTGGCGGGGCGGTTCGAGCAGGTGCAGCGGACCGCCCCCGGCGTGGTGCACAGCGCGCGGATCGATCCGGAGGATCCCTCTCCGGGCGTGGAGAGCGACCTCGGGGCCGATCTCTAGCGCTACGGAACCGCCATCGAGAACGCCTCCCCCGCCGCGCTGCGCGGCAGCCTCGTCCTCGACTCCACCCGGATCGCCCTGCCCACGGTGGACACGGACGTGAGGGGCGGCGCCTCGCTGTCCCTGGTGTACGCCTCCGACGCCCCCGGACGGGGTGCGTACGTCGCCGGGCGGGCACCCCGCGCGCGCGGGCAGGTGGTGGAGCTCGCCGTCTCCGAGCGGACGCGTGACGCGCTCCGGCTCCGCGTCGGACAGCGCATCGACCTGCGGGGCGGCGCTTTGACGAACGTCCGGGCCGTGGGCCGGGTCGTAGGGGTCTACCGCGCGCAGGACGGAGGGAACGGGCATCAAGGAGGCGGCAAGCGCGCCCACGAGCGCCTCTGGAGCGAGAAGCCCCTGCTGGCCCGCCCCCTGCCCGGGCCGCCCGGGACCGCCCCGGACATCGGCGCGCTCATCGCACCCCGCGCCGCCGAGATCCTGCAGAACCAGGCGGACGCCGAGCTCACCGTCGAGTGGAACGTGCGCCTCGACCTGCGGGGCGAGACGGCCGCCCGCTTCGTGGGGGACCGCGGCGCGCGGGACTTCCAGCGGCTCATGGCCCGCTACCCGATCGCCGCCAAGGAAGCCTTCTGCAACGTCGAGACGTACGGCGGCAAGTGGTGCCTCCTCGGCACCCATCCCGCGTCCGAGCTGGAGAGCGACACCGAACTGCCCGGCGCCTACGAGGAGTTCCGCACCCGCTGGCGGCAGGCGAACGTCGTGATGTCGTTCGCGCCGGCGTCCCTGCTCGGCGTGGGGCTCGCCGCGGTCGTCGTGACCTCACTCCTGTTCGTACGCCGACGGCTCGACGGGGACCGGCTGCGGCGGGCCCGCGGGGCGTCGGCCACCGCTCTCGCCCTGGGGCGCGCGGTGGAGAGCGCGCCCGCCGCGGTACTCGGGGCAGGCCTCGGCTGCGCGGCCGCCGCGGCGGTGCCGGGGAGTCCACCCGCGTACGGCCGGGGGCTGGCCGTCGCGTTCGTCTGCTGGCTGCTGCTGCCCGCCCTCACGTGGTTCGCCGTACGGGACCGGGCCGTGCTGCGGGAGCGGGCGCCGCGGGGTGCCGGGCGCAGGCTGGTGGTGGAGGCGCTGGTGCTGCTGCTCGCCGCGGGCGGTGTCCTCGCGCTGCGGGCACGGGGCACGGAGGGCGCGGCGGGACCGGACCCGCTGCTCGCCGCCGTGCCCGTGCTGCTGGGGCTCGCGACGGTCGCGGTCCTCGTGCGCTGTTACCCGTGGCCGGTCCACGCGGTCGCGCGGTGGTCGGCACGGGGGAGGGGTGCCGTGGTGCTCGTCGCGCTCTCCCGCGCCGCCAAGGAGGCCCCCGCGCGCGGTCTCGCGCTCCTCGTCCTGGTGGTGACGCTCGCCGGTGCCGTCTTCGGAGGGCTCGTTCTGGGGACGCTCGTGGAGGGACGGCACACCGCGGCCGCCTGGCGGGTGGGCGCCGACGCCTCTTTCCTGGGCGCCGAACGCGACCCCGGCACGGCGCAGCGGCTGGCACGCGCGCGTGGAGTGCGGAAAACGGTGACCGTGCGGCAGCTGCGTGTCGATCCGGTGAGCGGCGGGGACGGGGGACGGTACGGGATCTCCAGCCTGGTCGGGGTGGACGGCGCGAAGCTCCGCGCGGCGGCGCCGGGTTCGCCCGCGGCCCGCGCGCTGCACGACGCGGGGCTCACCCGGGGCGGACGCGGCCGCGACATCCGCGTACTCGCCTCCGAGGGGCACGCCGGTGACCTGCTCACCTTCACGCGGCTCGGCAAGGAGACGCGACTGCGGATCGTCGCGAGGCTGCCGGACGACGTGGCGCGCGACCCCGCGCTCGGACCCGTGCGCGGCGCCACCGCACCCCGGCAGCACCTCCTCGTCGCCGACAACAGGGACCTGCGGGCCTTCAAGGCCGCGGAGTCCGAGGAGTCCGCGCTCCTGCTGTACGGCGCCCGGACGGACACCGAGGCGCTACGTGCCCTCGTACCCCGAGCCGCCCCCGGCGCGACCGGCGGGGAGCTCCGCATCCGGGCCGAGGAGCAGGCGGACGCCGACGACGACCGGCTGATCGCTGCCGTGACCGTGGCCCACACCGCCTGCACGGCGCTCGCCGTGCTCCTCGCTCTCGTCGCCCTCGTCCTCGAACTGCTCCTTTCCGCGCCCGCGCGCGGGCGCACCACCGCCTGCCTGCGCACCCTCGGCCTCGGCGGGCGCGCCGCGTCCGCGCTGCACCTGCTGCAGCTCCTGCCCCTGGTGCTCGCCGCGGTCGTGGGCGGCGTCGCGCTCGGCCTGGCGCTGCCCTCGCTGCTCGGACCCGCCCTGGATCTGCGGGAGTTCACCGGCGGGCCCGCGGCGCCCGTCCGGCACGTCGACGCGCTGTTCACCGCGGCTCTGGGCGCGGGACTCTGTCTCCTGGCCGCCCTGGCGGTGGGCGTGGAGACCTGGCTCGGGCGGCGCCGGGGGCTCGGCGCCGTCCTGCGACTGGGGAGAGCGGATGACCACTGATCTGGCCGAACTGGAGGCGCGGGCCCGCGCCGCGGGGCGCCCCGCGGCCGACGAGGGCCTGGTCGTCTGCGACAACCTCGTCCGCGTCTACCGGACCGAGGCGGTCGAGGTACAGGCCCTCCAGGGCCTCGACCTGGTCGTCTCGGAGGGCGAGTGCGTGGCCCTCGTCGGCGCCTCGGGGTCGGGCAAGTCCACGCTCCTGTCGATCCTTTCGGGGCTCGACCTGCCCACCGCGGGCCGCGCGAAGGTCGCGGGGCACGACCTGCTCACCATGGGGCGCCGTGAGCGGCTCGGCTACCGCAGGAGCACGGTGGGCTTCGTCTGGCAGCAGACCGGCCGCAATCTGCTGCCTTATCTGACCGCCCTGGAGAACGTGGCACTGCCGATGAAGTACACGCGCGTGCCGCGTCGTTCACGCCGGGATCGGGCCGCGGAACTGCTCGGCGTACTCGGTGTGGCGCACTGCCGCGACCGGCGGCCCGACGAGCTCTCCGGCGGTGAACAGCAGCGGGTGGCCGTCGCGGTCGCCACCGCCAGCTCCCCGCGCGTTCTGCTCGCCGACGAGCCCACGGGTGAGCTGGACACGGCGAGCGGCGAGGACGTCTTCACGGCGCTGCGGCGCGCCAACGAGGAGCTCGGCGCGACCGTCCTGGTCGTCACGCACGACCCGCTCGTATCGGAACAGGTGCGGCGCACGGTGCGCATCCGTGACGGACGCACCTCTACGGAGACGCTGCGCGAGGAGGGTGGTGACGGCGAGGAGTTCACGGTTCTGGACAGGGCGGGGCGGCTGCAGCTGCCGGGGGAGTACGTCGAGAGGTACGGGCTCCAGGGGCGCGTACGGCTGACGGCGGAGCCGGGACATGTGGGGGTGTGGCCGGACAGGCCTGAGCCCACGGCTGAGTCGTCCGATGGGTCGTCCGAACGCGAACTCTGACTTCACGCCTTGACGGAAGGCTGGTCCGTACCTATGGTCACGGCCCAACGCGCTTGTTCAGAAAGGCACTTGAAGTTCACATACAAGAACGGATGGTCCCCCCATGCCCATCTCCATGCCGCGCCGCTCCCCAGGGGCGGCCGTCGCCTCCGTGGCGGCCGCCCTCGTCGCCGGGCTCATCGCCTGGCCCGGAGCCGCGGAGGCCGAGGCCGCCCCCGCGGCCCGTGCCACCCCCGCCGCCCCCACAGCCTTCGTCCACCCCGGAGTCACCGTCTCCCGCGGCCAGCTGGACTTCACCCGCGAGAAGGTCACCGCGGGTGCCCAGCCCTGGAAGTCCGCCTACGACCAGATGATGGGCAGCAAATACGCCTCCCTCTCCCGTACCCCCAAGCCCCGCGCGGTCGTGGAGTGCGGCTCCTACTCCGACCCCGACCACGGCTGCACCGACGAGCGCGAGGACGCCATAGCCGCGTACACCACCGCCCTCGCCTGGTACATCACGCGTGACGAGCGCTACGCGAAGAAGTCCATCGAGCTGATGGACGCCTGGTCGGCCGCCATCAAGGACCACACCAACAGCAACGCGCCGCTGCAGACCGGCTGGGCGGGGTCCAGCTGGCCGCGCGCCGCCGAGATCATCAAGTACACGTACGACGGGAACTGGGCGAACTCCGGCCGCTTCGCGACGATGCTGCGCACCGTCTACCTGCCCGAGGTCATCAACGGCTCCAACTCCAACGGGAACTGGGAGCTCTCGATGATGGAGGCCGCCATCGGCATCTCCGTCTTCCTGGAGGACAAGGCGTCGTACGACAAGGCGATGGCCACGTTCCGCACGCGCACCGCGGCCTACGTCTATCTCGCGTCCGACGGTCCGCTGCCGAGGACCGCGCCGAAGCAGAACCTCGACACCCGCGAGAAGATCGTCAAGTACTGGCAGGGCCAGGGCACGTTCACCACCGGCCTCACCCAGGAGACCTGCCGCGACCTCACCCACACCGGGTACGGCCTCTCCGCGATCTCCCACGTCGCCGAGACCAGTCGCATCCAGGGCCAGGACCTGTACGCGACGGACGTCGGCGAGCGGCTGCGCCAGGGGCTCGGTTTCCAGGCCAAGTACGAGCTCGGTGAGGCCCCGCCCGCGTCCCTCTGCAAGGGCGCGGTCCACCGCGGCCTCGGCCCGGTCACCGAGGTCGGCTACAACGCCCTCGCGGGCCGTCTCGGCCACGCCATGACCAACACGCAGAAACTCACCGAACAGAACCGCCCCGCGGGCTCCAACAACCTCTTCGTCGCTTGGGAGACCCTGACGCACGCGGGCAATCCGCGCTGATACGGGTCTTGGAAGGCCGGGCGCCGGGTGGTGATACTGGCGCCCGGCACCCGTATCACCCGGGGGCGGAACGGGGGAGTGGCCGATGACGATGACAGCGGGCACGGGGGACGCCGACAACGCCAATAACGCTGACAATACCGACAACATGGTCGTCGTCGAGGGTCTCCGTCGGACGTACGGCTCGGGCGCCGCGGCCGTCCACGCCCTGCGCGGCGTCTCCTTCACCGTCCCGCGCGGCGAACTCGTCGCCCTGAAGGGCCGCTCAGGATCCGGCAAGACGACGCTGCTCAACCTCGTCGGCGGGCTCGACGCCCCGGACGAGGGGAAGATCGCCGTGGATGGCGTGGAACTCGCGGGCCTCGGCGAGAGCGGCCTCCTGGAGCTGCGCCGCGACCGGCTCGGCTTCATCTTCCAGTCCTTCGGACTCATCCCCATCCTCACCGCGGCCGAGAACGTCGGCGTCCCGCTGCGGCTCCGTAAAACGGATCCACGCGCGCGTGAAGAGCGCGTCGCCCTCCTCCTGGCCCTCGTCGGACTCGCGGACCACGCCGCGCAGCGCCCCGGCGAGCTCTCCGGAGGGCAGCAGCAGCGCGTGGCCATCGCCCGCGCCCTCGCCAACAGGCCCGCCCTCCTGATCGCCGACGAACCCACCGGACAGCTCGACGCGGAGACCGGGCTCGCCGTGATGGAGCTGCTGCGCGCCGTCGTCCGCGGCGAGGGCGTCACCGCCCTGGTCGCCACGCACGACACGGCACTCCTCGACCTGGCCGACCGGGTCCTCGAACTGCGCGACGGCGAGATCGTCACGCTCTGAGCAGGCCCTCCACCGGCCCCGCCCCGACCCATCAGGGTTGTGTCAAGGACAGCGCCCCCGTACCCCCTCGTCCGTATTGCCGGAATTGTTGGCCGTAAGGTCGACGCTGCGTACACAGCAGTTTCGGGAAGACAATGAGGCCATGGCACGCGGCAAGCTTCGGATCTACCTCGGTGCGGCACCGGGCGTCGGCAAGACGTACGCGATGCTCTCCGAGGCCCACCGCCGCGTCGAGCGCGGCACCGACTGCGTGGTCGCCTTTGTGGAGCACCACGACCGGCCGCGCACCGAGGTGATGCTGCACGGCCTGGAACAGGTGACCCGCAAGGACCTGGAGTACCGCGGCACCGCGTTCACCGAGATGGACGTCGACGCGGTCCTGGAGCGCGCCCCCGCGGTCGCCCTCGTCGACGAACTCGCCCACACCAACGTCCCCGGCTCCCGCAACGCCAAGCGCTGGCAGGACGTCGAGGAACTCCTCACCGCCGGTATCGACGTCGTCTCCACCGTCAACATCCAGCACCTGGAGTCGCTCGGCGACGTCGTCGAGTCGATCACCGGCGTGCGGCAGAAGGAGACGGTGCCGGACGAGGTGGTGCGCCGCGCCGACCAGATCGAACTGGTCGACATGTCGCCACAGGCGCTGCGCCGCCGCATGGCGCACGGCAACATCTACAAGTCCGACCGCATCGACGCCTCCCTCTCCAACTACTTCCGGCCCGGCAACCTCACGGCTCTGCGCGAGCTCGCGCTGCTCTGGGTCGCCGACCGCGTCGACGAGTACCTCCAGCAGTACCGCGGCGAGCACAACATCCGCTCCACCTGGCAGGCCCGCGAACGCATCGTCGTCGGCCTGACCGGCGGCCCCGAGGGCCGCACCCTGATCCGCCGCGCCTCCCGCATGGCCGCCAAGGGCTCCGGCAGCGAGATCCTCGCCGTCTACATCGCCCGCAGCGACGGCCTGACCGGCGCGTCCCCCAAGGAACTCGCCGTCCAGCGCACCCTCGTCGAAGACCTCGGCGGCACCTTCCACCACGTCATCGGCGACGACATACCGGCCGCCCTCCTCGACTTCGCCCGCGGTGTCAACGCCACACAGATCGTCCTCGGCTCCTCGCGCCGCAAGACCTGGCAGTACGTCTTCGGGCCCGGCGTCGGCGCGACCGTCGCCCGCGACTCGGGACCCGACCTGGACGTGCACATCGTCACGCACGGCGAGGTCGCCAAGGGGCGCGGCCTGCCCGTCGCCCGCGGCGCGCGCCTCGGCAGGTCCCGGGCCATCTGGGGCTGGCTCGTCGGCGTCGCCGGGCCCACGCTCCTGACGGTGCTGCTCACCCACATCGACGCGGACCTCGGCCTCGCCAACGACATGCTGCTGTTCCTGACGCTCACGGTCGCCGCCGCACTGGTCGGCGGACTCCTCCCGGCGCTCGCGTCGGCGGCCGTCGGCTCGCTGCTCCTCAACTACTACTTCACGCCGCCGCTGCACCTGTGGACGGTCTCCAACAACAAGAACATCGTGGCCATCGCGGTGTTCGTCGGCGTCGCCGTGTCGGTGGCCTCCGTCGTGGACCTCGCGGCCCGCCGCACCCACCAGGCCGCCCGGCTGCGGGCCGAGGCGGAGATACTCTCCTTCCTCGCCGGCAGCGTGCTGCGCGGCGAGACCAGCCTCGAGGCCCTCCTCGAACGTGTCCGCGAGACCTTCGCGATGGAGTCCGTCGCCCTCCTGGAGCGCGCGGGCGACACCGACCCGTGGACCTGCGCGGGCAGCGTCGGCGACGGGCGCCCGCTGGAACGTCCCGAGGAGGCCGACGTGGACATGCCCGTCGGCGACCACATGGCGCTCGCCCTCTCGGGCCGGGTCCTGCCCGCCGAGGACCGCCGCGTACTCGCCGCCTTCGCCGCGCAGGCCGCCGTCGTCCTGGACCGCCAGCGCCTCCAGTCCGAGGCCGACCAGGCCCGCACCCTCGCCGAGGGCAACCGCATCCGCACCGCCCTGCTCGCCGCCGTCAGCCACGACCTGCGCACCCCGCTCGCGGGCATCAAGGCCGCCGTGTCCTCCCTGCGCTCCGACGACGTCGAGTGGTCCGACGAGGACGAGGCGGAACTCCTCGAAGGCATCGAGGCGGGCGCCGACCGCCTGGAACACCTCGTCGGGAACCTCCTCGACATGTCCCGGCTCCAGACCGGCACCGTCACCCCGCTGATCCGCGAGGTCGACCTCGACGAGGTCGTCCCCATGGCGCTCGGCGGCGTCCCCGACGGCAGCGCGGAACTGGACATCCCCGAGACGCTGCCCATGGTCGCCGTCGACAAGGGCCTCCTGGAGCGTGCGGTCGCCAACATCGTCGAGAACGCCGTGAAGTACGCCCCCGAAGAACAGCCCGTCAAGGTCTCCGCGAGCGCCCTCGGCGAGCGCGTCGAGATCCGTGTCGTCGACCGGGGGCCCGGCGTGCCCGACAGCGCCAAAGACCGCATCTTCGCCCCCTTCCAGCGCTACGGTGACGCTCCGCGGGGTGCCGGCGTGGGCCTCGGCCTCGCCGTCGCGCGCGGCTTCGTCGAGGCCATGGGCGGCACACTGGCCGCCGAGGACACCCCCGGCGGCGGCCTCACCATGGTCCTCACCCTGCGGGCGGCGACCGGACGCCCACCGGTCCGCCCCGAACTGTCGTCCCAGGTCACCTCGTGACCACCGGAAACCACGGAAACGAAGATAGGCAGGTACGCATGACCCGGGTGCTCGTGGTCGACGACGAGCCGCAGATCGTACGCGCCCTCGTGATCAACCTGAAGGCGCGCAAGTACGACGTGGACTCGGCCCCCGACGGCGCCACCGCGCTGCAGGTCGCCGCGGCCCGCCACCCCGACGTGATCGTGCTCGACCTCGGTCTGCCCGACATGGACGGCGTGGAGGTCATCAAGGGCCTGCGCGGCTGGACGCGCGTCCCCATCCTGGTCCTCTCCGCCCGGCACAGCTCGGACGAGAAGGTCGAGGCGCTCGACGCGGGCGCCGACGACTACGTGACCAAGCCCTTCGGCATGGACGAACTCCTCGCCCGGCTGCGCGCCGCCGTGCGCAGGGCGGAGCCCACCGGGACGGGCGACGACGACGCGATGGTCGACACCGGCGACTTCTCCGTCGACCTGGCCGCCAAGAAGGTCAACCGCGGCGGTCGCGACGTACGCCTCACTCCCACGGAGTGGCACCTCCTGGAGGTGCTGGTACGCAACACCGGCCGCCTGGTCAGCCAGAAGCAGCTGCTCCAGGAGGTCTGGGGGCCCTCCTACGGGACGGAGACGAACTACTTGCGCGTCTACATGGCGCAGCTGCGCCGCAAGCTGGAGACGGACCCCGCGCACCCGCGGCACTTCATCACGGAGCCCGGGATGGGATACCGGTTCGAGAAGTGACCGCTTCAAGAAGTGACCGGCTCGGAAACCGACCGATCGGAAACCGACCGATCGGAAACTGACCGGATCGGTCGCTTCAGCGGGCACAGCCGCGGGTAGTGAGCAGACATAAGCACAGATGAGCGCACCCCTTTCCGCTGTGTCGGCGGCCCCCGGTACGCTTCCTGTATGAGTGCTGTTTCTGGTTCCGACAAGCCGGCGGGCCGTTTCCGGCGCATGCTCGACCGGCTCTCCTCCTCCCAGGAGGATCTGGAGTCGGAGGAGCTGCGGGAGGACGCCGAGACAGCGGGCTGCGTCCGCATCGGCGACTGCCGCGACCGCCAGATCGTCACCGTTACTGGTACCTTGCGCACGGTCACTCTGCGACCACGCGCCGGGGTTCCCGCCCTGGAGGCCGAGCTGTTCGACGGTTCGGCGGCGCTGGACGTGGTGTGGCTCGGCAGGCGTTCCATCGTGGGAATCGAACCGGGGCGCAGGCTGATCGCGTCCGGCCGGATCTCGGAGAGCCGGGGCCGCCGGGTGCTCTTCAACCCGAAGTACGAACTCAGACCCCTCGGACGGGAGTAGCCGGTGACGTCCCTCGACAAGCCGACGGACCACGGGAACGCGCCGACGGACCACGGGAACGGGGACCAGGACGCGGATTCCAGGGCCGTGACCGAGGCAGCGCTCTTCGAAGCCTTCGGCGGCGTGCGGGGCATGGTGGAGACCGTTCTTCCCGGTCTGCTCTTCGTGACCATCTTCACGATCAACAAGGACCTGCACATGTCGGCCATCGCGGCCCTCGCGGTGTCCGTGGTGCTCGTGGTGGTCCGCCTGGTCATGAAAGACACCGTCAAGCACGCCTTCAGCGGTGTCTTCGGGGTCGCCTTCGGCGTGGTCTTCGCGATGATGACCGGCAACGCCAAGGACTTCTACCTGCCGGGCATGCTCTACACCCTCGGTCTTGCCCTGGCGTACATGATCACGACCCTCGCGGGCGTCCCGCTGATCGGCCTCATCCTCGGCCCGGTCTTCAAGGAGAACCTCTCCTGGCGCACCCGCAACCCGGGCCGCAAGAAGGCGTACGCGAAGGCCAGCTGGGCCTGGGGCCTGATCCTGCTCGCCAAGTGCGCGATCCTCTTCCCGCTGTACTGGTGGGCGGACACCACGCAGTTCGGCTGGGTCCTCATCGCCCTGAAGATCCCCCCGTTCCTCCTCGCCGTCTACCTGACCTGGGTCTTCCTGGCGAAGGCCCCGCCGCCGATCGACGTCTTCGCCGAGATGGAGGCCGCCGAGAAGGCGGAGGAGGAGCGCAAGGCGGAACGGGAGCGGGAGCGCCGAGAGGCGTGATGGAGCGCCCCTTTGGGGCCGCTCCAGGGGCGCGGGGAACTGCGCGCCCAGTCACGACGCACCCGCAGCGGACATACGAGATGGGGGGCGCCCGGCAATCGCCGGGCGCCCCCCATCCACGTACAGAGCCCCGGGGCTAGCTCTCGCGCCGCACCGACAGCAGATCCTCGAGCTGCTCCTCGCGAGCCTGCGCCGCGACGAAGAGAAGCTCGTCCCCCGCTTCGAGGGAGTCGTCCGCGGTCGGCGCGAGGACGCGCGTACCGCGGATGATCGTGACCAGCGAGGTGTCCTCGGGCCACTGCACGTCGCCGACCTGCGTGCCCGCGAGGGCCGACTCGGGCGGTAGCGTCAGCTCGACGAGGTTCGCGTCGCCGTGGCTGAAGCGGAGCAGCCGCACGAGGTCGCCGACGCTCACCGCCTCCTCGACGAGCGCGGACATCAGGCGCGGGGTGGAGACCGCGACGTCGACGCCCCAGGACTCGTTGAAGAGCCACTCGTTCTTGGGGTTGTTCACCCGGGCGACGACCCGCGGGACGCCGTACTCCGTCTTGGCGAGCAGCGAGACGACGAGGTTGACCTTGTCGTCGCCGGTCGCGGCGATCACGACGTTGCAGCGCTGCAACGCGGCCTCGTCGAGCGAGGTGATCTCACAGGCGTCGGCGAGCAGCCACTCGGCCTGCGGGACGCGCTCGACCGAGATGGCGGTCGGCGCCTTGTCGATGAGAAGGACCTCGTGGCCGTTCTCCAGGAGCTCACCGGCGATGGAACGTCCCACCGCGCCGGCTCCGGCAATGGCGACCCTCATCAGTGACCGCCCTCCTCGGGGCCTTCGGCGAACGCGGCTTCGACCTTGTCGACCTGGTCGGTGCGCATCATGACGTGCACCAGGTCGCCTTCCTGCAGGACCGTCTGTGAGGTCGGCAGGACCGCCTCGCCCAGCCGGGTGAGGAAGGCGACGCGTACGCCCGTCTCCTCCTGGAGCTGGCTGATCTTGTGTCCGATCCACGCGGGCGACGCGTGCACCTCCGCGAGCTGCACCCCGCCGGTGGGGTCGCGCCACAGCGGCTCGGCGCCGGACGGCAGCAGCCTGCGCAGCATCTGGTCGGCGGTCCAGCGGACCGTGGCGACCGTGGGGATGCCGAGGCGCTGGTAGACCTCGGCGCGGCGCGGGTCGTAGATGCGGGCCGCGACGTTCTCGATGCCGAACATCTCGCGGGCCACGCGGGCGGCGATGATGTTCGAGTTGTCGCCGCTGGAGACGGCGGCGAAGGCGCCCGCCTCCTCGATGCCGGCCTCGCGCAGGGTGTCCTGGTCGAAGCCGACGCCGGTCACGCGGCGGCCCCCGAACCCGGCCCCGAGACGGCGGAAGGCCGTGGGGTCCTGGTCGACGACGGCGACCGTGTGCCCCTGTTGTTCCAGGTTCTGGGCGAGAGCGGAGCCGACTCTCCCGCAGCCCATGATGACGATGTGCACCTGTCCTTTACCCCGCACTCCTGGTCATCCCGCTGACCTGCGAAAACATCCTGCTCACTCTTTTCTGTCACTGTGCCGGCAACCACGGGGCAACAGCGTGCGGCGTTGCCAAGAGACGAGCTTAAGCCGCGACGGGTCCCTCGACTCACCCGCGTACTCACCCGCGCGCTCACCCGGGGAGGCGCGAAGGGGGGTCGCTGGAGGTGAGAGGTCAGTCGACGCTCCGCAGCAGGCTCTCGACGTTCTGCAGGCGGTGGCCGAGTTCGACGAGCTGGAGGCGGGTCGACTCCTGCTCGGATCGGGCACGCTCGACGGCCTCGCGGTACTCGTGCATGGCCTCGGCGTACTGCCGGTCGCGCTCGCGGTTGCGCTGCGTCTGGAAGTACGCGACGGCGACGATCGCGCCGGCGAGTATCAGGAAGAAGGCGACCGGGATGATCACGTCGTCCATTAAGACCCCTCTGGAGATTGCTGGCCGGCCGCGTCCGACGCGTCCTGTCGGACGGCCTCGAGGATCGTATCCACGTTCAACCGGACGTCGAACGGCGCCAGTTCGAAGTACTTGAGCGCCTTGCCGTCGTCGGAGAGCTCCAGGCGTCCGACGACGAGACCGGCCTTCTCCAGGCGTTCGAGGTGCATGTAGAGCAGGGGCCGGGAGACGCCGAGCCGCCGCGCCAGTTCGCTGACGTACAGCTGCCCCCGGGCGAGTTCGGTGATGATCCGGATCCGCTGGGCGTGGCCGACGGCGGAGAGGAAGGCGAGCAGCTCTTCGCTGTCCATGGTCCGCCTTCACGCTGGTCCCGAAACCTGTCAGCCAAGGCTTACGCATGACGGGAACCACTGTCAATTCTCGCGGACCGGCCTCCAGTCGCCCTTCGTACGACAGTTGACGGCTTGTTCCTTCACCTGTCAGTCTCCACTTACACATGAAGCAGTGAACGGTGAGCAGTGCGCAGTGAGCGGTGCGCAGTGCGCAGTGCGCAGTGCGCAGTGCGCCGCGAACGGCGGCGCATCAACGAAGAGGCGGGGGAAGTCATGAGAAAGCGATCGGTCACGGTGCGCGTGGCCCGGTGGAGCGCGCTGCACCCAGGGCGAGCGGTCATCGGATGGCTGGTGTTCGTGGTGCTCTGCCTGGGGGGCGGTATCGCCGCGGGCATGAACAGCGCGACGGCGGAGGACTTCCGCGTCGGCGAGGCGGGACGGGCCGAGGCCCTGGCGACCGAGGGCGGCATTCCGCTGCGGTCCACCGAGCACGTGCTGATCCGTGACGCGTCGGGCTCGATGAGCAGGCCGGGTCCGCTGGACAAGGCGGCCGCCGACGCAGCGGTAGAGGACATCACGGCGCGCATGAAGTCCCTGCCCGAGGTCGCCTCGGTGAAGGCCCCCGTGGCCTCCGCCGACGGCCGCGTCCTGCGGATCCCGGTCGAGCTGACCGGGACCGAGCAGGACGACCAGAAGAGGGTCCCGCCGCTCCAGGACCAGACCGCCGAGGCCGCGAAGGCCCACCCCGGCCTCGTGATCGAGGAGACCGGCGACGCCTCCGTGAGCAAGGGCGTCGACGACCAGCGCAACAAGGACCTGCAGTTCTCCGAGGCGATCACGCTGCCCATCACGCTGATCACCCTGGCCGTGGTCTTCGGCTCGGTCGTCATGGTCGGCGTACCGCTGCTGCTCGCCGTCACCTCGATCATGGCGACGATGGGCCTGGCGATGGTCGCGTCGCACCTGCTGCCCGACACGGGCGTCGGGATGAGCATGATCCTGCTGATCGGCATGGCCGTCGGCGTCGACTACACGCTCTTCTACCTCAAGCGCGAACGGGAGGAGCGGGCCCGCGCGGGCGGCCGCCTCACCTCGGAGGCGCTGGTCGAGGCCGCCGCCGCGACGGCCGGCCGCGCGATCGTCGTCTCGGGGCTCGCGGTGATCGTCTCCACCACCGCGCTCTTCCTGGCCCGTGACGTCATCTTCGACTCGCTCGCGACCGGCACCATCCTGGTCGTCGCCGTGGCGATGGTCAGCTCGGTGACGGTGCTGCCCGCGCTCCTGGTCAAGCTCGGCCGCCGGGCGGAACGGCGTGCGGCGAAGCGCATCGCACGGGGGAAGTCCGTCCGGACGTACGGGGAGAAGAAGCCGGGCCGGGCCTGGAACCTCCTGCTCGCCCCCGCCCGCAAGCGCCCCGCGCTCACGCTCGGTCTCTCGGTCCTCGTGATGCTGGGGCTCGCGCTCCCCGCGCTGGACATGAACCTGAAGAACCCGGCGCGGGACAGCTTCTCGCGCGACATCCCGGCGATGCGGGGGTACGACAGGCTGCTGGAGGCCTTCCCTGAGCAGCGGGTGCGGCACGTGGTCGTGGTGCGGGCGGAGGCTTCGCAGGCCGGCGACGTACGGGAGGCGCTCGGGGCGCTGGAGCGCAGGGCACAGTCGGACCCGCTCTTCGCGCGCCCCGCGGCCGCCCCAAACTCCTCCGGCGGTCTGCTCCTCCGTTCCTCCGAGGACCGCAGGACCACAACACTGGAACTCAACGTTCCGCACCCGACGTACTCGAAGAAGGCTGAAGACTCACTCGACCACCTCCGCCGCACCTACCTGCCCGCGACCGTGGGCAAGCTGCCCGGAGTGGAGACGGCCGTCACCGGCGAGGTGCCGCGCGGCACCGACTACGTAGGACACCAGAACGACAAGCTGCCGCTCGTCCTCGGCTTCCTGCTCCTCATGACCTTCGTGATGACGGTCTTCGCGTTCCGCTCCGTCGTCCTCGGCGTGCTCGGCGTCTTCCTCAATCTGCTCTCCGTCGGCTCCGCGCTCGGCGTGCTCGTCCTCGTCTTCCAGGGCGACTGGGCGGAGGAACTGCTCTCCTTCGTCTCGCTCGGCGGCATCTCCTCGCGCGTACCGCTCTTTCTCTTCGTGATCCTCTTCGGGCTCTCGATGGACTACCAGGTCTTCGTCGTCAGCCGCATCCGTGAAGCGGCCCTGGACGGCGTGCCCACGCGGCGGGCGGTCATCGACGGCATCACGTCGTCCGCCAAGGTCGTCACCAGCGCGGCGATCGTCATGGTCACCGTCTTCGCGAGCTTCGTGATGCTGCACATCCTGGAGATGAAGCAGATGGGCCTCGTCCTCGCGGTGGCCGTCCTGCTCGACGCGTTCGTGATCCGCGTCATGATCCTGCCGGCCGCGCTGCTCCTGCTCGGACGCGCCGCGTGGTGGCCGTCGGGAGCGATACGCCGGGCGGAGGCGCGGGCGGCGGAGGCGCGCCGCGTGCAAGGGGACGCACAAGGGGACGTACACGGGGAGCCGGGGCACTCCGATGCCGCGTACGCCCCCCATTCGGAGGCGCGCCCCGCTCATCCGGAGGGGCGCAGGATCGCACAAGGCAGATAAGAGGAGCAGTTGGGGGTGGTGGGTGGGCGCGCCCCCATTCGAACGCTTACGATCCTCTCCGTGTCCAAACTGACCGACGTGCCCAAACGCATCCTCATCGGGCGCGCACTGCGCAGTGACCGGCTCGGAGAAACGCTCCTGCCGAAGCGCATCGCACTCCCCGTCTTCGCGTCCGACCCGCTCTCGTCCGTGGCGTACGCGCCGGGAGAGGTCCTCCTGGTCCTCTCCATCGCGGGTGTGTCGGCCTACCACTTCAGCCCCTGGATCGCCGTAGCGGTCGTCGTGCTGATGTTCACCGTGGTGGCGTCCTATCGCCAGAACGTGCGCGAGTACCCGAGTGGTGGTGGCGACTACGAGGTCGCCAACACCAACCTCGGCCCGAGAGCCGGCCTCACCGTCGCGAGCGCCCTGCTCGTCGACTACGTCCTGACCGTGGCCGTGTCGATCTCCTCGGGCATCGAGAACCTCGGGTCCGCGGTGCCGTTCGTGGTCGAGCACAAGGTGCTCTGCGCGGTGGCCGTCATCGTCCTCCTCACCCTGATGAACCTGCGGGGCGTGAAGGAGTCGGGGAAGCTCTTCGCCATCCCGACGTACGTCTTCGTGGCCGGCGTCTTCATCATGATCGCGTGGGGCGCGTTCCGGAGCATCGTCCTCGGCGACACGATGAACTCGCCCACCGCCGACTACGAGATCAAGCCCGAGCACCAGGGCCTGGCCGGTTTCGCACTGATCTTCCTGCTCCTGCGGGCGTTCTCCTCGGGCTGTGCGGCCCTCACCGGCGTCGAGGCGATCAGCAACGGCGTCCCGGCCTTCCGCAAGCCGAAGTCGAAGAACGCGGCGACGACGCTCGCGCTCATGGGCGGCCTGGCCGTCACCATGTTCTGCGGCATCATCGGCCTCGCCATGGCGACCAACGTCCACATGGCCGAGAAGCCCGCGCACGACCTGATCCACAACGGCGTCCCCGTCGGCAGCGACTACGTCCAGAACCCCGTGATCTCCCAGGTCGCGGAGGCGGTCTTCGGCCACGGCAGCTTCCTCTTCCTGGTCCTGGCGGCCGCCACCGCGCTGGTCCTGTTCCTCGCGGCCAACACGGCGTACAACGGCTTCCCGCTGCTCGGCTCGATCCTCGCCCAGGACCGCTACCTGCCGCGCCAGCTGCACACCCGCGGCGACCGCCTCGCGTTCTCCAACGGCATCGTGCTGCTCGCGGGCGCGGCCGCGCTCCTCGTCGTCATCTACGGCGCGGACTCGACCCGCCTCATCCAGCTCTACATCGTCGGCGTCTTCGTCTCCTTCACGCTCAGCCAGATCGGCATGGTCCGGCACTGGAACCGCCACCTGGCGAAGGAGAAGGACCAGACGAAGCGCCGCCACATGATCCGCTCGCGCGCGATCAACACGTTCGGCGCGTTCTTCACGGGCCTCGTCCTGGTCGTCGTCCTCGTCACCAAGTTCACGCACGGTGCGTGGGTCGCGCTGCTCGGCATGTGCATCTTCTACGTGACGATGACGGCGATCCGTCGCCACTACGACCGCGTGGCCGAGGAGATCGCCGCCCCGGAGACCCCGAACGACGACAGCATGCGCCCCTCCCGGGTGCACTCGATCGTCCTGGTCTCCAAGATCCACCGTCCGACGCTGCGGGCCCTGGCCTACGCGAAGCTGATGCGCTCCAACACGCTGGAGGCCCTCAGCATCAACGTCGACCCGGCGGAGACGAAGGCCCTCAAGGACGAGTGGGAGCGCCGCGGCATCACGGTCCCCCTGAAGGTCCTCGACTCGCCGTACCGCGAGATCACCCGCCCGATCATCGAGTACGTCAAGAACCTGCGCAGGGAGAGCCCGCGCGACGTGGTCAGCGTGATCATCCCGGAGTACGTGGTGGGCCACTGGTACGAGCACCTGCTCCATAACCAGAGCGCCCTGCGCCTCAAGGGCCGCCTCCTCTTCACCCCCGGCGTCATGGTGACGTCCGTCCCCTACCAGCTGGACTCCTCCGAGGCCGCGAAGAAGCGGGCCCGCAGGCGTTCGGAGTGGAACGCGCCGGGTGCGGTGCGGCGGGGCCCGGTGGAGAAGCCGAGGCGCGCGAAGGAGCAGAACAAGAAGGAGCCGAGCAAGAAGGGCTGAAGAGGGCCTGACGCGTGAGCAGAAAGCGCTGAACAGGGCTGAACAGTGCTGAACAGGGCTGACGAGGGCTGACGCGTAAGGCTCCCGCTGTTGGTCGAGCGGCCGGACGACACCCACGTAGACTGGTGGGCTGTAGTCCGGCCGTTCCCCTTTTACCTTTACGTAGTGGAGTCACCCCGCCATGCAGGCAGAACCGAACAATCCGCAGGCGGGGAACTCGTCGCCGGACGCCGCAGAGGCGAGCGTCTCGCTGGTCGGCAAGGAGTACGAGGTCGAGATCGGCCCCGTCGCGCACGGCGGCCACTGCATCGCCCGTACGGCCGAGGGCCAGGTCCTGTTCGTACGGCACGCGCTGCCCGGCGAGAAGGTCGTCGCGCGCGTGACGGAGGGCGACGAGGGCGCACGCTTCCTCCGGGCCGACGCGGTGGAAGTCCTGGAGGCGTCCAAGGACCGCGTCGAGGCTCCCTGCCCCTACGCGGGCCCCGGCCGCTGCGGCGGCTGCGACTGGCAGCACGCGAAGCCGGGCGCGCAGCGCCGCCTCAAGGGCGAGGTCATCGCCGAACAGCTCCAGCGCCTCGCCGGGCTCACCCCCGAGGAGGCGGGCTGGGACGGCACGGTCATGCCGGCGGAGGGCGACAAGCTCCCGGCCGGTGAGGTCCCGTCCTGGCGCACGCGCGTCCAGTACGCGGTCGACGCGGACGGCAACGCCGGTCTGCGCCGCCACCGCTCCCACGAGGTCGAGCCGATCGAGCACTGCATGATCGCGGCGGAGGGCGTCTCGGAGCTGGGCATCGAGCAGCGGGACTGGTCGGGCATGGCGTCGATCGAGGCGATCGCTGCGTCCGGTTCCCAGGACCGCCAGGTGATCCTGGCCCCGAAGCCGGGCGCACGCCTGCCCATCGTCGAGCTGGACAAGCCGGTCTCGGTGATGCGGATCGGCGAGAAGGACGGCGGAACGCACCGAGTCCACGGCCGCCCCTTCGTCCGCGAACGCGCCGACGGCCGCACGTACCGGGTCGGCAGCGGCGGCTTCTGGCAGGTCCACCCGAAGGCGGCGGAGACCCTGATGCTCGCCGTCATGCAGGGCCTCACCCCGCGCAAGGGCGACACGGCCCTGGACCTCTACTGCGGCGTGGGCCTCTTCGCCGGCGCCCTCGCGGACCGCGTCGGCGAGAAGGGCGCGGTGCTCGGCATCGAGTCCGGCAAGCGCGCGGTGGAGGACGCCCGCCACAACCTCGCGTCCTTCGACCGCGTCCGCATCGAACAGGGCAAGGTCGAGTCGGTCCTCCCGCGCACGGGCATCACGGAGGCCGACCTCATCGTCCTGGACCCGCCCCGCGCGGGCGCGGGCAAGCAGACGGTGAAGCACGTGGCAGGCCTGGGGGCCCGCCGCATCGCGTACGTCGCGTGCGACCCGGCTGCGCTGGCGCGGGATATCGGGTATTTCCGGGAGGGCGGGTACCGGGTGCGGACGCTTCGGGCGTTTGATTTGTTTCCGATGACGCATCACGTGGAGTGTGTGGCGATTTTGGAGCCTGCGAAGTAGGCAGCCTGGCCCGCGGTTTCCTGGTGTTCGTCGGCCGCTCGACCTGTTTCCGGTCATTCATCTGGGCCGAGTGGGCGTCCTTACGGGCCCGGTGACGCGCTACCGGCTCGGTTCGCCGATCGGGACCAGAGTGGGTGACCGCACCATGCATCGTTTGTGCGTGTGGCGCTTCCTCGGCGTTGGTGGCGAATCCAGCGATGATTCGGTCCGCGAGTCCGGTGACCGGCGATGTCATGTCGGGAAGTCGAGGCTTTCCTGACCAGGTCCGGGAGTGCGCCGAGACCTCCGCGGCGGCTTCGGTTCCTTGGTTGCGTAGGCGGGTACGGGCAGGATGCCCTCGCCCCGGAGGTCGTCGGTGGTGATGAGCGGGCCACTGCTCACGGCGTCCAGAAGCCAGGCCTGTCGCGGTTCGAGGGCTACGAGGAGCCCGAGCGCGTTAACGAGGTCCAGTAGTTCGATGCTCCAGCGGGAAGGCCAGGTCGGAGGCAGGATGTCGTTCAACGGGGTCTGCCGCTCCACGTCCGGTTTGCGTTTGCGGAAGCTGAACCACTTGCGAATTACCTGCACCCCGCCGATTCGGTAGTCCCAGACTTTCGGTGCTACTCGACGTATGCGGCCGGTTCCCACCGTGAGGGTTCGCGTCGGTGCGTCGTAGGTGATGTCCTCCGGGGGCCCGTCGTCCTCTCCGATCGCGACGACGAGTTCCGGTTGCTCCTCCGGAGGAAGCCGTGGGGTCGATCCGGACGGACTGTCATGGTTGTGGGAGGCGAAGCGCTGACCGTACGTGTGAATCCACACCGTGCGTCTGCCCACTTCGACCATCTCCGCCCACAGCGCTGGGTCGCGCGTCAGGGGGATACGGGCGCCTCGCTCGGTGAGGTTTGCGGAGAAGCGTCGGGTGTAGCCGCTGTGGCCGGCCGTTCCGGCGATGTATGCGAGGAGGTCTTCGGCGGTGACCGTCACGCCTTGCACCTTGGTGAGCACCTGCAACAGGCCGGGCGTCACGTTTGGTTCTGCCTGGTGAGAGTGGCGGTAGAGGGGGGCTACGCGGCCTCCTTCGGTGCCTTTGAAGTGATGCATGTCGGGCAGTAGGGCGGTGAACCCCACAGCCGGACCGATGCGCCCCGACTCCGTATGGAGCTCGGAGAGGTAGATCTGACGGCGGTCGTTGTGAGCGAACCATAGGGATGGTCGCGGAAAGTCGATCACTCTTCTGTCCGCGATGATGTATTGCCGGTCGAAGGTCATCCGGCCGTAGGGAACGATGACCGGCACCGTCTCCTTCTCCGCCGTCAGGGTGCCCCTTTCCTGCTGGCCGGGCAGTGGTGGTTCCGGCTTGTCCGGACGGCGGTCTCTGGTGGTTTTCAGCAGTGCTGCCTTGGCTTCCGGCGGAGCATGGATGAGCCTGCGCCAGCGCCTCTCCAGAACGTCCCGGCTGGGTGAAACGGGCCAGTTGCGATTGTTCTTGTTTCCGGAGCTCGTCCAGGGCAGTAAGGCGTCTACCGGTGGCATGACTGACCACTCGGCGTCGGATGCGACGTGGAATGGCGCGGTCCATTGTGTGGGGCAGAGCTGCCAGGAAGGCCCGTCGCGGTGGCCGTCGAGGCCGAGCCCCTCCAGCCATTCGAACTTATCCTCGCGTGTACCCGCGGGGACATCGAGTCGCCACACCCGGGCCGGCCTCTGCGTCGCCGGTGCCCCCCGACGGACGAAGACGGCGATGCAGACCTCGCGCTTGACTCCTTGGAAGACACGGGTACGTGTGTCTGAGTACGGCCCTTCGGGGGAGAGACCGATGATCCAGCCTTCGTCGGCGGCCTCACGCAGGTAGTGACGCATGCCGGCCGCGCCTTCGCTGTCCAGATACCCGGAGTTGGTGATGAGGGCGACGATCCCACTGGGGGCCTTCGGCGTTCCCGAGGCGGTCACCTGGTCGAAGACCTTCCAGGTGGACCACGCCCAGAAGTAGACGTAAAGGTTGTCGAGGGCGTATCCGATGCGCCCGTTGTCCTCGGGGTGGAACCGGGCGAGGATCGGGCCCTGCTCGTTCGGGTTGCCCTCGGTGACCCACCGTCCGACGCCCGACTGCCGCGCACCCCGAAGGTAGGGCGGATTCCCGATAACCACCATGACTTTCTCGTCCGCCTTGATCCTGTTCGCCAAGCGGCGGTGGCGGGCGATCGCCTCGTACATGAAGCCCAAGTGATGTTCGACGGCGGGATCGTCGAGTGTGTCGGCCACCAAGAGCCTCGGCGGGCGGCGTGTGGCGTCGGTTTCGTGGGACTGGAAGGCATGGTGCACACGGAGTTCGGCGACCGAGTACGGCCCGGTCTGTTTTTCCAACCCGACCAAACGGCCGGAGAGTTCCCGGAGGAGACCGGACTTGAGCTCCTGGCCGTATTTCAGCGATAGGGACTTGGCGACATGGTCGATGATGTTGATGAGGAAGGTCCCGGTGCCCATGGCCGGGTCGACCACGGTGACGTCCTCACTTCCGTACCCGTCTGTCTGGCCGAGACGGTCACGCAGCACCTCGTCGGTGAAGCCGACCATGAAACGGACGACCTCGCCGGGTGTGTAGTACGTCCCCGTCCGGCGTCGCAGTTCCGGGTCGTAGGCGTTCAGGAAGCCCTCGTACAGGTGGAGGTAGGCGTCCCCGCTCTGATCCTTGAACAACTCGGGGTCGACGGCGGATATGACGTCGATCAGAGGATCGATGATCCCTCGCAGATCGTCGAGGGCGTCGTCCGTCAGCACCGCCAGCGCCTTTCCCATCAGGGAGTGCCGTTTGCCTAATCGGATCGCGACCTCGGGGAGGGAGAGTTGGTGGAGATCGATGGGCACAAGGCGCGCCAGCAGAACGGCGAAGGTCAGGGTCTGGCTGTACTGGTCCGCGAACTCCTCCGGACGGGCGTCGGGAAAGAGCAGATCCTTCCAGTTGCCTGCCAGGATTGAGAACGCCGCGTCAGCCTTCCCATGCTCCTCGCGGGTTAGGCGTTCGGTGACCTCGTCGCGAAGTAGGGCGCAGATGCCCGCGATGCGCCTGACCAGTTCATCGATGCTGCTGTGGACAATGGGTGCCGGCAGGAAGAAGTGCGTCACGGCGCGCTCGAAACCGGTGTCCGGGGCGATGAGTTGCCTGTTACCCGATTTCAGGTCTCCGACCAGGACCCCGGTCGGGCCGACCTGCACGCCGAAACGGTAGACCGCCCACTGGTACCCGTCTGTGTACAGCACGTTGTGGAGGGCTTTGATCTTCTCCCACTGTTTCCGGTCGTGGCTCTTCACTGACCACTTCTCCGGATCCGCCCCCGAGCCCGGCTGTTTCAGCTCGACGTGCCCTATGGTCCTGCCGCGGCAGGCGATGGCGAAGTCAGGCCGAATCCCGAGTTCCTTGATGCGGCTCTGACCGTGGGCTATGAGCTTGAGGCGTTGCCGTGAGGCCATGCCGCGCAGCAGTTGCTCCACCGGCGCGGTGAGAGTGTCCTCCTTGCTGCTGACCCTTCCAGCAGGGCCTTGCAGCTTGGCCCGGACCTCCTCGCCAAACCGGGCGACGAGGTCCGTGACCGATTCCGTCTTGCCCTTCCCCGCCCATGCGTCCCCTCTTGCCATCGGCCCCCCAAGGTTGCACCCATGCCGACGATCAGACCCATACAGAATGCCCATGACGCACCAACTGGCAAACACCGGTAGATGTGGGGTGATGGGCGGTTTTCATTGAACAGCCGGGTGTGGAAGGGGTGTTGGGGCAATCGCCGGGAGCCTCCTGCCCTGCTGCGACAGGGGCCCCTGGGTTCGCTGTCTTCACGGCGACCGTCATCGGCCCCGAACCGGAACGCCAAGTACTTGATCTCCTGCACGCACAACGACTGAAGCGGTGTGCGTGCTCCGGTGCTGCGTCGCGCGGGTGAGGCTTGGCTGTGTCGCCGGATTTAGCCGGTGGTCACCTTCGTACGAGGCTCGTCCCCCTGTCCTCGACCGGTCCGGTAAATCGACGTGCCGAGGGGCCGTGCTCGACTCTGCGCATATGGCCTACGCCGGTGGCCCGGGCGTCGGTGGGATGGGGCCCGGGCCGGGGGGCTTTGGGGGGATTGGGTCGGGTTCTGTGGGAGGGGTTGGGGTGGGGGCCGGGCCCGGTTGGGGGCCGGGGGGTGGTGATGGGGGTGTGGGGGTCGGTGGGGTCGGGTCGGGGTGTGTGGGGTCCGGCCTGCCTGGGGGCTGCGGGGTGGTCATGGGGGTGCCTCCTGGGTTTCCTGGGTTTCCCGATGTATGGGTGCTTCGTCTTGGGAGTGCGGCCTCGTTGTAGGGGGGTGGGGCTTAGTTGGGGGGCTTTTGGGGGTGGGTTCGTGTGCGGGTTTCTTTGGCTACCTGTTGTGCTTCCCCGGTCGGGACGACGATGACGGGGATCCGTGACCCGGGTTCGGTGACTATTTCGGGGCGCTTGGCGATCAGCGGCCGTAGGGTGCCCGTGAGGCCCAGTGCGGGGAGGCGGGCGCAGATCTCTTCCCGTAGTTCTGGCTGGTCCTCGCCGATCTCGCCGGTGAAGACCAGGGCGTCGAGCCGGTCCAGGGATGCGGCCATCTCGGCGATGCCGCGGCGGCAGTGGTGGGTGAAGACGTCCAGGGCGAGAGCGGCCCGCTCGTCTCCCGCCGCTCGGCTGCGGACCAGGTCGCGCGTGTCGTCGGAGGTGCCGGAGAGGCCGAGCAGGCCGGACTCGTGGTTCAGGGCGTGCTCGATGTCACGGGCGGGCACGTGGTGCCGGGTCTGCAGCCAGGTCAGGGCACCTGGGTCGACGCTGCCGCTGCGACGGCTCATGACCAGCCCCTCCAGCGGAGTGAATCCCATCGTCGTGTCGACGCTGTGTCCCTCGCGCACCGCGCACACGGAGCAGCCACCGCCGAGGTGGGCCATCACCAGGTGCAGCTGTTCGGGGCGGCGGCCCAGGAGGGCGGCGGCCTCGCCGAGCGCCCAGGTGTAGGAAAGTCCGTGGAAGCCGTAGCGGCGCAGCCCGTACTCCTCGCGCCAGGCGGCCGGCACCGCGTATGTGCGGGCGGCGGCAGGCATGTCGGCGTGGAAGACGGTGTCGAAACACGCGACGTGCGGGACGTCCGGCAAGAGGTCGCGCGCCGCGTCCAGCACCGTGAGGGCGGGCGGCACGTGCAGCGGCGCGAGATCGGCCGCCTGGTCGAGGTCGGCGCGGACCTCGTCGTCGACCACGGTGTGGCCGCGCCGTCGCGGTCCGCCGTGGACGATGCGATGGCCGACGGCGGTGGGGGCCGGTGCGTCGTCCAACAGGTGCCTCAGCCGCCCCGAAACATCGTCGCCGGGCGGCGAGTCGCTGTGGTGTTCGGCCAGCACCGTGCCGTCCTCGCCGAAGACGGTCAGACGCAGGCTCGACGACCCCGCGTCGACCACCAGGACCGGACTGTTGCTCTGGGCGCACATACTGACCCCTTTCCGCATCGCTCGGCGAATGGGTTGATTTGTGACGTCACGGATTCACCTGTGGAGGGTCGGGCATGCGTTCTCTCGTACATTCACGAGTGCCCGGTGAAAGGTGACCTGATGACCGAGTACGAACGTTCACGCACCATGCCCGCCCTCCCGGAACACGTTTTCGACCAGGCTGCCGAAGTCGACCAAATGGATGCGTGGCTGCCGCGGAACCTGCACATGGATGCCGGGGAACCGCCCGCCGTGAGCGTGCACGAGGACCGCAGCGGCCAGGACGTGTCCGCCCTGCTGCGCTCCCGGCCCGAGCAGTTGCGACTGGAGTGGGGCACCCGCGAGCAGGGCGACTACGCGGGCTGGCTCCAGGTCGCCGGCCTGGACGACGGCACCAGCGAGGTCACGGTCCACCTGTCGTTCTTCGAGGCCTCGCACGACCCCGGTGAGAAAGCCGTGCACTCCGCCCTGGACCAGAGCCTCCAGCGGCTGGAGGCGCAGGTACGGCTGCGTGTCGACAACGCGGCAGGCTGACCGGACCGGACCAAACCCCCTATCGGACCGGACCCGTCCTCGGGCCGGACTCGTCCTCGGCTCGGACTCGTCCTCGGCTCGGACTCGCCCTCGGCTCGACCCCGTCTTCGGCCCGCGCCCGCTCGGCCCCGAGCCGCTCTCAGCCCTCGCCGCCCGCCCCGCCCCCGTTCGGCCGCAGCTGCCGCATGCGCCCGTCGAGCTCACGCTCGTAGAAGTCGATGAACCCGTCGGGATCGGGCCCGGCGTTCTGCATGACCAGCCGGTCGAAGCCCGCGTCCACGAACTTCTGCGCCACCTCGACGAACCGCGCGGGGTCGGTACCGCAGGCGAACTTCTCCCGGATGTCGTCCTCCGTGACGGTCGTCGTCGCGGCGTCGAAGTTGACCGGGTTGGGCAGCTCGCTCATGACCTTCCACCCGGTCAGCGCCCAACGCGACGTCTCCAGGGCGGCCTTCGCGCCGGTGTGCTCGTCGGGCGCCCACGCCATCGGCACCTCCGCGTACCGCGGGCCGTCACCGCCGGCGTCCCGGTACTGCTGGACGATCTCCGGCTTGTCCTCGGTCGCGAACAGGCCGTCGCCCAGCTCCGCGGCGAGCCGCGTCGACGGCTTGCCGCTCGCGGCCACCGCGATCAGGGGCAGCTTCTCCGGCAGGTCGAACACGCGGGCGTCCGCCAGCCGCAGGTGCTTTCCCTCGTACGACCGGTACCCGCCGCTCCACAGCAACCGGATGATCTCCAGTGCTTCCCTGAGCATCTCGTGCCGGGTGGCGACGGTGTCCGGGAAGCCGACGCCGGTGACGTGCTCGTTGAGACGTTCGCCCGAGCCGAGGCCCAGCACGAAGCGGCCCTCCGACAGCAGCGCCAGGGTGGCGGCGGCCTGCGCGATGATCGCCGGGTGGTAGCGCACCGTCGGGCACGTCACGCCGGTCGCCAGCTCGATCCGCTCCGTCTTGGCCGCGATGCTGCCGAGCACCGTCCAGGCGAACGGCGAGTGCCCCTGATTGTCCAGCCAGGGGTGGTAGTGATCGCTGATCTCCACGAAGTCGAAACCCGCCCGCTCGGCGAGAACCGCCTGCCGTACCAGTTCCGACGGGCCGAACGCCTCGGCTGCCAGTTTGTAGCCGATCTTCATGTGCTCCTCGTCTCGTCGCACGTCAGCGCGTTGCAGAAGGTGGTCGCGACCTGTCCTCCCCATTCTTTTCGGCCGTCCGGTTCCACGCATGTCGGACCGGGCGATGGAGGGACGGCTGTCTTCCGGTCCGCTTCCGGCCGGCTTTCGGCCCGTACGACGGCACTCATGCGTCGTCCGGGCCCCCACCGGTCCGGGCGTCGCCACCCGAGCCGCGCCCCGGCAGCATTTCCTGCACCTTGGCCTTGAGCCCCTGCCGGAGCACGCCGACCCGGTCGCTGTCGCCCTTGACGATGGCGGCCGCGGCGGCCTCGATCTGATCGAGGCTGGCGTGCGGGGGGATCGGCGGCACGGACGGGTCGGTGCGGAAGTCGATGACGCAGGGCCGGTCCGCGCCGAGGGCACGCTGCCAGGCGGCTTCCACGTCGCCCGGCTTCTCCACGCGCACGCCTTCGAGTCCGATGGACCGGGCGAAGTCGGCGTACGGGACGTCGGGGAGCGCCTGCGAGGGCAGGAACTGCGGGGCTCCGGACATCGCCCGCATCTCCCAGGTGACCTGGTTGAGGTCCTGGTTGTTGAGCACGGCCACGATCAGCCGCGGGTCCTGCCACTCGTGCCAGTACTTGGCGACGGTGATGAGCTCGGCCAGACCGTTCATCTGCATGGCGCCGTCGCCCACGAGGGCGATGGCGGGGCGCTCGGGATGGGCGAACTTGGCCCCGATCACGTAGGGGACACCGGGTCCCATGGTGGCGAGGGTGCCGGAGAGGGAGCCGCGCATCGTGCCGCGCATGCGCAGGTGCCGGGCGTACCAGTTCGCGGCGGAGCCGGAGTCGGCGGCGAGGATCACGTCGTCGGGCAGCAGGTCGTCGAGCGCGTGCACCACGTACTCGGGGTTGATGGGGTCGGCCTCCACGGCGGCCCTGCGCTCCATGACCTGCCACCAGCGCGCGGTGTCCTTCTCGATCTTCTTGCGCCAGGAGCCGTGCTTCTTCTTCTGCAACTGCGGCAGCAGCGCCTTGAGCGTCTCCTTGGCGTCGCCCACCAGGTTGACCTCGAAGGGATAGCGCAGCCCGATCATGTGCGGATCGATGTCGATCTGTACGGCCCGCGCCTGGTCGAGATCGGGCAGGAACTGGCTGTACGGGAAGCTGGAGCCGATGACGAGCAGCGTGTCGCAGTCCTGCATGAGCTCGTACGAGGGACGGGTGCCCAGCAGGCCGATGGAACCGGTCACGTACGGCAGGTCGTCGGGCAGGGCGTCCTTCCCCAGGAGCGCCTTGGCGACCCCGGCACCCAGCTTCTCGGCCAGCTCCTCGACCTCGGCTCGTGCGCCCCGCGCGCCCTGTCCGATGAGGACGGCGACCTTGTCTCCCGCGTTCAGCACCTCGGCGGCCCTGCCGATGTCGGCCGCGGCGGGCACGGGCGCGTACGAGGCCATGCCCAGGCTGGAAGGCACCATCTTGAACTCGTGGGTCGGCGGTGAGTAGTCCAGCTCCTGCACGTCGGCGGGGATGATGATCGCGGTCACCGTCCGGCGGGCGTACGCGGTGCGCATGGCCCTGTCGATGACGTTGGGAAGCTGCTCGGGGACCGTCACCATTTCGCAGAAGTCGGAGGCGACGTCCTTGTAGAGGCTCAGCAGGTCGACCTCCTGCTGGTAGGAGCCACCCATGGCGGTGCGGTTGGTCTGTCCGACGATCGCGACCACGGGCACGTGGTCGAGCTTCGCGTCGTACAGACCGTTCAGCAGATGGATGGCGCCCGGCCCCGAGGTCGCCGCGCACACGCCCACCTTGCCGGAGAACTTCGCGTAGCCGACCGCCTCGAAGGCCGACATCTCCTCGTGCCTGGACTGGATGAACTGCGGTTGGTTGTCCGCTCGGCCCCAGGCGGCGAGCAGACCGTTGATGCCGTCTCCGGCGTAGGCGAAGACCCGGTCGACCTCCCATTCGCGCAGGCGCCGCAGGACGTAGTCGGAGACTTTCGTGGACACGGAATGGGCCTTTCTACGGGGGTACGAGGTGTGTGTGGGGCACGAGAGTGGATCCTCACCCCATTCACTCCCTTGCCGTGCGGTCCGACAACCGGAACCGGCACGCCGGGTATCCACGCGGGTGACCAGGGAAACGTTCGGATCGTCCGGCAACAGCGTCGTCCGGATGACACCGCGGACATCGCGCACGAAGCTCGATGGCGGGTACGGACGGCCGGTACGTCAGGCGTCGTCGAGCTCACCGGTACGGCGTGCGGCGGCGCGGCGGCGCAGGCGCATCGGCAGCACGTACCAGCAGAAGCCGAACCAGAGCATGACCGCGCCGACGAGTACTTCGGCCAGCGCACCGGGGACCACGAGCCGCAGGATCAGCAGGAGCGTGCAGCCGATGGTCAGCGCGAGGAGCACCATGCCGAAGATCATCAGACGGCTCGCGGCCTCGACCACCTCGTCCTTCATGCGCTGGCCCGACAGGAAGCGGTGGATGGAGACGGGCGCTATCAGCGAGCCTGTGGCTGATGCGCCGAGGACGACAGTGATCACGTAGACGACCCGGTCGAACGTGTCCAACTCCCGGAACAGGGGGGTGAAGGCCACGCTGAGCAGGAATCCGAAGAGGATCTGCACGCCGGTCTGGGCGACCCGCGTCTCCTGAAGGATCTCGTTCCAGCGCCGGTTGACCCGTTGACGTGCGTTCTCCGGTGGTGCACCGCCTTGACACGCGTTCTCCGGCGGTTCACCGCCGCGTTCCGCACCGCCGGCGTCCCGGCACCCGCGACAGGCCGACGCTTCTCCCGCGAACTCGGCCGACTGCTCCGTCGTGGACATGGCTTCCTCCCGTTCCAGAGGAACCGGATGCCCCGACCCGGTCGTACCATGCGGGGTCCGCGCCGGTCGTCAGGCCCCGCGCCGGCGCCCGGAACCGGTCTCACCGACCGGGTGAGGTGGAATCGGCGGCACGTTCCGGTCATTCCCCCGGGTCCGTCCCGGCCTGTCCGCGCACACCGCCGACCTGGGCAGAAGCGCGCCCGCCGGAAACGTGCCCGTCAGTCACGGCAGAACCTGAGCGGATCCCGGATGGCAGGATGCGCCCCTCCGCAGCGCGCCCGTCCGCACGGTCGTGGTTACGTGGATCCAGCCGGGCCCGGGACGACTCGACGTACGCGCGCCATCGTGCCGCGGGACGAAAGGAATTGGCGCATGGCGGCGTTACCGGCTCTCGCGAGCAGGCTGCTGACCGCCGTCTCCTGGCTGACCAGTCCGCGCACCCCGGACGACTACCTCGGATTGATCCATCCCCTCCTCGACGCCCGCTCTCCGGTGGGGCGGGTGACGGAGGTGCGCGCGGAGACCGCGGACGCCACCACGCTCACGCTCCGGCCGGGCCGGGGCTGGTCGGGGCACATCGCCGGGCAGTATCTCCCGGTCGGCGTGGAGATGGACGGGGTGTGGCACTGGCGGACGTACTCCCTCACCTCGGCGCCGGGGCGGGAGGACGGACTCCTGACGATCACCGTCAAGGCGGCGCCGGGAGGAACGGTCTCTCCGCAGCTGGCCCACCGGACGCCTCCGGGAGCGGTCCTCCGTCTCGGCCCGGCGCAGGGCGATTTCGTCCTCCCGGAGCGTCTCCCGCCCCGCATCCTGTGGATCACCGCCGGCAGCGGCATCACCCCGGTCATGGGCATGCTGCGCACGCTCATGCGCCGACGGCCACCGCACCCCCACGTGGTGCTGGTGCACAGCGCGCCCACGGCCCGGGACAGCATCTTCCGTTCCGAACTGCTCGCGTCGGGGCGGGAGTTGGCCTGGCTTGACCACCACGAGCAGCACACCCTGCGCGACGGCAGGCTCTCACCGGAGGATCTGGAACGGCTCTGCCCCGACTGGCGGGAGCGCGAGACCTGGGCCTGCGGGCCGGCCGCCCTGCTCGACGCGGTGGAGAGTCACTGGCGCGGGGAGGAGCTCGACGGGCAACTCCATGTGGAGCGCTTCCGGCTCACCCCGGCCCTGCCACGGGGCCTCGAAGCCCCTTCCCGCAGCCCCGTGGTGTTCACCCGGACCGGTAAGGAGGTCACCGCGGACGCGGCCACCCCGCTTCTCGTCGTCGGCGAGTCGGCAGGTGTGGCGATGCGGTACGGATGCCGACGCGGCATCTGCTTCGGCTGTCTCACGCCACTGGCATACGGCCGGGTGCGGGACCTGCGTACCGGCGAACTCCACGAGAGACAGGGGCAGTTGATACAGACCTGCGTGTCGGCGGCAGCCGGACCGCTGGCCCTCGACGCCTAGCCATCCAACGAGTTCCCATGGCCACCCAAGGAGTTCCCATGACTGAGACCCCGCTCGCGCCCGTCGGGGCGGACCACGGTGAGAGGTCAGGTGAGGAGGAGTCCCGTGACGAATTCGGCGAGAAGTTCGGCGACGCGTTCGGTGCGGAGCTCGACCGGATCCGCTCCGAGGTCATCGCCGCGCGCGGTGCCGAAGACGCCCACTACATCCGTACGGTCATCGCCACCCAGCGCGGCCTGGAGGCGGGCGGCCGGATCGCCCTGGCCGTCTCGCTCTTCCCGCCCGCCTGGGCGGCGGGCACCGTCATGCTCTCCGTCGCCAAGATCCTGGAGAACATGGAGCTCGGCCACAACATCCTGCACGGCCAGTGGGACTGGATGGGCGACCCGGCGATCCACTCGGCCACCTGGGAGTGGGACTTCCTCGCCCCCGCCGAGGCGTGGAAGCACACCCACAACCACCTGCACCACACCTGGACCAACGTCGTCGACCGTGACCGGGACCTCGGATACGTGGTCTTCCGGATGAGCGGCGACCAACGCTGGCTCCCGCACCATGCCGCCCAGCCGCTCTACAACTTCGTGCTCGCGCCGCTCTTCGAGTGGGGCATCGCGCTCTACGACCTGGAACCCGACGCCGTCGCCGCCGGCCGCAAGACGTGGCGCTCCTTCGCCGGCGACCTGACCGGGTTCCTCGGCAAGGCCACCCGCCAGCTCGCCAAGGACTATGTGCTCTTCCCGCTGCTCGCCGGCCCCTCGGCCGTGCCCTGCCTGCTGGGCAACCTCACCGCCAACACCGTGCGCAACCTCTGGTCGCACACCATCATCTTCTGCGGCCACTTCCCCGGTGACGTGCGGACCTACACCGAGGAGGCCGTCGAGGGCGAGACGCGCGGTGAGTGGTACCTGCGGCAGATCCAGGGCTCGGCCAACATCGAGGGCAGCCCGCTCTTCCACGTGCTCAGCGGGAACCTGAGCCACCAGATCGAGCACCACGCCTTCCCCGACCTGCCCAGCAACCGCTACGCCGAGATCGCCCCGCGCGTGCGGGAACTCTGCGAGAAGTACGGCATCCCGTACGTCACCGGGCCGCTGCGGCGGCAGTACGGCTCCACCTGGAGGCGCATCCTGCGGTTCTCGTTGCCGTAAGGAGTACGCTGCAAGAGCCGAGGGCACGTCGGGCGTCGTCGGCCCAGTCGGGTCCCGGCCCGCCGCGTGTGAGCTCGGGCGCCCGCATCTCCTTCAGGAGTTCCCGTGACGCTCACTCCCTGGCCCCCGCTCTTCTCACCGCCCGCCGTACGGCTGCGCCTGGCACCCGAGTCGGCAGAGGGCGGCGCGCTCCGGAGCATCAACGGCGTCTGGTGGCCCCGCTCGCCCGATCTGGTGTCCGAACTTCCCGGACTGCTGGCCGAACTTCCGTCCGCCTGGGGGCAGATCACCAGTGTCCTCGTGGACGAGACCGTATGGTCGCCGTTCCCCGGCCGGGTGCGCGTCGCCGACCAAGTGGTGCGTCTGCGCCGGACGACCGCCCAGCGCGCCCCGTCCACCGTCTGCTTCCTGGCCCCCGGCCGCGGCAGGTGGGGCCTGCTGGTGGTGCCCCCCGCCGCCGCGGACGCGGAGGTGCGACGGCTGATGGCGGCACAATGCGGGGATGGATGATCACGCAGCCCCGGATCACGCAGCCCCGGATCACGCAGTCATGGAGGTCGTCGCCGCGGCCGTCGTCGAGGACGGCAAGCTGCTCGTCGTCAGCAAGCAGGCGGCCCCGGACATCTTCTACGTCCCGGGTGGCAAGCCCGAGCCCGGGGAGAAGCCCGAAGAGACCCTGGTACGGGAGTTGCGGGAAGAACTGGGTGTCGTCCCGGACGCGCTCGAACACCTCGCGGTGGTGGAGGAGACGGCGGCGCTGGAGGGCGTCCCCATGCGGCTGACCGTCTTCTCCGCGACGCTGGTCGGGGAGCCGGTGCCGGCCGCCGAACTGGCCGCCCTGCGCTGGACGGACGGCCGGGATGCGGCCCTTCGGCTGGCCCCGGCCGTCGAGCACCACCTGGTGCCGATGCTGCGAAGCGCCGGCCGGCTCTGACCGCGGAGTCCCGGAGTCCCGGAGTCGTCGTCGGACCAGGTCAAGACGCCGTCGGCTACGGCATGGCCCTACGCCGTGCCGTGCCGCCGGTCAACGCCCCGCGGCCTGCCCCGTCAACGGCACCTCCGGCGGCGTCGGAGTCCCGACGGGAGTCTCGGCCGAGTCGGCCTCGGCCGGTGGGAGGACGTGGTCCTCCCACCAGGCCAGGCCCATGATGGTGGCGAGCAGGACGAAGGGGGCCGAGGCCGGAACGATCAGCGCGTACATGCGTACCGCCTGTGGTCGACGTGTGCGACACGGCGGGCAGGGAATCGCTGCCCGCAGGGAGCGCATCGAGGCAGCGCCGGGATCGTCCGGCACGGCGCGGGTGCGGGAACGACGGCCGCGCTCGTGACGCGGCGGCTCCCGCGGAGATGCGCACGGTGCGCCCCTCGGGGGGCGCGGGGGCTGTGTGGCGCTGCCGGGGGCCGGGGCGGCACGGTGCACGCTAGCCGCAGCCGACGGAGTCGACCAGATGTCAAGTCCGCCCCTACGCCGAACAGTTACGCGGGTGACGTGACGACGTGTTCACCGCTCCGCGCCGACCACGCGTGTGCAGTGCCTCTTCGCTTCGAATCGGCTCTTTCCGCAGAAGACGGGAGTACGTTGAAAGGAGCGAGGGCCTTTCGTATGCCGATGCATCCGACCATCTGAGTCCTCGCGGTTCCCGTCAGAGGGGCAGCCCGGGACCCCGGCCGCACCATTCGTACCAAGGTTCGAGGGCTGAGGTTCCCCCATCATGACGCTAGTTTCAGGCAGGCCCGCGACCGCGACGCCGCCGACCGACGCTCCGTATCGGCAGGGGGAGTACGACGGGACGTCGCCCTTCCCACCGGACGGGCCCGCGCGCGAGCGGGGCCGGGGAGACCGGCTGTACGTCGCCGTGACCGCGGTGATCGTCGTCCTGCCGTTCGTGGCACTCGGCCTGGCCGCCTGGCTGCTGTGGGGCCGTTTCGTCAGCCCCCTCGACATGGTGCTGCTCGCCGTCTTCTACGTGCTCACCGGCTTCGGCGTCACCGTGGGGTTCCACCGCGGTCTGACCCACGGCTCCTACCGCGCCGTGCGCCCGTTGCGTACGGCGCTCGCGGTCGCCGGATCGATGAGTTTCCAGGGCGACGTCATCGGCTGGGTCGCCACGCACCGGCGTCACCACGCCTTCACCGACCGCCCGGGCGACCCGCACTCGCCGTACCGGTACGGCACGCACCTGCTCGGCCAACTGCGCGGACTGGTGGACGCGCACGTCGGCTGGCTGTTCCGCAACGAGGTCACGTCGGCCGAGCGTTACGCCCCCGACCTGCTCGCCGACGCCGACATCCGGCGCGTCACCCGCGCCTTCCCGCTCCTGTGTGTCCTGACCCTCGCGCTGCCGTTCGTGCTGGGCTGGGCCATCGGCGGTTCCTGGCTGTCCGGGGTGACCGCGCTGCTGTGGGCGGGTCTCGTCCGGGTCGCGCTGCTGCACCACGTCACCTGGAGCGTGAACTCGCTGTGCCACCTCATCGGTGCGCGTCCGTTCCGCACCCGGCGGCACGACCGTGCCACCAACCTGTGGCCGCTGGCCCTGCTCTCCTTCGGGGAGAGCTGGCACAACATGCATCACGCGGACCCCACCAGCGCCCGCCACGGTGTCGACCGGGGCCAGATCGACCCGTCGGCCGCCGTCATCCGCCTTTTCGAGCGTGCCGGCTGGGCGTACGACGTGCGCTGGCCGGCACCGGACCGGCTCGCCGCCCGCCGGTCCTGACACCACCCGCTTTCCTTGAGTCACCCCCGTTGACAGGAGCCTCATGGCTACCGTTCAGGAACATCCACTTCCCTCTCATCCCCTCCTCCGTCTCTGCCTGGCACCCGAGGGCGGCCTGCCCCGGGCCATCGACGGCGCGTGGTGGCCGCGTTCGTTCGACATCGTCTCCGAGCTGCCCCAGCTGCTCGTCGGTCTGCCCGTGGCCTGGCGCGACATCCGCAGCGTCACGGTAAAGGGGGCGATGTGGCACGCGATGCCGGGCCGGATGCTCGTGGCCAACCAGGTCGTGCGGCTGCACCGGAGCCCGACGGCGTCGGACCAGCACATGATCGTCCTGCTCAGCCCCGGCCGGGGGCGCTGGGACCTGCTGGTCGTGCCCCCGGAGACACCGGCGAAAGCAGCGGCACTGATCATGTCGAGCGCCGCGTCCAGCGGCCTCGCCACCCCTACGTCGAGCGTTCGCCCGCCGGCACGGCTCTCCGCGGCAGTCGCGGCTCCACCAGCGGGCGGAACAGTTTGCGCACCGGTGGAGTCGACAGCAGGAACACCAGCGTGACGACGCCGACGGTGAGGAGGATCTGACCGGTCACCCCCAGGTCCTTGAGGAGCGGGTACAGGCCCGCTGCCTCGCCCGCGCGGATCAGGAGGCCGTGCAGGAGGTAGGGGTACATGGTGGCGGCGCCGAGAGCGGTGAAGGGGGTACGGCGCCGGGGCACACAGGCGAAGAACGCGGCCACCAGCACCGCGCTGAGCGCGAAGATGCCGATGCGTACGGCCAGGTACTCCGGTCGGCTCACGTCGAGGTCCGTGAACCCGGTGTCCATGGACAGCCAGTGTTCGTCGGGCGCGGGGATCCACAGATACGCCGCCGCTCCGGCGCAGACGAATGCCACCACGGCGCAGCGGCGGGCCGGCCGCGTCCGCAGGAGGGCGAAGTGCTCCGGGCGCAGGTTCAGGCCGAGGACGAACCAGGGCAGGAACATCAGCACGCGCGGCAGTGCCAGGTCGTAGCCCATCGTTGTGATGCCCGCCGCGAGGGAGACGAGCACGGCGATCGGCACGGGATGACTGATCGCCCGCCACAGGGGTGTGCTCAGCCGCCAGAGGAACAGGGCGACGAGGAACCAGCAGAGGTACGTGGGTTCCGTGGGGGTGAAGACGTAGGGCTCGCCCCGTACCGCGCTGTTCGTGGCGGAGTAGGCCAGCTCGAACAGGAGGTAGGGGATCAGCACGCCTTCGATCAGGCGGCGCACCTGGTCGGGGCGGCCGGTGAAGCGCTGTGAGAAGTAGCCGCACAGCATGATGAACGCCGGCATGTGGAACGCGTACACCACGGTGTGGACCGCCTGGAGCGCGTGCGTGCCGTAGACGATCTGTTCCCAGGAGTGGCCGAGCGCCACCAGCACGATCAGCAGGAACTTCGCGTTGTCGAAGAACGGGTCGCGGGTGTCCTGTGCGCTCCGGGCGGTCAGCAACGGCGCGGGGGTCGGCATCCGTAGGCGCATCACGCCCTCGACCTCCCCTCCGTCGGGGACCCCACCGGCTGCCAGGGCGCCAGGCGACCTCCTCCACGCCTCGCATGGGTCCAGTACAGGCGGCTGTCGAGGCCGAGCATGGTGAGGACGACGCCGCCCGACGACAGCGGAGCGCTCGACGGCGCCCCGGCCGGGAGCACGCCGGTGTGGTTCCACTGCGGCCGGTTCCTCGCGGTGCCCGCGGTGCCCCAGGCAGTGGCGACGTCGCCCGTGGCGGTCCGGGCCGCGAGCAGGACGTCGCCCCAGTCGTCGGACGTGGCGCTCACGGGGCCGTAACCGCCCGCTCCACCGAGGTCGGTGACGGACGTCGACGTGTGCGCGGTGGACGACCTGCGCACTCGGCCGGGCTCCGCCGAGGAGGCGGTGAGGGCGTCCGCGTGCAGGCGGGCCGAGCACACGTTCCCGGAGTTCGGGGCGCGGTAGAAGACCCGGACGCCGTCGTCGTCCCTGCGGACGGTCAACGGCAAGGTGGTGGGCGGGAGGCCGGTGGCCAGCGGGCCGCGCACCTCTGCCCCCGGCCCGTCCTGGATCCAGGCCAGGACGGTGTGCGGGGTGGCGGCGAGGACGTACGCCCGTCCGGCGCGGTCCGTGGCCGCGACCGGGTCACTGTGCACCGCCCTGCCGCCCAGGGCGCGCCAAGGCGTCCACGTGCCGTCCGGCTGTTGCGCGCGTGCGGTCAGCTGGTGGGTGCTGTCGCGCAGGAAGACCGACATCGCGCCGTCGCGGTCCACCACGACCGCGGGGGAGCTGATGTCGTTCGTGCCTATCTCGTCGGAGAGTTCCGGGGTGCCCAGTGACTGCCAGGGGCCGAAGGGCTTCCCCGGGGCCTGCTGGACGACGTAGCCCACTTCCTTGCCGTAGCCGGCCGCCGTTCCGTCGCCGAGCAGCGTGCGGGTGCCGAAAACGGCCATCCGTCCGTCGGGGAGAGCCGTCGGGCGTACGCCCGTGTCCATGCCGGTCTCCGGCTGGAACACCGGGCCCTTCCAACCGCGCGCGTTCCACTGCGCGCCCTTGCCGCCAGGGAGGTGCCAGTGCGCGATGCGGCCGTCCAGCACGGCGAAGGCCCACAGGCTGTCGTCCTTGCCCGTCAGCAGCCAGTCGGCACCGGTGTCGCCGGCGTGGTGGATGCTGTGCGACCAACGGGGCTTCGGGCTCGCGGCGACCTTGAGGTCACCGCAGCCCGCCGGGTCCTGACAGGAGTCCCGAGTGGCGTCGTCGCTCCAGGAGTACGTGGCGAGGGTGCGGGCCTTCGACGCGCCGGAAGCGGGGTCCAGCGCCTGGGGCAGGCCGCCGTTGAAGTAGCCCATGTAGGTCTGCACGGTGAAGTGGGGGCGCGAACCGGAGGCGGCGTACCGGGCGAGTGCCTGCTGCACGAAGCGCGCGCCGAAACGGTGGTCCTGGTGGTCGGAGCACTTGAGGTTGCGGTCGAGGCGGCCCGGCGTCGGGTTCTGCATCCGGACCTGCGTGGGCCGGAACCGCTCGAGGTAGCCGGTCAGGGTCTGGATGAGCTGTTCCTTCGTGTACGAGAAGTCGCGGCTGACCGGACCGCCGTGCGCCAGCTGCGAGCCGAGCGCGTCGATCCGGCCCTCCCACAGTCCGTGCAGGCTGTGCGGGCGGTCGCCGGTGATGCTGCCCGCCTCGTGCAGCAGCGTCCACACCAGGTTGATGTGGGGGTAGCCCTGCAACGTGTCGAGCTCCGCCTGCCCACCGCCCGCCGTCGCAATCATGGTGCGCCGCCAGGGGTGGCCCGGGCGTCCGGTGACCATCTCCGCGTACGCGGCGCGGATGCCGTTCTGCCGCGCTTTCGCGTACTTGCGCTTGTCGCGCGTCGGGCGGGGCCGGCCCTGACTCGCGCCCACGCCCAGGCCCTTGCCCGCACCTGTGCCCGTGCCCGCCCGGGGCCCGTTGACGCCGTTGGACTCGCCGGACGTCAGGTAGATCGTGGTCAGCGGCCGACCGCTGCGCAGCGACTGCCCGACCTCCGGGTTGATGAAGAACAGGTCGTCGTCGGGGTGCGCGACGATCTGCACGACCGCTTCCGTGGTCCGGGGCTGCGGCCCGGAGGCCGCCCACGTACCCGTCGGGGCCGCCTTGGTCATGTCCGGTGCCTGATGCGGCGTGACGGGCGCTTCGCCGCCGTCACCCTTCGAGCGGACGGCCAGGCCGATGCCGACCCCTACGGGCGCCACGGCACCCAGCACGGTGGCCGCGAGGACGTTGCGACGGGTGGCGCGCGGGAGGATGCGCTTTTCGGGGGGCATGGATGGTCTTGCCTATCTGCGTCTGACGTACCGGCCACTCGGCTCGTGAGCCGCCGCCGTGGACTCCTTGATCACTGGGGAAGATGACGCGCGGAAGTGGGGGGTTGTCCTCAGTGATCTTCCTCACGGGTGTCCTGCGGGTGTCTTTCGCCTGTCCTGTGGGTGTCTCACGGGATGTCCCGCGCTCGTCCTGGCGAGTGCGCGCGCCCGCGCCCGGCGCCTTTGGCCGGGTAGTTTCACCGCGGTGACCTTCACCGAGAAGCAGGGCCTCACCTCGCTCACCGACGGGGCGCGGGTGCGTTGGACGGCGCTGGAGGGTGGCGGCCCGCGGGCCGACGCGGGCGGGCACGGCGGGCGGCGGCCGCCCGTGGTGCTGCTCCACGGCGGTCCCGGGCTGCCCGGCTATCTGGGCGACGTCGCCGCTATGGTCGCGGACCTCGCGCCCGTGTACCGGTACGACCAGCGCGGGACCGGCCGGTCCCCGTGGCAGGGGCGCCACACCCTCGCCCGGCACGTCGGGGACCTCGCCGAACTCCTCGACGCGTGGGACGCGCCCCGGGCCGTGCTGGTCGGGCACTCCTACGGTGCCGATCTCGCCGCCCGGTTCTGTCTCGCGCACCCGGACCGGGCGGCCGCGGCGCTGCTGATGTGCGGGCCGTTCCTCGGCGACTGGCGTGCCGGGTACCGGGCCGAGCGGGAGCGCCGCATGACCGAGGCGCGGCGGGAGCGGCTCCGCGTGCTGGAGGAGTCGCCGCACCGCACCGAGGAGCAGGAGGCCGAGCTGCTCGCTCTGGCGTGGTTCACCGACCATTCCGACGCCGAACGCGGTTGGCGGTGGGCGGAGCGGGCGGCCCGTCGGCGGCGGCCCGTCAACTGGGGCATGAACCGCGAGCTCGGGGCGGCGGGGCGCGCGGATCCCCTCGACGGACACCTGGACGAGCTGCGGGAACGTCTGCCCGCGCGGACGGAGCTGCTCGGGGGGTGCGACGACCCCCGGCCCCTTTCCGCGCTCGACGCGCTGGCGCGCTCGCTCGGTCTTCCGCTGACCCGGATCGAAGGTGCCGGTCACGAGCCCTGGCTGGAGCGGCCCGACGCCGTGCGGGCCTGCCTGCGGCGCTTCGTGCGCGGTACGCCCCGCGAGGGGAAGCCGCTCCCGTGAGCCGACCCCGCACCTCTATTGCACATATATTGCAAGTACGTGAGTTGTGCAGAAGGGGCGTGCAGTGAGCAAACGTGCAGCGGGCCGTCGTGCGGTGGGCACACCAGTGGTGCTGGGCATCGAGTCGTCGTGCGACGAGACCGGTGCGGGGATCGTCCGGGACGGAGAGCTGCTGGCGCACGTGGTGGCATCGAGCATGGACGAGCACGCGCGGTACGGCGGTGTCGTGCCCGAGATCGCGGCCCGCGCGCACCTGTACGCGTTCAACCCGGTCGTCCGGCAGGCCCTCGACCGGGCAGGACTGCGGCTGAGCCAAATCGACGCGGTCGCCGTCACCACAGGACCCGGCCTGTCCGGCGCCCTCCAGGTGGGACTCGCCGGCGCCAAGACCCTCGCCTACGCGGCCGGAGTACCGCTGTACGGCGTGCACCACCTGGCCGGACACGTCGCCGCCGACACCCTGGAGCACGGCCCGCTGCCCGAACCGTGCGTCGTGCTCATCGTCTCCGGCGGGCACACCTCGCTGCTCCTGGTCCGGGACCTGGTGCGCGAGCCGATCCTGCACCTCGGCGACACGCTCGACGACGCGGCGGGGGAGTGCTTCGACAAGGTCGCCCGGATCCTGGGTCTGCCCTACCCGGGCGGGCCCGCGATCGACCGCGCGGCGCGGGACGGGGACCCGCGGGCCGTGACGTTCCCGCGGCCGCTGACCCGCCCCGGCGACGACCCGTACGGCTTCTCCTTCTCCGGGCTCAAGACCGCCGCGGCCCGCTGGGTCGAGCGGCACCGCCTCCGGGGCGACGAGCTGTCGGTGGCCGACGGGGCCGCCGCGCTGCAGGAGGCCGTCGCGGACGTACTGACCGGCAAGGCGCTGGCGGCCTGTCGCGCGTACGACGTGAGGACGCTGGTCGTCGTCGGTGGCGTGGCGGCGAACTCCCGGGTCCGCGGGCTCGCGGAGGAGCGGTGCGCGGCCGCGGGGATCGAGCTGCGCGTGCCGCCCATGACGCTGTGCACCGACAATGGCGCGATGATCGCCGCCGTCGGTGATCTGCTGGTGCGCTCCGGCGCCGAGCCCGCGCCGCTCGACGTGTCGATCGACCCGTCGGCGCCCCTCGAGTACGCCTCGCTCACCCCGCTGCCGGGCTCACCGGCCCGGGCCGCCTGATGGCCGCCACCGTCGGGGCCGTCTCCGCGAGCCGTCTGCTGTCGTACGCGGAAGGCGTCCGGAGCGTGTACGTGGACGCCTTCGGAGGCGCGCCCTGGGGGGAAGGACCCGAGCACGCCGACCACTACCTGCGGCGGCTCGCGGACGACGTCACCCGGCCCGGGTTCACCGCCGCCCTGGCGCTCGACGGGGAGGCCGTACTCGGCTGGGCCACCGCCTGGACGACGCCGTCGCCGTTCCCCACGAGCCGGTGCTACCCGCAGATCTCGGCCGCCCTCGGCGCGGAACGCACGGCCGCGTGGCTGTGCGGCGGCCGCGAGGTGGACGAACTGGCGGTTTCCGCGCGCGCGAGGGGCACCGGTGTGGGCGCCGGGCTGCTGGACGCGGTGACCGAGGACCGGGCCGACGGCCGCTGCTGGCTGCTGACCTCCGTGGCCGCCACGGAGGCCCGCGCCTTCTACGTACGGGCGGGCTGGACGCCGGTCACTCACCCCGCGGCAGCGGGCACGGGCGTGGCGGTCCACCTCGGCCCCCGGCACCCGGCCCGCACCGCCGCCCCTCGTCCTCGCTGAGCACGGGCTGAGCACCGTACGCCCGCGCCTCACGGAGGGGTGTTCAGCTCGTGGCCGTGAGCGGTCCGTACGCGTCGGGGCGGCGCGTCGCCAGGAACGGGAAGAGTTCCAGCCAGTCGCGGCGGGCGTCGAGGTCGAGATCGGCGACCAGGACGGCGGGCTCGTCGCGCGGGGCCTGCGCCAGAACCCGGCCGTAGGGGTCGACGATGAACGAACTCCCGTAGAACGTGAGGCCGTTCTCCGCGCCGATCCGGTTCGGCACCACCATGAACGTCGCGTTGGCGATCGCGTTGCCGGTGATGACCTTCTGCCAGATCGGCTGCGTGTCGAAGCCGGGGTGGCCGGGCTCGGAGCCGATGGCGGTCGGGTAGACGAGGACGTCGGCCCCCGCCAGCGAGTAGGCGCGGGCCAGCTCCGGGAACCACTGGTCCCAGCAGGTCGGCAGGCCGAGGTTCGCGTCCTCGACCCGCACCAGCGGGAACGCGTCGTCGCCGGCCGGGCCCTGACGGAACCAGTGGTCCTCGTAGTAGCCCTCCGAGACCGGGATGTGCGTCTTGCGGGTGCGCTGGGCGAGGCTGCCGTCCGGGGCGACGAGGATCGCGGTGTTGTAACCGAGCCCGTCGTCCTCGCCGTCCGGCGCGGGGGCCCGCTCGTACAGCGACGCGTGCACGTACACCCCGTACTCGCGTGCCGCCTCGGCGGCGAAGGTGAACGTAGGGCCGGTGAGCAGCTCCTCGGGCTCGGCCGGGGCGGGGTGGTCGGCCTTGCGGACGACCGCGAAGTACGGCGACAGCGTCAGCTCCTGGAGGCACACCACCCGCGCGCCCTCCGCCGCCGCGAGACGGATGCCCTCGCGCAGGGCCGCGCGGTGCTCGTCCGGGTCGCGGTGCCAGCGCTGCTGCACGGCGGCCACGCGGAGGGGGGACCGTTCGGCGGGCCGGGTCCTGGTGGGGGACGCGGGCGGGTTGTACGCGGTGATCAGACGCATGGCGACTTCCAGGGGAGTAGGGGCGCAGTACGGGCGAGGGAGCGGAATCGGCCCTGCCGGAACGTTCCGGCAGGGCAGAATGTAAACCGTGCCGGAACGTTCCGGCAAGAGTGGCTCCCGACTGATCGCGTACGTCTACACTTCGGCCACGTGAATGCCCGTACCGTCACCCTCCTCGACGTCGCCCGCGCCGCCGGAGTCTCCAAGAGCACCGCCTCCGACGCGCTGCAGGGCGCGGGCCGCGTCGCGGAGGCCACCCGCGAGCACGTCCGGGAGGTCGCCGCCCGCCTCGGCTACCGGCCGAACGGCGCCGCGCGCAGACTCCGCCGTGCCAGCACCGGCGCCATCGGGCTGCACCTGCCCCAGACGGCGACGCGCCTCGACTACTACATGAACCTCGCCTTCGGGGCCGTCGCCCGCGCCCAGGAGGAAGGGTTCGACGTCGTCCTGCTCGCGCCCGCCACCGGCACGCACGAACCGTTCGCGTCACGCGTCGACGGGCTCCTCGTCATCGACCCGGAGATCGGCGACCCCGCCGTGCCGGGACTCCTCGGCGCGGGCATCCCCGTCGTCACCGGCGAGCGCTACCTGGGGTCGGCCCCCGCCCCCAGCGGCGCGGTCATCTGCGACAACTCCGCCTCCCTGACCGCCCTCCTGGACCACGTGCACGCCCGCGGCGCCCGCCGCCCCGCCCTGCTGGCTCCGGCGGACACCTCCGCGTGGGCGGCGGCGCTGCACAGCACGGCCGGCGTCTGGGGGCGTACGCACGACGTGCCGGTGGAGGTCCGCACGGTCTCCTTCGCCGCGACGCCGCGCGAGGCGGAGGAGGCCACGCTCGCGCTGCTCGCCGCGGCGCCGGAGACCGACGCGGTGATCTGCGCCCCGGACGGCGCGGCACCGGGTGTGCTGCACGCGGCCGCCGCCCGGGGCCGCGTCGTGGGTGACGGCTTCTACGTGGCGGCCTGCGTGGACGGAACCGCCGTCCGCGGCGCGGCGCCGCCCGTCACCGCCGTCGACCTGCGCCCCTCGGCGTATGGGCACGCCTGCGCGGAACTCCTCTGCGACATCCTCGCGGGCCGCACGGACCCGGCGACGGTCCGCACCCACCAGTGGGCTCTGGAGGCCCGCGCCTCCACGCTCGGCGGAGTGTGACCGAGCGTCGGCACCGCCCGCCGCGCCACCCGGAATGCATCATTCCGCGAACGGCGCGAGAGTGGGTACGTCGCCCGACGAGGGGCGGCGGCGCCGAGGGAGCGTGGTGACGTGGCCAAGGGAAAGAAGCTCGAAAAGGGGGACCAGGTCTCCTGGAAGAGCCATGGGCAGACCGTGCCGGGCAAGGTGAAGAAGAAGATCACGGAGCGTACGGAGGCGGCGGGACGGACCGTCGACGCCTCCAAGGACGAGCCGCAGTACCAGGTCACCAGCGACAAGTCCGGCCGCGACGCCGTCCACAAGCCCGGGTCGCTGCGCAAGAGGGGTGGCGGCTCTTGAGCGGCGGCGACAGCGATGGGCACCGGGGCGACACCTTCAAGGAGTTCAAGGAAGCCGTCAACATGGCGCCTCGCGCCCTCAAGGACTGGCTGGACACGGACGAGTCGAAGAGCGTGGGCCAGTCGGACGGCGGCGGCGAGAGCGTGGGACACGCCTCCGGGCGCCGCATCGTCGAGCTGCTCGAGAAGAAGAAGGCCGATCTCACGGACAGCGACATCGCGCACATGCGTAAAGTCGTCGGATACGTGCATCGCCATCTGAAGCAGCGGCCCAGCGGCGACGTCACGGAGACACGGTGGAGATACTCCCTCATGAACTGGGGCCACGACCCGGTGGCGTAGAGGCCGTGGAGGGCCCGAAGGACGTAGCGGCAGAGGTGCGGAGCGAGCGGGCGACACCATGAGCACCGGTCCCGGAGAGCCGGAGCAGCAGACCCTTTTCGGATGGGCGGACACCGTCCCCGAGGGCACTGCTCCGGACGGCGCCACCACCACGTCGGGTCGCGGCGGCGCCTTCCGGGACAGTCGCGAAGCCCGCCGCATGCTCGACGTGCGCGAGGTCTACGCCGAGCCCGCCGCCCTCGACTCCCCGCGCGGCCGGCAGATCATGAGCCGGCTCTCGCCGGACGTACGGGTGACCGAGGTCGACGGGCACTGGCGCATCCCCTCCCTGCACGGCAACGACGGCAACATCGGCCGGTGGGTCCGGATCAAGACCGAGACGCTCGTCCTCGGCGTCAAGCACACCCTCGCCACCCGCCCCAACGGCCGCTCCGCCGACTGGATCGCCCCGGGCCCCTCCAACGGCTGCGCGATGGCCTGCGCCTACTGCTACGTCCCGCGCCGCAAGGGCTTCGCCAACCCCATCACGCTGTTCACCAACATCGAGGCGATCGTCGCCCACGTCCGGCGCCACGTACGGGCCCAGGGGCCTAAGACCGAGCCCAACCAGTGCGACCCGCACGCGTGGGTCTACGACATCGGCGAGAACGGTGACTGTTCCGTCGACGCCCTGGTCAGCGACAACACGGCCGATCTCGTCGCCGCGTTCCGCGGCATGCCGACCGCCAAGGCCTCCTTCGCGACCAAGTTCGTCAACCCCGATCTGCTCGCGCTCGACCCGCGGGGGCGTACGCGGGTGCGTTTCTCCGTCATGCCCGCCGACGACGCGCGGCTCCTCGACATCCGCACCAGCCCGGTCGCCGAGCGGATCGCCGCGGCGGCCGACTTCCTCGACGCGGGGTACGAGGTCCACTTCAACCTCTCGCCCGTCGTGCTGCGCCCCGGCTGGCAGCGGGACTGGGCCGAGCTGCTCGTCCACCTCGACGACGTGCTGCCCGCCCGCGTGAAGGAGCAGGCGGCCGCCGAGATCATCATGCTGACCCACAACGCAGGGCTCCACGAGGTCAACCTGGGCTGGCACCCCAAGGCCGAAGACGTGCTCTGGCAGCCGGGCGCGCAGGAGACCAAGCGGTCGCAGAACGGGGCCCTCAACGTCCGCTACTCCCAGGACATCAAGCGGCGGTCCCTGGCCCGCCTCCACCAGCTGCTCGAGGAGCACGCGCCCTGGCTGCGCATCCGGTACGCCTTCTGACGATCCCGATAATTCGAGGAGGATCGTTACGTCTTTCACGTACGGGTGATATGGGGCGTATCGGTACGGAGGGCTGGGGAGTCACTGGGCGGCTCGCGTTGCTCGCCGAGCCGCAGACAACTCAGCTCACAGGAAAGAGAGTTCACATGCGTCGCTCCGCCGCCGTCATCCTCGGTGCCGTCACACTGCTGGGGGTCCTCGCGGTGCCCGCCAGTGCCGTGCCGGACCCCGTCACGACCGTCGACTGCCTGACGCAGGCGGCGGGTGACGTCACGTCCCTCGTCGACCCGGCGAGCCCCGGCGTCCCCGCGGAGGTGCCGGGCGTGGCATGCCTCGCTCCGTGACGGTCTGACACCGGCCGGGGGGGCCGGAAGGGGGGCGGTCCGAACGGGCCGCCTCTCTCCCCACTCCCCGCACCCCGCGCGGCGGTTCAGGTGGTCAGCCGCCCCACCGGTAGCCGTCGCCGAAGAGGAGGGTGTGCTCCAGTACGTCCTCCATCGGGTCGTCGATCTGGCCGGTGTTGATCAGCGCGACCACGGGTGCGTTGTGCGAGTTCTCGTGCGTCTCGTCGGCGTGTGCCGTGCCGGAGCACAGGACGGCCGGTGCGGCCGCCACGGCTGCGACCAGAGTCCAGCGGGACATCTTCTGCACCCAATTGCCGTTCACTGCGGCCTCCTTGGAGCGTGTGCGTGACGAGCCGTCGGTCGCGGCCCGCTCACCGGATGTAACCCGGACGCGCTCGGGAAGTCACCGATCGTCACCGACGATCATACGAACGGGTTGTCGCCTCCCGTCGCCCGAATGACCCAACCCTCCTAGCCCGTGAGGCTGTTGCATGTTCCGTCACGCCCTGGCTCTCGCCCTCGTCGCCCTCGCCGCTGCCGCGGGACCAGCTCCGGCGGCCACCGCCCCGGCGAATCCCGGCCCGCTGCCCCTGCCGCTTCCCGTCGCCGACACCCTCATCAACGAAGGGGTCTCGGTCGAGGGGCCGCTGATCAACAACGTCGGCCTGCCGACCGTGTTGTGACAGGGGCTCAAGGACAGGACCTCAGTCGCGGAGCTCCGGCGGGAAGCCGGTCCAGCGCAGGTCCTCGGGCAGGTGCCGCATGTCGTTGTAGAGCACCAGCGCGGCGGGGCGGCCCGGGGTGTAACGGATGACCGTCAGGGCCGCGTTGCCGTGGTTCAGACCGAGCCAGCGTGCGGGCGGGGCGTCGAGTGCGGCGCGGACCAGCCAGGCGGTCAGGAAGTTGTGCGTGACGACGAGTTCGTGGCGCGGTGTGTCGCCGGGGACGGGGCCGGTGAAGCGGGCCAGCGCCTCGGCGGCGAGTGCGGGGCCGTTCTCGCGTTCCGCCGCGGGGAACCCGGCCAGGCGCTCCAGTGTCGCGTCGGCCGTCTCGGGAGGCAGTTCCTCCTTGCGCGGGACGTAGGGGATGTAGTCGCCCGCCGGGGCCGAGCGGACCAGCGGGGCGTCGCCGTCGAGGCCGTCGGATATCAGGACCGCGGTCTGTTCGGCCCGGGGGAGCGGCCCGTGGTGGATCGCCGCGAACGGGATGCCGCGGAGTCGCTCGCCGAGCAGGGCGGCCTGTCTGCGGCCTTTCGGCGTCAGCCCGCTCTCGTCGGGCGTGGCCTCGCCGTGCCGGGTGAGGTAGAGGTGGCGGGCGGACGTCACGTCGGCCGCACCGGGCGTGGGAGTGATCATGGGGGCAGGGACGCCCCCGTGTCCCGCGCCGGTTCCGCCCACCCCGTACAGACCCCAGGAAAGCCGTACGTAAGGTGGCGGGACACCACAGAAGAGGAGCGTGACATGTCCGCCGCCGAACGGAATTCCTCCGCCCTGCTGGGCCTCGACGCCATCAAGGGTGACCTCGCCGCTCTCTACCGCGATCTGCACGCCCACCCCGAACTGTCCTTCGCCGAGCACCGCACCGCCGCCGAAGTCGCCCGCCACGCGTCGTCGTACGGGTACGAGGTCACGACCGGTGTCGGCCGCACCGGCGTGGTCGCCGTCCTGGAGAACGGTGCGGGCCCGACCGTCCTGCTGCGTGCCGACTTCGACGGGCTGCCCGTGACCGAGCGCACCGGACTGCCGTACGCGTCCGTGAACGACGGTGTGATGCACGCGTGCGGGCACGACATGCACGTCACCTGCCTGCTGGGCGCGCTGAAGCTGCTCGCGGACGCCCGCGCCGGCTGGTCGGGCCGGATCGTCGGTGTCTTCCAGCCCGCGGAGGAGGTCGCGAAGGGCGCGCAGGCGATGGTCCGGGACGATTTCTACGCGCGGTTCGGCGTGCCGGACGTCGTGCTCGGGCAGCATGTCGGGCCGCTGCCCGCCGGGATGGTCGGCGCGCACCCCGGGCCCGCCTTCGCCGCGACCGACTCCCTGCGCGTGCGGATGTTCGGCAAGGGCGCGCACGGTTCGCGGCCCGAGGCGTCGATCGACCCCGTGGTGATGGCCGCCGCGACCGTGATGCGGCTGCAGACGGTCGTGTCCCGGGAGATCTCCGGCGCCGAGACGGCCGTGGTGACCGTCGGCTCGCTCCAGGCGGGCACGAAGGACAACATCATTCCCGACGAGGCCGAGCTGAAGATCAACATCCGGTCGTACACGCCCGAGGTCCGCGCGAAGGTGCTCGCCGCCGTCGAGCGCATCGTCAAGGGCGAGGCGGCCACGGCGGGCGCGGAGCGGGAGCCCGAGATCACGGAGATCGACACGTTCCCCGTGCTCGACAACGACGCCGACGCCGTGGCGAAGACGATGGCCGCCGTCGGCGCGGTGCTCGGGGAGGACCGTGTCTTCGATCCCGGGCCGGTCACCGGCAGCGAGGACGTCGGATACTTCGCGACCTCCGCCGACCGCGAAGTGCCGCTCTGCTACTGGCTGTTCGGCGGCGTCGACCCGGCGGAGGTCGCCGCGGCCCAGAAGGCGGGCACCTTCGAGCGGGACATCCCCTCCAACCACTCACCGTTCTTCGCGCCGCTGATCGAGCCGACCCTCACCACCGGGGTCACCGCGCTGACCGTGGGCGCGCTGGCATGGCTGGGCGGCCGGCCGTCGCAGTGACGGCCGGCCGCGACAGGCCGACGGGGGGCCGGTGGTGACGGGGCCTCAGCCCTCGTCGCCGCCGTCCTCCAGGTTGCCCTCGGTCTCCAGGTACGCCTGCCGCAGCGCCTCGAGCACCGCGGGGTCGGGCTTCGCCCACATGCCGCGCGACTCCGCCTCCAGGAGACGCTCCGCGATGCCGTGCAGGGCCCAGGGGTTGTTCTCCTGGAGGAACTGACGGTTCGTCGGATCCAGGACGTACGTCTCGGTGAGCTTGTCGTACATCCAGTCGGCGACGACGCCCGTCGTGGCGTCGTACCCGAACAAGTAGTCCACCGTGGCGGCGAGTTCGAAGGCGCCCTTGTACCCGTGGCGGCGCATCGCCTCGATCCACTTCGGGTTGACCACGCGGGCGCGGAAGACGCGGCTTGTCTCCTCGACCAGCGTGCGCGTGCGGACCGTCTCCGGGCGGGTCGAGTCGCCGATGTACGCCTCCGGGGCGGTGCCCCGCAGCGCACGCACGGTCGCCACCATGCCGCCGTGGTACTGGAAGTAGTCGTCCGAGTCCGCGATGTCGTGCTCGCGGGTGTCCGTGTTCTTCGCGGCCACCGCGATGCGCTTGTACGCGGTCTCCATCTCGGCGCGGGCCGGGCGTCCTTCGAGCCCGCGGCCGTAGGCGTAACCGCCCCACACCGTGTAGACCTCGGCGAGGTCCGCGTCGGTGCGCCAGTCGCGGGAGTCGATGAGCTGGAGGAGACCCGCGCCGTACGTGCCCGGACGCGACCCGAAGATGCGGGTGGTCGCCCGGCGCTCGTCGCCGTGCTCGGCGAGGTCCGCCTGGGCGTGGGCGCGGACGTAGTTGCGGTCGGCGGGCTCGTCCAGGGAGGCGGCGAGCCGCACCGCGTCGTCGAGCAGACCGATCGTGTGCGGGAACGCGTCGCGGAAGAAGCCCGAGATGCGCAGCGTCACGTCGATGCGTGGGCGGCCCAACTCCTCGTACGGGACGGCTTCCAGGCCCGTCACGCGGCGCGACGCGTCGTCCCAGACCGGGCGGACGCCGAGCAGCGCCATCGCCTCGGCGACGTCGTCGCCCGCGGTGCGCATCGCGCTCGTGCCCCACAGGGACAGGCCCACGGAGGTGGGGTACGCGCCGTCGTTGTCCTGCTTGTACCGCTCCACCAGCGAGTCGCCCAGCGCCTGGCCCGTCTCCCACGCGAGGCGGGAGGGGACGGCCTTCGGGTCGACCGAGTAGAAGTTGCGGCCGGTCGGCAGGACGTTGACCAGACCGCGCAGCGGCGATCCTGACGGGCCCGCCGGGACGAAACCGCCGTTCAGGGCGTGCACGGCGTGGTCGAGCTCGGCGGTGGTCGCCGCGAGGCGCGGTACGACCTCGCGGGCCGCGAACTCCAGGATGGCGGCGACCTGTTCGCCGTGGTCCGCGGCCACGGAGGCCGCGGCAGCCGGGTCCCAGTCCGCGTCGTCCATCGCCTGGACCAGCGCGCGCGCCTTGTCCTCGGCCTCGTCGGCCGTCACGCGCGTCGCCGCCGACTCGTCGAGGCCCAGCGCCTCGCGCAGACCCGGCAGCGCGGTCGTGCCGCCCCAGATCTGGCGGGCGCGCAGCACCGCGAGGACGAGGTTGACGCGGTCGGCGCCGGCCGGCGGATTGCCGAGGACGTGCAGACCGTCACGGATCTGCATGTCCTTGATCTCGCAGAGCCAGCCGTCGACGTGGAGCAGGAAGTCGTCGAAGCCGTCGTCGTCCGGGCGCTGCTCCAGGCCCAGGTCGTGGTCGAGCTTCGCGGCCTGGATGAGGGTCCAGATCTGCGCGCGGATCGCCGGAAGCTTCGCCGGGTCCATGGAGCTGATCTGCGCGTACTCGTCGAGGAGCTGCTCCAGGCGTGCGATGTCGCCGTAGGAGTCGGCGCGCGCCATCGGCGGCACCAGGTGGTCGATGAGCGTGGCGTGCACGCGGCGCTTGGCCTGCGTGCCCTCGCCCGGGTCGTTGACCAGGAAGGGGTAGATCAGCGGCAGGTCGCCGAGCGCGGCGTCGGGGCCGCAGGCCGCGGAGAGGCCCGCGTTCTTGCCGGGCAGCCACTCCAGGTTGCCGTGCTTGCCGAGGTGGATCATCGCGTCCGCGCCGAAGCCGTTGTCGGCGGCGGGCGCCGCGATCCACCGGTACGCCGCCAAGTAGTGGTGGGACGGCGGCAGATCGGGGTCGTGGTAGATCGCGATGGGGTTCTCGCCGAAGCCGCGCGGCGGCTGGATGAGGATGAGCAGGTTCTCGCGGCGCAGCGCGGCGAGCACGATGTCGCCCTCCGGGTCGCCGCCCTGACCCACCCTGGAGCGGTCGAGGAACATCTCGCCGGGCGGCGGGCCCCAGTGCTCCTCGACGGAGTCGCGCAGCTCCCGCGGCAGCGTCGCGTACCACCGCTTGTAGTCGGCGGCCGGGATGCGCACCGGGTTGGCGGCGAGCTGCTCCTCGGTGAGCCAGTCCTGGTCGTGGCCGCCCGCGTCGATGAGCGCGCGGATCAGCTCGTCGCCGTCACCGGAGACCAGGCCGGGAATGTCGGCCTCGGGGCCGAAGTCGTACCCCTCGGCGCGCAGCCTGCGCAGCAGCTCCACGGCGGACGCCGGGGTGTCGAGGCCGACCGCGTTGCCGATGCGGGAGTGCTTCGTCGGGTACGCGGAAAGCACCAGGGCGAGGCGCTTGTCGGCGGCCGGGATGTGCTTGAGGCGCGCGTGGCGTACGGCGATTCCGGCGACGCGGGCCGCGCGCTCGGCGTCGGCGACGTACGCGGGAAGGCCGTCCTCGTCGATCTCCTTGAAGGAGAAGGGGACGGTGATGAGGCGGCCGTCGAACTCCGGCACCGCGATCTGGCTCGCGGCGTCCAGCGGAGAGACGCCCTCGTCGTTCTCCTCCCAGGCCGAGCGCGACCCGGTCAGGCAGAGCGCCTGGAGGATCGGCACGTCGAGGCCGGTCAGGGCGCCCGCGTCCCACGACTCGTCGTCGCCGCCCGCGGAGGCCTCGGCGGGCTTGGTGCCACCGGCGGCGAGGACGGTGGTCACGATGGTGTCGGCGGCGCGCAGCGCGTCGATCAGCTCCGGCTCGGGGGCGCGCAGTGAGGCCACGTACAGCGGCAGCGCCCGGGCGCCCGCGTCCTCGATCGCGCCGCACAGCGCGTCCACGAACGCGGTGTTGCCGCTCATGTGGTGGGCGCGGTAGTAGAGCACCGCGACGGTCGGGCCCTCGACGCCGGCGCGGGCGGTGCGCTCCAGCGGGCCCCACGACGGGGCGGGCGCGGGCGGCTCGAAACCGTGGCCGGTGAGCAGCACGGTGTCGGAGAGGAAGCGGGCCAGCTGCTCCAGGTTCGCGGGGCCGCCGTGCGCCAGGTAGGCGTGCGCCTCGGCGGCGATGCCGACGGGCACGGTCGAGGAGGCCATGAGCTGGGCGTCGGGTGCCTGTTCACCGGTGAGCACGACCACGGGGAGGCCGGTGGCGAGGAGCTGGTCCAGGCCGTCCTGCCAGGCGCGGACGCCGCCGAGGAGACGTACGACGACGAGGTCGACGCCGTCGAGGAGCGGGGGCAGCTCCGCGAGGTCGAGGCGGGACGGGTTGGCGAACCGGTAGTCGACCGGGCCTCCCGCCGCGCGGGCGCTGAGCAGGTCGGTGTCGGAGGTCGACAACAGCAGAAGCATGCGGGCGCAGGCCTTCCTCGGGGTGTCCGCGCCCCGGGTGGTCGTATGGACGGCAGGAGTTCCTGGCTCGCCCCACGCGGGTGGGGCTCACAGTGGCGGGACCGCGCCGGATTCGCACCGGGCTTCCTCCTTCGGGTCCTGGTGGACCCACGCCGTCGCTGGCGTCGACGGACTTGGTAGCCCGCCGCCTGCATAGTAAGTCCTGCCCGGGGTGCGCGGTGCGGCCACCTGCCCCGGCGGTCCGGCTCGGGAGGCGACCGGCCTGATCCGCGTGGGTATGCTCGCCGCCATGCCGCCCACCTCAGCATCCTCCCCAGACCAGGGCGAATCCCCCATACGTGACCGGGGCGACGCCTGCCCCGGAGCCCTGCGCCTGCACCGCGCCGACGACGGCCTTCTGGCCCGACTCCGGCTGCCCGGCGGGCTTTTGACGGGACGTCAGGCCGAGGTTCTCGCCCTCGCCGCGGAGCGGCTGGCCGACGGCAACCTCAGCATCACCTCGCGCGGCAACGTCGAGCTGCGCGGGCTCGGCGAGGCGTGCGGCGGCGAACTCTCCGCGCTGCTCGCGGACGCGGGTCTGCTCCCCTCGGAGCGGCACGAACGCGTCCGGAACGTGGTGGCGTCCCCGCTCGCGGGAACCGACGGAGTCGGCCACGCCGACGTCCAGTTGTGGGCCCGTGAGCTGGACGGACTCCTCTGTGCCGAGGAGTGGACGACGGAGCTTTCCGGCCGCTTCCTCTTCGTCCTCGACGACGGGCGGGGGGACGTGGCCGGGCTCGGCGGCGATGTGACCTTGATCGCAGAATCGGGCGGGACGGCGGTGGTCGCGCTGGGAGGCCTCGCCTTCCGGGTCCCCGGAACCGACGCCCCACGCGCCGCGCTCGCCGCCGCGGAGGCTTTCCACGCGGCCGCGGATGCCGCGGGCAACGGGGCCTGGCGGGTGACCGAACTGCCCGCGGGCCACTTTGTCGACCTGGCCGGGGCGCTGGAGCGGGCGGGCGTGGAGGGTGAGCGGATTTGGCCGGGGGGCGAGGCCGGGGGCGGTCTGCCGTGGTCCGGTGCCGAGGGCGAGCGGGCTGGGTCGGGTGCCGTGGGCCGGGGCGGGTCGGATGCCGTGGGCCGGGGTGGCCTGGCGTCCGGTGTCGAGGGCGAGTGGAGCGGGTCGGAGGGCGTGGGCCGGGGTGGTGTGCTGCTGCCGCCCGGGGGTGAGGGTGTGCGGACTCGGTCGGGGGGCGTGGGGCGAGAGGGGGCGCCGGTGACTGGTGTCATGGGTCGTGCCGTGTGCGTTCGCGCTCCGCTCGGGCGCGTCAGCGTCGGGCAGTGGCGGGCCCTCCTGCCGCTTCCCGCGGACGAGCTCCGGGTCACCCCGTGGCGCGGCTTCGTGATTCCCGGCTTCGCCGACGAGGCGGCGGCACGGGATCGGCTGGCCGTGCTGGACGGCGCCGGGCTCCTCACCGACCCCCACTCGCCCTGGCTGGGCGTCAGCGCCTGTACCGGCCGCCCCGGATGCGCCAAGTCCCTCGCCGACGTCCGCGCGGACGCGGTGCCGGGCCACGGCACGCTGCCCGTCCACTGGTCCGGCTGCGAACGGCGGTGCGGGCACCCGCACGGCGACTGGGTCGACGCCCTCGCCACCGGGGACGGCGGCTACGAAGTGACGCTGCACACCGGAGGCTCCACCGTCCCCGTCACGGGCGGCACCCTGACCGAGACGGTCACCACGGCACGTACCACCACGAAACCAACGGCCACGAGATGAGCGAGAGCACAGTGTTCGACTACGAGAAGGATGGCGCGGCGATCTACCGCGAGTCCTTTGCCACCATCCGCGCGGAGGCGGACCTCCAAGGCCTGCCCGCCGACGTCAGCCAGGTCGCGGTCCGGATGATCCACGCCTGCGGGATGGTCGACCTCGTGCGCGACCTCTCGTACAGCCCGCGCGTGATCGCCGACGCCCGCAAGGCGCTGCGCGACGGCGCACCGATCCTCTGCGACGCAAACATGGTCGCGAGCGGCGTCACGCGCAAGCGGCTGCCCGCCGACAACGACGTGGTCTGCACCCTCGCCGACCCGTCCGTCCCGGACCTCGCCGCGCGGCTCGGCACCACCCGCAGCGCCGCCGCCCTCGAACTCTGGCGCGACCGCCTCGAAGGCTCCGTCGTCGCCATCGGCAACGCGCCCACCGCCCTCTTCCGCCTCCTGGAGATGATCGAGGAGGGCGCGCCCCGCCCGGCCGCCGTCCTCGGCATCCCGGTCGGCTTCGTCGGCGCGGCCGAGTCCAAGGACGCGCTCGCCGAGCACTCCTCCGGCCTGGAGTACCTGGTCGTACGGGGACGTCGCGGCGGCAGCGCGATGGCCGCGGCGGCGATCAACGCGATTGCGAGCGAAGCGGAATGAGCGGCGTGCCCATGCCCACCGAACAGAGCCCGAAGGGGCAGCTCTACGGCGTCGGACTGGGTCCCGGCGACCCCTCCCTGATGACCGTGCGGGCCGTCGAGGTGATCGCCTCCGCCGACGTGGTCGCGTACCACTCCGCACGGCACGGCCGCTCCATCGCCCGCTCGATCGCGGCCGCGCACCTCCGCGCCGACCACATCGAGGAAGCGCTGGTCTACCCCGTCACCACGGAGAGCACCGATCACCCCGGCGGCTACCGCGGCGCCCTCGACGACTTCTACGAAGAAGCCGCCGCCCGCCTCGCCGCCCACCTCGACGCGGGCCGCACCGTCGCCGTCCTCGCCGAGGGCGACCCGCTCTTCTACGGCTCCTACCAGCACATGCACAAGCGCCTCGCGCACCGCTACCCGACCGAGGTGATCCCCGGCGTCACCTCGGTGAGCGCCGCCGCCGCCCGGCTCGGCGAGCCGCTCGTCGAGGCCGAGGAGGTACTGACGATCCTGCCCGGCACGCTCCCCGAGGAGGAGCTCGCGGCGCGCCTCGCGGCGACGGACTCGGCGGTCGTCATGAAGCTCGGCCGTACGTTCGGGAAGGTGCGCGGCGCCCTGGAGCGCGCCGGCCGGCTCGACGAGGCGCGGTACGTCGAGCGGGCCACCATGAAGGGCGAGCGCACCGGCAGCCTCGCCGAGGTGGACCCGGAATCGGTGCCGTACTTCTCCGTGGCCGTGCTGCCGAGCCGGGTCGCGCCGCTGACCGGAGGTCCCGCGCCCCGGCCCGCCGAGCAGACCCCGGAGCGCGGCGAGGTCGTCGTGGTCGGCACGGGCCCCGCGGGCCCGCTCTGGCTGACCCCCGAGACGCGCGGCGCGCTCGCCGCCGCCGACGACCTGGTCGGCTACACCACGTACGTCGATCGCGTGCCGCACCGCCCCGGGCAGCGGCGGCACGGCTCCGACAACCGCGTGGAGTCCGAGCGCGCCGAGTTCGCCCTCGAGCTCGCACGGCGCGGGCGGCGCGTCGCGGTCGTGTCGGGCGGCGACCCCGGCGTCTTCGCGATGGCCACGGCCGTCCTGGAGGCCGCCTCGCAGGACGACTTCGCCGACGTCCCGGTCCGCGTGCTCCCCGGGGTGACCGCCGCCAACGCCGCGGCCGCCCGCGCGGGCGCGCCGCTCGGCCACGACTACGCCACGATCTCCCTGTCGGACCGCCTCAAGCCGTGGGAGGTCATCGCGGAGCGGCTGGCCGCCGCGGCCTCGGCGGACCTGGTCCTCGCGCTCTACAACCCGGGCTCGCGCAGCCGCACGTGGCAGGTGGGCAAGGCGAGGGAGCTGCTCCTGGAGCATCGGGCCCCCGATACCCCGGTCGTGCTCGGCCGTGATGTCGGCGGCCCCGAGGAAAGCGTCCGGATCGTGCGTCTCGGGGACCTCGACCCCGACGAGGTCGACATGCGGACGTTGTTGATCGTGGGGTCTTCGCAGAGCCGGTGGGTACGGAGGCGCGGCGGCGAGGAGCAGATCGTCTGGACGCCGCGGAGGTACCCCGAGGGGTGACCTTCTTGTGCGTCGCCTGCGGGTGCGTGGTGGCTGAGCGCGCAGTTCCCCGCGCCCCTACAGGCACACCTCACCACGCACCCAGGCAACCGTCTCCTCCGGCGTGGCGACGCCGGTGACCCCCTCCGGACCGGCGGGCCGCCGGACCACCACCACCGGCACCCCCGCCTCGCGCGCGGCGGCCAGTTTCGGCGCGGTCGCCACGCCCCCGCTGTCCTTCGTCACCAGGACGTCGATCCGGTGGGCACGGAGCAGCTCGCGCTCCCCGTCCAGCGTGAACGGGCCCCGGTCGAGGAGCACCTCCATGCGCGCCGGGAACGGCGGCTCGGGCGCGTCGACGGAACGTACGAGGAACCAGTGAGCGCCCAGCTCGGGGCCCGCGAAGGCGGCGAGGCCCATCCGGCCCGTGGTGAGGAACACCCGCTCGCCGAGGGCCGGAAGCACCCGCGCCGCCTGCTCCAGGGAGTCGACCGGATGCCAGTCGTCCCCCTCCGACGCGACCCAACCGGGCCTGCGCAGGGCGAGCAGGGGAACATGGGCGAGCGCGGCGGCCGTCGCCGCGTTGAACGAGATCGTCCCGGCGAAAGGATGGGTGGCGTCGATGAGCGCGTCCACGTGGTGCTGCCGCAGCCACGCAGCAAGGCCCTCGGCCCCGCCGAAGCCGCCGACGCGCACCTCGCCCGGCGGCAGCCGGGGCGCCGCGACCCGCCCCGCCAGGGAACTGGTCACCCGCACCCCCGCCTCGGCCGCGAGGAGCTCCGCCAGACGGCGGCCCTCGGTCGTTCCCCCCAGAATCAGTACGTGCACGGAGTTCGGTTTCCTTCATGAGTGAGGCAGCTAAGGCCAAGGGCGGGCGCAGCGCCCAACTCAAGCACACCGGTCTGCGGCCCGGCTGGACGACCGGCGCCTGTGCGACCGCCGCCACGACGGCCGCGTACACGGCGCTGCTCACCGGCGACTTCCCCGACCCGGTGACCATCACGCTGCCCAAGGGACAGACGCCCGCCTTCGCGCTCGCCGCCGAGGAGCTCGGCGCCTCGCACGCCATGGCGGGCATCGTGAAGGACGCGGGCGACGACCCGGACGTCACCCACGGCGCCCTCGTGCGGTCCACGGTGCGGCGGCTGCCCGCCGGAGCGGGCGTCGTCTTCAAGGCGGGCCCCGGCGTCGGCACGGTCACCCGCCCCGGGCTGCCCCTTGACGTCGGCGAGCCCGCGGTCAACCCCGTACCGCGGCAGATGATGCGGGACCACGTGGCGGACGTCGCGGCCCGCGCCGGAACCACGGCCGACGTGGAGATCACCCTCTCCGTCGACCACGGCGAGGAGATCGCCCGCTCCACCTGGAACCCGCGCCTCGGCATCCTCGGCGGCCTGTCCATCCTCGGGACGACCGGCATCGTCGTCCCCTACTCCTGCTCGGCGTGGATCGACTCGATCCGGCGGGGCGTGGACGTGGCGCGGGCGGCGGGGCGCACGCACCTCGCCGGGTGCACGGGGTCGACGTCGGAGAAGACGGTCGTCGCCGAGTACGGGCTGCCTGAGGACGCGCTGCTCGACATGGGGGACTTCGCGGGCGCGGTCCTCAAGTACGTACGCCGGCACCCCGTCGACCGCCTCACCGTCTGCGGCGGCTTCGCCAAACTCTCCAAGCTGGCCGCGGGCCACCTCGACCTGCACTCGGCCCGCTCCCAGGTCGACAAGGGCTTCCTGGCCCGCCTCGCCCGCCGCGGCGGCGCCTCCGAGGAGCTCGCCGCGCAGGTCGCGGACGCCAACACGGGCCTGGCCGCACTCCAGTTGTGCGCGGCGGCCGGGGTACCGCTCGGCGACCTCGTGGCGGAGACGGCGCGCGACGAGGCGCTCGGGGTGCTGCGGGGCGCCCCGGTCATGGTCGACGTCATCTGCATCGACCGGGCGGGAACGGTGGTGGGCCGCAGCGCCCTCAGGTGAGAGCCTGTGTCATGACCCCGGCGGCACGGAGCCGTCAGCAGACGTGCCGGTCCCGGTCCGCCGAGTACAGGTGACTGTCGCGGAACTGCGAGGCCCCCAGCGTCCGCCCCACCATGATGACGGCGGTCCGCACGATGCCCGCCTCCTTCACCTGCCCGGCGATCGACTCCAGCGTGCCCCGCAGGATCACCTCGTCGGGGCGGCTGGCGAGGGCGACCACGGCGGCGGGGCAGTCGGCGCCGTAGTGCGGCAGCAGTTCCTCCACCACGCGGTCGACGTATCCGGCGGCCAGGTGGAGGACGAGCAGGGCGCCGCTGCGGCCGAGCGTGGCAAGGTCCTCGCCCTCGGGCATGGCCGTCGCGCGCTGGGCGACGCGCGTGAGGATGACGGTCTGGCCGACGGTCGGGACGGTCAGCTCCCGCTTCAGCGCGGCCGCCGCCGCGGCGAACGCGGGGACGCCCGGCACCACTTCGTACGGCACCCCGGCCGCGTCGAGCCGCCGCATCTGCTCGGCGACCGCGCTGAACACTGACGGGTCGCCCGAGTGCAGCCGCGCCACGTCGAGGCCCTGCTCGTGCGCGCGCACCAGTTCGGCGGTGATCTCGTCGAGGTTGAGCTGCGCGGTGTCCACGAGCTGCGCGCCGTCCGGGCATTCCGCCAGCAGTTCGCGCGGCACGAGGCTGCCCGCGTACAGGCAGACCTGGCAGGCGGCGATCCGCCGCGCGCCGCGGACCGTGATCAGGTCGGCGGCGCCGGGTCCCGCGCCGATGAAGTACACGGTCATCTCTCGTCAACTCCTGCTGTTCTGTGCCTGGGCGGGGGCCGTGGTGGGCGCTGCCGCGGTGGGGGCCGCGGAGAGCGGCTTGGTGACGGACCACTGGGTGACCGGCATGGCCTGCCGCCAGCCGGTGAAGCCGCCCACGGGGACGGCCTGCGCGACCGCGAGCCGCACCAGCTCGCCGCCGTGGCGCCGGTACCACTCGGTGAGGAGCGCCTCCGACTCCAGCGTGACGGTGTTGGCGACGAGGCGGCCGCCGGGCGGCAGCGCGTCCCACCCGGCGTCGAGGAGGCCCGGCGCGGTGAGGCCGCCGCCGATGAACACGGCGTCGGGCGTGGGGAGTCCGGCGAGGGCGGCGGGCGCGGCGCCGGTGACGACGTGCAGGCCCGGCACGCCGAGCCGGTCGGCGTTGCGGGTGATCCGCTCCGCGCGCACGGGGTTCTTCTCGATGGTGACGGCACGGCACGACGGGTGCGCCCGCAGCCACTCCACGGCGATGGAGCCGGAGCCGCCGCCGATGTCCCAGAGCAGCTCACCGGGTGCGGGCGCGAGCGCGGCGAGGGTGGCGGCGCGTACGTACCGCTTGGTGAGCTGCCCGTCGCTGTCGTACGCGGCGTCGGGCAGGCCCGGCACGACGCCGAGCCGCAGCGCGTCGGGGGAGCGGCGGCACTCGACCGCGACGACGTTCAGCGCGTCGCCGGGCGCGTGCGACCAGGTGTCGGCGACCCCTTCGTACGAGGACTCGGCCTCGGCGCCGAGCTGTTCGAGGACGCGCAGCCGGCTCGGGCCGAAACCGCGGTCGCGCAGCAGGGCGGCGACCTCGGCGGGCGTGTCCGCGTCCGCGCTGAGCACGAGGACGCGGCGTCCGTCGTGCAGCGCGGCGGCGAGCCGCGCGGCCGGGCGCCCGACGAGCGTGACGACCTCGGTGTCCTCGACGGGCCAGCCGAGGCGCGCACAGGCGAGGGAGACGGAGGAGGGGTGCGGGAGCACGTGCAGCGCGGCGGCGCCGAGCTCCTCGGTGAGGGCGCGTCCGATGCCGTAGAACATGGGGTCGCCGCTGGCGAGGACGGCGACGCGGCGCCCGGCGTGGGCGGCGAGCAGGCCGGGGACGGCGGGCCGGAGCGGGGAGGGCCAGGGCACACGCTCGCCGGGGCACAGCGCGGTGGGCAACAGCTCCAGCTGGCGGGGGCCGCCGATGACGACGTCGGCTTCCGCGAGGGCGGCGCGTGACGCGGCGGGAAGCCCGTCCCAGCCGTCGGCCCCGATCCCGACGACGGCGACGGCCGGTATGCCTGTGGGGGGTGCGGGGGTCACTGCTGGTACCTGACCTCGGGGTTTGGGAAGGGACTGCGCAGCCGCACTCTACTGGGGACCCGGCGCCGCGCCCCTATCGCCGGTTGTTCGCGGCGCTCCGAGCCGACCACCACCCGCGACCCGTTGGTTAGCTTAGGCTAAGCTAACCAACTTATGGATCTTGTCAGAGAACCCGGGGCGAAAGGGGCGGCGGCGGGCACGCGCACCGAACCGGCCGCCGACCTCGGCGCGCACAGCCCCACCCTCCGAGCCCTGGCCCGCCGCGTCTCCGCCACCGGCGAGGACGGGCTCCCCGCTCTCCTCGACGCGTTCTGGCGGGACATCGAGGCGCACGGCGGCACCCCACTGGTCGAGCCCGTCGAGGGCGACCCCCGGCACCGAGCCGTCACGTTCCTGTGGCGCGGGCACCGGGCCACCCGCCAGGTCCTGCTGCTCGCCAACCGGCTCGTCGACCGCGAGCACCTCGCCGACGCCCTGCTGACCCCGCTGCCCGGCACGGACGTCTGGTACCGCACCCTCCGCCTGCGCGCCGACCACCGCGCCTCGTACCGCCTGGCCGCCGACCTCACCCCCGGCGACCTCCCCGCCGACCCCGGGACCCGTCAGTTGCGGCTCCGCGACCTGGTCCCGCACGCGGCCCACGACCCCCTCAACCCGCGCCGCGTCGGCGACCGCTGGGGGCAGCCGGACAGCTCCGTCTTCGCCCTGCCCGACGCCCCCGCGCAGCCGTGGACCGAGCGGCGCGACGGCATCCCGCGAGGCCGCGTGGAACGCCACAGGCTGCCCGCGGGCGCGCTCGGCGCCGAACGCGACGTCTGGACCTACCTGCCGCCGGGCGGCCCGAAGCCCGACAGTCCCGTCGTCGTCCTGTGCGACGGCGACATGTGGTTCGGACGGCTGGCCCTCGAAGACACCCTGGACGCCCTCGCCGCCGACCGCGCCGTACCGCCACCCGTCGTCCTCGCCCCCGACGCCGACGACCGCCTCACCCGCTGGCACGACCTCACCGCACGCGACGACTACGTCACGTTCCTCGCCGACGAGGTACTGACCCGGGCGGCCGGACGCCTGGCCCTGACGCTCCACCCGGCCCGCACCGCCGTCGCGGGACAGAGCCTCGGCGGACTCACCTCCCTGTACGCGGCACTGCGCAGGCCCGACCGGTTCGGCGCCGTCCTCGCCCAGTCCCCCTCGCTGTGGTGGCGGCCCGGCCTGCCGCACGGCGTACCCAAACTGGCGCCCGCCGACGAAACGCCCTGGCTCGCCGAGCGCTTCGCCGCCGACACGCCGCGCCCACTCCTCCGCGTCCACCTCGACGTCGGACTGCACGAGGGCTCGATGGTTGATCACAGCCGGTGCATGTACGAGACGTTGGCCGCCCGAGGACACCTCGTCTCCCTCAGGGAGTACAACGGCGGCCACGACTACGCCTGTTGGCGCGGCGGCATCGCGGAAGGGCTGGTCAACCTGCTCGGCCGCGCGGGCACGGACCGCCCCCTCGCCTAGCCCCGCGGAGCCGGAACAGGGGGAGCCATCCGTGTCGCTGTTGGGCTGAACGGGTGACTTGGCGTAAGAATTGGCCGGTGCAGAGAACAAGTGCGAGCCAGGACGGGGTGGACAAGTGAGCAGCAGTCAGCGCCACGACGTCACCGATGAACAGTGGGAAGGGCTCGCCCAGGTCGTACCGCTGCGCAGCCGCAACGAATGGCCCTCCTGGCCAGGGCACCGCGCGCTGCCCGACGCGGAGACCGAGACGCGCCGCCGCTTCGTGGTGATGCGCGTCAACGTCTTCTCGGACGCCCGCGAGGTCGCCGAGACCGTGATGGCGCAGATCCCGGTCCTGCTGGACCTGACCGGCGCCGAGACGGACGTCGCCAAGCGCGTCCTGGACTTCAGCAGCGGCGTCGTCCTCGGGCTGAACTGCGGGATGCACCGGGTCGACAAGAACGTCTTCCTCCTCGCGCCGCCGGGTACCGAGGTCCAGGGCCTGGTGGAGGCGGTCTCACAGCCGTGAGAGCCGGGTACGGCCGGGCGGAGCAGTAGCCGCTCGGTGGACCACGTGGGGACTCTTCCAGGGGAATCCCCCGATCGTAGGAAGGTCGGTCGGGCGTAACGGTTCGCCGTGCGCACGGCCGCCTACCTTCCGGTCATGACGGTGCATTCCCGAAAGTCGGCCGCGGAGCCATCGACGGTCCAGGACCGGCCACAGGTCACCCAACTGCGGCTGTCCGCCTTCGCGGGACACCGCGCCGCGGTGCTCCCGCTGGGCCCGATGACACTGCTCACGGGCCCGAGCGGCAGCGGAAAGACCAGCGCCCTGGGTGCGTACGAGGCGCTGGCTCGGCTCTGCGCCGGGGCGGAACTGCCCGACGTCTTCACGGACCCCGTGGCGTGCGTGCCCGAACGGGCCCGCGCCGACGGGCAGCGACGGCGCGGGTTCCGCATCGGCTGCACGGTCGACGGGCCCGCCGGATCCGTCCGGCTCGACCTCGCCGTGCAGGCCGAGCCCGAACTGCGCGTCGTGGGCGAGCGGCTGACCTGCGGCGACCTCGTACTCCTGGAGACCGCGCTGCGCGACCCCGGCCGGCGCGTGGTGCAGGCCGCCTGGCACACCGCGGGAGCGACCCCCGTGACGCGCGCCCCCATGCCGGACGACCGACTCGGCACGGCGCTCGTGCCCCTGCGCGTCGCGGGCAAGACCGACGGGCAGCGTCTCGTGCTCGCGGCGGCGGAACAGGTCGTCGTCGCGCTGCGCTCGGCGTACGTGTGCGACCCGCGGCCCAGCCGCATGCGCGCCCCCGTCCCCGCCGGACTCATCGGCTCCGGCCGCCTCCTCGGCGGCTGCGACAACCTCGCGGAAGTCCTGTGGCGCACCCGCGCCGAGTGCGCGGTGCGCCACGCGATGCTGGTCTCGGCCGTGCGGTCCGGGTGCGCGGGGCCGGTCGCGGACGTCGTCGCCGAAGAGGTGGAGGACGGCGCGGTGCACGCCTACATCGACCGGGGCGACGGGGTGCGCACGCCGCTCGGGCGGCTCGGCGACGGCGAGTTGCGGTATCTGGCGCTGGCGCTGGTCCTGCTGACCGGGTCCGGCGTGCTCGCCGTCGACCCGGTGGCGGAGGTGCCGCAGGCGTACCAGAGCCTGACGATCCTCGCCGACGGGCTCGACCGGCGCCTGGACGCACGGCAGGCGCGGACCCTCGGGGAACTGGCGGCGCGCACCTGCGGGCGCGGGCACATCCGGCTGGTGGGGGCGGTGGGGGACGCGTCCTGGGCGGCGGATGCCGGGGCCTCGGTGGTAGACCTGGAGCCGTGACGGAACGACTTGACGTGGTGGTACTGCAGCGCAGGCTGGCCGAGTTCGCGGCGGCGCGCGACTGGGAGCAGTACCACACCCCTAAGAACCTGGCCGCGGCGCTCAGCGTGGAGGCCTCCGAACTGGTGGAGATCTTCCAGTGGTTGACCCCCGAGGAGTCGGCCGGGGTGATGCGGGACCCGGACACGGCGCCCCGCGTGACGGACGAGGTGGCCGACGTCCTCGCGTATCTGCTGCAGTTCTGCGAAGTCCTGGGCATCGACGCGCTGGCGGCGCTCGCGGCGAAGATCGAGCGGAACGAGGAGCGCTTTCCGGTGCCTGAAGGTCCCTGAATCTCACCGGTGGCCGCCCCTGCGCCTCCCCGGTTCGGCATTTTCGTCACTCTCCGGAGTGGATGGCTTGTCCAAACTCGACTGTGTGTCCACAGATTTCCGTCCTGCCCTGGCTTTTCGCCCGGATGGGCCTCACTCTGGGTAGTGGTCAGGGGAGTTCGGGCAAGCGTGCGGTGAGTGCGCGCGGGATGGAGGGGCCGGGATGAACGCGATGCGGCTCATCGAGGCGAACCGCCGCGCTCTGGCGCGCAGTCAGGATCCCGCGGACATCGTCGTGGAGGTCTGGCAGTCGCAGGCGCTCGCGCAGGCGATCGGCAACCACCTCGCGGTGGCGGGTCCTCCCGAGTTACGGGGCGAGGCGCTGGGCCTGAGCGAAGTCGGCGGCAGAGCCTGCGGGGTGCTCGACGCCCCACGCCTCGGCGTCGAGGACATACGGGCGGCCCGGCTGACGGGAACAGGCGACGCGCACGAGGTCCTGCTCGGGCTCGGCAGGCTCCTCGGGGAGGTCGGCATCGCACTCGTCGGTGTCGCCATGGGGGCCGAGGAGGAGGGGGTGTACTGGCAGTGCATGGAGGCGATCGACGCGGCGGACGAGTCCAGGGACCGCGTGCTGGAGATGCTGCGCAGGCTCGCGGTGCGGGAACAGGGTCTGCCGGAGCCCGACTCGGCGGCGGGCCCGGCATGAGAAGGCCCCCGGCCGACCCCGCCGAGGGGCGGGGCCGCGGAGGGCGCGGGGGAGGCTCGGTGTTCTCAGAAGCGTCCGTGCTCGTCGTCGGCCTGCGGACGGGTGCCCGGGGCAGGGACGCCGGAGGGCTCGGAGGAGGGAACAGACCCGGAGGGTGCCGTCGACTGCTGCAGGTCGGCGTCGAGCTGGGTCAGATCCGCGTTGAGTGCGGCCATCAGCTCCTCCATCTGCTCCAGCAGGCCCTTGGGTGGCTCCTGCTGGGCGGGCACGGACGCGTCCTGCGCGGCCTCTTGAGCGGGCGCGGCCTCCTGGTCGGGCACGGCTTCCTGGGACATGACGGCCTCCTCGGCCCTCGCCCTTCCGAAAGGGACGGGCAGTTGACGCAGGCGACGCCCCGGCAGCGGCCGCCGGCGCGGGTGCCGGGCGGTCCGGCTCCGCCCGAGCCAACGATCACCCGTCGGACGTGGTCACTGGACGCGAGCCCGCGCGGCGACCGTGTTGACGGTTTTTCACCCGACCGGGTCGGTGGGGCAACGGCGGAACCGCCGGGGTTGACGGGCGTTCGAGCGTGCAGGATGGATCCATGGATCTTCGAATCTTCACCGAGCCCCAGCAAGGGGCCACCTACGACACCCTGCTCACCGTCGCCAAGGCCGCAGAGGACCTCGGGTTTGACGCCTTCTTCCGCTCGGACCATTACCTCCGCATGGGTTCCTCCGACGGCCTGCCGGGCCCCACGGACGCATGGATCACGCTCGCCGGGCTCGCCAGGGAGACCAAGCGGATCAGGCTGGGCACGCTGATGACGGCCGGCACGTTCCGGCTGCCCGGTGTGCTCGCGATCCAGGTGGCGCAGGTCGACCAGATGTCGGGCGGCCGGGTCGAACTGGGCCTGGGCGCGGGCTGGTTCGAGGACGAGCACAAGGCGTACGGCATTCCGTTCCCCAAGGAGAAGTTCGCCCGCCTCGAGGAGCAGCTGGCGATCGTCACCGGTCTGTGGGGCACGGAGGTCGGCCAGACCTTCAGCCACGACGGCAAGCATTACCAACTCACCGACTCCCCGGCCCTGCCCAAGCCCGCGCAGGCCAAGGTGCCGGTCCTGATCGGCGGCCACGGCGCGACCCGCACCCCGCGCCTCGCCGCGCAGTATGCCGACGAGTTCAACATCCCCTTCGCCTCGATCGAGGACAGCGAGCGGCAGTTCGGCCGGGTCCGCGCGGCCGCCGAGCAGGCCGGGCGCAAGGGCAGCGATCTGGTGTACTCCAGCGCGCTGGTGGTGTGCGTCGGCAAGGACGACGCGGAGGTCGCGCGGCGTGCGGCGGCGATCGGCCGTGACGTGGACGAACTCAAGGCGAACGGCCTCGCGGGTTCGCCCGCCGAGGTCGTCGACAAGATCGGGCGGTACGAGGCGATCGGCGCGAGCCGCATCTACCTCCAGTGCCTGGACCTGGCCGACCTGGACCACCTGGAGATCATCTCCTCGCAGGTGCAGTCGCAGCTGTCGTAGGCGACGGGCCGGCCCTCTGGACGTGGCCGCCGGGCTCACCCCTCCGGTGCCCGGCGGCCACTTCGCGTGGTCAGGACAGGCGGAAGAGCGGATTCGTCCGGGCGTGCGAGGTCTGTGCACCGTCGGGAGACGGAATAAACCTTCAGGGCGGCAAGATCGCTGCATCGGGGTAACTGCGCGGCATATCCCGGCGAGTTGGGCGAACCGGCAGTTAGCGTTCCCAACGGATCCGGGCGCTTCCCGGACTCGCCCACGTTTCTCCGCATGCCCCGGCATGCCTTCGCATGTCTCCGCATGTCTCCTCACGTCGTAAAGGAGAGCTCCCCCCGATGACCGTTGAGACCAGCCCGGAAGAGCGGCTGGAGCCTGCTTCGCGGACCAGCCTGAGCACCGAGGCCGCCCGCAACCTCGCCACCACGACCAAGTCCGCCCCCCAGATGCAGGAGATCACCTCACGGTGGCTGCTGCGGATGCTGCCGTGGGTGGAGACCAAGGGCGGCACCTACCGGGTGAACCGGCGGCTGACCTACACCGTCGGCGACGGGTGCATCGAGTTCCTGCAGGACGGTGCCGACGTCCGGGTGGTGCCACGGGAGCTGGGCGAGCTGGCCCTGCTGCGCGGCTTCGACGACGTCGACGTGCTGTCGGCGATCGCCGACCGGTTCGTGCAGCGCGACTTCCGCGCGGGCGAGGTGCTGGTCGAACGCGGCGCCCCCGCCGAGCACATCCACCTGATCGCCCACGGCCGGATCAACCAGACCTCCGTCGGCAAGTACGGCGACGAGGTGGCCGTCGCCGTACTTGCGGACGGAGGCCGGTTCGGCGAGGACGCGCTGCTGGACAACGGCGCGCGATGGGGCTTCACCGCCACGGCCGCGACCTCCGGCACCCTGCTGACCCTGTCCCGCTCCGACTTCAACGCCCTCACGTCGTCCGCGCCGAGCCTCCGCGCACACCTCGCGGAGTTCGCCTCGCGGTCCGTGCCGCGCCAGACGCGGCACGGCGAGGCCGAGATCGCGATGTCGTCGGGACACGTCGGCGAGGCGAAGCTGCCGGGCGCCTTCGTCGACTACGAAGCGCACCCGAGGGAGTACGAACTCTCCGTCGCGCAGACCGTTCTGCGGGTCCACACGAGGGTCGCCGACCTCTACAACGGCCCGATGAACCAGACCGAGGAACAGCTCAGGCTCACCGTCGAGGCGCTGCGCGAGCGCCAGGAGCACGAGCTGATCAACAACCGTGAGTTCGGTCTGCTCCACAACGCGGCCTTCAAGCAGCGGATCCAGCCCCACTCCGGCGCGCCCACGCCGGACGACCTCGACGATCTGCTCTGCCGCCGGCGCGGCACCAAGTTCTTCCTGGCCCACCCCAGGACCATCGCGGCCATCGGCTGGGGCTTCAACGCCTGCGGGGTCTACCCGGACAACGTCGACCTCGGCGGCCAGCAGGTCCCCGCCTGGCGCGGCGTACCGATTCTGCCCTGCAACAAGATCCCCATCACCGAGGACAACACCAGCTCGATCCTCGCGATGCGTACGGGCGAGGACAACCAGGGTGTGATCGGGCTGCACCAGACCGGGCTGCCGGAGGAGTACGAGCCGGGCCTCTCGGTGCGCTTCATGGGCATGAGCGAGCAGGCGATCATCTCGTACCTGGTCACGGCGTACTACTCGGCGGCCGTCCTGCTGCCCGACGCGCTCGGCGTGCTGGAGAACGTGCAGATCGGCCGCAGGCGCGACTAGAGCCGCCCGCCCGGCGGATCCCGCGAACGACGGATCTCCCGATCTCCCGTCACCCAGTTAAGGAGCTACGGATGCCCGATTCCGGGCTGCCCACCCTGCACCCGAACCCCGCCCTCGAAAGGATTCTGCGCGGCCCGAGCGGCCTGGGTACGGCGGGGCTGTACCCGGGCGAGGAACCGGTCACGGCCACGAGCCCGGTGGAACCGGCGGAACTCGCCGAACGGGCCGCACCGGCCACCCCGGCCGAACCGGTCGAGGGGACGCCGATCCCCGGGCTCTACCACCACGCCGTGCCGGAGCCCGACCCCGCGCGGGTGGCCGAGGTCAGCCGACGGATCAAGGCGTGGGCGGTGGACGAGGTCCAGGCGTTCCCGCCGGAGTGGGAGGACCAGTTCGACGGTTTCTCCGTCGGCCGCTACATGGTCGCCTGCCACCCGGACGCCCCCTCCGTCGACCACCTGATGATCGCCACCCGGCTGATGGTCGCCGAGAACGCGGTCGACGACTGCTACTGCGAGGACCACGGCGGCTCGCCCGTCGGCCTCGGCAGCCGTCTGCTGCTGGCCCACACGGCCCTCGACGACCTGCACACGACGGAGGAGTACGAACCGGCGTGGCGGGAGTCGCTCAAGGCGGACGCGCCGCGCCGCGCCTACCGCTCCGCCATGGCGTACTTCCTCCAGCACGCCTCGCCCTCCCAGGCCGACCGCTACCGGCACGACATGGCCCGCCTGCACCTGGGCTATCTCGCCGAGGCCGCGTGGTCCGAGACGGACCATGTGCCCGAGGTGTGGGAGTACCTGGCGATGCGCCAGTTCAACAACTTCCGCCCCTGTCCCACCATCACCGACACCGTCGGTGGCTACGAACTGCCGGCCGACCTCCACGCCCTGGCGGCCATGCAGCGGGTCATCGCCCTCGCGGGGAACGCCACCACCGTGGTGAACGACCTGTACTCGTACACCAAGGAACTCGACAGCCCCGGCCGTCACCTGAACCTGCCCGTAGTGATCGCCGAACGGGAGGGCGTCTCCGACCGGGACGCCTACCTGAAGGGGGTCGAGGTCCACAACGACCTGATGCACGCCTTCGAGGCGGAAGCGGCCGCCCTGGCGGCGGCCTGCCCCGTCCCGAGCGTGCTGCGCTTCCTGCGGGGAGTGGCCGTGTGGGTCGACGGCAATCACCACTGGCACCAGACCAACACCTACCGATACAGCCTGCCCGACTTCTGGTAAGAGGAGCCGACACCACTGTGACCAGCACCGAACTCGCCAACGGCACGTCCCTGTCCATCCCCGCTCCGGCGTCCCCCTACCAAGGGGACATCGCCCGCTACTGGGACGGGGAGGCCAGGCCGGTGAACCTGCGCCTCGGCGACGTCGACGGGCTCTACCACCACCACTACGGCGTCGGGGACATCGACCAGGACGCGCTGGGGGACGCCGCCGACAGCGGGTACGAGAAGAGGCTGATCGCCGAGCTCCACCGGCTTGAGTCGGCACAGACCGACGTGCTCCTCGACCAGCTCGGGCCCGTCGGCCGTGACGACACGGTCGTGGACGCGGGGTGCGGGCGCGGCGGCTCGTTGGTCATGGCCCACCAGCGGTTCGGCTGCCGGGCCGAGGGGGTCACGCTCTCGGCCAAGCAGGCCGACTTCGCCAACCGGCGCGCCCGTGAACTCGGCGTGGAGGACTACGTCAGGGCCCGCGTGTGCAACATGCTCGACACGCCGTTCGAGACGGGCCAGGCCAAGGCCTCGTGGAACAACGAGTCCAGCATGTACGTCGACCTGGACGACCTCTTCGCCGAGCACTCCCGCATCCTCGCGCCCGGCGGCCGCTATGTGACCATCACCGGCTGCTGGAACCCGCGGTACGGCCAGCCCTCGAAGTGGGTCTCTCAGATCAACGCGCACTTCGAGTGCAACATCCACTCCCGCAGGGAGTACCTGAAGGCCATGGCCGACAACCGCCTCGTACCGCAGGCCATCGTCGACCTGACCGACGCGACGCTGCCCTACTGGGAGCTGCGGGCGACGTCTTCGCTGGTCACCGGCATCGAGGAAGCCTTCATCAACTCGTACAGGGACGGCTCGTTCCAGTACGTGCTGATCGCCGCCGACCGGGTCTGACCCCAGGGAGAGCGAGGTCCGGGGCCGTCAAGGACGACCCCGGGCCTTCTACTGTCCTCCCGTGGAGCGGCCGAAGAACTCCAGCTCGGCGATGGCCACCTGGCGCTTCTTGCCGGTGCCGTACGCGGAACGCAGGATCAGCCGTGCGTTCACCGCGTCCCGTACGCGTACGTCGAGCTTCTGCACGCCGCCGTCGTTGATGCGGCGGTGCATCACGTGCTCCTTGCCCGCGGAGTCGTTGACCACGATGTCGAACTCCATGGGCCGCGCCTGCTCGGCGGCCTGCGCGCTGCGCGACGAAGTGCCGGGCGTGATCAGGAGGTTGAGCAGGTCGGTGGGCTGGCCGAAGTCGGCCTGCAGCCACTGGCCCGCCGAGTCGCCCGAGTAGCCGGTGCCCCACCAGGTGTTGCTGTAGCCGTCGAAGGCGAGCTTTGCGGCCTGCTTGGGGGCGGCGTGCGAGGCGCTGTAGTCGGTGGGGTGGACGGGGACCCGCTTGGCGAAGTGGTCCTGCACGGCCCGCGCCGTCGGCGGCCCGCCGAAGATGCCGCCCACCACCAGGCCGACGACCACCGCGATGCCCACGGCCCGGGCTATCCAGCGGGTGCGGTCACGGTGGAGCCGCGGGCGCTGGCCCGCGTACGGGCCCTCGGCGGCCGGGGCGGCGTGGTCCTTGAGCGGGTTGGCGCAGCTGCGGCAGAAGTGGCGGCGGGGGGCGTTGGGCGTCCCGCAGCTCGGGCACGGCGCGCCCGACTCGGGTGCGGCGGGCACGGCGGGCTGCCGTACGCGCGGCCGCGCCGCCTCGGGCCGGCCCGGCAGCACACTGCCCGGCGTCTCGGGCGCCACCGGCTCGGAGCCCTCGGGCACGGGCACGAGCAGGGACCGGATGGCGGTGTCGGAGGGCCGGGGCGGTCCGGCCTGCGGCTCCGCGGGGCCGGTGGAGGGGAGCGGGACGGTGGTGTCGGTCGACCCGGCACCGGCGCCGGCACCGGCGCCCGCGCCGGCCTCGGTACGGGGAGCGACCCGGGGATCGACGCGGGGGTCGGCCGGGGCCTGCGGCGCGGGGGAGCCGTCCGCGGCCGGAACGGTGCCCGGGCGGGCGGGTCCAGGGGTGCCGGCCGGGGTGTCCCAGCGGAGGAAGGCCCCGCACGAGTCGCAGAAGGACTGGCCGTGCTGGCGGGCCGGGGTGCCGCACTCGGGGCACGGCGTCGTGTTGGCGGGGGAGTTCTGCATGTCGTCCGTCTCGGGCTGGTCGGGCATCTCTAGGTCCCTTCAGGGAAAGGCGTGGCTGTCACCTCGGCCGTGAAGGGGAGGTGGGCGGGGCGGGCCGCCGCGACGACGGCCCGCAGGCGGTGCGTGTCCACGGACGCGGGATCGTGGACGCGCAAGGTGACGTGCAGGGCGGGGCGCGGAGTGCCGGGGAAGGCGCCCAGCGGACGTGCGGACCAGGCCGCTCCGCCGCTCTCGGCGATCTCCGGACGTACCCCGAAGGCGAGTTCGACGGCGGCGGACAGGCCACGGCGGGTGCCGCGGACGCGGTGCAGGTCGACGGCGGAGGCGACGGCGTGGCGACGCGTGGCCAGCGGCTCGGTGCCGTCGAGCTCCGTACCGACCCAGTCCGTCAGCCAGTCGAGGAAGTCCGCGGGCGTCAGGGACGGCGTGAAGTACGCCTCCAGGCTGTCCAGGACGGCGAAGACGGGGGCGAGGACGACGTCCAGGCCGGAGACGAAGCGCAGGATGAAGTCGTCGTCGGCGAAGACGGCGGGCAGCTGGTCCCCGATGGGGTGCGCGGAGCCGAGCCCCGGCAGGGAGCCCCGCCTGGACTCGTAGCCGTCATCGTTCCCGCTCCTGCCGTCACTCCCGTCCCCGCCGTTCCCACCGTCACCGGGTCCGGGGCGGTCACCGCCGTCTCCGGCCCCGTCGGCCGCTCCCGGCGCGTGCCCCGCCTGAGAGGCAGGAGCGCCGGTGACCCCGGACTTCACCCAGGAGGCACGCGCGCCGCCCGAGGTGACGGAGGCCCCCGGAGCGCTCTTCGCCGCGGGCCCGGTACGTCCGGTACCGCGCTTCGCGGGCTTCTCGGCGGCGGGTTCCTCTTCGGGGGCGGGGCTCGGGGTGGCGTACGGGTTTGCCTCGGAGGTGTGGCTCGGAGTGGTGGCGTACGGGTTCGGCTCGGAGGCGTGACTCGGGGCGGCGTACGGGTTCGGGGCGGCAGCGTGGCCCGGATCGGAGTACGGGTTCGCCCCGGAGGGGTGCGGAACGGCGGTCGCCGGGCCGAAGCCTGGCGTGGGGGCGGCTCCGGGATCGCCCTCGGACCCCGGGGCCCGCTCCGCCTCCGCGGGGTGCTCCGGGGTGTCGCTCGCGTGGTTCTCCTCGTTCGTCATCGTGCCTCGATGACGCGGACGCGGTGGTCGAAGGGGAACAGGAGGGCCGAGGGCGCCAGTTCGATGCGGTCCGTGGCGTCGCCCCTGCGGCCCGACAGGGGGTCGGCGGGGTGGAGGAGTACCTCGTCGACGAGTTCCACGCCCGGCACCCGCTGCAGCGCGGCGAAGATCTCGCCGGCACGCAGCGGGCGGCCGAACGGCCAGCCCTCGCGGTGGGCGCCGCCGGTCAGCGGGTCGAGGTAGGCGTAGAGGGCGTCGAGCGCCTCGGCGCGGACGCGTTCGGCGTGGGCCGCACGGAAGGAGTGGAGCGTGGCGACCACGGTGACGCCCTGGTAGTAGGGCGGGCCGACCGAGAGGCGCGTGCCGAGAGGACGGCGGTCGTCGAGGAACGAGGTGACGCGGGAGAGGAGTTCCTCACCGGGCACCAGCTGCTCGAAGCGGAGCCGCCCGCCCCGGTCGGGCACCGCCTGGGGCACGACGAGGACCCGGACCGCGTTCTCCCCGGCCTCGGCGGAGTCCGCCGCCAGGCAGTGGATACGCGCCGTCTCGGGCGCGGCCCGCCGGGCCAGCTCCTCGTAGTCGCGCGCCGTCACCGCCCGCTCCTGCGCGCGCAGCGCGATCGGCGCGCGGACCTTCGCCTCCTCGACCGTCTCGCCGTCCACTCCGCCGCGCGCCGCCTCGCGGTTCTCCACGCGGGCGACGTACGGGATGGAGCTGCGCAGGACCTGGATGGCGCCGCGCGCCACGTTGCCGGTGCGGCCGCCGCCCGTGCGGTAGCGGGTGGCGCGGATCGCCGCGCCCTTCTGCGGGACGGCGCCGAACTGCCGCAGGGAGCCGTCCGGTTCGCGTACCGCGGGACCGAACGCGATCTCGCCGGTCGCCGCGTCCAGCGTGACGTGCGGGTCGTACGGTCCCGAGGAGGCGAAGTCGTCGACGACCTGCCACTCGGCCCAGCCCGCCCCCTCGCCGTCGGAGACCTCGAGGACCAGCGGCGGCCGGTCGGCGACGACGGGCGCCTGGGCGAGCCGGACGCGCTGTCCGGGCACGCCCGTGGAGTCACCGAGGAGTTCGTCGCGTACGACGTCCGCGTGCGCGACACCGGTCGTGCCGCCGATGGTGAACGCGGCGGCGGACCGCACGGTCGGCGACGCGCTGTAGAACGGCTGGCCCTTCGCCGCCTCGGTGACCCGGCAGCGCAGCCAGCCCGCGTCCTGCCGCCCGATGCGCGAGACGATGTGCCCGGCCGGAATGTGCAGCACGACGTCGCCCGGCCGGTTGAGGCCACCGGTGGAGTCCTCGTCCACCTCGCACTCGGTCCAGCCGTCCGCGGTCCACGCCTCCCACACCAGCGGCGGCTGCCGCGGGTCGACGCCCACGCCGTCCACCCGGCTGTCGAGCTGCAGCACCGCCGCGCACCGCGGCACCGCCGCGCTGAGTCCAAAGAGCAGCGTGTCGCCCGGCCGCGGCGATTCCGCGAAGACCGCCACGTCACGGCCGCCGAAGATGTCCTGCCCGCAGTCCTGCGGCGTGCTGCCGTCCTCCTGGCGCAGCACGGCCGACAGCTCGCAGGGCACCACGGTCAGATCCGCCTCGGTGGCGAAGGCCACCGCTTCCTCGGTCTCGGTGCGGCTGGTCGCCACCTCCGTACCGGCGGGCAGGACCACCGGTTCGGCCTGCGGTGCCGACAGCCAGAACGTGACGTCCGCGCGGGCCGCGGAGGGCGGGAAGAGAGTGACGCCGAGCAGGTCGAGGAAGGCCAGGTGGTTCTTCTCCGGCACGCGGTTGAGCCGGTACACGATCTGGTCGGCCATGTGCGCGACGGCCTCGACGAGGGTGACTCCCGGGTCGGAGACGTTGTGATCGGTCCACTCCGGGCAGCGCTGCTGGATGTAGCGCTTGGCGTCGTCGACGAACTGCTGGAAGCGCCGGTCGTCGAGGTGGGGTGCGGGCAGGGCCATCGGACTTCAGACTCCGCTCTCTGATTCCGTGGACGGGATCACATAGAAGGGGAAGACGAGACTGCGCGGATTGTTGGTGCCGCGCACGGTGTAGCTCACGTCGATGAACAGGACGGACGGGTCGTCGGGCGCCGGACTGACCTCGACGTCCAGGACGTCGATGCGCGGCTCCCAGCGGTCGAGCGAGGACCGCACCTCGTACCGGATCCGCCCCGCCGTCGCCTCGTTGACCGGCGCGAACACCATGTCGTGCACGGCGCAGCCGAACTCGGGGCGCATCGGCCGCTCGCCCGGCGCGGTGGCGAGCACGAGACGGATCGACTCCTCGATCTCGCGCTCGCGCCGGGCCAGCGCGATGCCGCCGCCGGCGTTGATGCGCAGTGGAAACGTCCAGCCCGCACCGACGAACTGCTCACTCATGGTCAGTGGCCCCCTCGACCCTAGAACGGAATGCCGTTGCGCAGCACGGCGGGTGCGGTCAGGGCGACGGTCGCCGGAGAGGTGATGGCCGCGGCCGCACCCGCGTTGACGGCCACCGCGCCCGCCGCGGTGACGGAGACCGCGCCGACCGCGTTCACGGCGACCGCGCCCGCCGACTTGAGGCTGACGACGCCCGTCGCGTTGATGTCCGCCATGCCGCCCGCGTTGACGCCGAACTTGGCGCCCGCCTTGATGTCGACCGCGCCGCCCGCGCTCATCGTCAGCGAGCCGCCCGCCGTCAGCGACAGGTTGCCGCCCGCCCTGATGCTGACGTTGCGGGTCCCCGAGATGGACACGGTGCCGTCGCTGCGGATGGTGACGCTGGTCCGCGCCTCGTCCATGTGGACGGTGAGGCGGCCGTTGCCGGTCTGCAACCGGATGCCGCTCTTCATGCGGGACTTGGCGTCCACGAGCTCCATGGTGTGGCCACTGCGCGAGGAGACGGAGCGCCAGTTGACGCGGCCGCTGGTCGGGTCGATCGGCTGCAGCCCGTCCGTGTTGGGCGTCGGCTTGTCCCTGCCGTTGTACAACCCGGCCAGGACATAAGGGTGTTCCAACGACCCCCGGTCGAAGGCGACGAGCACCTCGTCGCCCACCTCGGGCAGCATCAGACCGCCGCCACGGACGCCGCCCAGCTGCGCGATACGGCACCAGTCGCTTTCGTACGTGTCCGAGAGCCACGGAAAACGCAGCTTGACCCGGTTCATCTTCAGCGGGTCCTTCGCATTGCTGACCAGCGCCATCGCGACGCCGGGCATCGGCGGTGCGGCGTCCGCGCCGCCCGACGCGAGGCCGTACAGGGAACGGAACTGGCGCCCCGAGACGGTCAGCCACGTCGTGAACGGCCGCCCGGACTCGAAGAGATGACGCACCCCGGTCGCCGTGTACTTCCCCTCGAAGGGGAACCCCGCCCCCTTCAGCGCCACGGGCCGCCCCGGCCGCAGGTCGGGGTTGCCGGTGACGGCGACCTCCAGCTCGGCGAACGATCCCGCCACGTCGTCCGCGAGCGACCTGGCGGCGTGCGTGACCTGCGCCTGCGTCGTGTACGGCCACCCCGTATCCGTCAGCTCCGCCTTCCCGAACGGCTGCGACAGCTGACCGGGCGTGATGTCGGCGACGATGTCCTTGCTGCGGACCGCGGGGGACTGCGCGGACAGGGCGCGCTTGGCCCGCATGTCCCACCCGCGCACCCCGGCCGTCGCGACCTGACCGGCCGCCGTCACCGCGACCCGGCTGTGCAGCGCGTTGTGCCTGAACTCCAGGACGTACGGGCTCTGCGCGGCCGGTGTCGAGTCGGACGGCGCCCCGGAGGCGGGCGCGAGCTTGGCGAAGCACAGCTTCCCGTCCTCGTCGAAGGACAGGTGGGTGTCGTTCTCCTGCGCGAGCCGGGAGAGGAAGTCCCAGTCGGTGATGTTCGGCTGGGTCGCCAGTTCGTACACCGTCGGCGTCGACTCGATCTTCCCGAGCTTCACCTTGTTGGCGGCGGCGACGCGGCGCACGATGTCGGACGCCGTCATGTTGGGGAAGCCCTCCACGCGGCGGTTGCGGAGCAGCCGGTGCCCCGGGTCGTAGCCGCGCACGACGAGCTGCTTGCCGCCGGCGTCCGAGTCGACCTCCAGGGCGGTGACCTCACCGGTCAGCATCGGCTTGCCGCGCACGCCGTCCGTGAACGGGCACAGGACGGCCTCGGCGCCGACCTTGATCTGCGGGAACTTCTCCAGGATGTCCCCGCCTTCGTCGACGAAGGTCAGCTGGAAGGCGGACGGCACGTTCACACTGGCGTCCACCCAGCCCTCCACGAGCAGCACGGCGAGCTTGTCGGGCAGGACGGACCCGCCGATCTCGGCGTGCAGGACGCTCGTGTACGTCTTCTCACTCATCAGGACTCCACGTGCGAGGGGGCGGTGACGGGGCCGGGCCGGGCCTCGTCGGCGGCGGGCAGCAGCAGCTCGGTGCCGGGCCGCAGCCGCATCGGGTCGTCGATGTCGTTGGCCTCGGCGATCAGCCGCCAGCGGGTGGCGTCCCCGTACTCCCGCCACGCCAGCGACGCCAGCGAGTCACCCGCGACCGTGCGGTGCACACGGCGCGCGGAGAGCGCGCCGGACGTCGGGTTCTGCCCCTTGGTGGGCATCGACACCTCGGTCAGCGCGAGCGAGCACGTGGCGCGGATCGGCTCCCCGGTCGGGTTGAACAGCGTGTACGTGGCGCTGACGTTCGTCACGTACGCCACGAACTGCACAGTGTTGAACGAGCCCCACGAGAACCGCACCCACGGCGGCGAGGGCCGCTTGGAGCTGACGCTCTGCGGAGTCACCTCGCAGCACGACAGGAGCAGCTCGACCTGCTTCTGCACCTTCCCCGAGTTGGGCGTGCCCGACGAGTCGAGGAACACCTCCAGCTGGAGGGTGGCGGGGGCGGCACCGGTGAACTTCGGCGGCGCGCCGCGCGTGTACGCGACCGCGCGCTGCGTACGCCACTCCGCCGACCGCGCCATCTGCAGCTGCGTCGGATTGAACTGGAACTCCACCTCGCCGATCCGCCCGCCCATCGACCCGCCGAGGTCGGTGGGCGGCTGGTGGATGGCGAGGGCGGCGCGCACGAGGCTGGCGCCGGCCTTTCCGCCGGTCGGCGCGGCCATCTCAGGCACCTCCCGCGTCGGTGAACCCGTGGTGCGCGATCTCCAGCGTCTCCGTCGCCACGGCGGGACTGTCCGGACTCAGGCTCGGCCCCTGCCAGCGCACGGGCAGCACCTCGACGAGCCCCCACTGCGCGACGATGGAGCCGTCCGCGCGGAGCGCCGCGATCTGCGCGGTCGGGCGCGAGATCCCGGTCGCGATGGACGAGATCCAGGCGGCCACGCGGGACGTGTCGGCGGTCAGCGGCCGGGTGAGCCGGATGGTGGAGAAGGTCACGCGGGTCGGCAGCTGCCAGACGAACCCGTTGTTGCCGCCCTCCTGCCGCTGCTCCACCTCCACCTCGGAGGAGAGCCCGTCGCACCCGTTGAACAGGCCGAGGTCCTGGCCGTCGATGGTGAGCTTGAAGAAGACGGTGGAACCGGGGTCCTTGGACGAGGGCATGGTTTCTCTTTGCTGTGGAGGTGGCGGAGGGGCGGTCTGAGGGCGGTCGGTCGTCGGCTAGCGGCCGTGGTCGCGGAGCCGGCCCACGCGCTCGCGGTCACTGCGCAACTCCGCACGCAGCAGCCGCGACAGCGGAGCGAGGAGCCGCCGCGCGAGGTCGTCGAGATCGGCGGGGGCGGCGGATTCGGCGGTGGGACCTGCTTCGGGGCCGGAGCCGACGTGCTCGGACGGGGCCGGGGTGGGCGGTTTGGGCTCCGCGGGGGCGGGGCGGGGGGCCGGGGCGGATTGCAGGGGGATGGACACCTGCGGCCGTGGCTGGGGTTGCGGTTCGGGCTGAGAGGGCGCGGCGCGTCGTTGGACGGGAGGCGCCGGGGTCGGCGCGGTACGTACGAGGGGCGGGGTGGTGCTGTGCATGTGACGGGGCGCGGGCGCGCCGGGCTTCGCGAGGGGTACGACGACGGGGGCGGCGCCGTTCCCGGGCGTGTGCGTGGTGCGGGACGCGGGGCTTGCCGACTGTTGCAGGGGCACGGGGGCGGGCGCCGCCTTGGGCTGGGCCCCCGCTGTGGGGGTGTGCGACGTGCTTGTGGTGTGCGGCGTCAGGCCCCGGGCGGGGGAGAGGGGGTACTGCTCGGCGGCGGGCCGGTGACTGCCGGGGGCGACACGGCGGTTGATCGGGACGACGGGGAGCGGCTGGTGTGACTTCGCGGCCGGCGCGGGTGCGGGCGCACCTGTCGTGGACCGGGGCGCCGGGTGGTTCTGGGGGCGTGCGGGTTCGCCGCTCGCCGCCCTCTGGACGGGGGCGACGGGTGTGCCGACGGTGGCGGCGGTGTGGCGGGCTCGGTCCTGGCCGCTTGCGGTGGGGGCTGCGCCGTTGGTCGTCGACGGTCCGCTTGTCGGGCTCGGGTGGTTCTGGGGTGCCGGGGCGGGGGCGGTGGGCGGTGTGGGTGCGGTGTTCGCCGACCGCTGGACGGGGGGCGCTACGGGGGCGCCGATGGCGGTGCGGCGCGGACGGCTCTGGCTGCCGGCTGCGGAAGAGGGTGCGCCGTCGGTCGTCGGCGGTCCGCTTGTCGGGCTCGGGTGGTTCTGGGGTGCCGGTGTGGGCGCGGTGTTCGCCGACTGCTGGACCGGGGGCACGGGGGCGCCGATGGCGGTGCGGCGGGGGCGGGGCTGGCTGCTCGCCGTGGGGGTGGGAGTGATGGGCGGTGCGGGTACGGCGGCGGCTGACCGCTGCACGGGAGGTACGGGGGCGCCGGTGTTGGTGCCGGTGCTGGTGCTGGTGTGGTGCGGGTGGTTCTGGGTGCCGGGCGTGGCCGTGGGCATGGGGCCGTCGGTCGTCGGCGTGGGGGCGGGAGCGGTGGGTGGTGCGGGTGTGGCGTTCGCTGACCGCTGGACGGGGGGCACGACGGGGGCGCCGACGGCGGTGCGGCGCGGGCGATGCCGGCCGCTTGCCGTGGGTGCGGGTGCGGGTGCGGGGCCGGCGGTCGTCGGCTTGTGGGTGGGTGCCGCCGGGGTGGGGCCGGATGCCGCTGGGGTGGACGTGGGCGTCGGCCTCGGGGCGGGGCCGGTGTTCGTCTGCCTTTGGGCAGGTGCCGTCGGTCCGTTGGCCGGGGCGGGGCCGGGGTGGCTCTGACCCGGTGCCGTGGGCGTGGGTGCGGCGTTCGTCGGCTTCTGGGGCGCGGGCGTCGGCGCGTCCGTCGCCGAGGTGGGGCGGGGACGCCTCTGGACGGGTGCCGTGGGTGTGGGCTCCGCGGTCGTCGGCTTCTGGGCAGGGGGCGTTGGGCCCTGGGCCGGGGAGGGGCCCGGGCTCGTCGACCTCTGGGCAGGGGCGACCGGTCCGCTGACCGGACCGCGGTTGCTCGCCGTGGAGGCGGGCGTGGTCTTGGGTGCGGGGCCGTTGTGCGCCGTCCGCTGCACGGGGGCCTCGCGCGGGGCGCTCCGCGGTGCGGGCGCGTTGGCCGTGGACTGGTGCGGAGGGCTCTTCGGGGCCGGGCCGCTCGCTGCGGGGCCGGGCGTGGAGGTGGACGTGGGCGCCGGGCTGTTGGGCGCCGTCCGCTGTCCGGGGCCCTCGGGCGGACGGCTCTTCGAGGCAGGGCTGCCAGGCGCGGCTGCGGACTTGGGTGCGGGACCGCTGTTCGCCGACCGCTGGACAGGGGTCTCGGGCAGGCGGCCCTTCGGCACAGGGCTGCCGGCCTCGGGGGCGGTCGTGCGCTCCGGGCCGCTGTCGGCTGTCCGCTGGACGGGGGCTCGGTGCGTGGCGCTCTGCGGTGCGGGCGCGTCCGTCGCGGCATCCTGCGTACGGCTGTTCGGCGTCGGGTCGCTCGCTTCGGGAGCGGACGCCGGCATGGGCGCGCGGTCGGCCGTCCGCTGGACGGGGGCCTGCTGCGCGGCGCTCTGCGGTGCGGGCGTGTCCGACACCGCCTCGTGCGGGCGGCTCTTCGGGGTCGGGGCGCTCGCCTTGGGCGCGGGCGTCGGCGCGGGCGCGTTGTCGGCCGTCCGCCGGCCGGGGGTCCCGTGCGGGGTGGTCCGCGACGCGGGCGCGTCCGTCGCGGCATCCCGCGCACGGCCGTTCGGCGTCGGGTCGCTCGCCGCGGGGGCGGGCGTGGGACTGGGCGCGGGGCCCTTGTTCGTCGCCCGCTGGACAGGGGCCCGGTGGGGAGCGCCCTGCGGTGCGGGCGCTCCCGGCGCGGCCGCCGCGGTCTCGGCCGGGCGGCTCTTCGGCGCAGGGCCGCTCGCCGTAGGAGCGGGTGCGGGCGCAGGCGCGGGCTTGGGTGCCGCGCTGTTGGGCGCCGTCCGCTGGACAGGCGCCTCGGGCGGGGTGCTCCGCGGCGCCTCCGGCGCGGGGGCACCGGCCGGCGTACCGGTACCGGCCTGCGCGCGCTGGACCCGGCGTATGCGAGGCCGTCGCTGTACGGGCTCAACGGGGGATTTCGCCCGTACAGCGACGGGGTCCGTGGCCGCGGGTGCGGCGTGGGACCCCGGACCGGCAGGGGGTACCGGCCCGGGGACATCGGTGGGCAGGGCGTCAGGAGCGACACCCGGCGTGGCGGGGTTCGGCGCCGTACGCGCCGCCCCCACAGGGAACAACTGCCGCTGAGGCACCACGCCCGGCGCCGCCGACACGAGCGGGGAGCGCCGGGTGGCACGCGACGGTTGTACGACAGGTACGGCAGGTACGGCGGGGCTGCCCGGCGAGCCGCTCGCCGGAGCAGGCAGCGCCCGTGCGGCGGCGGACCGCTGCACCGGCGCCTTGGCGGAGGGAGCCGCGGCCCCGCCGCCACCGGCCCCGGAGGACGTGGCCTGCTCATCCGTACCGGCCTCGCCCGTCCCTCGTACCGGCAGATGGAGCGAGGGCAGGTCGAGGTCGCCCGGCCGGCCCGCCACCGGCGTCAGGACGTCGTGCAGCACGCCTCCGGGCGCGGAGGCACGTACCGCATGCCCCAACTCCCCGCCGAAGGACGGGTTCTGGTGCGTGGCGAGCATCGCGCCGAAGCCCTGCTCGGCGACCGTCCGCGGCGCAGCGAGCACACGCTGGACCGGCGGCACGGCGGCCCACCCGCCACCACTGCCGCCGACACCGGAGCCGACACCGGTATCGGCACCCGGGGCGACCTCGGCAGAGGCGGCACCGGAGCCGTCCGGCGCAGCCGGAACGGCCGCGTCCGGCGCACCCGCGCCCGACGCCTCCGTCCCGCCCCGCGACCCCCGCCGCCACTTGAACAAGCCCATCACTTACCTCGACTCACCGACCGGTCGCCTTCGCCTCCGCCTGCTCCACCAATGTGGCGGTCCGCGCCACGTACGCGCGCCGGTCCGCGTGTTCGAGGTCGAGGATGTCGTCCATGCCCCAGTGGAAGTGGTAGGCGAGGTACGCGACTTCCTCCTCGATGCGGTCGGCCGCGTACGTCACGATTCCCCCAGGCGGCTCCCGGCCAGCTCCACCTCGAAGGACTCCGAGCAGTGCGGGCAGGCCACCGCCGCGCGGGTGTGGCCCTCCGCGTTGATCTGCCGATAGAAGTCCTGGAGGAAGGCCAGGTCGGAGGCGAACATGTTCTCCACCGTGCCGTCGTGGACGGAGCCGAGCGTGCCGAGCCGGGTGATGACCCGGCCCAGCAGCACGACGGACAGGTAGGCGGGGTTCTCGCGCACCCGTACGTCCCGCAGCGGCACCAGTTCGTCACGTGCCGTCGCGAGCCGCATCGCACCGTTGCGGTGCACGGTGCCGGACTCGTCCACGAAGCCGCGCGGCAACTCGAACTCGAATTCCGTGCGCAGCGGTTCGCGGACGCCCGTCACCGCGCCGGGCACCGTGCCCGGCCCCGCGGCCGTCCCCGCCGGACCCTCGCGCCGCATTATTCGATGACCAGCTCTTCGAAGACGATGGTGACCTGCTCGGTCAGAGCGGCGGCGTCGCCCGCCTTGACCCCGCTGGTCTCCACCTTGCTGCACCAGGCGTTGCGCAGGTTGTAACGCTTCACCGGGTTGTTCTGGTAGTCCATCATCATGATCGTCGCGTTCTTGCGCGCCGAACCCATGTCACCCGCGATGGACTTGTTGATCCACTCGCTGAAGACGGGGCTCTGCGTCATGCCGCGGGTGACCGTGCACTCGCCGGCCTTCTTCACGCCGGGCATCTTCTTCACGACGGGCTTTCCGTCGGCCGACACCTGCTGGTACTCGATGACGTCCTGCTCCATCGAGAGGCCGCTGACCTCCTGCAGGTACTCGACCATGACGCCGTCGATCTGCAGGCCGAAATTGTGGGTGGTGAGGGCATCACCGGGCTGAAGGGACAAGGGGGTTCACTCCTGGATCGATCGTTCTTGTGGTGGTGTCGGGTACTGCTCGGGCTCGGACTACTCCTCCAGCTCGCCGCCCCCGCCGGAGAACTGCGCGAGCCGGAACACCACGAACTCGGCGGGCTTGACCGGCGCGATGCCGATCTCGCAGACGACCCGGCCGAGGTCGACCGACTCCGGAGGGTTGGTCTCCTCGTCGCACTTCACGTAGAAGGCGTCCTCGGGACGCGCGCCGAACAGGGCGCCCGAACGCCACTCGTTGACCAGGAAGGCCGAGACGTTGCGCCGGATGCGCGCCCACAGGGCGTGGTCGTTCGGCTCGAACACCACCCACTGGGTGCCGATGAGGATCGACTCTTCGAGGTAGTTGAAGTAGCGGCGCACGTTCAGGTAGCGCCAGGCCGGGTCGGACGCCATCGTGCGCGCGCCCCACACGCGGATGCCGCGGCCCGGGAAGGCGCGGATGCAGTTCACGCCGATCGGGTTGAGCAGGTCCTGCTCGCCGCGGGTGATCTGCAGGTCCAGGTCGACCGCGCCGCGCACGATCTCGTTGGCGGGAGCCTTGTGCACACCGCGCTCGGCGTCGTTGCGCGCCCAGATGCCCGCCATGTGGCCGGACGGCGGCACGACCACCGACTGGCCGGAGGCCGGGTCGAAGGACTTGATCCAGGGGTAGTAGAGGGCGGCGTAGCGCGAGTCGTAGCCGGCCAGTTCCTGACGCCACTGCCGGACCTGGCGGGCGTTCAGCGACGGCGGCGGGTCGATGATGGCCATCCGGTCGCCCATCAGCTCGCAGTGCGAGATGAGGCCGAGCTGGACCGCCTTGACCTGCTCCTCGTCGATGATGCCCTGCTGGTACGCGGCCATCAGGTCGGGCACCGCGACCATGTTGATCTCGTCGAGGGCCTCCAGGCCGCCGAAGCCGGTGCGGTCCGAGGAGTCGCCGATGAACTGGGCGGTCTCGATGCGCGACACGTGGCCGTTCGAGGCGGGCACGGCGGGGGTGGCGGGGGCCGGCGGCGCCAGGGTCACGGTCTGCGCGTCGGGCTTGGCCAGCTGCCCGCCCGCCGTGGAGGCCTCCTCCAGGGCGATCGTCTTGGACCGCTGCCTGACCTGCGTCACCACGTAGTTGCGGGCGGTCTTCTTCGCGCTGACGTCGAAGTTCTCGACGACCTTGTCGCCGTCCTTGACGATCAGCTTGAAGCGGTCGGCCGCGCCCTCGCCCTCGCCGTCCTGCACCTCGACGGTCAGCGCGCCGCCGTCCGTGGTGCCTGCGGTGATCGCCGACACCGTGAACGCGCCGAGTGCCACGGGCTCGCCCGCGGTGAGCTCCTTGGGGGCCTGCGCCTGCGTCTGCTGCGCGGGGGCCTGCTGCTGCGGCTCGGCCGCGTCGGTGCCGCCGACGCGCACGACGTACGCGGCGCTGCCGCCGTTGTTGAAGAACCCGTACACGGAGTGCGCCAGGTAGTACCCGTCCGTGAACTCGCCGAACGCGGCCACGTACTGCGACCAGTTGGTCACCAGCGTCGGCTCGTTGAGCGGTCCCCGCGGCGCAAGGCCGACGAAGGCCGCGACGGAGGTGCCGACGCCTTCGATGGGGCGCGAACCGCTGGCGACTTCCTCGATGTAGACGCCGGGGGACAGGTAGTTGGGCATGCTGCTGTGCTCCAAGGCTCGAGGGGTGGCGAGGGTGTGGCGGGCGGACCGGCGATGCGCCGGTGCGGCTGCCGCTCGTTCCCCCTGTGTGCCGGCCGTGTGCCGGTCCCCGCTGGTTCGTACCTTGTCGACGATGTCTCACGCGCGGGCCGGTGCGTAGAGACGGAAGGACGTCAGTGAGGGCAGATGCCGCTGCCCGTTCAGCCGCCGGGCGGACGCCGCCGACCTGTGTGTTCGCGGTGACGGCCGGGCGTACCCGGTCGGCGCGGGGCACGTTGCCCGTCCGGTCACGGGACCGGGGGCGGAGGGCAGGTCGGGGGTGGGGCGGCGGGGAGGAGCGGGGTCGTGCTGTGCGGACCGCGGCCGAATGTGAAGGGTCGGTGGCGCATATGCCATGCCCCGGGTGCCCCGCACGTCAACACCTGGTCAACATGGTGGCGCAAGTGACCCGCACGAGTCGGGGGACCGGTGGGGCTGACGTAACGTTTGGTGCGTACGGTCATGTGTGGCGCGTACGAACGGGCACTTCGCGGTGCGTCACAGGGCAAGGAGTGCGGGCTGACAATGCGGGGCGACGCGGGCGGCCGCACGGGCCGGGACGGCGGGAGCGGGGCCGACCGGGCCGACCGGGGCGACCTGGGCGACCTGGGCGGGCCGTTGTGGTTCCAGGTCCTCGGGCCGGTGCGGGCCTGGCGCGACGGGCAGGCCCTGACGCTCGGACCGCCGCAGCAGCGTGCGACGCTGGCCGCGCTGCTGCTGCGCGGTGGCCGGCCGGTGTCGGCGGCGGAGCTGGTGGACGCGCTGTGGGACGAGTCGCCGCCGCCGCGCGCGGTCGGCACGCTGCGTACGTACGTCTCCCGGCTGCGCACTCTCCTCGAACCGGACCGGCGTGCCCGCGAACCCGCGCGGCTGCTGGTGTCGGCGGGTGACGGCTACGCGCTGCGCGTTCCGCGCGGCGCGCTCGACGCGAGCGAGCTGGAGGACCGGGTCTCGGCGGCGCGCACCCTACGTGGCGCTGGTGAACTCCCTGGCGCCTACGCCGAGTTGACGGCCGCGCTCGCCCTCTCCGACGGCGCTCCGCTGGCCGGGCTGCCCGGCCCGTACGCGCGGCGTCAGCGGGACCGGCTCACCGAACTCTCCGTCACCGCGCAGGAGGAGTTCTTCGCCTGCGCCCTCGAACTGGGCAGCCACGGCGAGACGATCGCCCCCCTCACCGCCTTCGCGGCCGAACACCCGCTGCGCGAGCGCGCACAGGCCTTGCTCATGCTCGCCCTGCACCGGGTCGGCCGCCGTGCGGACGCGCTCGCGGCGTACGAGACGACGCGCCGCACGCTCGCGACGGAACTGGGCGTGGACCCGGGCAAGGACCTCACGACGCTGCACACCGCCCTGCTGAAGGGCACCCCTCTGCCCCCCACGGTCCTCCCGTGGCCCGGCCCCGGCCCCTCCGCGCACACGACGCGGTCCGGTGCGGCCACCGCCACCGTGCCCGATGGGGGGACCGGCGGGATCCCGGGCACGGCAGCCGGCCCGGCAACCGGTGCGATGCCCCGCACCGATCCCGGTGCGGAACCCTCCGCCCCCGTCGAACCCCTCGCCCTCATACCCGCCACCACGCCCGCGCCCCCGCCCCGCACCGCCCCCGCAGACCTGGCCGCCCGCCCCCTCCCCCTCAGCGCGCCGACCTCCCCGCACGGAGCCGCCCCCAGCCCCGTCCGTACCTCCGCCGTTCCCCTCACCCCCGCCCAGCTCCTTCCCGACGTGCCCGACTTCGCGGGGCGGGAGGCCGAGGTGCGGGTGCTGACCGAGACGTTGCGGGCCTCCGTTTCCGGGAGTGCGATGGCCGTGGCCACGCTCACCGGGCTCGGCGGCGTCGGCAAGACCGCGCTCGCCGTGCACGTCGCCCACGCCTTACGGCACGAGTTCCCCGACGGGCAGCTGTACGTGGACCTGCGGGGCGCCGACGCCGCCCCCGGCGTGGACAGCGGCAGCGCGCTCACCGGGTTCCTGCGCGCGCTCGGCATCCCCGAGAGCGCCGTGCCCGACGGACTCGACCAGCAGACCGCCCTCTACCGTTCGCTCCTCGCCGGACGGCGCGTCCTCGTGTTCCTCGACAACGCGCGCGACACCGCGCAGGTGCGGCCACTGCTGCCCGGCGCGCCCGGCTGCGCGGTCCTGGTGACCAGCCGCTCGCGGACCATCACCCTGCCCGGCGCGCGCCTCGTCGACGTCGAGACGATGGACGAGCGGCAGGCGCTCGGCCTGCTCAACGCCATGCTCGGCGCCGAGCGCGTGGCCGCCGAGCGGGACGCCGCACGCGAACTCGTCGCCGTCTGCGGCGGGCTGCCCCTCGCCGTCCGCATCGCCGCCGCCCGCCTGGCCGCACGGCCGGGCCGCCCCATGACCGACCTGGTGGCACGGCTGCGCGACGAGCGCCGCAGGCTGGACGAGCTGCGGGTGGACGACCTGGGCGTCGAAGCCACCTTCCGGCTCGGATACGAGGCCCTGGAACCGGGCCTCGCCCGCGCCTTCCGCATGGTCTCGCTCTGCTACATGCCGTCCTTCTGCCGCGGCGCCGCGGGCGCCCTGCTGGGCGTCGACGAAGAGGAGGCCGAGGAGGCGGTGGAACGGCTGGTCGACGCCGGACTCATGGAGCTGCACGGCGAAGACCGCTACCGCTTCCACGACCTGGTACGGCTCTTCGCGCGCCGCCAGTGCGAACTGCGCGAGAGCGCGGCCGAGCGCGCCGCCGCGCGGCTGCGCTTCCTCGACTACGTCCTGGCCACCGTCATCACCGCCATCCGCCGCACGAAGCCGCACAGCGTGCTCCCCGAGCTGCTGCACCGGCCCGCGTCCGCCGGCAAGGCGCTGCCCGACGAGGCCGCCGCGCACGACTGGCTGGTCGTCGCGCACTCCCGGCTGTGCGACGCGGCGGAGAACGCGCTGCGACACGTACCGGACGAGGACGAGGACGAAGGCGAGAACGAGGTGGGTGAAGACGTCGAGCGGGGCGCCGCGGACGCTCCGACCCCGCCCGGCCTCCGCCCCGTCGTCGACCTCCTCACCGCCTGGTCCCACCTCGTCGCGGGCACCGCCCGCCACCGCGATCTGGAGCCCCTCGCCGAACTGGCGCTGCGCACCGCCCGCCGGCACGGCGACGACCGGTCGGCCGCCCGAGCGCTGCGGCTGCTCGGCGCCCCGCACTACGGCACCGAGACCTACGGCCGCGCCGAACAGGCGCTCCGCGAGAGTCTGCACCTCGCCGCGGGCTGCGGCGACCTTCTCGTCGGCGCCGAGGGCAGCCACGAGCTGGCCATCGTCCTCATGGGCACGGGACGGTTCGCGACGGCCCTGGAGCAACTGCGTCTCGCGTACGCCAGGTTCGGCGCGCTCGGCGGGCACGACGACCGGATCCGCATCCTGTCGCACATGGCCCGCGCGTACGTCGCACTCGGCCGACGCCCGGCGGCGGACACCGCGATCGACGAGGCGGTGCGGCAGGCCCGGCGCTCGGGCAGCACGCACACGCTCGCGCACGTCCTCTACCAGGCGGGCTGCGCGCTGCTCGCGGACGGCAGGGCGGTCGCGGCGGCGGAGCAGTTGCGCGAGGCGCAGCGGCTGCACGGCAAGGCCCGCAACCCGCGCTGGGAGGCGCTGTGCTGGGCCCGTCTCGCCTACTGCGAGCTGGAGCGGGGCAGCCCCGGCGAGGCCATGCGCTGCGCGGACGCGGCGCTCGCCGTCGAGGGCGAACTGGGCGACGCGTTCTGCCACGCGCTGGCGATGGCCGCACGCGGACGGGCGCTGCTCGCCCTCGGCGACCTCGAACGGGCCAGGGCCGCCCTGCGGATCGCCCACCGCGTCATGGAGCGGCGCGGCGCCCTGGAGGCCGACGACATCGCCGGCCTCCTCGCCACGTGGCGCCCGCGCGCGGCGGTGCACGGTCCGGTGCTGTCCGCGTACGGCTGAGAGGCTGACGCCTCACAGAGGCCGTCCACAAGGGCAGTGGGGCCTGCCCTTGACGTCGCCCTTTCGTACAAGGAGGGACCCGGAGGTGCGCTCTACCGTGCCCGTATGACGTGGTGGAACTCCCTTGACCCGGCCGCGGTGACCGTTGACCCCGGTGGCCGGGCGACCGTGCGGCTTCGCGTACGCAACACGGGAGACACCGTCGAGGAGTACCGCCTCGGAGTCGTCGGCGCGGCGGCCGGATGGTCCCGCGTCGAGCCCGACGTGCTGCGGCTCTACCCCGGCAGCGAGGGCACCGCCGAGATCTCCTTCGCGCCGCCCCGCTCGCCCGACGCCGCGGCGGGACCCACGCCGTTCGGCATCCGCGTCGAGCCCCGGGAGAACCCCGAGGCCCGGGACGTGGTCGAGGGACAGGTCACGGTCGCGCCGTTCTCGGAGATCCGCGCCGAACTCCTGCCGCCCACCATTGTCGGACGCTTCCGCGGCAGGGCGTCGGTCGCCGTGGACAACCTCGGCAACACCCCGCTGACGGCGGCCCTCACCCTCCGCGACGACGCCGGCCGCCTCGCCTTCGAGGTCGACCCCACGGCCGTCCAAGTGGCGCCGGGCCGCGCCGCGTTCGCGAACCTGACCATCCGCCCGCAGCAGGTGCTGTGGACGGGGTCGGGACAGACACACCCGCTCACCGTCTCCGTGCGCCGCTCCGGCGACGAGCGGGGCCACGAGCTGCCGGGCAGCTTCGACCAGCGGCCGGTCCTGCCCCGCAGACTGCTCGCCGTCGGCGGTGTGCTCGCGGCGCTCGCCGTCGCGTCCGTCGTGGCGTGGCTGACCTACGCGCCGGACTTTGACGGTTCGGCGCGCGAGAACCAGGCGGCCGCCGCACCCGCCGCCGTCCCGCAGGGCGGCGAGAAGAACGAGCTCGACGACGCTCCGCCGCCTCCGAAGGGGAAGGCGGACGGCGGCGGCCGGGGCGGCACGGACTCGGGTCCGGGCGGCACCGGCGGAGGCGGAGCGAGCGGGGGCGGCTCCGGCGACGGCGGCTCGTCGGGCGGCGGCACCGACCGGGCCGGAGGCGGCGGCACCGGCGGTGGCAGTGGCGAGAAGACGGCGTCGGACGGCGGTGGCGGCAAGGCGCGCACCGGCCCGCCCTGGCGCCGCGGCTACGCGCCGGACGTCGTCGTCGAGTACGCCCAGCAGCGCCTCGCCGCCCTCGGTTCGAAGAATCCCTGCACGCTGACCGGCCACTGGACGCCAGGCGTCATCGACTCCAACACAGAGGCAAAACTCATCTGTTACCAGAAGGCCGTGGTCCGCACCGGCCAGAACTCCGGGAACAACACCGCTCAGATCTTCGAGACGGACGACATGGGCACGCTGGGCCGTGCCACCCTCACCTCGCTGTGGGCGCAGGGCATCCGGCCCGACGCCGTGCGCTCCGGCGCCGACAGCTGGGAGGTCGTACAGCTCCAGGCCGCGTTCTGGTGGGCCTCGCAGGCCGGCATCAGCGACAAGGACCTCGACCGCGACCGCGCGTACGCCGAGCACGGCGTCGCCTACTTCAAGAACGGCCGTAGCGCACCCACCACGGCCAGGTACAACAACAACACGGCGGCTCACATCAAGGAATACCAGGCCTCCGTCGGCCTCCCGGCGACCGGCACAGCCGACAGCGCGACCCTGCGGGCCCTCGTCGGCGGCAGCGTCCACCACCCCGGCGTGACGGGGCGGTGAGCGGCATGTGGACCTCTCTCGAACCGACGGCGACGACCGTCGAGCCCGGCTCGACCGCGAGCGTGCGGCTGCGGGTGCGCAACACCGGTGACACGGTCGAGGAGTACCGCCTCCAGGTGGTCGGCGCGACGGCGGGCTGGGCCCGCGTGCAGCCCGACGTCCTGCGGCTGTACCCGGGGGCCGAGGGCACCGCCCAGGTGGAGTTCGCCCCACCCCGCACCTCGGACGCGCAGGCGGGCCCGACCCCGTTCGGCGTCCGCGTGCAGCCCCGCGAGACCCCGCACACCGTGGACGTCGCGGAGGGCCAGGTCACGGTCGGCCCGTTCGCCGAACTCCGCACGGAGCTGCTCCCGTTGGTCGTACGCGGCCGACTGCGCGCCAAGGCGTCCGTGGCCGTCGACAACCTCGGCAACCAGCAGCTCACCGCGTCCTTCTCGGGCCGGGAGAACGGCGACGAGCTCGAGGTCGAGTCGGAGCCCGGCTCGGTGCAGGTCGCGCCGGGACGCGCCGCCTTCGCCGACCTCAGCATCAAGCCCGGCGCGGTGAGCTGGGTCGGCGGCACCACCAAGCACCCGTTCACGGTGTCCGTGCTGCGGGCCGGGGTGCCGGAGCCGGTCGAGCTGCGCGGCACGTACGTCCAGCCGTCGGTGATCCCGCGCTGGGCGATGGCCGTGTTCTCGGTGCTGTTCGCGCTGGGCCTCGCGTTCGCCGTGATGTGGTTCCAGCACAAGCCGTCCATGTCGACGCAGGCCAGGGAGAAGGCGGGCGAGCAGCGCGAGCTGCCGCAGAGCGACGGCATGAAGCAGGCGCCGAGCCCGTCACCGAGCCCCTCCAAGGAGAAGGAGGAGCCCAAGGAGCCCGCGAACGAGCCCAAGCCGCCGGAGTCCGGCGGTGGCGGCGGCGGTGGCGGCGGCGGCCCGAAGGACGACAAGCCGAAGGGCCCCAAGCTGCGCACGATCCGCAGCGCGGAGGGCAGCGGCTGGTACCTGGAAACCAAGCGGGGCGCGAAAGCGGACGGCACGTACGTCGGCCAGAACCCGGAGCTGACGGACGAGTTCGGCAAGAACCAGAACTGGATCCTGCACCACTACCCGGAGTCCGACACGTACGCCATCGAGGCGGCGAACGCCCCCGGCGCCATCATGGACCTGAAGGTCGGCACGAACATCGTGCAGATCTTCCACGCGCCCCCGGAGAACATCAAGAGCGGCCGGCTCCCCGACAACCAGAAGTGGAAGCTGGAGAGCCAGCCCAACGGCCTGACCCACATCGTCGCGGTCGGCAATGGCGAATGCGTGGTCGACATGCAGAACGACACGAGCGCGGTCACCTGGAAGTGCGACGACCGCAAGAGCATGGGCTGGACGATCTCCGACTGGCCCGAGTAGCCGGGCCGGTCGGAGACCGTCATCGGTCAGCGTTGCCAGGGCAGGGACGTACCCGGTTCCAGGCGCCCCATCTTGCGGTACTCGCGGCGGGCGCCGGCCCGGACGTCCGCGCCGGACACCGGGCCGCCGTGGCCCGCCGCCTGATACGCGGCGGTCACGGCGGCCGACCGGATGGCGCCGCCCGACAGCTCGAACTCCTTGGCGCAGGCCGCGAGTTCCTCGTCCAGGTCCGAGGTGCAGGGCGTCCCCGTCAGACACGTACGCCACAGGGCGAGCCGCTGCTCGACGTCCGGGAACGGGAAGTCGACCACCAGGTCGAGGCGGCGGGTGAACGCGTCGTCGATGTTGGCCCGCAGGTTCGTGGTCAGCACCGCGATCCCGTCGAACGCCTCGAGGCGCTGCAGCAGGTACGCGCTCTCCAGGTTGGCGTACCGGTCGTGCGAGCTCTTGACCTCCGAGCGCTTGCCGAAGACCGCGTCGGCCTCGTCGAAGAGCAGCACCGCGTCCGTGCGGTCGGCCTCCACGAAGATCCGCTCCAGGTTCTTCTCCGTCTCGCCGATGTACTTGTCGACGACCGCCGACAGGTCCACCACGTAGAGGTCAAGGCCGAGTTCCCCGGCCACGACCTCCGCCGACAGCGTCTTGCCCGTGCCGGAGTCCCCGGCGAACAGCGCGATGACACCGCGCCCGCGCCCGCCGCCCGTGCGCAGCCGCCACTCGCCGAGCACCTTGTCGCGGTGCCGGGCGCGCAGCGTCAGCTCGTTGAGCAGGGCGAGGGGCTCGTCCGGGAGCACGAGGTCCGCGAAGCCGACCTCGGGCCTGATGCGCCGGGCATGCTTGTCGAGCAGCGGCGCCGACTGGAGCCGGGCGCTGCGCTGCAGGTGCGCCACGGTCGGTGCGGTCCCGTCGAACGCGGCCAGTTCGGCGGCGTCCCGGGCCGCGCGCCGGATCTGCGTCCCGCTGAGCCGGTACGGCGCGACGGCCTCGCCGAGGTCGAAGTCCGGCTCGTACGCGGGGGAGTGCCGGGCGAGTTCGGTGTGCCACGTACGGGCCGTGTCGACGGAGTCCTGCGGCGCGTCGAGCACGAGCAGCCCGGCGTCGGGTGCCCATCCCGGGTCGTACGGCTCGCTGCCGAAGAACACGACCGGCACGTCGCCGGTGGTCAGGGACCGCATCAGGGGCCCGGGTCCGTCGGGCAGCGGCCCCACGACGAGCGCGGCGCGCCGCAGCCGCGCCTCGCGGACCAGCGCGACCGCCGCGGCGTCGGCCGTCTGACCCGAAGCGCCCGACGGCCGGTACCGGAGCACCGGCAGCCCGGCCGCCCGCAGCGCGTCCGCCACCGGCCCGGCGGCGGTGCCCTCCCTGCGCTCGCGCAGATGTACGCGGAGCGGCCGCTCGGCGGCGAGGGCGGCGACACGGATAGCGAGCGGATGCGCGGAGCCCGCGTCCCCGACGTCCTCGGCGTCCCCGGCCTCCGACAACTCGACGTCGCAGTCGACGAGTTCGGGGTCGAGGGCGTCGTCCCCGAGCAGCTGCGCCACCACCCGCTCCGGTACGCGCAGGGCCCGCCCCGGCAGCGGCCGGTCCTCCTCCTCCTCCACGACGAGGAGGCCCCCGGCACGCAGGGGTGACCGGGGGTGGAAGCGGCGTCGGGCGAGTGGATCGTGCGGTCCTGTGCCCGAGAGGTCGAGCGCCAGTGTGACGGTGGCGCGGCGGCGCCCCACGTCGTCGTTGAGGTAGCCGTACAGCGGCTCGAAGCGGCGGTCGACGTCGGGGGCGAGGGCGGCGAGCAGGATGTGCTGGTCGAGGACGCTGAGCCCGAACTCCCTGGCCAGCGAGTCGAGCGCGTCGGGACCCTCGTCGAAAGTCCCGTCATCCACACCGTCACCACCCGTCACACCGGCGCCGGCCGCGGCAGCCGTCGTGGTCGTCGCGGCGGGCAGGGGAGTGGTGGCCAGCCGGAAGGCCGTCTCGGGCGTCACGTACATGCCGCGGAGCGGATCCGCGGCCGTCGGGTCGTCGGCGGCGCGCAGCTCGACCAGCTCGGCGACGCGCCCGCGCAGCGCTTCGAGCCGCTCGACCATGAGGTTCTCCGCGCTCAACGGTCCGCCCCCGCCCCGTTGTCGTCGCGCCGCTTCCGCATCATCCGGGGCCGGGAGTCCGCCGGTTCCCCGTCGAGGCCGCGGACGCCCACGACCGCGCCCTGGGTGACCGGCGGTGCCACGTCGTACGTGGGCGAGACCGGGAACGGCACGGTGATCACGACGTCGAGGGACGGCTTGAGCTCACCGCCGAGCGCCGACCAGATGTCGGCGATGGACCGCGCCTCGGGCGGCGGCACGGCGACGGACAGCGGCAGCGTGGCTCCCAGCCAGGCGAGCGCGTCCGGCAGCCGGTCGGGCGGCAGCAGCTCGTGGGCGAGGAGCGTGCCGAGGGCCGCGGACAGCAGCCGGTGCTCGTCCTCGGGGCGGTTGGTCCAGGCGGTGAGCAGGTAGGAGAGCCGGAACCAGCGGGGCGGCTGCCGCCTGCGCAGCACGATGCCGTCCGGCCCCCGTTCCGCGTAGGCGCCGCGCTCGCGGCGGGCGACGTCCTCGCGGATGTCGTACAGGTACGAGTTGAGCGTGGGCGCGTTGCGCCGCGCCGCCCAGTCGCGGGTCGGTGCCTCGAAGACGACCTCGCCGGTCCCCTCCGGAAGCGCCTCCCGCAGCAGCGCGCGCAGCGCCTCGTCGACTTCGTGGATCACGCCCGTGCTCCCCGTATGGAGGTGAGGAACCGGTTCGGTCGCCGCATCGGCTGTCGCCGCATTAGATGTACCCCTCCCGCAGCGCGTACGCGACGGCATGCGCGCGGTTCTGCAGCTGCAGGCGCGTCATCAGCGCGTGCAGAACGTTCTTGACGGTGCGTTCGGAGTAGGCGAGTTTCTCCGATATCTGCTTGGTGTCGAGCCCCTCCGCGATCAGCCGTACCACGTCCACCTCGCGGGGCGCCATGCCCAGCGTCGGCACGAGGGCGCCCGCGGCGGACGGTGTGCCGTCGAGCGCGGAGAGCCGGAGGCGGCCCAGCTGCGTCATGAGCCGGTTGATGAGGTCGGGCGGCAGCTCGCCCTCGCCGCGCGCCGCGCTGTGCACGGCCCGCAGCAGTTTCTGCGGCGTGGCCTGGTGGCGCCAGAGGATGGCCCGCACGCCGTACTCGACGACCGCGAGCAGTTCGGGCTCGCGCAGCTCGGTGGCGATGAGGACGACGCGCTGTTCCGTGGACCGGGCGAGGCGGCGCAGCTCGCTGCCCGCCGGGTCGTCGAGCCGGTCGACGAGCATGACCGCGACGCGTTCCTGCGTCGGGGCCGTCGACGTACCGGGCGGTGCGGGGGTGGAGCCGTCACCGGCCCGGTCCACCAGCTCCACGGTGGGCTGGTGCCGTAGGTGGCTGATGACCCCGGCCCTGCTGAGGGGGTCGGTGGCGTGCACGGCCACCGAGATACGTGTATCCGACACTGAAATTCCCTGTCTTCCCCCGAATAGCGACGGACACAGGGTGGTCGGAAGCAATCAACAAATGATTGCCATCGAATCAACGGGGTTGTTTACGAGCACGTGAGTGAACGCTGCGCGACTGGGGACTTGGTGTTCAGGGCCGGTACAGCGGCGATCCCCCGGGGGGCTGTGCAGGTCCAGGTTTCCCTGGTTCGGCCATGAGCCGGGGAGACCGCGCCCCATTCCGCACGTCGAAGACCGGCACAAACTCCGTGGCCGCCGAGCCGTCGCGCGACGATACTCGGTGGTGTGTTCTTGACGATCTCCACCACCGGCACCGCGCGGAACCCCGCCACCGACCTCGGCTTCCTGCTGCACAAGCACCCCGACAACCGGCATACGCGCAGCGTGTCCTACGGGACCGCGCACGTCCTCTACCCCGAGGCGACCCCGGAGCGCTGCACCGCCGCGCTGCTTCTCGAGGTCGACCCCGTCGCGCTCGTGCGGCGCGGGAAGGGCAAGGGGCGGGGCGGGGCGCCGGACGCGGCGCTGGCCCAGTATGTGAACGATCGTCCGTACGCCGCATCGTCGTTGCTGGCCGTGGCGCTCAGCGCGGTGTTCTCCAGTGCCATGCGCGGCGTGTGTGCCGCGCGTCCCGAGCGGGCCGCGCAGCCGTTGCCGCTCCGCGTCGAGGTGCCGGCCCTGCCCGCCCGTGGCGGTGCCGAACTGGTGCGGGCGCTGTTCGAGCCGCTCGGGTGGGCCGTGACGGTGACGCCCGTGCCGCTGGACGTGCGGTTTCCCCAGTGGGGGGACTCGCGGTACGTACACCTCGTACTGGAAGCGCCCGACGGGACGCTGACGCTGAGCGAGGCGCTGCGGCACCTGTACGTGCTGCTGCCCGTCCTCGACGACGCCAAGCACTACTGGGTCTCGCCGGACGAGGTCGACAAGCTGCTGCGGGCCGGTGAAGGGTGGCTCGCAGGCCATCCGGAGCAGGACGTCATCACCAGTCGTTACCTGGCGCGGCGCTGGTCCCTGACCCGGGAGGCCAAGGAGCGGCTCGAACTGGTGCGGCTCGCCGACGCGGACGACACGGACGTCGACGAGATCGACAACGCCGTCGACGAAGGCACCGACACCGAGGAGGAGCCGGTGCCGCTCGCCGTGCGGCGCCGGGAGGCCGTCCTCGCGGAGCTCGTCGACGCCGGAGCCGGGCGCGTCCTCGATCTCGGCTGCGGGCAGGGGCAGTTGGTGCAGGCCCTGCTCAAGGACGTCCGGTTCACCGAGGTCGTCGGGGTCGACGTCTCCATGCGCGCGCTGACCGTCGCCTCCCGGCGGCTGAAGCTCGACCGCCTGGGCGAGCGCCAGGCCGGACGCGTCCAGCTCGTGCAGGGCTCGCTCGCGTACACCGACAAGCGGCTCAAGGGGTACGACGCGGCCGTGCTCAGCGAGGTCATCGAGCACCTCGACGAGGCGCGCCTGCCCGCCCTGGAGTACGCCGTGTTCGGCTCCGCGCGTCCCCGTACCGTCCTCGTGACGACGCCGAACGTCGAGTACAACGTCCGCTGGGAGTCGCTCCCCGCCGGCCACGTCCGCCACGGCGACCACCGCTTCGAGTGGACGCGGGAGGAGTTCGGGGCATGGGCCCACCGCGTCGGCGAACGGCACGGCTACGACGTCCGGTTCGTGCCCGTCGGCGACGACGACCCCGAGGTGGGGCCGCCCACGCAGATGGCCGTATTCACCCAGGCAGCCAAGACGGCCAAGACGGCCAAGACGGCCGAAGCGGCCGACGCGGCCGAGACAGTCGAGAAGGATCAGGTCGCATGACGCACGACATCGGCAACAGCAGTGACACCCGCACCACCGACGCCGCACGCGTCCTCCCCGTCACCGACCTCTCCCTCGTCGTCCTGATCGGCGCCACCGGCTCCGGCAAGTCCACCTTCGCGCGCACGCACTTCAAGGAAACCGAGGTCATATCCAGCGACTTCTGCCGCGGGCTCGTCGCCGACGACGAGAACGACCAGAGCGCGAGCCGCGACGCCTTCGACGTGCTGCACTACATCGCGGGCAAGCGCCTGGCCGCGGGCCGCCGCACCGTCATCGACGCGACCAGCGTGCAGAGCGACAGCCGCAAGCAGCTGATCGAGCTGGCCAGACAGTACGACGTGCTGCCCATCGCCATCGTGCTCGACGTGCCCGAGGACGTCTGCGCCGCGCGCAACGCCACCCGCGCCGACCGGGCGGACCTGCCGCGCCGCGTCATCCAGCGCCACCAGCGCGAACTGCGGCGCTCCCTGCGCCACCTGGAGCGCGAGGGCTTCCGGAAGGTGCACGTCCTGCGCGGGACGGCGGAGATCGAGGCCGCCGCCGTCGTCACGGAGAAGCGGTACAACGACCTCACCCACCTCACCGGGCCCTTCGACATCGTCGGCGACATCCACGGCTGCGCCGCCGAGCTGGAGACCCTGCTCGGCAAGCTCGGATACGTGGACGGCGTGCACCCCGAGGGCCGTACCGCCGTGTTCGTCGGCGACCTCGTCGACCGCGGCCCGGACACCCCGGGCGTGCTGCGGCGCGTCATGTCGATGGTCGAGGCGGGCACCGCCCTCTGCGTACCCGGCAACCACGAGAACAAGCTCGGCCGCCACCTCAAGGGCCGCGGCGTCCAGCACACCCACGGGCTCGCCGAGACCGTCGAGCAGCTGTCCGCCGAGAGCGAGGAGTTCCGCACGCGGGTGCGGGAGTTCATCGACGGCCTCGTCTCGCACTACGTCCTGGACGGCGGGCGGCTCGTCGTCTGCCACGCCGGTCTGCCCGAGAAGTACCACGGCCGCACCTCCGGCCGGGTCCGCTCCCACGCCCTGTACGGCGACACGACCGGCGAGACCGACGAGTTCGGCCTGCCGGTGCGCTACCCGTGGGCGGAGGAGTACCGGGGCAAGGCCGCGGTCGTCTACGGCCACACCCCCGTACCCACCGCGACCTGGCTCAACAACACCATCTGCCTGGACACCGGCGCCGTCTTCGGCGGCAAACTGACCGCGCTGCGCTGGCCGGAACGCGAACTCGTCGACGTACCGGCGGAGCGGGTCTGGTACGAGCCCGCCAAGCCGCTGCGCACCGAGGCACCCGGCGGCCACGACGGACGGCCGCTCGACCTGAACGACGTGCACGGCCGACGCGTGGTGGAGACACGGCACGTGGGCCGCGTCGCCGTGCGCGAGGAGAACGCCGCCGCTGCCCTGGAGGTCATGAGCCGCTTCGCCGTCGACCCGCGCCTGCTCCCGTACCTGCCGCCGACGATGGCACCGACGGCCACGTCCCGCCGCGAGGGCTACCTGGAACACCCGGAGGAGGCCTTCGCCGCGTACGCGGACGACGGCGTCGCCCGCGTCGTGTGCGAGGAGAAGCACATGGGGTCGCGCGCGGTGGTCCTGGTCTGCCGCGACGCGGACACGGCCCGCGAGCGGTTCGGGGCCGACGGCCCCACCGGCTCCCTCTGCACCCGCACGGGACGCCCCTTCTTCGACGACCCCGCCGTCACCGAGGAGATCCTCGGCCGCGTGCGCGACGCCGTCACCGAGGCCGGTCTGTGGGAGGAGCTGGCGACGGACTGGCTGCTGCTCGACGCCGAGCTGATGCCGTGGTCGCTGAAGGCGTCGGGGCTGCTCCGCACGCAGTACGCCGCCGTGGGCGCCGCCTCCGGAGCCGTCTTCCCCGGCGCGATCGCCGCCCTCGAAGCGGCGACGGCACGCGGCGTCGACGCGGGCGAACTCCTGGCACGCCAGCGGGAACGCGCCGCGGACGCCGCCGCGTTCACCGACGCCTACCGCCGCTACTGCTGGCCGACCGAGGGCCTGGAGGGCGTGCGCCTCGCGCCGTTCCAGATCCTGGCCGTCCAGGGCCGCAGCCTCGCCGGGCTCCCGCACGACGAACAGCTGGCCCTGATCGACCGCATGGTGGAGCACGACAGCAGCCAGGGCTCCGACCTGCTGCAGACCACCCGCCGCCTGTACGTCGACACGGGCGACCCGGAGTCGGTGCGGGCGGGCGTCGACTGGTGGCTGGAGATGACCAGCCGCGGTGGCGAGGGCATGGTCGTCAAGCCGGTAGAGGCGCTGGCCAGGAACGCGCAGGGCCGGCTCGTCCAGCCCGGCATCAAGTGCCGCGGCCGCGAGTACCTGCGGATCGTCTACGGCCCGGAGTACACGCGTCCGGAGAACCTGGTGAAGCTGCGCGACCGCTTCCTCGGCCACAAGCGGTCGCTGGCGGTCCGCGAGTACGCGCTCGGCCTGGAGGCGCTGGACCGGCTGGCGGACGGCGAGCCGCTGTGGCGGGTGCACGAGGCGGTGTTCGCGGTCCTCGCCCTGGAGTCGGAACCGGTGGACCCCCGGCTCTGACCGATCGCCCACCCGCCTGACCGCACGCTCGGCTTCGGCCAAGGATGCGCGTCGGCCGTCCGGCCGGGGAAAGATGGACCCCATGGGATTCCATGTCGACTCCGAGGCCGGGCGGCTGCGCCGCGTCATACTGCACCGCCCCGATCTGGAGCTCAAGCGGCTGACTCCGAGCAACAAGGACGCCCTGCTCTTCGATGACGTCCTGTGGGTGCGCAGGGCCCGTCAGGAGCACGACGGGTTCGCGGACGTGCTGCGCGACCGGGGGGTGGCGGTCCATCTCTTCGGCGACCTGCTGACCGAGACCCTGGACGTGCCCGCGGCCCGCCTCCTCGTCCTGGACCGCGTCTTCGACGAGAAGGAGTACGGTCCGCTCGCCACCGACCACTTGCGGGCGGCGTTCGAGACCCTGCCCTCGACCGAGCTCGCCGAGGCGCTGGTCGGCGGGATGACGAAGCGGGAGTTCCTGGAGCGCCACGCCGAGCCGACGTCCGTGCGCTTCCACTGCATGGACCTGGACGACTTCCTCCTCGGCCCGCTGCCCAACCACCTCTTCACCCGCGACACCTCCGCCTGGATCTACGACGGCGTCTCCATCAACGCGATGCGCCTGCCCGCGCGGCAGCGCGAGACCGTGCACTTCGAGGCGATCTACCGGCACCACCCGCTGTTCCGCGGCGAGGACTTCAACGTCTGGTCGCGCGGCCAGGCGGACTACCCCTCGACCATCGAGGGCGGCGACGTCCTGGTCATCGGCAAGGGGGCGGTGCTCATCGGCATGAGCGAGCGCACCACTCCGCAGGCCGTCGAGATGCTCGCGCACAAGCTGTTCGCGGCGGGCTCGGCGCAGACCATCGTGGCCCTCGACATGCCGAAGCGGCGTGCGTTCATGCACCTCGACACGGTGATGACGATGGTCGACGGCGACACGTTCACGCAGTACGCGGGGCTCGGCATGCTCCGCTCGTACACGATCGAGCCGGGTGTGGGGGAACGGGAGCTGAAGGTCACCGACCATCCGCCGGAGCACATGCACCGCGCCATCGCCGCCGCGCTCGGGCTCGACGGCATCCGGGTCCTCACGGCCACGCAGGACGTGCACGCGGCGGAGCGCGAGCAGTGGGACGACGGCTGCAACGTCCTGGCGGTGGAGCCGGGCGTCGTCGTCGCGTACGAGAGGAACTCGACGACCAACACGCACCTGCGCAAGCAGGGCATCGAGGTGATCGAGATCCTGGGGAGCGAGCTGGGGCGCGGCAGGGGCGGGCCGCGGTGCATGAGCTGTCCGGTGCAGCGGGATCCGGTACCGGGGCTGTAGCCGGGCCCCGTGTCCAGCCCGGGCCCTGTGTCCAGCAGGGCCCGCCCGGGGCCCTGTATATAAATGTGGAGCGTCGTATATAGTTTCAAAGGTCACCGTCTTTCGTACGCCCATCCGCATTCCTGGAGCGCCTCATGGCCACAGACCTCACCGGCCGCCACTTCCTCAAGGAGCTGGACTTCACCGCCGACGAGTTCCGCGGCCTGATCGAGCTGGCCGCGGAGCTGAAGGCGGCCAAGAAGGCCGGGGCCGAGACGCAGCGGCTGCGGGGCAGGAACATCGCGCTGATCTTCGAGAAGAACTCGACGCGGACGCGCTGCGCCTTCGAGGTGGCCGCCGCCGACCAGGGCGCCTCGACGGTGTACATCGATCCGGCAGGCTCGCACATCGGCAAGAAGGAGTCCTCCAAGGACACCGCCCGGGTGCTCGGCCGGATGTTCGACGCCATCGAGTTCCGCGGGGAAGCGCAGGACACGGTCGAGACGCTCGCCGCCCACGCGGGCGTGCCCGTCTACAACGGCCTGACCGACGACTGGCACCCCACCCAGATGCTGGCCGACGTGCTCACGATGACCGAGCACAGCGCCAAGCCCCTCACCGGCATCGCCTTCGCCTACCTCGGCGACGCCCGCTTCAACATGGGCAACTCGTACCTGATCACCGGCGCCCTGCTCGGCATGGACGTGCGCATCGTCGCCCCCGAGGCGTACTGGCCGGCCCCGGAGATCCGCGCGCGGGCCCAGGAGCTCGCCGCGGCCAGCGGGGCGCGCCTGACGCTCACCGAGGACGTCGTGGAGGGCGTCCGGGGCGCGGACTTCGTCGGCACCGACGTCTGGGTGTCGATGGGGGAGCCGCAGGAGGTGTGGGCGGAGCGCATAGCGGCCCTCGTGCCCTACGCGGTGACGATGGACGTCCTGCGCGCCACGGGCAACCCGGACGTAAAGTTCCTGCACTGCCTGCCCGCCTTCCACGACCTCGGCACGAAGGTCGGACGCGAGGTCCACGAGACGTACGGTCTCGAGTCCCTCGAGGTCACGGACGAGGTCTTCGAGTCGGAGCACTCCGTGGTCTTCGACGAGGCGGAGAACCGTATGCACACGATCAAGGCGGTGCTGGTGGCGACGCTCGCCTGAGCCCTCACGTCACGTACGACTCGGATTACGCACCACCGCACCACCGCACGGCGCACCACGCACCACCAGAATCGAGAACCACCCCATGAGCCCCACACGCACCAACGGGCTTCGCATCAAGTCCCCCGATCAGCTTGTCGCCGAATCCGGCGCGGACCTCGAGGGCCACGGCCTGCGGCGCACCATGGGGCTCTTCCAGCTCGTGTGCTTCGGGGTCGGCGCGATCGTCGGCACCGGCATCTTCGTCGGCCTCTCCGACTCCGTCGCCGAGGCGGGCCCCGCCGTCGCGATCTCCTACGTCCTCGCGGCCGTGACCTGCATCTTCACCGCGTTCTCGTTCGCCGAGCTGGGTGGCGCGATCCCCGTGTCGGGCAGCTCGTACTCCTTCGCGTACGCCTCCCTGGGCGAGCGCACCGCGTTCCTCGTGGGCTGGTGCCTGCTGCTCGAGTACGGCGTGTCGGTCTCCGCCGTCGCGGTCGGCTGGAGCCAGTACCTGAACGAGCTGCTGCACAGCCTCACCGGCTGGGAGCTGCCCACCGCGCTGTCCGCCGGGCCCGGCGAGGGCGGCGTGGTGAACCTGCCCGCCGTCGTCGTCATCCTGCTCGCCGCCGTGCTCCTGGTGCGCGGCATCCGCGAGAGCGCGGGCGCCACGGCCGCGATGGCGGTGCTGAAGATCGGCATCCTGCTGCTCTTCCTGGTGATCGCGTTCACCGCGTTCGAGGACGGCAATCTGACGCCCTTCGCGGGCGCGGGCGCCTCCGGCATCACCGCGGGCGCCTCGCTCGCCTTCTTCTCCTTCATCGGCTTCGACGCGGTCACGACGGCCGGCGAGGAGGTGAAGAACCCGCGGCGCAACATTCCGCTCGCCATCCTGATCTGCATCGGCGTCGTCACCCTGCTCTACGTCGCCGTGGCGCTCGCGGCGATCGGCGCGCTCGGGTCGGACGCCGTCGCCGACAAGCCCGCCGCGCTCTCGCTCATCGTCAACCGGGTCACCGACTCGGCCCTCGGCGGCGGCGTCATCGCCTTCGGCGCGGTCGTCGCCATCGCCTCCGTGGTGCTCGCCGTGATGTACGGCCAGACCCGCGTCCTGATGTCGATGTCCCGCGACGGCCTCATGCCGCGCGTCTTCGAACGCGTCTCGCCGCGGACCGGGACCCCCGTCGCCAACACGTGGATCGTCGCGGCGGTCGTCGCCGTGCCCGCCGCGTTCTCCTCGCTCGACGTCGTCGTCAACCTGACCACCATCGGCACGCTCGCGATCATGGTCGTGGTGAACGTCGCGGTGATCGCGCTGCGCCGCTCCGCCCCGGACCTGCGGCGCACCTTCCGGGTGCCGTTCCACCCGGTGAGTCCGCTCCTCGGTGTCGGCTTCTGCCTCTATCTGATCTGGGGCACGGGCTGGACGACGTGGGTGCAGTTCGCCGTGTTCGTGGCGGTGGGCGCGGTGGTCTACGCACTGTACGGGCGGAGGCACTCGCGCCTCGGCCGGGGCGAGGTGCCGTCCGTCAGCACGAGTGCGGGGGCCTCGTGGGGAGCGTGAACCAGACCGCCTTGCCCGACGCGGTGGGGCGGTGGCCGCAGGACGAGCTGAGGGTGCGGATCAGGAGCAGCCCGCGCCCGTGCTCCTGCCAGGGGTCCGGCTCGATGTGCGGGCCCGGGTCGGTGAGGTCGCCGGGCGGCAGCGGGTTGGAGTCGTGCACCTCGACCTGACAGCCCGTCGGCAGCAACTCGATCACCAGCTCTATGGGGTCCTGCCCGCCGGTGTGCTCCACGGCGTTGGCGACCAGCTCCGCGGTGAGGAGCTCGGCGGTGTCGGTGTCCGGGGACGACTCGATGTCGGTGAGCGCCGTGCGGACCAGGGCACGCGCGACCGGCACGGCTGCCGTGGTGTGCGGCAGGGCGATGCGCCAGGAGGCGGGGGAGGAGGGCTCGTGCAAGGCGGGTCCGTTCAGGGCAGCAGGTGGTGGTCCTGCTTTCAACCGTACGAATCTTAAGCGCTATGTCGACAGGGGCGACCGTCGGGCATTCACGGGACGTCCGACCCTGTGGAGTATCGGGTGACAAGACGCGCATTTCGGTACTTCCGTTCCCGTCCGGGGCTGCGGTGGGGCCGGCTTATCGCGTGCTCATGACGACAGTCACGGAACGGTGATAACTTCGAGGGGTAGCCCCTGCCCGTGCACTCCAGCCCCAGGCCGAGGAGGCCGCACCTGATGAGTCCTTTCACCGGCTCCGCGACCCGCACTCCCGACTGGCGGCACCTGCGCCTCGCCGTCGACGAGGGGGTCGCCACGGTCACCCTCGCCCGCCCCGACAAGCTCAACGCGCTCACCTTCGGTGCCTACGCCGACCTGCGCGACCTCCTCGCCGAGCTCTCCCGCGACAAGTCCGTGCGCGCCCTCGTGCTCGGCGGCGAGGGCCGCGGCTTCTGCTCGGGCGGCGACGTCGACGAGATCATCGGCGCCACGCTCGCCATGGACACGGCCCAGCTCCTCGACTTCAACCGCATGACGGGCCAGGTCGTCCGCGCCATCAGGGAGTGCCCCTTCCCGGTGATCGCCGCCGTGCACGGGGTGGCGGCGGGCGCCGGCGCGGTGCTCGCCCTCGCCTCGGACTTCCGCGTCGCCGACCCCTCCGCGCGCTTCTCCTTCCTCTTCACCCGGGTCGGCCTCTCCGGCGGCGACATGGGCGCCGCCTACCTCCTGCCGCGCGTCGTCGGACTCGGCCACGCCACGCGGCTGCTCATGCTGGGCGAGCCGGTGCGCGCTCCTGAGGCCGAACGGATCGGCCTCATCAGCGAGCTGACGGAGGAGGGCGGGGCCGCGGAGGCCGCGCAGACCCTGGCCCGCCGCCTCGCCGACGGACCCGCCCTCGCGTACGCGCAGACGAAGGCGCTCCTCACCTCGGAGCTCGACATGCCGCTTGCCGCCTCCATCGAACTGGACGCGTCGACGCAGGCGCTCCTGATGAACGGTGAGGACTACGCCGAGTTCCACGCGGCGTTCACGGAGAAGCGCCCGCCGAAGTGGCAGGGACGGTGACCGTGGGAGCCTCCGTCGCACCCTCCGCCGCCGGGCGGGCCCACCGCATCGCCGTCATCGGCGGCGGCCCCGGCGGGCTCTACGCCGCCGCGCTGCTCAAGCGCCTCGACCCCGCCCGTGAGGTCACCGTCTGGGAGCGCAACGCGCCCGACGACACCTTCGGCTTCGGCGTCGTCCTGTCCGACGAGACCCTCGGCGGCATCGAACACGCCGACCCCGCCGTCTACGCGGCCCTCCAGGCGGAGTTCGTGCGCTGGGACGACATCGACATCGTGCACCGCGACCGGCGGCGCACCTCCGGCGGCCACGGGTTCGCCGCGCTCGGCAGGCGCAGGCTCCTGGAGATCCTGCACGACCGCTGCCGGGGCCTCGGCATCGAGCTGCGCTTCCGTACGGAGGCGCCGCCCGCCGCCGCCCTCGCCTCCGAGTACGACCTGGTCGTCGCCGCCGACGGCGTCCACAGCCTCACCCGCGAGACACACGCCGACGTGTTCGGGCCGACCCTGACCACCCACCGCTGCCGCTACATCTGGCTCGCCGCGGACTTCGCCTTCGACGCGTTCCGCTTCGAGATCGCCGAGACGGAACACGGCGTGATGCAGCTGCACGGATACCCGTACTCCGCTTCGGGAACGGGTGCCTCCACCGTCATCGTCGAGATGCGCGAGGAGGTCTGGGAGGCCGCGGGCTTCGCGGAACTCGACGAGCACGAGTCCACGGAACGCTGCGCCAAGATCTTCGCGGACGCGCTCGGCGGCCGCCCCCTGCGCGGCAACAAGTCCTCCTGGATCAACTTCCGTACGGTCACCAACTCCCGCTGGTCGCACGGGAACACGGTCCTGCTCGGCGACGCCGCGCACACCGCGCACTTCTCCATCGGCTCCGGCACGAAGCTCGCCGTCGAGGACGCCCTCGCGCTCGCCGCCTGCCTGGAGGAGCAGCCCGACATCCCGGCCGCGCTCCGGGCGTACGAGGAGGAGCGCCGGCCCGTCGTGGCCTCCACACAGCGAGCGGCCCGCGCCAGCCTGGAGTGGTTCGAGCGGCTGCCGGACTACCTGGATCAGCCCCCGCGTCAGTTCGCGTTCAACCTCCTCACCCGCAGCCGCCGCGTCACCCACGACAACCTGCGCCTGCGTGACGCGGACTTCACCCGCGCCGTCGAGCGCGACTTCGGCTGCCCCGACGGCACCCCGCCGATGTTCACGCCCTTCCGGCTCCGCGACCTGACCCTGCGCAACCGTGTCGTCGTCTCCCCGATGGACATGTACTCCGCCGTGGACGGCGTCCCCGGCGACTTCCACCTGGTCCACCTGGGCGCGCGGGCACTCGGCGGCGCGGGTCTGGTCATGACCGAGATGGTGTGCGTCAGCGAGCGCGGCCGCATCACGCCGGGCTGCGCGGGGCTGTACACCGACGGGCAGGCCGACGCGTGGCGCCGCGTCACGGACTTCGTGCACGCGCAGGCGCCCGGCGCGGCGATCGGCCTGCAACTCGGCCACTCCGGGCGCAAGGGCTCCACGAAGCGGATGTGGGACGGCATCGACGAGCCGCTGCCCGACGGCAACTGGCCGCTCGACGCGGCGTCCCCGCTTCCGTACAAGCGGGGCGGCCAGGTTCCTCGTGAACTCTCCCGGGCGGGCCTGACGGCGATCCGCGAACAGTTCGTGGCGGCGGCCCGCCGCGCCGACCGCGCGGGTTTCGACCTCCTCGAACTCCACGCCGCGCACGGGTACTTGCTGTCGGGTTTCCTCTCGCCGCTCACGAATCGCCGCACGGACGCGTACGGGGGTGACCTGGCGGGCCGGCTGCGCTATCCGCTGGAGGTCTTCGACGCGGTGCGAGCGGTGTGGCCCGCGGGCAAACCCATGACGGTCCGCATCTCCGCGACGGACTGGGCGGCGGGCGGCACCACCGCCGAGGACGCCGTCGAGATCGCGCGGGCGTTCGCGGCGCACGGGGCCGATGCGATCGACGTCTCCACGGGGCAGGTCGTCGCGGACGAGCGGCCCGAGTTCGGCCGCTCGTACCAGACTCCGTACGCGGACCGCATCCGCAGTGTGACCGGCATTCCGGTGATCACAGTGGGCGCGGTCTCGTCGTGGGACGACGTGAACTCCCTGCTGCTGGCGGGGCGCGCGGATCTGTGCGCCCTGGCCCGCCCTCACCTGTACGACCCCCACTGGACGCTGCACGCGGCGGCCGAGCAGGGGTATGCCGGTGAGGCGGCACCGTGGCCCCTCCCGTACCGGGCGGGCAGCCGCCGCCCGCAGACGGGCCGCACGGACGCGCCCAAACAGCGGCTGCAACTTCCCGCGTGACGCTGAGTGCGGGCCTGTGCGTTTCTTGCGCAGTTCCCCGCGCCCCTGAAAAGGTTCAGCGGGGCGTCGTGATGGTGATCTCGGCTGCTGTGCCCTCGCCCCGTAGTCTCACCGGGCCCGGGGTGGCCCGGTGGACGCAGTCCAGGCGGCCGAGCGTGGTCTTCCGGCCGTCCGGGGCGACGGTGGCGAGGCCCTCCGTGACGGGCATGACCAGGACGGTCTCGTCCGGCTCGCACACCGTCTCCGTGTCCTGCGCGGCCGTCACGTCGACGATCCGTACCCGGGCCGTCGCCCGGCCCCGGCGCGTCATCACGTTCAGGTTGCGCACCGCGCCCGCCGGCAGGTGGCAGTGCGTCGTCGCGTCGCCGGGGAAGGTGAAGGGGGTCAGGAGTTGGACCTGGTGCTCCGTGCCTTCCACGGTCAGGAGCATGGCCGCGGCACCCGTGCCGTCCGCCTCGACCGGGGTGATCACGCGGTTGGTGTCGGGGAAGAGCGAGAAGGGGCCGTCCCCGGCCACGTCCGCCACGCTCACCCGCCAGTCCGCGCCCTCCGCGACCTCCCGGGTCGTGCCGCCGCCGTTCTTCCACGGCACGGTGCGGTACGCGGTCCAGCGCAGCAGTTCTTCGTTCATCGGCGCAGTCTAGGTGGGGTGCACGAACCGTGCGCCCGCCTCCCTCAGCCGCTCGTCCAGGGCCGCGAAGACCGCCGCCGAGCGCGCGCCGGGCCAGTCCGCGGGCAGCAGGCCGGCGGGGAGGCCCGGGTCCGCGTAGGGGAGTTGGCGCCAGGAGTCCAGGGCGAGGAGATAGTCGCGGTAGGCGTCCTCGGGGGAGCGGCCGGGGGCTCCACGGGACTCCCAGGCGCGGAGCACCGGCTCGTGGCGGTCGAGGAACGCCTCGTGCTGTTTCGCCAGCGAGGCGAGGTCCCACCAGCGGGCCACGGCCTCCGGTGTCGGCGCGAAGCCCAGGTGCTCGCCCCGGAACAGGTCGACGTACGGGGCGAGTTGGAGGCGGTTCAGGGTGTGTCTGGTCTCGGAGTAGAGGTGCGCCGGGGCGATCCAGACGCCCGGCGCCGCCGTTCCGAAGCCCAGGCCCGCGAGGCGGGAGCGCAGCACGTGGCGCTTGGCGCGTTCCGCCTCGGGGACGGAGAAGACCGCGAGGACCCAGCCCTCCCCGTGGTCGGCCCCCGCGCCGTAGATGCGGCGGTCGCCGTCATCGAGGAGCTGGCGGGCGTCGGGCGAGAGCGCGTACCCGGCCGCGCCCCCCTCCGTGCGCCCGGGCACGAGCAGGCCGCGCCGTTTCAGCCGGGACACCGACGACCGCACCGACGGCGCGTCGACGCCGACCGGGGCGAGGAGGCGCACCAGCTCGGCGACCGGCACGGGGCCGGGCGCGGCCCGGCCGTAGGCGCCGTAGAACGTGACGATCAGGGACCGTGGAGTGTGCTGCTCGGACACGTGATCACTCTACGGGCCCGGGACCGCCCGGCATCCGGCCGCGCAGCCGGAAGCGCTGGAGCTTGCCGGTCGCGGTGCGGGGCAGCGCGTCCAGGAAGACGATCTCCCGGGGGCACTTGTAGGGCACGAGTTCCCCCTTCACGAACTCCCGCAGCCGGTCCGCGTCGGGCTCCGCGCCCGCGCGCAGCACCACGTAGGCCACGGCGACCTGCCCGCGCAGTTCGTCGGGGCGGCCCACCACCGCCGTCTCCGCCACGTCGGGGTGGCGAAGGAGGGCGTCCTCGACCTCGGGGCCCGCGATGTTGTACCCGGCGGAGATGATCATGTCGTCCGCGCGGGCGACGTAGCGGAAGTAGCCGTCGGCGTCCCTGACGTACGTGTCGCCGGTGATGTTCCAGCCGTGCCGTACGTACTGGAGCTGCCGCTCGTCGGAGAGGTAGCGGCAGCCGACCGGGCCGCGCACAGCGAGCAGTCCGGGCTCGCCGTCCGGCACCGGCGCCCCGGAGTCGTCGACCACGCGCGCGTGCCACCCGGGGACGGGGAGTCCGGTCGTGCCGGGCCGTATCGCGTCGTCGGCGGCGGAGATGAAGATGTGCAGCAGTTCGGTCGCGCCGATGCCGTTGATGACGCGGTGGCCGGTGCGCTGCTGCCAGCTCTGCCAGGTGGCGGCGGGCAGGTTCTCGCCCGCGGACACGCAGCGCCGCAGCGAGGAGACGTCGTGCGCGTCGAGCTCGTCCAGCATCGTGCGGTACGCGGTGGGGGCGGTGAACAGCACGGATATGCCGTGCCGTGCGATGGCGGGCAGGAGCTGTTTGGGGCCCGCCTGTTCCAGCAGTACGGACGAGGCGCCGAAGCGCAGCGGGAAGACGACGAGGCCGCCGAGGCCGAACGTGAAACCGAGCGGGGGGCTGCCCGCGAACACGTCGTCGGGCACCGGCTTGAGGATGTGCCGCGCGAACGTGTCGGCGATGGCGAGCACGTCGCGGTGGAAGTGCATGCAGCCCTTGGGCCGGCCCGTCGTACCGGAGGTGAAGGCGATCAGCGCGACGTCGTCGGCCGCCGTGTCCACCGCTTCGTAGCGGTCGGGCTGCCGGGCGGCGCGTGCGAGGAGGTCGTCGGGGCCCCCGCCGCCGTACGTGGTGATGTCGAGGCCCGGCACACCGGCCTTGATCAGGTCGTCGACCGACCGTACGTCGCAGAGCGCGTGCCGCACCTCGGCGATCTCGCACAGGGTGGCGAGCTCCTGCGCGCGCTGCTGGGCGAGGACGGTCACGGCGACCGCGCCCGCTTTCATCACCGCGAGCCAACAGGCGGCGAGCCAGGGCGTGGTGGGCCCGCGCAGCAGGACGCGCTGCCCCGGCCGTACGTCGAGGTCGGCGGTCAGCGTGTGCGCGATCCGGTCGACGTGCTGCCGCAGCGCGCCGTACGTCCAGGTCTCGCCGGACGCGGCGTGGAACGCGGGACGTTCCGCGCCGAACCGCTCGGCCGACCGGTCCACGAGCTCCGCGCCGCAGTTGAGGCGGTCAGGGTAGTGCAGTTCGGGGCGGTCGTGGACCAGTGCGGGCCACTGCTCGCGCGGCGGGAGGTGGTCCCGGGCGAACGTGTCGACGTGGCCGGACGGTGTCGGCCCCGGGTTGGCTGGATTGCCGGTCGGTTCCATGGCGGCTCTGCCCCCTTGCCTGCCGGACGGGCGCTGTGGTGGGCTCGCTCCATGAGCGTATCGTGATGGTGACGACAGTCAACGGTGCGCGATAAAGGAGGGGTCCGGGATGACGGCATTCTCGCTCAATCCTGAACAAACCGCCCGTTGCGCGGAGCTGCGGACGCTCGCCGCCGAGCGTCTGCGCCCCCTGGCGGAGAAGGGGGAGCCCGGCCATGTGAACCGGCCGCTGGTCGCGGCGCTCGGCGAACTCGGGCTGCTGGACGCGCTGTTCGAGGGGCGGGGTGCCGCCGCCGGCCCGCCCGGCGAGGCGTCCGGCGCCCTCGACCTCTGCCTCATGCGCGAGTCCCTCGCGTACGCCTGCACGGAGGCCGAGACCGCTCTCGCCCTCCAGGGCCTCGGCGCCCACCCCGTGCACGCGCACGGCTCGCCCGAACAGCGGGAACGGTGGCTGCCGCCCGTCCGCGCCGGGCACGCCGTCGCGGCCTTCGCGCTCTCCGAGCCGGGCGCCGGTTCGGACGCGGCGGCCCTGAGCCTCGCGGCGGAACGGGACGGCGCCGGAGGCTGGCGCCTCACCGGCGAGAAGTGCTGGATCTCCAACGCGCCCGAGGCCGACTTCTACACCGTCTTCGCCCGTACGTCGCCCGGCGCGGGGTCCCGCGGCGTCACCGCGTTCCTGGTCCCCGCCGACCGCGCGGGCCTCACCGGAACCCCGCTCGACATGCTCTCCCCGCATCCGATCGGCGCCCTCGCCTTCGACGGCGTACGGGTCGGCGCGGAGGACGTGCTCGGGGAGGTCGACCGCGGCTTCCGGGTCGCGATGACGACGCTGAACCGGTTCCGGCCGAGCGTCGGCGCGTTCGCCGTCGGCATGGCGCAGTCCGCGCTCGACGCGACGCTGGCCCACACGGCCGAACGGACCGCGTTCGGCGGCCCGCTGAAGGATCTGCAGTCGGTCGGCCACCAGGTCGCCGAGATGGCGACGCGCACGGAGGCGGCCCGCCTGATGGTCTACGCGGCAGCGGCGGCGTACGACAGCGAGGGGCCGCGGAGCCCCGGCATCGCCCGGCGCGCCGCGATGGCGAAGCTCATCGCCACGGAGACCGCGCAGTACGTGGTCGACGCGGCGGTCCAGCTGCACGGCGCCCGCGCGCTGCGCCGCGGCCACCTCCTCGAACACCTCTACCGCGAGGTGCGCGCGCCCCGCATCTACGAGGGCGCGAGCGAGGTCCAGCGCACCATCATCGCCAAGGAGCTGTACACCCAGCTGTACGCCCACCAGGAGGAGCCGCCCGCATGAGCGACCTGCACCGCGTCAACCCCGCCGAACTCTCGCCGCCCACGGGCTTCTCGCACGCCGTCACCGTGACGGGCTCCCGTCTGGTCTTCCTCGCCGGGCAGACCGCGCTGGACAGCGAGGGCAAGGTCACCGGGGCGACCCTGCCCGAGCAGTTCGAGCGGGCCCTCGCCAACCTCCTGACCGCCCTGCGCCACGCGGGCGGCACCCCGGCCGACCTCGCGCGCGTCACGGTCTACGCCACGGACGTCGCCGACTACCGCGCCCGCGCCCGCGAACTGGGCCGGATCTGGCAGCGGTTGGCGGGCCGTGACTATCCGGCGATGGCGGTGGTGGGCGTCGTCAGGCTGTGGGACGAGGAGGCCTTGGTGGAGCTGGACGGAACGGCCGTGCTGGACTGAACACGGACCTTTCCGGCACGTCGGCGGGCCGCGGCGAGCGCCTGCTCCAGCGACCGGGTGCCGGTGATCACGCACAGCGTGTACGTGACGTCGTCGAGCTGTCGGCGGAGCGCGGGGTCGACGGCCGCTCTGCCGGTCTTCGCGTGGAGGGACTCGTAGCGTTCGACGAGGTCGGCGAGGACGGAGGGGTGTGCCTGCAACATGAACGTACTCCTGGACAGATGTCGGTGGGGGCACTGGTGGGGGGATCTGTTGCCCCTGTTACCCCCGGTTTCCGGCGTCATGCACCGGTCCTTTTCCCGGTAGGCGGAATGCCTGCTACCGGGTGCAGCGTGCGGATCACGGGGTACCCGGCGACGACCGCGGCCACCGGGGTCGTGGACGACGGGACGACCGAGAGTTCCGCAGGAGGGGTTACCACGTGCGTACGCGAAGGGTTTCGGGTGTCATCGGAGTTACGGTGCTCGCGGCTGCGCTGCTGTCGAGCTGCGGCGACAGCGACGACGGGGGCGGCTCCGACAAGCCGTTCGCCAAGGACAGCGCCGACCGGATCGCCTCCAAGGCGGTGGCGGCCACCAAGAGCGCCGACTCCATGCGCATCAAGGGCGACATGCGGCAGAACGGGAAGCCGGTGAGCCTGGACATCGCGGTCGACCAGGAGAAGAACTGCGAGGGGACGATCGGCACCGGCGGCTCGAAGGCCGAGGTGCGGCACACGAACGGCACCTTGTACATGCGCGGCAACGAGCAGTACTGGAAGACCGCGCTGAAGGGCCAGCCGGGTGCGGAGAAGGCGATCTCCAAGGTCGCCGACAAGTGGGTCAAGATGCCCGCCGACGACGCGTCCACCGCCGGCATGTGCGACAAGCAGGGCCTGGTCGCGTCGATGGACGAGAACAAGTCCGAGCGCAAGGGCATGAAGAAGGGCGGGACGACGTCCGTCGACGGCAAGGACGCCATCGCCCTGACGAAGAAGGGCTCCGGCGGCGAGACGAACACGATGTACGTCGCCACGGAGGGCAAGCCGTACATCCTCCGCGTCTCCACGAAGGGCGGCGACGCCCCCAACGACGCCACGTTCGGCGACTACGGCAAGCCGGTGAGCCCGAAGGCCCCGGCCAAGGGCGAGACGGTCGACCTGAAGGAACTCGCGGCCTCCGGGCAGTGACCCGCTGACCGGTCGACCGGCGCACGGGAACGGCGGCCGCCGTCGCACGACGCGACGGCGGCCGCCTCCTGAGCCGGACGGGCCGGGACCGGACGGGCCGGGCCGACTCAGATGTCCCGGAACGTCTCGATCTGCGCGCCCACCGAGTTCAGGCGCTCCGCCAGGTCCTCGTAGCCGCGGTTGATCACGTACACGTTGCGCAGCACCGACGTGCCCTCGGCCGCCATCATCGCGAGCAGGACGACCACGGCGGGGCGCAGGGCGGGCGGGCACATCATCTCCGCGGCGCGCCAGCGGGTCGGGCCCTCGACCAGGACGCGGTGCGGGTCCAGGAGCTGGAGGTGGCCGCCCAGGCGGTTGAGGTCCGTGAGGTAGATCGCGCGGTTGTCGTAGACCCAGTCGTGGATCAGCGTCTTGCCCTGCGCCGCCGCCGCGATGGCCGCGAAGAAGGGGACGTTGTCGATGTTCAGGCCGGGGAACGGCATCGGGTGGATCTTGTCGATCGGCGCCTCCAGTTTGGAGGGCCGGACGGTGAGGTCGATGAGGCGCGTACGGCCGTTGTCGGCCGGGTACTCCGCGCTGCGGTCGTGGTCGAGTCCCATCTCCTCCAGGACCGCGAGCTCGATCTCCAGGAACTCGATCGGCACCCGGCGCACCGTCAGCTCCGACTCCGTGACGACCGCGGCGGCCAGCAGGCTCATCGCCTCGACCGGGTCCTCGGAGGGGGAGTAGTCGACGTCGACGTCGATGGTGGGGACGCCGTGCACGGTCAGGGTAGTCGTGCCGATGCCCTCCACCTCGACGCCGAGCGCCTCCAGGAAGAAGCACAGGTCCTGGACCATGTAGTTCGAGGACGCGTTGCGGATGACGGTCGTACCCGCGCTGCGTGCCGCGGCGAGCAGCGCGTTCTCGGTGACCGTGTCCCCGCGCTCGGTCAGGACGATGGGGCGGTCGGGGGAGACGTCGCGGGCGACCGTCGCGTGGTACAGCCCCTCGGTCGCCGCGATGTCCAGGCCGAACCTGCGCAGCGCGATCATGTGTGGCTCGATCGTGCGGGTGCCCAGGTCGCAGCCGCCCGCGTAGGGCAGTTTGAACTGGTCCATGCGGTGCAGCAGCGGGCCGAGGAACATGATGATCGAGCGGGTGCGGCGGGCCGCCTCCGCGTCGATGGCGTCCATGTCCAGCTCGGCGGGCGGCACGATCTCCAGGTCGACGCCGTCGTTGATCCAACGGGTGCGCACCCCGATGGAGTTGAGGACCTCCAGGAGGCGGTAGACCTCCTCGATGCGGGCCACGCGGCGCAGCACCGTGCGGCCCTTGTTCAGGAGGGACGCACAGAGCAGCGCCACGCACGCGTTCTTGCTCGTCTTGACGTCGATGGCGCCGGAGAGCCGACGGCCGCCGACAACTCGCAGATGCATGGGGCCCGCGTACCCGAGCGAGACGATTTCACTGTCGAGAGCCTCGCCGATTCGGGCGATCATCTCAAGGCTGATGTTCTGGTTGCCGCGCTCGATGCGGTTCACGGCGCTCTGGCTGGTGCTGAGCGCCTCGGCGAGCTGCGTCTGTGTCCAGCCCCGGTGCTGCCGGGCATCACGGATGAGCTTGCCGATGCGTACGAGGTAGTCGTCTGCCATGCGTCGTACGTTATCTCAGATATGAGATGACGTACGCGCTGGGGTAGGCCATCTGAGGATCGGCCGTAAGAGGGGCCTTCGGGGGCTCAGCCGCAGCCGCACGAGGCATGCCGGCCGTGCACCGACGCGTACGCCGTGGGCCGGGGCCCCGCCGCCGCCCGCGTCACTCGGGCGGCGGCCGCACGTCCTGCCGACGACTGTGCGTCGTGCACCACTGTGCCTCCGACAAGCGTCAGGCGCACCTCGGACGCACTGATATCGGCCACCGGACACCGCGTCACATCGCGGTCGAGCAGCACCAGATCGGCCGCTTTTCCCCTCTCCACGGTGCCCGTGAGGCGGTCGGAGCGGAGTTGGCGCGCGGTGCCCAAGGTGTGCATGAGCAGGGACGACGTACGGCTGAGGCCTTCCTCCGCGCGGTACAGGTCGCCCTCGCCTTCCATGCCCTCGCGGTCGATCGCGGTGCGGATCTGGTTCCAGACCTGCAGAGGGTCGACCGGCCAGTCCGAGCCACCCGCGAGCGCCGCGCGCCGGTCCTGGAGGCTGCGCGCCGGGTACTGCCAACGGTGGCGCCGGGCGCCGATGTAGGGCAGCAGGGCGTCCATCGTCCAGGTGTTGCGGGCGGCCCACTGGAGCTGCATGCAGGGGACGACGCCGAGCGCGGCGAACCGCGGCAGGTCGGCGGGGTCGACCAGTTGGAGGTGGGCCGTGGTGTTGCGGAGATCACGGCGGCCGGTCTTCCGCAGGGCGTACGCGTACCCGTCGAGGGAGGTGCGCACGGCGCGGTCGCCGATGGCGTGCGCGTGCATCTGCCAGCCCTCGGCGTTGAAGGCGGCGCTGAGGCGTCCGTAGTCCGCCGCCGACACGTACAGGTCACCGCGGTGGCCGGTGGGCCTGCCGTCCTTGTCGAGGTACGGCTCCAGGAGCGCGGCGGTCTGCGCCGGGTACTCGATGACGCCGTCGAGGAACACCTTGACCGTCCCGAAGCGCAGTCCGCGTACGTCCCGGAAGTCCGCCCGCAGCTTCTTCGCGTACGCGAGCGCCGCGGCCGGATCCTTCGTCATGTCGGTCTCGATGCGCAGGGCGGGCACGATGCGCTGGAGCAGCCGGTCCGACTCGGCGAGCCGCTGATACAGCTTCAGCTCGCCGCGCCCCACGACGGCTTCCATGAACGTGGTGACCCCGGACGCGGCGGCCTCGGCGAGGGTTTTCGCGGCGGCATCCGCCAAGTGGGTCTCGTCGGGCTCGGGGATGTGCTGTGAGACGAGCGGCTGGGCGTCGTCCTTGAGCACGCCGGTCGGCCTGCCGTCCGTACCCTTCACGATCTTGCCGCCGACCGGGTCGGGCGTGGCCGCGGTGATCTTCGCGATGTCCAGGGCGCGCTGATTGGCCCACAGGTTGTGGCCGTCGCCGCCGCGCAGCGCGATCGGACGGCGCGTCGGCAGGGCGTCGAGCATCGCGTGGTGCGGGGCGGTGCCGTGCGGCAGGAGCCCGACCGGATTCCAGTCCTCCACGACGAGCCACCCGTCGGGCTCCTGTTCCACCGAGTCCTTGAGGAACCCCGTCAGCGTCTTGTGCAGCTCGTCGACGGTCTGCTCGGCGCCCGCGAGCGAGGGCCGCAGCGACCGGCTCGCGGCGTCCATCGGGTGGGCGTGCCCGTCGTGGATGCCGCTCATGACGGTGCCGCCCGCCGCGTCCACGACGTCCGTGTCCCGCCCGACGCAACGCTTGACGGCGGCGTCCGAACCGACGGCGAGGATCCGCCCGTCCCGCCCGACGGCCACGGCTTCGTGCCGCGCACGATCTGAAGTGCCGGTGAAGACGCGGGCGTTGTGGATGACCAGGGCGGCGGAGCGGCGGCGGGAGGGGGAGGCCGCGGCGGCGGGACCGGTCGCGGTGACGAGCCCGGCGGCTCCGACGGCTCCCGCTGTGGCCAGTAGGCCGCGCCGCGAGAGGGCGGAGGGCTGGGCGGAAGCTTCGTACGACTGGGGCACGACCACACTCCAACGGGTGACGGGGCCGGTGGTGACCGGCGACCGGTGAGGAAGGTGGACGGAACCCTCGACGAGTAATCCGTTAACCAGAACCCGTCCCGGACGACGGATTCCGTACGATGTGCCGCGTGCCAGGGCCGACTCTCGCCGACATAGCCCGCGCCGCGGAGGTCTCGACGGCGACGGTCTCGCACGCCCTCAACGGCACCGGCAGAGTCGGCGAAGCCACCCGCCGCAGGGTCCGCGAGACGGCGACCCGCCTCGGCTACGGCACGCCGGGCCCACCCCGCACCCGCACGCTCGGCATCGCGGTCACCACGTTCCCCGCCGCCTGGAACTACACGGACATCGCCTACTTCTCACGCGCCGTCACCGCGGCCACCTCCGCCGCCCACGCCCGCGGCTACGCCCTCACCACCCTCCCCGCCGACCGCGCCGCCGACGACTCCTGGCACAGCCTCGCCGTCGACGGCATGCTGATCATGGACAGTCCGCGCGGCGACCCGATGGCCCGCGCCCTGCGCGCCCGCGGCATCCCGCTCGTCTTCGACGGCGTCCCCGGCGACCCGCGCCCCGGCGACCACTGGGTCGACAACGACCACGAGGCGACCACCCGCGAGGTCCTCGACCACCTCGCGGCCTCCGGCGCCCGCCGGATCGCCCTCCAGTCCGGCAGTGGCGACGAGCACTACGCCCGCGCGGTGACGGAGGCGTACGAGCGGTGGTGCGCGGTGCGCGGCGCACCCCCGCTGGTCGTGCCCTTCGACGTGGCCGACGACCAGGGGCACGGCTTCGACGCGCTGCTGCGCGGCCCCGACCGCGCCGACGCCGTGTACGCCGCGTACGATCCGGGCGGCCGCCAGCTCCTCGCGGCCGCGGCCCGGCACGGCCTGCGCGTCCCGGAGGCCCTGCGCGTGGTGTGCGCGAGCGAGGACCCCGGGTACGCGGCGACGGACCCGCCCGTGAGCACGGTGACCCTGGATCCGGAGCGGACGGCGCGCGCCGCCGTGGGCCTCCTCGCCGACCTGGTCGAGGGCGCCGCGGTGCGGCCTCCGGGTCCGGTCGCCGTCCCCGCCGCCCTCCTCGTACGGGCCTCGTCGCTCGCTCGGTCCGCCGAGCATGCCTCCGTCACCGGCTCCCGGCCGAGTTCGCCGGACGGGCGGTGAGCCGCCACGCGAGCCGGCCTGCTGCCGAGGACATGACGGCGCGCCTCGTCGCCGAGGCGGGTCATGTACTAGAGTTATCTCGACATCGAGATATCTGCCGAGGCGCACCAGAAGCCGCCACTCGGTAAGGGTTACCTAACTAAGCCTTACCTTAGCGGACCGACGAGGAGTCGTGGCGGCAGGATGTACGGAACGCGCGAAAAAATCTGAAGGAGACTGTCGTGTCGGCGAACAGCTTCGACGCCCGCAGCACGCTGCGCGTGGGCGACGAGTCGTACGAGATCTTCAAGCTGGACAAGGTCGAGGGCTCCGCACGCCTTCCCTACAGCCTGAAGGTGCTGCTGGAGAACCTGCTCCGTACCGAGGACGGCGCGAACATCACCGCCGACCACATCCGCGCGCTCGGCGACTGGGACTCGCAGGCCCAGCCCGCGCAGGAGATCCAGTTCACGCCGGCCCGCGTGATCATGCAGGACTTCACCGGCGTCCCCTGCGTCGTGGACCTCGCCACCATGCGTGAGGCCGTGAAGGAGCTCGGCGGCGACCCGGCGAAGATCAACCCGCTGGCCCCGGCCGAGCTGGTCATCGACCACTCCGTCATCGCCGACAAGTTCGGCACGGCGGACGCCTTCGGCCAGAACGTCGAGCTGGAGTACGGCCGCAACAAGGAGCGCTACCAGTTCCTGCGCTGGGGCCAGACCGCGTTCGACGAGTTCAAGGTCGTCCCCCCGGGCACCGGCATCGTCCACCAGGTCAACATCGAGCACCTGGCCCGCACGGTCATGGTCCGAGGCGGCCAGGCGTACCCCGACACCCTCGTCGGCACCGACTCGCACACCACGATGGTCAACGGCCTGGGCGTCCTGGGCTGGGGCGTCGGCGGCATCGAGGCCGAGGCCGCGATGCTGGGCCAGCCGGTCTCCATGCTGATCCCGCGCGTCGTCGGCTTCAAGCTGACCGGCGAGCTGAAGGCGGGCACGACCGCCACGGACCTCGTCCTCACGATCACCGAGATGCTGCGCAAGCACGGCGTCGTCGGCAAGTTCGTCGAGTTCTACGGTGAGGGCGTCGCCGCGACCTCCCTCGCCAACCGCGCCACCATCGGCAACATGTCGCCGGAGTTCGGCTCCACCGCCGCGATCTTCCCGATCGACGACGAGACGCTGAAGTACCTGCGTCTGACCGGCCGCGACGAGCAGCAGGTCGCGCTCGTCGAGGCGTACGCCAAGGAGCAGGGCCTCTGGCTCGACCCGGCCGCCGAGCCCGACTTCTCCGAGAAGCTGGAGCTCGACCTGTCGACGGTCGTCCCGTCGATCGCAGGACCGAAGCGCCCGCAGGACCGCATCGTCCTCGCCAACGCCGCCGAGCAGTTCAAGACCGACGTGCGCAACTACGTCGACTCGGTCGACGAGGCGGGCAAGGAGTCCTTCCCGGCCTCCGACGCCCCGGCCACCACGAACGGCGTCCCGTCGAACCCGGTCCTCGTGACCGCCCCCGACGGCTCGACGTACGAGCTGGACCACGGCGCGGTGACGGTCGCGGCCATCACCTCCTGCACCAACACCTCGAACCCGTACGTCATGGTCGCCGCCGCGCTCGTCGCGAAGAAGGCCGTCGAGAAGGGCCTGACCCGCAAGCCGTGGGTCAAGACCACCCTCGCGCCCGGCTCCAAGGTCGTCACCGACTACTTCGACAAGGCGGGGCTCACCCCCTACCTCGACAAGGTCGGCTTCAACCTCGTCGGCTACGGCTGCACCACCTGCATCGGCAACTCGGGCCCGCTCCCGGACGAGGTCTCCAAGGCCGTCAACGACCACGACCTGGCCGTGACGTCCGTCCTCTCCGGCAACCGGAACTTCGAGGGCCGCATCAACCCCGACGTCAAGATGAACTACCTGGCGTCCCCGCCGCTGGTCGTCGCGTACGCCCTCGCCGGCTCGATGAAGATCGACATCACCACCGAGGCCCTGGGCGCCGACCAGGACGGCAACCCGGTCTACCTCAAGGACGTCTGGCCCACCGAGGCCGAGGTCAACGACGTAGTGGCGAACGCCATCGGCGAGGACATGTTCAACAAGTCCTACCAGGACGTCTTCGCGGGCGACGCCCAGTGGCAGGCGCTGTCGATCCCGACCGGCAACACCTTCGAGTGGGACAGCGAGTCCACCTACGTCCGCAAGCCCCCGTACTTCGAGGGCATGGCGCACGAGCCGTCCCCCGTCGAGGACATCCAGGGCGCCCGCGTCCTGGCCAAGCTGGGCGACTCGGTCACCACCGACCACATCTCCCCGGCCGGTGCGATCAAGGCCGACACCCCGGCCGGCAAGTACCTGACGGAGCACGGCGTGCAGCGCCGCGACTTCAACTCGTACGGCTCGCGCCGAGGCAACCACGAGGTCATGATTCGCGGCACGTTCGCGAACATCCGCCTGCGCAACCAGATCGCGCCGGGCACCGAGGGCGGCTTCACGCGTGACTTCACGCAGGACGACGCGCCGGTCTCGTTCATCTACGACGCCTCGCGCAACTACATCGACCAGGGCATCCCGCTGGTCGTCCTCGCGGGCAAGGAGTACGGCTCCGGCTCGTCCCGCGACTGGGCCGCCAAGGGCACCGCGCTCCTCGGCGTCAAGGCCGTCATCGCCGAGTCGTACGAGCGCATCCACCGCTCGAACCTCATCGGCATGGGCGTCCTGCCGCTCCAGTACCCGGAGGGCCAGACCGCCTCGTCCCTCGGCCTGACCGGCGAGGAGACCTTCTCCTTCTCCGGCGTCACCGAGCTGAACAACGGCTCGACCCCGCGCACGGTCAAGGTCACCACCGACACCGGTGTCGAGTTCGACGCGGTCGTCCGCATCGACACCCCCGGTGAGGCGGACTACTACCGCAACGGCGGCATCATGCAGTACGTGCTGCGCAGCCTGATCCGCAAGTAGGCTCACGGTACGCAGTGGTCGAGGGGCGCACCCCCCTCCGTGCTGGGTGGGGTGTCCTACTCGTTCTTCCACTATGATCCGCGAATCCCAACGGACCCAGAAGATCAAATTGTTTGAGGGGATTCGGAGGGG
>NZ_JBWKJS010000004.1:303831-349446 GCF_056432085.1 Streptomyces sp. NPDC045678
AAGGTAGAGCCAAGCATCACGAGCCTCGACACTAGACCAGAAATGGGATCAACGTCCATACGGGTTAGCACCTTCCCCCCTTTCTTTGCTGGGTCCCGCCCCTCGCCGCGTTCTCACGTCGTGATCAGCGACTCCGACGAGCCCGAGCGCATCACGTGGTCGACGTGGATCAGGCGGGCGAGGAAGCGGCCGTTCTCCACGTTCGCCGAGATGCCCACCGGGACCACGTGGTTCCCGTCCGGCAGACCGGCGTAGTAGAGGCCGGGGAGCGCCCCGAGGCGGCCGTTCTCCTGGATCGGCGCCCCGTTCGCGTCGAGCACGTGGCGCGGCAGGATGCGGTAGTCGGGGCCGAATCCGGTGCACCACACGATGGTCGTGATGCCGTGGTGGGCCAGGTCGAGTCGCTCGCCGAAGTCGGTGACGTGCTCCATGGGGACCTCGGGGGCGGGCTTCTCCTCCGGCGCCACGAAGCCCCGCCGGCGGATGCGGGCGTCGATCGTGTCGACGGCGTGCCGGAAGGAGCGGGCGGACTCCTCGGCGACGGAGACGACGTTGTCCTTGAGGAGCAGCGTGCCGCCGTCGGCCGCACGCACGGAGCCGACCAGGGTGACGCCCCGCGCGGCCAGGGTGCCGACGTTGAGGTCCTCGCTCTTGTCCCGTACGGCGGTCACCGGCAGGCCGGGCAGGACGGGCCCTCCGTCGCCGCCCACGGTCCCGAAGTCGTCGTACAGGGAGAGCGCCGACAGCCACTCGAGGAGGCCGCGGCCGCGGTAGCGGCGCGGCCACGCGCGGTGCCGCCCGACCGCCAGGAAGGTCCGCCGCCCCGCGCTCACCAGCTCGTGCGCGATCTGCTGGCCGCTGATGCCCGCGCCGACCACGAGGACCGCCCCTTCCGGCAGGGCCCCGGGGTTGCGGTAGTAGCGGGAGTGCAGCTGGTGCACGGACGGGTCGACGTCGGCGGCGAGGGCGGGGGTGCGGGGCGCCGCGTAGCCGCCCACCGCCATGATCAGGTTGCGGGACTCGACGGCGCCTCCGGCGGACAGGTGCGTCCTGAACCTCACCTCGTCGCGCTCCGAGGCGTCCGGCAGGCACTCGACCTCCCGGACGGACGTGTGCTCGCGGACCCGCAGCCCCCGCTCCTGTGCGTAGCGGCGCAGGCGCCGGGCCAGTTCGGGCCCCGACATGAACCCGTCGGGGTCGTCGCCGTCGTACTCCAGACCGGGAAAGCGGACCGATCGGTTCCCGCTCCCGACCAGCAGGCTGTCCCACCGCTCGTGCGCCCACGCCTGACCGATCTCCCCCCGCTCCAGGACGAGCGCCTCACACCCGAGCTCCTGCAGGGCCCCGGCCGCGCCGCACCCTTGCTGACCGGCGCCGACGACGACGGTCTCCACGTACTCCACTGCTGCCATGACCTGGCCCCTCCGCCGCGAGAACGCGACTACTTAGGTTTACCTAAGTGAGACCTTGCCTTTTCAAGTCGCCTTGATGTCAACTGACTTCATGGCGCGACGAAGTGAGGTCCTCATCGGTGAAGCGGCGGCCCTGTACGGCCTCGCACCGTCCGCGGTGCGGTGGTGGGAGCGGCAGGGCGTGCTCAACCCGCCCGCCCGCGACGGCGGGAAGCGGCTCTACGACGACACCGACCTGCGCCGCCTCGGCCTGGCCTATCTCTGCTGCGTGGTCGGCCGGATGCCGTTGGACCGGGCCGCCGTCGTCACCTCGGGGAAGGCCACGCGTGACGTCTGGCAGGACGCCGTCGACGTCCAACTCGTGCGCCTGGAGCGGACGATCGCGGAGCTGGAGGCGGCCCGGGGCTATCTGCGCCACGCGCTGAACTGCACGAGCGACGACATCGCGGCGAGCTGCACCATCATGGACGCCGAACTGGCCGCGCGTACCCCGCGCGGCCGCTTCCCGGACTCCGACCTCGTCACCGCCGCCCGCGCGGCCTACCGCGCACAACGCCCCGCGTGATCGTCAGCTCAGTGGAATGCTCTTCACGGCGGACAGCAGCGGGATGAGGACGTAGTCGCCGTTGCCCGCGCCGCAGACCGGCCGGGTGTCGACGGTGTCGGAGATGTTCGTGCCCGTCGTGTACCGGTTGTCCGGGGCCGGCACCACGCTCGTCATGTGGCTCTTGAGCCGCTCCGAGTAGTACACGCACTGGTGCAGGTTGAGCCGGCTGCCCGCGGTCAGGTCCAGGGGCAGGGAACCCGAGAGGCCGGGGTTGGGCACGTGGTTGCCGTTGCCCGGACCGCAGGTGGGTGAGGTCTCCCTGGTGTTGGAGACCTTCGTACCGGTGGAGTAGCGCCCGTCGCCGCTCGGCGTCACCAGGGTGGTGAAGCGGTCGGTGCTCGCGCTCCGGTAGTAGTCGCACTGCTGGAGGTTGAGGTAGCGCCCCGCGCCGAGGTTCAGCGCGTTGACGCCGTGCAGGAGCGGTACGGGTACGTGATTGCCGTTCCCCGCGCCGCAGGCCGCCGTGGTGTCGGCGGTGGCGGAGTGTTTCGTGCCGGTGGAGTAGCGCCCGTCGCCGCTCGGTGTCACGAACGTGTTGAAGTGGTCGTCGAGGCCGGCCGCGTAGTACGCGCACTGGTGCAGGTTCAGATAGCCGGACGCGGCGACCGCTCCGGCCCAGGCCTCCCCGCCCTGCACCGTTTCCGCGGCCCGCGCGCCCGCGTTCCCCGTGCCCATGGCGGCCACCAGGCCCATCGCCACGGCGAGCACCGGGCGCCACGGACGGCGGCTGATCCTTCGTTTCATGTCGTGGTTCTCCTCTCCCTGCGCGGAGCGCTCAGGGCGCGCTCCGCACCTCGGACCACGAAGGTCTCAGGAGGGACGCGGGGCCGGTATCCCCCGAAACTGGGGATACCGGCCCCGCGTGTGCCGTGCTTACGCCTGCGGCCACCCGCCGTACGGCACGGTGATGAGCTCCATCGCGTGCCCCGACGCATCCAGGAAGTACACGCCCCGGCCCCCGTCGTTGCGGTTGAACTCGCCCGGCTGCTTCTGCTGCGGGTCGGCCCAGTGCTCGATGCCGCGCGCCCGGATCTTGTCGTACGCCGCCTCGAACTCCGCCTCCGAGACCAGGAAGGCGTAGTGCTGCGGGGTGATCGACTCGGCGGGAATGGTGGCGAAGTCGAGGGTGACCGAGTTGCTCAGGGCGACCGCGATGAACGGTCCCCATTCCGCGGCGATTTCGAGGCCCAACAGCTCCGCGAAGAACTCGGCGGACTCCCGGTTGTCCCGGGCATGGACGATCGTGTGATTCAGCTGAACCGGCAAGGAATGCCTCCACAAGGCATCTCCCGACACCTCCATGCCTCACCCGGCCGGTGACCGACACGCGATGTCGGCGTGGATCTTAAGCATGAGGACACCGCCCTGTCGAGGGGCGGGAGCAGCGGCGATGCCCGCCCGCGGAGCGGAGCGGGGTGATGAGGCGGGCGGGGCGGGCGGAACGCGTCGAGGGGCCCGGGCGCCTTATGGCACCCGGGCCCCGAAGGAACTGCTACACCATCTGCCGGCCCTGATCCTGCGCCGGCCTTCTGTTTCCACCGACCCGACGAAGATGCCGTCGGGGATGCGGGGATCGCGGTTGCTTGACCGGAGACCACCTCACTATCGATGTCCTGCGGTACCCGGCATCAGTAGCTCTGCCGGGCGATCCCGATGGCGATCGGTTCCTCCGTTCTTCCCTCTTGACCAACACTTACTGAAGGGACTGCGTACTACTGGCACTGCTCTACTGCGTACTGCTGGTGATGCGAACTGCACTTACCTACTCACGGCGGCCCCTGATCACTGCGGGCCACCCGGTCCGGCCGTCAGACCCGTCGCCGTCCTACGACAACCCTGGCTTCGGGACTCCACCGCCGCACCGTCCTGCGTACTGCAACTGCGGGTACTGCTGCCGGCAGCGCATCTCTGCCGGGCCTTCCTGCTGGCCTCTTGCTCTTGGCTACGAGAGAAACCATAACCACACCGCCACCCAATGTCTACTCCGGCTGGCATAGATTTCCGCACGCCCGGTCGACAGGTAATCGGCTGTGCCGGGTGCATCCGGACCCGCCCGCAGGTCATGACGCTGGTGACGGCGGCGGCGTCATCAGTCATGCTCTCCGCGCCAATCGCGGACTCGTCGGCCGCGGTTCCCGATCGGACGTGACAACGGCTGCCAAGTCCGCGCCCGCCCGCAGCAGCGCCACGGTCCGCGTGGCGATGGTCACCCCGTAGGCCCGGACGGCCTCACGAGCCCGCAGGTCTGGACTTGTCCGCACAGTCTCTCTACGCTCGGCCGCACCACGCACTGAGAGCGCTCTCAATAGTTCAACTCCGGTCTACCGCACCCCTGTTGGATCCACGAGAGGACATCACGTGAGACGTAAGACCAGCGCACGTCTCGGCCTGTCCGCCTTCCTCCTGGCGGCCGCCTGTGCCGGGACCGGGCTCGCCCCCACCGCCACCGCCGATTCCGGCCCCGCCTCCGGCAAGGCGCTCGCTTCCGAAGGTCTCCTCCGAGCCCTGCAGCGCGACCTCGGGCTGTCGCCCGCCGCCGCCCGGGAGCGGCTCGCCGACGAGAAGCGGGCCGTCGAGGTCGAGCGCGCGGCGCGCAAGGCGGCCGGTGGCGCGTACGGCGGGGCCTGGTTCGATGCCGGGCGCGGGCGGCTGACCGTCGCCCTGACCGAGCGCTCCGCCGCCGCGGACGTCCGCGCGACCGGCGCCGACGTCCGCTTCGTCGAGCACAGCGCCGCCGAGCTGGACGCGGCCAAGGCGCGCGTCGACAAGTTCGAGGCGCCCGGTGGAATCGCCAGTTGGCGCGTCGACGCCAAGGCCAACCGGCTCGTCGTCGACGTCGTCGAAGGCCACCGCGCCGACAACGATGTCACCGACTTCCTCCGCCGTGCCCGCGCCACCGCCCCCCTGAGCGTGGACACCGTCAAGGAGGCCCCGAGCACGTTCGCCGCAGGAACCGTCGGCGGCGACCCGTACTACACCGGCAACGTCCGCTGCTCGATCGGCTTCTCCGTGCACGGCGGCTTCGTCACCGCCGGGCACTGCGGCAAGGCGGGTGCGGGTGTGCGCGGCTGGGACGGGTCCAACATCGGTTCGTTCCAGGGCTCTTCGTTCCCCGACAACGACTACGCCTGGGTGTCCGTCGGCAACGGCTGGTGGACCGTGCCGGTCGTGCTCGGCTGGGGCACCATCCCCGACCGGCTGGTCAAGGGTTCGGCGGAGGCGCCGGTCGGTACGTCGATCTGCCGCTCCGGTTCCACGACGAAGTGGCACTGCGGGAATCTCCTCGCCAAGAACGAGACCGTCAACTACTCGGGCGGCGCCGTCGTCCACCAGCTGACCAAGACCAGCGTCTGCGCCGAGGGCGGTGACTCGGGCGGCTCGTTCATCAGCGGCGACCAGGCCCAGGGCGTGACGTCCGGCGGCTGGGGCAACTGCAGCAGCGGTGGCGAGACGTGGTTCCAGCCGGTGAACGAGATTCTCCAGCGCTACAACCTGCGGCTGCACACCGCGTGACCCCAGGTCGCGCCCGGCGCTCGCAACCGCCGGGCGCAACCTCCCCGCCCACGTCCGCGGAACCGAGTCCCTGAGTCATCCCCCCGATTCCCCCGACCCGGCCCGCACCACGCCCTCCCGCAGCCTGATCCACACGGCGAGGATCACACACGCCGCCAGACAGCCCGCCGCGGTGATCAGCAGTGCCGTGTCGGCGGCCGCTTCCGAACCCACGCCTCGGTCCTGGTCGGTGACGGCCCCGGCCAGTCCGACGCCGAGGCCGGCGGCCACGGTGATGACCGTCTTGGTGACTCCCGACGCCTCCCCGGCCCGCTCCGGCCGGATCACCGCCTGGGTGGCGATGAGGGTCAGTGAGTTGGCCACTCCGAGGACCGCGCCGCCCACGGTGGCCACGGCCACGTACAAGGTGAGGGACGAGGTCCGGGCGAGGCACGCAAGGACCAGCGCTCCTCCGCACAGGCAGCCCGCCATCAGCCGTACCGCGGCCCGTGGTGGCACCCGCCCGGCGAGCGGCCCGGCGAGCGCCATGGCCAGCGCGGGAGCGAGGAACGCGGTGCCCGCGAGGACGACCGAGAGGTCCCACTGGCCCTGGAGCGTCAGGGGCACGACGAACAGGAACATCACGGTGGTGGTGTTGGCCGCGGCGCCGGCCAGGGTGAGCGCCATGTACGGGCCGTTGCGGAACAGGCTGAGCTCCACCAGCGGATGGGACGCGGTCCGCTCACGCCGTACGAACAGGATCAGCAGGGCTGCCGTGACGGCCACGCCCGCCAGCGCGGCGGGCCACGGCCAGCGCGGTCCGCGGTCGATGACGACGCAGAGCGCGGCGAGCGCGGCCGTGGCACCGGCCAGACCGCTCCAGTCGACGCTGCGGGGCGCACTGGTGTCGTAGCTCTCGGCGGTACGTGAGGCACAGACCGCGCCGAGTACGGCGAGCGGCACGTTGAGCCAGAACACGGCACGCCAGGACACCGACTCGGTCAGGGCGCCACCGATGAACGGACCGCAGGCGGTGGCGATCCCGCCGATGCCGAGGGCCCAGCCGGTGGCACGGCCCCGCAGTTCGGCCGGGTAGACGTTGGTCAGCAGGGACAGCCCCACCGGCATGATCATCGCGGCTCCCGCGCCCTGGGCCACCCGGGCGCCCACGAGGACGGGCAGGGTCGGGGCGAGCGCGCAGACCAGCGAGGACGCGCCGAACACGGCGAGCCCCGCGACCAGGAGCCGCCGCCGGCCGAACAGGTCGCCGAGCCGTCCCGCCCCCAGCATCAGCGTGCCGGTGGACAGCAGGTACGCGCTGATCACCCACTGCAGACCGGCTCCGCCCGCGTGCAGGTCGCGGCCGATCTGCGGCAGGGCGAGGTTCAGGCCGAACGAGTCGAGCTGGATGCAGAACACACCCACGGACATGGCGAGGAGTGCCCATCGCCGGGTGGGGAAGGGCGACTTCGTCGTGTTGCCGCCGATACCGTCCCTCAAGGTCGCGCCCTTGCTCACGATTGCCCACTTCTCCTCATGGTCGGCCCCTTCGGGGGTGGTTCCTGCTGCCGCCGCACGGCCGTGCGGCGGCACGAGACGCTGGTGGTGAGAGGGAGGGGAGAGGTCGCAGCCGAAGAGCGCTCCTGGACACGGAGCGCCGCTGCGGAGAGAGGAGATGAGAAGTGGGGCCGGGGTGGAGAGGGCTGCCCACGGGGAGTCCGATGTGCCACGTCGACGGGGCCGCCGCGTGGATGACACACGCGGGTCCGTGCCTCGACCGGCGATCGGGACATCAACAACGTAACTGGTCCCCGGGCACTTGCCAACCCACCCCTGAGAGGGCCTGGAGAAAGCATTCAGCCATCATGGGCACCGCTGCGGACTGTGACCCTCCGGTCGCATGGGGGTGCCTCTCTCCCGTGACCGTATGGAGTCGCGATCCGGACCTCCGTGCCGCGAACTCCCAGCTGAGTGCCGCGCGTTGGCCACCCCGCGGTTCGACAGAGGTGGCGCCACGGCCCCGCCGGCCGCACGTGGCGCGACCGCACGGTCACCATGCGTACCGCCCGGGCGGGTTCTTGCTTCCTACACCGATCAAGTGCCTGGTCAGTCGCCGTGGAGCGCCCGGGAACCGCGGCCGCTCGGCGGGACGGCCTGTTCACCACCCTGGGGCCTTGGCTTCCGGTTCAACCACCTGTTAGTAATTTCATGCGGCAGACGAATGCCATTCCTGCACTTTCCCCCCATGGATCAGGCGGATGTGATGTCGTTAGATGCGCAGGGGACAGCTATTCCGACGCGCCGGATAGAACCCACCCGCAGGACGCGCTACAAGGCGGAGATCGCTTCGGTTTCTCCGGACTCAAGCAGGAACACCTTCGAGCAGTACGAAACATGTTTTCTGGGTGTCAGTCTGGAAAACAGCAACTTCACCACTCCCAAACTCACGAGCATGGTCAAGTGGATCTCCCGAAGGTTCGCGCGATGCACCGTGCTCATCGGCGACAGCATTCACCGGCTCACTCTGGAGTCGACTCAGGGGTTGCCCCCCGACCGTGCCAGGGAACGGGCGCTCGACCTCGGCCGACGCTTCGCGGAGGCCGCGGAGGGGGTGTTCGACGAGTACCGCGACAGCACCGAGTTCACGGTCCTGACCTGCGGTGAAGTGCAGGCCGGTGAGAGGTGTGCCGAGTTCCACAGCAAGTTGCGGGCGTTCTTCGACGAGGACGAGGCGTTCCGTTCCTCGGTCGAATCGTTCGGTCACGCCTATCACCGGAAGCGGGTCGACGGCATCAGCGAGGCCGAATGGGAAAAACGCATCCGGCTGTCCAACGAATACTTTCTCGAAGAGTTCGCCATCTTCGCCTGTCTCAAAGAGCAGGGGCTGCCGGTCATGGTGTATCCCGGATCGTTCAGCACCCTGTCCGAGATAGCCAAGGGCGACCATCCCGGGGCCCCGGAAGAGCTGCGTGACCTCGTCGTGGTCTCCCTCCATCTGAAAGGTCGGTGAGCATGACAGCCGAAGCGCGTGATCTGGTCCCCGAAATACGGCGGGGAAAGATATACCGAGACGTTTACGAGAAGCGCTCGCCCGACCGTCCCGCACTTGGCGAAGCACGCCTCGAAAGGGCCCGCGCGGTGGACGGGGCCCTTGACTTCGGGGGTTCCGGGGCGCGCGACCGTGCATTCCGGGACGGCGTTTTCCTCCTGGAGATCCCGGACGGGCTCGACGTGTCGGCGGGTGACGCGTTCGCGCGTCAGTTCTACGAGGGTCCGGCCGCGGCGCCGTACGGCCGGTTCCGCGACATCGGCAGCGACCACTTCGGGGACCCGCTGCTCGGCTTCCACCAGCGGATCAACCAGATCGAGCAGTTCCTCCTCGAACGCCGGTTCTGGGCCGCCGCCTATCCGCCGGAGATCACCGCCCTGGGCGAGTCGCTCACCCGGCTCTCGCGGCACGTGCTGTGTTCCGTCCTCTCCGCGGTGGGCATACCGGAGCGGGACTGGCGGCGGGCGACCGGCGGCTGCTCGCAGTGCGCGGGCTCGTACCACCTGACGTTCAACCACTACCGGCCCGCGCACGAGGACATCGGGCTCAGCTCCCACAAGGACGACGGGTTCCTCACCATCCTGCGGACGACCGCCCCGGGCCTCGAAGTGAGCCGCGAGGACCACTGGGAGACCGTCCCGGCCGACCCGGACTGCTTCATCGTCAACTTCGGCCTGTCCATGGAGATCCTGACCGCGGGCAGCCGCATGCCCGTGGCCGCCATCATGCACAGGGTCGCCCGCCAACAGGAGGACCGGTCCAGCTTCGGGCACTTCAGCTCCAGCGGCTGCCTGCCCGGCGAGGACGAGGGCATCTACCGCTACGTACACGGCAGCGGCCTGGAGCGTGTCTGCGGCTCGCGTGAACTCATCGACGAGAACGACTACGAGATCTACGCCGGTACGGACGCGCCGGACGCGCCGGACGGATCGGACACCAACAAGGGCGTACGCCGATGACCGTCGACTCCATGACCCTCCAGCGCGCCACCGTGACGGGCGCCGGCCTGCGCTTCGACACCGCCGACGGCCTGTCCCGGGCCCTGCGGGACGGCTGCTTCCTGCTCGCCGTGCCCACCGGGTTCGATCCGGGACCGGGCATCACCCTGTGCCGCGAGTTCCACCGGGCCCCCGACGAAGGGCCGGTGGCCACCCGGGCGTACCGCGGTTTCAAGGACGTGCCCGGCGTCTACTTCGACCGGGAGCACTTCCAGACCGAGCACGTGCTCATCGACGGCCCCGGGCGGACCCGGCACTTCCCGCCCGAACTCCTCGCCATGGCCGACGAGATGGGCGATCTGACGCTCCTCGTGCTGCGTGCCGCGATGACCGAGCTGGGCATCGCGCCCGCGCTGTGGAGCGAGATCACCGGTGGCGCCGTCGACGGCCTCGGCACCCACTGGTTCGCGGCGAACCACTACCGTCCGGAGCGCGCCAAGCTGGGCTGCGCCCCGCACAAGGACACCGGGTTCGTCACCGTGCTCTACAACGAGGAGCCCGGCCTGGAAGCGTCCGTCGACGGAGCCTGGGTGCCCGTCGACCCCGTGCCCGGCCACTTCGTGGTGAACTTCGGCGGCGCCTTCGAACTGCTCACCGCGGCCCTCGACCGCCCGGTGAGGGCCATCTTGCACCAGGTGCGGCAGTGCGCCCCGGCCCCGGGCGCCGCGGACCGCTTCTCCTTCGCGGCCTTCGCCAACCCGCCCGCCACAGGCGACCTCTACCAGGTGCGCGAGGACGGCACGGCCGTGCCCGTGCGCGGCTCCGAGGAGTTCCTGCGCGAGTTCAACGAGGAGACCTGGTCCGACCGGCACGCCGACTTCGGTATCGCCGAAGCCGCCGGCGCGAGCGGAGGCGGTACGTCATGAGCGTCTCGGCGGACCGCGTCGGCACCCCGCGTCAGGGCAGGACCGTCGTCCTGCCGCAGGGCCCCGGCGCGCCCTTTCCCGGAATCGTCGCCCACCACGAAGGACCCAGCCGGCTGCACGGCCACGCCCCGGCGTTCCACGAGGCGACCGTGGTGCGCGGGGAGCCCGCCTCGCACTACTTCCGCGCCTCCGGCATCAGCGCCTGTGCCGAGGAGAACGGCGGTCTGTGCACGTTCTGGATGGGCCGGAAGCTCGCCGTCTACCAGATCACCAACGAGCCGCTGGTCGGCGACGACGTCCTCGCGCCCTCCACCGACGCCAACCGCGAGTTGTTCGGCGACTTCATGGGCTCCCTGCCCCACGACCACCCGGGCCGCCCGGGGAAGCGGGCCGTGGTCGAACGCTCCCTCGGCAACGCCAAGTTCGTGGAGCGCCTGGAGCCCGCCGTCCGGCGGTACACGGCCGACCACCTCGCCCGCGCGGCCGGCAGGACCGTCCCGCTCGACGACTTCACGCTGTCCCTGACGGCGTATGTGGACAGCATGGTCCCCGGCGTCCTCGATCTGACCCGGCGGCCACTGCCCGAGTACCTGGACTCCGCCGAGTACGGCCGGGTGGTGCGCGGCTTCTTCGATCTCGCCTCCGACGTCATCAGCAACGACAACCCGGCGGCGATGCGCGAGTTCGACGTCATCGTGCCGTTCGTGCGCGACCTCCTGACGGACAACTTCGACGCCCTGGCCGGCGCCCCCGAATCCAACCTGATCCGTCGTCACTTCGCCCTGTGGGAACTGCCCTTCACCCGGCGGTCCGTGGCCGCGCTCGACGCCGCGCGGATCAAGGAGCTGGGCACGGTCGTCGTCGCCACGTACGACACGACGGCGCTCAGCCTGATGTGGGCGATCGGCTATGTGGAGGCCACGCCCCGCGTCAAGGACGCCGTCGTGGCCGAGGCCAGGTGCGGCACGGGCACGGCGACCGCGGCGGGGTGCCCGTACGCGGACCAGCCTCCGCACGCGGACCAGCCTCCGCACGCGGACCAGCCTCCGCACGCGGACCAGCCTCCGCACGCGGACCAGCCTCCGTACGCGGACCCGCCTGCCCACGCGGGCGCCGCCGCCCCGTCCGTGATCGACCTCGCGGTCCTGGAGGCCGTACGCCTCGGCGGCAGCAATCCCAGTGCGCTGTGGCGCCGTACGACCGAGCCGTTCACCCTGCACCACCGGGGAGTCCCGGTGACGGTGCCGCCGGGCACCATGATGTGGCTGGACCGGCGGCAGGCCAACCGCGACCCCGCCGTCTTCCCCGAGCCGCGCCGCTTCGCCCCGGCCAACATCGAGGCCATCGTCCGCTCCGACCGGGAGACGGTCTCCTCGCTGCTCTCCCGCGGCCGCTATGAGATCAACTCGTTCAGCATGGTCAACGCCGCCCGGAACCCCCGCAAGTGCCCCGGCCGGCTCTTCTCGGTGCGGATGCAGTCCATGGTCCTCGCGGAGCTGTACGGCCGCTACGCGGTCGCCACGCGGGACACCGACCTCCAGCTGAAGCACCACGCGTCCATGCCGCGCCCGGCACGGCCGGGAAGCATCACCATCCGGCCCGAACCCGGCACGCCGCCGCAGCACCCCGGCACGCCGCGCGACCCAGCAACCCCGAGGGAGCCGACCCCATGACCACCGCCAACTCCCGCACCACCCGGTCCCGCTTCCACCCCACCACCGCCCGGCCCCCGGTCGCCCTGCCGCCCATGCCCGGCGAGCGGCAGGCTCGGGCCGCCTATCCGCCGGTGGACCTCGAACGCTCCTGGTTCGACGGGGACGAGCTGCTCTTCGAGCGCGAGGGAGGCTTCGACCGCGCCCTGGCCAAGGGCTTCTTCCTGCTGCGCATACCCGACGGCCTCGACACAGGACCCGGTGACCGGTTCGCCACGCACTTCCACGAGGACCCGGCCGGTGACGGCCTGGACTCCTATCGGGGCTACCGTCACGCCGATGTCCCCGGCACCTACCAGGGCTACTTCGACCGCGAGCACGACCAGTGGGAGAACTTCTACATCGAGAGGACGAACTGGGCGCTGCTGCCGCCCGAGGTCACCGAACTCGGCCACCGGATGACCGGCCTCGGCGTAGCCGTCCTGCGCGCGGTGCTGCGGCACGTGGAGGTACCGCGGGACCTGTGGAGCGAGGTGTCCGGCGGCCTCTCCGACAACGGTGGACACCAGATGCTCGCCTTCAACCACTTCCGTTCGCAGAAGGAGACCCGCGGCTGCAAGTTCCACCGTGATTCCGGGTGGGTGACCGTGCTCCGCTCCTTCGAGCCGGGTCTCCTCGCGCTCATCGACGGAGAGCTGGGCGCCGTCAACCCCGAGCCGGGCCACTTCATCGTGAACTTCGGCAGCTCGCTGGAGGTGCTCACCTCCGCCCTGCCGCGGCCCGTGCGCGCGAACGTGCACGGCGTGGTCTCCACCGAGCGCCCGGCGGGCCGGGCCGACCGCATCTCGTACGTGACGTTCCTGGACTCCGCCCTCGACGGCACCGTCTACCGGCTCGAAAACGGCTCGGCGCGGCCCGTGCAGTCGGTCGCGGACTTCGCCGTCCAGGAGGTGAGCCGGACCTATGACAACGACGGCGCGCTCTAGCCGGGGCACGAGCACGGCACCGGCGGAAACCGACAAGGACGGGAGTCACACCATGACGGACACGGCCCAACTCACCCTCCCCGCGGCCGAGGTCGACGCGGGCACCCTGCGGTTCGCCACCGTGGACGACACCGCGCGGGCGCTCGCCATCGGCGCGTTCAACGTGGCCGTCCCCGAGGACCTCGACGTGCGCGCCGGACTCGACTTCTGCCGCACCTTCTACAAGCCGGGGACCGGCGATCCGGCCGACCGCCACCGAGGCCACCGCGAGCACGGCCACCCGGCCTCCAAGCTGGGCTACGAGGACCGGCCCGACCAGGTGGAGCAGCTCCAGCTGGAGAGCTTCCTGTGGCGGGAGTACCTGCCGGACGAGGTCACCGCGGTGCTGCGGCGCATGCGGCAGCTGACCCTGGACGTCCTGTACGGCGTGTTCGACGCGGCGGGGGTGCCCGAGACCGACCGCGACCTCATCACCGGCGGCGCTTCGCAGGACACGGGCCTGTGCTACACGACGGTCAACCACTACCGTGCGGGCCTGAGCGACCGCGCCGGGATCGTCGAGCACTCCGACAGCGGGTTCATCACCACGATCTGCACCGACCAGCACGGATACGAGATCCTCCACGAAGGCCGCTGGCTGCCGGTGCGCGAGCGCCCCGGCCACTTCACCGTCAACCTCGGCGACGCCTTCCGGGTCCTGACCAGGAAGCTGCCCAGGCCGGTGACCGCCGTCTACCACCGTGTGCCGGAGCTGCGCCCGGAGGCGGGCGTCCCGGACCGCTCCTCGTTCACGGTCTACATGGGGCCCCGCTACGACATGCCGCTCTACCAGTACGACACCGAGGGCAGACTGCGCGAGTACCAGAGCTTCCGCGACTTCTCGGTGGAGAAGGCGGGCAAGCTCGGCTACGACTTCCACTCCCGCGTATGAGCACGGCGGCGGGACATCCGCGTACCAGCGCGCTGCAGGGCTGGCAGCTGGCCGAACTGCGTGACGGCGAGCTGCACTTCACCGACGATGACGGACTTCGGCGCGCTCTGAAGGACGGCTTCTTCTACGTGAAGCAGCCCGCCGGCACGGACCTGTCGGCGGGGGACCGCTTCGCCCGTTCCTTCTACCTCCCGGCCGAGGACCAGGACCCGTACCGGGGCTTTCACCCCTGGACGGCCGATCAACTCGGCCCACACCAGGGCTACTTCTGCCGTGACGCCGACCAGACCGAACAGTTCTTCCTGGAGAGCGCCTGGTGGGACCAGGTCTATCCGGCCGGGCTCGCCCGGCAGGCCGAGCGCATGCGTGACTTCGCGCTCGACGTCCAGCGCGCGGTGCTCGCCCGCCTCGACCTGCCGCGCGCACTCTGGGACAAGGCCACCGGACACAGCCTGACCCCGCACGGCACCCACACCCTGACCTTCAACCACTTCCGCCCGGAAGTGGCCGCGCGCGGCCTGAACATCCACAAGGACTCCGGCTGGGTGACGGTTCTGCGCTCCACCGAGCGCGGACTCGAGGTCGACCGGGACGGCGAATGGCACCCCATCGACCCGGTCCCCGGCACCTTCATCGTCAACTTCGGATGCGCGATGGAGATCCTGACCCGGCGGACCGCCACGCCGGTGGCCGCGGTGGCCCACCGCGTGGTGCGCCAGCCGCCGAGCGGTGGGGCCAAACCCGACCGTTTCTCGTACGCGCTCTTCGTCGACAGCAGCCTCGACGAGAGCGTCTGCCCCGGCCTCTTCGCCTACGAGCCGGGCAGCGGCCTCCAACTCCATTCGGAGTTCGGGACGTTCCTCAACGACATCCTCGACAACACGTACCGGGAGGACACGAGCGGTCTCTACTGAGGCGGCGCCGCCCGCTGCGGGAACAGGAAGGCGGTCCAGGTCTCGGGCGCGACCGTGAAGTGGGGTCCGTCCGGGTTCTTGGAGTCGCGGATGTGGATGGCGGTGGGGTGGGCGGCGATCTCCAGGCACTGGCCGCCCTCGCTACCGCTGTAGCTCGACTTGCGCCAGGCGTAGGCGACTTCGAGGCACTGGCCGCCTTCATCGCCGCTGTAGCTGGACTTGAACCACTCAAGCGCGGTGCTGCCGCTCATTGTTCTCCTAGCAGACGGTCCAACAGGTCCCTGGTGTCCTCCGCGTTGAGGGCCTGTGTTCGCAGCATCGCATACTTCTGGGTCAGGATCGCTACCTCGTCCGGATCTGCGATCAGCTGGCTTCCGCGTTGGGTCTCGGTATAGGCAAGCCGCTGATGCTCAGGGGTCTCCAGCAGGACGAAGGGCCCGCCCAGCCCTGCGTGTGTACTGCGTCCGAGCGGAAGGACTTGCAGGACGAGGCCTGGGAGTTCGGCGTATTCGCGTAGGCGACGGACTTGCTCGGCGTAGACCATTCCGCCACCGAGTCGGTCCCGCAGTGGCGCTTCCCAGATCACAAAGCTGGTTGTCGGCGGCACTTTGCGGTGCAAGATCGTCTGGCGCTCCATCCGGCTCGCGACGTGCTGCTCAATCTCATCCTCGTCATAGACCGGGACACGGCTACGGAAAACTGCCCGCGCGTACCCCTCCGTCTGCAACTGTCCGGGCACGGCCAAACTGTCGTACACGGAGATGGCGATCGCCTCCCGCTCACAGTCCAGGTACTCCTCCGCCCACCTCGGAACCAGATCCACCTCCGGCATGTTCTCCACGGCCGTCTGCAACGTCCGATTCGTGCCGAGGAAATCATCCAACTGCACCGCCAGGTCCATCTTCAGCGGACGCCGCCCCTGCTCGACGGAGGCGATCAGTTCCTCGCTGATGGCCAACTGCTCGGCCAGCGACCGCTGGGTGTAGCCCGCCGCCTCCCTGTGGACGGCGAGCAGCGCCCCCACCATCCGCATGGCCGACGCATTCCTGCGTGGTCGTCGCCTCTGGCTGCTCATATGGACCAACTCCCCAGCTCGTACATCCCAGGCGTACGGGTTCACGCACTGCTTCATCATGGCCACGGAGTGTGACTGTCGTCACGTGAACCGAGAAAGTTTCTACCGGCGAGAAGGCCGGTCCGTCCCCGCAGCCCGCGCCTTCACGGCCGCCGCCCTGGCCGGCTGGGGGATCCAGGAGGAACGCGCGGACGACATCACGCTCTGCGTGAGCGAGCTGGCGACGAACGCGTTGCTGCACGGCGTCCCGCCGGGGCGGGGATTCCGGCTGAGATTGACTTTCTGCACGCAGGACGGCGTGGTCCGAGCCGCCGTACACGACAGCGGCACCGGCCGCCCCAGGCTCGACCTCGAAGACGACCGGGACGACGACGAGTCCGGGCGGGGGCTCCTGCTCGTCGCCGCGCTGGCGGACAAGTGGGGGGTCGAGGAACAGGACCCCGGCAAGGAGGTGTGGTGCGAGTTCGGGGCGCCGCTCGCGTCACCCCTTCTTGTTGCGGTCGAACCAGATCGTGGCGACGGTGGGGACGAGGCCAGCCCAGAACAGGGCCTGCGGCACGGCCCGTTCGGTCCACGGGATCTCCGCGATGAGGAGCGTGCAGAGCATGGCCCACGCGGCCTGGGCGAGGACGATGCGGGGCCACACGCGGCGGCGGATCAGGGAGTGGATGTTGATGCGGACGCCCGCGCGCAGCCGCCGGTAGCGGAGGAGGGCGCCCACTGCCCAGAGCGCCGACATCGGGACGAGGAACCAGAGGCGCTGGCCGAGCGACACCGGTAGGTCGCGGGGGGTCTCGCCGTCGGTGACGAAGAGGTCGAGGCCGGAGGCCGCGATGACGGCGAGGCAGAGCAGGGCGATCCAGCGGATGCCGCGCAGCATGCGGTACGACGCGTCGTCGAGGCCGTCCCGCATCGGACGGGAGTCCGGGGCGGCGGCCAGCGCGTCCGCGTACAGCGTGGCGGCCTCGCGGGCCTTCACGCCGGGCGCGGAGGCGGCCTTCCGGGTCTGGCGGGCCAGGGCGTACGGGTGGCTCGGGTCGAGGCGGAGGATCGCGTGGTCCAACTGATCGGCGACCGTGCCGTTGCCGGCCAGGTCGGCTATCTGCCAGGCGACTTCGTGCGCGTAGACCTCTTCGGGACCGAGGCGCAGCGCCTCCATGGCGATGTCGCCCGCCTCCCTGAGAGGGTCCTGCATCTGCGCCGCCGTGACCGTGCCGCCGCCCCCCTGCCCGATGCGGACGAGGCGGATGCGCCAGACGACGTCGGCGAGGAGGGAGTACGGGTACCAGTACTCGGGGTCGATGCGTATCGCCTCGCGCAGCACGCCCTCGGACTCCTGCCAGCGGGTGCCGCCGATGCCGCGCAGGGCGTGCGCGCGCATGACGAGGCCGCCGACGTCCTCGGGGGCGATGGCGAGGGCGCGGTCGGTCGCCGTCAGGGCCTTCTCGTGCTGCTCGGCCCGGACGTGGCACAGGGCGAGCTTGGTCCAGGCGCGTACGTCGTCGGGGTCCTCGGCGAGGCGCTGCCCGAGCAGGGCCTCGGCCTCGTCGTACCGCTTGAGCTCGATGAGCCCGTCGGCCCGCTCCACGGCGGGGTGCACAGTGCCGGCGCTCACAGCTTCCGCTTCTTCTTGAGGTAGGTGACCAGGTCGTCGTACATGCCGCCCTCGTTGGCGAACATCGCCACGTTGCGGGCGGAGGCGAACCACGGGTCGCTGGAGGGCGCGATCGTGGCGGCCGCGGCCGTGAGGTCCTGCATGCCGATCATGCGGACGGTGCCGGTGCGCGCGGAGTCGAGGAGGGCGCGCTCGGCGGCGGCCTCGCAGAGGTGGGCGAGGTCGGCACCGGAGAGACCGTCGGTGGCCTTCGCGAGCTTCCGCAGGTCGATGTTGGCGACGGGGCGGTCGCGGAGGTGGTAGCGGAGGATGGCTTCGCGGGCGGGGGCGTCGGGCGGCAGGACGAGGATCGTGCGGTCGAGGCGGCCGGGGCGGCGCAGCGCGTTGTCCACGTCCCAGGGGACGTTGGTGGCGGCCAGCACGAACACGCCTTCGTTGGCGTCCGCGTCGATGCCGTCGAGCTCGGTGAGGAGCTGGTTGACGGTGTTGCGCATGCCGCTGTGGGCGGTGCGGCTGCGCTTGGCGCCGAGGGCGTCGAGTTCGTCGAGGAAGAGGACGCAGGGGGCCTGACGGCGGGCCGTCTCGAAGACCTCGTGCATGTTGCGCTCGGAGTTGCCCATCCACATGTCGAGCACGTCGTTGATGGATATGGAGAGGAAGTTGGCGTCGAGCTCACCGGCGACGGCGCGGGCGATGAAAGTCTTGCCGCAGCCGGGCGGGCCGTACAGGAGGAGCCCGCCGCGCAGGCTCTTGCCGTACAGCTTGCGCAGCTCGGGGTTGCGCAGGGGCGCGAGGAACGCGGCCTCCAGGCGGTCCTTGACGTCCTGCATGCCGCCGACGTCGGCGAGCCGCACGCCGTCGGGCGCCTCCACCTCCCAGGCGGCGGCGTCCCCCGGGTCACCGCTGCCGTCGGCGGTCTGTGCCGCCTCGGGGGTCGGTGGGCTTTCGACGAAGCGGGGCGGGACGACGTCACCGACCTGGTCCTCGGCGGCCTTCCAGTTGAAGCCGGCGGGGGTTGCCGGTGACTCGGCAGGCGGTTGCGCCGTCTGCGGCGCGCCCATCGCCCGGGTCATCAACTCCCGCGCCTTCGCGTCGCCCGGCGCGTGCTGCAAGGCCACGGCGACCTCGGCGACCGCCTCCTCGTGATGCCCGCTCTCCACGAGGAGTTCCGCCAGATGCAGCCGCAGCGGCACGTCGTCGGGCGCGCCCGCGACGGCTGTGCGCAGGCTCTGGATCAAGGGGGAGTGATCGGGCATGGGACGAGGATACGGGGGGCGTTTCATGCGATGAGCGGCCCGGCCCACCCCATGAAACGCCCCCCGTATCCGGCCTCGGCCGACTCAGCCGAGCAGCTCCACCTCCGCCAGCGTCACCGCGCCGGTGCCGCCCTTCGGGATCAGGCGGTAGTGGGCGTACGTGCCCGGGTGGGCGATCGTGAAGGCCCGGGTCTGCTGGTTCCAGGCGAACGACTCACCGGACCGCTTGTCCAGGTCCTTCCACCTGCTGCCGTCCTTCGACCCCTGGAGCACCCAGCCGCGTGGCGCCTTCGCCTTGTCGGCGGGGGACGTCAGCGTGTACTGGACGGCCTTCGTCCGGTTGCGGACCGGGAGTTCGATCGCCGTCCCTGAAGACGCCTCCGTCGCCGACGAGTCGTCGAAGAGCGCGCCCTCACCCTTGAGGGCGTCCTTCCTCGGCGACGGGACCTTGTCGTCCTTCGTGATCGACGCCGGCTGCGCGTTCTTGCCGCTGCCCCACGCCGACGGCTTCGGACCCATGTCGAACTCCAGGACCCCGCCTCGGGCGACGACGTCGTGCGGGAGCGCGGTCGACTTCCACGCCTTGCCGTTGACCTTGAGACCCTGCACGTACACGTTCTTCGCGCTGTTCCTCGGCGCCTTCACGACCAGGTCGCGGCCGTTGTCGAGGTGCAGTGTCATCTTCGTGAACTGCGGAGAACCGATGGCGTACTCGCCGCTGCCCATCACCAAGGGGTAGAAGCCCAGCGACGAGAAGAGGTACCAGCCGGACTGCTCGCCGTTGTCCTCGTCGCCGTGGTAGCCCTGCCCGATCTCGCTGCCCGTGTAGAGGCGGGAGAGGACCTCGCGGACCTTCTCCTGCGTCTTCCACGGCTGCCCGGCCGCGTCGTACATGTACGCGGCGTGGTGGGCGACCTGGTTGGAGTGGCCGTACATCCCCATGCGTACGTCACGCGCCTCCGTCATCTCGTGGATGACGCCTCCGTAGGAGCCCGCGAACTCCGCGGAGCCCGTCTCCGGAGTGGCGAAGTACGTGTCGAGCTTCTCGCCGAGGCCCTTGCGGCCGCCGTACAGGTTCGCCAGACCGCGCGAGTCCTGCGGCGCGGTGAAGGCGTACCCCCAGGCGTTGGTCTCCGTGTAATCGTGGCCCCACACGCGCGGGTCGAACTTCTCCGAAGGCACGCGCCAGACGCCCTTGGTGTCCTTGCCCTGGAAGAAGCCGGGGTCGGTGCCCGCGCCCGCCGCCTTGCCGTCGAAGAGGTTCACGTAGTCACGGGCACGGTTGAGGAAGTACTCGGACTCCTCCTTGTAGTGCTTCTTGCCCGTCTTCTTGTAGAGGGCCGCTCCCATCCGGGAGATCCCGTAGTCATTGAGGTAACCCTCCAGAGCCCACGACAGGCCCTCGTGCGTCTCGCTGGGCGTGTAGCCGAGGAACGGCGACGTCTTCATGCCCTTGCGGCCGACGCCCGACGTCGGCGGCACCACCGTCGCGTTCTTCAGCGCGGCGTCGTACGCGGCCTCCGCGTCGAACTTCACGCCCTTGGTGTACGCGTCGGCGAACGCCACGTCGGACGACGTGCCCGTCATCAGGTCGGCGGCACCGGGCGACGACCAGCGCGAGGTCCAGCCGCCGTCCTTGTAGTGCTGCACGAAGCCGTCGACCAGCTCACCCGCCTTCTTCGGGGTGAGGAGCGAGTAGGCCGGCCACGTCGTGCGGTACGTGTCCCAGAAGCCGTTGTTCACGTACGGCTTGCCCTCGACGATCTTCGCGCCGGTGTGGGTGGGGGTGTCGGGCCCGGTCTGGGGCGAGAAGGGGGAGGCGTACTTGTACGTGGCCTTGCCGCCGCCCTCTGTCTCGACCTTCTCGAAGCCCGAGTTGGGGTAGAGGTACAGGCGGTACAGGGAGGAGTAGAGGCTTGTGCGCTGCCCCTCGCTCGCGCCCTCGACCTCCACCTTGCCGAGGATGTCGTCCCACTGCTTCTGCGCCCGGTTCCTGACGCGGTCGAAGGACGTGCCCTGCGGTATCTCGTCGGCGAGGTTCGCCTTCGCCTGGTCCAGGCTGATCAGGGACGTCGCGAGCCGCAGGCTGACCGTGCGGTCCTTGCCGGGTTTGAAGCGGAGGTAGCCCGTGACGTCGCCGCCACCGCCGCCCTCCAGCTTGCCGCCCGCGGTGGCGGGGGAGTCGAAGGTGCCGTAGACGAAGAGCCGCGTGGCACCGGCCGACAGACCGGACTTGACGTCCGAGAAGCCGGAGACGATGCCCTTCTCCTTGTCGAGGGTGAGGCCGCCCTTCTCCGAGACGTTGTCGAAGACGACGCTCGCGTCGTCACCGGGATAGGTGAACCTCATCATCGCCGCGTGGTCGGTCGGCGCCATCTCGGCCTTCAGGCCGTTCTCGAACGTCACGCCGTAGTAGTGCGGGCGCGCCGTCTCCTTCTCGTGCCGGAACGGCAGCGCACGCTTGGTGCGGGACGCGCTCGGGGTGTCCTTGTCGACGGACGGCATCATCTGGAACGTCTGCCGGTCACCCATCCACGGGCTGGGCTCGTGGCTCGCGCTGAACGCCTGCATCGTCGGCAGGTTGTCGTCGTTGTTGCCGCGCGCGTAGTCGTACAGCCAGCTCAGGGAGCCCGCGTTGGTCACCGGCGTCCAGAAGTTGAAGCCGTGCGGGACCGCGGTGGCGGGGAAGTTGTTGCCGCGCGAGAAGCCGCCGCTGGAGTTGGTGCCGCGCCGCGTGTCCGCGTAGTCCGAGAGGTGCGCCTTCGGCCTCTCCGGCGCCTTCTCCTTCAAGGACACGTCATCGACCCAGCCGCGGAACTTCGCGGGCCCCTTCGGGGAGTCGTACGCGACGAGGACGCGGTCGACGGTCTTGCCGCGCGCGACCTGCCCGATGCGCGACGCGACGTTGTTCCACTGATTGACGTACAGAACCTTGGAGTCGCCCTGCCCCTGCGGGGTCAGCGGGAACCCGTGCTGGTCGACGGCCTTGAGCTCGCTCAAGTACGTTCCGTCGGTGAAGGCGAGGTCGACGGAGACGTTGGTGGCGGCGTAGTCGAGGTCCCCTTCGGCCATGGAGGGAAAGACGCGATACCCGAGCTCGGTGTCCCGCTCGACCTTCACATCGACGTCGAAGACCTTGTTGTACGAGTAGCCGCGGCCGTCCGCCTTGTGGCTGCCCGCGTAGCGCAGCGCGTGCTTCCCCGTGAACCCGGCGCGGGCCTTGGCGGTCGGGGAGCCGCTGGGGCCGCGGTCCACCAGGCTCAGCATGTCCTCGGGCCCGGGGGCCTGCGTGCCGCCGACGGACAGCTGCACGTCGGCGAGTTGCAGCGCGTCGGAGGCGCCGTTGTTGGCGGTGACGTCGAGGCGGAAGTGGGAGTAGGCCTTCGCTTCGTCCGGCTTGGCGAAGTCGTACGTCTTCGCCTTGTGCCGCCCGTCGAAGGTCTCGCCCTTGCGCTCGTCGAGGACGGTCCATGTCTTGCCGTCGGTGGACCCCTTCAGGGTCCAGTCCTTCGGGTCGCGCTCGGCGTGGTCGTTGGCGGACGTCAGCGCGTATGTCACGACCTTCGCGGGCTCGTCGAGGTCGAACTCGGCCCAGCCGTCCTTCGCGAACGTCAGCCACTTGCTGGTCGCCTCGCCGTCGACGAGGTTCGCGGCGACCTCGCCGGACCCGGCGTTCTCGCCGCTGGCCCGCACCTCGGTGACGTGGTCGTTCACGCTCCCGGGCAAGCCGGAGCTGAACTCGCCGTTCACCCCGGCGGACTTCTTCTTCCCGTCGGGCCCCGTCTCGACGGTGCTCAGCCAGTCCGGCAGGGCCTGACCGTCCTCGAACGACGAGGAGAACTCCCGGTCGGCCCGGGGCGCCCGCTCGGGCCCGGCGACGGCGGCCCCCTGTGCCGCCACGACGAGCGCGATCGCGAGCGTCCCGGCGGCCACGGCCGAGCGGGGCCCTTGACCGGGCGGACGGCGGTGTCTGACACGAGGTCTGCGTGCCGAGTCGCGTGCCGAGTTGCTTGTCGTACTACGTGCCGAGTGCGGCATCCCCGGGCCCCTCCTTGCGAGTTGGACAACGTTGTCACGGTCGCTGCGCAAGGTCTAGTAGGGCGGGAAGGGGCGAGTGGTGTCAAGGCTGTTGGCGGGGCGCGGGATGGTGTAGGGGTGGACGGTGAGGACTTGGTGAACGGTGCGGACTTGAGGGTGTGCCCGGCCGGCGGCCTGCTGGTGGCGACCACCGACTTCGGCTGGGGCAGCGTCGGGAAGCTGCGGCTGATCCTCGATGAGCTCGGCGGGCGCGGTGAAGTCGGCGGCTTGGAGGTCCTCTTGGACGACGCGTCCGATACGGCCCGGCTCGCCGCGCAGGTCATCGGTGGGCGTCACCGGTTCGTCCACCGTTCCGACGGCGTCTCCCCGGCCGCGGCTCTGGTCGTCAACGACCCCGTCTCCGCCGACAGGATCGCCCGCTCCGGCACGCCGGTGGTCTACGTCGACAGCCTGCCGTACCTGTGGACCACCGACGCGGAAGTGCCGGCCGCGGCCACGGTGTACTGCGCCCAGCGCAGCCTCGCGCGGGAGTTGCCGCCGACCAGTCCACTGCGGCGGAGGGCCGACCTGCGCTGGGTGGAGCCGATCGTGCCGCCGCCCCGGCGCCGAATCGGCGGCGCCGGGGCAGTGATCAACGTCGGCGGACTGCACAGTCACCTGGTCGGCGGCGCTTCCGACGCCTACCTGCACGCGGTCCTGGTGCCACTGGTGCGTGCGCTGCGCGGGCACGGACGTCGGATCGCGGCCGTCTGCGGCAACCTGCCCCCGTGGGTGCGTACGGAACTGGCCGCCGCGCTGCCGAGCCATGTTCGCGTCGGCCCTTTGTGCGCGTACGAGTTCGAGGCCGCGCTGCTGCGGGCGGACGCGCTCTTCACCTCACCCGGCAGTACGACGATCCTCCAGGCGGCCTCGACAGGGCTGCCGACCGTACTGCTGCCGCCGCAGAACCTCAGTCAGATGCTCAACGCGGACCTCTTCGGGGTCCCAGGCGCAGGCGTCGTCCCCTGGCCGGAATCGGTGATCGACCGCGTTGTGGTCGACGAGCTGCGGCCGAAGGGGGAGGACGCCGTACTGGCATACGTCTACCGGCAGATCGGCGAACGGGGCGGCGACCCGGCCGTACGGTCCCTGCTGGCGCAGCGGTTCCGCGCACTCGCGGCGCGTCCCGCCGCCCCGGACGGCCTCTCACCCCGCCTCCGGGAACTCGGCCACGGAGGCGCGCGTGAGGTGGCACGCATCGTCCGGCGGACGCTCCTCGGCTCGATCCGCGGGTAGTCGGCCGCTCCACCTGCTCGACGCGTGGGGGGGGTAGGTCAGGGCCGAGCCGGTTCCGTGGCGCGGTCGACCTCGCCGTGGGAGCCGTAGGAGCCGGGGGAGCCATATGAGTCGGCGCGGTCGGCGAGCAGCCGCCTGCGATGGGCGCGGCGGCGGACCGCGGTGACCGCGGCGAGGGCGGTACCGATGATGACGCCGAGGGCCGGGAGCGCGACGGCGGCGATGACCCCGACCACCAGCGAGACATAGCCTTCGCGCTCCCCGATGGCGTACCGGGACGGTCCCTGGGACGTGCAGGTGATGTCGTAGTCGCCGGTCCGCGACACGTCGATGGTGCGGAGCGGGTTCCAGGCCGCGTCGCGGGTGAGGAACACGTCGATTCCCGGGCTGGTGAGACGGGGGTCGCCCGGACCGGAGATGTCGCACTCCTGGTCCGCGGACGGGCCCCGCTCCTCGATCCAGATCGCCTTCTCGCTTCCCGGCTCCAGCCGCAGCGTGACGGTGTCGCCGTCGGCGAACGGGCGGCCCGTGTCCACCGCGTCCAGCGCGCCCGTGAACCGGTACACCCCGATGGCCGCGCCGAGCACGATCAGTACGACGGCGGTCAAGGCCGCGGTGACGTACCAGTGACGGCCGGGGCGGATCTCGTTCGCCGTTATCCGCGGCGGCGATGGGGGGACGAGCTGCATCGGCACACTTCAGAGCGCGCGTGCGGCTCGGCCTCAGGGGCTCGGGGGCAGCCACACCCCCTCGCGCATGACGACCCGCCCGCGCAGCTCCGGCTCGCCGCGCCAGGCGCGCACGGTCCGCGGGACCACTCGGATGTAGAGGAAGGCGGCCTCCTCACCCCGCGGATCCCACCCGAACTTGTCGGCGAACGCCTGCGCCGCGCCCTCGGGCACCTCCTGGTCGGGGAAGCACTCCGCCTCCCCCTGGAGGAGCACCACGTCGAAGGTGTCCGGCAGCGACAGACGTACGCGCGGCTCCGCGCGGACGTTCCGCGCCGTCGCGGACGTGGCGCCGGTGCACATCCACACCGCTCGCCCGTCCCACAGGAACCACAACGGCACCTGGTGCGGCCCGTGATCCGGGTGCGCCGTCGACACCCATATGTCCCGCTCGACGGCGAGCCGGTCCAGCGTGTCGCGCGTACGCTCCGCCGTCGGGCGGCGGCGAACGATTTCCGTGGTCTCCATGCGTCCGACCCTAGCCAGCCGGGCCCGCGGCACGCCCGCGGCGCAGGACTTGCTCCCAGCGACCGAGGCCACCCCGGGGCCGGCATCGACCCGGCCACCCGCCCCCACACCCGCCCACTCGGGTGACCCGAGGGAAAGTCCATGGAAACCGGCGCGAAAGTCCACGGGTTCCGGCAGTGATGTGCGAGAGGTTCGGACGGGGATCATCGAGGGTCCGGACCGGGGATCATCAGCGGTCCCCACCGGGGATCGTCGCAGGTCTCAACTCGGAAAAGGTCGCAGTCCAAAGACGTATTCGATCTTGCCCACCCGGCCGCGAGTGGACTATACCTGTCCGCGTCTGCCCGGCCGTCCGACCCGGCCGCAGGCCCGGGGTGTGGGGGCGGGGCGCGTCGAACGTCAACTGCCTTTTCCCGTCCGAGAACCCGGCGCACGAGCCCAGCTTCACACCACCGCGGTGCCGGGGAGGGTCCGGTTCACCGCCTGAGTCCTGGAGAAGGCGAGGACTTGAGCATGGGATCCACCAGCGTCAACCGTCGTGACGTCATGAAGAGGGCAGCGGCCGCGGGGCTGCTCGCGGTACCGGCCGTGGGGGCACTCAGCTCGTGCGCCAGCGGGGGCGGCGACGAGAACAAGGCGGAAAAGGGCGAGAAGAGCAAGAAGAATCCGCTCGGTGTGAAGGAGGATGCCGGACTCACCGTCTACATCTTCAACGGCGGGTACGGGGACAAGTACGCCCAGTTCGTCACGGACATGTACGCCAAGAAGTACCCCGAGGCCGATCCGGAGCAGAAGCCCACCGAGAAGATCGCCACCCAGGTCCAGCCGAAGATCGTCCGGGGCAAGCCCACATCGGACGTCGTCAACAACTCCGGCGCCGACCAGATGAACCCCGGCAAACTCGTCCACAACAAGCAGGTCGCCGACCTCAGCGAGGTGCTCGACGCGCCGTCGTGGGACGACCCGGACGTCACCGTGCGCGACACCCTCGTACCGGTCGTCGAGCAGATGGGCCGCTTCGGCGGCCGCGAGTGCTACCAGCTCAACATCGCGCTGACCGTGTACGGGAATTGGTACTCGAAGAAGTTGTTGGAGGACGGGCTCGACTCCTCGTATCCCAAGACCTGGGACGAGATGCTCGCCGTCTGCAAGAAGGCCAAGGCCAAGGGCATCCACGGCTGGAGCTACCCGGGCGGCCACCCGCGCTACATGTTCTTCAGCATGTACGCGATGTTCGCCCAGCGCGGCGGCCGCGACGTCACCACGGCGATGGACTACCTGGAGCCGGGCGCCTGGAAGCACGAGGCGGTCAAGGAGGTCTTCGAGGCCTGGGAGGAGCTCGTCGCCAAGAAGTACGTGCTCACCGGCTTCGACGGCACCGAGGCCCACACCGAGATGCAGACCGCGTGGACGAAGGAAGGCAAGTGCCTCTTCGTGCCCAACGGTTCCTGGGTGGAGAACGAGGCCAAAGACACCACGCCGAAGGACTTCGCGATGACGGTCGGCGCGACCCCGTCGCTCGACTCCGGCGACAAGATGCCGTTCGGCACGCTCTACTCCCCGGCCGGTGAACCCTTCATCGTCCCCGCCAAGGCCAAGAACCGGCAGGGCGGGCTGGAGTGGCTGCGGATGATGTACAGCAAGGAAGCCGCGCTCAACCTCTTCAAGGAGATCGGCTCCATGCCCGTCGTCAAGGGCGCCATCGACGGACAGAAGCTGCCCTCGGGCACGGCGAGCGCCCAGGCGGCGATCAAGGCGGCCGGCGAGAACATCGTCATCCCCCAGTTCATGGACTGGTACAACGAGCTGTTCCGCGAGGACTTCAACAACATGATCCACAAGTTCATGCAGGGCCAGATCGGGCCCAAGCAGGCGATGGACACCATGCAGAAGGCCTCCGACCGCATCATGAAGGACCCCGACATCACCAAGGTCAAGAAGGCCTGACGGCCGGATCGACCGGACGGTCCGGGGCCTTCGCGGCCCCGGACCCCGGCTCACGAGCGAACACGCAACCGAGCACGTGCAGGCATGTGAAAGAGCGGGCGGGGCTGATCAGCGTGAAGACCGACACCCGGGTGGACCGGACGCCACCTCCGAAGAAGCAGGCCGGACGCAGGCCCCCACCGGGCCCGCCGAGCCTGCTGCTGTTCGTCGTGGCGGTGCTGCTGCCACCCCGCTTCACCCCCGAACGCGTCCGCTACGACCGGCGCTACCGCACGCTCGACAAGTACCGCTTCATCGTGGGCTTCCTCGCCGTGCCGCTCGCGTTCTACGCGCTGTTCGTGATCTCGCCCTTCCTCCAGGCGATCTACTACTCGTTCACCGACTGGTCCGGCGGGCCCGTCGCGAACTTCGTCGGGTTCGACAACTACGAGAAGATGTGGAACGACGAGCGGTTCTGGGACTCGCTGCAGGTGAGCGTCCTGCTGCTGGTCATCGCCCCGGTCATCACGCTGGTGCTCGGCATGTTCTTCGCCTACATGATCACCTCGGGCGGGCGGCACCGCAGAGGACGCGCCATCGCGGGTGTCGCGGGCTCCTCGCTCTACAAGGTCGTCTACTTCTTCCCGCAGGTCCTGTCCGTCGCCATCATCGCCGTCGTCTGGGGACGCGTCTTCAACACCAACAGCGGCCTCATCAACGGCGGCCTCGACAAGGTCGGCGTCGACGGGCCCGCCTGGCTCGGCGGCGACGAGACCCTCGGTCTGATCTCACTGCTCACCGTGATCAGCTGGAGCTTCATCGGCTTCTACGTGGTGCTGTTCTCCGCCGCCATGGGCGCCATCCCCAAGGACATCTACGAGGCCGCGCTCCTCGACGGCGCGGGCCGCGCCCGCACCTTCTTCAACGTCACGCTCCCGCTGATCTGGGACACGGTGCGCACCGGCTGGATCTACATGGGCATCCAGGCGCTCGACACCTTCGCGATCTGCCTGGTCATGGTGCCGCCGCACGTCCTGAAGGTGACACCGGTCTTCCTCTACGAACGGTTCAGGGACGGCCAGTACGGCTACGCCACCTCCATCGGCGTCGTCCTTCTCCTCCTCAGCATGGCGTTCTCCCTGATCGTCATGCGGGTCGGGAACCGCGACCGGATCGAATACTGAGACCGCGGGAGTCACTGCATCATGACCACGACCACCACCACCGCCCCTCAGCCCCGGCCGCAGAAGGCGACGGACTCCGCGGCCCGCCGTGAGAAGGGGACCGGCGGCGCCCTCAACGTCTTCTCGCACGCCTTCCTGATCCTGTGGGTCGTCCTCGCCGCGGGACCGCTGATCTGGGTCGCCCTCACCGCTTTCCGGCCCTCCGCCGAGATCCTCAGCGACCCGATGGGCTGGCCCGCCTCCTTCCACTGGGAGAACTTCTCCAACGCGTGGAACAAGGCCAACATCGGGCAGTACACCCTCAACTCGCTGATCATCCTCGCCGGTTCGCTGACCGGCACCATGCTGCTCGGCTCGATGGCGGCCTACGTCATCGCCCGCTACACCTTCCCCGGCAACCGCGTCGTCTTCATGCTGTTCGCGGGCGGCATGATGTTCCCGGTCATCCTCGCCCTGGTGCCGCTGTTCGCCGTGATGGAGAATTTCGGACTCCTCGACACCCGGCCCGGGCTGATGATCGCGTACATCGCGTACTCGCTGCCCTTCACCACCTTCTTCCTGACCTCCTTCTTCCGGACGCTGCCGACCGGTGTGCAGGAGGCGGCGATGGTCGACGGGGCCTCCCACACCCGTACGTTCTTCCAGATCATGCTGCCGATGGCCAAGCCCGGCCTCGTCAGCATCGGGATCTTCAACTTCCTCGGGCAGTGGAACCAGTACCTGCTTCCGCTGCTGCTCAACAACGAGGACGAGAAGAGCTACGTACTGCCGCAGGGGCTCGCCTCGCTGGCCGTCTCGCAGGGGTACCGGGGCGACTGGGGCGCCCTCTTCGCGGGCCTGACGATCGCCATGCTCCCGGTGCTCGTCGTCTACGCAGTCTTCCAGCGACAGGTACAGGCCGGTCTGACCGCGGGTGCCATCAAGTGACCTGGTAGGGCAGGTGATTTCAGGTTGGCCACGAAAGTGGTCTAGGCCTGTCGAGGTGAATCCGGGCCTGAGTAGTGTCGGCGCGACGGCGCCGCGGGGGGCGACTGGACGCGCTCAAGTCGACACCGATGTCGAAGGGTTGAATCAGCATGAGGAATCGAATAGTCGCCACCGGTGCGGCAACGCTCGCCATGGCTCTGGGACTTACCGCCTGTAGTGGTGACAGCGACAGCGGGGACAGCAAGACGATCAAGCTCGTCGCCGCCGACTACGGCGACAAGGCCTCCAACGCCTCCAAGGTGTACTGGGCCGAGGTCAAGAAGGAATTCGAGAAGGCCAACGAGGGCTACAAGGTCGACGTCCAGGTCATCAACTGGAACGAGATCGACAAGTCCGTCAAGAACATGATCCAGGCGGGCGACGAGCCCGACCTGCTGCAGACCGGGGGTTACGCGGACAAGGTCGCCGACGACCTGCTCTACAAGGCGGACGAGGTCCTCTCGCCCGAGACCCGCGACAACCTCATCCCGTCCTTCGCCAAGGCGGGCGAGGTCGACGGCACGCAGTACGGCATCCCGTGGGTCTCCTCCAGCCGCGTGATGTTCTACAACAAGGCCGTCTTCAAGAAGGCCGGCGTCAAGAACCCGCCCAAGACGTGGGACGAACTCGCCGCCGCCGCCAAGAAGATCAAGGACAAGAAGGCCGCCGACACCCCCTACGCCCTGCCGCTCGGCCCCGAGGAGACCCAGGGCGAGTCGATGATGTGGGAGCTCGGCAACGGCGGCGGCTACACCGACGCCGACGGCAAGTACACCCTCGACAGCGCGAAGAACGTCGAGACCTTCGAGTGGCTCAAGACCAACCTGGTCAAGCCCGGCCTCACCTACCCCAACCCGGCCTCCACCGACCGCAAGACCGCCTTCGCGGACTTCGCCGCGGGCAAGGTCGGCATGCTCAACGGCCACCCGAGCCTGATCCAGATGGCCAAGGAGGGCAAGGTCGACTACGGAGTCGTGCCCATCCCCGGCAAGACGGGACCGCTCGACAGCACCCTCGGCGTCGCCGACTGGATGATGGCCTTCAAGGACGGCGGCGCGGAGAAGGAAGGCGTGAAGAAGTTCCTGGACTTCACGTACTCCAAGAAGATGCTGGCGTTCGACGAGATGTACAACCTCATGCCGGTCACCAAGGACGCCCTCAAGCAGATGACCGACAGCGGCAAGCACAAGGACCTGGAGCCCTTCTTCCAGGTGCTGCCGAACGCCAAGTTCTACCCGCTCGGCGACACCAGCTGGGACGTCGTCTCCGCCGAGATGAAGAAGACCGGCGGCAAGGCCGTCTCCGACGACCCGAAGCAGATCCTCGGCGACCTCCAGAAGAAGGCGGAGTCGGCGGCAGCCGACGCCAAGTAGGCGCGAGCAGGCAAGTAAGGGAGTCTTCGTGTCGCTCAAAGCCCCTTCGCCCACGGCCGGGACCGGCCGTGGGCGGGGCGGGCGCGCACCCAGGCCGGTGAGCCGCCGCGGCGGCCTGGCCCGGCTCGGTCCGCTGCCCTGGATAGCGCCCGTCATCCTGCTGATCCTCACCGTGGTCGTCTGGCCCGTCGTCGAGCTGATCCGCACCTCGTTCCTCAACATCTCCATCTCCGGCAAGGTGCGCGGCAGCGCCGGGACCGACAAGTTCAAGAAGCTCTTCGAGGAGAGCGACTTCAGCGCCGTCCTCATCTGGACGGCGGTGTGGACGGTCGTCGTCGTCAGCGTCACGATGCTGTTCTCGCTGGCCCTGGCCCAACTGTTCAACCAGAAGTTCCCCGGCCGCCGCTACGCCCGCTGGGCCCTCATCGCCCCGTGGGCCGCGTCCGTCCTGATGACCGCCATCGGCTTCAAGTGGATGCTCAACCAGACCGCGGGCGTCGTCAACACGCTCATGCTCGACCTGGGGCTGATCGACAGCTCCAAGGACTGGCTGGGCAAGCCGGAGACCGCCTGGCCGTGGATGATGGGCGTCGCCGTCTTCGTGTCGCTGCCCTTCACCACGTACACGCTCCTCGCCGGCCTCCAGACCATCCCGCAGGACGTCTACGAAGCGTCGCGCATCGACGGCGCGAGCCCCTGGCAGACCTACCGCCACATCACGCTGCCGATGCTGCGGCCCGCCTTCCTCGTCGGTGTGGTCATCAACCTCATCAACGTCTTCAACTCCTTCCCGATCATCTGGGCCATGACCCAGGGCGGTCCGGGCTACGACACCTCCACGTCGATGGTGTTCATGTACAAGCTGAAGGAGACCGACATCGGTGAGTCCGCGGCCATGTCGGTCGTCAACTTCCTGATGGTCGTGGTGCTCGTGCTGATCTTCCTGAAGGTCAGCCGGTGGAACGAGGAGGACTGATGGCCACCGCGACGGCGACCCGCCCCGCGCCCCGGAAGGACGGCCCGCCGAAGAAGGCGAAGCGCACCCTCCGGCCCCGCACCCTGGTCATCACGGCCTGCGCGTGGCTCCTTGCCGCGATCTTCCTCGCGCCGTACCTGGAGATGATCGTCACCGCGCTCCGCCCCAAGGACGAGCTGCGGGACCGCACGTACCTGCCCACGGACCTGGAGTGGGCCAACTTCATCGACGTGTGGAAGGAGTCCGAGCTCGGCCAGAACCTCCAGGTCACGCTGCTCGTGGCCGGCGGCGCCACCCTGCTGGTCCTGCTCGTCTCGCTGCCCGCCGCGTACTACACGGCGCGCATGCGGTACCGCGGCCGCAAGGTCTTCCTGCTCCTGGTCCTGGTCACCCAGATGTTCCAGCCCACGGCGCTCCTGGTCGGCCTCTACCGCGAGTTCCACGAGCTCGACATGCTCAACTCGGTCTGGACGCTGATCCTCACCAACGCGGCGTTCAACCTCGCCTTCGCGGTGTGGATCCTGACGGCCTACATCAGCTCCATCCCGGCGGAGCTGGAGGAGGCCGCCATGGTGGACGGCACCAGCCGCTTCGGCGCCATGATCAAGGTGACGCTGCCGCTGGCCCTGCCGGGCGTCGTGACGGCCGTGATCTTCACCTTCATCACATCCTGGAACGAGTTCGTGATGGGCCTGACCCTCACCACCGAGCCGGAGAAGCAGCCGCTGACGGTCGGCATCAACAACTTCATCGGCAACTACACGGTGCAGTGGAACTACCTCTTCGCCGCGTCCGTGGTCGCGATCGTGCCGGTCATCGTGCTGTTCGCGATCATCGAACGGCATGTGGTCTCGGGGCTCACGGCGGGGTCCGTCAAGTAGGGGTCCTTCACGTAGTCGACGCATGCGCGGAACGGCCGTCCGGGTGGGTCAGGGCGGCCGTTCCACGCATGGTTACGCTTCGCCCTGCCCTGCGACTTCCAGGAGGACCCGATCGTGAGTGCCCAGCCCGTCCCCGGCCGACAGAGCAAGATCGGCGGACGCGTCCTCGCCGCGGCCTCCGTCACGGTCGTGCTCTGGGCGTCGTCGTTCATCTCGATCCGCAGCTCCGGCGAGCACTTCGGCCCCGGCGCGCTCGCCTTCGGCCGGCTCGCGGTGGCCTCCCTCGTCCTGGGCGCCATCCTGCTGGTCAGGCGCGAAGGATTCCCGCCCCGCGAGGCGTGGCTCGGCATCGTCACCTCGGGGGCCCTCTGGTTCGGCGCGTACATGGTCGCGCTCAACTGGGGCGAGCGGGAGGTGGACGCCGGCACGGCCTCCATGATCGTCAACGTCGGACCGATCCTGATGGCCCTCCTCGGCGGCTGGCTGCTCAAGGAGGGCTTCCCGCCCAAGCTGATGGCGGGCATGGCGGTGTCGTTCGCCGGTGCCGTCGTGGTCGGGTTCGCCACCTCCGGCGGGGGCGCCTCCTCTCTCCTCGGCGTACTGCTGTGCCTGGTCGCGGCCGTGGTGTACGCCGTCGGTGTGGTGTTGCAGAAGCCGACGCTGAAGCACGCGACACCCCTTCAGGTGACGACGTTCGGTGCGCTCACGGGAGCGGTGGCGTGTTCGCCGTTCGTCGGACAGTTCGTGTCCGAAGCGGGCCGGGCGCCCATGTCGGCGACGCTGCAAGTGGTGTACCTGGGCGTGTTCCCGACCGCTCTCGCGTTCAGTACTTGGGCGTACGCCATCTCCCACAGCACCGCGGGCACGATGGGTTCGACCACGTATGCCGTGCCGGTGCTCGTCATCTTCATGTCGTGGCTGTTCCTCGGCGAAGTGCCCGGCGGGCTCGCGCTCCTCGGGGGGCTCCTCTGTCTGTCCGGCGTCGCGGTGGCGCGCATGCGCGGGAAGGCGCCGGCGCGGGCTCCGGAGGACGCCCCGGCGGCGCCCCTCACGACGGACTCCGAGACGTCGGCCAAGTCGACGCGCTAGAGGACCCGATTTCCCTCAACGACTTGACTGCGACAGCTCCTTCAGCGGAGTTTGGAGTTCACAACTTGTACATGGCCCGGTACCCGATTCAGAGGCCGGCGTCACGGGGGACCACAGGTCGCCCGAATGAGGGCAAAGGGTGAGAGTCAATGGAGACTCCGGGGTCGCAGTCGTCTCTGCACCGGGCCAATCTGGAGCGGGTCGTGCGCGCGGTGCGCCTCGCCGGGTCGCTCACGCAGGCGGAGATCGCGAGGACGACGGGCCTGTCGGCCGCGACGGTCTCCAACATCGTCCGCGAGCTCAAGGACGGCGGGACGGTCGAGGTCACGCCCACCTCGGCGGGGGGCAGGCGGGCCCGCAGTGTCTCGCTCAGCGGTGACGCGGGCATCGTCATCGGCGTCGACTTCGGCCACACGCACCTGCGCGTCGCGGTCGGCAACCTCGCCCACCAGGTCCTCGCCGAGGAGTCCGAGCCGCTGGACGTCGACGCGTCGGCCGCACAGGGCTTCGACCGGGCCGAGCAGCTCGTCAGCAGGCTGATCGAGGCCACCGGAGTGGACCGTACGAAGATCGCGGGCGTCGGGCTCGGCGTGCCGGGACCCATCGACGTGGAGTCCGGCACCCTCGGCTCGACGTCGATCCTGCCGGGCTGGACCGGCACCAAGCCCGCCGAGGAGCTGGGCGGCCGCCTCGGCGTGCCCGTGCACGTCGACAACGACGCCAACCTGGGCGCGCTCGGCGAGCTGGTCTGGGGCAGCGGCCGCGGCGTCAAGGACCTCGCGTACATCAAGGTCGCCAGCGGCGTCGGCGCGGGCCTCGTGATCAGCGGCCGGATCTACCGGGGCCCCGGCGGCACCGCGGGGGAGATCGGACACATCACGCTCGACGAGTCGGGCCCCGTCTGCCGCTGCGGCAACCGCGGCTGCCTGGAGACCTTCGCCGCCGCCCGTTACGTCCTGCCGCTGCTCACCTCCAGCCACGGCACCGACCTGACCATGGAGCGCGTGGTCGGCCTCGCACGCGAGGGGGACCCGGGGTGCCGACGCGTGATCGCCGACGTCGGGCGGCACATCGGCAGCGGCGTCGCGAACCTCTGCAACCTCCTCAACCCCTCCCGCGTCGTGCTCGGCGGCGACCTCGCGGAGGCCGGGGAGCTGGTGCTCGGACCGATCAGGGAGTCGGTCGGGCGGTACGCGATCCCGAGCGCCGCGCGTCAACTGTCCGTGCTCCCCGGGGCGCTCGGCGGCCGTGCCGAAGTGCTCGGCGCGCTGGCCCTCGCGCTCAGCGAGATGGGTGATTCAACCCTTTTGGACGGATCGATGACCGCGGGTGCACCTGCCTTCACTTAGATAACGCATGGCACCGTTGTCATCTCGTTAAGGATTTACTCCTTGACGCTGGTGTGGCGGCCGAGTTGACTTCGAGCCACCTCGGCCGCAACGACGCGGCCTCGTCAGGGAGGCACCCCACCATGAACGCAATGACGCGTCGCGTCGTCATAGGCACGGCCGCGGTTTCGATGGCACTCGCCATGACCGCGTGCGGCAAGGCAGGCGACGGCGACGACAAGGGCAGCGGCGACAACAAGACCATCGGTCTGCTGCTCCCCGAGAACAAGACCACGCGCTACGAGACCTTCGACCGTCCTTTCATGGAGGACAAGATCGAAGAGCTCTGCTCGGACTGCAAGGTCAAGTACAACAACGCGGCCCAGGACATCGAGACCCAGAAGAAGCAGTTCGACGCCCTCGTCACCCAGGGCGTCAAGGTGATCATCCTGGACGCGGTGGACTACAAGTCGACCAAGTCCTGGGTCAAGCAGGCCGACAAGCAGGGCGTGAAGGTCGTCGCGTACGACCGCCTCGCCGAGGGCCCGCTCGCCGCCTACGTCTCGTACGACAACGAGAAGATCGGCCGCCTGCAGGGCGGGGCCATGGTCAAGGCGCTCGGCTCCGACGCCAAGGACGCCAACGTCGTCATGATCAACGGCTCGCCGACCGACCCGAACGCCCCCTTCTTCAAGAAGGGCGCCCACTCGGTGCTCGACAAGAAGGTCAAGAAGATCGTCTACGAGCAGGACATCCCGGACTGGTCGCCGGACGAGGCGAACCGCAAGATGGCCTCCGCGATCGACAAGCTCGGCAAGGACGGCATCCAGGGCGTCTACGCCGCCAACGACGGCATGGCGGGCGGCGTGATCACCGCCCTCAAGCAGCGCGGCATCAAGGTCCCGGTGGGTGGCCAGGACGCCGAACTCGCGGGCGTGCAGCGCATGTTGAGCGGCGACCAGGACTACACGATCTACAAGCAGATCAAGCCGGAGGCCGAGACCACCGCCGAGATCGCCGTCCGCCTGCTCCAGGGCAAGGACATCGACGCGATCACCGACCGCAAGGTCGACTCGCTCAGCGGTGACTTCAAGGGCATCCCTGCCAAGCTCTACGACGCGCAGGCGATCACCAAGAACGAGGTCGCGGACACGATCGTCAAGGACAAGGTCTACAAGGTCAGCGAGATCTGCACCGCCCAGTACAAGAAGGCGTGCGACGCCGCGGGTGTCAAGTAACTCCCGCTTGCGGTAAATCCGTTCGTACGAGACGAGGCCCGCGGGCAGCGTGAGAGCGCTCCCCGGCCCCCGTACGGGACGGCTTCAGTACCGGTCCGGTGCCCGCCCCGTCACACCGCCCCGCAAACGGGGGGCGGGCACCCGACCTGCCCTTGACGCACCACCATTCCCCGCCGGTCAGGCGGCGAAGGAGATGATTCACGTGTCCGCTACGCCCGTGCTGGCGTTGCGCGGGGTCTCCAAGCGGTTCGGCGCCGTCCAGGCGCTCACGGACGTAGACCTCGAGATCCACACCGGTGAGGTGGTCGCCCTCGTCGGCGACAACGGCGCCGGCAAGTCCACTCTCGTCAAGACGATCTCGGGCGTTCACCCGATCGACGACGGGACCATCGAGTGGGAGGGCAAGGCGGTCCGCATCGGACGCCCGCACGACGCCCAGAACCTCGGCGTGGCCACCGTCTACCAGGACCTGGCCCTCTGCGACAACCTCGACGTCGTCGCCAACCTGTTCCTCGGCAGCGAGCTGAAGACGGCCTCCGTCCTCGACGAGATCAAGATGGAGAAGCGGGCCAAGCAGCTCCTCGACACCCTCTCCATCCGCATCCCCAGCGTCCGCATCCCGGTCGCGGCGCTCTCCGGCGGTCAGCGCCAGGTCGTCGCCATCGCCCGCGCGCTGGTCGGCGACCCCAAGGTCGTCATCCTCGACGAACCGACCGCGGCACTCGGCGTCGAGCAGACCGCCCAGGTCCTCGACCTGGTCGAGCGGCTGCGCGAGCGCGGCCACGGAGTGATCCTCATCAGCCACAACATGGCCGACGTGAAGGCCGTCGCGGACCGTGTCGCGGTCCTGCGGCTCGGCCGCAACAACGGCACGTTCACCGTCGCCGACACCACCAACGAAGAGATCATCGCCGCCATCACCGGCGCCACGGACAACGCCGTGACCCGCCGCAAGGCGCGTACGGCCACGGTGACGAAGGAGGACGCGAAGTGAGCGACCTCGCCAAGACCCCCAAGGCCCCCTCCGACGCGACGCCGCCCGAGGCCCAGCCCTCGGCCGCACCGTCCCCCGCGGTCGACCCGCGCCTCCTCGTCCGCGAGGAGGGCCTGGCCGGCTACTGGACCGAGTTCAAGCGCAAGATGCGCGGCGGTGAGCTCGGCTCGCTGCCCGTCGTCGTCGGCCTGATCGTCATCGCGATCATCTTCCAGCTGAAGAACGAGCACTTCCTGGACGCGAGCAGCCTCGCGAACATCGCCGTCTTCACCTCCGGCCTCGGCATCATGGCCGTCGGCATCGTCTTCGTCCTGCTCCTCGGCGAGATCGACCTGTCGGTCGGTTCGGTGGCGGGCATGGGCGCGGCCGTATGGGCCGTGCTGAGCGTCACACACGAGCTGAACGACTGGCTCTCGGTGCTCATCGCCATCCTGTCCGGTCTGGTCATCGGCTGTCTGCACGGGTTCTTTTTCGCCAAGATCGGCGTGCCCGCCTTCGTGGTCACCCTCGCGGGCTTCCTCGGCTGGAGCGGTCTGCAGATCTGGCTGATGGGCGGCGAGGGCAGCATCAACACGCCCGAGGGCAGTGTCGTCGAGGACCTCACCGGTCACTTCTTCGCCGAGAAGGGCGCCGCGTACGGCCTCGCGGCCGTCGCGATCATCGCGTACGCGGGCTCCCTGCTGCTCGACAGCAAGCGCCGCAAGGCCGCCGGGCTGCCGTCCCGGCCGGTCAGCGAGATCGTCCTGCGCACGGTCGTCGTGGCCGTCCTCGCGGGCGGCGCGGCGTACGAGCTGAACGAGCCGCAAGGCGCCCGCGGCCTGCCGCTGGCCCTCGTGCTCTTCCTCGCCGTCCTGGTGATCGCGGACTTCGTGGCCCGGCGCACCACCTTCGGCCGGCAGGTCTTCGCGGTCGGCGGCAACGCGGAGGCCGCGCGGCGCGCGGGCATCAACGTGGACCGCGTCCGGATCATCGTCTTCGGCATCTCCGGCATGCTCGCCGCCTTCGGCGGCCTCTTCATCGCCAGCCTCTCGGGCGGCGCCACGAAGAGCCTGGGCGGCGGCAACACGCTGATGATGGTGATCGCGGCGGCGGTCATCGGCGGCACGAGCCTCTTCGGCGGCCGCGGCAAGGTGTGGTCCGCGCTGCTCGGCATGCTGGTGATCCAGTCGATCCAGCAGGGCCTGAACATGCTCGGCATGGCCAGCGAGATCCAGTACATGATCACCGGCGCGGTTCTCCTCGCCGCGGTGGTCATCGACTCCGTCTCGCGCCGGACGCAGAAGAGCGCGGGGCGCGCGTAGCGTTCCCCTGAGCGGTCTTTTTCGGCCGCGGGCCGTACCTGGCTGAGCGCGCAGTTCCCCGCGCCCCTTGAGGGGCGCGGGGTTCCCCTGTTTGTGTGACCGGGAAAACGCCTCCCGGACGCGTGCCTCGGCCGCGGAACATTAGACTCGACAGACCCGGCAACGCTCGAACAGCACATCTCAGCTCTACTGCAAGGAGGCACGGGTGCCGCTGCTGACCCGCATCACGGGACCGCGCGATCTGGACCGTCTCAGCCCGGAGGAGCTGAACCAGCTGGCCGGAGAGATCCGCAGCTTCCTCGTCGATGCCGTCGCCAAGACCGGCGGCCACCTCGGGCCGAACCTCGGTGTGGTCGAGCTCACCATCGCCCTGCACCGTGTCTTCGAGTCCCCGCAGGACAAGGTCCTCTTCGACACCGGCCACCAGAGCTACGTGCACAAGCTGCTCACCGGCCGCCAGGACTTCACCAAGCTGCGCAGCAAGGGCGGCCTCTCCGGCTACCCCTCGCGCGCCGAGTCCGACCACGACGTGATCGAGAACAGCCACGCCTCCACCGTCCTGGGCTGGGCCGACGGCCTCGCCAAGGCCAACGAGGTCCGCGGCAAGGACGACCACGTCGTCGCCGTCATCGGCGACGGCGCGCTGACCGGCGGCATGGCCTGGGAGGCGCTGAACAACATCGCCGCCGCCAAGGACCGCCCCCTGGTCATCGTCGTCAACGACAACGAGCGGTCCTACGCCCCGACGATCGGTGGCCTCGCCAACCATCTGGCGACGCTGCGGACCACCGACGGCTACGAGCGCTTCCTGGCCCGCGGGAAGGACCTCCTGGAGCGCACGCCGGTCGTCGGCAGGCCGCTCTACGAAACCCTGCACGGCGCGAAGAAGGGCCTGAAGGACTTCATCGCCCCGCAGGGCATGTTCGAGGACCTCGGCCTGAAGTACGTCGGACCGATCGACGGCCACGACGTCGAGGCCCTGGAGTCCGCCCTCCAGCGCGCCAAGCGCTTCCGCGGCCCGGTCATCGTGCACTGCCTCACCGAGAAGGGGCGCGGCTACCAGCCCGCCGAGGAGGACGAGGCCGACCACTTCCACGGCATCGGCCCCATCCACCCCGACACGGGCCTGCCCATCGCCGCCTCCGGCATGGACTGGACCTCCGTCTTCGGCGAGGAGATGGTCAAGCTCGGCCGGGAGCGCGACGACATCGTCGCGATCACCGCGGCCATGCTGCAGCCGGTCGGCCTGAAGAGGTTCGCCGAGGAGTTCCCCGACCGGGTCTACGACGTGGGCATCGCCGAGCAGCACGCCGCCGTCTCCGCCGCAGGCCTCGCGTCGGGCGGTCTGCACCCCGTCTTCGCGGTGTACGCGACCTTCCTCAACCGCGCCTTCGACCAGCTCCTCATGGACGTGGCCCTGCACAAGTGCGGCGTCACCTTCGTCCTGGACCGGGCGGGCGTCACCGGCACGGACGGCGCCTCGCACAACGGCATGTGGGACATGTCGATCCTGCAGTGCGTGCCGTCGGTGCGGATCGCCGCGCCGCGCGACGCCGACCAGGTCCGCCTCCAGCTGCGCGAGGCCGTCGAGGTCGACGACGCCCCGACCGTGGTGCGGTACTCGAAGGGCGCCGTGGGCCCGGCGGTCAAGGCCGTCGGAAAGGTCGGCGGCATGGACGTGCTGCGCAAGGCGGGCACGAAGAAGCCGGACGTCCTGCTCGTCTCCGTCGGCGCGCTCGCACCCATGTGCCTGGAGATCGCCGACCTCCTGGACAAGCAGGGCATCACCACGACCGTGGTCGACCCGCGCTGGGTCAAGCCGGTCGACGAGGCCATGGCGCCGCTCGCCGAGCAGCACCGCGTCGTCGTCACCGTCGAGGACAACTCCCGCGCGGGCGGCGTCGGCTCGGCCGTCGCGCAGGCCCTGCGCGACGCGGGCGTCGACGTGCCGCTGCGCGACTTCGGCATCCCGCCGCGCTTCCTCGACCACGCGTCCCGCAAGGAGATCATGGCCGAGATCGGCCTGACCGCCCCGGACATCTCCCGTCAGGTCACGGGCCTGGTCGCCAAGCTCGACGGAAGGTACGACAGGAACACCGCGTCCGCCGTGGACTCCGTGGAGCCCGCCCGCGACTGACGTCGACACGCACCGCCGATGGGCCGGTCACATCACCCTGTACGGGTGGTGGAACCGGCCCATTCGCGTGAATGGGCCCGTCCCGGCGCTTATGGGGTACCCGGCCTCTCGATCATGTCGAGGACGACAAGCGTGGGAGGTACGCCCGTGAGCAGCACCCTCTTCAGGACGAAGAGCGTCGAGCAGTCCATCAAGGACACCGAGGAACCGGAGCACGCGCTCAAGAAGTCGCTGTCCGCCCTCGACCTCACGGTCTTCGGCGTCGGCGTCATCATCGGCACCGGCATCTTCGTACTGACCGGAAAGATCGCCAAGGAGACGGCGGGGCCCTCGGTCGCCCTCGCCTTCGTCGTCGCCGGGCTCGTCTGCGCCCTCGCGGCGCTCTGCTACGCCGAGTTCGCGTCGACCGTGCCGGTGGCGGGATCCGCGTACACCTTCTCGTACGCCTCACTCGGCGAATTCCCGGCCTGGATCATCGGCTGGGACCTGATCCTGGAGCTGGCGCTCGGCTGCGCGGTGGTCGCGGTCGGCTGGTCCGGCTATCTGCGCTCGCTCCTCGACACCGCGGGGATGCACCTGCCGCAGACGCTGAGCGGGACGCACGAGGGACAGTTCGGCTTCGACCTGCTCGCCGCCGTCCTCGTGCTCGTCCTCACCGCCATCCTGGTCGCCGGCATGAAGCTTTCCTCGCGGGTCACCAACGTCATCGTCGCCGTCAAGGTCACCGTGGTGCTGCTCGTCATCATCGTCGGCGCGTTCCTCGTCACGGGCGCCAACTACGACCCGTTCATCCCGCCCACCGAGGACGTCGAGGGCGGCGGCGGCATCACCGCGCCGCTGGTCCAGCTGCTCTTCGGCTTCACGCCCTCGCACTTCGGCGTGATGGGCATCTTCACCGCGGCCGCCGTGGTCTTCTTCGCGTTCATCGGCTTCGACATCGTCGCGACCGCCGCCGAGGAGACCCGCAACCCGCAGCGCGACGTGCCCCGCGGCATCCTCGGCTCGCTGCTCATCTGCACGGTCCTGTACGTCGCCGTCTCCGTCGTCGTCACCGGCATGCAGAAGTACACCGACCTCTCCACCGACGCACCGCTCGCGGACGCATTCAAAGCCGTCGGGCACCCCTTCTGGTCCGGCGTGATCAGCTTCGGCGCGGCCGTCGGACTCACCTCCGTCTGCATGATCCTGCTGCTCGGCCAGACCCGCGTGTTCTTCGCGATGAGCCGCGACGGCCTGCTGCCGCAGAGCTTCTCCAAGGTCCACCCCACGTTCGGCACCCCCTACCGCTCCACGATCCTGCTCGGCGTGATCGTCGCCGTCGTCGCCGGCTTCACCTCCATCGACGCGCTCGCCGAACTGGTCAACATCGGCACCCTGTTCGCCTTCGTCGTGGTCGCCCTCGGCGTCATCCTGCTCCGCAAGCAGCGCCCCGACCTGCCGCGCGCCTTCCGCACCCCGCTGGTGCCCTTCGTGCCGGTCCTCTCGGTCCTCGCGTCGCTCTGGCTGATGCTGAACCTGCCCGCGGAGACCTGGCTGCGGTTCGGCGTCTGGATGGTCCTCGGCGTCGTCATCTACTTCGTGTACGGGCGCTCGCACAGCCGGCTGCACCAGCGCGACCCGCACGCGAACGACGCACGGTAGTCACCCCGTATGGTCGCGCCGCCCTCGGCGTCACCGCGTCCCGTACGCCACCTCCGGGTACCGGGCCCGCGAAAGGAGCACGTCGCCGAAGGCGGTGCCCGGCACCCCCACGCCTACTGGGCCCGTCTGCTGCCCCCGCTCGCCGCCCTCGCCTGCCTGACCCGGCTGCCCTCCTTCCGGTGGCCGCTGTGGAACCCCGATGAGGGATACCTCGCCGTGCAGGCACAGATGCTGGCGCACGGCGGCGCGCTCTACGAGACGGTCGTCGACCGCAAGCCGCCGCTCGTCCCGTGGCTGTACGCGGGCGCCTTCGCGCTCTTCGGCGACGGCTCGCTCCTGCCGCTGAAGGCGCTCGCGGTCGCCGCGCAGCTCCTGACGGCGGTGCTCCTCGTCTCGCTCGCCCGGCGCCGGTGGGGGGACGGGGCGGGCCGCACGGCCGGCGTGCTCCACCTCCTGATCTCCATCGGCCTCAACCCGGAGGACACCCAGGCCGCCGCCTTCGAAGTCTTCATGCTGCCGTGCACGGCAGCCGCCATGTGGTGCGCCGACCGACGCCACTGGGGGGCCGCGGGCACCGCGGTGGCGTGCGCGTTCCTCGCCAAGCAGACCGGGGGAGCGGTCCTGCTCCCGGTCGGCTGGCTGCTGTGGCGGGCCGGGGCGCACCGCCGCGACACGGTACGCCTGGCGGCCGGACTCGGCGTGCCCGTCCTCGCCGCGGCCCTCCTGACGACCCCCACGGGCTTCGTGTTCTGGACGGTGACGGGCTCGGGGGCCTACGCCTCCTTCACCGGCTCCGAACTCCACGTACTGGGGCGGGGCCTGGTGAACGCGGCGGTCCTCGCCGCGGCCTGCGCGGGGATCGCCGCGCCCGTCGTACGCGTCCTGCGCATCGCCCGCACCGGCGCGCCGGAACTCTGGCTCTGGCTCGCCTCGTCCGTCGCCGCCGTGCTGCTCGGCTTCCACTTCTTCGGCCACTACTACCTGCAACTCATGCCGCCGCTCGCCCTGTTGGGCACGGCCGCCCTGCAGGTCCTGCCGCGCGAGCGGACGGTCCGCGCGATCGTCGTCTCCGGCTGCGGCTGCGCCGTGTTCCTGGCGTGGGGGCTGCTCGCACCGCGCCCCGAACTGGCCCACGCCACACGTCTCGCGCAGACCGTCAGGGCGCACACCGCGCCGGACGACCGCGTGCTGTTCTGGGGCATACACCCCGAGGCGTACTGGCTCGCCGACCGCGCCCCCGCCAGCCGCTACCTCACGGCCGGACTGCTCACCAACTACAGCGGCGGCCGGAACGGGCACCAGGTGGGGGAGAAGTACGCGGTCGACGGCGCCTGGCCGGTCTTCCGCGACGAACTGCGCAGCCACCCCCCGGCGGTCGTCGTCGACGACTCCCGGGGCAAGCCGTTCGCCCCGGACCGCGTCCCGCCACTGCGGCGCATCCTCGCGGTCGGGTACGAGCCGGTGCTGCGGACCGGAGGAGCGGTGGTGTACGTACGGGTGACGGAAAGGGGCCCCACGTATCGGCCCTGACGGGGCCCGGGCGGGGGTTCGAAGACAGCTCTCAGGGGCGTACGGTCCGAGGGCCCGCGCACTCGGCGCCCGTCTCGCCCACCCTGCGGCGCAGCTCGCGGTCGGCCGTGACGACCAGGCAGGGGCGGCCCGCGGCGCCCGCGGCCACCTCCACGATCCGGTCGTCGCCGCTGCCGGACGCGCTCTCCACGCGTACGCCCGGCACGGACTCCACGCCGCGCGCGGCGCCCTCGACGACCAGGACGACCTCCAGCGGCCCCGGATGTCCGGGCAGGCCCTCCTCCGCGTACCGGACGAGGGAGTCCCGCAGCCGCTCGGCGGCCCCCCGGCGGTCGTGCCACCACCCGTCGGGCACGGATCCGACGACGTTCGCGGCATCGACGACGACGAGAGTATTCATGCGGCAAACGTAAACTAATGGGCGGAACACCGTGCGTCCGTGAACGTGGAAGGGTTGGCGCCGAGTCATGCCGTCGAGGTCAAGCAGCACCGGTGCGCCGGAGACCGCCCGCTGGCTGCTGCGCGGCCGTGACGGCCGCCTCACCGCCTACGCCCGCGCCGAGGGAGGCCTCCTGCGCTGGACGGAGGCCGGGCCCGGCGGACCCGCCTGGGAGGGCCCCGACTTCTTCGAGGCGCCCGACCTGACCTACCTCACCCTCGCCCAGGGCGCCGACGGATACGTGCACTTCCTGGGCCGCCGTGAGCGACGCGACGCCGAAGGGAAGCCGCTCGTCGACGTCGTGCACTCCATCCAGTACCAGTCGGGGCGGCCCCTCATGGACTGGCGCTCGATCGGCAACCCGCACACCAAGCTCGTCGAGCGCGCCCCGCACCTCGGCGCGCCCGCCGCCGCTGTCGACGCGGCGGGCACCGTGCACGTCTTCGTGCGGGACGCGGTGGGCAGCGTCCGGATGCGCCGCGAGGGCAAGGGCGGCAAGTGGGAGGGGTGGAAGGACTTCAAGGTCCGCGACACCCTGGACGGCACGACCGCGGTCGCCACGTCGACGGGCCGCATCGAGGTCCTCGCCCCCTCCGGCAAGGCCACGCTGCGCTGGGCCCAGGAGAAGCAGGGCGGTGAGCTGGTACGCGCCGACGACGTTCCGCTCGCGCCCGCTCCCGGCTCCGGCGCGGCCCTGGAGACCGGCCCCGACCGCCTCACGTACTACGCGGCCGACGCCCTCGGCGACGGCGTCCTCGCCCACCGCCCGGCCGACGGCGGCCCCGCGCTGCCCCTCGGCGGCAACCCCGGCGCCGGCCCCACGGCCGCCGTCCGCACGACCATAGACGGCCACGACTGCACGGTCATCGCCCACCGCGCGAGCACGGGCCGCCCCGCGCTCGCCGCGTTCCCCACGGAGGACGAGGGAGCGGGCCTGTGGTGGGCCGAGACCGGCGAACCGTGCCTGGGCGCCCCCGCGCTCGCGCTCGACGCGCGGGGCCGCGTGGTCATGGCGGCGATCGGGCTCGACGGGACGCTGCGGATCGCCCGCCAGAAGGCGGAGCCGGGGCTCGCGCTGGAGGCGTGGGCGCGGGTGTAGGGCGGGCGCCGCGATCCGGCCGTGAACAGACGGAAGCGGGCGTGCGCAGACGGAAGCGGGGGGGGGGGGGGGGGGGGGGGGGGGGGGGGGGGTGTGGGGGGGGGGGGGGGGGGGGGGGGGAGCGGGGCGTGCCGGGGAGAGATAGCCCCCC
>NZ_JBWKJS010000004.1:349456-541025 GCF_056432085.1 Streptomyces sp. NPDC045678
CTGTCTTTTTTTGGTGGTGGTGGGCGGGGTTGGGGGTTGGCGCCCCCATTCAGCCAGGAAACAAAGAAAGGTGGTTGCAAAAACAGGCACTCGTCCCCCCCCCCCCCCCCCCCCCCCCCCCCGCTTCCGTTGCCGCGTTACGCCGGTACGCTCGCCACGCCCTGCGCCAGGAACCGCTTCCCGTTCACGCGCTCGCTGACGCCCTCACGGTCCAGGTACGGCGTGATGCCGCCCAGGTGGAAGGGCCAGCCCGCGCCGGTGATCAGGCAGAGGTCGATGTCCTGGGCCTCGGCGACGACGCCCTCGTCGAGCATGAGCCCGATCTCCTGCGCCACCGCGTCGAGCACACGGTCCCGCACCTGCTCCTCGGTCAGGACGGAGTCGCCCTGCTTGAGGAGAGCGGCGACCTCGGGGTCGAGCTCCGGCTTGCCGGAGTCGTACTTGTAGAAGCCGCGCTTGCCCGCCTTGACGACGGCCGCGAGGTTCGGGGAGACCGTGAAGCGCTCGGGGAAGGCGCGGTTCAGGGTCTCGGACACGTGCAGACCGATGGCGGGACCGACGAGCTCGAGGAGCACCAGCGGCGACATCGGCAGACCGAGCGGCTCGACGGCCTTCTCGGCGACGGCGACCGGGGTGCCCTCGTCGATGACGTTCTGGATCTCGCCCATGAAGCGGGTGAGGATGCGGTTCACGACGAACGCCGGGGCGTCCTTCACGAGCACCGCGGTCTTCTTCAGCTTCTTGGCGACGCCGAAGGCCGTGGCCAGCGACGCGTCGTCAGTCCGCTCGCCGCGCACGATCTCCAGGAGCGGCAGGATCGCGACCGGGTTGAAGAAGTGGAAGCCGACGACCCGCTCGGGGTGCTTCAGCTTCGACGCCATCTCGGAGACCGAGAGCGAGGAGGTGTTGGTGGCGAGGATCGCGTGCGCCGGAGCGACGGCCTCGACCTCGGCGAACACCTGCTGCTTGACGCCGATCTCCTCGAAGACGGCCTCGATGACGAAGTCGGCGTCGGAGAAGCCCTCGGCCTTGTCCAGGACACCGGAGACGAGCGCCTTCAGACGGTTCGACTTGTCCTGGTTGATACGGCCCTTGAGGAGGAGCTTGTCGATCTCCTCGTGGACGTAACCGACGCCCTTGTCGACGCGCTCCTGGTCGATGTCGGTCAGCACGACCGGCACCTCGAGGCGGCGCAGGAAGAGCAGCGCGAGCTGCGAGGCCATCAGACCGGCGCCGACGACGCCGACCTTGGTGACCGGACGCGCGAGGTTCTTGTCGGGCGCACCGGCAGGCCGCTTCCCGCGCTTCTGCACGAGGTTGAACGAGTAGATGCCCGCGCGCAGTTCACCGCCCATGATGAGGTCGGCGAGCGCGGTGTCCTCGGCGTCGAAGCCCTTCTGCAGATCGCCGTCCTTGGCACCCTCGATGATCTCCAGGGCGCGGTAGGCGGCCGGAGCGGCGCCGTGCACCTTGGAGTCGGCGATGGCACGGCCGCGCGCGACGGCGGCGTCCCAGCCCTCGCCGCGGTCGATCTCGGGGCGGACGACCTCGGTCTTGCCGTTGAGGACGGATGCCGTCCAGATCAGCGACTGCTCCAGGAAGTCGGCGCCCTCGAAGATGGCGTCGGCGATGCCGAGCTCGAAGACCTGCTTGCCCTTGAGCTGACGGTTCTGGTTCAGCGAGTTCTCGATGATGACCGAGACGGCCTTGTCGGCGCCGATCAGGTTCGGGAGCAGCGCGCAGCCGCCCCAGCCCGGGACCAGGCCGAGGAAGACCTCGGGCAGCGAGAACGCGGGCAGCGCCTTGGAGACGGTGCGGTACGAGCAGTGCAGACCGACCTCGACGCCACCGCCCATCGCGGCACCGTTGTAGTACGCGAAGGTCGGCACGGCGAGCCCGGAGAGACGCTTGAAGACCTCGTGCCCGCCCTTGCCGATGGCGAGCGCGTCGTCGTGCTTCTTCAGCAGCTCGACGCCCTTGAGGTCGGCGCCGACGGCGAAGATGAACGGCTTGCCGGTGATGCCGACACCGACGATCGTGCCCTCGGACGCCTCCTTCTCGACCTGGTCGATCGCCGTGTTCAGGTTGGCGAGGGACTGCGGTCCGAAGGTGGTCGGCTTGGTGTGGTCGAAGCCGTTGTCGAGGGTGATCAGCGCGAAGCGCCCGGCACCGTGGGGGAGGTCGAGGTGGCGTACGTGCGCCTGCGTGACGACCTCGTCGGGGAACAGCTCGGCCGCACCCTTCAGGAGCTCGGTGGTCGTGGTGCTCATGCTTCGCCTCCGGCGTCCTTGTGGTGGGGGTTCTCCCAGATGACCGTCGCGCCCATGCCGAAGCCGACGCACATGGTCGTGAGGCCGTAGCGGACCTCCGGCTGCTCCTCGAACTGCCGCGCCAGCTGCGTCATCAGGCGTACGCCGGAGGAGGCGAGCGGGTGGCCGAACGCGATGGCGCCGCCGTACTGGTTCACGCGGGCGTCGTCGTCCGCGATGCCGTAGTGCTCCAGGAAGGCGAGCACCTGCACGGCGAAGGCCTCGTTGATCTCGAAGAGACCGATGTCGGAGATGGACAGGCCGGACTTGGCGAGCGCCTTCTCCGTCGCCGGGATCGGACCGTAGCCCATGACCTCCGGCTCGACGCCCGCGAAGGCGTACGAGACGAGGCGCATTTTCACGGGGAGGTTGTTCTCCCGCGCGAACTCCTCGGAGGCGATGAGGGAGGCGGTGGCGCCGTCGTTGAGACCGGCGGCGTTGCCCGCGGTGACGCGGCCGTGTGTACGGAACGGCGTCTTGAGGCCCGCGAGGTTCTCCAGGGTCGTCCCCGGGCGCATCGGCTCGTCGGCGGTGGCGAGACCCCAGCCGGTCTCACCGGCCTCCTCGTTCGTCCGGCGTACGGAGATCGGCACGAGGTCGGCCTGGATCTTGCCGTCGGCGTACGCCTTGGCGGCCTTCTCCTGCGAGCGCACGGCGTATTCGTCGGCGCGCTGCTTGGTGATGCTCGGGTAGCGGTCGTGCAGGTTCTCGGCGGTCATGCCCATGAACAGGGCCGACTCGTCGACGAGCTTCTCGCTCACGAACCGCGGGTTGGGGTCGACGCCCTCACCCATGGGGTGGCGGCCCATGTGCTCGACACCGCCGGCGACGGCGATGTCGTACGCACCGAAGGCCACGCTGCCCGCGACCGAGGTCACGGCGGTCAGGGCGCCGGCGCACATGCGGTCGATGGAGTAGCCGGGCACGGACTGCGGGAGTCCGGCGAGGATGCCGGCGGTGCGGCCGATCGTCAGACCCTGGTCGCCGATCTGCGTGGTCGCGGCGATGGCGACCTCGTCGATCTTGGCGGGGTCGAGGTCCGGGTTGCGGCGCAGCAGCTCCCGGATGGCCTTCACGACGAGGTCATCGGCACGGGTCTCGTGGTAGATGCCCTTCGGGCCCGCCTTGCCGAACGGGGTGCGGACGCCGTCCACGAAGACGACGTCCCTGACGGTACGAGGCACGATGGCTCTCCTCCAGGGTGCGGTTGCGCCACGCCTGCGGCGCGCTTCCTCCGTCCACCCTACTTGTCGGTAACTAGGTGGCCAAGGGCGACCTCCCCGAGGCAAAGGTCACACTCACGCTCCGCGCCGCCGACCGTGCGTCTCCCCCTGCCCCGCCGCTGCGCGGCGACCTCCGCCCACCCGCCCACCCGTTCACCCCGCACGTCTGCGCCCCGTAGGGGCGGGCGCGTTGTCGTCTGCGGCCGCGCGCCTCCTCTCGCCCGCCGCTGCGCGGCGATTCCCACCCACCCGCCCGCGCGTCTGTGCCCCGTAGGGCAGGCTGGCTCGTCGCCTGTCGGCGGGTGGGTGGCTGCCCCTGTCCCGCCGCTGCGCGGCGGATCACTCCCACCCACCCACCCGTTCACCCCGCGCGTCTGTGCCCCGTAGGGGCGGGTGGGTTGTCGTCTGCGGCCGCGCGCCTCCTCTCGCCCGCCGCTGCGCGGCGATTCCCACCCACCCGCCCGCCCGTTCACCCAGCACGTATACGTCCCGTAGGGCGGGCTGTCCCCGCCCCGCCGCGCCGGATCCCCTCGCCCGCTGGCGCGTCTGTGCCCGGTGCGGGGTGCACGGGTGGGTGGGTGGGGAAAGTCCGCCGTGAAGCGGCGGCGTAGGACGGGGGAGGCGTGTCCCGTTGAGACTGAGGCGTTACGTTGCACCGCCCCCCACCTCGTTCACCGGACGGTGCGGGGCGCACGGGTGGGTGGGTGTGATCCGCCGCGGAGCGGCGGGGTGGGGGACCGGGCTCGGTGTGTGTGCGGCGGGGCCGGTCGTGCCCCCGTCGCTGGGCGGTGCGGGGTGCACGGGTGGGTGGGTGTGATCCGCCGCGGAGCGGCGGGGTGGGGGAACCGGGCTGGGCGTGTGCGCGGTGGGGTCGGCCGCGCCCCCCGTCGCGCCGGATGGCGCGGCGTGCACGGGTGGGTGGGTGGGGTTCGTCGCGGAGCGGCGGGGTGGGGAGAACCAGGTGTGGCGTGGGTGCGGTGGGGCCGTCCCGCCCCCCCGGCGCCGGGGGGAGTGGGAGTGGGAGTGGGTGTGGCTTCTGCCGTTGGGTGGGCTAGGTGAGCGCCGTTACCAGGGGCGGGGTCACCTGGGTGATCTGCCAGGCGCGCGCCCCGTGCGCGGCGAGCGCCTCCGCGACCGACGCCTCGTCCACCCGCACCGGCGGCTCCCAGCACACCCGCCGGACCGTGTCCGGAGTGATCAGGTTCTCCTGGGGCATGTTCAGCTGCTCGGCGAGAGCGGAGATCGCCGCGCGCGCCGCGGAGAGGCGCGCCGCCGCCGCCGGGTCGCGGTCCGCCCAGGAGCGGGGAGGCGGCGGGCCGCTCACCGTCTGGCCGGGCTGGGGGAGGTCCGCGTCGGGGAGCGCCTTCGCGCGGTCCACCGCCGCCTGCCACTGCTCCAGCTGGCGCCGCCCCATGCGGTGCCCGAACCCGGACAGACCCGCCAGCGCGTGCACGTTCGGCGGCAGCCCGAGCGCCGCCTCCACGATCGCCCCGTCGCTGAGCACCTTGCCCGGCGACACGTCACGCCGCTGGGCCACCTTGTCGCGGGCGTTCCAGAGCTCTCGTACGACCGCCATCTGGCGGCGACGGCGGACCTTGTGCATGCCGGACGTGCGACGCCAGGGGTCCTTGCGGGGCGGCGCGGGCGGTGCGGACGCGATGGCGTCGAACTCCTCGCGGGCCCACTCCAGCTTGCCCTGCCGGTCCAGCTCCTTCTCCAGCGCGTCGCGCAGGTCGACGAGGAGTTCCACGTCGAGTGCCGCGTACCGCAGCCAGGGTTCGGGGAGCGGGCGGGTCGACCAGTCGACCGCGGAGTGCCCCTTCTCCAGGACGTAGCCGAGCACGCTCTCCACCATCGCGCCGAGGCCCACGCGCGGGAATCCGGCGAGGCGCCCCGCGAGCTCCGTGTCGAAGATCCGGGACGGCACCATGCCTATTTCGCGCAGGCACGGCAGGTCCTGCGTCGCCGCGTGCAGGACCCACTCCGCGTCGCCGATGGCCGCGCCGAGCCCGGAGAGGTCGGGGCAGGCGACGGGGTCGACGAGCGCGGTGCCCGCGCCCTCGCGGCGGAGCTGGACGAGATAGGCCCGCTGCCCGTACCGGTAGCCGGACGCGCGCTCGGCGTCGACGGCGACGGGACCCGTGCCCGCGGCGAAGGCGGCGACGGTCTCCGCGAGGGACTCCTCGTCGGCGATCACCGCCGGAATGCCGTCGCGGGGCTCGAGCAACGGAGTCGGCGCCGTTTCGACGTCGTCCGGAGGAGCGCCTCCGGTGGTTCGCAGTGAGCTGTCTGCTGCGGTCTCTTGGGCGTCGGTCACCTGTCAAGGGTATCTGTGTATGGACAGCGCCCGTCGACGGAACGTTCCGTCGACGGGCGCTCGGGGGGTGTAAATCAGTCAGTGGATGATGCCGGTGCGCAGCGCGACCGCCACCATCCCGGCCCGGTCACCCGTACCGAGCTTGCGTGCGATCCGGGCGAGGTGGCTCTTCACGGTCAGGGCGGACAGGCCCATCGAGACGCCGATGGCCTTGTTGGACTGGCCCTCCGCGACCAGGCGCAGCACCTCGACCTCACGGCCCGACAGCTCTCGGTAGCCGCCTGGGTGGCTCGGGGTGCCCGGAGGGCGGCGGTGCATACGGGCGGCGGCCGAGCCGATGGGGGCCGCGCCGGGGCGGGTGGGGAGTCCGACGTTCGTACGGGTGCCGGTGACGACGTAGCCCTTGACGCCGCCCGCGAGGGCGTTGCGCACGGCACCGATGTCGTCGGCGGCGGAGAGGGCGAGGCCGTTGGGCCAGCCCGCGGCACGGGTTTCGGAGAGGAGCGTCAGGCCGGAGCCGTCGGGGAGGTGGACATCAGCGACGCAGATGTCCCGGGGGTTGCCGATGCGGGGACGAGCCTCCGCGATGGACGAGGCCTCGATGACGTCGCGTACACCGAGCGCCCACAGGTGGCGGGTGACGGTGGAACGGACGCGGGGGTCGGCCACGACGACCATGGCGGTCGGCTTGTTCGGGCGGTAGGCGACCAGGCTTGCGGGCTGCTCGAGGAGAACGGACACCAGGCCTCCTGGATGGGGGGACGGGAGGGGCCGGCTCGGGGATGAAGCCGGGACGAACCGTGCTTTCAAGGTCACAAACCTCTTCGGCAGCAATCCTTGTCGCCTTTAGGGAATGATCACGATTTGGTGAGCAATAATTCGGGCAATTCGGACACGTGCTCGATCATCCGAAGATCAAACCGAACACGCCCACGTTCGAGTGACCCCACGCGAGGCAAACCCCGCCGCAAGACAAACCCCGCGGCGCGGGCCGCGGGGGATGGGGAGCGGATGTTCGAGCGTTCGTCAGTGAGAGAGCGGTCCTCGCCGTTGCGGCAGCGACACCACGGAAGCGTCGCCCGAGCCGCCCGAGCTGCCCGAGCCGCCCGGACCACCCGGTCCACCGGGCCCGCCAGGACCCACCGGCGGCAACCCCGCGACCTGGCAGAGCAGATCGCACCACGCCGCCAGATGCGCCCCCGTGTCCGGCACCCCGCCGCCACCTTCCCGCGGCGTCCACGACGCCCGGATCTCGATCTGCGAGGCGGGCGGCCGCTCCGAGAGCCCTCCGAAGTAGTGCGAGCCGGCGCGCGTCACCGTGCCGCTCGCCTCGTCCGCCGAAAGCCCCCGCGCGCTGAGCGCCCCGGTCAGCCACGACCAGCAGACCTCCGGCAGCAGCGGATCCGCCGCCATCTCCGGTTCGAGCTCCGCCCGTACGAGCGTGACGAGCCGGAAAGTGCCCTGCCACGCGTCGTGCCCCGCCGGATCGTGGAGCAGGACGAGCCGCCCGTCGGCGAGGTCCTCCTCGTCCTCCACGACCGCCGCCTCCAACGCGTACGCGTACGGCGCGAGCCGTTGCGGCGGCCGCGTCGGATCGATCTCGATCTCCGGCCGCAGCCGTGCCCCCCGCAGCGCGTCGACCGCCGCGCGGAAGGGCAACGGAGCCGAATCCGCCACCTTCCCCTCCGAACCTTCCATCTCGCCAGCGCCGTCCGACCGTTGTCCCTGAGCCGCAGCCATGCGGGGAAGGTTAAGGGGAACGGCGCCTTCGCGCAGGGAGAGACACCCGTCGGGGGGTTCCCGGTCAACGTGCGAGACTTTCCGCGTGAGTGCCAATGACAGCCGTGGCCCCGAGGGCCGGCAGAACACAGCGACGTACGACTCCCCCTTCATGAAGGCGTGCAGGCGCGAGGCAGTGCCGCACACGCCGGTGTGGTTCATGCGGCAGGCGGGGCGCTCACTTCCCGAGTACCGCAAGGTCCGCGAGGGCACGGCCATGCTGGAGTCCTGCATGCGCCCCGACCTCGTCACCGAGATCACGCTGCAGCCCGTGCGCCGCCACAACGTCGACGCCGCGATCTACTTCAGCGACATCGTCGTCCCGCTCAAGGCCATCGGCATCGACCTCGACATCAAGCCGGGCGTCGGACCCGTCGTCGAGAAGCCGATCCGCTCGCGCGCCGACCTGGCGCAGCTGCGGGACCTCACGCCCGACGACGTCCACTACGTCACCGAGGCGATGGGCATGCTGACGGCCGAGCTCGGCTCGACGCCGCTCATCGGTTTCGCCGGTGCGCCTTTCACCCTCGCGAGCTACCTCGTGGAGGGCGGACCGAGCCGCAACCACGAGCACACCAAGGCGCTGATGTACGGCGACCCGCAGCTCTGGGCCGATCTGCTCGACCGTCTCGCGGAGATCACCGCCGCCTTCCTGAAGGTGCAGATCGAGGCGGGCGCGAGCGCCGTGCAGCTCTTCGACTCGTGGGTGGGCGCGCTGGCGCCCGCCGACTACCGCCGCTCGGTGATGCCCGCGTCGGCGAAGGTATTCGACGCGGTCGCCTCGTACGGGGTGCCGCGCATCCACTTCGGTGTCGGCACCGGCGAGCTCCTCGGTCTCATGGGCGAGGCCGGCGCCGACGTCGTGGGCGCGGACTGGCGGGTGCCGCTGGACGAGGCCGCGCGCCGCGTCGGGCCCGGCAAGGCGATCCAGGGCAACCTGGACCCGGCCGTCCTCTTCTCCACACGGGAGGCCGTCGAGCGGAAGACGGACGAGGTCCTCGCCGCCGCGAGCGGTCTCGAGGGGCACATCTTCAACCTCGGGCACGGCGTCCTGCCGACCACGGACCCCGAGGCGCTGACCCGCCTCGTGGAGTACGTGCACACGCGTACCGCCGTCTGAACGGCGGGCGTCCGAGCGACGAACGTCTGAAAGATGTCTGAAAAGGGTCCCTGTCCGATCGGGCAGGGACCCTTTTCGCGGTCCTGGTGGTCCTGATGGTCCTGGCCGTCCTGAAGGTTCTAGCGGTCCGACCGCACCGCCGCCACCGCCTTGCGCGCCGCCACCAGGACCGGGTCCCACACCGGGGAGAACGGCGGCGCGTACCCGAGGTCGAGCGCCGTCATCTGTTCCACCGTCATCTGCGCCGTCAGCGCGACGGCCGCCACGTCGACCCGCTTGCCCGCGCCCTCGCGGCCGACGATCTGGACGCCGAGGAGCCGCCCCGTGCGCCGCTCGGCGATCATCTTCACCTTCATCGGCGCGGCCCCCGGGTAGTAACCGGCCCGGCTCGTCGACTCGATGGTCACCGACACGAAGCGGAACCCGGCGGCCAGCGCGTCCCTCTCGCGCAGGCCGGTGCGGGCGATCTCCAGGTCGCAGACCTTGCTGACGGCCGTGCCGACGACACCGGGGAACGTCGCGTAGCCCCCGCCCGCGTTGGAGCCGATGACCTGCCCGTGCTTGTTGGCGTGCGTGCCGAGCGGGATGTGGCGCTCGCGCCCCGACACCAGGTCGAGGACCTCCACGCAGTCCCCGCCCGCCCAGATGACCCCGCCTGCGTCGGTTCCGCGCACCCGCATCGCGAGGTCGGTGAGCAGTCCGCCGTACTCGCCGAGCGGCAGACCCGCCTCACGCGCGAGCTCCGTCTCCGGGCCTACGCCGATACCGAGCACCACCACGTCCGCCGGGTACTCGGCGTCCGCCGTCGCCACCGCCCTGGCCCGCCCGTCGTCGTCCGTCAGGATCGCGGTGACCTCGGCGCCGTTCACCATCCCGATGCCCATGCCCGTCAGCGCGTCGTGCACGAGGCAGCCCATGTCCGGGTCGAGCGTCGACATGGGTTCCTTGCCGCGGTTGACGACCGTCACCTCGTAACCGCGGTTGACGAGCGCCTCCGCCATCTCGACGCCGATGTAGCCCGCGCCGATGACCACGGCGCGGCGGCCCGGCGTCGTGGTCAGCGTGTCGAGCAGGGCCTGGCCGTCGTCCAGTGTCTGCACGCCGTGCACGTTGGGCGCGTCGATGCCGGGGAGCGCCGGGCGCAGGGGGCGCGCGCCGGTGGCCATGACGAGCTTGTCGTACGCCGTCCAGTACTCCTCACCCGCCGTCAGGTCCCTGGCCAGGACGCGGCGGCCCGGGACGTCGATCCGCACCACCTCCGTGCGCATCCGCAGATCGATCGCCCGCTCACGGTGCTGCTCGGGCGTCCGTGCGATCAGGTCGTCCCGGTCGCCGACGTCGCCGCCCACCCAGTAGGGGATGCCGCAGGCGGAGTACGAAGTGAAGTGCCCGCGTTCGAACGCGACGATCTCCAGTTCGTCGGGGCCCTTGAGCCTGCGCGCCTGCGACGCGGCGGACATGCCCGCCGCGTCGCCCCCGATGACCACCAGTCGCTCTCGTGTACCGCTCGTGCCGCTCATGGGCACACGCTACGGCGGGGTCGCCGCGTGCTCAGTCCTCGCCCCGTCCGCCGTCCGCGGCACGGCGCGGCCACCGGGGACGTACGACGCGCAGCCACAGCAGCGCGAGCAGCGCGACGACCGCGGCGAACGGCAGCACCGCGGCGAGGACGATCGCGATCCAGCGCAGTGCGGTCACGAACGCGTCCCAGCCGCCGCCGAGCGCGTCCCCGAACGACGGGTCGTCGTCCTCCGCGTCCGCCTTCGCCCCGTTCTCGGTGAGCGAGAGGGTGATCGTCGCCAGGCTCGTCCGGTCCTTCAGGGACTCCTGCTGGGCGAGCAGCGACTCCAGGTCGGACTGGCGGGTGCTCAACTCGCCCTCCAGGGTGACCACATCGCTCAGCTTGGTCGCCCTGTCCATCAGCTCCCGCACGCGCGCCACGCTGGCCCGCTGCGACGTGATACGGCTCTGGACGTCGACGACCTGGTCGGTGACGTCCTGGGCCTTCGCGTCCTTGCCGATGAGCTTGCCGGTGCCTTCGAGTGCGGTGAGGACGTCCTCGTATGTGTCCTGCGGCACGCGCAGCACGACGCGGGAGCGCTCGCGTCCCTCGCTGTCGCGCGAGGTGTTCTCGTTCCCCACGATGCCTCCGGCGCCCTCGGCCGCCCGGCGGGCCTCGTCCAGCGCTCCGGGCACGTCCTCGACGCGGACGGTCAGCTTCGCGGTGCGGATGATGTGTGTGCCGGTGAGCTTGGGCGGTTTGCGTTTTCCGGAGGCGCTGTCGGCGTCGCCGGGCCCGTCGGCCCTGCTGCCCGAGGCGCCCTTCCCGTTCCCCTCGGCCTGGAGGCCCGCGGCCTTGTCGCCGTCCCCGGCGCCGGAGTCGCCGCCGCCGTCCCCCGCGTTCGTGCACCCGGTGAGCGCGAGCGCGACCGCGAGCAGGAGGCCGGCGAAGACCTGGAACGTGCGGTGGTGAGCGGACTTGCTGGACGCGTGCATCGGCGTACCCCCCGAGGAACGGTGACTGATGCTCCTACGACGGAGGAGAGGCCCGGAACGATGGTTGCCGGGCGGTCCCGATGAGGTCACGGTCGGGACTCGCCGGTCCGAGCGGTCTGAGAGAGTGGGGGCATGCGTGCAACGGACACAGGTACGGGGAACGGTCACGTCGTCGTCATCGGAGGCGGGATCGCCGGACTGGCCGCAGCGCACCGGCTGCTCACGGCCGGCCCGGACCGCAGGGTGACCGTCCTGGAGGCCTCCGACCGGCTCGGCGGCAAGCTCCACGCAGGTGACATCGCCGGCGTCCGCGTCGACCTCGGCGCCGAGTCGATGCTCGCCCGCCGCCCCGAAGCCGTCGCCCTCGCCCGCGAGGTGGGCCTCGCCGACCGGCTCCAGCCGCCCGCCACCGCGACCGCCGCGATCTGGACCCGGGGCGCCCTGCGCCCCATGCCCAAGGGCCACGTCATGGGCGTGCCCGGCGACGCGTCCGCCCTCGCGGGAGTCCTCTCCGAAGAGGGCCTGCACCGCATCGCACGGGACGGCGAGCTGCCGCCCACCGAGGTCGGCGACGACGTCGCGGTCGGCGAGTACGTCGCCGCGCGCCTCGGCAGGGAAGTCGTCGACCGGCTGGTGGAGCCCCTCCTCGGCGGGGTCTACGCGGGCGACGCGTACCGCATCTCGATGCGCTCGGCCGTCCCGCAGCTCTTCGAGGCGGCCCGCACGCACGCCTCCCTCACGGAGGGCGTGCGCGCCATCCAGGCGCGCGCGGCGAAGAACCAGCAGACCGGGCCCGTCTTCATGGGCATCGAGGGCGGCGTCGGGCGGCTGCCGCTCGCCGTCGCCGACGCGGTGCGCGCGCGGGGCGGGGAGATCCGCACGGGGACGCCGGTCACCGAGCTGCGGCGGACCCCGACGGGCTGGCGGGTCGGCACCGAGGAGCAGCTCATCGACGCGGACGCCGTGGTCGTCGCCGTGCCCGCGCACTCCGCCGCCGCGCTCCTGGGCGTCGAGGCTCCCGCCGCCGCGGCCGAGCTCGCCACGGTCGAGTACGCCTCCATGGCACTGATGACGCTCGCGTACCGCCGCAGCGAAACCGACCTCCCCGAAGGGAGCGGTTTTCTTGTGCCGCCGGTCGACGGGCACACCATCAAGGCGTCCACCTTCGCGTCGCGCAAGTGGGGCTGGATCGCCGACGAGGACCCCGACCTGCTGGTGCTGCGGACGTCGGTGGGGCGGTACGGCGAGACGGAGATCCTGCGGCGCGACGACGCCGAGCTGATCGAGCTCTCCCGGCGCGACCTGCGCGCCGCCACCGGCCTGGACGCCGACCCCGTCGCCACCCGCGTCACCCGCTGGCACGACGGCTTGCCGCAGTACCCCGTCGGGCACCACGCGCGCGTGGCCCGCATCCGCGAGCACGTGGGCAAGCTGCCGGGACTCGCCGTGTGCGGGGCGGCGTACGACGGCGTGGGCATCCCCGCCTGCATCGCGAGCGCCCACGCCGCCGTGGACCAGCTGGGCGGCGACACGGCCGGTGTGGAGGAGCTCACCCGCAACCCGGTGCAGAGTCTGCACGGCGGCGGAGGAGAATAGGGTCATGAGTGACGACGCCCCCGCCAAGACGCCCAACGCGGGCAAGAAGGCCAAGGACCTCAACGAGGTCATCCGCTACACCCTGTGGTCCGTCTTCAAGCTGCGCGACGTGCTGCCCGAGCAGCGCGCGGGCTACGCCGAAGAGGTCCAGGACCTGTTCGACCAGCTCGCCGCCAAGGACGTCACCGTCCGCGGCACCTACGACGTCTCCGGCCTCCGTGCCGACGCCGACCTGATGATCTGGTGGCACGCCGAGACCGCCGACGAGCTGCAGGAGGCCTACAACCTCTTTCGCCGCACCCAGCTCGGCCGCGCCCTGGAGCCGGTCTGGTCGAACATGGCGCTGCACCGTCCCGCCGAGTTCAACAAGTCGCACATCCCGGCGTTCCTCGCCGACGAGACCCCCCGCAACTACGTCTCGGTCTACCCCTTCGTGCGCTCCTACGACTGGTACCTGCTGCCCGACGAGGACCGCCGCCGCATGCTCGCCGACCACGGCAAGATGGCCCGCGGCTACCCCGACGTGCGCGCCAACACGGTCGCCTCGTTCTCCCTCGGCGACTACGAATGGCTCCTCGCCTTCGAGGCCGACGAGCTGTACCGCATCGTCGACCTCATGCGTCACCTGCGCGCCTCCGAGGCCCGTATGCACGTACGCGAAGAGGTCCCGTTCTACACGGGCCGCCGCAAGTCGGTGGCCGAGCTCGTGGCGGGTCTCGCCTAGTTAATTCGGTTGCCGCGCCGGTCCGGTGCGGGTTTCATCGAGAGGTCGAAGCCAAGGACAGAGAGACGGTGAATGTATGCCCAGGGCCCTGCGGAACAGCTCGGAGTCATCCCCTTCCGCAACGCTCAGGAGTCATCCTCACCATGTCCCGCAACACCTCTCGGCGGGCCCGCACTGAAGCGCGCGCCCAGTCCTTCCGCTGCCTGCAGTGCGGTCTCGACGTATCGATGACCGCGCCGGGCACCGATCACCGCAATCACTGCCCCAACTGCCTGTGGAGCCGTCACCTCGACGACACCCCGGGCGACCGGGCCGCCGACTGCGGTGCCCGGATGGAACCCCTCGCCATATCCGTCCGCGGAGACGGCGAGTGGGTTCTCGCCCACCGCTGCACGCACTGCGGCGTCCTGCACGCCAACCGCACGGCCGGTGACGACAACGCGCTGCCGCTGACCCGGCTCGCGGTGCGTCCGCTCGCCCAGCCGCCGTTCCCGCTGGAGCGCCTCGGCGCGCTGTGACGGGACGGCCGTCCTAGAACTCCCGGGGGAGTTCCGCCGCACGCACGGCGGTCGAGGGACGGGGCTCCTTGTGCGGGGCGCACGACGCGGCGCGTCGCACGGGGAGCTTCCCCTCCAGGAGGTAGGCGTCCAGGTGGCTGTTCACGCACTTGTTGGGGCCGCCCGCGATGCCGTGCGTGCCCGCGGCGCGTTCGGTGACCAGGGCCGACCCCGACAGCCTGCGGTTCAGCTCCCGCGCGCCCTGGTACGGCGTCGCCGCGTCGCGTTCGGCGGCCAGGATCAGCGTCGGCGGCAGCGCGCCCTCGGGCGTGCCCACGTCGACGGGCTGCTGCCGGGGCGCCTTCCAGTAGGCGCACGGCAGGTTCATCCACGCGTTGTCCCAGGTCTCGAAGGGCGCCACGCGTGCGAGCTCCGAGTTGTCGCGGTCCCAGGTCGCGAAGTCCGTGGGCCAGGGCGCGTCGTTGCACTCGACGGCCGTGTAGACCGCGTTGCCGTTCTCGCTCTGGGCGGCGCCGCGCGGCTCGGGCGCGGCCTGCTCGATGAGCGGCTTCGGGTTGCCCTTCAGGTAGGCGGAGAGCGCCGCCGCACGCGTCGGCCAGTAGTCGTCGTAGTACCCCGCCTGGAGGAACGCGGACTGCAGCTGGCCGGGCCCGACCTTGCCGCCCGCGGGCTTGCGGGCCAGCGCGGCGTCCACCTTCTCGTAGCTGCGCAGGACGGCGGCGGGCGTCCTGCCCAGGTGGTACGTCTTGTCGTGCTTGGCCACCCAGGTGCGGAAGTCCGCCCAGCGCCGCTCGAACGCCAGCGACTGGTCGAGGTTGTTGCGGTACCAGACCTGCTCGGGGTGCGGGTTGACCGCCGAGTCGAAGACCATGCGGCGCACGTGCGAGGGGTACAGCGTCGCGTAGACCGCCCCGTAGTACGTGCCGTACGACGCCCCCATGAACGTCAGCTTCTTCTCGCCGAGCGCCGCCCGCAGCACGTCCAGGTCGCGCGCGTTGTTCAGCGTCGTGAAGTGGCGTACGCCGGGGTTGCGTTTCACGCACCCGCGCGCGTACGCCTTGGCGCGCGCGATCCGCTTCTGCTTGTACGCGTGGTCGGGGTGCGTGGGCGCCTCGGAGGGCGCGTGCGAGAAGTCCTTCGGGTCCTGGCAGGAGAGGGGGGCGGACCGGCCGACCCCGCGCGGGGCGTAGCCGACCAGGTCGTACGCCGCCGCGATGCGCTTCCACTCGGGCATGACGCCCACCAGCGGGAAGTACGTGCCGGACGCGCCGGGGCCGCCCGGGTTGTAGACCAGTGCGCCCTGGCGTGCGACCGCCTTGCCCGCGCGCTTCTTCGTGGCCTTCGTGCGGCTGACGGTCAGTTTGATCCGCTTGCCGTCGGGGTGGGCGTAGTCGAGCGGCACGGTGACGGTGCCGCACCGGACGGACGGGGGGAGGCCCTCTGCCTTCGCGCAGGTGCCCCAGCGGATTCCGGCGGCCTCGGCGCGCTGGGCGGCGACGGCGACGCCGTGCGCCTCGGGGGAGGGAGGGGTGCCGGTCGCACTTCCCGCGGGGGCGGCGACGAGGGCGGTCAGGACCAGGGACCCGGCGGTTCCGTACCGGGCAGCGGCTGCTCTCATCGCGCTTGTTTATCTTGTGGTATTTGGCTATGTAAAGCACCCGTGTGGGGGTGTCGGTGCAATCACCCCTGTTGGGCCCGGGGCGCTCACCTGCGCGGACGCTGGGAGAACGCCGCCCGCAGCGCCGGGTCCCGGGTGGCGCGGACCCCGCGCACGGCGACGGCCGTGAGCTCCTCGCCGCCCGCCGACAGTGCCCCGAGGAGCCGCTGGCCCGCGGGAGACGCCCACCGCGTGTACGGATGCACCTCGACGCGGGCGATGACCAGACACGCCGTGCAGAGCAGCAGGGGCAGCGAGAACCAGACCGCGACCGGCACCTGACCGGTCGACCCCGGCCCCTGAGCCGGCATCAGCGCCGCCACGGTGCCCAGGGCGAGCACCGCGCCCGTCGCCGTCCGCACCTGGCGCACGGCGGCCGCGACCCCCGCGCCGAGGCCGTCCGGGACGGCGAGCCCCGCAGCGACGAGCCGGTCCGCGAGCGCCCGCACCGGGTCGGCGGCCGCGGCACCCAGCCGTATCGGCGCTATCCGCGACTGCCCGGCAGGACCGATCGCGCCGAGCACCGAACGCTCCATGTCGTCGCGGCCCACCGGGTCGACGACGGTCGCCCAGCCGGTGTGGGCGATCAGCAGCCGGCGCGCCCTCGCCATCGCGACGAGCGTCACATCGGCGACGCGGGAGGGGCCTCCGGAGAGGAACGCCGTCTCGTACAGGGTGAGTTCGCGCCCGTGACCCGCGGACCGCTCCTGGACGGCGGCGCGGCTCGCGGCGAGACAGAGCCGGCCGCAGGACAGACCGGCCGCGGCGCAGGCGAGGAGGAGCAGAGGGACCCAGAACATGGCGGTTTTCTATGCGACGGAACCGCGTTGCGCCATGGCGTTTTCAGTATGTGGACACGGGGTGACGGGTGGGTAACGTTCCGTTTCCGTCGGTCAGTCCGTCCTGGGCCTGGGCCGGGACGCCGCGGGCGGCAGCGGGAACGTGGGCGAGGGAGTGACCGGGGCCGCCGAGCCGGGGGCGTCCGTGGGGCCCGGCGGGGCCGGTGAGCGGGTCGCGGGGGCGTCGGGGCCGGTGGTCGCCGCGTCCCGGGCGAGGCCGCCGAAGTCGACGAGGCCGGTCTGCTCCAGGACGGTGATGTGGTCGAGGACGGTCGTGTTCGCGTCGTCGGCCAGGTCGCGCACCAGCGAGTTGCGGGTGTTCGCGCGCACGTCGGCGACGACGGAGAACACCTTGCCGTGCGCGCGGCGCAGGATGTTCGCGAACTCCTCGTTGTACGTCTCGCCGCGGGCGCCGCTCAACTTCGCGAGCCAGTCCCGCTGCTGGGTGTTCGGCTGGCTCGGCAGTTCGAGGTTGAGCCGGGTGGCGACCTCGCGTACGCGCGCGTCGAGGAACGTGTGTCCCTCCACGAGGTGCTTGCCCGCGGTCCGCACGGCCTTCGTGGTGCCGCGCTCCTCGGCCTGCTGCCCGGCGGGCAGCTCCCACAGGCCCGCGAGGCGGACCTTGGTGATGAAGTCCCGGTCCAGGGCGGAGAGCGGGCCGAAGTCGGTGGACACGGTGCCGGCGTCCAGCAGGTCCAGGGGGGTGCCCGAGCGGTCCTCGTAGGACCAGAGGGGGAAGAGCAGTGCGGCCAGGGTCGCCACGAGTCCCGCGACGATGAGGCCGGTGCCGTTGATGGTTCGTAATCGCATGGTGCCTCCTGGTGCGGCACCGCACGTTAGTGCGCCGGGAGAGGGCAGCGGCCCGATACGGCGGGGAGTACGTCACCTCCCGTACCGGGACCATGGGTTGATGAGCGCGGCGTGCGCCCCCGGAAGGTGTCAGGCGGTGGGGGACGGCCCGCTCAGAACGACCCGCCTCCGCCGCCCCCGCAGGACGAGCCGCCGCCCCCGCCTCCGCCCCCGCCGCAGGACGACCCGCCGCCCCCGCCGCACGACGTGCCGCCGCCCGAGCACGAGGGTCCGCCGCCGCCCGAGCAGGCGAAACCGCCCCCGTCTCCCGCATCCGTCCCGCACCAGACCGGTGTGCCCCCGCCTCCCGGGTTCCACGCGGCCGCGTTCCGGTGCCCGGCACGGCCGGGGTCGGCGGGAGCCGCCGACGGAACCCGGATCCGGGCCGCCGCGATCAGCTGGGACCGGATGTCCGGGTGGGCCCGGGAGAGGCCGTGCGTCGCCACTTGGTGCGCCGCGCCCGGCAGATGACGCGACGAGGCGACGTACTGCCGCAGCGCGTACCGTCCCGCGACCGTGAGCTGCTTCGAGGTGACCGCGAGGCAGATCGCGCCGCTCACGACGCCGAACACGGCACCGGGCACCATGGCCAGGATGTCGACGAGCGGCGTCCGCGAACCGCCCGGCAGCGCGAGGCTGCCGGCGGAGAGCAGCAGGGCCGCGACGGCGCACGCCACGAACCCGAAGAAGGTCAGGGCGATCTGCGTCCCGGCCCGGACGCGCCACTTCCGCTGACGGCCCGGCCGCACCAGGAGCCCCCGCCGGGCGAGCGCCTCGCCTGTCTCCTGCACCGGCAGGCTGCGCATCACGGCGATCCGCAGCCGGTGCAGCGCGCCGCTCGGCGCCGCCGCGTGGGCGTCGATGACCGCCTGCTCGGCGGCGTTCCTGGCGACCGGGACGGTGATCCCGACGACGCCGGGGCCCGCGACGACCAGGCGGCCGTCCTCGTGGAGGCCCGCGATCAGCGCGTCCGCGGCGCGGGCGGGGCCGCCGGCGAGGAACGCGGCCTCCAGCGTCCCGCGGACGTACACCCCGTGCTCGGCGTCGAGCGGCTGCCTTCCCCGGTACGGGGAGCCGGTGCGGCGGGCCGCCGCCACGCCCCGGATCAGCTCGGCGGAGGCGAGCGAGACCACGACCGTGTACACCATCGCCACGAGGGTCATGGCGTCATCGCCTCAGCAGGGCCCGGCGGGTCGCGTGCAGCAGTCTCGCCGCGGGCCGCCGCGACAGCGGGGCCGGGCCCGAACGCTCCAGCCACCAGTCGCGCAACTCCCGCCGGGCGTCCGGGTCCTCGGGGCGTCCGGCGAGCATCAGGTGCTCGGCGAAGTTCAGCGCGTCGTGCCGGTAGCCGCCGGTCATGGGCCGCGTCCGCGCGTACGCGAGGAACTCGCCGCGGTACGCGGCGCCGAGGATCCCCGGCAGCTCCGGCGCGACCTTCGCGACGACGTCGGCCCGCTTGGCGGCCAGGGCGTGGCTCTGCACCTTCAGGCGCGCGTGGTCGAAGCCCTCGGGCGCCGGGGTACCGGCGACGAGCGCGGACAGGAGGGCGGCCTGGGCGACGGCGGTGCGCTGGCGGGCGGCGCCGGAGGCCGCCGGAACGTCGCGGTGCTCGCCGCGGAGGTCCGCGACCCCGTCGTCCGACGTCTTCAGCGTCGCCCGAATGGCGTCCAACTCCCTTTCCAGCTCTTCCGGTTCAGGGAAGTTCTCGTCGCGCTCCAGCAGAACGCCGGGCGGGGAGACGCGGGACGCGAGGTCGGCGAGGACCGCGAGCACGGGCTCGGGCACGGGGTGTGCGTGGCTGTCGTGCCAGACGCCGTCCCGCTCGAAGCCGCCCGCCACATGGACGTACGCGATGGCCTCGACCGGCAGTTCGTCGAGCGCCTTGCCCGGGTCCTCGCCACGGTTGACGTGGTTCGTGTGGAGGTTGGCCACGTCGATGAGCAGCCGTACGCCGGTGCGCTCGACCAGCTCGTACAGGAACTGGCCCTCCGTCATCTCCTCGTCCGGCCAGGAGATGAGCGCGGCGATGTTCTCCACGGCGAGCGGCACGGGCAGCGCGTCCTGGGCGATCCTGACGTTCTCGCAGAGGACGTCCAGCGCGTCGCGTGTGCGCGGCACCGGCAGCAGGTGCCCGGCTTCGAGCGGCTGCGTCGCGGTGAGGGTGCCGCCCGCCCGTACGTACGCGATGTGCTCGGTGACCAGCGGCGCCCCGAGTGCCTCGGCACGCTCCGCCAGTGCCGTGAGACGCCCCTCGTCCGGACGGTCCGCGCCACCGAGGCCCAGCGAGACCCCGTGCGGCACGACGGTCACACCGCGCTCGCGCAGCCGCACCAGCGAGTCCGGCAGATGCCCGGGACACACGTTCTCCGCGACGACCTCGACCCAGTCGATGCCGGGCATGTCCTCCACGGCGTCCGCGATCTCGGGCCGCCAGCCGATCCCCGTCCCCAGTCGCTTCCCCAGCTGCCTCATGTCCGCTCCCCCTTCGTCCCCCGTTGCCGGGACCATGGCCCCGGCCGTGTGGATCGAACCCTCGGGGGGAGACGTTCAGAGCTACATTTGAGGTTCCGGCCGACCGGTGTCGATCTCCCCGGGCGGCCCCGGCGAGGGCCTCGACGTGGTGGAGACGTCACCGCTCGGCCCGGCGGGCGCCGGTTGCGGGGGAGCGGCCCCGGAGGGCTTGGGAGGGCCGGTGGGGCTGGCGGTCGCGGTCGACGCGGCGCCGTTCGCGATCCCGTCGAAGTCGACGAGACCGGTGGCCTCCAGCATCGTGATGTGGTCGAGGACGGTCTGGTTGGAGTCCGTGGCGAGCTGCCGGATCAGGGAGTTGCGGGTGCTGTCGCGGACCTGCGCGATGACGGCGAAGACCTTCCCGTGCGAGACGCGCAGCAGGTTCGCGAACTTCCGCTGGTACGTTTCGCCGCTCGCCGCCGACAGTTCGTCCAGCCACCCCTGCTGCTGGTCGGTGGGTTGGTTGGGCAGCTCGACGCCGAGCTGCGCGGCGACGGTGCGCACCCGCTTGTCGAGGTCGGTGTGCCCGACGATGAGGTGGTCGCCCGCCTCCTTGACGGCCTCGGTCGGCGCACGCTCGACGGCCTGCTGCCCCGCGGGTATCTCCCACAGCCCGGCGAGCCGCACCTTCACGAGCAGGTCGCGGTCGGCCGCGGAGAGCGGTCCCCACTGCGTGGCCACGGACCCGGCGGCCAGATTGGCGGGCCCGGTGCTCGACCGGTCGGCGTAGGACCACACGGGGAACGCGAGGGCCCCCAGCGTGGCGACGAGTGCCGCGATGATCAGAGCCGTGCCGTTGACGCGCCGCAAGGTGCCTCCCGTGGTGCTCCGTGTCGCCGGTGATACCGGGGAGTACGGAAGATACGGGCGGTGCGTTCACTCGCGCGAGATCCCGGTCGGGGCCGATCAGTTGTTGCGTGCGTAGAAAGCCACCCCCCGCCGCCACCACGCGAGCCCCGACCACAGCAGGAGGGCCGCCACGGCGGGGAAGGCGAAGACCAGTGCCGGGGAGAAGGGGACCGTGTCGGTGTGGCCCGTCAGCCATGCCGCGGGGTAGAAGCCCGCGAAGGCGATGGGGACGGCGAAGGTGAAGGCGCCCTGCAGCAGCCAGGGGAACAGGCCCAGCGGGTAGTTGCCGAAGGTGCCCGAGACGCTGTCCAGCCAGAAGAACAGGGACTCGCTGCCGCGGAAGCGCAGGACCAGGGCCGCGATGTGCAGGTTCAGGCCCAGCTCGATCACCAGGGCCCCGGCGACGGCCGTGAGCAGGAACGCCACCATGGTCACGGACCACTCGACGTCCAGGAGGGACAGGCACACGCTGAGCGACGCACAGGCGACGACGAGGTCGCCGACGGCGTTCACCGGAGCCTCGTAGGTGAAGACCTGGAGCAGGACGGGGGCGGGCCGGGTGCGGAAGGCGTCGAAGCGGCCGTCCCGCAGGAGATGGGGGATCAGGCCGAGGTTGCCGAAGAAGAGCATGTACAGGCCGTGGCCCAGCATGCGGATGCTGCTGATGAGGAGGACCTCGCCGACGCCCCAGCCCGCCAGCGAGGGGAAGCGGCCGAAGATGACCGTGGCGAACAGGAGCACCGTCACCTGGTAGGTGACTCCGTTGGCGATGGCCATGGCGAAGTCCGCGCGGTTGGCCAGTTGGCTGCGGAGACCGGCACGCAGGATGACCGCGGCGAGCCGCAGCCGGCCCACGGGGCGTGGCGCTTCGTCGGAGTGTGGGACAGAGGACAGCGCAGGCATCGGATCAACCACCCAGGACGAGGAGGCGACGCGCCGCGCGGCGCCACAGGAGGCGGCCGACGGCGGCCAGCAGGAGGCACCAGGCGGCCTGTTCGAGCAGGTGGGGCCAGGCGTCGGCGGCCGTGATGCGGCCCGTGTAGAGGGAGACGGGCACATGCACGGTCGCGGAGAACGGCAGGTGAGCGGAGACGGCGGTGAACCACGAGGGGAAGAACCACAGGGGGATCAGCGCACCGGACAGCAGTGTCTGCGCGAAGGCCGCGAGACGGTTGACGCCGAAGCTGGTGATGGTCCAGAAACTCGTCAGGTCCACCAGGAGCGCCACGTGGTAGAAGACGCCCTGGCCCAGCGCGTACGAGAGCGCGGCGACCGCAGCGGCCGCGGCCGAGGGCGGTGGGGCGACCAGGCCGGTCGCCAGGCCCACGGCCAGGCCCGTGAGCAGCCAAGCCGTGGCGTAGAGGCTCTCGCCGAGGCCCCGCCAGGCACAGTAGCGGCGGGCGGAGACGGGCCGGGTGAACCAGAACACCACCGATCCGTCCCGGATCTTGCTCTGCGCGGTCTCCTGGGACGCGCCCTCCATGATGACGCGGCCGGTGCCCATCAGGGTGGCGAGGACCGAGTACGTCACGGCTTGCGTGACGTCCATGCCCGCGACCGTGTCGTCGCCCTCTCCGTAGAGGGCACGCCACAGCAGCACGTAGAGGAAGACCTGGGTGACGATGATGAATGCGGTCGCCGCGATGCGCGGGCGGTACGCCCACTCCGTACGCGGCACCAGGGCCGCCAGACGGTAGGCGCGCGGCTTTCCCCGGGACGCGGGCCCGGACTCCCGAACCCTCATGCCGGGCCCCCGGCGCGGGCCGCCGCGGCAGCGGTCTCCGGGCCCGCGTACAGGGTGCGCAGGACGTCCTCGACCCTCGCGCCGTCGAAGACCACCGAGCGCACGGCGTGTGCGGACAGCAGCTCGTCGGTCACCTCGCGCCGCTCGGCACCGGGGTGCGGGCGCAGGTGGACGGTCGCGCCGTCGACGGACACGACCTCGGCGGTCCGCAGGCTCAGCCCTTCGGGCGGTGTCTCGAACTCGACCACGACGGTGCGCCGATGGTGCGCCGCGGCGGCGAGCTCGCCGCGTTCGCCGTCGAAGACGACGCGGCCGCCGTCGATGACGACGAGGCGCCGGCACAGCGCCTCCACCTCGGTCATGTCGTGGGTGGTGAGCACGATGGTGTGGTCACCGGTGCGCGCCAAGTCGCCGAGCAGCGTGCGCACTTGGTCCTTGACGAGGACGTCCAGGCCGATGGTCGGCTCGTCGAGGAAGAGCAGCGGGGGCCGGTGCAGGAGCGCCGCCGCCAGGTCGCAGCGCACCCGCTGGCCGAGCGAGAGGAAGCGCACGGGCGTGTCCCAGAAGGGCGACAGGGTCAGTACGTCGTTCAGCTCGGTCAGCGTCGTGCGGAAGTCCGCCTCGGACAGGCCGTAGATGTTGCGCAGGATCGTGAAGGAGTCGTACGCGGGCAGATCCCACCACAGCTGGGTGCGCTGGCCGAAGGTGACGCCCATGGCGTGGGCGTTGCGCTCGCGGTCGGCGTAGGGGTCGAGGCCGTACAGGCGCGCCGTGCCCGACTCCGGGAGCAGCAGGCCGGTCATGACCTTGATGAGCGTGGACTTGCCTGCGCCGTTCTGGCCGAGCAGCCCGACGAACTCACCCGCCTCGACCGTCATGCCGACCTCGCTCAGCGCCGCCGTACGCCGTGCCGTCCGCCGCTGGAAGGGCCGCTTCCAGGAGCGGCGCTCTCCGCTGTCCCAGCTGCGGAAGGTCTTGGTGACCCGGTCGACATGGATGGCCGGGGGCCGCGGACTCACGAGCTCGCGCCTGCTTCCGCACCGCGCGACACGCCGTCGGCCACCAGCGGCGCCAGCAGGTCGCCCACGCCTCCGAGCCAGCCCGCTGGGACGACACGGCGCAGCGCGCCGGGCGCGAGCGTGGCGAGCGCGGTGCGGGCGAGGGGGGCGGCGAAGTCGGGCGCGCCGCCGCTCTCGCGGGTCACCACGCCCAGGGCGTAGGCGGTCGTCCAGATCTCGGTGAGCAGTACGTCGCTGACGCGGTCGTGCACGAACGCGCGGTGCGGCAGAACGTCCAGCGCCTCGCGCAGCGCACCGACGACGTGCTCGCGGGTGATGCCGCGCTCCAGGAGGGCGTCCTCGGCCGGGACGCGCTGCCAGCCGTCGGGCGCGGAGGCATCGCGTACGTAGGCGACGGCGAGCTGCTCCCACCAGCAGAAGTACGGGACGGTGTCGAGCTGGACCAGCTCCCGCGGGCTCGGCCGGACGGCGGGGGCCGCGGCGGGGAAGCAGGCGGCGCTGCGCGGCCCCATCACGTCGTTGCCCACGAGGCTGGCGGGGTTGGCGTGGTCGACCAGGTTCGCGACCGGCACGACGGTCTCGGTACCGGCGGCGGCGAGGTAATGGAGGAGCGCGACGTCGTCGGTGTCGCCCTGGGCGGTCTTAGCGGCCGCGTACTCCTCGAAGCCGAGGGCGACGGGGGCGGGGAGCACGAGAGCGACCGAGGGCAGGTAGTCGTCGACGACGGGAGCCCAGTCGTGGCCGCGCAGGGCGGCGACCCGCACGGCGTTGGCGGTGCGCGAGCCCCACTCCGTGAACAGGCTCAGCGACGCGTCGGGCCGGGCGGCGATCAGGGCCCGCACGCGCGCGGCGAAGTCGGGGGCGAGGATCGCGTCGTCCTGGAGGACCAGGTGGTGCGTGGCGCCGGGGGCGACCGACTGCCAGGCGAGGCGGGCCGTGCGCAGGGCGGAGGGCGGGCCTTCCGGGTCCGGGTCGGTGATCAGCCGGGCGTCGAGCTCGGGGTGGCGCGCACACAGTTCGCGGGCGGCGGCCGCGCGCCGCGGGTGGGCCATCACCACGGTCGACAGGTGGATCTCGGGGGTGTCGGTTCCCGGGGCGTGGTGCTCGGGGGTGGCGGTGGGGGTGCTCATGGCGGGGAGGTCCTTTGCGTCGTACAGGTGTTGGGCGGAAGTGGTGGGGCGGGCGGGGAGCAGTGTCAGCGTTCTGTCTTGCCCATGGCGAGCGGTCGCCGGGCGAGCGGGCCGAGGGCGCGGGCGACGGCGAGGCGCAGGGGGCCGAGCCAGTGCAGCACCGGCTGGAGGAGGATCAGGGGCAGCAGCAGGGCAGGCGCCCCGCCGCCCCGCAGCGGTTCGGCCCGCTCGTGGGCGCCTTCGTGGCAGGCCAGGAAGCGGGCGGCGTGGACCATGCTGATCAGGGCGTGCAGGACCATGTAGACACCGGTTGCGACGCCCCACACCAGGAGCGTCGAGTGGGCACCCCGCACGCTCAGCACCACGACGGCGGCGGCCACGCACGGCGGCCCGAGGAACCACCACACGGTGTCCAGGCCCTCCTTGACGAGCGTCACCGTGTTGCGCCGTCCGAAGGCGCGCAGCGCCGGATCGCGGAGCAGCCGCAGGCAGCCCACCACGCTCCCGAGAGCGACCAGGCTGTAGGCCTTCGCGAGCGAGCCGACCCGGGCGTAGCGGTCCACGAGGTTGTGGACCGGCAGCACCACGGCGCTCTCCCCGGCGGCCGACAGCTTGTAGCCGATGAGGAGGTCGTCGACCGGCTCCTCATACATGCCGATGGACACGAGCCTGTCGTGGCGGACGAACAGGCCCGCGCCGATGCCGTAGACGACCGGGTCGAGGACCGTGCGCAGCCCGTCGGGCAGCCGCAGCGCGCGCAGCCGGACCCTGGTCCGCAGCCGGTGTGCCTCGATGCCCATGCGCCGCCGCAGGTCGGCCACGGCGTGGGCGCGCAGCGCCAGGTCGGTGAGGCCGCCGCGGGCCGCGTGCGGGCGGCGCAGTTGGAGCGGCAGCTGCTGGACGAGGGTGGGCAGGGGCTGTCCCGCACGGTGGGCCCTGTCGGTCTCGTGGGCGAGATGGCGCAGGGTGGTGCGGTCCGGCTGGGAGTCCGCGTCGTAGACGCCGATGTAGGTGCGGGACGGGTCGGCGTCCGCGGGCAGCAGGCGGCCCAGCTGCTCGACCGCGTACACCAGTTGACTGCTCTTCGCGCCCGCGGGCTCGTCGTAGTGCAGGTGGTGCAGGGCCGTTTTGGGGTGCCGGGCGGCGACCTCGGGGAGCAGCGCGGCGGCCACGTCCCGGGTGCTGGGGGCGTCGGCGACCGCGTCGTGGAGCGCCTGCGCGGGATCGGTGGCCGACCGTACGCCGGCCGCCACATCGCGGGCGCGGGAGGACGGCACGAGGCCGGACAGCTGGGCCCCGGCGGTCGCGTCGTCCGGTGCGGCGAGCAGGCGCCGCGCCAGGTCCGGGAGTTCGGCGAGCCGGTCCCGCCGCTCGCGCTCCTCGCGTTCGGTGGTGATCACGACGATGTGCAGCAGCTCGGGCGGATAGTCCAGCCGGACCGTCGCGCCCACGACCTCGGCCAGGAGGTCCTGTTCCCGCAGGGCGGGAATGAGCAGCGCGACGTGCGGCGCCTCCCTCCCCGGTGCGGGGACGGGGGCGCGGCGTGCGGTCCGGAGCGCACGTTCGGTGACGGCGGCCCGGCCGGTGAGGAGGACACCCCAGCCGAGCACCGCCCACAGCAGGGCTGTCGCGGCGGCCGTCATGCCGTGCCGCCCGCCGGCCAGTGCGGGTGCCGGACGCCGTCGCGGTCGGCGCCCGCGAGCTGGAGGCGCCGGGCGACGGGGTAGAGCCGCTGGGCCCAGGCGACCACGTCCCGGGGCTCCAGGTTCTCCGGTTCGCCGACGTCGATTCCCGGCAGCTCCCGGCGCAGCCGGGCGCCGAGGCCGAGGTCGACGGACAGCTCGTACCCGCTGTCGTGCCCGCCGTCACCGCCGACCGCTTCGAGGCCGGTGAGGAGTTGCCCGTCCGCGAACCGCGGCAGCACGCGCGCAAGGCCCAGCTCGGCGGAGCGCGCAAGGAGCGCGCTGCCCTGTGCTGCGTCGGTCAGGAGTGCGTCGGTGCCGACCGTGCCGGTGAAGTCGCGCCCGACGGTGAGCGACACGATGACGTCGAAGAAGCGGTTCGGGAATCGGCGGTACTGGCCGCGCAGCAGGTGGCGGCGGCGCGGCAGCGCGGAGTCGGCGTGCCGTGCCACCCGCTCCAGGCGCGGCGGGGCGTCGCCGTCGACCAGCGTGACCCTGAGCTCCAGCGAGGTGTCGATGGAGAAGGAGTAGTCGTCGCCGGTGCGGCGGATGCTGCGGGCGTCCTTTCCGACCTTGACGACCAGGGAGTCCTCGAACACCTGCAGTTCGTCGGCGTGCCAGCGGCCCCCGTACTTGTACTCCGCGGAGCGGAAGCGGCCGTCGGCGTGGAAGTTGACGAGCAGGACGGGCGTGCGCGGGCGTTGTCCGGCGTCCTCGAAGACGGACAGGTGGGCGGCGCCCACCAGCGACAGCTTCTGCTGGTTGCGGTCCAGGACCTCCAGCGAGAACTTCTCGGGCGACAAAACGCCGAACAGCTCGTTGGCGAAGGGAGCGTCGAAGTCCGGTGCGTACACCAGCAGTTCGTCGCCGTCGGAGCCCGTCGGCCCCCAGTTCTCCACCCGCAGCTGCTCGCCGAGTTCGGCGCGGTTGCGGAAGGTGTGGAAGGAGTAGGCGTGGGGGTAGTCGTCCGGGTCGCGTCGGTGCGGAGGGTGGACGACCAGGTGGCGCAGGCACGCGCTGCTGCCGCGCAGGTGCTTCAACTCGGAGGGCACGGGCGGCGCGGCGGGGGCGCGCCCGGCTTCCACGGCGGGTGCGGCGAGGGCGGCGGTCAGGTCGGCGGCGAACGCGTCGATGTGACTGCGTGTCATGTGCGGCATGACGTAGAAGTGGTGGAAGAGACGGTTCGTGGCGCGCCCCTGGGCGTCCGTCCAGGGCAGGGTGTTGCCGACGAGGCGGTAGTGCTCCTTGAGCTCACCGGGGAGAGCGCCGCCCTCCGTGGAGAAGCCCACGACGAGGACGGTGTTCCCGGGCGAGGGCAGCAGTACCGCGTCCGGGTCCGCCGCCCGGATCACGTCGGCGAGGTGGCCCCTGAGGTCGAGGCAGCCGCGGAACGTCTCGCGGTAGCCCTCGGCCGCGAGCCCGAAGACCAGGGCCCACAGCGCGGCGGCGGTGGCACCCGACCGGGAGCCGGTGACGGTCTCGTCCACGAAACCGGACATCGGCGCCGGGACCGCCCCGTGCCCGAGCAGCCCCTTGCGGCACAGGAACACCCCGCAGCTGTACGGCATCAGGCCGGACTTGTGGGGGTCGAGGACCATGGAGTGGACGAAGCGGTTACGGAAGTCGAAGGGGATGTCCGGCGCGGTGAACGGCAGGATCATGCCGCCGTGCGCGGCGTCGACGTGGTGGAAGAAGCGCAGCGGGGACGCCCCGTCGATGCGGCGGCCCAGGAGTGAGCTGATGCGGTCGATCGGGTCGGTGAGGCCCGTGTTGTAGTAGCCCGCGGTGGACACGACGATGACGCCGGTGTCCTCCCCGTCGGCCGCCAGCGCGTCGAAGGCCTCTTCCAGGGCGGCCGGTTCCAGGGTCCAGCCGGGCCCGGCGGGCAGCGCCCGGAAGTCCAGGTCCAGGATCTCGGCGGCCTTGGCCACGGAGTGGTGGGTCAGGGTGGAGGCGATGACGACCACCCGGCGGCAGCCCGCGGCCCGCAGGGCGTTGCGGCCCACGCGCAGGCCGGCGAGGGTTCCTTCGTTGGCGCCGCTGGTCAGATAGCCGTCGGCGGAGTCGGCGTGCATCAGGCCGCCCAGGGCGAGGACGGCCTCCCGCTCCAGGCGGCGGGTGCCGCGCACACCGTCGCCGAAGCGGGTGTGCACGCCGACGTTGTTGGGGTTGCGGGCCGCGAACATGCCGGCGGCGCGCAGCGCCAGGGGGTGCGGCTCGCTCATCGCGAAGCCGAGCCGTACCGGGTCCGTCGCCGAATGCCAGTCCGGCACTTCGGCGAGCCGGTCGGCCAGGGCGGCGGTCAGCTCGTCCGTGGGCAGCGCGGTCTCGGGGAACGGGTCGCACTCGGTCGACCCGTCGGACAGGTCAGGCATCCCGGCTCACGCCCTCGTCGATGCCGGCGCCGCCGCTTGCGTCGTGGCGCAGCTCGCAGCGGAGCACCGCACGCGGGCCGACGTCGAGGTCACGCACGTACGTGTGGACGGTGCCCTCGGGGTGCAGGCCCACGGCGGCCAGCGCGGCCAGGATCTCCTCGGTGGGCAGCAGCGTCATGGGGACGTCGTCCGGCAGGACGTACTGGCCCTCCGTCTCCCCGGGGCGCAGCCGTGGGTCGAGGGAGTCGGCGGTGAAGGTATTGAGGGCGAGTACGCCGCCGGGCCGCAGGACACGCGCCAACTCCGCGACGGCCGCCTTGAACTGCCGCGGCGTGGGCGCGTTGTGCAGGACGCCGTAGCACACGGCGAGGGCGAAGGCGTCGTCATCGGCGGGGACGGCGTCGGCCGCGCCCTGCCGGACGGTGACCCGGTCGGCGGGGAAGTGGGCGGTGGCGTCGCGGGTCGCCTCGACCATGGCCCGGTGCAGGTCCACGGCGACGACGGTGCAGCCGTGTTCGAGGAGGGCGACGGTGTTGCGTCCGCCGCCGCAGCCGAGGTCGAGGGCGGGCCCGGCGAGGTCACCGGCGTACCGGGAGAGGATCTCGACGAGATAGGGCTGAGCGGAGAGCGCCGCGAAGTCGCGTACGGTCTCGGGGGCGTTCCAGTAGGTGGCGGCGCGCTCGGCCGCGGTGGCGGGGAGAGTCATCGGGTGGGCTCGATCTCTTCGTAGGTGCCGTTGTGGGGGAGGGCCCGGATGACGCGCATGTCGTGCCGCGCGAAGAAGGACTCGCACGCGTCGGGGTCGGCGGTGAGCGCGAAGAACGCCGGGCCGACGGAGGACAGCGCAAGAACGGTCGCCGTGCCGTCGGCCTTCAACGGTTCGAGCCGCTCGGCGAGTTCGCTCAGGCCGGGGTGGGAGAAGGAGCAGTTCTCGATGCTCCCCATGCGGAAGCGGTAGTCGAAGACGAGGTCTCCGAGGGGCCCGAGGTCGCCGCGGAGCGCGGCGGGCATCGCCTCGTGGAGCATCCGGAAGGCGATGGTGGGCGCCCAGCGTTCGCCGGTCTCGCGGAAGCGGTCGAACTGGTCGATCTCGGCGGCCATCAGCTCGTCCGTGGACCGTTCCCGCAGCGCCGTGGGCACACCGATGACCAGGGTGAGCTCCTGCGGTACGGAAGCGGTGAGGACGACGGTGCTGCGGCCCGCGACGACCTGCACTCCGCCGGGGTAGAGGCCGGAGGCGGCGGAGCCGCCGATGCACTGGACGGGCATGAGCCGGTCGCTGCCCTCCGTGTGCTCCTCGCCGTGGTTGCTGGTGAGGAAGGGCAGCAGGTCCGCGCGGTCCACGGGGTTGCCGTAAAGGTGGTTGACCGCGGTCGCGACCGCGGCGATCAGGCTGCTGCTCGAACCGAAGCCCGCGTGCACGGGCAGCGGGTCGCTGTCCACGCTCACGTAAAGGTCGCAGTCGACGCCGAGGGCCGTGCACATGATGCGGGCCGCGTGTTCCACGAGCGCGGGCCGCGCGATGGCCGGATCCAGTGCGAGGCCTTCACCGGGAGCGAGCCTGCGCAGGCGCACGCGGTGGAACCGGGCGACGGAGAAGACCAGTTCGCCCGCGTCGTAGATCAGGTTGTTGTCGCCCGCGATGGCGCCGGGCTGGAGCGCCATGGCGTTCAGGCGGGTGGGGTAGCGGATCGCTGTCTCGTCGGCCGGCTTGAGCGGGCCGAGGGGCGCGGTCAGCGGATGGTGGACGGTTCCGGGGGTGAAGGACGTGAACATCTCTTCCGCCTTAGGCCGTGGCGTGGTCGAGGGGAGGCGCGGCCGCGAAGGCGTCGGCCAGCCGTTGGTGGCGTTCGGTGGTCAGCTCTACGAGGTGGTCCAGGGAGTCGGTGGTGTAGCCGCCGCTGCCGAGTGAGCCGTCCGGGCGTATGCGCATGTTGGCGCGGGCGAGCTGGAGGTGCGGCAGCCGGAAGTGGAGGATCTCCCGCATCAGCAGCCGCAGTTGGGCCCATACGGCCACCGTGGTGCCGTCCGGGGTCTCGTCCAGGAGCCGGGGCAGCAGGGGGCGGCTCTCCATGATGGTGTCGCCGGCGGTGCGGTACGCCGCGGGGAGGTAGAGCAGGTTCTCGTCGAGGTACTGCTCGTACCAGGCGTGCCTGGGGTCGTCGGGCTCCGGCCTGAGGACCGCCATGTCGACGAGTAGTGGCGTCATCTGGGCGCCGCCCGGCGCGTACAGGACCGTGCCGCCCACCGTCATCGGCGGGAAGTACGGCCGCATCCCGGTGGAGAAGACCTCCGGGGTGATGTTCCGCTTCACGGTCAGCAGGGCGTGCGCGAAGACCTTGAACGCCTCGGTGGCGGCGGTCAGATGCGTCATGAGCAGGGGGTCGCGCACGGGCAGCGGCAGCGCCTCCATGAGGTGGTCGACGGCGGGCCGCAGGGCGACGCCCGCCCTGCGGACCTCCGCGATGAAGAGGACCTCCTCGGCGAGGTCGGTGAAGGTTCTCAGCCGGTCCTCGGGGTTGCGCAGGGAGTACGTGTAGACGCTGTCGCGCGGCACTTCGTCGACGAGGACGCCGAGCTTGAGCAGCGTCTCCTCCGCGCCGGGCAGGGACCGGTGGTCCGTGCCGTGCCGCTCCAGGGAGGCCAGCACGAAGCCCAGGTCGCGCAGGGCGGCACTGGCGGTGACGTCGTCGGTGACGGCGGCGGGGACACGGTCGAGGAGCCGGTGCGCCAGCCGCTCCAGGGCGCCTGTGTCCGCGGTCCTGTTGAGCTCTGGCAATTCATGTGTGTGCTCTGCGAACCGCAGCGGATCGAGTTCGCTCACGCGTCGGTCCAGAGTTCGCATTTCGGTGGCGAGATTCAAGGAAATGACCTCTAAATGTGCCGGAGTGGTGGACTCGGGAACGCCAAGACGTCAAAAAGCGTCAGAGACGGGAACGTAAAAGAGCGGCAGAATGTGTGGGAAAGGGGCAGAGGGCGTCAGAGAGCGGAATTCAGCTCGTCGAGCGCGCGAATGCGGTGCGCCAAAGGCACGGGAGGTCGGCCGGCGGGCCGAGAGGTGACCCATGCGACGGGAATTCCCGCGGTGTGAGCGGATCGCAGACCGGCGAAGGAATCGTCCACGGCCAGTGCTCGGTGGGGTGTGCGTCCGCCGTGCCGCAGGGCGGCGAGATAGACGTCCGGGGCCGGCTTCGGGGCGAGGCCCCGGCCGGCACAGGTCACCGACGCGAAGTGCGACCTGATGCCGAGCCGGTCGAGGTGGCCCGCCACCCAGGTCTCCGCGTTGCCGGAGGCGACCGCGAGCCGGTGCCCCCTGGCGCGGCAGTGGTCCAGGAAGGACCGGGTGGCCGGTGCCAGCGGCTCCCGGTCCGCGCGCCGCTGGTTCTCGCGCTCGAACGCGTCCCAGGACTCGCGCGCTTTCACCTCTCCCAGGAGGGAGGTGAGTGCCTCGTTCAGGGCGTCGCGCGCCAGGGTTCCGTCGGGGTGCGTGGGTATTCCGTCGGGCAGAGCGATGCCTGCCTCGTCGATTACGGCTGCCCACGCCTCGATGGCGATGTGTTCGGTGTCGAGCAGAACGCCGTCGAAGTCGAGAATGATGAGTCGTTGCGATGCCGGACTTTCATCTTTATGGCTGTGCGCGGACATGCGGCAACGCTCCCCCCCATTCCGGAATTGCGCCCAAAACAGGGCAACGCTTCCGGACCCCCTTGGTCTAGACCTGAAAAACGTAACCCGGAACGTGATGCTCTTCAAGCCCTTGATTGTCATTCCGGAGTGGTGGTACAGGCCTCGGCCGCAGCTAGCGGGGGAGGGGGCAGAGCTGTCGGCCGCCCTCGACCGCGACCGTTTTCCCGGGGGCGATTTCGGTGAAGCCCGCGTCGCGGACCACCGGGAGGCCGCTCGTCGTGAGGTCGCGCCAGCGCGCCTTGTCGGCCCTGCGGACCGAGAGGGGGAAGCCTGCGCCCCGCCAGGCCGCGCGGTCCTCGGGGGAGAGCTCCCACCAGGCCAGCTGCGCGCCGTGCCCCGCCTGCGCCATCGACTTGCCCGCCGACATGTCGACCTCGGGGCTCATCCACAGGACGGGGTACGCGGGGTCGGGCCCGGCCGGGGGCTCCGGGTCGTCCAACTCCGTGCCCGAGACCTGGAGGCGCGCGAGATCCTTCGGCCAGCCGTCGAGGGGCACCGGCGGGTAGACCCGCACCTCCGCCGACTTGCCGGTGACCGTGATGCCCGGCAGCGCCTCGGCCCTGCGCCACTCCGCGCCGCGCGCCCTGCGCACCACCTTGCGGATCCGGGCGTCCTGCCAGTCGCGCATCGCCTGCGCCCACGGGCCTTCGCCGAGCGACCGCTCGTCGCTCAGGATGGTCAGGACGGCGCGGGCCGCGGTCTCCAGGGCGTCCGTGCGGGCCGGGGGAGCGGCGCGCTCGATGCGGGCGACGAGCGGCAGCACGAACTGCGGGGCCTCGTCCCGCGAGGTGCTCTCGTGGCGGAACGGGCTGTCCTGCGGTTCCGGTGTGCCGGGAGTGGTCGGTTCTTCGTTGCTCACGCCCGTCAGTCTGCCAGCCGGGCGCCGCGGCCCGTGCGCGAGGATGACCCCATGGAACGTGATCTTTCGGTGCGGCTCGACGGGGTGGGCCGCCGCTACGGCGTGGGCGGCGCGTGGGTGCTGCGCGGTGTCGACCTCGGCATACGGACGGGCTCCCTGGTACGCGTCGAAGGGGCCAACGGCACGGGGAAGTCCACCCTGTTGCGGCTCCTCGCCGGGATCGACGCGCCCTCCGAGGGGCGGGTCTCCGGGCGGCGGCGCACGGCGTTCGTTCCCGAACGGTTCCCCGCCGCCCTGCCGTTCACCGCCCTCGGCTACCTCACGCACATGGGCCGCGTGCACGGCCTCGGGGCCGGTGCGGCGCGGCGGCGCGCGACCGAGTGGCTGGAGCTGTTCGGCGCCGCCGGGTACGCGCGCACGCCGCTGTCGGAGCTCTCCAAGGGGAGCAGCCAGAAGGTCGCCGTGGCGCAGGCGCTGCTGGCCGAGCCCGACCTGCTGGTCCTCGACGAGGCATGGACGGGCCTGGACGCGCCCGCGCGTTCCGCCCTCGACCGTGCGGTGGCCGACCGTACGGCCGCGGGCGGTTCCGTGGTCTTCGTCGACCACGACCCGCGCCGGCTTCGGGGGGTGGCGGACGAGACGTACGCGGTGGTCGGCACGGCGCTGAACAGACGTACGGCAGAGGGCACTTCCGCTGCGGACGACCGGACCGGGCCTGTCGTCCTCGTCGACGTCGAGGGGCCGCGGGGTGCGGAGCTGCCGGAGTCGGTGGTGGCGGTGGCGGCGGCCGTGGGGGCGTGTCCCGCCCCGTCCGACGGCGCGGGCACCACGCGCCTCACCGTTCCCCGGCCCCACTCGGACCGCGTCCTGAGGGACCTTCTGACGGCGCGTCCGCCGTGGCACGTGGTGGCGGTGAGCGCCGTGCCCGAGGCGGGCCACGGGGAAGCGCGGGACGCGGGGCGCGGCGAGGGTCGTGGCGCAGGGCGTGGTGAGGAGCTGTGAAGGCTGCGCTGTCTCCCCTGCCCTCCCTGTCCCCCCTGCCTGCTCTGCTGCGGTACCAGACCGACCTGCTCGTCCGCTCGCAGCGCTGGCTCCCGCCCGTGATCCTCTACGCCGTGTTCCTCGGCATCGGCGTCCAGGGCGGTCAGCCGATCCTGGACTCGCTCGCGTACGCCGCCGGGGCGTTGCTGCCCGTGGCTGCCTGGCTGGTGCGGATCTGCGTGTCCAACGAGCCACCCGCCGCCCGCAGTTGCTCCGCCGCGGCGGCGGGCCCTGGGCGGGCGCATCTGGCCTCGCTGCTCGCGGCGTTCCTCGCGGCGTCCGCGCTGGGCGGTGCGGCGGCCCTCGTCGTGACGGCCATCAGCGACGCGGCGAGCACGAACTCGCGGGTGCCGGTGCCGCGGCTCTCCGCGGGTGCGGTGGGGCTGCTCGCGATGCTGGTCAGCGCGTTGCTCGGCACGGCGCTCGGGGCGCTTGCCAACTGGCCGCTGCTGCGTTCCGCGGGGCGGGCCGTGCCCGCGATGCTGCTCGGCGCGCTGCTCCTGCTCGTCACCACGGGCTCCCCGGCGAAGTCGGTCCTCACCGACCTGACCACGGGGTCGCGGGAGGGCGTGGTGCCGCTGCCGCTGGGCGCGCTCGCGGGGGCGCTCGCCGTCGCGGCGGCGGCGATGTGGGGGGCGTGCGCGCTCAGTTCGCGCCGGGGGTGAGTCGGCGTGGGGTCAGGTGGGCCGAGATGAGGTGAGGCGGACCGGGACCGGGTGGCGTCACCCCGAGCAGGCCGCCCGCTCCGCCTCCCGCCACTCGCACACCGAGCAGAGCGTGATGCCCTTGTGGGACTCCGGGTACTCGGTGGGTGCGCGGCAGAACACGCACTCGGCGAGGGCTTCCGAAGTGCCGGGTTCCGACATGTTCGGTTCCGACATGCTCCGTTCCGACATGCTCCGTTCCGACGTGCCGGGTTCCGGCGCACCGGCTGTCGTCGCACCGGCCGTCGGACCCCTGCCCGTGATCTCGCCCGCGCTCGCCCCCGCGACCTCGTCCTCATCCGTCATACCGCCACCCTAACCACGCGTCCCCGCACCCCCCGCCGCCCCGATCTGCTCCGACACCCGGACGAATCGGTAGCCGCGTTCCCGCAGCTTCGGGATGATCGCGCGCAGGGCGCGTTCCGTCGCGGGGGCCGCGCTGCGTGTGCAGTGCATGACGACGACCGAGCCGGGCCGGACCCCGTCGAGGACCTGCCGGGCCACCGCCGCGGAGTCCGTCGCGAAGGCGTCGCCGCTGACCACGTCCCACTGCACGGCGGTGACGCCGCCGGGGGCGAGGGCGCGCAGGGCCCGCTGGTCGTAGCAGCCGCCGGGGAAGCGGAAGTACGGCACGGGGCGCTCCACCCCGGCCGCGCGGAACGCGGCGAACGCGCGCTCCATGTCGGCGCGCATACGGGCCGCGGGGACGGTCGGCAGTCCGTAGCAGCGGCCGGTGAAGGCGTGGTGGCTGTACGAGTGGTTGGCGACCTCGAAGAGCGGGTCGCGTCCGATGGCCTTGGCCTGCGCCGGGTACTCCTCGGCCCACCGCCCCGTCATGAAGAACGTCGCAGGCACCTTCAGCCGCCGCAACGTGGCGACCAGCGCGGGGTTGTCGAACCGTTCGCCGGCCGCCGCGCGCGGCCCCTGGTCCGCGGTCATGTCGGCGTCGAAGGTGAGGGCGACGGTACGGCCGCGGGCCCGGGGCCCGTTCTCGAACACGGGGGTCAGGCCGGACGGGCCGGGGGCCAGTGTGGGCGGGGCGGACGCCGCGGGAGCGGCGGCGCTCGCCGGGGGCCGGGCGGGACGGCCCGCCCGACCGGTCGACGTGCTGGTGTCACCGGCGCATCCGGTGAGGGCGGCGGTCAGGGTGCCGAGGGCGCAGAGCGCGGCGCATCTCCGTACGAGAGTGATCACCCGCTGAACATATATGTATGAATGTAGTAAATCGGGCTGGGCGCGCCCGTGTCCGTGCCCGTGCCCGTGCCCGCGCTTGCCTCCGCGCCCGCGCCTGCGTCCGCAGCCTCACAGCCAGCCGTCCAGCGACCCCATGAACGCGTCGAAGTCGTCCCGGTGGATCGTGTGCCCCGCGCCCCGCACCGTGCGCACCTCGAAGCCGCGCCGCGCCAGCTCCTCCTTGAGTGCGCCGGAGACGACGGTGCTCGGGTCGGCGACCTGGACGAGCGACGGCACGACGGGCGCGGCCGGGGTGCGGTCGACCGCGCCCGCGCCGGAGATCGAGAGCGCGGTGTCCGGGTCCCAGACCGCCAGCGTGGCCATCTCGACATCCAGGTCGGCCGCCTCCCAGCGCGGGTTGAACTTCGCCAGGACGTCGCGCGGGATGCGTCGGAACTCCACGAACAGCGCGGGGTCGACCGCGCCCTCGCCGCCGAGCGCCCACGCCGGGTCGGAGTAGACGGCCCGCACGGGCGCGAGGCGCTCCACCGCGAGGGACAGGGCGAGGCCGCCGAGCGAGTGCCCGATCGCCAGCTCCGCGCCCGTCGGCAGCGTGTCGACGAGGTCGTCCGCGAAGATCTCCGCCCCGTACTCGCCGCGTCCGCTCGCGCCGTGGCCGCGCAGATCGACGCCGATCACGCGGTAGCCCTTGTCGGCGAGAGCGGGACCCACGCGCCGCCAGGTGCGGTGGTCCGACATGATCCCGTGGACCAGGAGGGCGACGCGGTCGCCCGTTCCCCACTCGTGGGTGTGCAGCTTCATGGTGCCGGTGCCCCTCTCTTGTCGAGGCGGCACCCCGCCGCCCCGTCACATCGTCGCCGACGACGTTTTGAAGTGAGTGATTCAGAATGTGCTAGCGTCCAGCATCGTCAGTTCTGAATCACTCGCTCCAAAAAGGGGGCCGCCTCCATGCCGTTCGCGGTGTACATAGTCGGTCTTGGCATCTTCACCCAAGGAACCTCGGAGTTCATGCTGTCCGGCCTCCTCCCGGGCATGGCCGACGACCTGGGCGTGTCCATCCCGGACGCCGGACTGCTCATCTCGGCGTTCGCGATCGGCATGGTCGTCGGCGCCCCGCTGCTCGCCGTCGCCACTCTCCGGTGGCCGAGGCGCACGGCGCTCGTCGCGCTGCAGGCGGCCTTCGTCGTGGCGCACGTCGTCGGCGCCCTCGCACCCGGCTACGCCGTCCTGTTCGTGACCCGCGTGATCGGCGCCCTCGCGTACGCCGGGTACTGGGGCGTCGCCGTGGCCACCGCGGTGGCGCTCGTCCCCGCTGACGCCAAGGCGCGGGCGGTCGCCGTGGTCGCCGGCGGGCTGACGCTCGCCACGATCGTCGGCGTCCCCGCGGGCACGCTGCTCAGCCAGGTCTCCGACTGGCGCGCCGCGTTCTGGGCGGTGGCGGCGGCCACCGCGGTCAGCGCCGTCTGCACCCTGCTCGTCGTCCCGGGCGGCCGGGGTGAGGGCGAGCGAGCTTCCGTCGGGACCGAACTGCGGGCCATGGCACGGCCGCAGCTGTGGCTCTCGTACGCCGTGACCGCCTTCGCCTTCGGCGCCGTCATCGTCACCTTCAGCTATCTCGCGGCTCTGCTCACCGAGGTGACCGGGGTCGCCGAAGGGTGGGTGCCCGCCGTCCTCGCGCTGTTCGGCGTCGGCGGGATGGCGGGCATCGTGATCGGCGGGCGCACCGGCCAGACGCGCCCTCTCGGCACGCTCGGCGCGGGGCTCGGCGCCCTTGCCGTCTTCTCCGCGCTGCTCGCGCTCACGGCGCACGTCACGGCCGTCGTGATCGTCCTGGTCTTCCTGCTCGGTCTCGTCGGCTATGTCACCAACCCGGCCTTGCAGTCACGGGTGTTCGCCCTCGCACCGGGTGCGCCCACGCTGGTCGGCGCGACCAATACGGCCGCGTTCAACGTCGGCAACACGGTGGCCCCGCTCCTCGGCGGCCTGGCCATCGACGCCGGACACGGCTACGCCTCGGTGGCCTGGGTCGGCGCCGCGCTGGCGGCCGTGGGCGCGGCGGGCGTCCTGTGGGCGGCGGTGCTGCAGCGGGCGGAACGGAAGCGGGCACCGCGGCGCGGGCCGCGTACGGCCGGTGCCGGGCGCGAGACCGTGCGGGCGGAGGCGTGAGCGCCCGCACGCGGAGTTTTGTATATGCGTTCCAAAACGTTTACCGTGGGGGTCATGGCCAGACCCCGAGAGTTCGATGAGGACCGCGTCGTCACCGCGGCCATGGAGACGTTCTGGCGGCACGGGTACGAAGCCACCTCGACGCGCGACCTGTGCGACAGCACGGGCCTCGGGCCCTCCAGCCTCTACAACACCTTCGGCGGGAAGCGGCAGCTGTACCTCCGCGCCCTGCGGCGCTACCACGACACCGCCACCGCCGAGCAGGTCGCGATCCTGCGCGGCGACGGGTCCGCCAAGGAGCGGCTGCGCGCCATGATGATGCACGCCGTCGACGCCGACCTCGGGGAGGCGGACGCGACGGGGACGCGCGGCTGCTTCGCCATCAACGCGGCCGTCGAGGCCGCCGGGTACGACCCGGAGGTCAGGGAAGCGGTGCGGCGCAGCTTCGACCGGGTCGAGGACGAGCTGTGCGCGGTCGTCGAGGCGGGGCGCGGCGCGGGGGAGATCCGCGCGACCGGTGACGCGAGGGTCGTGGCCCGCCGGGTCCAGAGCACGTACTACGGCCTACGGGTCCTCAGCCGCGTACAGGACCACCGCGAAATCCTCCTCGCCACGGTGGACGGCGCGCTCGCCGACCTGTGACGGCGCGCGCGTGCATGCAGCCCGCTGACGCTCCGCTCACGCGCTTCGCGTAGCCGTTTATCGGACGTTGATCGGGCGGGGCGATGCTTCGTCGCAGGTTCATGTCCGACATGGACCGACGGAAACGACCGGAGGTATGCACATGAAGGTTGTTCGCTCCCTCAAGAAGAAGATCACCGGCGAGAAGAGCCTCAAGGCGTACGCCTGGTACCACTGGTACTAGGCCGACCCTGCTGCCAACCGTAGGGATGTAATGCGCCGTTGAGGCCCGGGCCCGGCGTGCCGCGAACCGGCCGCCGGGCTCGGCCCTCCCGCCCTGGGAGACCCCCGATGTCCATTTCCGGCACCGACCGGCTCGCGCGGACCACCGTCTTCACGCCGCGACTCCACGCCCTGCTGCGCGACCACCGCGGCCAGGACGTGTTCCGCCTGGACGACGACACCGTCGGCGTCGCCGGGCCCGCGCTCACCGACCGGATCCTCGCCGCACGGCCCGCCACCGAGCGCGAACGCCCCACGTTCAAGCCGCTGCACGGGCGTTCCATCCCGCGCACCGAGGCCGCCACCGTCATGCAGGCCATCGGCCGTGACGTACGCGCGGCGCTGAAGAAGCCCGTGCCCGGCCGGCTCGACCTCTCCGGGGAGTGGCCGCACGTCGGCCACGTCTACCTGCGCGACCTGATCCTCGGCGCCGACCCCTACCGGCTGCGCATCCTCATGGACCGCACGCTGGAGCTGACGCCCAAGCTGACCTGGACGGTCATCGCGACCGGCGCCGCCCTGCCCGGCAGGCTCCGCCCCGGTGCCCCCGTCACCAGCATCGCGGGCCTCACCGCGAACGCCACGACCTACAGCGACCGCCGCTACGCCATGGGTCTGTACCGGCGCGCCGCCGCGCCCGTCTGCTTCACGGTCTCCACGCTCGTCGCCAACGCGTACTGGCTCGGGGCGCCCTTCGACGACGAGACGCCCAACGAGCACATCCTGTACGAGTCCATGCGGCTGCTCCCGCCGTCCTGGAACATCCTGCGCAACGCGTCCCCCGAGTACACCGCCCTCGACGCCCGCATCGGCACCGGCGACGACGTCCTGCTCCTGCCCCTGCTCAGCCACCGCGACCCGGAACTCTGGGACGACCCCGACGTGTTCCGCGCCGACCGCTGGGCCACCCTCGACCCCGACGACCATCCCGGCTACCTCCCGTTCGGCCACGTCTCCGAACGCTGCTGGGGCCGCCACATGGTGATGCCCCTGGCCGGCATGCTCCTCGACATCCTCCGCGCCGAGGCAACGACGGTCGACCCCCGCCAGACCACGGCGAAGGTACCGCTCGCGGGGCTGCTCGGCGTCGACAAGGTACGACTCGTACGCTCACGCCGCGCCTAGGCGAGCAGGCGGGGGAGTGCGGGCGCGCGGAGTGATGATGAACGTGTGCGCCGAGAAGAGCGGGCTGCGTTCACGCGGTGTATCCCCAGGCGTAATCGCAGCTGCTTGGATGTGCGGGCCCGCAGCAATCACCCCCCGCCCCGAGGAGTCTCCGTGTCGCACGCAGTGCTGCGCAGGACCCGTGCCGCCGCCATCGCCTCCGTGCTCGCCGGCGCCACGCTCGCCGCCGTCGGCCCTGCCGCGGCCGCCGCCGACGCGGCCGCCGCGCCGCCCCCGCTCAAGGTGCTCACGTACAACACGTTCCTGTTCAGCAAGACGCTCTACCCGAACTGGGGCCAGGACCACCGGGCGAAGGCGATACCGGCCGCCGACTTCTTCCGGGGGCAGGACGTCGTCGTGCTGCAGGAGGCGTTCGACAACTCCTCGTCCGACGCGCTCAAGGCGAACGCGGCGGGCCGCTATCCGCACCAGACCCCCGTCATGGGGCGAGGGAAGAGCGGGTGGGACGCCACCGGCGGCGCGTACTCCTCCGCGACGCCGGAGGACGGCGGGGTGACGGTGCTCAGCAAGTGGCCGATCGTGCGCAAGGAGCAGTACGTCTACAAGGACGCCTGCGGGTCCGACGCGTACTCCAACAAGGGCTTCGTCTATGCCGTGTTGGACGTGAACGGTACGAAGACGCACGTCGTCGGCACCCACGCCCAGTCCACCGACCCCGGCTGCGGCAGCGGCGAGGCCGCGGCGACCCGCGCGAAGCAGTTCAAGGAGCTGGACGCCTTCCTCGACGCCAAGAACATCCCGGCCGGCGAACAGGTCATCGTGGCGGGCGACTTCAACGTCGACTCGCGCGGCTCCGAGTACGCCTCGATGCTCGCCGACGCGGGCCTGGCCCCCGCCGACGGACGCACCGGCCACCCGTACTCCTTCGACACCCGCGACAACTCGATCGCCGCCGAGCGGTACCCGGACGACCCGCGTGAGGACTTGGACCACGTACTGCACCGCAAGGGCTACGCCCGCCCCGCCACCTGGCACAACAACGTGATCAAGGAGCAGAGCGCGCCCTGGACGGTCTCCAGCTGGGGCAAGGAGTACACGTACACGAACCTGTCGGACCACTACCCCGTGACCGCCGGCTAGGGGCGGGCGGTAGCCGTCACTGGCCCACTCTTCCGTCGACGCACTCGCGCAGCAGGTCGGCGTGTCCGCAGTGCCGGGCGTACTCCTCGACACGGTGCACCATCAGCTCGCGGACCGACGTGCGGTCCTCGCCCAGGCGTTCGCCCAGGTCCGGGTGGGCGGCGAGGACCGCGTCGGTCGCGGCCTGCTCGCGTTCCAGCGCGGCGAACGCCTCGTCGACCACCGCCTGATCCGCGACGGCCCCGTGGAAGTCCGCGTCCTTCGCGCCCCACAGCCTCGGGACAGGATCCTCGCTGATCCAGTTGCGCCAGTCCCGCTCCACCTCGGCGAGGTGGCGGACCAGGCCGAGGAGCGACATCGTCGACGGCGGCACCGAACGGCGGGCCAGCTGCTCCGCGTCCAGGCCGTCGCACTTCATCCGCAGGGTCATGCGGTACCCCGACAGGAAGTCGAGCAGCGTCGGCAGCTCACCGTCCGGACTGTTCCCCTCGCTGTCGCGGGGGTCGTCGCCCGGATCGGCCCACATGTCGGGGTAGGTGGTGGCCCGGCTCCACCGCTCGGGACGGTGACTCTGGTCGCTCATGTTTCCATGGTCGTCCGTAGGGAGCCGGGCCCGCCAGCGAATTGCCGCCGCGCCCTACCTGTGCCAGGGGCCCGTCACCGCGAACGTCGTGCCGGGCGTGTAGCAGTTCACGTACATCGTCTCGTGGTCGGGGGAGAAGGTGACGCCCGCGAACTCGCCCCACTCGGGCTCCTCCGGGGTGCCGATGTTCTGCCGGCCGCGGGCCATCGCGTAGACCTCGCCGCCCCGGGTGACGCCGTACACGTGCTGGGCGCCGTTGCCGTCCTCGCACACCATCAGGCCGCCGCTCGGCGCGAGGCAGATGTTGTCGGGGGACTCGCCCGGCAGCTGGATGTCGGTGCTCGGGCCGAACACGATCACGAGGGTGAGCCTGCGCCTGGACGGTTCGTACCGCCAGATCTGGCCGAAGTGGTCGCCCGCGGAGCCCTCCGCGCTGTGGGCGAACGACGAGACGAAGTAGACGGACGAGCCGCCCCAGTAGCAGCCCTCCAGCTTCTGCGCGTGGGTGATGCCCCTCTTGCCGAAGTCCTGGAGGCGGATGGGGGTCCGGACCGCCAGCGGGTCGGGGACGTCGACCCACTCGACGCCGTCGAAGGAGGCGCCCGTCTCCTGGACGGAGGACAGGTCGGGCACGCCGGGCACCCGCATGGCCTGGAGCTTGCCGCCCGCGCGCAGCGAACCGCGGCCGCCCTCGGGCTTCTCGGGCAGGAAGCGGTAGAACAGCCCGAAGGGCTTCAGGAAGGCGTCCTCGGTCTCGTAGACGACACCGCGCTTCGGATCGACGGCGATGGCCTCGTGCTGGAAGCGGCCCATCGCGGTCAGCGGCACCGCGCCGGTGCGGTGCGGGTCCACCGGGTCGACCTCGAAGATGAAGCCGTGGTCCTTGGTGTAGCCGTTCGTGCCGGCCTTGTCCTCGGTCTCCTCGCAGGTCAGCCAGGTGCCCCAAGGGGTCGGCCCGCCCGCGCAGTTGACGGCGGTCCCCGCGATCGCGACGCGCTCGCCGAGGACGTCGTTTCTCCGGTCGAGCGAGAGCGCCGTACAGCCGCCCTTGGCCGCCGGGTCGTAGGTCAAGCCCTGGACGGTCGGCACACCGATCTTGCCGGTGACGCGGTTCTCGTGGTTGCGCACGAGGTGGACGCCGCCGTGCCTGCCGCGGAAGGCGGCCATGCCGTCGTGGTTGCTGGGCACTTTGCCCTCGCCCGACCGCAGTTCGTCGCCCTCGCGGGAGAGAACCTTGTAGCGGAAGCCCTTGGGCAGGTCGAGCAGACCCTTCGGGTCGGGGACGAGAGGGCCGTAACCGGCCTTGCCGTGTGCGGCCGCGGTGCCCGCGAAGAGCTCGGAGAGCGCGCCGGTGAAGGCGATTCCGGCCCCCACGGCACCGGAACGGGCGAGCACCTGACGTCGAGTGGCAGACATGATGGGCAACCTCCTGCTGGCGGACAGGAATGTGACCGGATGTGTGTACCACGCGCCCTGGTGCACGGGAACCACGCGCGTAGCTTCCGTTTCGCGCGCCGTCCCGTGTCCCCCGTGCGAACGGGGGCTGCTCGTGAGCGCTACGCGTCCACGAGTCCCTTGGCGTCCCGCGCGAGCGCCGTGAGCCGCGAGATGGCGCGGAAGTACTTCTTCCGGTACCCGCCGTTGAGCATGTCCTCGCTGAAGAGCCGGTCGAAGGGCGCACCGGAGGCGAGTACCGGCACCTCTCGGTCGTACAGCCGGTCGGCGAGCACCACAAGGCGCAGAGCGGTCGACTGGTCCGGCACCGGCGTCACATCGGTCAGGCAGACGGCGCCGAGCTGGTCGGTCAGCGCTCCGTACCGACTCGGGTGGACCTTGGACAGGTGCTCGAGGAGGTGCGGGAAGTCGTCGAGGGAAGCGCGGGCGGTCGCGTACGCCGCCTTGGTGACCTGCTCCTCCGAGTACGGAGCGGGGGCCTCCGGAAGGCCCCGGTGGCGATAGTCCTCGCCGTCGATCCGCAACGCCGTGAAGTGGGACGACAGGCCCTGGATCTCGCGCATGAAGTCCGTCGCCGCGAACCGGCCCTCGCCGAGCTTGCCCGGCAGCGTGTTCGACGTCGCGGCGAGCGCCACGCCCTCCCCGACGAGCTTGGAGAGCAGCGAGGAGACCAGGACCGTGTCGCCCGGGTCGTCGAGCTCGAACTCGTCGATGCAGAGCAGCCGGTGCCCGCCGAGGGTGCGCACGGTCTGCTGGAAGCCGAGCGCGCCGACCAGGTTCGTCAGCTCGACGAAGGTGCCGAACGCCTTCTGCTCGGGGGCCGCGGGCGTCGCGTGCCAGAGGGAGGCGAGCAGGTGGGTCTTGCCGACGCCGTAGCCACCGTCGAGGTAGACACCGCGGGGGCCCGCAGGGGCGGCCGCCTTCTTCTGGAACCAGCGGCGCTTGCCCGCGCCGCTCGCGTGCGCCCCGCCGAGGCCCGCCGCGAAGCCGCTCAGGACGCGGACCGCCTCGGTCTGGCTCGGCTGGTTCGGGTCCGGGATGTACGTGTCGAAACGGACGCCGTCGAAGCGCGGTGGCGGCACCATCTCGGCGACCAGACGGTCGGCGGGGACGTGGGGCTCGCGGGCGCACAGGGACAGCGGAGCCACTTCGGCTATCGGCTGCTGCCCGGCGGCAGGGGTGAAGGACGACACGGTTCCCCATTTTAGGGGGCGTGCAAGACTGCGGACATGCGACGCCTGTTCCCTGTGACCGACCAGACAGCCGACCGGACACACGACCGGACGCCCCATCGCACGGGTGACACGGCCGACCGGGAGTGGAGCCTCGACGAGCTGGCGGAGGCCTACGCGTACCCCAAGGGGGAGACGACCTGGCTGCGCGCCAACATGGTGTCCACCCTCGACGGCGCGGCCCACCACGACGGCCGCTCCCACCCGATCTCCGGCGCCACCGACATGCGGATCTTCGGCACCCTGCGCGGCCTCGCGGACGTCGTGATCGTCGGCGCCGAGACCGTCCGGAAGGAGGGCTACCGCCCGGCGAAGGCGCGTGACGCCTTCGCGCGGCACCGTGCCGAGGCCGGCCAGACGGAGGCGCCCGCCATCGCGGTGGTCAGCGCCGGGCTCGACCTGGACTTCTCGGTTCCGCTCTTCACCTCGCCCGTGACGCCCACGCTCCTCGTGACCGGCGCCTCCGCACCGGCCGACCGCATCGCCGCGGCGGAGCGGGCGGGTGCCGTCGTGGTGGTCGCGGGGGAGGGCGCAACCGTGGAGCCGGAGCGGGTGGCGCCCGCACTGGCCGAACGCGGACTGACCCGGCTGCTCACGGAGGGCGGGCCCAGGCTGCTCGGCCAGTTCGTGGCCGCGGGGGCGCTGGACGAGCTCTGTCTGACGGTGTCGCCGATGCTCACCGCGGGGGACGCGCAGCGGATCGCGGGCGGGTCCGCTCTGGCGGACCCCGACCGATTCGTACTGACGTCCGTATTGGAGGAGGCCGGGTTCCTCTACACCCGATACCGTCGAAGCTGACAATCGGCGGAATCAGCCGTTCCGTTTGGCTTCGGCTGGGCACACTAGATCTCGCAGACCCCGTGCGGGCACGGGGCAGGATGGTTTCCGCACGGGCCTCAAGAGGGCCCACGGATGAGAAGGGCGCCTGGCGTGTTCACAAGCGTATTGATGATCGAGAAGGCCCTGACGTCCGCCGACGTGGAGTTCGTCACCACCTTGCACGGGGACGAGCCCATCACCTTCCACGTGCTGCTCCAGCCCCGGGGCGACCAGGCGGACCGGCTGCTGCGCGCCATCGACGACGTCGCGCTCGGCGAGCTCGACGAGGCGGCGCGCGAGGGCGACACCCCGGAGGGACAGGAGGCGGCGGGCTTCGGCGAGCGGGCGCTCCAGGTCTCGCTGACGGCGCTGCGGGCGGCGGGCTGCGCGGCACAGGGGCAGCTCATCGAGAACCATCCGCTGGACGCCCTCAAGACGCTGGTCGCCGAGGCCGGGGCCGACGAGGTGATCGTCCTGACCGACCCGCACTACGTGGAGGAGTTCTTCCACCGCGACTGGGCCTCGCGGGCCCGCCACAAGGTGGGCGTGCCCGTCCTGAAGCTGTTCTCGCACAGCCTGGCGGACGAGAACTAGGGCGGGGCCGGGGAGAGGCCCGGGTGCCTCGGGCGTCGTGTGCCGAGGGAGGCAATAGGCTGGGGCCTTCTCAGTCGTCGTACCACCAGGGGAGACACACGCATGGCACCCGGCCTGCCCCAGTCCATGGCCGACATGGACCGACCGCACTTCATCGGCATCGGCGGCGCCGGAATGTCGGGCATCGCGAAGATCCTCTCCCAGCGCGGCGCCCGGGTCGCGGGCAGTGACGCCCGGGAGTCCGCCACCGCCGAAGCGCTGCGCGCGCTCGGCGCCACGGTCCACATCGGCCACGACGCCGCGCACCTCGCGTCCGACGCGACCTGCGTCGTCGTCTCCTCCGCCATCCGCGAGGACAACCCCGAGCTGGCCCGCGCCGCCGAGCTCGGCATCCCCGTCGTGCACCGCTCGGACGCCCTGGCCGGTCTCATGGCGGGCCTGCGCCCCATCGCCGTCGCGGGCACCCACGGCAAGACCACGACGACGTCGATGCTCGCCGTCACCCTCGCCACCCTCGGCCTCGACCCGTCGTACGCGATCGGCGGCGACCTCGACGTGCCGGGCTCCAACGCGCTGCACGGCAAGGGCGACATCTTCGTCGCCGAGGCGGACGAAAGCGACCGCAGCTTCCACAAGTACGCCCCCGAGGTCGCCATCGTCCTCAACGTGGAGCTCGACCACCACGCCAACTACGCGTCGATGGACGAGATCTACGAATCCTTCGAGATCTTCGCGGGCAAGATCGTGCCGGGCGGCACCCTCGTCATCTCGGCGGACCAGCCGGGCGCCGTCGAGCTGACCAAGCGCGTCCGTGACCTCGGAGGGCTCAAGGTCGTCACGTACGGCGAGTCCGACGACGCCGACCTGCGCATCCACAAGATCACGGCCCGCGGTCTGACCAGCGAGGTCACCGTCCTCCTGGACGGCAAGCTGCTGACCTTCACGGTCTCCGTGCCCGGCCGCCACTACGCGAACAACGCCGTCGCGGCCCTCGCCGCGGGCATCGCGCTCGGCATCCCCTCCCGGAACCTGGCCGGCGCCCTGAAGTCGTACACGGGCGTCAAGCGCCGCCTCCAGCTCAAGGGCGAGGCCGCGGGCGTCCAGGTCATCGACTCCTACGCCCACCACCCCACCGAGATGACGGCCGACCTGGAGGCGATGCGCTCCGCCGCGGGCGACTCCCGCATCCTCGTGCTCTTCCAGCCCCACCTGTTCTCGCGCACCCAGGAACTGGGCACCGAGATGGGCCAGGCCCTCGGCCTCGCCGACTCCTCCGTGGTCCTCGACATCTACCCGGCCCGCGAGGACCCGATCCCCGGCATCACCAGCGCCCTGATCGTCGACGCCGCGCGCGAGGCGGGCGCCGAGGTCGCGGCCGTCCACGACAAGGCGGAGGCCGTCCGCGCGATCGCGGGAATGGCGAAGCCCGGCGATCTCGTTCTCACCATGGGAGCGGGCGACGTCACGGACCTCGGCCCGCAGATCCTGGCCGAGCTGTCGAAGTAAGGGAAGGCACCCATGTCGTACGACGTCGAGAAGCCGGACGAGCAGTGGCGGGCGGAGCTGACCCCTTCGGAGTACGCGGTGCTGCGCCAGGCCGGCACGGAGCCGGCCTTCGTCGGTGAGTACACGGACACCAAGACCGAGGGCGTCTACTCCTGCCGTGCCTGCGGCGCGGAGCTGTTCACCTCGACGGAGAAGTTCGAGTCGCACTGCGGCTGGCCGAGCTTCTTCGACCCCAAGGACACGGACGCGGTCGAGCTGCTCCAGGACACCTCGCACGGCATGGTCCGCACCGAGGTCCGCTGCGCCCGCTGCGGCTCGCACCTGGGCCACGTCTTCGAGGGCGAGGGCTACGCCACCCCGACGGACCAGCGGTACTGCATCAACAGCATCTCGCTGCGGCTGACGCCGAGCGAGGGCTGAGGCGGGTCGAGGGGCCGGCGCGCTCCGGGGCGCGCCGGCCGTCGTGCTCTAGAACGTCAGCTTCCAGCTGTTGATGTAGCCCGTGTCCTGGGACGCGACGTCCTGGGCGCGGAGCTTCCAGGCGCCGTTGGCGGCCTCGGTCGACGCGTTGACCGTGTACGTGGCGATGACGTTGTCCGCCGAGTCGTTGCTGCTCGAGTTCTTCAGGCGGTACGCCGTGCCGTCGGGCGCGAGCAGGTCGAGGACCACGTCGCCGCGCCAGGTGTGCCGCACGTCGACGTCCACCTTGAGGGTGGCGGGAGCGTTGCCGGTGCGTCCCGCGACGTCGACCGTGGAGGTCACCGCGGCGCCGTTGTCCGGGATGGCGACGTCCGTCGTGTTCTCGTACACGTCGCCGGGCGGCACCGTGGTGCCCGCGCCGAGGGTCCAGATCGCGTGGGCGATGGCGTCGCTGTTGCGGTCGAGCGCCGTGTCGTTGATGTTCGACGTGGAGTCGCAGGACGAGTGGTAGCAGCGGTCGAAGGCCTGGCCCGCCGTGCCGCCCCACTTCTGGGCCTGCGCACTGGACTTGGCGCGTTCGGCGCCGGTGAACAGACCGCCGACCGGGATGCCGACGTTGGCGAACGGCGCGTGGTCGGAGCGGCCGTCGCCCTCGGTCTCGATCTCCGTGGGGACGCCGAGCCCCGCGTAGTAGTCCTTGAACGTCTTCTCGATCGTCGGGTCGTCGTCGTAGACGAAGTAGCCCGGGTTCGGCGAGCCGATCATGTCGAAGTTCAGATAGCCGCTGACCTTTGAACGGTCCGCGGTGGGCAGGTTGTTGACGTAGTAGCGCGAGCCGACCATGCCCAGCTCCTCGGCGCCCCACCAGGCGAACCGCAGGTGCTTCGTCGGCTGGAGCTGCGCGCGCGACACGGCGAGCGCGGTCTCCAGGATGCCCGCCGAGCCCGAACCGTTGTCGTTGATGCCGGCCCCCGCCGAGACACTGTCGAGGTGCGCGCCGGCCATCAGGACCTGGTTGGCGTCCCCGCCCGGCCAGTCGGCGATCAGGTTGTACCCGGTGGCGCCGCTGGACGTGAACTGCTGGATGCGGGTGGTGAATCCGGCCGCGTCCAGCTTGCCCTTCACATAGTCGAGTGAGGCCTTGTAGCCGGCGCGCCCGTGGGCTCGGTTGCCGCCGTTAGCCGAGGCTATGGACTGGAGCTGGGAGAGGTGCGCCTTGACGTTGGCGAGCGGGATGTCGGGCGCCGCGAGAGTGGGCGAGGGGGCGGCGGCCGAGGGGGCGGCGGTGGCGAGCAGGCCGCCGATGGCCAGGGTGGCGGCACCGACGGCCGCACGTCTGAACAGGTTCATGTGTGGGGCTCCGAATTCCGAACAGCGTGAGGGACGGAACGTGCGAGGCGCCCTGCGACGCGGGTGCCGCGGGGCGCCTTTGGAGCTGTGCGTGCTGTGCGTTGCCTGATGTTGAGGGCCGGACGACCCACGGTCAAGAGCGGAAACCGGTCACATGACGGTCAGCCACGTCCGTATACCGGACGCCCGCCCGGAGGGCCTTCGCCGTCGGCAGCCGTCAGAAGAAGACGCCGCACCTCAGCAGCACGTTCGCGTACGGCCGCGCCTCACCGGTCCTGACCACGAGACGGGCGCCCGCCGAGAGCCCCTTGAGCTCCTCGTGCGGGACGAGGGCGAGCGCCGGGAGGCTGCCGTGCAGCAGCCGAGCCGCCGCCGGATTCGCGTCACGCACCTCCAGCGCCGCCGTCCCGCCCTCCACCACCAGCTCGTCGAGGAGCCCGTCGAGGACCTCCGCGAACGACGGGACCCCGGCGCGGAACGCGAGGTCCACCACGCGCGGGCCCGCCGGGATCGGCATGCCCGCGTCGCAGACGAGCACGGTGTCGCCATGGCCCAACTCGGCCAGCGCGCCCGCGAGATGGCGGTTCAGGATGCCCGACCTCTTCACCTGGACGGGACCTCCGGAACGGCCTCGGCGAGCTCCGCCGCGGTCGGGTAGGAGTCCTGCGCGCCCTTGCGGGTGACCGCGGCCGAACCCACCCGCGCCGCGTACGCGGCCGCCGTCGGCAGGTCCTCGCCGAGGCCGAGGCGCCAGCCGAGCGCCGCGGTGAAGGCGTCGCCCGCGCCGGTCGTGTCCACCGCGTCGACCTTCGGGCTCGGCACCCGTACGGCGCTGTCGGCCGAGCCCTCCGCGGTGAGCGCGCCCTCGGCGCCCAGCGTGATCACCACCGAGCGCGGGCCCAGCGCGAGCAGCCCGCGCGCCCATGCCTCGGGTGAGTCTCCCGCGTCGTCACCGAGGATGACGCGGGCCTCGTGCTCGTTCACCACCAGCGGGTCGCAGGCCGCGAGGACCTCGTCGGGCAGCGGGGCGGGCGGCGAGGGGTTGAGGACGAAACGGGAACCGGGGCGCAGCGTGCGCACCACCTCCGCGACCGTCTCCAGGGGGATCTCCAGCTGGCTGGAGACCACCCGCGCCGCGGACACCAGGCTGCCCGCCGCCCGGATGTCCTCGGGGGTGAGGCGCCCGTTGGCGCCGGGGGAGACCACGATGCTGTTGTCGCCCGACGGGTCGACCGTGACCAGCGCGACGCCGGTGGGCGCACCGCCCACCAGGACACCGACGGTGTCCACGCCGGCCGCCCGCTGCGCGTCCAGGAGGAGCGTGCCGTGGGCGTCGTCGCCGACCCGGGCGAGCAGCGCGGTGCGGGCGCCGAGGCGGGCCGCGGCGACCGCCTGGTTGCCGCCCTTGCCGCCGGGGTGGACGGCCAGGTCGGAGCCGAGGACCGTCTCGCCGGGTGCGGGGCGGCGCTCCACGCCGACCACCAGATCGGCGTTGGCGGAGCCCACGACCAGCAGCTCGTAGTCGTCGTTCATGGGTGCTTGTTCCTGCTTTCGTACGATGAGGTGCCGATGTGACGGTACCCGGAGCGGCCGACGGTCAGGCTCTCAGGAGAAGTCCTGCACGTTCTTCGACGTGACGACCTTCACCGGCACCTTCACCGTCCCCTCGACCTTCTTGCCCCGCGAGGCCCGCACCGCGTTGCGCACGGCGATCTTCCCGAGCTCCTTCGGCTGCTGCGCCACGGACGCGTACAGCGTGCCCGCCTCGACCGCCTTGAGCCCGTCGGGGGTGCCGTCGAAGCCGACGACGGGGACCGACGTGCCCGCCTTGTCGCCGAGCGCCTTGACCGCGCCGAGCGCCATCTCGTCGTTCTCGGCGAAGACGCCGGTCACGCCCTTGTTGGACTGCATGAGGTTCGTCATGACGTCCAGGCCCTTGGTGCGGTCGAAGTCCGCGGGCTGCTTGGCGACCACGTCGATGCCGGGGTAGGCCTTGATGCCCTCGGCGAAGCCCTGGCCGCGCTCGCGGCTCGCGGAGGTGCCGGGCGTGCCCTGGAGGACGACGACCCTGCCCTTGCCGCCCAGCTTCTCGGCGAGCGTCTTCGCCGCCAGCCTGCCGCCCGCGACGTTGTCGGAGGCGACGAGCGTCGCGGTCTCCGCCTTGTTCACGCCCCGGTCGGCCGCGACCACCGGGATGTCCTGCTTGTTGGCGCCCCGCACGGCGGGGCCCGCGGCGTCGGAGTCCACCGGGTTGACGATGATCGACTTCACGCCCTCGCCGGTGAAGTTCTGCAGCTGGTTGCTCTGCTGCGAGGCGTCGTTCTGCGCGTCGGTCACCGTCAGGTCGATGCCCGCCTTGTCGGCCTCGGCCTGCGCGCCCTCCTTCATCTGCACGAAGAAGGGGTTGTTGAGGGTGGAGAGCGACATGCCGATCTTCGTGCTCGTCCCGGACGAGCCCGAGTTGAAGAAGGAGACGGCGCCCACGACGGCCGCCACGACCACGGCGGCGACCGCGTACTTCACCGCTTGCGGCCCCTTGCCGCGTATCCCCCCGGAGGCGCCCGAGGAGGTACCCGGTGTCGCCCCGGCCCGCCGCCGCAGGGTGTCCAGGAGGACCGCGAGCGCGATGACGACGCCGATCACGACCTGCTGCCAGAAGGCGGACACGGAGAGGAGGTTGAGGCCGTTGCGCAGCACCGCGAGGATCAGCGCGCCGACGAGCGTGCCGGACGCCTTGCCGACGCCGCCCGCGAGGCTCGCGCCGCCGATGACGACCGCGGCGATGGCGTCGAGTTCGTAGCCCTGCGCGGCCTGCGGCTGCGCGGAGACGAGGCGGGAGGCGAGCACGACGCCCGCGACGGCCGCGAAGAGGCCGGAGAGCGCGTAGATCACGAGCTTCTGCCGCTTGACGCGCAGCCCGGACAGCCGGGCCGCCTCTTCGTTGCCGCCGATCGCGTACATGGAGCGGCCGATGAACGTACGCCCGAGGACCAGCGCCGTGACGAGACCCATCGCGACCATCACGATCACCGGGACCGGCAGCCAGCCGCCCACCGTGTCACCGAGGTGCGACACCGAGTCGGGGAACGCGATCGGGCTGCCCTGCGAGATCACCAGGGAGAGGCCGCGGGCCACCGACAGCATCGCGAGCGTGGCGATGAACGGCGGGAGCTTCCCGTACGAGACGAGCAGGCCGTTGACGAACCCGCAGGCCATGCCGGTGGCGACGGCGAGAACGACCGCCAGCCACACGGGCAGGCCCTGCGAGGTCGCCGTCCAGGCGAGGACGGTGGCGGACAGCGCGGCCACCGAGCCGACCGACAGGTCGATGCCGGCCGACACGATCACGAAGGTGACGCCGAACGCGAGGATCGCGGTGACCGCGGCCTGCACACCCACGTTGAGCAGGTTCTGCGTGGTGAGGAAGTCGCCGGAGAGCAGCGACATCGCCACGACGAGGACGATCAGGGCGCTCAGCGCGCCGTTGTCGAGCAGGACGCGGCGGAGCGAGGCCGTGCCACCCGCGTCGCGCTTCAGGGTTTCAGTGGCCACGGGAGCCCTCCGCCTCTTCCTTGTTCCGTACCGCTTCGTCGTTCTTCTCTGCTGCTTCGTGCTGTGCCGCGGTGCTGACGGCGAGCGCCATCACGGCGTCCTGCGTGGCCTCCCCGGCCGTGAGCTCACCGGCGATCCGGCCCTGCGCCATGACGAGGACCCGGTCGCTCATGCCGAGCACCTCGGGCAGATCGCTGGAGATCATCAGGACCGCGTGCCCGGCGGCCGTCAGTTCGTTGATGAGCTGGTAGATCTCGACCTTCGCGCCCACGTCGATGCCGCGCGTCGGCTCGTCGAGGATGAGGACCCGGATGTCGGCGAGCAGCCACTTGCCGATGACGACCTTCTGCTGGTTGCCGCCGGACAGCGTGCGGACGTGCTGGCCGAGCCCGGCCATGCGCACCCCCAGCTGCTCGGCGATCCGCGCGGCCGCCCGCTCCTGTCCCTTGAGGTCCACGAGCCCGGCGCGCGTCGCCGAACGCAGCGTCACCAGGCCGAGGTTCTCCCGTACGGAGGCGTCGAGGAGGAGCCCCTGCCCCTTGCGGTCCTCGGGGACCAGGCCGATGCCCGCGCCCATCGCCGCGTTCACGTCGTGCCGGGGCAGCCGCTCGCCGCGTACGTCGACGGTTCCCCCGTCGTACGGATCGGCGCCGAAGACGGCCCGCGCCACCTCGGTCCGGCCCGCGCCCACGAGCCCCGCCAGCCCGACGACCTCGCCGGCCCGCACCTCGAAGCTGACGTCGTGGAAGACGCCGTCGCGGGTCAGCCCGTCGACGCGGAGCAACGGCGGCCCGGTGTCCGGGCGTTCGCGCGGATACTGCTGCTCGATGCTGCGGCCCACCATGAGGCGTACGAGCTCGTCCTCGTCGGTCGACGCGGGCACCTGGTCGACGCTGCGGCCGTCGCGCAGGACGGTGACGCGGTCGCCGAGGGCGGCGATCTCCTCCAGATGGTGGGTGATGAAGACGATGCCGACGCCGTCCTCGCGCAGCGTGCGCACGATGGCGAAGAGCTTGTCGACCTCCTCGGAGGTGAGGACGGCGGTCGGCTCGTCCATGATGAGCACCCGCGCGTCCAGGCTCAGCGCCTTGGCGATCTCGACCATCTGCAGCCGGGCGATGCCCAGTTCGCGCACCTTGGCGCGCGGCGAGACCCGGACGCCGACCCGCTGGAGCAGCTCCTCCGCGTCGGCCTCCATCCTCTTCCGGTCGACCAGGCCGAAGCGGCGCGGCTGGCGCCCCAGGAAGATGTTCTCGGCGACGGTCAGGTCGGGGACGAGGTTGAACTCCTGGTAGATCGTGGCGATGCCGAGCCGCTCGGCGTCCTGTGCGCCGTTGATGCGGACCTCGCGCCCCTCGGCGAAGATCCGCCCGCTGTCGGGGCGGTAGGCGCCGGAGAGCATCTTGATGAGGGTGCTCTTGCCGGCGCCGTTCTCGCCGAGCAGGACGTGCACCTCGCCGCGGCGCAGGTCGAAGTCGACGGAGTCGAGCGCGACGACGCCGGGGAACGTCTTGCGTATCGACTCGATGCGCAGCAACTCGTCCTGGTTGCTCACGGGTTGCTCCTTCGTACGGAGGTGTCCTCGCCGCGGGCGTCGCCACCGGCGGAGCTGCTCTCGCCGCAGGAGCGGCGGACGACGAGGCGGGCGGGCAGGGTCACGGACTGCGGGCTCCTGCCCTCGATCCGGTCGATCAGCGCGTGCACGGCGGCCCGGCCGAGGTCGGCGGTCGGCTGGGCGATCGCGGTGACCGGCGGGTCGGTGTGCACGAACCACGGGATGTCGTCGAACGCGGCTAGCCCGATGTCGTACGGGACGCGCAGGCCGCGGGCGCGGAGGGCGTCGAGGGCGCCGAGTGCCATCAGGTTGTCGGCGGCGAAGACGACCTCGGGCGGCTCGGGCAGGGCGAGGAAGCGTTCGGTGGCGCGGCGTCCGCTGTCCGCCTGGAAGTCGCCCTGGCCGATGTAGGCGTCGGGCAGCGCGATGCCGTGCTCGCGCAGGGCCTCGCGGAAGGCCTCGACGCGCTCGCTGCCGGTGGTGGTGGCGGCCGGGCCCGCGATGATGGCGAGCCTGCGGTGGCCGAGTCCGTACAGGTGGGCGACGAGGTCGCGGACGGCCTGCCGCCCGTCGGAGCGGACGACGGGGACGTCCACGCCGGGGATCCACCGGTCCACGAAGACCATCGGGGTGCCGGCGCGCACGGCGTCGAGCATCAGCGGCGATCCGCCGTCGGTGGGGGAGACGAGCAGGCCGTCGATGCGCCGGTCGAGCAGGGTCCGTACGTGATGGTCCTGCAGCTCGGGGCGTTCGTCGGCGTTGCCGATGATCACGCTGTAGCCGAGCGCGCGGGCGGCCTCCTCGACGGACCGGGCCAGCTCCGTGAAGTACGGGTTCAGGACGTCGCTGATGACCAGGCCCAGGGTGCGGGTCTGGTCGGTGCGCAGGGAGCGGGCGACGGCGTTGGGCCGGTAACCGAGCGCCTCGACGGCGGCGAGGACCCGGGTGCGGGACGCGGGGCTGACGGAGGGGTGGCCGTTCAGCACGCGCGACACGGTGGCGACGGACACGCCGGCCTCGGCCGCGACGTCCTTGATGCCCACCGAGCTCGGAGTCATCGTCGGTCCACCTCCTTGTGGAATCGATTACACGGAGGATTGGAAACGATTACACGGGAGCGTGACAAGGGGTGGGCCGCAGCCGAGGCCTCAGTGAGACCTGATCGTGATGTGCCGGTCTCGACGTGCCGTTGCGGGAGGCCTGAGCCGTGCGGTCCCTCAGACCGCCAGGAACGGCACCGTCAGCCATGGGCTGTCCGGGTCCGTGGTCAGGGCGCGATGCGCGCGCAGCACGTCCGTGTACCAGGAGCCGAACGACTCCTCGTCGAAGTGCAGGCAGCGGCCCAGGACGTAACCCGCGGAGAACGTCTCCCAGGAGGTGTACGCGGAGCGGGCGGCCTCGGACGCGCGCTCCAGGGACTTGATCATCTCCGCGTGGCCGGCGTACCGCGCGCCCCTGCCCCAGCGGGCCATCTTCGAGGCGCGCCCGATGTCCCACGCCGCGACCGTGCCGACCTGCCCGTCGGGCGGCAGGAGTTCGTCGGCGCGGAACCGCGCCTCGTAGCGGAGCACCTTGCCCACCAGACCCCGCAGGTGCGCCACGAACTGGTCGAGTTCGGGGTCCTCGCCGGGGCGGTGCGGCTCGCCGGGGCCGCCGGCCTCCACCACGCGGTGCCGCAGCGCCGCCTCGACCCGGTCGCGCCACAGCTCGGGGTCGACCCGGGGCCCGTACCGCCGCGCGAGCGCCGTGCGGGCCTCCAGGACGAAGTCCCAGTACCAGGGGCTGACGTCACAGGTGAGCAGCCGCTCCTGGAGGGACAGCCAGTCGTCGCGGTCACGCACGCCCCACCACTCCTCCAGGCGGCCGATCTCGTTGTGGTGGCCCGCGCCGTGCCAGTCGAGGGTGTTCCAGGCGTCGCCGTTGGTGAAGCACAGGTGCGCGCCGCACGCCAGGCCGTGCAGGAGGGGGCTGCCGGCTTCGGGCGCGCCCGTGCGGCGGGTGTCGATGCGGTTCCCGAGACCGTCGGGGCGGTGGTACTTGTCGTGCAGGTCCGACCAGACCTCACGCTCGTCGTCGGTGGTCGGGTAGAACTGCTGGCACGGCGTCGCCGCGTTCACCACGAGCAGGTCGACGTCGTCGGGGCAGCCCCGGGCGAGCGAGTCCAGCGTGACGTACTCGTAGACGACGGCGGGGTGCGGGCGGGGCAGCACGCCCGCCGTGTAGACCTGCGCGACCTTCCTGCCGTCCGGCAGGTCGACGGTGAGCAACTCGCTCGCGGTGTCGTCGCGTTCCGTCTCGGTCACCGACACCGGGCGGTAGAGGCCCTCGACGGCTATCGCGCGCAGATAGCCGTACGCGTCGTCCTCCCGGCACAGCTCGTACAGGTGCTCCTCCAGGTCGGCGGGCGCCTGCCAGGGGCTGCCGTCCGCGGGGGCCGGGAAGTCGGGGAAGACCTCGTCGTGGAGGTCGGCCTCGATGTCGTACGCGCCACCGGAGGCGGCGTGTTCGTCGTGCATGGGTCTGTTTCTCCGCTCGGGCGCTGCGCTGGTTCTCGCGATCGTGCGCCGATACTCGCGATCCGCGCCGGTCTCGCGATCCAGCACCCTACGCGGGCGCCTCGACCCGTACCGACTTCAGGCCGTTGATGAAGTGCGAGACCAGGCGGCGTGGCGGAGCCGCGAGGCGCAGGACGGGCAGGGCGCGGGACACCTCCTCGTGGAACACGCGCAGTTGGAGCCGGGCGAAGTGCGCGCCGAGGCAGACGTGCGGTCCTTCGCCGAACGCGAGATGGGGGTTGGGCGAGCGGGTCAGGTCGAGGCGGTGCGGGTCGGTGAAGACGCGCTCGTCGTGGTGGGCCGAGGCGTGGAACACGACGACCTTGTCCCCGGCCGCGATGCGCGTCCCCGCAAGATCGGTGTCGCGGGCCGCCGTGCGCCGGAAGCTGAGCACCGGCGGGTGGCGGCGCAGGAGTTCGTCCACGGCGGGGCCGACGCCGACCGTCCCGGCGCGCAGCCGCGCGTACTCGCCGGGGCTCTCCGCGAGCGCGAGCAGCCCGCCGGGTGCGGCGCCGCGCACGGTGTCGTTGCCCGCGACGGTGAGGAGGAAGAAGAACATCTCCAGTTCGGGTGTGGTGAGTTCGGGGTCGTGGGCGAGCGTCGTGAGGACGTCGTCGCCGGGGTGCCCGCGTTTGTGCGCGGCCAGCGTGCGCGCGTACGCGAACATGTCGCGCAGCATCGCGGGGGAGCGCGGGTTGACCGGCTCGCCGTCCGGGCCGCACACCGGTGGGGGTGCCTCGTCCGGGTCCTGGTAGCCGATGACGCGCTGCGTCCAGTGCAGGAGCAGACCGCGGTCGGCGGCCGGGACGCCCAGCAGGTCGGCGAGGTTGAGCAGGGCGTAGTCGTCGGTGACGGCGGTGACGACGTCGAAGGTGCCGTCTCCGGCGCGGGCCCGCTCCAGGGCGGAGGCGAGGAGCGTACGGGCCCGCTCGCGCACCCTGGCCTCGAAGCGTTCGACCAGCCGCGGGGTGAAGGCGCGGCTGACCAGCCTGCGCAGCCGCCCGTGGTCGCACGGGCCGCGGCCGCCCGCCCCGGTGGTGGCGGCGGTGGCGGTCGCGGGGTCCTGGTTGAGCATCATGCGCCGGATGAACGGCAGGTCGTCCGGCGCGGGGTCGCGGATCTGGGTGGCGCCCAGGTACGAGGAGTACGTCGCCGCGTCCTTGAGGACGCGCACGACATCGGCGTGCCGGGTGACCGCCCAGAAGCCGGGCCCCGCGGGCCAGCCAAGCACCGCGGGCTCGTCCTGCCACGCGACGGGGTGGTGGTCGCGCAGGACCCGGTAACGGTCATGGGGGAGACCGGCCGCGTACAGACGGGGATCGAAGACGTCGGGGACGGGCGGCGGGGTCGTCGTCCGGGCCGCGGCACCGCGCAGGCTCACGCGACGCCGTCCCCGTCCGGGAAGTCGTCCTCGCCGGTGAACCCCTCCCCGCCTTCGCTCGCCTCGCCCTCCGCGCGCAGGAAGTCCTCGACCGTGCGGATCAGTTCGAGGGGCACCTCGTCCATCGCGTAGTGCCCGGCCCCCGGCAGCTCCGCCAGCTCGCCCTGGGGGTACGAGCGCAGCCAGGTGCGGCGCATCAGGTCCGCGGAGAGTGCGGGGTCGAGCGCCCCGGTGACCGCGAGCGCCGCCACCGGCGAACCCTCGACCTCGGTGTGGAAGTCGTCGCCCGCCCAGGAGTCCAGCCAGGCACGGAACGCCTTCGCGTCGCTGACGGCGAGCGAGCGGCGCACCATCCGGTCGAGCCAGGCCCGGGGACGTACGCCTCCCGTGGTGATGTCGATGATGGTGCGGCGGCTCTCCGGGGTGTGCGCGGCCGAGGCGAACAACTCCCATTGGTCGGGCGGAAGGTGCAGCCCGGACGCGGGTACGGGCGACACGCCGACCAGGCGGCGCACCCGGTGCGGTGCCACGGCCAGGACGCGTTGGGCGACGCTGCCGCCCATGGAGTGCCCGATCAGCGAGAACCGCTCCCAGCCGAGGTGGTCGGCCAGATCGAGCACGTCGGCGGCGCCCTCGCCGGTGGTGTACGCGCCGGCCGTGTCCTTGGCCTCGCCGTACCCACGCAGGTCCACCACCGCGTACGTGAACGCGGCGGTGTCGAGGTCCGCGAGCACCGGTCCGTACGCCGACCGGTCCGCGAACCAGCCGTGGACCGCGATCACCTGGTGCGGGCCTTCGCCGAGCAGGGTGTGGGGCAGCAGAAACGAGTTCACAACGACTCCGATCGCCGACGGGGTCCGGGGCGGCACCGGGCGGTGCGGGACGTGACCACGGTGTCCCGGGCCGCGGTGTCGCGCAAGGGTGCGCGCGTCGTCCGTTCCCGTGTTCGACCAGGTGTGAGGGGTGCGTGCCGGGGCGGGGGGCAACTTGGCGGACGGCCTGCGGTGCGGTGCCGCGGTTGGTCAGAATGTGGCATGGCCATCCGTCGCCTCAGCTACCGGCTCGGCCAGGAGCCGGACACCGGAACCGTCAGTCTTCTCCCGTCGCACGCGGACGCCGCTCAACTCTGCGCGCACGAGGGCGCGTTGAGGAGCGCCGTCACGCGCGTCATGGGCGTACCGCCCGCAGGGGAGGCGGGTTCCGAGCTGAGCTACAGCCTGCTCCCGGACGGCGGCCGTCTCCTGTGCGCGGCCCTCCCGGGGCAGCGGGTCGAGGCGCTGCACCTGAGCGCGGACACGCCCGGGCCGGGGCCCGTCTGGCCGATCGACACGTGGCGCTCCGCGTCCTGGGCGGGGGAGCGGGCCGAGTCCCTGGGCCCGGGCTTCGTCGAGTCCGGACTTCCCGTGCCGGAGGCCCACTTCGACCACGAGCGCCTCGTCGTGTTCGCCCGGGAGCGCGCCGACCGTGTCGCGCCCTTCCTCGCCGACGTGCGCCGGCTCTTCGAGGACCCCGCCGGACGGCAGATCGTCCTCGTCGAGGACGACTCCGAGACCGTGGCCCGCTGGATCGCCCTCGCCTGCGCCTCGCTTCCCGAGGCGTACGTCTCCGCGCTGACGTTCACCACCTGGACCGCCGACCCGCGCCGCGCCCCGCAGCGGATCATCGGCATCGGACCGGACGCGGAGTTCGACCGGTCCGACGACGCGGTGGTGGAGTACCTGTACCGCGTCCACGACGGTACGGGCGGCGGCCCGGGGAGCCCGCCCGCCGAGCCGGACGCCTGGGCCCGGCTGACCGCAGAGCGCTGGCTCACCGGAAACCCGCCGCGCCCCGCGCGCGGGGCGGTGACGGGACCCGAGGGTCCCTTCGCCCTCATCCCGCTGGTCGCGGGCGCGCTGCGGGAGCCTGTGGCCGGGGGACGGCGGCGGGCGGGGGTGACCGTCGGCGACGCGGACGGCGAGAGCGCCGAGCGGGCTGAGAACGGTGATGGCGCTGGGAGTGCTGAGGGAGCTGGGTGCGTTGGGGGTGCTGAGGGCGGAACGCGCGCTGACGGCGCCGGGGGTGTTGGGGGCGCCGAGGATGGCGGGCGTGCCGCCGATGCTGAGGATGTCGGACGCGCGGGTGGCGCAGGGGCTGTCGGTGGTGCCGGAGGCGTTCAGGATTCCGGTGGTGACGGACGCGTTCAGGGGTCCGACGGTGACGGAGGCGTTCAGGGTTCCGACGGTGCCGGACACGCCGCGAACGCCGAGCTCACCGGACTCCGCGGCGACACCCTGCGCTCCGTCCTCGATGCCTTCACGCGCTCAGTGGTCCGGGGCGAGGCCGACGCCCGTACCCTCGGGGAGCTCGACAGTCTCTGTCGGGGGCTCGACGGTGATCAGGCCCTCGCGGCGCGGCCCCTCGCCCTCGCCCTCGTCAAGCACCGGCTCGACGCGTCCCGCGGGCGCGGCACCCTCCCCGATCTGGCTTCCTTCGAAGGGCTGCCGCTCGGGCAGGAGGCCTGGCGGGAGCTGCGTGAGGAGTACGGCGACCGCGCCGACGACGCCCTGCGCGCCCGGCTCCGCGATCCCGTCACCACCTGGACGGAGCCGCTGCGCCTCGCCATGGCCGTGGGCGCCGACGGCGGGCCCGGGCTCGCCGAGGCCATGGACCGCCTCGCGGACGCCCTGCTGCACCCGGAGCGGCGCGACTGCGCGCAGGCCGTCCAGGTGCTGTCCGACCTCGACCACACCGCCTTCACCCGTCGCGTGCTCCGGCTCCTCATCGCGAACTTCACCGAGCGCAAACTGGACCGTCTGCGCGCCCTCGCCGACTCGCCCCAGGGCGACTGGCTCCGGCGCCACATCGACGACGCGCCGCTCACCGTCCGCCTCGCCGCCGCCGCCGCGCAGTGGTACGGCCCACCGGACCGGCTGCGGGGCGTCGAGCTCTTCGAGCGGCTCACCGAACTCCTCTCCCAGCGAAGGGTCGAGGACGTCAGGACGCTCAACCTGCTGTGGCGCATGGTGTGGCGCAACGACCCGCCGGACCGCGCCGAACAGCCCCGCGTGGCCCGCCTCTGCACCCCCCGCCTGATCATCGAGGCGGACCTCGGCCGCCGCATCATGGGGTGGCTCAAAGAACCCGACCACTGCGACCGTGAACTCGTCGACTTCGCGCGGACGATGCGCGAGGACCCCAAGCTCGGCGCCCAGGACCGGGACACCGCGGAACTCCTCGTCATCGCCCAGGACCTGGCCGACGGTCGGCTCGCCGTCAGCAGGGCCTCCGTCGGCCGCCTGAGGGAGCTGGGGCGCAAGGTGTCGCCGCTCGGCGCGGTCCTGCGCAAGGGCGTCGACGAACGGGTGGGCCGGGCCCTCGCCGGGGCGAACCCGCTCGACGTGTGCGAGTCCCACGGTCTGCAGATCCTCGTCGCCGCGGCACCGGACCTCCTCGGGGCCTACCGCGCGCACCTCCTGGAGGAGCGGACGCGCGGCCGTCTGGAGCGTGACCTGCCCAACCGTCCCGCCGAGCTGGCCGCCTACTACCACGTGTGGCGGCCACGTCGGCGGCACGGCGTCACCGCCGACTGGCGCGACGTGGCCGCCGAACTGCTCGACCAGGTGCTCGCGCCCGTCCTCGCACATCTGGACGACCACCGCCTCGGTCAGGTGGCCACCGTCCTCCAACGGGAGGGCCAGGACGTACAGGAATGGACGGCGTGGCGGCACCGCGTCGCCCAGGAGCAGAGCTGACCGATGACCACTTCCCACGAAAGGACCAGCGTGAGCGACACCAGCGAGACCGTCGTCGTCGACAACTTCCCCGGCGGCAGTATGGCGAGCCGCCCCGTGCACTTCATCTGGATGCTCGACTGCTCGGGCTCCATGGGCGTGAACGGCAAGATCGGCGAGCTGAACTTCGCCATCCGTGAAGCCATCCCCGAGATGCAGCAGGCCGCCCAGTCCAACCCCGCCGCGTCCCTGCTGGTGCGCGCCATCACCTTCGCCAGCGGCGCGAGCTGGCACGTCGGCGAGCCCACCCCCGTCGACCGGTTCTCCTGGGAGGACGTGCACATCTACGGCGGCACCGACATGGGCGCCGCGTTCAAGCTGGCGGCCGGCGCGCTGCAGACCCCGCCGATGCCGCAGCGCGCCCTGCCCCCCGTCCTCGCCCTCGCCTCCGACGGGCAGCCCACCGACGACTGGCGGGCCGGGCTGCGCGCCATCGACAGCACCCCGTGGGGCAAGCGTGCCGTGCGCGTCGCCGTGGCCATCGGCGACGACGCGGACAAGAGCATGCTCAAGGAGTTCCTCGGCAACCCCGAACTGGAGCCCCTGCAGGCGAAGAACCCGCGCCAGCTCGCCGCCGCCATCCGCTGGATGTCGACCGCCGTCGTCAAGGACGCCTCCACCCCCAAGGTCGACGACGGCGCGAAGCCCGCGACGCCGATCGACGTACCGTCGATGACCAAGGGCGAAGACGACATCTGGTGACCGGGCCGGAGACGACGACCGGGCCCGGCCGCCCCGCCGCGCCCCCCGGTCCGTGGGCGCTGCTCAGCGGCGCGGTCAAGGGAGTGGCCAAGAAGTACAGCCAGGACCGCAGCGCGGCCCTGCCCGTCGCGGAGGGCCGTGCGGTCGTCCTCGCGGTGGCCGACGGGCACGGCAGCGCCGCGCACTTCCGCAGCGACCTCGGGGCCCACTGGGCGGTCGAGGAGTTCACCGCGTGCGCGGCGGCGTTCGCGCGCGAGGCCGCACGGGTCGGCGACGACGCGGCGGGCTGGCCCGCCCTGCGCGAGGAGGCACGCCGCCTGCCGCAGCGGGTGGCCCATCTGTGGCACGAGCGTGCCCTGCTCCACGACGCCAACTCGCCCGCGCACGGCGTACGTCTGCGGCCATCCGTCGACCGTGCGGGACGCGGCGACCGCCCCGACGTACCGGACCTCGCCGCCTACGGAAGCACCCTCATAGGCGCCGTACTGACCGAACACACGCTGTTCTGCTGGCAGTTGGGCGACGGCGACATCGTGCTCGTCGACGACGGAGGCACCCCGCACACCCCGCTCTCCACCGGGCCCGACATGGGCGACGAGACCGACTCGCTCTGCGAGCCCGAGCCCTGGCGCAAGATGCGGGCGCACTGGCAGCCGTTCACCGGCGGTGCGCCGCCGTGCGTGCTGCTGTCCACCGACGGGCTCTCCAAGAGCTTCGCCGACCACCAGGGTTTCCTGGACTTCGCCACCGGCCTCGGCGAGCGCGCCGCCGGGCAGGGCGTGGCGGCGGTCCAGGCCCAGCTACCGGACTGGCTGACGCGGGCCGCCAAGTACTCAGGGGACGACACGACGCTCGTGGGCGCCATAGCGGTACCCGCACAGACGCAGCAGCAGACGCAAGGGCAGAGAGGAACAGAATGGTGAACGGCATGCTCGCCGCCGGAAAGACCCTGGTGGCCGAGTCGGGGGAGAAGCTCAAGGTCGCCGAGCTCTTCGGCTCCGGCGGTCAGGGCGAGGTCTACCGCGTCCAGACGCCCACCGGGGACCGCGCGGTCAAGTGGTACTACCCCCAGCTCGCCGACGCCCGGCAACGGGAGATCCTCGAAGGGCTCATCGCCAAGGGCTGGGACGACCCCCGCTTCCTGTGGCCCCGCTCCATCGTGATGGACCCCGAGGGCAAGCAACCCGGCTTCGGCTACCTCATGGACGTACGCCCCGCACGCTTCTGCGATCTGCCCGCCCTCTTCCGCCGCGACCCCTCGGTGGCGTCCGCGACGATGCGGACCCTCGTGACCGTGGCGCTGCACACCGTCGAGGCCTACCGCGCCCTGCACTCCCGCGGCATCGCCTACCGCGACATCAACTGGGGCAACATCTTCTTCGACCCGCGCACCGGCGACGTCCTCGTCTGCGACAACGACAACGCCGTCGTCGAGGGCGCCGAGGCCGCCGTCGCGGGCACCATGGACTTCATGGCGCCCGAACTGGTCCGCGGCGACAAGGGCAAACAGCCCGGCACCCAGAGCGACCTGCACTCCCTGGCCGTGCTGCTCTTCCTGCTCCTCATGAACGACCACCCGTTCAACGGCGCCCTCGCCCTCAGCATCCGCTGCATGGACGAGGCCGCCAAACGCCGGCTGTACGGCACCGACCCGGTCTTCGTCTACGACCCGACCGACCTCCGCAACCGCCCCGTGCCCGGCGAGCAGCCGACCGTCGAGGCGACGTGGGGGGCGCTGCCGCAGATCCTGCGCGACCTGTTCGTCCAGACGTTCACGGACGGCCTGCGCAACCCCGCGCTGCGGGTGCGCGAGTCGCAGTGGCGCGACGCGCTCAGCCAGGTCCTCGACGCCATCACCCAGTGCGGCGCGTGCGGCAAGCAGAACCTCACGCAGCCCGACGGCGCGCCCCCCACCTGCTGGAAGTGCCGCACCGTCATCACACTGCCGCCCCGCCTCGAACTCGTCACCGGCACGGGGACCCTCCGCACCAGGCGCGGAATCCGGCTCGCCCCGAGCGCCCGCGTCTACGCCCACCACCTGCGGGACGACCCCGAACGCCACGACTTCTCCGCCGTGGTCGGCGAAGTCACCGAACACCCGCAGCAGCGCGGCCGGTTCGGTCTCACCAACCGCACCAAGTCGGTGTGGACGGCCCGCAAGGACGACGGGACGGTGCGTGATGTGGACCCCGGCAAGACGATCGCGCTCCGGTCGGGGCTGCTGATCGAGTTCGGCGGGGGGACGGAGGCGGTGGTCAAGGAGTAGGCCGGGCAGGCCGGGCAGGCCGGGTGTCCTGACGGCACCAACCCCCGTCCAGGCCGGGCTCGTTCAAGCCCACCATCGGCGCCAGCGCTGCCACCACGTGTTCCAGCGGGCGGGCGGGGGCGGTGCCGGGGGAGGCGGGGGCGGGGGTGCGGCGGGCAGCGTCGCGCGGGCCGGGCTCGGGTCGATCGACACGGCGTCGGGGCGGGGGAGCGGGGTCACGGTGATGGCGCACTCCCCGGCCGACACGGGCAGGTCGACGGGGTGCCCCGCCCGGTGCGCGCTGCGTGCGACGCACCGCTCTCCGCCGCGCCGCCCGTCGGTCCACGCGGCGCGCACCAGGACCGCGGGCTCCGGCCAGTCGAAGTGCAGCTCGGCACGGTCCGCCCCCACCCGGCGTACGAGCAAATGCCGTATGGCTGCCGGGTGTTCGATGATCACGCTCGGGCCGGACACGGCCCGCCCGCCCAGCACGCTCACCGCCGTGACGCGCGTCCGCCGCTCGGGTTCCGGCGTCAGCTCGGCGCGGGACTCGGTGCCGACCGCGGTCACCGGGATCCGGTCCACGCCGCTCACGACGTCGGACACGTCCGTGCCCGGCGCGACCGGGGCCGTCGTCCACGGCAGGAGCAGGCCGTCGCCGAGCTCGGGAGGCCGCCACGCGATCGTCATCCGCTCGCCGTCCGGGTGCCGCCGCACGCTGAGCTCCTCCACCGGTGACGGCCACTGTTCGGCGCGGGCCGTGACGGTCACGCCGCGGGACCAGACGAGGTCGCCGTCCGGGTCGCGGTAGCCGCAGCGCACTTCGTAGGTGTACGTCCCCGGGGCGAGCGGCGCGTCGAGGGCACGGTCGTGCTCGCAGGCCAGCCGGACCAGCGACGACTCGCCCCAGCCCCCGGCGTCCGCCCCCGTTCCCGAGCGCGTCGCCCGCACCTCGGCCGCCGCCGGATCGGGCCGCCACCGCAGGCGCAGGCCGCCCGGCACGAGGGTGCAGCGCAGCTCCGTCACCACCGGAGTGAGCAGCACCGGAGCGGTGACGCGCGGCACCCCCGCGATGCGGTCCCGGTCGCGGCGCAGCGGGACGACGGCGTACCGCACGGGGCGGCCGACGGGGGCGTCCGGGTCGACGGACGCGGGCCGTGGCTCGCCCGCCGCGGTCTCCACGGCCAGCTCGGGCGCGCCGTCGGGGAAGCGCAGGACGCGGTACGCGACGTCGTCCCGGCGCCGGGGCGCGCACCAGGACAGGCGTACGGCGCGGTCCTCGGGGACGGCCGTCACCGCGGAGTCCGCGGGGGTGGCCGGGTCGTCGGCGAGGAGCGCGGCGACGCGCAGAAGGCCCGTCTGGGCCGCCGGGTCGTCCCGGGCGAGGCGCAGGGCGCCCAGCCAGGCGTCGGCCGCGGTGCGCAGCGCGCCGGTGGCTTCCGCGGCGGCACCTTCGGCGGTGAGCCGGCCGACCTCGGCGGACCGGGCGCGGACGCCGTCGACGAGCGCGGCGAGGCGGTGGTCGTCGGGGCCGTCGGCGTAGTCGGAAGCGCGCGGGAGCCGGGCCACGAGCCGCTCGGCCTCGCGCAGCCGCACACCCGGCCAGACGTCGTTGAGGGTCTCGGCGGCGTGCCGTGCCGGGCCGGTCGCGGGGAATCCGGCGGAGACGGCGGAGGCGAGCAGTCCCGCCTCGGCGCGGTGCACGCCGAGGGCGACGGCGTCCGACTCACGGGGCCGCTCCCCCGCGTCCCGCAGCAGGCAGCACACCTCCCACAGGACCAGCCGCCGCAGCCCCTGCGCGTCGTCCCGCACGAGGGTCTCCAGGGTGTCCACCACGGCGGCCGCGGAGTCGGCGCGCGGATCCGACGAGGACAGCCACCGGCCGCGCGCCCGCCGTACGTACGGCAGGTCGACGCGGTGCCAGATGCCGCCCCGGCCCGGGAACCAGAGCCCGTCGAGGATCCGGAAACCGTCGTCCGTGGTGGCTTTGGGGAGCGTGCCGAAGACGGCGTCGTGTGCGGGGGCGGGTTCGGGCGCGCGCAGGGCGTCAGCGGCGTGCCGCAACCCCAACCCGGTTACTCCGCCGCGCAGTTGGAGGTACCCCCGCAGGCCGGGGCAGCGCGGCAGGGCGGGCAGGGGCGGCCGCGCGCCGCTCGCCTTCGGGTGTTCGCCGGGACGCAGGACGGCCATCGCTCAGCCGCCCGGGGCGGTGTAGAAGTAGACGCGGACCACGGCGGTCTCCGCGCGTTTGCCGAGGGCGTGGTAGTCGTCCGTCGCCGTTTTCCTGGTGAACATCTCGGGACGGGCCTTGCCGAGGAGTCCGTTGACGCGATGGGCGTAGACCGTGCCGTTCGAGCTTCCGCCGAAGGTGAGGACGAGCGCGGCCTCGCGGCCCGACCACTTGCGGGTGTCCTGCGCGATCTGCTTCACGAGGTCACCCTTCTTCCGTCCCGCGACCTCGAACTCCTGGGGGTGACGGTCCACGGAGCGCGGCGCCGTCGGAGTGGGGGGCTCCGTCGTCTCGGTCTTCGACGGCCCGGGTTCGGGCCCGTCGTTCAGCTTGGGGTCGGGGCGGTCGGCCATCGACACGAGAGCGAGTACGAGGAGCAGGTCGGCGAAGAGCCACCCCGCGAGCACGACGACCCCGGGCCGCCCTCCGCGCCGCCGCCGCTCCTCCCGCCCTCGACTCACGCGCTCCCTCCGCTCCGCGGCCGGGGCGGCGGCAACCGTGTGGTCGGCGCGTCGAGGGGGGCGTCGGCGGGGGGATCGAGGGGCGCGTCCTGAGCGGGGGCACTCTCCGGGGCAGCGGCGGCGGGGGTATGCGCGGAGGTCTCGTGGGACGGTCGCCCACCGGCCACGGAGGAGCCACCGGCGTCGTACGCACCGACCGCGGAGGAGCCCCCGGTGTCGTACGCGCCGACCGCGGAGCCAGTGCCCGCGCCGTACGCGTCGACCGCGGAGCCGCCGCCCGTGCCGCGCCTGTCGGCTGCGGAGCCGCCGTGGTCATACGTTCCGTTCGCGGAGCCGTCGCCGGTGCGATGCCTGGCGGCAGCGGTGTCGTCACCGGTGCGGTGCCCGCCGCCGGTGCCGTACCCGGCGGACGCAGTGTCGCCACCCGTGCCGGAGGGGCCGTTCGCGGAGCCGCCCCCCGTGCCGTACCCGCCGGCCGCGGTGTCGCCGCCCGCACCGTACGCGCCGACCGCGGAGCCACTGCCCACGCCGTACGCCCCGTTCGCGGAGCCACCACCCGTGCCGTACCCGCCGGCAGCGGTGTCGCCTCCCGCGCCGTGGAGGCCGTTCGCGGAGCCACTGCCCACGCCGTACGCCCCGTTCGCGGAGCCGTACCCCCCGCTCACCGGCACGGGCACCGGCGTCTGCACCGGAAGCGCCCCCGTCAGCGTGGCCATGCGGGCGTCCAGGCGGGCCGCCGCGTCCTGCCAGTGGGCCGCCGCCGCGTCCCAGCGCTCCGTGGCCTCCCGCATGCCGTCCACGGCGTCGCCCGTGCGGCCCGCGCTCGTCACCAGGGCCTGCGACGCCAGTTCCGTCGCCTTCGCGACCGACTCGGACTTCGTCACGAGTGACTGCTGGGCCGCGACCAGTGCCTTGAGGGACGCCTCGACCGTGTCGCCCGCCGTCTTGACGTGATCGACGATGCCGCGCGCCGCCTGCGCGTTGGCCCGGCCCGCCTTGGCGGTCTCCTCCGTGCCGTTGCGCAGCGTCGTGTTGATGCGGTCCGCCGCGTCACCGAGCTTCGGCACCTCCTTCGTGACGGACTGGGCCGCCAGCCTGAGAGCGTCGGCGGCCTGGGCCACCGACGCCGTCGCACCGGTCAGCGCGTTGTGGCTGCGCTCCGCCTTGGTCGTCACCTGCTGCATCTTCAGCGCGGCCTTCGTGAGCTCCGCCGTGAACTGCTGCGGCGACGCGCTGCGGTGCGACGCGAGCAGCATCTGCGTGCGCGTCAGCACCGCCGCCAGCTCGGCGAGGAGCCGCTCCCGCTCCGCCTCCCGCGCGTCCTCGGCGCGCTCCGTCCGCACCCGCACGCGCGCGTGCCACACGGAGAGCCCCACGAGCAGCGCGATCAGGAGGACCGCCATCAGGGCCACGTTCTCGAAGCGCCCGGACGACGCCAGGTGCCCGCCGAAGCCGGACTGCCAGAGCTGGAGGAAGGGGCGCGTGGCCTGGTCGGGGTTGTCCTCGGCCAGCTCCCCGTACGCCCGCACCGCCTCCCGCAGACCGAACCAGGTGATCAGCAGGGGGATGAAGACGAGGACTCCGAGCGCGGCCTCCAGGAGGCGGTCGTGCCGGCCCGACGCCGGGTCGGCGTTCGTACGGACGGTCTCGGGGCGCACGTAGGCCTGGACGAGGTCGAGCTCCGCCCATCGGTCGAGCTGGTTCGAACCGCTCAAGTCCTGGTGCAGCACGGTCAGTTCGGCGGAGCGCGGCGTCAGCGCGGGCAGGGCCGCAAGCCGCCGCAACTCCTTGACGATCAAGGCTTTGTCGAGCAGTTGTGCGGGCGTCAAACGGTTCCCTCCCTGACTTGCGGGACGCTTCACTGGGGCGGTTCGAGTGGCCTCTGTCCGAGGACGTCCCCCCTGCCGCGCCGGTTCCTTCCGCCACGGTTCAATCGCCGCAACAGCGCATCCGCGTCGGCGTGTTCAGGGTCCCACGTGAGGCACTTGCCCAGGGCCTCAATCGCCTCATCCCTCTCCCCGCGCCGGTCCAGCTCGACGGCGTGCCGGAACGTGCGCTCGGCGAGGAGCCCGCGGACCCGGACGTTCGTCGGATCGTGGTTGTACGCACAGTTGAGCCACTGTTCCGCGTCGGCGAAGTGCTCGGGCGCCATGTCCGCCATCGCGGCCGCGCAGTGCACGTCGATCATCGCGTCCAGCATGTCGGCCCCGGCGGGCCGGGTCGCCGCGTCCTGCCAGGCGATGTGCGAGGCCTGTACGGCGTGGTCGTACCGGCCGAGCGAGAGCAGGGCCCGGGCGCGGGAGATCTGCCGCTGCGACGTGTAGTCGAGAACGGGCGCGGGTGCGGGGGCCGGGACCGCCGCGGGGGGAGGCGCATGGCCGGTCGGGGGTTCGGGCGCGGACGGCGACAACCGCTGAGCCGAGACCGGAGCCGGATCCGGCCGCGAAGGCAGGGACCGCGGCCGCGACCCGCGCCGGGTCAGGCCGTCCAGCAGCTCCTGCGCCTCCGCGATGACCCCGCGCAGCACCGCGGCCGCCTCCTCCTCCCGCCCCTCCCGCACGAGCCGCCGCGCCCCCTCCACATCCCGCGCCCCGCCCCCCGGGCCCTCCGCCCCCACCAGCGTCGCCGTGAGCGGAGGCGCGTCGGAGAGGGTGTCCTGGGCGGCGGCGTCCGGTTCCAGCGGCCCCTCCTCCAGGGTCGCGGGGCCCGAGGACGCCGCGCCGCCCGCCAGCCGCACCGCGTGCTTCAGCGCGCCGAGCGCGAGGAGCTCGGGCGGCGCCTGCACGCTCTCCCCGCCGATGAGGGCGGAGACCCGCGAACGCACCTGCTCCATACGGGTGTTGCCGCCGACGAGGAGCAGCGTGTCGACGTCCGTCGGTGTCATCCCCGACTGGTCGAGCAGCGCCCGCGCCCGGTCGAGCGTGCGCCCCACATGACGCTCCATGTACGCGTCCAGGTCGGGCCGCGCGAACCGCACCCACAGCGCGGGCCCGGCCCCCAGCTCCAGGTCGAGCACCGCCGCCTCGGGGCCGCCCGGCACCCCGAGCGCCTCCCGCGCCTCCTGCCCCCGCGCCCGCAGCCCCTGCCACACCGCCGCGTCGATCCCGTGCACCGAGCCCGCGCCACGGTGCCTGCGCAGCAGCCGGACCGCCGACGACAGCGTCTCCGCGTCGAACGCCCGCCCTCCCGACGTCGCCCCGCCCTCGTAGCCGAGCGACCGGAAGTGCCCGCGGACGCTGCGGACCAGGCCGATCTCGAACCCCTCGTACCCCATGCCGTAGACCAGGCACGTGCCGCTGTCCCGCTCCGTCATGTGGCCGATGACCGCCGCCATGGAGTCGCTGACGAGCCGCGTCGGGTCGAGGCCCGCCTCGCGCGCCGCGTCCCGCAGCGCCGCACGCTGGGCCGAGCCGAAGCGCGCGGGCACGCTGATCACGGTCTGCGCCACCCGGCCCCGCGTCGCCGCCTCCACGCGTTCGCGCACCGACCGCAGGAGGCGTACGACGACCCGGTCCGCGTCGACCGGCTTGCCGCCGATGTGCACCGGACGCCCGCTGCCCAGACGGCTCTTGAGGCTCGGGAAGGTCACCGGGAGTTCGCCGGTCTCGGCCTGCTCGCACAGCAGCCACGGCCCGTCGCCCCACTCCGCGTCGAGGCGCCGCCCCGGCCCGTCCGGCGGCGCGTAGAGCGCGCGGATGCCCGTGGCGCCGAAGTCGATGCCGAGGCTGACGGGAGCCGGCGCCCCCCGCGCGGGCCGTGCCTGTGTCATCCGCCCGCCGTCTCTTCCGCGAAGCGGAGGATGCCCTCGTAGTCGGGCCGGTCGGGGAGCGTCGGCACGGCCCGCTCGGACTGGGCGACCGCCACCAGGTTCACGAGGTTGCGCGCCTGCTGGGCGGTGCCGACGCTGTTGCCCTGCCGGTGCGCCTGCTTCACGTACTCGACCGCTTCGTTGATGCGCCGGACCGTCTCCGGCGGCGCGCCCTCCGAGGCCAGCTCGGCCTGCCGGAACTGGCTCGCGAGGCCGCACTGCCGGTACATGTCGTCGAGCAGCAGTTCGGTGAGCCGCTTGTACTCGCCGCTGTCGCCCATCGCGGCCGCCCGCTGAGCCTGCTCGATGTCGCGGCGCACCTTCATCGCCTGCACGGGTTCGATGTACGGCCCGTACCGCTTCAGGAAGCTGTCGGCCTCCCGCTCGGCGTACCCCAGCTGCTCGCGCAGCGCCGCGCTGTCGAGGACCTCGACGGGCTCGGGCGGCGGTGTGCGCGGCTTCTCCCGGTTGGGGGTCGCCTCCAGGACCATGTCCGTGCCGCGCACGGAGATCTTCACCGTGATGATGCGGTCCGCCGAGTAGTTGAAGGAGACGTCGACCTGGCGGTTGATCTCGATCTCCTGCGGCAGCTCGAACTCGACCACGCCCTGCTCGTGGTTCTCGCTCGCGACCTTGCTGTCGCCCTCGTAGACCGGCACGCGGATGCGGCGGCTGTCGGTGGCGTGGAAGGTGCGCTGACGCGGCTCGGAGAGCGGGTAGGGCGAGCCCGCCTCGATGATCTCGACGAACACGTCGCGCTGGCTGCCCTTGATCGCCGCGATGCCCATCGCCATCGGCGTCGACTCGTACAGCCCCGTGTCGCCCTTGGAGCGCCCGTCGGCGAGGCTGCGGCCGCAGTCCGTACAGGCGTCCGCCCCGTACTCGTTGACCTTCGCGCACTCCGGATCCGAGCACTCCACACCGCGCAGCGTCTCGGCGAGCACCCCCGCGCCGAAGGCGACGCACTCCATCGGGTTGATGTTCCTGCGGACCTTGTCGGCGCCGAAGAACGCCTCGACGGCCTCGTACACCGGCCGGGTGAGCGTGCCGCCGCCCACAAGCAGCACGTCGGAGATGTCGTCGACGGAGAGTTCGTAGCGGGCCAGGGACTCCTGGACGAGGTTCATGGTCCGGGCCACCAGCGGCGCGATCATCCCCTGGAACTCGCCGCGCGTCAGCTTCATCTCGACGTCGAGGACGCCGTTCTCGCTGCTGTACGCGGCCGGGATCACGATGTACGTCTCCGGCAGGTCGTTCAGCTCACGCTTGGCGCGCTCGGCGGCCTTCTTCGCCTGGAACAGGAACGCCTTGTCGCCGGCCGGGTCCACGTGGTGCTGCTCGCGCATCCACGTGATGATCCGCTCCACGATCGCCAGGTCGAAGTCGTCCCCGCCCAGCCAGATGTCGCCGGCCGACCGCAGGACCTGGAACTGGCTCCTGCCCTCCTGGTCCTTGACCGCGTTGAGGATCGAGATGTCGAAGGTGCCGCCGCCCAGGTCGTAGACGAGCACGCGGCTGCGGGCACCGCCCGGCTTGTGCAGGCCGAAGGCGACCGCGGCCGCCGTCGGCTCGTCGACGATCTTCTTGACCACGAGCCCCGCCTGCTCGGCGGCCTCGCGCGTGGCGGCCCGCTGGGCGTCGCGGAAGTAGGCGGGCACGGTGATCACGGCGTGCGTCACGGGCTCGCCGAGGACGCGCGAGGCGTCCCTGACCAGCTTGTCCAGGATGACGCTGGAGATCTCCGCCGGGGTGCGGGCCCGCCCGCCGAGCAGCACGTGCGCGCGCGGGTCGTCGTCGGGCCCCGCCACGATCTCGTAGCTCATCCGGTCGTGTGCCTGCACCACCGAGGCGTCCGCGAAGTCCCGCCCCATCAGGCGCTTCACGGAGACGATGGTCTCCTTGGGCTGTCTGATCGCCCAGCTCAGCGCGTCCTCACCGACCAGCGGCTGGTCCTTGCCGTCGCGGCGCATGACCCCGACGACGGACGGCGTGAGCCGCTCGCCCTTGCTGTTGGTGAGCACGGCGATGTCCGCGCGGTGCGGATCGTGGGCGGCCACCGCGCTGTTCGTGGTGCCGAGGTCGATGCCGATGGCCTTCATTCCCGTACCGTCCCTTGTTCCGTGCCGCCGTCGACGGCGACGACCACCCGGGCGGCGCGCAGCACTTGCCCCCGGTATCGATACCCGCGCTGGAGGATCTCAAGGACCTCGTCGCCGTCCGCACCGGGCGGTGCGGCGCGGACGGCCTCGATGTGGTGCGTGCCCGGCTCGGCCCGCTCGCCGACGTGCCCGACCCGTTCGAGCCCCTCCGCCGCGAGGTCCCTCTCCAGCTGCCCGGCGATCAGCGTCAGGCTCCTGCGGTACGTGCCCACGTCGCCGGCCGCGCCGTCGGCGAGGAGCCGGTCGAAGGAGTCGAGGGCGTCGGCGCAGCGCAGCAGCAGCCGCTCCGTGAGCGCGCGGTGGACGGAGTCACGGGCGGCCAGGTCGCGGGCGTGCTCGTACGCGAGCCGGGCGGCCGCGTCAGACATCGAACCGGATCAGGTCGATGAGGTCGTCCGGACGGACCGCGGTGCCGTCCTGCGGCGGGTCCGGTTCCGCGGCGAGCGCGCGGTCGATGTCCTCGACGGCCGGGGGGAGTTCGGCGGCGAGGTCGACGTCGTAGAGCATCAGGTCGACGAGGAGCCTGCGGCGTACGCTGCGCAGCTCGTCCCACGCCTGCTGGGTGACCGGCGTCATCAGATGTTGGGCGAGCAGTTCGAAGGACACGTCCTGCATGTCCTTGTGGGACGTCCAGGGGGTGACGCCGGCCGGGGCGAGCAGCTCGTAGGGGGAGAGCTGCGAGGGGCCTGCCCCGTCCGCGGAAGGGTCCTTGATCACGCGACGCTGCCTCCTGCTTCGTTCTCGTCGTGTTCGTGTTCATCGTGGGTGAGTTCGGCGAGCCAGCGGTTCACCGCGTCGAGCAGGGCCTGTCTGATCCGGCTGTCGGTGGGCTCCGCGCGGGTGGCGCGGATCAGATGGTGCAGCGCCCACAGGATGTCGCCGTCGAGCAGCGCGCGCTCCGCCCGGCGCGTCAAGTCAGCGGCCCAGGAGGCGAGATCGGCCTCGTCGGGCGGCGGCTCACGGCCGTCGCTGCGGATCAGGGCGCCCATGCCCTCGACGCCGAGGTGCCGGGTGAGCAGCTTCTCCATCTCGTCGAGCGCCTCGGCGAGCGTCTCGCGGTACCGGTGCGTCAGCGCCTGGCCCAGGCCCACGTCGAGGAGGCCGAGCGCGTCGTGGAGCAGCTTCAGGCGCGCCGGGACCTCGTACGTCCGCTCGTCGAGGGTGAACACGAAGGCGCGGGCGAGGTTGTCGCGGGCGTGGCTCGACTCCGGATTGAGGGCGAGGGCCCGGCGCAGGTCGGTCTCCGCGCCGTACATGTCGGAACGCATGCCGTGCTTGGTGCGGGTGTAGCCGCGCCACACGCCGCGCATGGAGAGCAACGCCGAGAGCTTCGCGTTGAGTTGGCTGAGCAGCTCGCGGTCGAGCGGGTGCAGCGCGGTGATCACGGACTCGACGAGCGTCACGGCCTCGTCGAGGCAGCCGCCGAGCTGCACGCCCTCCTCGTCGGAGAGCGCCTCGACACGGCCGAGGACGGTACGGATGACGGCCTTCTTGGAGCGGGCCTGCATCCCGGCGTTCCGGGACACCTTCACCAGCTCGCCCCAGTGGGCCAGGGCCTCGTCGAGTCCGCCGTCGCCGCGCGTCAGGGCCGTCCTGGCGAGGGCGAGACGGACCTGCACGGCGAGCTCGACGCCGTCCTGGAGGAGCCGGGCGTGGCGCCTCGGGAGGCGTACGTACGCGGGGTTGCGCCGCAGGAAGTCCTGGCAGGGCGAGCACGTCCGGGTGTGTGCCGCCTGCTCGGCGGGCCCGGCGCAGTCGTCCGGCAGCGTGGTCAGGGTGGGGAAGACCGGCAGCGCGCGAAGGGCGGCCTCGAACTTCCGCACCTCGGAGAGGGCGAAGCCGCGCGCCAACTCCGAGAACGCCCAACGCAGTTCCCGTACGGCGTACTCGCCCGGGTCCTTGCCCTGCTGGGCGGCGGCGTCGAGCGTGGCGGCGAGCTCGGCGAGCGGCTCCTGCAGGCACAGCAGCCGCAGATAGCGGGGCCCGCACGCGAGCGTGCCGCCCGAGCCCGGCACGGAGGGCAGCCCGCCCACGTCCTTCAGGACGCGGGCGCCACCGAGCTCGGATTCGAGCAGAGCGGCCAACGCCTGGTAGGCCGCCGCCTGTTGGGGGCGGTCCTGTTCGGTGTGGCGCTGTTCGTACGCCGACAGCTGCCCGAAGAGGTGCTGGCTGAGCTCCCAGCGCAGCGACGCCATGTCGTCGTGCGTCAGGTCGCGTTCGTAGGCCGCCGCGCGTTCGGCCCGCCAGCCGTCCCAGTACTCGTCGTCGCTGAGCAGCGTCGCCCAGTACGCGAGTGCCGACTCCCAGGCGTGCACCGCGTGTTCCCACGCGCCGCTCTGCTCCAGCTCCTGCGCCTGCCACAGCCGTGCCACGGCGAGACCGTGCACCACCGCCATGTCGCCGGGCGCCTCCTTCAGGCGCCGCTCCCACTCCGCGGCGGCGGCTTCCCGGTCCCGCGCCAGGAGCAGCAGCAGCGGGGCGTCCTGCGGGGAACGCGCGCACAGGGCGTCCAAGAGCCCGGGGCCCTCGTCCGGCGAGAGCGCGGAGAGGGCGTCGCGCAGGGCGGCGGGGGAGTGCCAGCGGTAGAGCAGCGCGTCCAGCTGGAGGCGCCGCCCCGGCAGCCGCATCCGTTCCAGGGCGACGCGCTCGTGCCAGGACAGGGTGCCGCGTTCGAGGAGGGCGTACGAGGCGTTCTTGACGACGTCCATGGAGGCGCCGGGGTCCACGCCGGCGTCGCGCAGAGCGAGGTAGGGGAACGCCTGGTCCCGCACGGCGAAGGGGTCGGCGACCAGCGGGGCGCCGGTCAGCCCGTCCGCCCAGGGGAGCAGCCCGATGAGCCGCCGCAGCCTGCGGCACCGCACGTCGGCCCGGTCGAGCACGCCGCCCGCCTTCTCGTACGCGGCGACGGCGGCGCTCCACCTCCCCGCCGCCTCCAGCAACCTGCCCTCCGCGTACGCGAGATGGGCGTCGGCGTCCCGGTGGCCCGTGCACTGCCGGAACGCGTCGGCGGCGCGCTGCCACTCCTGGTGGGCGTCGGCGAGGCGGCCGCGGGCGTACGCGGCGACGGCGGGCGCGTCGCGGTGCGCCCCGAGCGCGTCGGCCTCGGCGGCCACGCAGGCCCAGTCCCCCTCGGCCTCGGCGGCCCGCACGCGCGCGTACCGCCCACGCGCGGCGACGTCCAGCCCCGGCACGTCTTCCTGCTCCAGCGCGTCGTAGGCCTCGACGACGAGCCGCCAGTCCTCGCCGGTGTCAGCGGCACCCTCGGCGAGCCGGGCCCGTGCGTAGCGCAGCCGGACACCGACGTCGGCCCACGCGTCGTCCTCGCTCTCGATCAGCCGATAGACGTCGGCGGCTTCCTGCCACTGCTCACGCTGCTCGTGGGTGCGGGCGAGGGCGTAGCGGTAGAGGGAGACGGCTTCGGAGCCGGAGCCCGGCGCGGGGGCGGGCGACGGCGGGGCGCCCCCGGGGAACGCCCGGCCGTGGATCGCGCAGGCCGCGGCCCAGTCGCCGTTCTCCTCCGCGCGTCGGCCCTCGGCCTTGCGGCGGAGCGCGGCCACCGCGCCCTCGCGCGCCGCGTCCGGTACGCCGGTGAGGAGGCTGAGGACCGCCGCCCAGTCGCCGCGGCGGTCGGCGGCGACGCGTGCGCGCGCGTAGAGGCGCCGGACGCCGACCTCACCGTCCGCGTAGCCGTCGGGCAGGCGGCCGAACCCGTCGATGACGCCGTCCCACTCCTCCCGCACGTCGGCGGCGCGCCCTCGCGCGTACAGCACCCGGTCGGCCACGTCCCCGAGCCCGCCCGGCAACCCGGCGAACGACGCGAGCGCGTCGTCCCACAGCCCCCGCGCCTCACAGAGACGCCCCTGGGCATACGCGCACAGGTCACCGGCGTCGCCGGGGACACCCTCACCGCCGCCGCTCCCGCCCCCCGCACACTCCCCGAACGCCTCCGCGGCCGACGCCCAGTCGCCCGCCGCTGCCGCCAGGCGGCCCTCGGCGTAGCGCCTGAGCAGGTGCGTGGCGCGGAAGTCGGGCGGGAACGGGGACAGGTGGGTGAGCACGGTCGGCCAGTCGCCGGCGTCCGTCGCCGTCAGGGCCGCCTCGTACACCCCGCGGCGCAGGTCGCTCAGCCACGGTTCCGTGTCCCAGCCCTGTGCGGCCGCCGAGGACAGGTCCGTCAGCGCTTCGGCGTGGCGGCCCGCTTCCGCCGCGCCGCGGCCCCGCGCGAACAGGAGGCGTACCGCGCTGTCCAGGAAGCCGTCCGCCGCCGCGTACGCCTCCGTCGCCGCGCTCCACGCGCCCGCCGCGTCCGCGGCACGGCCGGCGCAGTACACCTGCCAGGTACGGCAGTCGGGCCCGGCCTGCGCGAAGGCGTCCCGCGCCGACGCCCACCCCCCGTCCTCCGCCGCCGCGCGCCCCCGCGCGTACGCCCCTCGCGCCGCCGCGTCGTCGAGACCCGGGCACGCCGCGTACGCCGCCTCGGCCGCGGGCCAGTCCTCCCGGGCCTCGGCGGCCCGGCCGGCCACGTACGAGGACCACGCGAGGGCCGTGCCGTGGCCGGGACGGAGCGCGAGGACCGCGGCGTAGCCGTCGGCCGCAGCGCTCCAGTCGCCCGACACCCGCGCCCGCTCCGCCGCTGCGCAGAGGCGCGCCACATGCAGCTCGTCGCGCGCCGCCGCGAGCCGTTCCGTGACGTCCCGCAGCCCGCCGGGGCGCACGGCGAGCACCTCCTCGTAGCGGGCGATGGCCGTGACCCAGTCCGCCCCCGCCTCCGCCGCGCGCGCCTCGTCGACGAGCGAGACGAGCCTGCGCAGCCCGGCGACCTCCGCCGCGAGCGCGCCGGGCAGCGGGCCCGGCAGCAGCTCGCGCACCACGTCGAGCTGCGTCTCCGTGCCCGCCGCGTCCCGCTCCCCGGCGAGGAGCGTGCACAGTTTCTCCAGCTCGGGCCAGGCCAGCTCGAACGCCGCCTCGGCCCGCATCCGGCGCCGCTCGTCGGCGTAACTCTGCGTCGGCGTCCGCAGAATGCGCTGCACCTGCGCCCAGTTCCCCAGGTCGCGCTGGAAGCGTGCCGCGCCGATCAGCGCCGCGGAGCCGACGTGGCCGACGGGGCTCTGGAAGGTCCGCAGCGCGTCCTCGCCCTCGCGCAGCGGATCCGCCACGGCCGAGCCACCCGCTCCGAACTCGTCGTCCCGCACCTCGCGCGCCTTGAACAGCCAGCCCTGCCTGCACCCCTCGTGCAGGAACAGCGCGGGCGTCGCCCACTCCACCGCCGTGTGGTCCGGCAGGTGCGAGATCCGCACCCGCGCGGCGGCCACGGCCTCGTCGACGGTCTTGTTCGCCGCGATGCCCTTGAGGAGCTCGGGCCCGAACGCGCCCGCCGACACATCGCTCACCCGTCCCCGCATCGCCACCACCGCGGGCACACCCCCGCCGATCAGCGCCTGCGCGAGCCCGGAGAACGGCTCCAGGTGTGACGTATCCGCTCCCGCACAGAGGTTGAGGGCGACGAACCTGAGCCGCTGCGCCTTCAGGAGGATCGCGGCGAGCAGGTCCGCCGGTACGCGGTCGATGCCCCCGCTCTCCGTCTCCAGGGCCACCACGCCCTTGCCGATCTCCGCGTCGTACGCCCCGTGCGCGATCACCAGGACAGCCGTGGGCAGTTCGGAGTGGACGCCGAGCGCGTCCTCCAGGCTCGCCCGCGTCGCCCGCTCCACCACCACCGTCTGCACGGCCACTTCGGGCAGGTCGTTGCGGATCGCGGCGACCTCCGGGGCGGTCCGCAGCGGCTGCAGCCCGCGGGGCGACGCGCACACCACCAGGAGCCGGATGACGCTCGGCTCGTCGGCCGGTTCGGGCAGCCGCTGCCCCAGGGGCCCGCCCGCGAGCGAACGGGCCAGCGAATAGCCGTGGTTGAGGGCGAGCGACTGCTGCGGGCTGCCGGGCGGCGCGCAGAGCGACTCCAGGGGGAGGTCGCGCAGCTCGGGCGGCAGGTCGAAGCGGAGCCGCAGCCCGCGCGCGGGACGCATCCCCTGGGCGCGGTCGAGCGCGGTGTCCACGCACGCCCCGACGCGCCCGCCGACCGCGTCCTCACCGGACTCGTCCGTGCTCTCGCCCTCAGCCCGCGCCGCGTCCCCGAACAGCAGCCGGAAGACGCCGCGCCCGAGCGCCCGCAGCTGCGCCACGGTGTGCTGGTCGCCCATCGGCACGTACCCGAGCTCCGCCGCGATCAGCCGGTCCCACTGTTCCCGGAACGCCTCGGGTTCCCCGTCGACCGCCATCACCTCGGCCGCGCACGCGGGCCCGCCGGCGGTCACCAGGTAGCGGGATCCGCCGACGCGGCGGACCCGGATGCGCAGTTCCTCGTAACCGAGCACGGGCGTCACTGCTCGCTCTCGTCGGGCTGCCACATGACGTGGTCGAGGTCCGCGACGGCGGCTACCCGCAGCTCCTCCAGGTCGGGGTCGTCCGGGAAGTGCGCCAGTGCGGCGGTGAGTTGGTCGACCGCCTCGCGCAGGGTGGCTCGCGCGCCCGACAGGCTGCCGGAGCTCCAGCGGGCCGCGGCGAGCCCGCGCAGCACGATGCCGAGGCTGACCTGCGTCCGCAGCAGATGCGGGTTGAACGCCACGGAGCGGCGCAGGTCGGCCGCGGGCCGGTCGAGCAGCGCCTCCGCGTCGTTGGCCGCGGAGATCCCGCGGTCGGCGAGCACGCGTGCCAACTGCCCTTCGAGGCGGCCCCGTTCGTTCGCGCCGATCACCGAACGTGTCGCGTCGAGCGTGGCCACGGCGAGGCTCAGCCGCCCGTCGCGGTGCGCCGCCCGCGCCGCGCCGAGCGCCATGTCGACGATGGCGGTCTGCGTCTCGCGGTACCGGTCGATCTCCCTGCTGTGCACCAGGGCCCGGCGCCAGTACGCGGCCGCCGCGCCGAAGTCGGGCCGCGCGGAGGTCATTTCGGACCGGCCCATGCTGAGCCGTGCCTCGAGGGCGAGGCCGCGCGCGTCGAGGGAGAGGCGGAGGTGTTTGTCCGGGACCCCGGCGTATCCGGGGTTCAGCTCGTCGAAGCGCCCGCACGCCGGTTCGCAGACGGCCGCGGCCCCCGGCCCGCCGCGCGCCCGGCAGCCGGGGCAGCGCAGCTCGGAGAGGGCGGCGAGCGCGTCGGCCGCCTTGTCCTGCCCCAGGAGGAGCCGTGCGAAGCCGAGTTCGGAGAAGGCGTAGGTGAGGGAGGTGTACGCGGCTGGGGTCGCGGCCGAGGAGGGTGGTTCCGCAGAGGCGGTGTACGCGGAGGACTGGGCCCGCGCGTCGGCGAACGCCCTCTCCCACGCTGCCGCGAACGCGCCGAACTCCGCCGATCTGCCGAGCTCCGCGATGCGCAGCGGCCCGCAGAACAGAGGCGGCCCCCCGGCCACCGTCGACGGGAAGCCGCCGACGGCCGCGAGCAGTTTCGCCGCGTCGGCCTCGCGTTGGAGCAGGGGTCCGAGCGCGACACGGGTGCCCGCGTCGTCGGGCATGTGCCGTTCGAGCGCCTCACGCAGTCCGGCGCGCAGCGCGGGCACGAGGTCGGGCTCGACGGTGACGCCGTACCGCCGGGCGGCGGAGGCCAGGACGTGCGCCCAGAACGCGGTGTCGTGCAGCAGCGCGGCCCATGCGGCGACGCACCGCTCCCACCGCGAACCAGCGTCGCCCTCACCCGAGTTGAGGAGCCCCACCGCGAGCGTGTGGGTGACCCGGTGGTCGGCCGGGTCGTCCCGGCCGGCGTCGTCCAACAGCGCCGCGGCGGCGGTCCGGCGCCCACCGCGCACCAGAGCCACGGCGTACAGCGGGGAGGAGGGCCAGGGCCCCGGGGCGAGACCCCGCGCGGCGGCGAGCAGCTCCCCGGCCCGCCGCCAGCCCCCGTCGCCCCCCTCTCCGAAGCCCCCGTGCGGGGCGAGAGGGGCGAGCGCGGCGAGGGCCGCCCTGCGCAGCCGCAGCGCCACCTCGCGCGCGGATCGGCCGGAGAGCACGGCGAACAGCCAGCGGGCCTCGTCGTCCAGGGGGCCGGCCAGCGCCGCGGCCCGCAGGTCGACGAGGGCGGCGTCCGCGTTGCCCGCGCGGGCGTGCACGTAGGCGCGCTGGACGAGGCTGCGGCCGTGTGGAACCGCGCAGGCGAGGGAGGCGGTGAGGTGGCGCTCCGCCGCCGCGAGGTCGCCGCGGTGCGCGGCGGCGCAGCCCAGCCAGTGCAACGGGCCGGCCGCCGAGGGACGCAGCGTGTGTGCCCGCTCGAACTCGGCCTCGGCGCCCTCGCTCTCCCCACGGGCGAGCCGCACCCGCCCGACTCCGGTCCATGCCCGCGCGGCGACGCGCGCGTCCCCCTCCCCGGCATCCGCGTCCGCGAGCCGCAGCGCTTGGGCGAAGCACTTCTCGGCGGCGGTGGCGTCACCGCGTTCCAGTGCCGATTCGCCGTCGGCACACGCCTGTTCGGCCTGGGAAAGGTCCGCTTTCGTGGTCTGCGTCGTCACAGTTCGGCCCCCGATTCCGGTCCGTGGCGGCCGGGTCAGCCGGTGGCCTCGTCGAGGAGCGAACGCCAGCGGCCCCGGTCGCGGTCGTAGTGCAGCGGCCCCACCGCGAACTCCGTGAGGTCGAGCGCGGTGAGCCGCTCGTACGCCTCGGCGGGGAGGTCGGGCTCCAGCACGATGTCGAGGCCGGTGGACGCGTCCTGGAGCACGATCGGCCGCGCCGCACCCTCCGCACGCGCCCCGGGCGGGGCGGCGGGGGCCTGCGACGCGGGGCGCGCGGTCCGTCGTACGACACCCTTGAACGCGTCGTACGCGTCCTTGACGGCCTCCGCCCCGAGGCCGGTGAGGAACGCCTGGAGCGGCAGCGCGGCGAGGACGATCCACTGGATGTCGGCGGCGCCGCGGTGGTCGACGGTGTGCCGGACGCGGACCGGCGGGGCGCCGAGTCCTTCGAAGGCGGCGACCAGCTCGCGGCGCAGTTCTTCGGGGACCTCGCGGTCCAGGAGCAACTCCGCTCGCAGCGGCGCATCGGTCATGGACGTGCTTCCTTCCGAGGGCGTCGTCGGCAGCCTAGAGGCGTGAACGGTGCGCACGCGGGGAAACCCGTGATTCGCGGGCGGGGAACCTGTGGCGCGTCCGGAGGAGCCGGGCCGGCCCTTCGCATGTCCTCTCCCCTTTTGAGGGCGAAACGATGTCGGTTCACGCGATGGTGCGATCATGCGGTGCCGCACGGATGCCGACCGGCAACCCCGGGTAGGGCCGGGCACATGACGCAGCCGTTCGAACTGCCGCACTTCTACATGCCGTACGCCGCGAGGCTCAATCCGCACCTGGAGGAGGCCCGCGCGCACTCCACGCGCTGGGCGCGGGACATGGGCATGCTGGAGGGCAGCGGTGTCTGGGAGCAGAGTGACCTCGACGCGCACGACTACGGCCTGTTGTGCGCGTACACCCACCCCGACTGCGACGGCCCGGCGCTGTCGCTGATCACCGACTGGTACGTGTGGGTGTTCTTCTTCGACGACCACTTCCTGGACATGTACAAACGCACTCAGGACACGTCGGCGGGCAAGGCGCACCTCGAACGCCTGCCTCTCTTCATGCCCATGGACCCGTCGGCCGCCGTGCCCGAGCCGCGGAACCCGGTCGAGGCGGGGCTCGCCGATCTGTGGGCGCGCACCGTGCCCGCGATGTCCAAGGACTGGCGCCGCCGCTTCGCCGAATCGACGGAACACCTGCTCAACGAGTCGATGTGGGAGCTCTCCAACATCAACGAAGGGCGGATCGCGAACCCCGTCGAGTACATCGAGATGCGCCGCAAGGTCGGCGGCGCACCCTGGTCGGCGGGCCTCATCGAGTACGCGACGGCGGAGGTGCCCGCGTCCGTCGCGGGGACGAGGCCGCTGCGCGTGCTCATGGAGACGTTCGCCGACGCCGTCCACCTGCGGAACGACCTCTTCTCGTACCAGCGCGAGGTCCAGGACGAGGGCGAGCTCAGCAACGGAGTGCTCGTTCTGGAGACCTTCTTCGACTGCACCACCCAGGAGGCGGCCGACACCGTCAACGACGTGTTGACCTCGCGCCTGCACCAGTTCGAGCACACGGCGGTCACCGAAGTGCCCGCCGTCGCTGTGGAGAAAGGTCTCGCCCCGCCCGAGGTGGCGGCCGTCGCCGCGTACACGAAGGGACTTCAGGACTGGCAGTCGGGCGGCCACGAGTGGCATCTGCGCTCCAGCCGGTACATGAACGAAGGCGTGACCGTCGGCTCACCGCTCGCCGGTCCCACCGGCCTCGGGACGTCGGGGACGGGCATCGCCTCGCTGCTCTCCGCCGCGGGGGCGGAACGGACGCGGTCCTTCACGCATGTGCCCTTCCAGAAGGTGGGCCCTTCCCGCATCCCCGACCTGTACATGCCGTTCCCGCTGCGGCTCAACCCCGGCCTCGACACCGCGCGGCGGCGCATCACCGAGTGGGCGCACGAGATGGGCATCCTGAAGGAGGGCGTCTGGGACGAGGACAAGCTCGACGCGTACGACCTGCCGCTGTGCGCCGCGGGACTCGACCCGGACGGTGCGCAGGACGCCCTCGACCTGAGCTCGCAGTGGCTGGCCTGGGGTACGTACGGCGACGACTACTACCCCCTCGTCTTCGGCCGCCGCCGCGACCTCGCCGCCGCGAAGTTCTGCACCGAACGGCTCTCCGCCTGCATGACTCTCGTGGGGGAGCCCGTTCCGGTGCCCGGGAACGCCATGGAGCGCGGTCTCATCGACCTGTGGGCGCGCACGACCCGCGACATGACCGACCGGCAGCGCAGGACGGTGCGGGACTCCGTGGACGTCATGACGGAGAGCTGGGTGTGGGAGGTCTTCAACCAACTGCACCACCGCGTCCCCGACCCGGTCGACTACCTGGAGATGCGCCGCGCCACGTTCGGCGCCGACCTCACCATGAACCTGTGCCGCATGGGCCACGGACCGTCCGTACCGCCCGCGATCTACCGCAGCGGGCCCGTCCGCTCCCTGGAGAACGCCGCCGTCGACTACGCGATGCTCGTGAACGACATCTTCTCGTACCAGAAGGAGATCGAGTACGAGGGCGAGTTCCACAACGGCATCCTCGTCGTGCAGAACTTCTTCGGCTGCGACTACCCGTCGGCGCTGCGCGTCGTCCACGACCTGACGACCCAGCGACTGCGACAGTTCGAACACGTCTCCTCCCACGAATTCCCGCCGCTGTACGACGACTTCGCCCTCGCGCGCGAGGGTCGCGCGGCCATGGACGGCTACGTCGCCGACCTGAAGAACTGGATGGCGGGCATCCTCAACTGGCACCACGGCTGCCGGCGCTACGGCGCACAGGACCTGGCCGGGCGCGCGCACGGCTTCCTGCCCGACCGTGCGCCCCGCGGCGCGCCGACAAGCCCCCTTCGGATGGTTTCATCCGGAATGGAGGATTCGTGGAACTTCGGTGGGGCGCCGGGAGTCTTCTGAAGTGAAGGCGGCCGTCGACCGGCCGCGACAACGGGGGATGGACACGGGGGTGTTCGATCTTGACCGACATCATTGAGCGCAGCACGGAAGAGCCGACGGGCGACGTGGCGGAAGCGGCGGGGAGGCATCGGCTTCCCGTCGACGGTGAACTGGCGCCGTTCGTGACGCCGTTGACCGTCCCGCCCGTCCTGCGGCCCGACTCCGCCGACGTGCTGGAGGAGACCGAGATCGCGTTGCGGCCGACGTGGGTGCGCCTGCACCCGCAGCTCCCGCCGACCCTGATGTGGGGGTATGACGGCTCGGTGCCGGGCCCCACCATCGAGGTGCGGCGCGGGCAGCGGATCCGCATCGCCTGGACCAACCGCATACCGCAGGGCGAGTATCCCGTCACGGCCGTGGAGGCACCGCGCGGCGACCCGCAGAAGGACCCGCCGCCCACCACCCGGCCGGGCCGCGGAGGCATCGAGCCGAACAAGGATGTGGCGGCGCTGCCCGCCTGGTCCGTGACGCACCTGCACGGCGCGCAGACGGGCGGCGGCAACGACGGCTGGGCGGACAACGCCGTGGGGTACGGAGACGCCCAGCTCTCCGAGTACCCGAACGACCACCAGGCGGTGCAGTGGTGGTATCACGACCACGCCATGAACATCACGCGCTGGAACGTGATGGCGGGCCTGTACGGCACGTACCTGGTCCGGGACGACGAGGAGGACGCGCTGCGACTGCCGTGCGGCGAGCGGGAGATCCCCCTGCTCATCGCCGACAGGAACCTGGACACGGACGAGGGCGACGGCCGGCTGAACGGCCGCCTCCTGCACAAGACCACCATCGTCGACCCGAAGAACGACGAGACGGGAAAGCCCGTCTCCCTGCCCTTCTCGGGTCCTTACACGACGGTCAACGGCCGCATCTGGCCGTACGCCGACGTGGACGCGGCCTGGTACCGCTTCCGCCTGGTCAACGCGTCGAACGCGCGCATCTACGACCTGGTTCTCGTCGACGAGGACAACAACCCCGTGCGGGGCGTCCTCCAGCAGATCGGCAGCGACGGCGGGCTCCTGCCGCGCCCCGTGCCGGTCGACTTCGAAGGAGCGCTGCCCACGCTCACCGTCGCCCCGGCCGAGCGCATGGACCTGCTCATCGACTTCCGGGGGCTCGCCGGACAGCGGCTGCGACTCGTCAACAAGGGACGGGGGCAGGCGCCCGGCGTGCCCGACGTGGCGAACGACGTGCCCTACCCGCAGGTCATGGAGTTCCGCGTGGGCGAGTGCGCCGAGCCGGACACCTTCGAACTGCCGGAGATCCTCTCCGGCTCGTTCCGCCCGCTCACGCACGACATCGCGCACGGCCACCGGCTGATCGTGCTGACCCCGCCCGCCACCAAGGGAGGCGGCGGCCACCCGGAGATCTGGGAGATGGCCGAGGTCGAGAAGCCCGGTGACATCCAGGTGCCGACCGAGGGGATCATCCAGCTGCGCGGGGACGACGGCAAGGTCAAGACGTACCGGAGGATCGCCCGCACGTTCAACGACGGCCTCGGCATCACCATCGCCGAGGGCAGCCACGAACAGTGGACGTTCCTGAACCTCGCCGCGAACCCGCCGGTGCTCCACCCGATGCACATCCACCTGGCGGACTTCCAGCTCCTCGGCAGGGACGCCTGCGACGTGTCGGGCTTTGACGTCAGCATCGGCGGCACGCTCGCGCCCATCGCCGTCGACCCCCAGCGGCCCGTCCCGCTGGCCCCGAACGAGCGCGGCTGGAAGGACGTCTTCCGGGTGCCCGGCGGGCAGCTGCTCCGCGTGATGGGCAAGTTCGACGGGGCGTACGGCCGCTTCATGTACCACTGCCACTTCCTGGAGCACGAGGACATGGGCATGATGCGGCCCTTCGTGGTGATGCCCAAGGAGGCCCTGAAGTTCGACCACGGCGCGGGGCACGGGGGTGGTCACGGGGGCCACGCCGTCTAGAAGTGTGCTGAAGATGTTGCCTGGCCAGCGGGCGTTTTCGGGGGCGCGTGGCCGCCCCTGCCGCTAGGGGGTGGCAGGGGTGATGGTCCAGGTGCCTGCTGTGTGGGTGAGTCCGAGGTTGATCAGTCGGCGGAGGTTGAGGGCGGCGGCCCGGGTGTGGAGCCAGGTGTCGTTCTTGAGGGTGCCGTGGTAACGCAGTCGCCGGTTTCCGTGGGCGACGAGCCAGGCGACGCCGCGTTCGACGGGTGGCCTCCAACGCCGGTAGGTGGCCTGCCAGTTGGGGTCAGTGGCGGCCTGGCGGCGGGCGGCGGCCTGCTGGTCGTGGTGCGGGCGGATGGTCAAGATCCGGCCCAGCTTGTTCCTCGTGCACCGCTCCCGCAGCGGGCAGTGGGTGCACAACGTCCCGAAGAAGGCTTTGCGCTGGAGATACTGTCCGGCCTGGTCGCCGAGCGGGGTGGTGTGGCCGGCCGGGCATGTCACCGTCCCGGCAGCGGTGTCGATGTGGAAGTCGTCCAGGGTGAACCCGCCGGGGACGGCGGGCTTGAGCGGGGCGGGTTTGCAAAAGATCTGGTGTCCGGCTGTGGTCAGGGCAGCCCGGTAGGTGTGGCCGGAGTAGGCGGTGTCCCCGAAGACATCAAGTGGCCCGCTCTCACCGGCCAGCAGGTCCAGTGCAACCATTCCCTCGGTGTGGTCGGTGCCGCTGCCCGGATGGAGGGCGACGGCAGTGAACAGCCCGGTTTCCGGCTCCAGGGCGAGGTGTCCCTTGAAGCCGTCGGTCCGTTGGCGGGTGGTCTTGTGGATGTGCCTCGCCTCGGGGTCAACGGTGGAGATGACGCGGCCGGGGGCGATGCGGCGGGCGATGCGCCAGCGGCCGTCGCTGCCATCGGAGTCCTCAGGCGGCTCGACGTCCTGGCCGGCGACGAGGGCCAGGATGCCGACCGCGTTCGCGGCCTTCTCGCCCAGGTTCTGTTCGGGCAGGTGGGCCAGGACCTGGAGGGCGTCGGTGACCAGGGCGTCGACGAGTTCGGCCCGTGCCTTCTCGTCGTCCCAGGCGATCTTCGGTTTGCCGGGGCCGGCGAGGTAGTCGTGCCCGGTGCACCGGGCCTTCACGGTCTCGGTGCCACCCGGGACCTCGCGGGCGACCCGGCGGATCGCGGAGATGAGCTGGGTGACGGTGTCCTGGGTGGCCACCGCGTCCTGGAAGACGGTGGAATCCAGGGCCCGCCGGCGGTGGCCGCGCAGGATCCCGGTGGCCTCGACGACCTGCCGCACGGCGGTGAACACGCGGTGCGGGTCGCGTGAGTGCTGCAGCCGGCGCCGGAAATAGGTCAGCAGCGAGGAGTCGAACCCGCCGGCCAGCAGGCCGAGTCCGCACGCGGCCTTCCACCGCAGGTCACAGCGGAGTTCCTGGACGGCCTCCGCATCCGACAGGCCGTTCAGGACCTGCAGCACCACCACGGTGGACAGCACCTGCGGCGGATAGCTCGGGCGCCCGTTGGGCGAGGGATACATGTCCGCGAACATCCCGGCCGGGAACAACACGTCCCGGTGCTCGGCCAGGAACGCGAACACACTCCGCTTAGGGATCAACTCCCGGCAGGTTTTCCACACATCAGGCCCGATCGGCCCTCCGGCCCACTCACCCTGCATACCCACCAGACTGACCCCGGACCGCATGATCCAGGACCAGAACAGCCGAACATTTTCAGTGATCTTCCAGGGCCTGTGCCGGCGGCCGGTGAGGGTCAGGCGGCCACGCCCGCGTGCCGGACGGCGGCTCGTGCCAGGGCCCGCACGATCGGGTGCGGACGCGAGCCGTCGCCGGCCAGCTCCGGCTGGAAGAGGGAGGCCAGGAAGAAGGGGTGGCCGGGGAGTTCGGCCATCCGTACCTGGCCGTCCTCGTCCTCGCCGGAGAAGCGCAGGCCGTGCGCGCGCAGCGTGTCGAGGTGGGCGGTGGGGCCGTACGAGCAGTGGTAGCGCTCGATCGACTTGCGGGCGCCCACGACGGACTCGGCGAGCGAGCCCTCCGTGATGGTCACCGTGCCCTCGTGGCCGACCAGCGAGCAGGCCAGCGGGGTGAGGAGCAGGTCGTCGGCGTCGGGGTCGTTCTCCGCGTGCGCGACGTCGGTCAGGCCGCACACGTTCCGCGCGTACTCCAGGAGCGTGTGCTGGAAGCCGCCGCACGTACCGAGGAAGGGCACGCCGCCCTCGCGCGCCGTGCGGATCGCGGCGAGCGCGCCGGCCTCGCTGCGGTAGGGGCTGCCCGGAACCACCCACACGGCGTCGAAACCGCGCACGGCGTCCGGCTCCACGGCGTCCTCGGTCGGGATCCAGTACGCGTCGAGGACGAGGCGGTCCTGGGCGGCGAGGGCCTCCAGGAGGAGCGGGATCCGGGTGTGGGAGGTGATGTTCGGGGAGCGGTCGCCGACGAGGGCGAGGCGGGCGGCGCGGTGGGTGGGGGCGTTCACGGGGGCGGAAGCACGAGGCGTGGCTGTGGTCATGCGACCCATCCTGGGCGGGCCCTGAGTTCACGTCCAACGACGAAATCTGCACGCTGCATAAGCATCCCTGATGCGGGCGAGGCCTGATGCGGGAGAGGCTCCCCTTGCTGCCTTGCTGCCTTGCTGCCTTGCTGGCTGACTGGCTGACCGGCAGGGAAGCAACCCTGACGACCGGGCCTCCGCCGAGCTGGAGGATCCTTGCGGCCATGGACCCGCACCTCCTGCGCACGTACGTCACGGTGGCTCGCCTCGCCTCCTTCTCCGAGGCGGCCCGCGAGCTCGGCTACACCCAGTCCGCCGTCTCCCAGCACATCGCCGCCCTGGAGCAGGACCTCGGCGCGGCACTGTTCACCCGCCGGCCGGTGGCCCCCACCCCGGCGGGCACCCGTCTCCTGGAGCACGCGGGCCCGCTGCTGCTGCGCCTGGACGCGGCCCGCGCGGAGGTCGTCCGCATGGCGACCGCCCCCGAGCAAGGGCTGACGCTCGCGGCCACGTCGACCGCGCTGACCCCGCGTACGGTCCGGGCGCTCCCCACGGCGGGCGTCACCCTCTCCGTGCTGCCTCGCGACGAGATCCCCGTGGCTGTCGCGACGGGCGCGGCCGACGTGGGCCTGGTCGACGGTCTCGCGGCGCCCAGTGACCCGCTGCGCCTGCCGGACGTCGCCCCGCTGGGCGTGCGCGGTCTGACGGAGGAACCCGTGGCCGTGCTCCTCACCGAGGATCACCCGCTGGCCCGCCGCACGGGTCTGCGCCTCGGGGACCTCGTGGACGCCCGCTGGATCGACGCCCCGGACACGGGGCTGCCGCTGGCCCAACTCCGCGCCGCGTCCGGCACGTCCGGCTTCCGCCCCGCCCTGCGCTACGACGGCACGGACCTGCGCACCCTCACCGCACTGGTCGCCGCGGGCCACGGCCTCGCACTGCTGCCGCGGTGGGTGGCGGCGGAGGCTCGTGGCACCGTCGCCGTACCCCTGACGACACCCCGCGTCGTCCACCGCACGGAACTTCTCCACGCCGGCACCCTGCGCGGCCCGGCCCAAACGCTGACCGCACAGCTGGATGTCACCCGTTCGTGAGGCGTCGACGCGGGGTCACTCCGGGTAGAGCTGTGGCCGGAGGCGAGCCATGGATCACACCACGTTGCGTCCCAAGCCGATGCCGGGCAGGGAACCCGCCCGGGATTCCGACCAGGACCCCGCCGAGAACCCTGACCAGGACGCGGGTTGGGGCTCCGGCCAGGACGTGGCGGCCGGGACTTCTGACCGAGACGACGGCTGGAGTTCGGGGGAGGGGTCTGCCGGGGGGCGGGGCCGGAGTCGGGGGCGTGACCGCGGTCAGGGTGCGGGCTGGGGGCCTGGTGAGGGGCCGGGGGAGAGTCTTGGCGAGGATGCGGGTTGGGGCTCTGGCCGGAATTCGGGTGGGGCCACTGATCGCGATGTGGGCTGGGGTGGGGGCGAGGGGTTCGCCGGGGGGCGGGGCCATGGTCAGGGTGCGGGCTGGGGTTCTGGTGAGGGCTCGGGGCGGAGTCTTGGCGAGGATGCGGGGCGGGGTTCCGGTCAGGGGGTGGTTGGGGCCATTGACCGTGACGTGGGCTGGGGTGGGGGCGAGGGGTTCGGCGGCGGGGGGCGTGGTCGGGGTCAGGGTGCGGGCTGGGGGCCTGGTGAGGGGCTGGGGGAGAGTCTTGGCCAGGGTGCGGGGCGGGGGGTTGGTCAGGGTCCGGGGCGGGACTCTGACCTAGGTGACGGATGGAGTTCGGGGGACAGGCTCGATGGGGGGTGGGGCGAGGGTGCTGGGCGGGGCCCCGAGCGGGGTCTGGGGCAGGGGGCTGATCAGGTTCCGGGCCGGAACCCTGGCCGTGACGTCGGTCGGAGTCCTGGTCACCGCCTCCGGCAGGATCACGGCCGAGAGCCCGGTCAAGGGGAGCCCGGTCAAGGGGAGCCCGGTCAAGGGGGGCCCGGTCAAGGGGAGCCCGGTCAAGGGGGGCCCGGTCAAGGGGGGCCCGGTCAAGGGGAGCGTCGGAACCCCGGTCGGCATGCCGCTCCGGGGGCCGGCGAGCCCGGCAGCCCGGGGGCACGTCCCCGTGGGGGCCAGCGCCAGGGCCGCGGTACGGATCCGGGCCCGGAGCGTCCGGCGCCCGCCAACCGGTTCCGCCGGTTGCCCAAGCGCCGCGCAACCCATCGCCCGCACGCCGCCCGGCGTCGCGGCAGGCGGTTGACGACCCTGCTCTTCGGGCTCCTCTGCGCGGCCGCTCTCGTGCTCTCGGGCATCGGCATCGGAACCGTGAGCGCCACCGTCATCGGTATGAGCAAGCTCGCAGGGATGCGGAAAGCGGCGGCCGGCCCCGCCGGGCCGGAGGCCGCCCCCGGCTCCACCGCACCGCTGACCGGCCCGAAGAGGCCCGAGCCCAGCCCCCGCGCCCCCCACCCCCCGGAGCCACGTCCGCACCCTCCCGCCGCCGCCCTCGGCATCGAGGCCGTCGACGCCCCCCGGGGCGCGGGCGCCCTGCTCGTCGGCGTGCACGTGCCCGGGCCCGGGCACGCCGCGGGACTCGTGCGCGGCGACACCGTGCTCGTGTTCGGCGGAACCCGGATCGACTCGGCCGCCGAGCTCGCGGCCGTGATCGGTGCGGCGCGGCCCGGCAGGACCGTGACCCTGACGGTGCGCCACGACAGCGGCGCGCGCCAGGTTCTGGCGGCGCGGCCCGGCGTCGTGACCTGACCCGGGTTCGCGGTCGCGCGCGGCGAGGGGCAGGATCTCTGGCGTGGACAACAGGAGGTCACCATGAGCAGCGCTCCCGCGCCCTTCACCGCCGACGACTACCGAGCACGCATGGAGCGAGCCGCCGCCGAGGCCGCGAGCGCGGGTCTGGCGGGTGTGCTCGTCGCCCCGGGGCCCGACCTCGTGTGGCTCACCGGCTACCGGCCGACCGCGGACACCGAGCGGCTGACGCTCCTCGTGCTCGCGGCCGGGCAGGACCCCGTGCTCGTCGTGCCGACCCTGGAGGCCCCGGACGCGGCGCGCGCCGTCGGCGCGTCCGCGCTCACCCTGCGGGACTGGACCGACGGCAAGGATCCGTATGCCGTCACCGCGCCCCTCCTGGACGTATCGGGTCGCTTCGGAGTGAGCGACAACGCCTGGGCGATGCACCTGCTCGGCTTCCAGCAGGCGCTGCCCGGCACCTCCTACGTATCGCTCACGCAGGCGCTGCCCATGCTCCGCGCGGTCAAGGACGAGGCCGAGCTCGAGCGCCTCGCGGCGGCGGGCGCGGCGGCCGACGCGGCGTACGAGGAGATCCAGAAGGTGCCCTTCGCGGGCCGCAGGGAGACGGACGTCGCCGGCGATCTCGCGGACCTGCTGCGGCGGTTCGGGCACTCCCAGGTGGACTTCACCGTCGTCGGCTCGGGCCCGAACGGTGCCAATCCGCACCACGAGGCGGGCGACCGCGTCATCGAGCGGGGCGACATGGTCGTCCTCGACTTCGGCGGGCTGCTGCACGGCTACGGCTCGGACACCTCCCGCACCGTCCACGTGGGGGAGCCGACCGCCGAGGAGCAGCGCGTCCACGACGTGGTGCGTGAGGCGCAGGCGGCCGGCTGCGCGGCGGTGCGGCCCGGCGCGGCTTGCCAGGACATCGACCGCGCGGCCCGCGACGTGATCACCGAGTTCGGCTACGGCGAGTACTTCATCCACCGCACCGGACACGGCATCGGCGTCACCACCCACGAACCGCCCTACATGATCGAGGGCGAGGAGCAGCCGCTCGTGCCCGGCATGTGCTTCTCCGTGGAGCCGGGCATCTATCTGCCGGGCCGCTTCGGAGTGCGCATCGAGGACATCGTGACGGTCACCGAGGACGGCGGGCGGCGGCTCAACACCACCGCCCGCGAGATGGCGATCGTCGACTGAGGCACAAGAGACTGGGGCACGGACGACTGGCGCGCAGGCGGCTGCGCGCCAGTCGCCCGCCGGGCAGCGGTCAGCCGGTGTCCGTGCGGGGCCCGGTGCGCGGTTCGCGGCCCGGGTAGTGCGCGAGCACGTTGTACGGGTACGGCAGCGGCCGCGCGCTCGCCTCCGTGAGCCGCTCCCGCTGCCCGGGCGTCAACTCCCAGTCCACGCAGCCGAGGTTGTCGGTCAGCTGCTCGACGGAGCGCGCCCCGACGATCGGCGCGGTCACACCGGGCTGCTGGAGGAGCCAGCGCAGTGCCACCTGCGCCGGGGAGCGCCCGGTCTCCCCGGCGACCTCCAGGACCGCGTCGACGACCCGCCAGGTGTCCTCCGTGGCCCGCTCCTCCCAGCTGTCCGCGCCCCGCGTGCCCTCCGGCGGGGCCGCCATGCCCCGCCGGAACTTGCCCGAGAGCCAGCCGCCGTGCAGCGGGCTGTACGGGATGACGCCGACGCCCTCCGCCTCGCTGAGCGGCAGCAGCTCCCACTCGATGTCGCGCCCGAGCAGGTTGTAGAACGGCTGAAGGCACGCGTACGGCTCCCAGCCGTGCGCCCGTGCCACGTCGAGGGCCTTCTGCAGCTGCGCTCCGGAGTGGTTGCTCGCCCCGAGGTAGCGCACCTTGCCCGCCTTCACGAGGGTGTCCAGGGTGGACAGGGTCTCCTCGACGGGCGTCGTCGCGTCCCACACGTGCGTCTGGTAGAGGTCGATGTAGTCGGTGCCGAGCCGCCGCAGGCTCGCGTCGACCGCCGACACGATGTGCTTCCGGCTCAGCCCGCCCGCGTTCGGCGCGTCGCTCATCGTGGCGAACACCTTCGTGGCGACGACGAGTTCGTCCCTGCGTCGGCCCTTGAGCCAGCGGCCGAGGATGTCCTCCGACAGGCCGCGTCCGTACATGTCGGCCGTGTCGATGAACGTGCCGCCGGCCTCCGTGAACGTGTCCAGCATGCGGTGCGACGTCGCCTCGTCCGCGCCGCTGCCGAACGTCATCGCGCCGAAGCAGAGTTCGCTGACGCGCAGACCGGTCCGGCCCAGAAATCGTTGCTTCATGATCCGCCTCCCGAACGTGGGCCCCGAGGTTACGCGGTCGCCAGGATCACGCACGATTCGGCCGGCAGGCGCACCACTCCGTCCGCGTCCGGGGCCTCGACCGGCTCCCACGCGGCGAGCACGCGCGCGTGGCGCCCGTCCAGCGGCACGGTGACGGGCTCCCTGCCGAAGTTCACGGCGATCCGCAGATCCCCGCGCCGGAACGCGAACCAGCGGGCCCCCTCGTCGTACGCGACCCGCACCGCCGCCAGATCGGGGTCGGTCAGGTCGCCGCGGGTGCGCCGCAGGGCGATCAGCTCCCGGTGCCAGGCGAGGAGGCGCGCGTGGTGGCCCTCCGCGGGCTCGGACCAGTCCAGGCAGGACCGCTCACGGGTCCCGTGGTCCTGCGGGTCGGGGATGTCCTCCTCGGCCCATCCGTGCGCCGCGAACTCCCTGCGCCTGCCCCGGCGCACGGCCTCGGCGAGCTCGGGGTCCGTGTGGTCGGTGAAGAACTGCCAGGGCGTCGTGGCGCCCCACTCCTCGCCCATGAACAGCATCGGCGTGAACGGGCTCGTCAGGGTGAGCGCGGCCGCGCAGGCGAGCAGGCCGGGGGAGAGGGAGGCCGAAAGGCGGTCCCCCAGGGCGCGGTTGCCGACCTGATCGTGCGTCTGCGCGTAGCCGAGGAAGCGGTACGCGGGAGTACGCGCGCGGTCCACGGGACGTCCGTGGACGCGGCCCCGGAACGTCGAGTACGTCCCGTCGTGGAAGAAGCCGTGTGTCAGCGTCTTGGCGAGCGCCGCCAGCGGGGCGCGCGCGAAGTCCTCGTAGTAACCCTGCGCCTCACCCGTGAGCGTGGTGTGCAGCGCATGGTGGAAGTCGTCGTTCCACTGTGCCTGGAGACCGAGGCCGCCCCTCACGCGCGGGGTGACGATCCGCGGGTCGCCCAGGTCCGACTCGGCGATCAGGGACAGCGGCCGGTCGAGCTCGTTGGCCAAGGAGTCCACGGCCACGGAGAGTTCCTCCAGGAAGTGGCACGCGCGCGTGTCGACCAGCGCGTGCACCGCGTCGAGGCGGAGGCCGTCGATACGGTAGTCGCGCAGCCATGCCAGGGCGCTGCCGATCAGGTACGCGCGCACCTCGTCCGAGCCGGGCGCGTCCAGGTTGACGGCGGCGCCCCACGGCGTCTGGTGCGTCTCGGTGAAGTACGGCCCGAACGCGGGCAGGTAGTTGCCTGACGGGCCGAGGTGGTTGTGGACCACGTCCAGGACGACGCCGAGGCCGTGCGCGTGCGCCGCGTCGACAAATCGTTTCAGCGCCTCGGGCCCGCCGTACGGCTCGTGCACCGCCCAGAGCGACACGCCCTCGTACCCCCAGCCGTACCGCCCGGGGAACGGGCACAGCGGCATCAGCTCCACGTGCGTGATGCCCAGCTCCGCGAGGTGCCCGAGCCGGTCCGCCGCCGCGTCGAGCGTCCCTTCGCGCGTGTACGTCCCCACGTGCAGCTCGTACAGGACCGCGTCCCGCACCCCGCGCCCCGCCCACGGCGTGCGCCACGCGTACCGGTCGTGGTCGACGACCGCGCTGAGGCCGTCGGGCCCCTCCGGCTGGCGGCGCGAGCGCGGGTCGGGCAGGACGGGTCCTCCGTCCACCGAGAAGCCGTAACGGGTGCCGTCCTCGGCCGCCGCTTCCCCCGTCCACCACCCCGCGCGGTCCCCGTCGCGCTCCAGCGCGCGCGTGGACCCCGCGCACTCCAGTACGACCCGCTCGGCCTCCGGCGCCCACACTTCGAACCTCACCGACGGTTCTCCCTCGTCCGCTGTCCGTCACCCCGTGTGTCCCATGGTGCGTCAGAAACCCGCGGTCCGTGGGGGGATCCGCCCGGGAAACGATCGAACACCGATCGAACTTACCGTTCTGGACACCCGGGCCGCGAGTGACGGACAATTCCCCGGTGACATCCTCTTTCGAGTTCTCCACGTACCCCGCGCGGGTGACGGACGCGGAGCGCGACCGGGCGCTGGACGCACTCAAGGAGGGCGCGGCCGTCGGCAGGCTCTCGCACGACACGTTCCTGCGGCGCATGGAGCTCGTGCTCGCCGCCAGGCGGCCCGACGAACTGGCCGCACTCACCGACGACCTGCGGACCGAGGGCCGCTGGTCGCGCATGGTGCTCGGCGGCGTGGGCGCGGTCTCCGGGTTCACGATGAAGCTGCGCAGGGCCTGGCAGGCCGAGCGCCTGCCGAAGCTGCTGCTGCCCTCGCCCGACAGCGCCTTCCCGCTGCGGATCGGCCGCGATCCCGCCAACGGCCTGCGGCTGAGCCACGACACGGTGTCCCGGGTCCACGCCGAGCTGCGGCGGCAGGGCGGCATGTGGGTGCTGCGCGACCTCGGCTCGACCAACGGCACGTCCGTGAACGGCCGCAGGGTGACCGGTTCGGCGATCGTCCGGGACGGCGACTCGGTGAGCTTCGGCCGAATGGCGTTCCGCCTCTCGACGAGCTGAACACCGCTTGCGGGCACGGGCGGCGGTCAGTCCGTCGCGCGGCCGCCGTCGGCCTCCACGCGCGCGTGCCACGCCGCCGCGACCGTGGTGCGCGACTGGTGTTCCACCTGGTGCTCCAGCGGGACCCAGCGGGCTCTGAACCGTTCGGCGAACGCCTCGCTCCACTGCGCCACGAGCAGTTCCAGGCGCGGCGCCGCCCGGTCGCCCGCCTCGTCGAGGACCCGCAGCAGCATCGCGGCGGCCCGCAACGGCAGACGTCTGCCGAAGGCGTCGACGCTCCCGATGTACGCCCGGGACGTACCCGCGGGCGGCAGCCGCCGCCAGTCGTCGGCGAGGCCGGGGACCAACGCGAGCGCCCACCGCGCGGCCCGCAGCAGCGGCCCGTCGACGCCGCCACCCGCGCCGTCCCGGGACAGGCGCGGCAGGGCCTCGGCCAGGATGTCCTCGACGAGCCGCGCGTCGCGCCGCAGCCGGCCCGCGAGCGCCCGCATCGCCAGGGTGGGCGTCGGGTGCGTCTGCGGGTCGTCGACCAGGTCGCTGGCCCACATCGGGACCTCGATGATCGCGGTGCGTCCGCCGTAGCGGTGGGCGCGGTGCCAGGTGGTGCGCCGGGCGTCCTCGGGCAGGCTCGGGTACGCCGCGTCCGTGCCGGGCAGCGGCAGCACGTGGACGCCCGGTCCCGAGACCGGCCAGCCCGCGGCGTCCGACGCCCCCGTCTCCACCGGAATGTGCAGTTCCGCAGCCGACTTGACGAACGGCTCCGCGAGGCCGGGGATGTCCTTCGTGAGCTGTACCCAGCTGCCGCCCAGGTCGGTGCTGTGCAACGACACTTGTAAGTAGGGGCGCAGCCGGTCGATGACGGCGGACAGGGCGCGGGTCTCCGGCGGCAGCCGGTCGGGCGGCAGCACGGAGGGCGACCACTCCGGCTGCTCGGGTCCCGCGGGGCGGTAGAAGTTCCGGTGGTAGTCCAGGAGCGTGCGGGGAGCGGGTGTGCGGTGCAGGCTGGCGCCGTCCGGGTCCGCGCAGAGCAGGAAGTGCCAGGAGGTGTCGCCGCGCAGCCGAGGATCGCGCAGGGTCCGTTCCGCGAGGTGCAGCAGCGTGGAACCGCCGGCCGGCTCGTTGGCGTGCGCGCCCGCGACGACGAGGACGGCGCGTGGGTGGTGTCCTACGGAGAGCAGGTGCAGGGGCCGTCCCGCGCGCGAGGTGCCCACTTCGCGCAGGGAGGCGAGCCCGGGACGGTGGGCTGCCAACTGTCGTGCGGAAAGGACGAGTTCAGGAACACTCGGGTAGTGCTGCACCGCCAGTTGGCCCCCCGTCCGGTTCACCACCGAGGCAATCGCAGTACCCCATGCCCCGACAGACGTGTCAAGGACGCGTCCGCCGGACCGACGTGACGGCGGCCCTCACTCGAACGGTCGTACGCGGACTGCGGCGGAGGCCGCGAAGTGGTCCTCTGGAACACACCCGCGCGGCCGCTCGCCGCGCCGACGCACAGGTGGGAGCCCCGCGGTGCGCTGCCCTCCCGTCCCACCGGACGGTCCGATACCTCCGCCGGAAACACATCCCGCGCCGCGCGTGCCGACCGCGGTGAGCACCGGCTCCGCACCGGCCGCGGTCCGTCCGCCGCCGTTCATGTCGTGCGCTCCCGCGGACACCCGGCCCCGGGCACCGCGGCCGCCCCGGGCGGTGCCGCCCAGCCTCGTGTCGCCCGGTGTGGCGAGCGACCCGTACCCCGTGTTCCGGGTGCTGCGGGAGAGTTTCCCGCTGGTAAGGGACGAACTGCTCGGGGCATGGGTCGTGAGCCGGTACGGGGACGTGTGCGGGACGCTCGTCCAGGAGGGGCTCGTCGCGGTGCCGCCGGGACGGACCCTCACGCACATGGAGGGCGACACGCACCGCGCCCACCGCGCCCTGGTCGAACCCGCGCTGCGGGGCCGCGCCGTCGCCGCGCTGGCCGCGGGAGCCTCGCGCACCGCCTACGTCCTGGCCCGCCGCATCGCCGCCCGCGAGGAGGCAGACCTCTTCACCGAGTTCTGCCAGTGGCTGCCGACCGCCGCGGTCATGGCGGCCCTGGGGCTGCCCTACGAAGACACCGCCCGCGTCCAGGAGTGGTGCCGCGGCGGCCTCACCCACCTCGGCGGCCACCACCACGAACTGGACGCCTGCCTGCGTCCGCATCTGGCGCACCGCAGAGCCCACCCGGGCACCGACCTGCTCTCCGTGCTGTGCGGCGCCGAGGTGGACGGCAGGCCGCTCTCCGACGAGGCCGTGTGCGGACTCGTCGGCTCGCTGCTCGGCGGGGGCGGAGAGGCCACCGCACTCGCGTTCGCCTCGTTCCTCGCCAACCTCCTCGACGACCCCGACCAGCTGGCCCTCGTACGAGAACGGCGCACACTGATCCCCGCCGCCTGGGCGGAGTCCCTGCGCCGCGATCCGCCCGCCCCCGTCGTGCTGCGCCGAGCGGTCCGCCAGGTCACCGTGGGCGGCGCGCCCCTGCCCGCGGGGACGGTCGTGGCGTGTCTGGTCGGCGCCGCGAACCGGGACCCCGCCCGGTTCACCCACCCCGACCGCTACGACATCCTCCGCTCGGACCCCGGCCGCCTCGCCTTCGGCACCGGCCGCCACGCCTGCCCGGGCGCCGAGCTCGCCGCCCGCACCGCCGAGTACGGCCTGCGCGCCCTGCTCGACGCCCTGCCGGGCCTGCGCTGGGCGCCCGGCTTCAGACCGGCTCCCCGGGGGCTGCTGACCCGCGGTCCGCGGACTCTCCTCGTACGTCCCCGGTAGGAGACCCACCGGCCTCCCCGGCCGCGGCGGCACGCGCGAGGAGCGCCACCGGCGACGTGGCGAACAGCTCCTCCACGCGCGCGTGCCCCTCGAACTCCCGCCCCGGAGCGAGCAGATCTGCCCACCGGCCCGGCGGGAGCGCGAGATCCGTCCCGCGCCAGCCACCCGCGTCCGCGAGCCGCAGCGACAGCCGCGTCACGGCGGTCACGATCTCCCCGGAGCGGACGAACGCCACACAGTGCCCGGCGCCAGGACCCTCGGCGGTCAGCGGCTCGTACGTCGCCGCGCCCCCGAACAGCTCGGGCCGCCGCCCGCGCAGCCGCAGCGCCGTCGCCGTGAGCGCCAGCTTCTCCTCCGAGAGGTCCCAGCGTTCCCGCTGGGAGTCGAGTCGCTCCAGGACGTGCGGCTGGAAGCGGGCGGGCCGCCGGTTGTCCGGGTCGACCAGCGCGCGGTACTCGCCCTCCGTGCCCTGGTAGACGTCGGGCACGCCGGGCATCGTCAGGTGCAGCAGCGCCGCCCCCAGGACGTTCGCCCGCACATGGGCGTCCATCTCCCGCGCGAAGGACGCCACCGCGTACAGAGGCGGCCCGCAGGGACCCGCCTCCACGAACGCGGCCACCGCCTTCTCGTACGCCTCGTTCTGCTCGGTCCAGCTCGTGTGCAGGCCCGCCTCGCGCACATGCTTCAGGAGGGCGTTCTGCAGCCGCTGGTCGTAGGGGAAGCCGAAGCCGACGGCCGTCTGCCAGGCCGCCCAGGCCAGTTGGGGGTCGGGCGCGCCCGTGCCGCCCATGCGCGAGGTCTGCTCGGTGACCTCGGCGAGCAGGTCGGCCCACTGGCCCGGGCACTGCGTCAGGACCGAGATGCCCGCCCGCACGTCCGCGCTGCGCTTGGTGTCGTGCGTCGTCAGGACGGTGCCCGAGTAGGGCCAGTCGCGCTGCACGCGCGCGCAGTACGCGTGGAACTCCTCCACGGGCACCGCGGGCCGCTCGGGGGCGCCGCCCACCTCCGCCGCCGACAGCAGCGGCGCGTGCCGGTAGAACGCCGTGTCCTCGACGGCCTTGGCGCGCAACGCCGACGCGGTCTGCGCGAACCGCGCACGGAACTCCGCCATGGCGTCGGCGGCCTCCGCGGCCTCTCCGACGGCCCCGATGCGGCCCAGCGCCAAGTCCCGCACGACATCGACCGCGCGGGCCTCCTCGGGCACGCTGAAGGCCGCCCTGGCCTCTTCGGCGGCCTGCGGGGTGAGGACCGTGTCGGGTGCGTCGCCCCCGGACACGTACGGCCGGTAGACGGGAAGCCGGACGAGCAGCTCCCTGAGGGCGGTGCGCAGCGTCCACGGCGCGTGGTCGCGCAGCGAGGGGACGGCCGCGCAGATCGCGCCCGCCGCGCGCGTGAGGCGGTCCACCTCGGCGGCCAGTTCGCGCGTGACGACCTTGTACGCGGCCCGGCGCACCGTCGCGTCCCAGTCGCCGCCCCGGTCGGCGGGCGCCGCGGCGAAGCGCCGGAACTGGCCGAGGAGTTCACCGGCGCCGGCCGGGTCGGCGAGGACGCCGTCGATGTGGCGCAGCGCGTCGTAGCCGGTGGTGCCGGCCACGGGCCAGGCCGCGGGCAGGCGCTCGCCGTCGGCGAGGATCTTCTCGACGACCGTCCACCGCCCGCCGGTCGCCTCGTGCAGCTTCTGGAGGTACGCCCCGGGGTCCGCGAGACCGTCCGGATGGTCGATCCGCAGCCCGTCGACGACCCCCTCGCGCAGCAGCCGCAGGATCTTCCCGTGTGTCGCGTCGAAGACGTCCGGGTCCTCGACGCGCACCCCGATGAGATCGGAGATGGTGAAGAAGCGCCGGTAGTTGAGCTCGGTGCGGGCCAGCCGCCACCAGGACAGGCGGTACCACTGCGCGTCCAGGAGCTGGGGAAGCGGCAGCTCCGCCGTGCCCTCCCGGATGGGGAACGCGTGTTCGTGATAGCGCAGTACGTCGCCGTCGACCCGCAGCTGACCGAGCTCCTCGCCGAGCCTGCCGCCGAGGAAGGGCAGCAGGACGCGCCCGCCGCCCGCGTCCCAGTCGATGTCGAACCAGCGCGCGTAGGGCGAGCGGGGTCCCTCGCGCAGCACCTCCCACAGGGCGTGGTTGTGGCGCGGCACCGCAGCCATGTGGTTCGGCACGATGTCCACGACCAGACCGAGCCCGGACTGCCGGGCGGTGCGGGACAGGGCCCGCAGCCCGTCCTCGCCGCCCAGTTCCTCCCGCACGCGCGCGTGGTCCACGACGTCGTAGCCGTGCGTGGAGCCGGGGACCGCCTCGAGCACCGGTGACAGGTGCAGATGCGAGACACCGAGCGAGGCCAGATGGGGGACGGCCGCCTCGGCGGCCGCGAAGGGGAAGTCCGGCTGCAACTGCAACCGGTACGTGGCGGTGGGCGGCGGCGGTACCGCGGGGCCGGGGCGCTCCGGCGTCATGCGCGTCATGCGAACGTACGTACCCGCTCGGGAGGCTTTCGTGTCATCGACTCATGCGTGTCGGGACGACGGCGTCGTTAGCGTCGGACGATGGCTGAGAACACACGGGACGCGTACCGCACAGTGCTCCGGATGACGGGGACACCGCTCCCCGTCGTGTCGTTCCTCGGCAGACTTCCCGTGGCGATGATCCAGTTCGGCAGTGTGCTGCTGGTGACCGAGACCAGCGGATCGCTGGCCACCGGCGGGATCGTCGCCTGCGCGCTCGCGCTCGGCCAGGTGACCCTGGGCCCGTTCGTCGGGCGCCTCGCGGACCGGCGCGGCCAGCGCTCCGTGGTCCTCGTCTTCTCCCTCGTCAACGCCGTGGCCATCGCGGCGTACACCCTGGGCGCCCTCGCCGACCTGCCCACACCGGCCCTCGTCGCCCTCGGCGTTCTGGCGGGCGCGACGATCCCGGGCATCGGCCCGCTGGCGAGGGCCCGTGTCGTCCCGCTGGTCCGCGCCAAGGGCGGCGACGACCGGCTCGCCGGGACCGTGCTGTCCCTGGAGAGCACCATGGACGAGCTGTCCTTCGTGCTCGGCCCCGCCCTGGTGGGCCTCGCCTCCGTCGCGGGACACCCGGCGTACGCCTTCGGCCTCGCCTCGCTCCTGGTCGCCGTCTGCGGCACGGCCTTCGCCCTGCACCCGACGGGACGTACACCCGGTGCGGTCCCGGAAAACCCCGCACGCGCGCGTGGCGGACGCCCGCGCCTCCCGCGCTCCGTGTACGTGGTGCGCGTGGGGCTCCTGTTCCTGGGGGTGCTGCTCGGCGCCTGCGGCGCGGGCATCACCGCGCTCACCGACGAGCTCGGCAGGCCCGGGCAGGCGGGTCTCGTGTACGCGGCGATGGGCGTCATGAGCGCGGTGGTCGGCCTCTCCATGGCCGCGCTGCCCGAGCGCTTCGGGCTGGTCGCGCGCTGGCGCGTGGCGACGGCCGCCGCCGCGCTCCTGTCGCTGCCCCTGGTGTGGACGGACAGCCTGGTGGGCCTCTACGTAGTGGTCACTCTGTTCGGCGCGATCTACGCGCCGAACCTCATCACCGGCTTCGCGCTGACCGAGCGCGCCGTGCCGCCGCGGCGGCTCGCCGAGGGCATGACGTTCGCGGCGAGCGCGTTCGTCGGGGGCCAGGCGGTGACGCTCGCGGTGGCGGGACGCCTCGCGGAGTCGCACGGCGCGGGGGCGGCGTTCACCCTCGGCAGCGCGGCCGCGGCGGTCGCGTTCGTGATCGCCCTGATCGCCCGCCCCGACCCGCACCGCCCCGACCCGCACCGCCCCGACTCGCACCGCCCCGACCCGGCACACCACCGTCAGGAACCGCCCCGCGCCGACGTCCCCGCTGGAGCGCCCCGCACCGCCACCGTCACGCCGGACGCTGCAACACCGCGAGGCTCCGGTCGGCCAGCGTGAGCCGGTCGCCCGCCCGCACCTTCGGCCCCGGCCCCGGCGGCACCCCGTCCTCGCGCGCCGTGTCGATCACGAGCTGCCACTGGTGGCCGTGATTGACCGGGACCACGAACTCGGTCGCCTCCGGGGAGGCGTTGAACAGCAGCAGGAACGAGTCGTCGGAGATCCGCTCCCCGCGCGGCCCCGGCTCCGAGATGGCGTTGCCGTTCAGGAACACGCTGAGCGCCCGAGCCTGCGACGAGTCCCAGTCCGGCTGCTCCATCTCGTCGCCCTCCGGGGTGAACCAGGCGATGTCGGACAGCTCGTCGTGCGTGCCCTGGACCGGCCTGCCGTGGAAGAACCGGCGCCTGCGGAAGACCGGATGGTCGCGCCGGAGCATCGCCATCGTCCGGGTGAAGGTGAGCAGCGAGTTCTCGCCGTCCGGCCATCGCACCCACGCCAGGTCGTTGTCCTGGCAGTACGCGTTGTTGTTGCCGGACTGCGTGCGCGCGAACTCGTCGCCGTGGCTGAGCATCGGCACGCCCTGGGAGAGCATCAGCGTGGCCGTGAAGTTCCGCATCTGCCGCGCCCGCAGCGCCAGAATGTCCGGATCATCCGTCTCGCCCTCGACGCCGCAGTTCCAGGAGCGGTTGTGGCTCTCGCCGTCCCGGTTGTGCTCGCCGTTGGCATGGTTGTGCTTCTCGTTGTACGAGACGAGGTCGTGCAGGGTGAAGCCGTCGTGACAGGTGGTGAAGTTGATGGACGCGAGCGGGCGCCGCCCGTCGTCCTGGTAGAGGTCGGACGAGCCGGTGAGGCGGGACGCGAACTCCGCGAGGGTGCGCTGTTCGCCGCGCCACAGATCGCGCACCGTGTCCCGGTACATGCCGTTCCACTCGGTCCACAGGGGCGGGAAGTTGCCCACCTGGTAGCCGCCCTCGCCGACGTCCCAGGGCTCGGCGATCAGCTTGACCTGACTGACCACCGGGTCCTGCTGTACGAGGTCGAAGAAGGACGACAGCCGGTCCACCTCGTGGAACTGGCGCGCCAGCGTCGCCGCGAGGTCGAAGCGGAACCCGTCCACATGCATGTCCGTGACCCAGTGCCGCAGCGAATCCATGATCATCTGGAGTACGTGCGGCGAGCGCATCAGGAGCGAGTTGCCGGTCCCCGTGGTGTCCATGTAGTAGCGGGGGTTGTCGGTGAGGCGGTAGTACGAGGCGTTGTCGAGGCCCTTGTAGGAGAGCGTCGGGCCCAGGTGGTTGCCCTCGGCGGTGTGGTTGTAGACGACGTCGAGGATCACCTCGATGTTCGCCTCGTGGAGCGCCTTCACGGCCTGCTTGAACTCCAGGACCTGCTCACCGCGGTCGCCCCAGGAGGCGTACGCGTTGTGCGGGGCGAAGAAGCCGATGGTGTTGTAGCCCCAGTAATTGTTCAGGCCCATGTCGACCAGACGGTGGTCGTTCACGAACTGGTGGACCGGCATCAGCTCCAGGGCGGTGACGCCGAGGCCGGTGAGGTGCTCGATGATCGCCGGGTGCGCCAGTGCCGCGTACGAGCCGCGGAGCTCCTCCGGAAGGTCCGGATGCAGCATGGTCAGGCCCTTGACGTGGGCTTCGTAGAGCACCGTTTCGTGGTACGGGGTGCGCGGGGGCCGGTCGTCGCCCCAGTCGAAGTAGGGGTTGACCACGACCGACGTCATCATGTGGGGCGCCGAGTCCATGTCGTTGCGCTCGTCGGGATCGTCGAAGTGGTAGCCGTACACCTCCTCTCCCCAGTCGATGCGCCCACTCACCGCGCGCGCGTACGGATCGAGGAGCAGCTTGGCGGAGTTGCACCGGTGCCCCTGCTCCGGTGCGTAGGGGCCGTGCGCCCGGAAGCCGTACCGCTGGCCCGGCATGATGCCGGGCAGGTACGCGTGCCGCACGAACGCGTCGGACTCGCGCAGCTCGACGGCGGTCTCCGAACCGTCGTCGTGCAGCAGACACAGCTCCACTCGCTCTGCGGCCTCGGAGAAGACCGCGAAATTCGTGCCCGCTCCGTCGTACGTGGCACCTAAGGGATACGCCTGCCCAGGCCAGACCTGCATGTATACGACTCTTCCACTCACGCCCCCTCGACTTGGGGCCACTTCGGCCAGAGTGTGCCCAAAAGTGGGGCAACCACCCAGGAGTTGTACCCGTCTAACCGTCTGACCACATACTCGGCATGCCCATGAATGGGGCGCCAGGGGAGTAGGGGGAGTAGTGCGAGAGATAGTCAGACGCCACCTGGGGAAGGTGGTGGCCGGCACGACGGTCGCGGTCGCCGCGGCAGCAGTGCTGGTGGGCGTCAATCTGTCGGGGTCCGAGGCGGGCGGGTCGGGGGACCGCCAGGCCAACGCGGCGGCGGCGGAGCAGGACGCCGTGGCGAAGGACGGCGTCGTGGAAGCGGCGCCCGAGGAAGGCGCGAAGGGAGTCGGCAGCGATCCGCTGACCGACGAAGAGATCGAGCGGGCCGAGAAGGCCTCGGTGTCGGGCCAGATGCGCTCCAGCGCCCGGGACGTCGAGGGGGACCGCGGACCGCAGCTGCTGTCCACCAACCTCAGCGAGCCGGACCCGAACGGCGGCGACGCACCGCGCAGCGCCGAAGTCGTGTACTACGACTACAAAAAGGACACCGTCATCACGAAGACGGTCAACCTGGAGACCGGCAAGGTGGCCGACACGGTCACCACCAGGAACGTGCAGCCGCCGCCCAGCCAGGAAGAGCTGGCCGAGGGCGCCAGGCTGCTGATCGCCGACCCGCTCGGCAACGGCCTGAAGAAGGACTTCAAGCACGCCACGGGCAAGGCGCTCACCAGCCCCGACCAGCTGCAGCTGAGCGGCATGGTCTTCCGCAAGGAGACGGTGAAGCGCGTGCCGTCCAGCCTCGGCGAGTGCGGCAAGAACCGGTGCCTGCAGGTCGTCACCAAGGTCAAGAGCGGTCCGTGGATCGACACCAGGGCCCTCGTCGTCGACCTGAGCACCCGCACGGTGGGCCGCCTCGGCTGATTCCGGCCACCCGCTCACGACACCACACGCCACCTTCTCCTCGGACGAGGGAGTCCACTTCACCATGCACGTCAACAGACTTTCGCGCGCCCGAAAGAGGGCCACGATGGCCCTCGCGGTCTCCGCGCTCGTCGGCGGCGCCGTCACCGTCGCCGGACCCGCATCCGCGGCCCCGCAGGCACCGGCCGCGGCCGCGGCCGACTGCAGCGACGCGTACAAGATCGAGCAGACCGTCGACGGCGGCACGACCTGGCGCATGTGCTGGCACTACAACACGCTCTCCGGCCTGATCCTCGACAAGATCAGCTACCAGCCGAAGGGCGAGGCGAAGCCGATCCCGGTCCTCACCAGCGCCCGGCTCGCCCAGGTCCACGTCCCCTACGACGACGGCCAGGCCGAGTACGACGACGTCACCGGCACCGACTTCGGCCAGGCCCTGCAGAACCTCAACCCCGGCGAGTGCCCCGGCGGCACCATCAAGACCGTCAAGGTCCCGCACCGCGGCGACGTGAAGGGCCTGTGCGCCACCACGCGCGCGCGTGGGCACGCGTACCGCCTCAACGACGACGCGAGCACCGGCGGCACCGGCAAGACCTACACGGGCCAGGGCAAGGACCTGCTCGTGTACACGGTGAACAAGGCCTCTTGGTACGAGTACATAACGGAGTGGCGCTTCTCCTCGGACGGCACCATCACCTCCAACGTCGGCGCCACCGGCAGCCTCTCGCCGTACGACTACGACGGCGGCGACAGCCGCGGCTGGCCGATCGGCAAGGGCGACCAGGCCAAGGCCGAGAGCCACGCCCACAACGTCTTCTGGCGCCTCAACTTCGGCCTGGACGGTTCCCCGAAGGCCAAGGTCGAGCAGTACGACTCCAAGGTCACCCCGCCCACCGGCGACGGCAGCCCCACCACGAAGACCACCCGCACCAAGGTCACCAAGGAGCTCGCCGGTGACCGCAAGGACATGCGCTGGTGGCGTGTGGTCAGCAACACCGGCAAGAACAAGGACGGCCACCCGCGCTCGTACGAGATCGTGCCCGGCCCCAGCACCAAGCACGCGGGACGCGAGTTCACCAAGCACGACGTGTACTTCACCCAGTACAAGAAGTGCGAGCAGTACGCGAGCAACAACCCGGGCTGCCCCACCGGCACCCCGGACAGCGTCGACAAGTGGGTGAACGGCCAGGCCATGGACCACCCGGTCACCTGGGTCCACGTCGGCTTCCACCACATCGCGCGTGACGAGGACCAGCAGCCGATGCCGGTCCACTGGCAGGGCTTCTCGCTGGCCGCGCGTGACGTCACCGCTATGAGCCCGCTCACTCCGCAGGAACTCGCCAACCAGAACGGCCAGCCGCCGCTGGGCGGTTGAGAAACTGCCCGGGCCATCGGGCTGCACCGCCCGCCGCTCCCGGAGTACCCTTCCTTGATCGTTGACCGGGGGAGTGTTCGCGGGAGCGGAAGGCGGTGCGCGGGTGAGCTCGGGCGGGCGGGAGCTGCCCCCTGGTGACGAGGGTCACGAGGGGAGCTCCGCGGACGTACCCCCTGGAGCGGTGTCCCTGGCTCGGCCGATGGAGATGGGATCTCAGATCGGACCGGAACTGGACTGGGACGCCGACGCCTGGCGCGAGGTCCGTACGCGCGCGCAACGCGCGGGACGGGCCTACATCTGGCTGAACCTGGTGGAGCAGCGGCTGCGCGCGGTCGTGGCCGCTGTTCTGCGTCCCGTCTACGAACCCGTCCACGCCGACGACTGGGTCGTCGCCGCGGCGGGCCCGGCCGGGCAGGAGTGGGTGCAGCGGGCCGTCGCCGTGCGCGAGGTGAGCCGCCGCAAGGGCTATCTGCTCGATCCCGCCGACGACAACGTCCTCAGCTTCCTGACGCTGCCGCAGCTGCGCGAGCTGATGGTGCAGCACTGGCCGTGCTTCGAGCCGTACTTCGACGACCGGCGCGACGTCGAGCTAGCCCTCGACGAGCTGGAGGTCACCCGGAACGTCGTCTCCCGCAACCGCGCCCTCTCCGAGACGGTCCTCGCCCAGGCCGAGCGCGCCTCCGCCCGTCTCCTGGACATACTGGGCTCGGGCACGGACACGCCCTCAGCGCGGCGCCTGCCCGTCGACGCCGTCGAGGACCTGGTCGGCGACCGGTACGCGGACGTGGTGGCGGTGCACTCGGACCGGGTGCGGCTCCTGCGCCGGTTCCCCGCGGAGGACATGTTCGGCGGCGCCCGCCGGCTCGACGCCATCGGGATAGGGCTCAACCTCCTCGTGCAGAACTTCTCCGGGCGGCGCCTGGTCAGGCTCGCCGAGTCCGGGTGCCGGACGCGGCTGCTCTTCCTCAACCCGGCCAGCAGCGCCGTGAAGCGCCGGGAGCGCGAACTGGGGATAAAGAAGGGTGAGTTGAGCCGGTCCGTCGAGATGAACATCCTGCACATGCGCCGGGTCAGGGCGCGGCTCAAGGACCCGGGCGCCTTCGCGATCCAGGTGTTCGACGAGACGCCGCGCTTCACCGCCTACCTGGTCGACGGGGACGGGGCGGACGGCATCGGTGTCGTCCAGTCGTATCTGCGCAGGACCCGCGGGATGGAGGCGCCGGTGCTCGTGCTGCGGGGCGGCAGCCGGGTGGTCAAGTCGGGCGATCCGGGCGAGGGCGGTCTTTTCGCCACATACCGCGAAGAGTTCGAGGTGGCCTGGGCGGACTCGCGCCCGGTCTCCTGAGGCGGCGGGCCATCGGCGAGGACGGCGAAGTGGAATGCGCCCCTCGGATTGTCAGTGGCGCATGGGATCGTGGTGGTCACTGGGGGAAAGCACCACGAAGAAGGGGGCGGCCATGGGCTGGCACCAGGAGCTGCTGATCGGTTTCGACCTGGAGACGACAGGGACGGATCCGAACGAGGCGCGCATCGTCACCGGCGCGGTCATCGAGGTCAAGGCAGGCGAGACGCTGGGTCGCCGCACCTGGCTCGCGGACCCGGGAGTTCCGATCCCGGCGGACGCGGTGGCCGTGCACGGCATCACCGACGAACGGGCGGCTGCCGAGGGCAGGCCCGCCGCCGAGGTCGCGGACGCGCTCGCCGACGTCCTCACGTCGTACTGGCTGTCGGGCGTCCCGGTCGTCGCGTACAACGCGGTCTTCGACCTGAGCCTGCTCTCCGCGGAGCTCCGCAGGCACGGCCTGCGGTCCCTGCGCGACCGGCTCGGCGGCATCGCTCCCGGCCCGGTGATCGACCCGTACACGATCGACCGCTCCGTCGACCGTTACCGCAGGGGCAAGCGGAACCTCGAGGCGGTCTGCACGGAGTACGGGGTGCGGCTGGAGTCCGCGCACGACGCCGCGGCCGATGCCCAGGCCGCCGCCCGCCTCGCCTGCGCGATAGCCGACCGCCACCCGAAGGTCGCGTCCCTCGGCCCCGCGGACCTGCACCGCAGCCAGATCGAGTGGTACGCGCAATGGGCGGCGGACTTCCAGAACTTCCTGCGCAAGAAGGGCAACGCGGACGCGGTCGTGGACGGGGTGTGGCCCCTCCGCGCGGAGGGCTGACCGCTCGGCGGGCGACCCTGGGGGGCGGGCAAGGCCGCTCGGAAGGGGTGCGGGCAGCTGCTCAGAAGGGGTACCAGCGGACTTCCGCGTCCCCGTCCCTGAGCGACGCCACCCGCCTGCGGAACTCGACGAGAGCCTTCGGGTTGGACGGCGCGTGCTGCGCGACCCACGCGCAGCTGGCCGTCTCCCGCGCGCCCCGCAGCACGGCGCACCCCTCCCACTCCCGCACGTCCCAGCCGTACGTCGACACGAACCCGTCGTACGCCTCGGGCGCCAACCCGTACCGGTCGCGGGAGAGCGCCATCACGACCAGGTCGTGCTCCCGCAGATCGAAGGAGAAGGTCTCCAGGTCCACGAGCACAGGACCGTCCGGACCGACCAGGACGTTGCGGGGCAGCGCGTCCCCGTGGATCGGCCCCGGCGCGAGACGGGGCGTCAGCGCCGCCGCGGCCGCCGCGAACCCGTCCCTGCGCTCGCGCAGATAGTCCGCGTCGGCCGGATCGACCGCGTCACCCGCGAGCCGCAGCCACCGCTCCACGCCACCGAGCAGTTCACGGCGGGGGAGGTCGAAGGAGGGGGATTCCAGATCGTGCACGCGACGGATCAACGCGGCGAGGTCGCGCGGCTCCGCGGGGCGCACCGCCTCCGGCAGCCGGTGCCAGAGCGTCACCGGATGGCCGTCCAGCAGCCGCGCCTCGGGCTCGGCGGCCCGCACGGCGGGGACGCCCGCCTGCTCCAGCCAGCGGGCGACGGCCGTCTCGCGCCGCGCCCTGGCGAGGAGCTCGGGGGCGGCGCGGCCGACCTTGACGACCAGCTCGCCGGCGGCGAACACCGCGTTCTCGCCGAGCGCGAGCAGCCGGGCCCCGCCCGCCGGAACCGGCAGATCCGCCGCGTCCAGTACGTCCCGTGCCCGCGCCTCGTCCATCCCGTGCCTCCCGCACCTGTTGCCCCGTTCGCCGGACAGTCTCGCATTCGCACAGGCCAACCGGTGTGCGAGGGCGCGCAGCTGCTTGACGTAACAAGGTCACATCAGCACGATGACGGAGGCCGCCGGGGCGGCCGGACCCGCACGAGCCGCCCGAAGGAGCCGATCCCGTGACATTGGCGACCGCGACGAAGCGGTCAGCGAGAGGGAAGCCGGGACGCGGAGTCGCGGACCACGGCGCGTGGTTCCTCGTGCTGCCCGCCCTCATCCCGATCCTCGTCCTCAGCGTCGGCCCGCTCCTCTACGGCATCGCGCTGGCCTTCACCGACTCCCAGTCGGGCCGCACCGAACCCACCCAGTGGGTCGGCGCCCTCAACTTCCAGGACCTGCTGCACGACACGCTGTTCTGGGACTCGTTCCGTATCGGCCTGCTCTGGGCGTTCGGCGTCACCGTGCCGCAGTTCTTCCTCGCGCTCGGCCTCGCCCTCCTGCTCAACCAGCCGCTGCGGATGCGCTGGCTCGCACGGGCGCTGGCGATCATCCCGTGGGCGATGCCCGAGGTCGTCGTCGGCATCATGTGGCGGCTCGTCTACCACCCGGACGCGGGCGTGCTCAACGAAACGCTCTCCACCCTCGGCCTCGGGGACGGCAAGGACTGGCTGACCGGCACGGCCACCGCGCTCTTCGCCGTCATCGTCGTCGGCGTCTGGGCCGGCCTGCCGCAGACCACCGTCGCGCTGCTCGCCGGACTGCAGAACACCCCGCGCGAACTGCACGAGGCCGCCGCGGTGGACGGCGCGGGCGCCTGGCGCCGCTTCCGCACCGTCACCTGGCCGGCGATCAAACCGATCGCCCTCGCCATCACGGCGCTGAACTTCATCTGGAACTTCAACTCGTTCGCCCTGGTCTACGTCCTCACGCAGGGCGGCCCCGGCGGCCGCACCCGCCTCCCCATGCTGTTCGCCTACGAAGAAGCGTTCCGCTACGGCCAGTTCGGCTACGCGGCGGCCATGGGCTGCGTGATGGTCGCGGTGATCTCCGTCATCCTCGCCGTCCACCTCGTGGGCCGACTGAAGGGAGGCGACGAGGCATGATGCGCACGACGAAGCCGGCGCGCGCCGCACAGTACGTGGCACTCGCCGCCTACCTGGTCTTCCTCGCCTTCCCGTTCCTCTGGCTGATCTCCACGGCCTTCAAGCCCGCTCGGGAGCTGGGCAGCCTGCACCCCACCTGGATCCCCAAGGACCCGACCCTGGAGAACTTCCGCCAGGCCTTCGACGAGCAGCCGCTCCTGCGGGCCGCGGGCAACTCCCTGATCGCGGCGCTCAGCGCGGCCCTGATCGCGGTCGTCATCGCGACACCCATGGCGTACGTCATGGCCAGGCACCGCAACCGCGTCGCGAAGGCCGCCACGGGCTGGGTGGTCATCAGCCAGGCGTTCCCGTTCGTCCTGATCATCATCCCGCTGTTCCTGATCCTGAAGAACCTGCACCTGATCAACTCGCTCGTCGGCCTGATCATGGTCTACGTGGTGTGGTCGCTGCCGTTCGCGCTGTGGATGCTCGTCGGGTACGTCCGCGCGGTCCCCACCGAGCTGGAGGAGGCCGCCGCGGTGGACGGCGCGAGCAAGGTGCGCACCTTCGTCTCGGTCGTCGCGCCGCTGCTCGCCCCCGGCATCGTCGCCACCGCGATGTTCGCCTTCATCACCGCATGGAATGAGTTCTTCTTCGCGCTCGTCCTGCTCAAGGCCCCGGAGAAGCAGACGTTGCCGGTCATCCTCAACCGCTTCATCGGTACGGAGGGCGTCGCCGATCTCGGCCCGCTCGCGGCGGCGGCGTTCCTCGCGACCATCCCCTCGCTCGTCATCTTCGCGATCATCCAGAAGCGGATCACCGGCGGCATGCTGGCGGGGGCGGTGAAGGCCTGATGCGCACGGCACCCCGCATGGCACCCCGCACGGCATCGCGCCTGTCCGCCGCCGTGGCCGCACTCGCGCTGCTGCTCTCCGGATGCAGCGGCGACTCGGGGGACGACGACGGGAAGATCACCCTCCAGTTCCAGTCCCTGGCCTGGCAGAAGGAGTCCGTCGACGCCAACAAGGCGCTCGTCGAGGAGTGGAACGCCACCCACCCCGACGTCAAGGTCGAGTACATCCAGGGCAGTTGGGACAGCGTCCACGACCAGCTGCTCACCTCCTTCGAGGGCGGCGAGGCGCCGGACATCATCCACGACGCGTCGGACGACCTCGCCGACTTCGCGTACGGCGGGTATCTCGCGGACATCGGCGACCTGCTCCCCGAGCGCCTCAAGGCGGACATCCCCAAGCGCAGCTGGGAGACGGCGACCTTCGACGGCAAGGTCTACGGAGTGCCGTTCCTGCAAGAACCGCGCGTCCTGATCGCCAACGCGAAGTGGCTGAAGAAGTCCGGAGTGCGCGTTCCGACGCCCGGGAAGCCGTGGAGCTGGCCCGAGTTCCGGAAGATCACCAAGCAGCTCGGCGACGGCACGGACGGGAAGTACGGAGCGGCCTGGCCGCTGAAGGAGCCGGTCTCCGCCACGCTCAACCTCTCCCTGTCGACCGGCGGGAAGATGTTCCACCGGGGCGCGGACGGCAAGGTCGACGTCCGCTTCGACGCGCCCGACCAGGTCATGCCGCGCACGGTCCACGACCAGGTCAACGTCGACAAGAGCGCATCGAGCACGACCCTCGGCATGGGCGGCTCCGACACCCTGCCCGGCTTCTTCGGCGGCAAGTACGCGATGGTCCCGCTCGGCTTCTCGTACCGCCAGCAGATCGTCCAGCAGGCGCCGAAGGACTTCGAGTGGCAGGTGTTGCCCGCACCGGCAGGCGAGGAAGGGCTCGCGCAGGGCGTCAGCCCGCAGACCCTGTCCGTCTCCGAGGACAGCGCCCACAAGAAGGAGGCGGCGGAATTCATCGACTTCTTCCTCCGGCCCGACAACATGGTGAAGCTCGCGCGTGGCGACTGGATGCTGCCGACCGGCGAGGAAGCGCTCAAGGACCCCGCCCTGCGCACGGAGAAGAACGGCTGGTCCGCGGGCACGGCCCTCTCCGAGAACCTGCGCCCGGCACCCGCCCAGTCCGTGCGCGGCTACCCCGAGTGGAAGGACAAGGTCGCGACCCCGGCGCTCCAGGAGTACTACAGCGGGGCGATCGACCTCGACGAGCTGAAGAAGCGCCTGGTGAAGGACGGGAACCTGGTGCTGGCGCGGTACCAGCGCTAGCGGTGCCGCGGCGCCGGGGGTCTGCTACAGACCCGCGCCGGACCGTCCCGCCCGCACGAGACCCGACTCGTACGCCGCGATGACCGCCTGCGCGCGGTCGCGGACGCCGAGCTTGGCGAAGATGCCGGTGGCGTGGTTCTTCACGGTCTGGACGCCGATCGCCATCCGCTCTGCGATCTCGGCGTTGTCGAGGCCCGCGGCGATCAGACGCAGCACCTCCACCTCGCGCGGCGTGAGCCCGGAGAGGTCCGCGCCGGGCGGGGCCGGCACCGGGGCCGGGGCCACGAACGTGGCGAGCAGCCGGGTGAGCAGCCGCGGGGCGACGACGGCCTCGCCGCGGTGGACGGTGCGCAGCGCGGCCACCAGCTCCTCCGGGGAGACGTCCTTGGGCAGGAACCCCGACGCGCCCGCCCGCAGGGCACCGACCACGTGCTCGTCCATGTCGAAGGTGCTGAGCGCGAGGACCCGGCACCGGGGCAGCTCGGCGCTCAGGCGCTCGGTGGCCCTGACCCCGTCGAGCACCGGCATGCGGATGTCCATCAGGACGACGTCCGGGCGGAGTTCGTGGGCCGCCGCGACGGCCTGCTCGCCGTCGTCCACCTCGCCGATGACCTCGATGGCGGGGTCCGAGCGCAGGATCAGGGACAGACCACGGCGTACGAGGGGCTGGTCGTCCGCGATGAGCACGGTGATCCGGCCGGCCTCGCCGCCCTGCTCGGGAGCGGGCTCGGGCGTGCTGGCAGAGGTCATCGGGTCGTCCCGTCCTTCTCGTTCTTCTGGTTCTTCGCGCTCTTCGCGTCGGCCATCTCGTCCGTCTCGTCCGTCTCATCCGTCTCGTGCTTTACGTGCTTCACGTGCTCGTCGTACGTGTCCGCGGGCAGCGGAACTTCCGCGGTCACCGCGAAGCCGCCCTCCGCACGGGTGCCGACGTGCAGGGAGCCGTCGTGCAGGGCGACGCGTTCCCGCATGCCGAGGAGACCGTATCCGCCGCCGGTTCGGTTCGTGCCCCGGTTCCCGCCGACGGCGCCGTCGTCGGTGACCTCGACGGTGACCCGGTCCGGGAGGTAGCCGATCCGCACCGTCGCGCGGGCGGGCCCCGCGTGCTTGCGGGTGTTGGTCAGCGCCTCCTGGACAATGCGGTAGAGCGTGAGGCCGACGGTCATCGGCAGCGGCCGGGGCCGCCCGGTGACGTGCAGTTCGACCGGCAGACCCGCCGCGACCGAGTCGGCGACGAGCCGCTCGATGTCGTTCACCCCGGGCTGCGGCTCCGACGGCGTCTCCTCCGGGCCCTCGGCGCTGCGCAGGACACCGAGGAGCTGCCGCATCTCGTGCAGGGCCGTGCGGCCCGACTCCTCCAGCGTCACCAGCGCCTCGCGGGCCGTCTCCGGATCGCGGTCCATGGTCGACCTGGCCCCGCCGGACATCAGGTACATGGTGGTGACGTGGTGGGCGACGATGTCGTGGAGCTCCCGCGCGATGCGGCGCCGCTCCTCGGTCACCGCCCGGTCGGCGAGCAGCTTCCGGTTGATGTCCAGCTGCCGCTTCCACTGCCGCACGGCCAGGGCTATGGCGACGAGGAGGCAGGGCGTGACCAGTACGTCGACGATGCCCATCGCCAAGGGCAGTTCGTTGTTCACGTACCGCACGATCTGCACGGGCGCGGTGGCGACGACGGAGAGGGCCACGGCCCGACGGTCGCTGTACCGCGCGACGGTGTAGAGGGCCACCGCGACCGCGCCGCCATAGCTGTTCGACGTCGGCTCGCCCGGGTCCACGACGAGGCTCAGGTTGACGGCCATCTGTACGGCGAGGACCGCGCCGAGCACGGGCAGCGGGCGATGGCGCCGGAAGAGCAGCGGGACCACGGCGACGCAGATCAGCAGGACGCCCACAACCGTGACGCGTGCGCTCGGGCCCTCCTCGCCGGGGGCGATATGGGCCAGTACGTCGAGCGTCACCGCGACGACGGCGACCACCACGTCGCCCGGCGTCGGCCGTGCGCTCTCCACGGGCGGTACCGGAGGGAAGAAGTCGCGTCCCATCCGGGCGCCTCCGCACATGAACTCATCGATCCGGCCGGTCCGGGTCGTCTCTTTTCCGCACCATTACATCCCGGTCCGGCGGGCGGCGGATCGGCGCGGGGGCGGTTCTTGTGCCCAGTACTCCGGTACTGGGTGCGGCGGAACGCCGGACCCGGGTCCCGGGTGCGTCCCCTTCCGACGGCCGACGTGCTCAAGAGGCCCCGCGTGATGACCTTTTGGCATGATCCGCAAGCTGACCTCCTTCTCCACCCGGCATCGATGGATGACGGTCGTCCTATGGACCGTTCTCGGGACGGCGCTCTCGTTCGTGGGCGGCGCCATGATGTACGACGTCACCGACTCCCAGGCCGGCGACTTCCTGCCCAAGAAGTACGACTCGGCCGTGGCGCTGCGCATCGCGGAGGAGGACTTCGGCAGCAAGCCCGACCCCAACGCGCTGACCGTGCTGGTCGCCAGGGACGACGGCGGGAAACTCACCTCCGCCGACCAGCGGCACATCGCCGGCGCGACGGCCGACCTGGGCCGGGAACGGGTCGTCGGACCGAAGCCCGAGCCTCTGATGAAGGACCACTCCCAGACGCCGCGGGTGTCGCCGGGTGCCGTCGCACCGGACAGGAGTTTCCGGCTCCTCACGGTGTCACTCGACGGAAATCCGAACGACCCCGGGTTGCAGGACGTCTACAAGGAATTCCGCGACCACGCGGAGGACGCATTCGCGAAGGCGGACCTGCGCGTCGGATTCACCGGCGGAATCGCCTCGGTCGTGGACAACGCGGACGCCGAGGAAACCACCGGGAAAGTCGTCTCCGGCCTGACGATGGGCCTCATCGTCCTCCTGAACGTGCTGGTGTTCCGCAGCGTGGCGGCCGCGATCGTGCCGCTGATCGCGGTGGCCCTGATCGGCGGTGTCGCCTCGGGGGCCGTGGTCGGCGCGGCGAAGCTCTTCGGCATCGACCTCGACGCGTCCACGCCCTCCCTGATCGGTGTCGTACTCCTGGGAATCGGCATCGACTATTTCCTTTTCCTGATGTTCCGGTTCCGGGAGCAGCTGCGGAACCGGCCCGAGCAGAACGCCCGGGACGCCGCGGCCGAGACGACCGGTCGGGTGGGCGGCGCGATCACGTCCGCGGCCCTCACCATCGTGGCGGCCTTCGCGACGCTGGGCCTCGCGAGCTTCGGCCAGTTCCGGGTCCTCGGGCCCGCGATCGCGATCTCCGTACTCGTGATGCTCCTCGCGAGCCTCACCCTCATGCCCGCTCTCCTCGCCCTGTTCGGACGCCGCATGTTCTGGCCCGCCCGCGCCTGGAAGAAGGAGCGCACCGACGGGATCGCCGCCCGACTGGGCCACGCGGTGAGCAGCCGCCCGCTGCGGTACGCCCTCGGCAGCCTGGTGCTGCTCGGCGCGCTCGGCGCCGGAGCGGTCGGCATCAAGATGAGCTACGACCAGCAGGGCCTGCACGAGACCGCCGCCGTGAGGACCGCCGAACAGATCTCCCGCAGCCTCCCCGCCGGAGTCTCCGACCCGCACAGCGTCTACGTACGGAGCACCAACGGCACCGCCATCGAGGCGAGTTCACTCAGCGGCATGACCCGGTCCCTCGCCAAGGCCGAGGGCGTCGGCGAAGTCGGCAGGCCGGTCCTGAGCAAGGACCGCACGGCCGCGCGGGTCGACCTCTTCCTGAGCGTCGAGTCCGACACGCAGAAGGCCCGCGACCTGGTCTCGGGGCCGGTCAGGGAGACGGCGGCGCGCACGGCCCCCGAGGGCACCAAGGCGTACGTCACGGGGACGGCGGCCGTCTTCGCCGACATCGCGACGGCCGTGGAGAAGGACCTGCGCCTGGTGTTCCCGGTCGCCGCCCTGCTGATCGCCGTCATCCTCTTCCTGCTGCTGCGCTCCCTGCTCGCGCCGATCGTCCTGATGATCGCCGTGGGGCTCGGGTTCGTGGCCACGCTCGGCGCGAGCACCCTGCTCTTCCAGCACGGGCTCGACCGGCCCGGCGTGTCGTTCACCCTGCCCCTCGTGCTGTTCCTCTTCGTCGTCGCCCTCGGCACCGATTACAACATCCTGATCACCGACCGGATCAGGGAGGAGATGGAGAAGCCGGTAACGGCCCGGCACGCGGTGGCCGAGGCGGTGCGGCACACCGCGCCCGCCATCGCCACGGCCGGAATCGTGCTCGCCGGGTCCTTCGCCAGCCTCGCCGCGAGCCCCGCCACGCAGGAGATCGGCTTCGCCACGGGCCTCGGCATCATCCTCTCCTCGCTCGTGCTCTCCCTCGTCCTGGTGCCCGCGCTGGCCGCGATCCTCGGCCGCGGACTGTGGTGGCCCCGCAGGTCACGCCGGACGCCCGAGCAGCAGCACCACCACTCCGTGCACCAGCAGCAGTACGCGACCACCTCGGCCCCTTTCGCACGGCAAGAACAGCAAGGACGCATATGAACACCGCACCCCGCACCACCCTGTCCGCCGTCGCCGCCACCCTCGCCCTGGCCGCCGCGGGCACGGCCTGCGCGTCGAGCGTGGCCGACTCCCCGACGACGAAGGCGACGACGAAGGCGACGACGACGGCGACGGTGACGACGACGCACGCGAAGGTGAAAACGAACGCGTCGTCCGACACCGCCGCGTACACCACCGCCCTGAAGGGACTCGACCGCTTCTATCAGCAGCGCCTCCACTGGGGCCCTTGCAAGGACCCCGAGCTGAACAGGACCGGCACGCGGTGCGCGAAGGTCACCGTTCCGCTCGACTACGCCGCGCCGAAGGGCCCCACCCTCTCCCTCACGGTCTCGCGCATGAAGGCCACCGGGTCGGACCGCGAGCGACGCGGCATCCTCCAGACCAACCCGGGCGGACCCGGCGGCCACGGGCTCGGGATGCCCGCACAGCTGCGGGCCAAGATGACTGCGCGCGTGGCGGCCGCGTACGACGTCATCGGGATGGACACCCGCGGCCTCGGCGAGAGTTCGGCGCTCGACTGCGGCCTCGACAGCCTCTCCTGGTTCCGCGGCGCGGGCTTCGACCGGGCGTCGTTCGACCGGGTGGCGGAGAAGTCGGCCGACGACGCGCGCAAGTGCGACAGGAAGTACGGCGACCGGCTGGCCCACTACTCGACCCGCAACATCGCGCGGGACGTGGACGTCGTACGCGGCGCGCTCGGCGAGCGCAGGACGTCCTGGTTCGGCCAGTCCTACGGCACCTACCTCGGCGCGGTCTACGCGCAGATGTTCCCCGACAAGGTGGACAGGCTCGTCCTCGACAGCGCCATGAACCCCCGCGACTACGGCCTCAAGATGTTCCAGGCCATGGGCCCGGCCAACGAGAAGGCCCTCGACGACCTGGCGCGCTGGGCCGCGGCGCGCGACGGCGAGTACCACCTGGGGAAGACGCCCGCCGCCGTGCGGGCCACCGTCGAGGGGCTGGTCCGCGGGGCGGCGCAGCGGCCGATCGAGGTCGGCGGCGACCGGCTCGACCACGAGACGCTGCCGTTCGTCCTCTACTTCCTCGGTACGGACGACGTCGACAACGCCGAGTACGCGCGCACGCTGCGGCTGCTCGTCGACGCCGCGGCGGGACGTCCCGCCGAGCCGTCGGAGCGGCTCTCGGGACTCCTCGCCGCCATGTTCCGCACGGGCCCGGACGAGACGGGGACGGGAAGGGACTACGCCTCCACCCTCGCCGTCCTGTGTGCGGACACCACCGCGCCGGGTCACGCCGAGTGGTACCGGAAGGCCATCGAGGAGGCCCGGCCGAAGCAGCCGGTGTTCGGGCCCTTCCACAACGCGCCGATGCCGTGCGGCTGGTGGAAGGCGAAGCCGAACGAGCCGAGCACCAGGATCTCCAGCGATCTGCCGGCCCTCCAGATCCAGGCCACGGGGGACACCCGCACCACGTACGAGCAGGGTCTCGGCATGCACAAGGCGATGCGCGGTTCCAGGCTGGTGACCGTCCCGGTGCGTACCCACGCCGTGTTCGTCGGCTACGCCAACGCCTGCGCCGACAAGGCGGTCAACGACTATCTGCTGACCGGCGAGCTGCCGTCCGAGGACTACACCTGCCCGCGCGGTCAGCAGCCGGCCCGCCGCTGAGTCAGACCGCGACCGACTCCTCCATCTCCTCCTCCTGCGCCTCGGCGGCGGCGGGGGTCGCCGCCGGCCGTCGGCTTCGCTCGCAGAGGGCTGCGACGCCGACGGTCAGCAGGCCGAGCACCAGCCAGCCGGCCAGCGTCCACACGTGCTGTCCAAGCCCGTGGCCGCCGAAGTACAGGTGGCTGCGGATGCCCTCGACGAAGCCCGCGCCGTTCCAGAACGCGTGCAGGGAGCCGAAGAAGCCGTTCTGCAGCTCGGGCCTGAACAAACCGCCGGACGTCGTGAAGTTGAGCATCACGAAGAGCACCATCATCGCCAGCGTCGTCCAGCGCTTCAGGAACGTGTGCAGTCCGATGCCGATGAAGAGGATCCCTGCCGCGTACAGCCAGGCCATCGCCCACACGCCCCACAGGCCCTGGTGCACCAGGTGGAAGATCGGGCCGGCGAGCGCCGCGCCGATCAGGCTCACGGCGAAGGAGACGCCCACGACGAGGCCCGCCCTGGCCCGCATCCGCAGACCGGCGCCCGCCGCGCCGAGCACGGCGACCGAGGCGTACGAGCCGATGCTCACGGCGACGAGCAGGAAGAAGAGGCCCTGGCCCGTGGGGTCGTCCTCGACGGGCGGCGCCACGTCGGTGACCTTCAGCGGCAGGCCCTGCCGCGCGGCGACGGGCGTGAAGAGCTTCTGGGCCGCCGTGGCGCTCATGTCGGATCCGGCGGTGGCCACGATCAGCTCGGGCGACTTCGCGTCGGGAACGTAGGCGCCCGCGATGTCGAGGGACTTGAGCGCGTCGACCGCCTGCTCGCGGTCGGCGAGCGTGCGCACGTCCAGAGCGTCGCCCGCCTTGTCCTTGATGTGCTGCGCCAGGACCTGGGTCTGCTGACCCGACCCGACGACGGCGACCGGCATGTCGTTCGGCTCGGGCGTCACGAACGCGCCCATGTACGCCAGGCCCATGCCGAGGCACATCAACAGCGGCGTGACGAGGTGGAGGAGTACGTGGCGCAGGGCGTCGCGCAGGCGGGGGGAGGGTTCCGCGGTGGCGGACATGGGAGGGCTCCGGGGGTTGGTCGGCGGCGTCGGCCGAGCAGGTAGTTGGTATATACAACTCTTTACGATGTTGTACTCTACAACCATTCGTGGAGAGGGAGAAATCGTGACCGATCGAGACGGGGACGAGCCCGGAGTCCGGGACGCGTCCATCGAGGTCATCCAGCGGGAGATGACCGCGTTCGCCCGGCGGGCGCGCGCCACCGCCGCACGCATGCACCCCGAGCTCTCGCTCGTGTCCTTCACCCTGCTCAGTCACCTCGAGCACCAGGGCGGCTGCCGCGCCACGGATCTGGCCGCGCATTACACGCTCGACAAGTCGACGATCAGCAGGCAGGTGGGGGCGCTGGAGAAGGCCGGGCTCGTCGAGCGGCGGCCCGACCCGGCCGATCAGCGGGTACACGTGCTGCACCTCACCGAGCAGGGCAACGAGGTGCTCGCGCAGGTCGGCGAGGCGCGGCGGGTCGCCTTCCGGGGGCGGCTCGCGGGGTGGAGCGAGGCGGACCTGGCGCAGTTCGCCGACTATCTGCTCCGTTACAACGAGGCGGCGGGTGGAGCGGAAGGGATTGCGTAGGAAGTAGGGAGGCGCGCGAGGAGAGCGGCCACAGGGTTGCACGAGACGTCTCGTCTCGTTTAGTGTTCCGGCATGACCTCATCCCGGCCCGCCCACATCGCCATGTTCTCCATCGCCGCCCACGGGCACGTCAACCCGAGCCTCGAAGTGATCCGTGAGCTGGTCGCGCGCGGCCACCGCGTCACGTACGCCGTTCCGCACGCCTTCGTGGAGAAGGTCGCCGAGACCGGCGCCGAGCCGCGGCCCTACACCACGACGCTGCCGTCCCCGGACGCCGACCCGGAGGCGTGGGGCACCGAGCTGATCGACAACATCGAACCGTTCCTCACCGACGCGATCACCGTCCTGCCCGAACTGGCGCGCGCCTACGAAGGCGATGAGCCCGACCTCGTCCTGCACGACATCACCTCCTATCCGGCCCGCGTCCTCGCCCGCCGCTGGGGCGTGCCCGAGATCTCGCTCTCGCCGAACCTCGTCGCCTGGGACGGTTACGAAGAGGAGGTCGCCGAGCCGATGTACGCGGAGCTGAAGGAGACCGAGCGCGGCAAGGCGTACTACGCGCGCTTCCACGCCTGGCTGGCGGAGAACGGCATCACGCAGCACCCCGACCCCTTCGTCGGGTGCCCGCCGCGCTCACTCGTACTGATCCCGAAGGCGCTGCAGCCGCACGCCGACCGGGTCGACGAGAGCGTGCACACGTTCGTCGGCGCCTGTCAGGGCGACCGGGCGGCGCAGGGGGAGTGGGAGCGGCCCGCCGGGGCCGAGAAGGTGCTGCTCGTCTCGCTCGGCTCGGCCTTCACCAAGCAGCCCGGCTTCTACCGCGCGTGCGCCGAGGCCTTCGGGGGCCTGCCCGGGTGGCACGTGGTGCTCCAGGTCGGCCGGCACGTCGACCCGGCCGAGCTCGGCGAGCTGCCCGGGAACGTGGAGGTGCACCCGTGGGTGCCGCAGCTCGCCATCCTCAAGAAGGCCGACGCGTTCATCACGCACGCCGGCGCGGGCGGCAGCCAGGAAGGGCTCGCCACCGCGACGCCGATGGTGGCCGTGCCGCAGGCCGTGGACCAGTTCGGCAACGCCGACATGCTCCAGGGGCTCGGCGTCGCCCGGCACCTCCCGATGGAGGAGGCCACCGCCGAGACGCTGCGTGAGGCCGTCCTCGCGCTGGTGGACGACCCCGAGGTGGCCCGTAGGCTCGAGGAGATCCAAGGGATGATGGCCGCGGAGGGCGGCACGAAACAGGCGGCGGACCTCATCGAGGCCGAACTGCCGAAGCGCTGAGGGGTTCGTAGCCGAAAGTTGCCTCTTGGGGCAGTTGAGGGCCTGCCCCGGGGGCATGCATAACGCTCCGTGACGCGATTGGGTAACGGAGCGGTCATTCGGTAACGCTCAGGTAACGCGCCATCATGCTGGAAGGGCCATTGACTCGTCCCGAAAGGTTGACTGTTACCCCCGGCCAAAGGTTGCACGCCTCAGATCTTGTTCCTTGACCGAACTCCTTCCTAGCGTGGGATGAACTTTCGCCGAACGCCAGGAAGTTGATCCCCCATGCGTCGAGACATACCGCCCCTCGCCGAGGTGCGCCGCATCACCGAGAAGAAGCGCGACGCGTGGTGGACCGTGTTGCTGGTCGATCCGGTCGCCACGCCGCTCGTGCGGTTCACCGCGATGCGGACGCGCGTCACGCCCAACCAGATCACCTGGGGGGCGTTCATCCTCGGCCTCGGCTCGGCGGCGTGCTTCGCGTTCGGCGACTGGAAGTGGCTCGCCCTCGGCGCGGTCATCTACCACTTCAGCTTCATCTTCGACTGCATGGACGGCAAGCTGGCCCGGCTCACCGGGCAGGGCTCCGTCTTCGGTGCCTGGCTGGACTTCGTCTTCGACCGCATCCGCGTGATGGTGTGCGGTGTGGCCCTGATGTGGGGCCAGTACGACCGCACCGGCGACACCTTCTACATCTGGCTCGCCCTCGGCGTCGTCGCGCTCGACACCCTGCGCTACATCAACTCGCTCGAGATCTTCAAGATCCGGCACACCATGCGCAAGCAGATCAAGGCGCGCGTGCGGGCCGCGCGGCGCGCGCAGAACGAGGCGGAGCTCGCCTTCATGGAGGACCTGCTGCGGGACAACCCCTCGGCGGACATCGAGCAGGACCTGCAGCGGGCCGCGGGCGAGGCCGTGGGCTATGCCCCGCAGCCGTCCGACGAGATCACCGACGCCGAGGCGGAGGTCGCGCCGAAGCCCAAGGCCCAGGTGATCGACCTCCACCAGGAGTTCCGGCAGAAGTTCCCCGCCTATCTGCGGGTGCGCTCCTTCCTGCTGCGCCACCGTATTCGCGCGCACCTGGTGAGCGGAATCGAATTCCAGATGGGCGTCTTCATGATCGGCCCGCTCTTCGACGCGGTGATGCCGGTGACGATCGTCTCCGGGGCGCTCCTTCTGGTCTTCGAACTCGCCATCATCTACAAGCTGCTCCTCTCCACGCGTGACTTCACGCGGACCATCGACTCCTTCGAGGAACAGAAAGTCGCCACCGCGGCTTAAGTCCCGTACGCGACACCGACGCCGGGCGGGCTGGACTCTCCAGCCCGCCCGGCGTTACGCATGGGGCGCAAAGTGCCTAGTGTTACCGCGAGTTGGGGTCATTGTGGACCGGGATGTCCGTTCCGCCACTACAGGGCCGGTTTGTTATTACGGAACCTTGTTGAACAAGTCACAGCTGTATGAAGGTATTGATCTGCGCGCGTCAATCGGACAGTGTTTCGTCCCAACACCCGGAGATCTTCCGGGCCGCAAGGGCTGTCGCAGCGAACTTGTTGTCACGGCAGCGCCTTGGGCGACAGCTGAATAAAACCCCCCACATCCCCCCACACAGCACTGAGGAGACCCCTCTTCATGGCAACTCACAAGCGTGCCCGCACGATGAAGCTCACCGCCGCGATAGCCACCGCCGCCACCGCGGTCGGTGTCACCGTCTTCGCGACCTCCTTCGCCGGCGCGGCCACCCCCGCCGAGGGCAAGGTGTACGGCCTCGACGCCAAGGGCGCCGTCGCCGGCAGCTACATCGTGATGCTCGACGAGAAGGTCGACAACGGTGCCAAGTCCGACCTCGCCAAGGAGTACGGCGGCGAGCTGAAGCGCAACTACTCCTCCGCGATCAACGGCTTCTCCGCCAAGGGCCTGACCGAGACCGAGGCCAAGCGCCTCGCCGCCGACCCGACCGTCGGCAAGGTCGTCCAGTCGAAGAAGTTCACCATCGACGCCACGCAGGACAACCCGCCGTCGTGGGGCCTGGACCGCATCGACCAGGCGGACACCGCCGCGGACAAGAAGTACACGTACCCCGACGCCGCCGGTGAGGGCGCCACCGCGTACGTCATCGACACCGGCGTCCGCGTCAGCCACAAGGACTTCGGCGGCCGCGCCACCTCCGGCTTCGACGCCGTCGACAACGACGACAACGCCGACGACGGCAACGGCCACGGCACGCACGTCGCCGGCACCATCGCCGGTGACGCCCACGGCGTCGCCAAGAAGGCGAAGATCGTCGCCGTCCGCGTCCTGGACGACCAGGGCTCCGGCACCACCGAGCAGGTCGTCGCGGGCATCGACTGGGTCACCAAGAACCACAAGGGCCCCTCGGTCGCCAACATGAGCCTCGGCGGCGGTGTGGATGAAGCGCTCGACGCGGCCGTCCAGAAGGCGATCGACTCCGGCGTCACCTTCGCGGTGGCCGCGGGCAACGAGTCGACCGACGCCTCCCAGGGCTCCCCGGCCCGCGTGAAGGACGCCATCACGGTCGCCTCCTCCACCAAGGACGACGAGCAGTCGGACTTCTCCAACTACGGCTCCGTCGTGGACATCTACGCCCCGGGCTCGGACATCACGTCCGCCTGGAACACCGGTGACGACGCCACCAACACGATCTCCGGTACGTCGATGGCCACCCCGCACGTCGTCGGCGCCGCCGCCGTCTACGTCGCCGCCCACCCGGACGCCAAGCCCGCGGACGTCGCCAAGGCGCTGACCGACGGCGCGACCCCGGACAAGATCTCCAACCCGAGCGAGGGCACGCCCAACAAGCTCCTGAAGGTCGTCGAGTAGTCTCGCCGCCCCACTGAGCCGCGGCCGTCGTGCCCACCCCCACGGGGCACGGCGGCCGCTTCGCCGTGCGTGTCCGGCATATCGTGTGCGCATGGCGATCAAGACCTACGCGGCGCTGCTGCGCGGCATCAACGTGAGCGGCCACAAGAAAGTGCCGATGGCGGAGCTGCGCATCCTCCTCGAAGGGCTCGGGCACGGCGGCGTGCGCACGTATCTGCAGAGCGGCAACGCGGTCTTCACCGCCGACGACGGCGACGACGACGCGCTGGCCGCGGACGTGCGCGCGGCGATCGAGGAGCACTTCGGCTTCGGCGTCGACGTCCTCGTCCGCGACCACGCCTACCTGAAGGCGGTGGCGGACGCCTGCCCGTTCCCCGCCGCCGGCCTCGAGCCGAAGCAACTGCACGTCACGTACTTCTCCGGCCCCGTCGACCCGGACCGCTTCGCCTCCGTCGAACAACCGGCGTACCTGCCGGAGGAGTTCAGGCTGGGCGACCGTGCCCTCTACCTGTACGCCCCCGACGGCCTCGGCCGCTCCAAACTCGCAGAGGTGCTGGCGCGGCCCCGCCTCACCAAGGGCCTCATCGCCACCTCCCGCAACTGGAACACCGTCACTCGCCTGGAGGAGATGACCCGTGCCTGACCGTACCCCCGCCGTCGAAGCCGCCATCGAGAGCGAACTGCGGCTCCTCGACCCCGATGTGCGCGTATCGCCCGAGCTGTTCGGGGCGCTCCTGCATCCGGAGTTCACCGAGTTCGGCGCCTCGGGCGCGTGCTGGGACCGTGCGTCGATCGTGCGGGTCCTCACGGCGTCCAAGGACCCCGGCACCGCCCCCGTCACGACCTCCCGCCTGCGGGGCGTCCAGCTCGCCGACGACCTGGTGCACCTGACCTTCGACACGGACAGCGGCGGCCGCCGCGCCCACCGTAGCTCCCTGTGGCGGCGCACGGAGAGCGGCTGGCAGCTCTGGTTCCACCAGGCCACGCCGTTCAGCGACGAAGTGGCCCGGCCGAACGGCACATAAGTGGCCCACGGGCAGGGGCCACTGACTGGCTAGTGTCGAGCCATGACGAAGCCCCACGCCCCGACCCGCGTCGACTTCCACTTCGACCCCGTCTGCCCGTTCGCCTGGATCACCTCGCGCTGGATCCTGGAGGTCGAACGCCACCGCGAACTCGACGTCCGCTTCCACGTCATGAGCCTCTACTTCCACAACGAGGGCAACGAACTCCCCGACTGGTACCGCGACCTGGTCGACCGCTCCCTCACCCTCACCCGGATCGCCGCGGCCGCCGCCGAACGGCACGGCGAGGAGGTCCTCCGCGACCTCTACACCGCCTTCGGCACGCGGGTCCACCAGGAGAAGAACGAGGACTTCGACGAGGTCGCCGCGCAGGCCCTCGCCGAGCTCGGACTCCCGGCGGGCCTCGCGGACGCGGCGCGCGACGCCTCGTACGACGAGGTGCTCCGCCGCAGCCACGACGCGGGCAAGGACCCGGAGGCCGACGGCTACGTCGGCACGCCCACGATCCACGTCGACGGCACCGTCTGGTTCGGACCCGTACTGCGCGCCGTGCCGCGCGGCGAGGAGGCCGCCCGGCTCTTCGACGGCTTCCGCGTCCTCGCCGGCCACCCGGACTTCTTCGAGATGAAGCGCACCCGCACCGGCGGCCTCGACTTCTCCTGAGGAGCCGCCGCCGTGAGCCTCAGCCGATGACGGGCGGCTCGGGGCGTCGGGAGACGAGGTGGAGGGTGACCCTGCCGTCCTCCTCGGGGATCTCGCGGACCCGTACGAAGCCGAGGCGGGCGAGAACGGACAGGGAAGGGGCGTTGGCCGCGTCGACCGTCGCGTGGACTTCGGCCAGGTCCAGCGTCTCGTGCCCGTACGCGGTGAGGAGCCGCGCCAGTTCCGTGCCGAGCCCGTGGCCCCAGGCGTCCCTCGCCAGGCCGTAGACGATCTCGGTGCCGTCGAGCCAGGTCTCCGGCGACGGCTTGACCTCGGCGTGGCCGACGTAGCGCCCCTCGTGCCGGACCGCCCAGACGGGGAAGCGTTCCTCGGCGTAGATGAGGGTGAGGATCCGGCCGAACAGGGCGCGGTCCTCCGCCTCGCTCTGCATGCCGTCCCCGAACCAGTGGCCCACGGCCTCGTCCTGGAAGAGCGCGACGAAGTCCGCCTCGTCGGTGGCGACGTAGGGGGAGAGCGAGAGGCGCTCGGAGCGCAGTTCGGGGGTCATCCGCGTGACGCTAAGGGCGCCGGTGCGGCGGGGCAAGCGAATTCAGGCCGCTCAGCCGGCCACCCGCGGCAGCCCGATCGGGTTCGGGAACGGCAGGACGTCCGAGTCCAGGATGCGGCGGACCGCCGGCTCCAGCGCGGAGAGGAGCGCGTCCGCCTCGCCCCTGGCCAGCGGGCGGAGCAGACGGGCCGCCAGCCGGTCCGTGTCCGCCTCTATCAACTCCCGCTTCGTCAGGCCCTGTTCGGTGACCCGGCCGGCCGTGTCGAGCAGCCCCAGAACGCGCGTGCGGTCCACGGAGGCCGCCCACTCCTCCTCCGTCCAGCCCCGGTCCTGACGGATGCCCGCCGCCTCCACCCGGTCCGTCGCCGCCGCGAGAACGAGGCTCTCGCGGGCGTCCAGGCCGTGGTCGGCGAGGACCGCGATATGCGCGTCGCCCCGGAACTCACGTACACACGTGACCAGTTGCCAGAGCTGCTCCACCGGGTCCGAGCGGTACGCCAGATCGCGGTTGGCGGCGAACAGCGGACGTGCGAGCGACGGCGCGTCCTCCACCATCGCCAGCAGCGGCTCGTTCACCTTGGCCGCCAACGCCTCTATGGAGGGCACCAGTTGGCGCAGCGCGGCGGCCGTGACGCGGGCGCGCTCCTCGACGACCCGGTCCGGCGACGCGTACTCCCACGCCGACGGCAGGGACCGCGCCACCATGTCCGGCGCGAAGACACCGAGCGCCGCCGTGGCTACCCCGGGGCCGACCCGCCCCATCGGCGCGGTACGGGCCGCGAAGTACCCCATCCAGAAGCCCTTGAGGCCCACGGCCCTGCCGAGGCCGCGGCAGCGTTCCTCGAAATAGACCACCGCGTGCAGGGGTTCGGTGCGCAGCCACAGCGTGCGGGATCGGCTCGGGGTCATGAACCCACAAGCTAGGCCAGAGCGGGAATCCGCGCCAGGGGAGCAACAGGGCACGTGCCGGGCGCATACGCCTCCTCGTAGCGCCGGACCAGCAGACGCGCCACTTCCGGAGCCGGACCGAGCACGTCGGCCAGCACATCGGCGTCGGCGGCGCCCCGCGCGATCCGGTCCGGCAGGAAGCCGGGAGCCAGGACGTAGGGCGCGACGGCCACCCGCCGCACCCCGGCCACGTCCCGCAGCGCACGCACGGCGTCCTCCGTACGCGGCAGAGAAGCGGAGGCGAACGCAGGCCGCACGGCGCACCAACCGGTACGCCGCCACTCCCGCGCGATATCAGCGATCACTGCGATCGCCTCCGGGTCGGACGACCCCGCCGAGGCCAGTACGACCCCGGTCGAGGACTTGTCGGCGGGGTCGAGCCCCGCCTCGTACAGCCGCCGCTCCAGAGCGGAGACGAGCAGCGGCGAAGGGCCGAGCACCGCCGCCTGCCGGATGCGCAGCGCGGCGGGCGCCTCCCGCAGCACCGCGGGGATGTCCGTCTTCGCGTGGAACGCGCGGGTCAGGAGCAGCGGCTGGGCCACCACGTCCCGCACGCCCTCCGCCGCGAGCCGCTCCAGGACGCCGGAGACGGTCGGGGTGTCGAAGTCGAGGAACCCCGTCTCCACCCGCAGACCGGGGCGCAGCGACCGCACCCGGCGCACCAGCGCGCGCACGGTCGCGGCGTGCCGCGGGTCACGGCTGCCGTGGGCGACGACGAGAAGGACGGGACGGTGCACGGTGGTTCAGCTCCTCCCGGCGAGGCCGCGGCTGCGCAGGACGCGTCGCTCCAGCGGGCTGAAGATCAGCAGGTCGATGGCGATGCCGACGATGAGGATGAGGAAGATGGCGAGGAAGACCATGGACATGGAGCTGGCGTTGCGGCCGTTCTCCAGGAGGACGCCGAGGCCGACGCCGAGGTCGGGCGAGGACGCGATGATCTCGGCGGCCATCAGCGAGCGCCAGGAGAACGCCCAGCCCTGCTTGAGGCCCGCGAGATAGCCGGGCAGCGCCGCGGGGAGCACGATGTGCCAGGTGTGCCGCAGGCCCGTCGCACCGAGGGTGCGGCCCGCGCGCAGGAACAGCGGCGGCACCTGGTCGACGCCCGACACCAGGCCGTTGGCGATGGACGGCACGGCGCCGAGCAGGATCACCGCGTACATCATCGAGTTGTCCAGGCCGAGCCAGATCACGGCCGGCGGCACCCACGCCACCGAGGGCAGCGACTGCAGACCGGACAGGATCGGGCCGATCGCCGCCCGCACGAACCGCACCCGCGCCACGATCAGACCGAGCGGCGTGCCGATCACCAGGGCGAACAGGAAGCCGAGGAGACCGCGCGAGACGGACGTCCAGATGTAGTCGAGCAGGTTGCCCTGGAGCCACGCCTCGCGCACCTCGTCCCACACCGCGGACGGCGGGGGCAGCTTCGTCGGGTCGTCGACGATGCCGAAGGAGACGAGCGCCTGCCACACCAGCAGCACCAGCAGCACCGCGGTCAACGGCGGCACCACCTTCTGCACCAGGACCTGGCGCACGGGCGTGCGGGTGGGGCCCGCGTGCGAGTCCAGCGCGTCCAGGCCCGCCTCCAGACCGGCGAGGTCCTGGCTGTCGCCGGACTCCTTGACCGGGCCGGTCGAAGTGTCAGTGCTGGCCATGGCGGCGGATCTCCCCACGCAGTTGTTCGGTGATCTCGACGGACAGTTCCGCCACGGCGGTGTCCTCGATGCGGCGCGGGTGCGGGATGTCGACCCGCCACTCGTGCGCCACCCGGCCGGGGCGCGACGAGAGGAGCACGACACGCTGGGCGAGGCGCACGGCCTCGCGCACGTTGTGCGTGACGAAGAGGACGGAGACGTTCGTCTCGCGCCAGATGCGGGTGAGCTCGTCGTGCAGGACGTCACGGGTGATCGCGTCGAGCGCCGCGAACGGCTCGTCCATCAGCAGGAGCCGGCTGTCCTGGGCGAGCGCGCGGGCCAGCGCGACCCGCTGGCGCATGCCGCCGGACAGCTCGTGCACCCGCTTGCCGTACGCGCCCTGCAGCCGCACGAGTTCGAGGAGCTCCTCGGCCCTCGGGCGGCGGTCCGCCTTCGGCACGCCGCGCAGCTTCAGGGCGAGTTCGATGTTCTTGCCCGCGGTCAGCCACGGGAACAGCGCGTGCTCCTGGAACATCAGGGCCGGGCGGCCGTCCGTCGTGATGGCGCCCGCGGACGGCTCGTCGAGCCCGGCCACCAGGTTGAGCAGCGTCGACTTGCCGCAGCCCGAGGCTCCCAGGAGGGTGACGAACTCGCCCGGTGCGACATCGAGCGTGATGTCGTCCAGGACCAGCTGGGGTCCGGCGGGGCCGCCGAACGACTTCGAGACGTGCTCGATCCGTGCGGCGTGCTCGGCCGTGGTGCGGGTGTTCTCCGCGGCCTTGGCGAGGGTCGTGGCCATGGTCGTCACCTCCTGGGAACGTCGTCTGGCGGGTTACTTGACGCCGAGTCCGGCGTCGTCGACCGGGGACTTGCCCTCGGACTTCAGGACCTTGTTCAGCGGAGCGAGGTCGTAGATGCCCTTGAGGTCGGGCTTCTCCAGGAGACCGGCCTTGACCGCGTGGTCAGCCTCGGCCTCGAGCGTCGCGGCCAGCGGGTCGTCGGTCGTCCGGATCGACTTCCACGCCGGGTCGAGGACCTCGGCGGGCAGCGGCTTCCCGGCGTCCGCCTTCAGCCGTGCGTTCGCCGCGGCCTTGGCCTTCTCCGGGTTCTTCGCGATCCACGCGTTGGTCTTCACGGCGCCGCGCAGCACGGCCTCGACGACCTTCGGGTGCTCCTTCAGGAACTCCTGCCGCACGATGATGTTGGTGATCACGAACTTCTTGTCCGGCCACAGGTCGGACTCGTCGAGCAGCACCTTGCCACCCTCGGCGACCAGCTTGGACGCGGTCGGCTCCGGCACCCACGCGCCGTCCAGGGAACCCGACTTGTAGGCGTCCGGGGTGACCTTGTTGTCACTGCGGATCACTGACACGTCGCCCTTGCCGCTCTGCGCGTCGACCTTCCAGCCCCGCTCGGCGATCCAGTTGAGGAACGCCACGTCCTGGGTGTTGCCGAGCTGCGGCGTCGCGATCTTCTTGCCCTTGACGTCGTCCAGGGACTTGATCTTCTTCGGGTTCACGACGAGCTTCACGCCGCCGGACGCCGAACCGCCGATGATGCGCAGGTTCTTGCCCTGCGACTTGGTGTAGCCGTTGATGGCGGGCGATGGGCCGATCCAGCCGATGTCGATCGATCCCGCGTTCAGTGCCTCGATCTCCGAGGGACCCGCGTTGAACTGCGCGTACTTGGCCTCGGTGCCGCCGAGCTCCTTCTGGAACAGGCCTTCCTGGTTGCCGACCAGGGCGGTGGCGTGGGTGAGGTTCGGGAAGTACCCGATCTTCACGCTGTCCAGGTCTTCGATCTTCTTTGCGCCCTCGGCGACCTTCGACTTGCCGTCCTCGTCGGAGGCCTCGGAGCCGTAGCCGCAGGCGCCGAGCGCCAGGGCGAGGAGGGGCAGCGCCGCGAGTGCGGCGAGTCGGGTACGTGGAGCAGGCACGGGAGGTGGTCCCCTCGTCGGCCCGGGCGCACGCCGTCAGGTCGTGGCCGGGAGATCGGTAGGTCTTCGTCTGCGTGGTGGCCGCGCACGGAGCGCGGGTGCTGCGGGTGCTGCCGGTGCTGCGGATACGGGGAGAACGGGGGCGCACGCGTGGTGCGCGCGCCCCGGTCCCGCCGGAGGCGTTACTCCGCACATCGCGCGACTCCGCCCTGCCCGCTGCCGAGGGCGCCGCTGCCGATGCGGCCGCCCTCCTTCGCGAACGTCGCGTATACGTCGACGTAGGTCATGTCAGAAGTCCCAGCCCTCATCGTCCGCGGCGTCGGCCCGCGCGGCCTCGTCGGCGGGCGTGGCGAACGCGTCGCCCGCCATGCCGGCCGCGAGCGTCGTGCCGTCCGAGGGGTCGATCAGCAGGAAGGACCCGGTGCGGCGCGACTCCGCGTACGAGTCGAGGGCGAGCGGTTCGGCGGTGCGGATCCTCACCCGGCCTATGTCGTTGGCGACGAGCCGGCCGGGCTCCGGGTGCTGGGAGAGGTCGTCGAGGGTGAGCCGCGACGGGATCTCCTTGACGATCGCCTTGACGGTGCGGGTGGTGTGCTTCAGCAGGACCCGCTGGCCGACGGAGAGCGCGGTGTCCGCGACGTGGCAGACCGTCGCCTCGACGTCCTGCGTGGTCGCGGGGGCGTCGCCGCTCGGCACGATCAGGTCGCCGCGCGAGATGTCGATGTCGTCCTCGAGGAGCAGCGTGACGGACTGCGGTGTCCACGCCACGTCCACCGGCTGCCCCAGCAGGTCGATCCCGGCGACCTTCGAGGTGCGGCCCGAGGGCAGCACCGTCACGGACTCGCCGACCCGGAAGGCACCGGCCGCGATCTGGCCCGCGTAGCCGCGGTAGTCGGGGTGCTCGGCGGTCTGCGGCCGGATCACGTACTGCACGGGCAGCCGCGCGTGGCAGGAGGCGAGGTCGTGGCTGACCGGGACCGTCTCCAGGTGCTCCAGGACGGTGGGGCCGCCGTACCAGTCCATGTTCGAGGACGGCTCCACGACGTTGTCACCGGCGAGCGCCGAGATGGGGATCGCGGTGATCTCCGGTACGCCCAGTTCGCCGGCGTACGCGGTGAACTCCTCGGCGATCTTCGCGAAGACCGTCTCGTCGTACGCGACGAGGTCCATCTTGTTGACCGCCAGGACGACGTGCGGGACGCGCAGCAGCGCGGCCACCGCTGCGTGCCTGCGGGTCTGCTCGATGACGCCGTTGCGGGCGTCGACGAGGACGACGGCGAGGTCGGCCGTGGAGGCGCCGGTGACCATGTTGCGGGTGTACTGCACGTGGCCGGGGGTGTCGGCGAGGATGAAGCGGCGCCGGGGGGTGGCGAAGTAGCGGTAGGCGACGTCGATGGTGATGCCCTGCTCCCGCTCGGCGCGCAGGCCGTCGGTGAGGAGGGCGAGGTCGGGGGCTCCGGCGCCGCGGCTGGCGGAGGCGCGCTCGACGGCCTCCAGCTGGTCGGTGAGGACCGACTTGGAGTCGTGGAGGAGGCGGCCCACCAGGGTGGACTTGCCGTCGTCGACGGAACCGGCGGTGGCGAACCGCAGCAGGGTGGTGGCCGACAACTGCTCGGTGGAGAGCGGCTTCACCGGCTCGGTGGTGCTGTTGCTCATGGTTAGAAGTACCCCTCGCGCTTGCGGTCTTCCATCGCGGCCTCGGACATCTTGTCGTCGGCGCGGGTCGCGCCGCGCTCGGTCAGCCGGGACGCGGCGATCTCCGTGATGACGGCGTCCAGCGTGGTGGCGTCGGAGTCCACCGCGCCGGTGCAGGACATGTCGCCGACCGTGCGGTAGCGCACGAGCCGCCGCTCGACCGTCTCGCCCTCCCTCGGCCCGCCCCACTCACCCGCCGTCAGCCACATCCCCGAGCGGCGGAACACCTCACGCTCATGGGCGAAGTAGATGCCGGGAAGCTCGATGTCCTCACGGGCGATGTACTGCCACACATCCAGCTCGGTCCAGTTCGACAGCGGGAACACACGCACGTGCTCACCCGGCGCGTGCCGACCGTTGTAGAGCTGCCACAACTCGGGGCGCTGACGGCGCGGGTCCCACTGCGAGAACTCATCCCGCAGCGAGAACACCCGCTCCTTCGCACGGGCCTTCTCCTCGTCACGGCGCCCGCCGCCGAAGACCGCGTCGAACCGCTCACTCTGGATCTTCTCCGTCAGCGGCAGCGTCTGGAGCGGATTGCGGGTGCCGTCAGGACGCTCCTTCAGCACACCCCGGTCGATGTACTCCTGCACCGAGGCGACATGCAGACGCAACCCGTGCTCAGCCACCACACGGTCGCGGTACTCCAGCACCTCGGGAAAGTTGTGTCCCGTGTCCACGTGCAGCAGCGCGAACGGTACCGGCGCCGGAGTGAACGCCTTCAGCGCCAGGTGCAGCATCAGGATGGAGTCCTTGCCGCCGGAGAACAGGATCACCGGGTTCTCGAACTCGCCCGCCACCTCGCGGAAGATGTGCACGGCCTCGGACTCGAGGGCGTCCAGGTGGCTGAGCGCGTACGGGCTGTCGGTGCCCTCGTCGGTCACTTTCGCGACGGTCGTCATGCGAGACCCCTTTCGCTGAGCAGCGCGTGAACCGCCGCCGCTGACTCCTGCACGGTCTGGTCCTGCGACTCGATGCGCAGATCGGGCGACTCCGGAGCCTCGTAGGGGTCGTCGACCCCGGTCAGTCCGGTGATCTCGCCCGCGGCCTGCTTCGCGTACAGGCCCTTCACATCGCGTACGGAGCAGACCTCGACCGGCGTCGCGACGTGCACCTCCAGGTACGGGGTGCCCCCGGCCTGGTGGCGCTTGCGCACCGCCTCGCGGCTGTCGGCGAACGGCGCGATGACGGGCACCAGGGCCAGCACACCGTTGCGCGCGAGCAGTTCGGCGACGAAGCCGATGCGCTGCACGTTGGTGTGCCGGTCCTCGCGGCTGAAGCCGAGGCCCGCCGAGAGGAACTCGCGGATCTCGTCGCCGTCGAGGACCTCCACGCGGCGGCCGTCGGCGCGCAGCCTGCCCGCCAGTTCGTACGCGATGGTGGTCTTTCCGGCGCTGGGCAGGCCGGTGAGCCAGACGGTGGCTCCGGTCGTCACGTGGTTCTCCAGGGTCTGTTGCTGCGTCTGCGTCTGCGTCTGAGTCTGCTGCGTCTGCGGCGCGGGCATCAGTGGATCCCGCACTCGGTCTTGGCGTTGCCGGCCCAGCGTCCCGCGCGCGCGTCCTCGCCCTCCAGGAGGCGGCGGGTGCAGGGGGCGCAGCCCACCGAGCCGTAGCCGTCCATCAGGAGCGGGTTGGTGAGGACGCCGTGCTCGGTGACGTACGCGTCGACGTCGTCCTGGGTCCAGCGGGCGATCGGCGAGATCTTGACCTTGCCGCGCTTCTCGTCCCAGCCGACGACCGGGGTGTTCGCGCGGCTCGGCGAGTCGTCGCGGCGCAGCCCGGTGGCCCACGCGACGTACCCGGCGAGGCCCTCCTCCAGGGGCTGGACCTTCCGCAGCTTGCAGCACAGGTCCGGGTTGCGGTCGTGGAGCTTCGCGCCGTACACCGAGTCCTGTTCGGCCACGGACTGACGGGGCGTCAAGGTGATGACGTTGACGTCCATGACGGCCTCGACGGCGTCGCGGGTGCCGATGGTCTCCGGGAAGTGGTAGCCGGTGTCCAGGAACACGACGTCGACGCCGGGCCTGGCACGCGAGGCGAGGTGGGCGACGACCGCGTCCTCCATCGAGGAGGTCACGCAGAAGCGTCCCCCGAAGGTGTCGGCGGCCCATTGGAGGATCTCCAGGGCGGAGGCGTCCTCCAGGTCGCGCCCCGCCTGCTCGGCGAGTGCCCTCAACTCGTCGTCGGTGCGCGCCTTCTGATCCTGAGCAGTCGTCATATCTGGTTCTCTCCACTGCTGGTGTGCTGAACGCCCCGGGCGAGCAGCCCGAGGAACTTCAGCTGAAAGGCCCGGTTGCAGGCTCCGCATTCCCACGCGCCGTGACCGGCCTCGTGGGGGCGCAGGTCCTCGTCGCCGCAGTAGGGGCAGTGGAACGGGGCGGCACGCTCGCTCACTTGAGGGCCTCCTCGGGGGCGCGGGCGGTCCACGTGGCGAAGCGCTCGCCGTCCTCGCGCTGCTCCTGGAAGCGCTTGAGGACCCGCTCGACGTAGTCGGGGAGCTCGGTGGCGGTGACCTTCAGGCCGCGGACCTTGCGGCCGAAGCCGGCGTCGAGCCCGAGGGCGCCGCCCAGGTGCACCTGGTAGCCCTCGACCTGGTTGCCCTCGTCGTCGAGCATGAGCTGGCCCTTGAGGCCGATGTCGGCGACCTGGATGCGGGCGCAGGCGTTCGGGCAGCCGTTGATGTTGATGGTGATCGGCTCGTCGAACTCCGGGATGCGGCGCTCCAGTTCGTCGATGAGCGAGGCGCCGCGCGCCTTGGTCTCGACGATGGCGAGCTTGCAGAACTCGATGCCGGTGCAGGCCATGGTGCCGCGCCGGAAAGGCGAGGCGTTGACCCGCAGGTCGAGCGCCTCGAGTGCGGAGACGAGCGGGTCGACCTGGTCCTGCTCGACGTCGAGCACGATCATCTTCTGCTCGGCGGTGGTGCGCAGCCGGCCCGAGCCGTGCGCCTCGGCGACCTCGGCGATCTTCGTGAGGGTGGTGCCGTCGACGCGGCCGACGCGCGGGGCGAAGCCGACGTAGAAGCGTCCGTCCTGCTGGCGGTGGACGCCGAGGTGGTCGCGCCAGGTGCCCGCGGGCTGCTCGGGGGCGGGTCCGTCGGCCAGCTTCCGCCGCAGGTACTCGTCCTCGAGGACCTGCCGGAACTTCTCCGGGCCCCAGTCGGCGACGAGGAACTTCAGGCGGGCGCGGTTGCGCAGGCGGCGGTAGCCGTAGTCGCGGAAGATGCCGATGACGCCGCCGAATACGTCCGGCACGTCGTCGAGCGGGACCCAGGTGCCGAGGCGCACGCCCAGCTTGGGGTTGGTGGAGAGGCCGCCGCCGACCCAGAGGTCGAAGCCGGGTCCGTGCTCGGGGTGGTTGACGCCGACGAAGGCGACGTCGTTGATCTCGTGGGCGACATCGAGCTGCGGCGACCCGGAGATCGCGGTCTTGAACTTGCGCGGCAGGTTGGAGAACTCGGGGTTGCCGATGAAGCGGCGCTGGATCTCGTCGATGGCGGGGGAGCCGTCGATGATCTCGTTCTCGGCGACGCCCGCCACGGGGGAGCCGAGGATGACGCGGGGCGTGTCACCGCACGCCTCGGTGGTCGAGAGGCCGACGGCTTCGAGACGGCGCCAGATCTCGGGCACGTCCTCGATGCGGATCCAGTGGTACTGGATGTTCTGGCGGTCGGTGAGGTCGGCGGTGCCGCGGGCGAACTCCTGGGACACCTCGCCGATCACGCGCAGCTGCTCGGTGGTCAGCCGTCCGCCGTCGACGCGGACGCGGAGCATGAAGTACTCGTCGTCCAGCTCCTCCGGCGCGAGGACCGCGGTCTTGCCGCCGTCGATCCCGGGCTTGCGCTGGGTGTAAAGACCCCACCAGCGCATACGGCCACGGAGATCGTTCGGGTCGATGGAGTCGAATCCACGCTTCGAGTAGATCGTCTCAATACGTGTCCGCACATTGAGACCGTCGTCGTCCTTCTTGAACTGCTCGTTCCCGTTGAGCGGCGTGAAGTGACCGACGGCCCACTGACCCTCGCCGCGGTGACGACTCACCTTGCGGCGGGGCGTTGCTGGGGCAGGCTTCTCTGGCGTGGCGGCCATGGCGGTACGTCCTTCGGGGCGGCGATTCAGAAGGGGTCGGCGCGTAGCGCCGTCGTTGAGGGGTGGCGGTCGGGCGACGGGAGGGAGGCTCTGACCTGCGGGTATGGCACACGTCCGCAGATGTTGGGCACATGCGGGGACGTGCGCGCGGCGCTGCGCAGGGAGGGGGTTCAGTGGATGGGGAGCGGCTGTGCTGAGTCGATCAGCAAGCCGGACACATGGCGCTGGACATGCGGCCGAGGTCGACGTGACGTCGACTCACCAAGGCGTTTCCAGTGCGATCCATGCCGGAAGCGTGTCACGGGACTTTCGGCCCAGTCCAGCATTATCCAAAATGCGGACACCCTTGTCCCGTATCGTGGACAAGGGTGTCGTCGGTCACAGCGGGCCGTGCAGACTCGGCGGAGGGTTCAGTCGCGGTCGGCCCCAGGCCACGGCCCCGGCGTCGGCACGTCCGCCTCCTCCTCGACCTTCGTGTCGAAGAGCCGGAAGCCGCGCCGCCGGTAGTTGTCCATGGCGTGCTCGCCGTCCTTGGAGCACGTGTGCAGCCAGACCCGCTCGGTCGGCGCGAGCCCCGGCCACCGCTCGGCCAGGTCCCAGGCGCGCGCGACGGCGTACGACAGGAGGTGGCCGCCGATGCGGCGCCCCCGGAAGGCGGGGAGCAGCCCGAAGTAGACGATCTCGACGACGCCCTCCGCCGCGTCCCCGTTCTCGCCGCGCGCCGCCAGCTCCACGTACCCGGCCGGCGTCCCCTGCTCGTACGCGACCCACGTCTCCACCCCCGGCCGGTCGAGCAGCTTCTGCCACTCCGCGTACGTGAGGGAGAGCCGGTCGGACCAGCGGATGTCGCCGCCGACGGACGCGTACAGGAACCGGCTGAACTCGGGCGAGGGAACCCCGGCGCGCACGATCCGGACGTCCCCGTCGGGCGCGGCGGCCGGGCGCAGGTCGCCCGGCGACGTCTGTTCGAGGGACCAGGTGGTGACAGTGATGCTCATGGGGCTCAGAGAATCATGCGCCGCATCCGGGGGTCCATGTCGGCCTCAAGGCCTCAAGGCTCCGTGAGCCGCCGCGCGGCGCGCACCGCGGGCGCCATCGAGTGGGGCAGGAGGTCCGCGGGGCGCTCCGGCATGATCACGTCGACGTCCACGTCCTCGTGGAAGCGGTAGGGGCGGTGGGCGAGCAGCCCGCCCAGATAGCGCCGCACGCGGGAGAGCTCGGCGCGCACCGTCACCGTGCGCGCCGGATCGCCGAACATGTCCTCGGCGAGCCCCGAAGCGGTGCGTCCCGTGCGGTACGTACAGAGGAGATAGAGGAGCTCGGCGTGGCGCGGGCTCAGCTCGTGCGTCCAGTCGTGGGCGCCGCCGAGCACCGACAGCGTCCACCGGCGCGGACTGCTCACGTCCAGGACGAGACGGGTGGCGGCGACCGGCCGCGGCACGTCACCCGGGTCCTCCGGGCGCAGCAGCCACCCGCCGGGCAGCGGCTCCACCAGACACGGGCCGAGCGACGGCAGCCAGGTGCGGCCCGCGCCGAAGGACTTGGGGAGCGTGAGGCGGTCCGCCGGGGGCATGCCCGTCACCGCGGCCGTCCAGCCGTGCACGTCCACCGCCAGCGCCCGCCCGTCGAGCCGCGCGAGCACCGGCGCCGCCACCGCGCGCAGCCGGTCCAGCGCCGTCACGTGCCGGTCTCGCAGCCGCGCCTCCCCGAGCTTGGCGACCGAGTCGACCAGGGCGAGCGTCGCGGGATGGACGGTCCGCAGCGGACCGCTGACGTCGACCACCCCGAGGAGCCTGCCGTCGCGCGGATCGGTCAGCGGGGCGCCCGTGCACGTCCACGCGTGGTGGGTCCGCACGAAGTGCTCGGCGGAGAAGACCTGCACGGGGCGCCGCACCACCAGCGGCGTCCCGATGCCGTTCGTCCCCACGACGTTCTCGCCCCAGTCCGCGCCCGGCTCGAACCCGAGCGAGTCCGCCTTGCGCAGCACCGCGGCGCTGCCCTCGCGCCACAGCACCCGCCCGTCCGCGTCGCTGACGACCATGATGTGCTGCGCCGCGTCCGCCACGGAGACCAGCGCGTCGCGCAGGACGGGCAGGATGTCCCGGAGCGGCGAGGCGCGGCGGCGCTCCTCCAACTCCTCCTCGCTCAGCAGCCGCGACCGGAAGTCACGGTCCGGATCGACCCCGCCGAGCATCATCCGCCCCCACGAGTCGCCGATCACCGGCCGCGGCAGCACGCTCGGCCGCTGCCCTGACAGCGTGGCGTCCCGCACCCCCTTCAGGACGCGTGCGGCGTGCGCGAGGTCCATGCCGGACAGGCGCGCGAGGTCGATCGTCGACGGGGCGTTCATGACCACTGGGTCCTTTCCGGCCAGACCAGTGCGTGCGGGAGCGCCCCTTCATCGTGCCTCCTGCGCGGCCTTCCCGGGTACGGGTTGCAACCTCCTGCAACCCTGGCCAAGGGTCGGGCGGGGCCCGAATCTGGACAGCAACGCCGCCCGTGCGGTGTTCACGCTCCTCACGGGGCCTGAGTGACGGGGGTGGTGCCGTGTCGGCGCAGCACCACCCCCGTACCAGCCAGGGGACTTCCGCCCTGGGCCCTGATCGGCCGGGCCGGCCCTAGACGCCCGGAGCGGCCCGCTCCACCACCGCCGCCAGGTCGAGACTGTGCGGCAGCGTGCCGAACGCCGCGCCCCAGTCCCCGCCGAGCCGTGAGGCGCAGAACGCGTCGGAGACCTCGGGCGGCGCGTACCGCACCAGCAGCGAACCCTGGAGCACCAGCGCCATCCGCTCCACGAGCCGTCGCCCGCGCCCCTCGATGCCCTCCAGGTCGGCCAGTTCGGTCAGCAGGTCCTTGATCGCGGCGTCCAGGCGGTGGTCCGCGCCGCGCGCCGTCCCGACCTCCTGGAGGAACGCGTTCAGGGCCCGCGGCTCGCGCTGCAGCGCCCGCAGCACGTCCAGCGCCTGGACGTTCCCCGACCCCTCCCAGATGGAGTTGAGCGGCGCCTCGCGCAGCAGCCGCGGCATGCCCGAATCCTCCACGTAGCCGTTGCCGCCCAGGCATTCGAGGGCCTCGCCGGCCAGCGGCGTGCAGCGCTTGGTCACCCAGTACTTCGCCGCGGGCACCGCGAGCCGCAGGAACGCCTGCTCCTGCTCGCCCCCGTCGTCGTAGGCCGCGGCGAGCCGCAGCGCCAGGGTCGTGGCCGCCTCCGACTCCAGCGCCAGATCCGCCAGTACGTTGCGCATGAGCGGCTTGTCGACGAGCTTGCCGCCGAACGCCTCCCGGTACGTGGCGTGGTGCACCGCCTGCGCGACGGCCTGCCGCATCAGCGCCGCGGACCCGATCACGCAGTCGAGGCGCGTCGCCGCCACCATCTCGATGATGGTGCGCACCCCGCGCCCCTCGTCCCCGACCCGCCGCGCCCACGTCCCGTCGAACTCGACCTCGCTCGACGCGTTGGACCTGTTGCCCAGCTTGTCCTTGAGCCGCTGGATGGCGAAGACGTTCCGCGAGCCGTCCTCGAGCACACGCGGCACGAGGAAGCACGTCAGGCCCGGCTCGGCCTGCGCGAGGACCAGGAACCCGTCCGACATGGGCGCGGAGCAGAACCACTTGTGGCCCGTGAGCGCGTAGGTCCCGTCCTCGGCGAGGGGCTGCGCGCGCGTGGTGTTGGCCCGTACGTCGCTGCCGCCCTGCTTCTCCGTCATGCCCATCCCGAAGACCGCGCCGGCCTTCTGGGACGCCGGGCGCAGCCCGTGGTCGTACACGGTCGAGGTGAGGCGCGGCTCCCACTCGGCGGCGAGCGCCGGGTCGGCGCGGAGCGCGGGCACCGCGGCGTGCGTCATCGAGACCGGGCAGCCGTGACCCCCCTCGACCTGCGTCCACACCACGAACCCGGCGGCCCGGCGCAGATGCCCGCCGGGCCGCGACCAGGCGGCCGTCAGGCCCGCGGAGACCGCCTTGCCGAGCAGCCGGTGCCACGCCGGATGGAACTCGACCTCGTCGATCCGGTGGCCGTACCGGTCATGCGTGTGCAGAACCGGAGGATTCGCGTTCGCCTGGTCTCCCCACTTCTGCGCCTGGGCGGATCCCGCGGCCCGGCCGAGCAACGAGAGCTCGTCGCGGGCGGAATCGAGGAGCGCCGGATCGAGGTGCCGCTCGACCCCTTCCACGAGGGCCCGGTCGGACGCGAATACGTCATATCCCACCAGGGGCGGAGCCTGGTTGGTCACTGTGTGGGTGCTGGCTGCCATGCCGCTACGGTAAGGAGGTGCACCAGGCAAAAGAAACACCCGGGCGGCCGTCGGGCCGCTGGAACCGGGCCCGCGCTCTCTACCGGAACGTCTCCATGCGCAGGACCGCCTGGCTGCTGCTCAAGGACACCGTCAACTCGTGCATCGAGTACCGCATCCTGGGGCTCGCGGCCGAGGCGGCCTTCTTCACGCTGCTCTCCGTCCCGCCGCTGCTGCTGAGCCTCATCGGCCTGCTCGCGTACGTGGACCGGTGGACGGGCGCGGACACGATCGCCAGCGTGCAGAACAACATCCTGGAGGCGTCCCGCACGGTCCTGTCCGACCGGGGCGTCCACCAGATCGCGGAACCGATACTGGACGACGTGATGCGGGTCAGCCGCCCCGACGTCATCTCCATCGGCTTCCTGTTCGCCCTGTGGTCCGGCTCGCGCGCCGTGAACGTCTTCATCGACACCATCACGGTGATGTACGGCCTCGACGGCGCGCGCGGCATCGTCAAGACCCGGATGCTCGCCTTCGGCCTGTTCATCGTGGCGCTGCTCATCGGGTCGGTGGCGCTGCCGCTGATGGTGGCGGGACCGGACGCGGTGGTGAAGCTGCTGCCGGGCTCGACGACGGTCGTCCAGATCCTCTACTGGCCGGTCGTCGTCATCCTCTCCGTGGTCTTCCTGACGACGCTGTATCACGTGTCAGTGCCGGTGCGTTCGCCGTGGGCGGAGGACATGCCGGGCGCGCTGGTCGCGCTCGCCATGTGGGTGCTCGGCAGCTTCCTGCTCCGCATCTACCTCACCAGCACGGTGGAGGGCCCCACGATCTACGGCTCGCTGGCGGCGCCCGTCGCCGTGCTGCTGTGGATCGGCGTCTCGGCGTTCGCGGTCCTGGTCGGCGCCGCGGTCAACGCGGCCATCGACCGGGTCTGGCCGTCCGTCGCGACGGCCGCCGCGCGCGCCGCCAACGACCGCATAAGGGAGGCGCAGGCCGCGGAGGTGGTGGCCCGTGCGGCCGCGGCACGGGAGGCGATGTCGGACCCGGACGACCCCGACGACCCCGAGATGCCGTCCGAGTTCCCCGAGCGCTGGTCGCGTTTCCTGCCGCCGGACGACGTGACGTCGCGCCTGCGGGCCCCCGCGAAGCAGCCGAAGCACGCGAAACGGAACGGGAACGGGACGGGGTCCGGGGACAACAGCCCCTCCGGCGATTGAGGAGCGGGGTCCGGGGCAGCGCTCCGGGACTCCCGCCCCGGAGGACGTGAGGTCAGCACTTCCAGGTGCCCGCCTCCGCCCGCTCCCTGGCGAAGTCGGCGAAGTCCCTCGGGTCCCGGTCCAGCACCTCCCGTACCCCCTCGGAGAGCTTCGCGTTGCGCCCGTCGAGGTTCGTCTCGAACAGCTCGACCAGGAACTCCACTTCCTCGGCGGGCACCCCGAACCCGGCGAGCGCCGCCCCGTAGTCGCGGGCGGACACCGGCACGTACGTCATCTCGCGCCCGGCCGCCGCCGCGACCTCCGCCACCGCCTGCCGGAACGACAGGAGCCGGGGCCCGGTGAGGTCCAGGGTGCGGCCCGCGAACCGGTCGCCGCCGGTCAGCGCGGCCACGACCACGTCCGCGACGTCCCGGGCGTCGATGAACGGTTCGAGCACCTCTCCGGCCGGGAACACCAGCTCTCCGCCCCGCATCCCGTCCAGCAGCGGCCCCTCGCTGAGGTTCTGCGCGAACCAACTGGCCCGCACCACGGTCCACTCGGCCCCCGAGTCCCGTACCGCCCGCTCGGTCGCGTGCGCCTGCTCCTCGCCCCGCGCCGAAAGCAGCGTCAGCCGCCGCACGCCCGCCGCCACCGCCTCGCGGGCGAACGCGCCGACCGTCTCGGCCGCGCCGGGCGCGCCCACGTCCGGCAGGTACGCGAGGTGCGCGGCGTCCGCACCCCGCAGGGCGTCCGCCCACGTCGACCGGTCCGCCCAGTCGAACCGCACCGCGCCGGACCGCGAGGCGGCCCGCACCGTGAGCCCGGCCGCCTCCGCGGACTCCACGACCCGGCGCCCCACACGCCCGGTCGCCCCCGTCACCAGAACCGTCACATCCGTCTTCGTCGTGCTCGCCGCGTTCGCTCTGTTCGTCGTCATGCCCACCAGTCAACTGCCGGGCCCGCCGGGGAACCATCGCCGAGGAGCTCACGGCCATACGCCTACGTCTACGCTTCCGCCATGGACGTACTCGCCGGACTGCTCGAGGGCCCGCGCGCCCGCGGAGCCTTCATGATCCGCGCGCTCTTCGACCCGCCCTGGTCCGTCCGCATCGCCGACGAGGCGCCCCTGTCCGTCATGGTCATGGCGCGCGGCGACGCCTGGATCACCCCGGCGGACGGCGGGCCCGCCCAGCGCATCCGCCCCGGCGACCTCGCGATCGCCCGCGGCCCGGACCACTACACGTGCGCCGGGGAACCCGCCACCCCGGCCTTCGCCGAGATCCTGCCGGGCCAGCGCTGTGTACCGCTCGACGGAGCCCCCGTGGCCCGCTACCGCGACCTCGGGCCGCGCGCCTGGGGCGAACGCCGCGACGGCTCCGTGGAGATGCTCATCGGCACGTACCAGATGCGGGGCGAGATCACCGGACGGCTCCTCGACGCGCTGCCGCCGCTGCTCGTCCTGCCCGGCGAGGTGTGGGAATGCCCGCTCACCCCGCTCGTCGCCGACGAGATCGGCAAGGAAGAGCCGGGCCAGGCCGTCGTCCTCGACCGGCTCCTCGACCTGCTCCTGATCGCCGCCCTGCGCGCCTGGTTCTCCCGCCCGGAGGCGGAGGCGCCCGCCTGGTACCGGGCGATGGGCGACCCGGTCGTCGGCCGCGCCCTGCGCCTGCTCCAGGACGACCCGGCCCACCCCTGGACCATCGCGGACCTCGCGGCGAAGACGGGCGTCTCGCGGGCCGCGCTGGCCCGGCGGTTCGCCGAGCTCGTGGGGGAGCCCCCGATGACGTACCTGACGAACTGGCGCCTGGCGCTCGCCGCGGACCTGCTGCGCGACACCGACCTGACGATCGGCTCGATAGCCCGCCGCATCGGCTACGGCAGCGCGTTCGCCCTGTCCGGCGCGTTCAAGCGGGTCTACGGGATGAGTCCGCAGGAGCACCGGGGGAGTGCGGCGTGATCGGGGATCCGAGTTCCCCGAGCGCCGGTCTCAGGATGATGTGACGGACAGCTGCTCGGCGATGGCGCCGAGCACCAAAGCCTGGTGCTTCAGCAGGTAGAAGTGGCCGCCGGTGAGGATGTCGAGCTCGAACGGGCCTTCCGTGTGCTCGGACCAGGCCCGGGCCTCCTCGGGGGTGACCATGGGATCGCTGTCGCCGATGAAGGCGTGGACGGGGCACCGCAGCCTCGGCCCCGGACGGTAGCGGTAGGTTTCCACGGCCCGGTAGTCGCCGCGGACGGCGGGAAGGGCCGCCCGCATCAGCTCCTCGTCGTTGACGACCAGCTCCGAGGTGCCGTCGAGGGACCTCAGCTCGGCCAACAGCTCATCGTCCGGCAGCAGATGGACCGTACCCCCTTCCCGCTGGTGGGACGGCGCGGGCCTGGCCGAGACGAAGAGTGCCTCCAGGGATACCCCCGCACTCTCGAACCGCCGGGCCAGTTCGAAGGCGAGGGTGGCGCCCATGCTGTGCCCGAAGAGCGCGACCGGCTCGTGAACACGCGCCCGCAGTACGGGGAACAGCTGGTCCGCGAGCTCGTCGAGATCCTCCGGGGGCTTCTCTGCGCGGCGGTCCTGCCGCCCCGGATACTGCACCGCGAGCACGTCGCACCCGGGCGCCAGCGCGGCGGCCACGGGGTGGTAGAACGTCGCGGAGCCACCGGCGTGCGGCAGACACACCAACTGGGGTGCCGTGGGACGCGCGGCGCGGTACTGCCTGATCCACACGTCACTTCGGGTGTCCGTACCGGTCATGAGCGCCGCTCTCCTTCCGCTTCGGTGGTACGAGGGGCCGCCGCGCCGGCCGTGACGCCTCCGTCGACCCCCAGGGTCTGCCCGGTGACGTAGGCGGCGAGGGGGCTGAGCAGCCAGGCGACCGCGTTGGCCACCTCCTCGCACCTGCCGAGGCGGCCCAGCGGGGCCCGGCGCGCTCGCAGCGCCAGGGCGCCGGCGTCGGCGTACAGGCTGCGCAGCATGGGGGTGTCGGTCGAACCCGGGCTGACCACGTTGACGCGGATGCCGTCGCCCGCGTATTGCAGGGCCACCGACTTGCTCAGGCCGATGACGGCGTGTTTGGTGGCCGAGTAGAGGGGGCTCTGGGCGTGGCCGATGTGCCCGGCCACCGACGCGCAGTTCACGATCGCGCCGCCGCCAGCCGTCAGCATGGCCTCGATCTGTCCGCGCATGCACGACCAGACGCCGCGCAGATTGGTGGCGATCACACGGTCGAAGTTGTCGGCGGTGTCCTCGTGCAGCGGCCCGAACGCGCCGAAGGTCCCGGCGTTGTTGAACGCCCCGTCCAGCCGCCCGAACCGGTCGACCGCCCGGCCCACGCACTCCGCCACCTGCTTGTCGTCGCCGACGTCGCAGGGCACCACCAAGTGGTGCGAGGAGGGTAGTCCGGCGGCTGTCTCCGTGAGGGCCGACGCGGTGCGGCCCACCAGGACGACGCGTGCTCCGTGCCCCACGAGGAGCCGGGCCGCGGCCCGGCCGATGCCGCTGCCCGCTCCGGTGACCATCACCACGCGGTCGGTGAGTTCCAGACTCATCGTTGTTCCAACGCTCCGTCCCTGCTTGTCGGATGTGCGGTTCGCCGTGTCAGATGTGCAGTCCGCCGTTGACGTCGACGACCGTGCCGGTGGTGTAACCGGCGTCGTCGCCGCAGAGATGGCAGACCATGCCCGCGGCCTCGGCGACGCTGCCGAAGCGGCCGGCGGGGATGTGGCTGACCCGGTCGGCGGTCCACTGCGCGGGCTTGTCCTCCCAGGCCCGGCGGATGCGTTCGGTGCCGATGACGCCGTGGGCGACCGCGTTCACCGTCACACCGTGCGGGGCCAGTTCGTAGGCGCACTGCTTGGTGAACCCGATGACACCCGCCTTGGCGGCGACGTAGGCGGCGTTGCTGAACCGGGTGTACGTGCGACCGGCCACGGACGCCAGGTTGACGACGCGGCCCCACCCCGCCGCGACCATCGCCGGGACGCACAGCCGGGTCACGGTGAACACGCTCGCCAGGTTGTGCGTGACGGCCTCCTGGAGGTCGGCCTCGGTCAGTTCGGTCACCGGGCGGGCCCGGGTGTCGCCGCCGACGCCGTTGACCAGGACGCCCGGCCGGTGCCGCGGGGCGAGCGAGTCGACCGCGGACGCGAGGGCGTGCGGATCGGTGACGTCGACGACCAGCGGGTCGCGGGCCAGCCCGTCGCCGAGTTCGCCCGCGACCCGGTGCACCGCGTCGGCGTCCTTGTCGAGCAGGACGACGCGCAGGCCCCGGGCGGCCAGGCCGCGGGCGACCTCCGCGCAGATGCCGCTGCCCGCTCCGGTGACCAGAGCCACATCGCGCTGTGCCGTCATGTGTTCCTCCGCCAGCCGCCGTCGGGCTCCCAGGTGGCCGCGCACCGGGTATGTCGCAGCAGTTCGTCGGTCGGTTCGACCCCGGTGCCCGGGCCGGCCAGCGGCCCGACCCGGTGCAGCGACCGGTCGACGGCGAACGCCGGCCGGGTCAGGGGGGTGGGAAACCACTCGTCGGCCCGGCCCGACTCGACCGTCCGCCACAGGTCCCACGTGGTGGCCAGGGTCCGCCCGGCCGCCCACAGCGGCCCCACCTCCGCCACGTGCACGCCGAGCTGGCAGCCGACGCCGAGTTCGTCCGCGCGCAGCGCCAGACGGGCCGCGGCGAGAAAGCCACCGCATTTCGACAGGCGTACGTTGATGTGGCTGGCGGCCCCGCTCGTGGCGGCGGTGTGCAGGTCGGCCGGTCCGGTGCAGGACTCGTCGAGCATGACGGGCAGCCCGGTGGCCTGCCGCAGCCGGACCAGTTCGGGCCAGGACCGCGGCGGGAGAGGCTCCTCCACCCACTCCACGCCGTCCAGTTCGCCCGCGGCCTTCTCCGCTTCCTCGACCGTCCAGGCGCCGTTGACGTCCAGGGAGACGCGGGTGCCGGCGGGGAGGCGGTCCCGGGCCGCGGCCAGCCGGTCCACCGCTCCGGCCGGGTCCGCCACCTTGATCTTCACGTGCCGCAGTTCCGCCAGCGCCCGCGGGGTGAGCGCGTCCAGGACGGACGCGACGTCGCGGGAGAGGTGGATCACGAGGCTGACGTGCGTCGGTCCGTTCCGCCGTACGCGGGCGGGCGGGTCCAGGACGCGCAGGACGTCGGCGAGCGGCCGGGAGAAGCGCCGGCACACGGCGTCGAGCAGCGCTGTCTCCACCGCGGCCGCCGCCGACGGCCCGTCGACGAGCTCGGTCGGCGGCAGCCGGTCGATCGAGGCGACGGCGCTGTCGAAGTCCCGCCAGTCGATCCGCTCGGCCAGCTTCCCGGGGTCGCAGGCCTGTACCGCCCGCACCGCGCCGTCCAGCGTCTCACCGGTGACGTAACCGCGGGGCGCCCCTTCTCCCCAACCGCGGGCGCCCGCCAGCTCGATCTCGACCAGCAGGGATTCCGCGCTGCGGCGGGAGCGCGTGGCGTGGTCGAACGCCGCGGCCATGGGCACGACGGCGGTGTGTAGCCGTACACGACGGATCATGTGTCCTCCTTCAGCCGTGTGGCCAGCCAGTCCCAGTACGCCGTCCGGGCCGCCGTGAACTCCACGTAGTGCCGGTCCGTGGCGAAGACCTCCTCGTGCACGGCGGACGTCAGACGGCGCAGCACCGCCCGCGCGGCCGGCAGGTCGATGATCGGGTCGTGCGCGGGGAGGGCCAGGTCGACGGGGAGCCGGGTACGGGGCGTCCCGGCGGCGTAGTGGTCCTCCAGGTGCACGAGCGTCGCCTGTGTGGCCGAGGTGACCTCCCGCAGCATCAGCGGGTCCGCGGCCAGGAACTCCCGGTAGCGCGGCAGGTCGGTGTAGTCGTCGTCGGCGAGCCCCACGGGCCGCGGCGCGCCGCCGGTGAGCGCGCGGCGCGCCGCGAGCGCGTCCGCCGTGTGGCGCGCCCGCTGCTGCCCCAGCGCGGGCGCGCACAGGACCAGTCTGCGGACGGGCAGTTCGCGGCTGCACCACAGCGCGGCCAGCACGCTGCCGCCCAGGCTCTGCCCCAGGGCGACCGGCCCGGCCCCGCCGGTCCGTGCCGCCACGGCGTCGACGGCGCGCGCGTAGTCGTCGAGGACGAGGCCGGCCGAGGGCAGGTGACCGCGGGGGCCCTCGCTGCGGCCCGAGCCCCTGCGGTCCAGGGCGTAGACGTCGATGCCGCGGGCGTTGAGCTCGGGCCCCGTCTCGTACAGCCAGCCCGCGTGGCTCTGGATGCCGTGGATGTAGAAGACGGCCGACGTGGCGCCGGGCGTGGTCCAGCGGTGCAGCGCGAGGCCGGTGCCGTCGGCGGCGGTCAGCATGCTGGTGGTGGGCATGGCCTGTCCCCTCAGTACCGGACGAGATTCACGTCGGGGTCCAGCCGGACGTCGACGAGCAGCGGGCCTTCGAGCGTCGGCAGCACATCGCCGACGGCGTCGAGTTCCTCCGCCTTGCGGACGGTGAGGGCGCGCGCGCCCATCGCCGTCGCGAGCCCGGCGAGGTCGGGCCAGGCGAACGCCGAGTACGCGGGGTCGTAGCCGTGGTTCCTGAGCTTGTAGTGCTCGGCTCCGTACGCCCCGTCGTTGAGTACGACCACGACGAGTGGCAGCCGGTGCCGTACCGCCGTCGTGAACTCCGACAGGTGCATCATGAAGCCGCCGTCCCCGACGGCGGCGACCACGGGCCTGCCGGTGCCGGCCGTCGCCGCGCCGATCGCCCCGGCGACACCGAGCCCGATCGAGCCGAAGCCGCCCATGACGGTGAAGTGCAGCGGGTCCGTCACGCGCAGATACGGCCAGACACCCACGTCGAAGCGGCCGATGTCGCTGACGACGGTGCGCTCGGCGGGCAGGATCCGGTCCAGCCGGATCATCGCCGTCCGGATGTCGACGGTGTCCGCTCCGCCGCGGTCGTCGACGTCGTCCTGCGGCGAGAACCCGGCCAGTTGTCCGGCGACGCGCTCGGCCCAGGCACGGTTGGCCGCGGTGACTCCGGCCTGTTCCAGCAGCGTGTTCATGGCCTCAGCCGTGCGGCGGGCGTCCCCGGCCACGGGTTCGTCGACGGGGGTGTACGAGCCGAACCGGGCGGGATCGGTGTCCACGTGCACGACTCTCCTGCCGCGGAACAGTTCGCCGTTGAGCGCGGTCCACATGTTCAGGCTCGCCCCGAACGCGATCACGCAGTCCGACTCGGCGATGACCCCGCTCGCCACGCTGTGCGCGAGCGAGCCGAAGACGCCGATGTCGCGGGGGTGACCGGCGAACATCTCCTTGCCGAGCACGGTGGTGGCCAGTGCCGCTCCGGTCCGGTCCGCCAGTTCCACCAGGGCCTGCCGTGCGCCGGCGGCGGCCGCACCGCGCCCGGCGAGTACCAGCGGCCGCTTGGCCGAGCCGATCAGCCCCAGCGCGCCGTCCAGCGCCTCGGGTTCCGGGGCCGCCAGGGGGCCGGGCGCCACCGGGAGGGCGATCGGCGCCTGGTCGCCCGCCTCCGCCTGCATGAAGTCGATCGGCACGTTGAGTACGACGGGTCGCCGCTCGGCCACGATGCGCTGGACGGCCCGGTTCAGGTCGGCGACGAGTGATGCCGGTCCGTGGACGCGTTCGTAGCCCGCGCCCGCCGCGGCCGTGACCGTCGCGATGTCGAAGTGGTGGAAGTGGGTGGGCACCGGCGGCGGATCACCTGTGATGAGGAGGACCTGGCTGTGGCTGCGGGCCGCTTCCACCAGTGGGGTCAGGGCGTTGGTGAACGCCGGCCCGTGCGTCACGGAGGCCACGCCGATGCCGCCGGACATGCGTGCGTGCCCGTCGGCCATGGCGACGGCGCCCGCCTCGTGGGCGACGGACACGAACCGTCCGCCCGCGTCGGCGAAGGCGGGCAGATAGAGCAAGTTGGCGTTGCCCATCAGACCGAAGACGGTATCGACGCCGTGTGCGGCCAGCGCGTCGGCAAGCGCGTGGAAAACCTTCATTGCTCTCCCTCGGTCGGGGCGGGCCCGCGCCAGGTGGGATCGTTCTGGTCGACGGGCGCGCGGGTGGGTGGCGGGTCCTCGCGGAGCAGGGAACGCAGGTGATGGCCGGTGATGAGCACGGTGGTGCCGGCGTGGTCCTGGGCGACGGCCATCCGCCGGGCGCGGACCTGGGGGTGCCGCACGGCGTGGGTCAGGTCGTGCAGCGGGGCCGCGGGCACGCCGGCCGCGGCCGCCGCGTCCAGTACGGCGGCGACGGGCACTTCGGCTCCTTCGGTGCCCGGTAGCGGCCCCTCCGCGTCGACGAGGACGGTGCCGTCCGCCGCCCGGACCAGTCGAGGGGCCGGGGCGGGTGCGGACGGGAACCAGTGGTCCTGGGTGAGCCAGACAGCGCTGTCGAACAGTGCGACGTCCGCGGTGCATCCGTGCCCGGTGCGCAGACGGACGTAGGTGGACACGACGGCGGCGGCAGCGGCCAGGTAGGCGCCGAGGACGTCGGCGCTGGACACCGGCGTGCGCAGCCCTTCGCCGGGGCCTCCGACGAGGTGCATGATGCCCGACTCGGCCTGGATCACGGTGTCGACGCTGCGGTCGGCGGCGGCCAGGCCGTGGCCGGTGACCGTGCAGTGCACGACGCCGTGCCGGGACACGACGTGCTGGGGGGCGAGGCCCTGCGCGGCGAGTGTGTCGGCCGCGAGGTTGGTGAGCACGATGTCGCACCCGGCGAGCAGCCGGTCGAACTCCGCCCGGTCCTCGGCGTCGGTGAGGTCGAGCCGGCAGGAGCGCTTGCCCGCGTTGTTGACGTAATACAGGTAGCCGACTCCACCCACCTGCTGGGCGAGCCGTCGGGACCCCTCGCCGTGCGGCGGCTCCACCTTCAGGACGTCGGCGCCGAGTTGGGCCAGCAGGCGGCCCGCGTGCGGTCCCGCAGTGTACGAGCCGATCTCCAGCAGGCGGACGCCTGCCAGCGGGGGAGCGCCGCGCGCGATCGGCTCCCAGAGGCGGCCCTGCCGAGGCATGGGGCCTTCGGTGACGGCGGGTATCAGAGAGTGCAGGGGGCTGCCCGGCGTACCGGACGGGCGGGCGACCAGGCCGCGCCGCCCGGCGGCGGCCCCGTCGCGGACCTCCTCGGGTGCCGCGACCTGGGCGCAAGGGATGCCGGCGGCCCGCAGGGCGGTCACCACGTCGGCGGCCGGCTGCCCGGCGGTCCACTTGCCGAGGATCTCGTCGAGTGCGTCGGCGTTGCGGACGCGGGCCGCGGTGTCGGCGAAGCGCGGGTCGTCGGGAAGGTCCCTCCGGCCCATGACCGCGGCCAGCCTGTGCCATATCGGCTCGCCCATCGTGCAGATGACGACGGGGGCGTCCTGGCACGCGTAGCTGTTCCAGGGGGCCGCCATGCCGTGCCGGTTGCCCGTGCGCCGCGGCGGGCGGCCGGTGAGCGCCACGCTCGGCAGCAGGGTGCCCGTCAGGGTGAACAGGCTGTCGAACTCGGCGATGTCCAGGTAGTCTCCGCCGCCTCCGCGCTCCCGGCCGACGAGCCCGGCCGCGACGGCGATCAGGCCGGACAGGGCGGCCGTACGCGAGGCAAGGCCCACCACGGAGAGGACCGGTGGGTCGCCTTCCGCGCCGGTCGCCGAGGTCAGACCGGCCAGCGCCTGGAGGGTCCGCTCGGTGGCCGGGGCGTCGCGCAGCGGTCCGGTGAGCCCGAAGGCGCTCAGCCGCACGGTGACCAACTCGGGGTGACGGTCGAGGAGTTCCCCGGCGCCCAGCCCCAGTTCGGCGAGCCGGTCGTCTCCCTCCGCGTCGCACACCAGCACATCGGCCGTCTGCAACAGGCGCGTTGCCTGGTCCCAACCGGCCGCCGAAGGTGCGGCGGAGAGCGTCCGGCGCTCGAACGGGGCCTCGGGGGAAGGGGATTGGCCGAGCGGTACGACACGGGCCCCCAGGTCCGCGAGCAGTCTTCCCAGCAGCGCGGCTGACGTGCCGCGGCCGGCCAGGAGCACGGCGATGCCCTCGAACGGCCCTGCCCTTGTCATGGAATTCCCCCTCGCACCGCCCACCGGGCCGGGTGTCGGTCGTCACCGCTGATTGGTCGTGGAAGTCGGCCGTGATCCGGCATGGATGTCGGCCGCGATGCGACCGCCAGGGAAATCGCGCCGACGCCGCCCGCATTCGCGAAGGCTCTGGTCGGCAGTCCCGATGCGCCATTAAAGCGCTCAAGATCCGTTCGGCGCCGACCGTATCACCGAGTCGGCGGAAAATCATCGCCCGGTCACGCTCGGGATGCGGCAACCCAGCCCGGCGCACAAGGGGTGAGGGAGTCGTTAACAGTCAAACTGAGATTTTGCAGAGCTCCATGTTTGCCCAGACGTTCTTTTGACAAGGGGCCACACAGGCAAGCCGGTTCAGTGGCAAATATCCGGATTGGTACCACGTAGATCCGTGATCCTGATCACACGACGCCTGGTTGACGGGTGAAATTTGGGGCTGGCACAGTGATCACGAGCTTCCATCCGCAAGGTGCTTGAATAACGGTTCCGAAATTTTCGGCAATTCAAAGGAGACTCACGGGGGATGTCTTTCTTCGCTTATCGCTGCCGGATGAAACAATGACGGGTAGCCCTATTCCGGCCCCGTTCCCACAGCCGTCCGAGCCCCTTGCGGGGCGATCCGAACGGCAAGCAGAGCAATCCGAACGGCAAAACGACCCCATCGTTCTCATCGGCGCGGGACACCGTGCCCCGATGGCGGAAGCCGTACGTGCCGCCATCGCCCGGACGGGCATCGACCCGGCCGTCCTGCGACACGCTCGGCCCACCGTCGTCACCGCGGCGAACCCGGGAGCCGCCGGCCGGCTCGCCGCCTCCCTGCGCCTGACCGGGGCCACGATCTCCCTCGACACCAGCGAGGCACCCGCACTGCTCGCCCTCCATCTCGCCGCCCAGGCCCTGCGCGCGGGAGACGCCACGTACGCGGTGGTGGGCGCCGAACTCCCCGAAGATTCCTGCGCGTTGATCCTGGCCAGGCAGTCCGCGGCAACCGCCGCGGGAGCCACGCCCCAGGCACTCGTCCGCGCCACGTCGGCGTACCGCGCCACCGCACCCGACGACCGCGCCACCGCACCTGACGATCGCGCCACCGCACCTGATGACCGCACCACCGCATCTGACGACCGCACCACCGCACCCGACGACCGTGGGGTTCCGGACCACGAAACGCCGCACGTCACCGGCCTCCTGCCGCACGACGTCACCCGGGCCCCGGCCGAGGGCTTCCCCGGCCTGCTGGCAGTCCTGCACGACGACACGCTCCCGCGACCCACAGCGGTCACCGAGCACGGCAGCGACGGCACCACCGCGCTCGTACTCCTCGACCATCCCCAGGACACCGCACCCGCGACTCCGCTGCCCTGGGTGGTCTCGGCCCCCCACACCCGCGCCCTCCGGGCCACGGCCGCGACCCTGGCCGTCCACCTCGACGCCGCACCGTCCGCACCCGCGGACGTCGCCCACACCCTGCTCACCGCCCGCCCCGACCGCCGACGCGCCGCCGTCATCGGAGCGGACCGGGCCACCCTCACCGACGGACTGCGCGCCCTCGCCACCGGCGCCGACGCACCCCACCTCGTCCACGGCACCGCCACCGGAACGCCGCGCCCCGTCTTCGTCTTCCCCGGCCAGGGCTCCCAGTGGCCCGGCATGGCGGCCGAACTCCTCGAAACCAGCGAGCCCTTCCACGACAGCGTGCACGCCTGCGCCGACGCACTCGCCGAGTTCGTCGACTGGTCGCTCCTCGACGTCCTGCGCCAGGCACCGGACGCACCGCCCCTGCGCCGGGTCGATGTCCTCCAGCCCACCCTGTGGGCGACGATGGTGTCCCTCGCCGCGGTCTGGCGCTCGCACGGAGTGGAACCCGCCGCCGTCGTCGGCCACTGTTACGGCGAGATCGCCGCCGCACAGGTCGCCGGCGCCCTCGACCTGCGTGACGCCGCTCGTCTGCTCGCCCACCGCAGCAGGGCCTGGCTCCGACTGGTCGGCAAGGGCACCGTGATCTCCGTCGCCACCTCGGGACAGGACATCATCCGGCGCATGACCGCCTGGCCCGACTCCGCCGAACTGGCCGCGATCAACGGCCCGCGTTCAGTGGCGCTCGCAGGCCCGCCCGACGTCCTGGACGACATCGTCGCCGACCTCAACGGCCAGGGCATCCACGCCAAACGCATCCCCGGCGTCGACACCGTCGGGCACTGCTCCCAGGTCGAGGTGCTCCGCGACCACCTGCTGGACGTACTGCGCCCGGTCTCGCCCCGCCCCGCCACCGTGCCCTTCCACTCCACCGTCGACGGAGCCGAACGCGACACCACGACGCTGGACACCGACTACTGGTACCTCAACACCCGCAGCCAGGTCCGCTTCCACCAGGCGGTGCGGAACCTGCTCGCCGCCGGACACCGCTCGTTCGTCGAGGTGAGCCCGCACCCGCTGCTCGGCGCCTCCATCGAGGACGCAGCGGCCGAGCTCGGCATCCACGACGTGGCCGTCGTGGGCACCCTGCGACGCGGCCAGGGCGGCTCCCGCCGGGTCCTCACCTCGGTGGCGGAGGCGTACGTCCACGGCATCGACGTCGACTTCACGCCGGCCCTCACCGGCACCACGCCCAGGCACGTCGACCTGCCGATCGTCCACGAACACGGCGCCGAGGATCACGGCACCGAGGCCCCCGGGACCGACGGCGGCGAGACATGGGCCGACCGCGTCAGGGCACTCCCGGACGAGCAGCGCACCGAAGCTCTGGTGGACCTCGTGTGCCGCACGGTCGCCACGGTGCTCGACGCGGACCCGACCGACGGGGCCGGCCCCGTCGGCGCCGTCGGCCCTGACATGGCGTTCAAGGAGATGGGCCTCGGCTCACTGAGCGCCGTCCGGCTGCGCAACCGCCTCCGCGACACCACCGGCGCCCACCTGCCGGCCACCATCGCCTACGACCATCCCACCCCGGCCGCGCTGGCCCGCCACCTGGCGACGACACTCTTCGACACGCCGCACACGACGGGCGCCGCCCCCGGCAGCCCGGCGCCCCGCCCCGGCCCCGAGCCGACCGACGCGGAGACCGCCCTGCTCACCGCGCTGGAACAGGCCGACGCGGCCCTGGAACGGCTGCGGACCCCACACGACCGCCCACCCCGGCAGGAGACCGACCGGCGGATCGAGGAGCTGCTGAAGTCCCTGACCGACAGGGCCAGGCGGATGCGGCACGCCGGGCAGGCCGACGACCTCGACGCATCGGCCACCGACCGGTTCGCCGCAGCCACCGACGACGAGATGTTCGCGCTCCTGGAGGAACGTTTCGGCATCTCCTGAGCCGAGACGGCCTCTAGCCCCCTTGGCACCCCGCACCCCCCACGCCGAAACGTTTCTTCACCCCCCGGGCATCCGTACGCGCCCCTGCCACGCCGTTCCCGCACGACCCCGAACCTCGCGCATCTGCGGGCCAGTCCGCTGTCCCCACAGTCCCCGAAGGCGGCAACCCATGGCACATGAAGACAAGCTGCGCCACCTCCTGAAGCGTGTCAGTGCTGAACTCGACGACACCCGGCGCCGGGTGCATGAGTTGGAGGAGGGCGAGCGCGAGCCGATCGCGATCGTGGGGATGAGTTGCCGGCTGCCCGGTGGGGTGGGCAGTCCGGAGGAGTTCTGGTCGTTGCTGGAGGCCGGGGCGGACGCCGTCTCGGAGTTCCCGCAGGACCGGGGCTGGGATGTGGAGCGGCTGTACGACCCCGACCCGGACGCCCCCGGGCGGTCCTACGTCCGCGAGGGCGGGTTCCTCGACGATGCGGGGCAGTTCGACGCGGCCTTCTTCGGCATCTCCCCGCGTGAGGCACTCGCGATGGATCCGCAGCAGCGGCTGCTGCTGGAGTGTTCGTGGGAGGCGATCGAAAGGTCGCGGATCGACCCGAAGTCCCTGCACGGCAGCCGTACCGGTGTCTTCGCCGGCTCCAACTGGCAGGACTACAACACCCTGTTGCTGAACGCCGAAGAGCGGTCCCAGAGCTATCTGGCCACCGGCGCCTCCGGCAGTGTCCTGTCCGGTCGCATCTCCTACGCGCTGGGCCTGGAGGGCCCCGCGATCACCGTGAACACGGCGTGCTCGTCCTCCCTGGTCGCCCTTCACCTGGCGGCCCGTGCCCTGCGGGCGGGGGAGTGCGACCTCGCCCTGGCCGGCGCCGTCACAGTCATGTCCACACCGCAGCTTCCGGTCGCCTTCTCGCGCCAGCGCGGACTCGCCCTCGACGGCCGCTCGAAGGCCTTCGCGGCTTCGGCCGACGGCATGGGCTTCGGCGAGGGTGTGGGCGTACTGGTCCTTGAGCGGTTGTCGGTGGCGCGGCGTCATGGGCGTCGGGTGTTGGCGGTGGTGCGGGGTTCGGCGGTGAATCAGGACGGTGCGTCGAACGGTCTGACGGCGCCGAATGGTCCGTCGCAGCAGCGGGTGATTCGGGCGGCGTTGGCGAGTGCGGGGTTGGGGTCGGCTGATGTGGATGTGGTGGAGGCGCACGGTACGGGGACGCGGTTGGGTGATCCGATCGAGGCGCAGGCGTTGTTGGCGACGTATGGGCAGGGTCGGGATGCCGGGCGTCCGTTGTGGTTGGGGTCGGTGAAGTCGAACATCGGTCATGCGCAGGCTGCCGCGGGTGTGGCGAGCGTGATCAAGATGGTGCAGGCGATGGGGGCGGGTGTGCTGCCTCGGACGCTGCATGTGGATGAGCCGTCGGGTGAGGTGGACTGGGACTCGGGTGCGGTGCGGTTGCTGACCGAGGAGCGGGAGTGGCCGTCGGGGACGGGGCGTGTGCGGCGGGCGGGTGTGTCGTCGTTCGGGATCTCCGGGACGAATGCGCACGTGATTCTTGAGGAGCCGCCGGCGGGGCTGGTGGAGGAGGTTTCCCGGCCGGAGGCTGCGTGCGTTGACGTGGTGCCGTGGGTGTTGTCTGCGCGGTCGGCTGAGGCGTTGCGGGCGCAGGCCGCTCAACTCGCGTCGTCTGTAGGTGGGTTGTCGCCGGTGGATGTGGGGTGGTCGTTGGCGTCGACGCGTGCGGCGTTCGAGCACCGGGCTGTGGTCGTGGGCCGGGAGCGGGAGGAACTGCTCGCTGGTCTGTCCGCCGTGGCCGAGGGGCGCCCGGCGTCGAACGTGGTGGCCGGGTCCGTCGGTTCCGGTCGGCCCGCCTTTGTTTTCGCTGGTCAGGGGAGTCAGCGGTTGGGGATGGGCCGGGGGTTGTATGAGCGGTTCCCGGTGTTCGCCGAGGTTTTCGACGAGGTGTGTGAGCGGGTTTCTCCGGGTTTGCGGGGGGTGGTGTTCGGTTCGGATGCGGGTGAGTTGAACCGGACGGGGTGGGCGCAGGCGGGGTTGTTCGCGTTGGAGGTGGCGCTGTTTCGGTTGTTGGAGTCGTGGGGTGTGCGGCCGGGGTATCTGGTCGGTCATTCGATTGGTGAGTTGTCGGCGGCGTGTGTGGCGGGGTTGTGGTCGCTGGAGGATGCGTGTCATGTCGTGGCCGCGCGGGCCCGGTTGATGCAGGGGTTGCCGTCCGGTGGGGCGATGGCCGCTGTCCAGGCCTCGGTGGAGGATCTCAGCGGTTTCCTCGGTCACGATGTCGTGGTCGCGTCGGTGAACGCGCCGGGGCAGGTCGTGATTTCCGGGCCTGAGGCGGGTGTGGAGCGGGTGAGGGCTGCCTGTGGGGTGCGTTCGCGTCGTCTGGCGGTCTCGCATGCGTTCCATTCGCCGTTGGTGGAGCCGGTGTTGGGGGAGTTCCGTAGGGTTTTGGAGTCGGTGGAGTACCGCACTCCGTCGTTGCCGGTGGTCTCCAACGTGACGGGTAGCTGGGTGGATCCTGTGGAGTGGGGGACGCCGGAGTACTGGGTGCGTCAGGTCCGTGAGCCGGTGCGTTTCGCCGATGGTGTCGCCGCGTTGCTCGAGGCGGGTGTGGGGACGTTCGTCGAGCTGGGGCCTGCCGGATCGCTGACCTCGATGGTCACCCATTGCGCGGAGAGCGCGGACGTTTCGGTGACCGCTGTGCCCACCCTGCGCCCCGACCACGACGAGTCGCGGACCGTGCTGAGTGCTGCGGCATCCCTGTATACCGAGGGCCACCCGGTCGACTGGTCCCCGCTCTTCCCGCAGGCCCGCACCGTCGACCTGCCCACCTACCCCTTCCAGCACCAGCACTACTGGCTCGACGTACCTCCCCTGTTCACCGCTTCCTCACCGGCCCAGGACGACGGCTGGCGGTACCGCGTCGACTGGCGGCGGCTCGGCACGAGTGATTCCGGAGCCCGGCTCTCCGGCCGCTGGCTGCTGCTGGTGCCCGAGACGGACGGGACGGTGCCGTGGATGGAGGAGGCCGAGAAGATGCTGGCCGAGCGGGGGTGTGAGGTCGTCGCCGTGCCGATCGCGGCGGCAGGGGACCGGGCCGCGATGGCCGAGACCGTGCGTGCGAGCACCGGGGACGGCCGGATCGAGGGTGTGCTCAGCCTGCTGGCGCTCGACGGGCTCCCGCATCCCGACGCGCCGGCGGTGCCGACGGGGTTGGTCGCCACGGCGCACGCCGTACAGGTCTGCGACGAGCTCGGCATCGGTCCGCTGTGGGTCGCCACGCGGCGGGCGGTCACCGTCGACGGGTCGGACGGGTCGGACGGGTCGGACGGGTCGGACGGGTCGGACGGGTCGGACGGGGCCGATGGGGCCGAAGGGTCGAACGGGGCCGATGGGTCTGATGGGGTCGATGGGTCCGACGGGCCCGCCGATGCCGCGCAGGCCGCCGTCTGGGGGCTCGGCCGGGTCGCCGCGCTGGAGAAGCCCCAACTGTGGGGCGGTCTCGTCGACCTGCCCGCACGTACGGACGAACGCATGCGGGACCTGGTCGCCCGGGCCCTCACCGCGCCGGATGGCGAGGACCAGCTGGCCGTGCGGGCCGACGGCGTCGCCGTACGTCGCCTGGTGCGCTCCGCCGTACCGGCCGGGACCCACGACTGGCAGCCGAGCGGCACCGTGCTGGTCACCGGTGGCACCGGAGGCGTCGGAGCCAACGTGGCACGGTGGCTCGTCACCCAGGACATCCAGCACCTGTTGCTGGTCAGCCGGCGCGGCCCGGACGCCCCCGGAGCCGCCGAGCTGCTGGCCGAACTCAACGCCTCCGGGACCCCCGTGACCATCGAGGCCTGCGACGTCACCGACGCGGAGGCGGTGCGGCGGCTGGTCGGCGCAGTACCGGCCGAGCGGCCGCTGAGCACCGTCGTCCACGCCGCGGGCGTACTGGACGACTGCCTGATCGACGCCCTGACCCCGCAGCGCCTCGCCGCCGCACTGGAGGTCAAGGCACAGGGCGCGCTGAACCTCCACGAGGCGGCCGGGGACGCCCACTTGGTGCTCTTCTCCTCCCTGGCCGGAACCACCGGAACCAAGGGGCAGGGCAACTACGCCGCCGCCAACGCCTACCTCGACGCCCTGGCCGAACGACGGCGTGCCGACGGACTGCCCGCCACTTCGGTCGCCTGGGGCGCCTGGCAGGGCGCGGGCATGGTGGCCGATGCCGCCGTCGCCCACCGCACGCGCCGCTACGGCCTGCCGCTCATGGGCCCGGACCGCGCCATCGCCACCCTGCGGCAGGTCATGGCCGAGCCGGTGGCCACACAGGTGGTGGCGGACGTCGACTGGCAGCGGTTCGTCGCCGACTTCACCGCGGTGCGCCCCAGCCGGCTCCTCGCCGACCTGCCCGAGGCGCGCTCTCTCGGCGAGCAGCGACAAGACGGTCAGGATGAGCTGGGCGGACACGGCGGACACGGCGGACACGGCGGACGCGGCGGACGCGGCGGACGCGGCGCACAGGACGTCGATCTGGCGAGTGAGCTGGCGGCCCTGCCCGAAGCCGACCGCCGCCGGGCCGTTCTGGACCTCGTGCAGGAACTCGTCCTCGGCGTGCTGGGCCATGAGACGCGGGCGGCGATCGGCCCGGACAGCTCCTTCCACGCCATCGGCTTCGACTCGCTGACCGCCGTCGAACTGCGCAACCTGCTGGCCGTACGCGTCGGATTGAAACTTCCCGCGACCCTCGTCTACGACCACCCGACCCTGGCTTCGCTCGCCGACCACCTGCACGAGCACCTGTCCGTCGACGACGGCCAGGTGACGGACACCGTGGACGGCCTGCTCGCCGAACTCGACGCGTTCGCGGCGAAGCTCGCCGCCGCCGCGCTGGACCCGGACGCGCGTGCCGGCATCGGACGCAGACTCAAGGACATGCAGGCCGCCTGCGAACCCAGGCCGGAGTCCTCGCGCGACCTGAAGTCCGCCTCACGCACCGAAGTACTCGACTTCCTCACCAACGAACTCGGCATCTCCCGCTAGCCAGTTGACCGACCACGACGGCCGGCGCACCTGACTGCGCGGTTCGTCCACGCCGACCTCCGACCTTGCCTGACGCACCGGGAGCGGACTACCACATGCCCAACGACGAAGAGCTCCTCGACTACCTGAAGCAGACCGCCGCGAACCTCCAGGAGGCGCGGCGCCGGGTGCATGAGTTGGAGGAGGGCGAGCGCGAGCCGATCGCGATCGTGGGGATGAGTTGCCGGCTGCCCGGTGGGGTGGGCAGTCCGGAGGAGTTCTGGTCGTTGCTGGAGGCCGGGGCGGACGCCGTCTCGGAGTTCCCGCAGGACCGGGGCTGGGATGTGGAGCGGCTGTACGACCCCGACCCGGACGCCCCCGGGCGGTCCTACGTCCGCGAGGGCGGGTTCCTCGACGGGGCAGGGCAGTTCGACCCGGGCTTCTTCGGCATCTCCCCGCGTGAGGCCGTCGTCATGGATCCGCAGCAGCGGCTGCTGCTGGAGTGTTCGTGGGAGGCGATCGAAAGGTCGCGGATCGACCCGAAGGCTCTGCACGGCAGCCGTGCGGGCGTCTTCGTGGGCTCGAACGGCCAGGACTACGGAACGCTTCTGCTGCGCGCCGACGACCGCTCCCACGCCTATCTCGCCACCGGCGCCTCCGCGAGTGTGCTCTCCGGCCGCATCTCCTACACCCTGGGCCTGGAGGGCCCCGCGGTCACGATCAGCACCGCGTGCTCGTCCTCCCTGGTCGCCCTTCACCTGGCGGCCCGCGCGCTGCGGGCGGGGGAGTGCGACCTGGCGCTCGCGGGCGGCGTGACGGTCATGCCGACGACCCGCCTGTTCGAGGTCTTCTCCCGGCAGCGAGGCCTGGCGGGGGACGGGCGCTGCAAGGCCTTCGCGGCCGGGGCCGACGGCACCGGCTGGGGCGAGGGTGTGGGCGTATTGGTGCTTGAGCGGTTGTCGGTGGCGCGGCGCAACGGGCATCGGGTGCTGGCGGTGGTGCGGGGTTCGGCGGTGAATCAGGACGGTGCGTCGAACGGTCTGACGGCGCCGAACGGTCCGTCGCAGCAGCGGGTGATCCGCGCCGCGTTGGCCAACGCACGCCTGGCGCCGGACGACGTGGACGCCGTGGAAGCACACGGTACGGGGACGTCACTGGGTGATCCGATCGAGGCGCAGGCGCTGTTGGCGACGTATGGGCAGGGCCGGGATGCCGAGCGTCCGTTGTGGCTGGGGTCGGTGAAGTCGAACATCGGTCACGCGCAGGCCGCCGCCGGCGTGGCCGGTGTCATCAAGATGGTCAAGGCGATGCAGGCGGGTGTGCTGCCTCGGACGCTGCATGTGGACGAGCCGTCGGCGGAGGTGGACTGGGACTCGGGTGCGGTGCGGTTGCTGACCGAGGAGCGGGAGTGGCCGTCGGAGGGCGGTCGTCTGCGGCGGGCGGGTGTGTCCTCGTTCGGGATCTCCGGCACCAACGCTCACGTGATCATCGAGGAGGCGCCGGCGGAAGAGGCGGTGCCGCAGTCGGACACGTGCGGTGTGGTGCCGTGGGTGCTCTCCGCGCGGACGGCAGAGGCGCTGCAAGCGCAGGCGGTGCAACTGGGCGCGTCTGTCCGTGGGTTGGGCCCGGCTGATGTGGGGTGGTCGTTGGTTTCGACGCGTGCGGTGTTCGAGCATCGGGCTGTGGTCGTGGGCCGGGAGCGGGATGACTTCGTCCAGGGGCTGGAGGAGGTCGCGCAGGGCCGGGGGGTTCGGGGTGTCGCCTCTTCCGCGCCGGGTGGTCTGGCGTATGTCTTCGCTGGTCAGGGGAGTCAGCGGTTGGGGATGGGCCGGGGGTTGTATGAGCGGTTCCCGGTGTTCGCCGAGGTTTTCGACGAGGTGTGTGAGCGGATCGGCTCGGGTTTGCGGGGGGTGGTGTTCGGTTCGGATGCGGGTGAGTTGAACCGGACGGGGTGGGCGCAGGCGGGGTTGTTCGCGTTGGAGGTGGCGCTGTTTCGGTTGTTGGAGTCGTGGGGTGTGCGGCCGGGGTATCTGGTCGGTCATTCCATTGGTGAGTTGTCGGCGGCGTGTGTGGCGGGGTTGTGGTCGCTGGAGGATGCGTGTCATGTCGTGGCCGCGCGGGCCCGGTTGATGCAGGGGTTGCCGTCCGGTGGGGCGATGGCCGCTGTCCAGGCCTCGGTGGAGGATCTGGCCGGTCTGCTGGGTGATGACGTGGTGGTCGCGTCGGTGAACGCGCCCGGGCAGGTCGTGATCTCCGGGCCTGAGGCGGGTGTGGAGCGGGTGAGGGCTGCCTGCGGGGTGCGTTCGCGTCGTCTGGCGGTCTCGCATGCGTTCCATTCGCCGTTGGTGGAGCCGGTGTTGGGGGAGTTCCGTAGGGTTTTGGAGTCGGTGGAGTACCGCACTCCGTCGTTGCCGGTGGTCTCCAATGTCACGGGTAGCTGGGTGGATCCTGTGGAGTGGGGGACGCCGGAGTACTGGGTGCGTCAGGTCCGTGAGCCGGTGCGTTTCGCCGATGGTGTCGATGCTCTTTTGCAGCGGGGTGTGAGGACGTTCGTCGAGCTGGGGCCTGCCGGATCGCTGACCTCGATGGTCACCCATTGCGCGGAGAGCGCGGACGTTTCGGTGACCGCTGTGCCCACCCTGCGTCCCGACCACGACGATGTCCGCACGGCCCTGACCGCGGCCGCCACCTTGTACGTGCAGGGCCACCCGGTCGACTGGGCCCCGCTGTTCCCGCAGGCCCGCACCGTCGACCTGCCCACCTACCCCTTCCAGCACCAGCACTACTGGATGCAGAACACCGGCGGTGTCACCGAGCCCGCGGAACTGGGGCTCGGCGATGCCCGGCATCCGCTGCTCGGCTCCGTCGTCACCGTGGCCGGGGACGACAAGGTCGTCTTCGCCGGGCGGCTCGCCCTGCACACCCATCCCTGGCTGGCCGACCACACGGTGCTCGGCGCGGTGCTGCTGCCGGGCACGGCCTTCCTCGAACTGGCGGTGCGCGCCGGTCAGGAGGTGGGCTGCCCGGTCGTACAGGACCTGACGTTGCATCAGCCGCTGGTCGTGCCCGAACGGGGCGCGGTGCAGGTGCAGATGGCCGTGGGAGCTCCGGAGGCCGACGGGCGGCGTACGGTCCGGGTGTACTCCCGCCCCGACGACGACGCGGAGCACGACTGGGTGCTGCACGCCGATGGCCTGCTGACGTCGGCAGACCCGGCGGAGGCCGTCGTGACGGCCGGTGCCTGGCCGCCGCCTGAGGCACAGGCCGTGGACCTCGACGGCTTCTACGCCGAACTCGCCGAGCACGGCTACCACTACGGCCCTCTGTTCCAGGGCGTCCGGGCCGCTTGGCGGCTGGGGGACGACGTTCTCGCCGAGGTGGTGCTGCCCGAGGCGGCCGGCGCCGACGCCGCCCGGTACGGCATGCATCCGGCCCTGCTCGACGCCGTCCTGCACGCGGCACGGCTGGGCGCCTTCCGTGAGCGGCCGGAGGAGAAGTACCTGCCGTTCGCCTGGGAGGGCGTGACCCTGCGTACCGGCGGGGCGTCCGCCGTACGCGTCCGCATCTCCCGGGCGGGCACCGACGCCATTCGGCTGGACGTCACCGACACCGTCGGCAGGCCGGTGCTCACCGCCGAATCACTCACCCTGCGCCCGGTCTCCGCCGGTCAGCTCACGGCCGTCCCGCGCGACTCGCTGTTCCGGGTCGACTGGGTTTCCGTGCCCGCCGCCGACGGTTCCGGCCCGCGGCCGGTCCTTGCCGCCACCGTGGAGGAGGCCCTCGCGGCGGACGCCGACATGGTGGTCGTGCCCTGTCTCGACAGCGAGGGTCCGCATCAGGCGACGTACGACGCACTGGAACTGTTGCAGCGCTGGCTGGCCGCCGACACCGGCACCACCACGCTCGCCCTCCTCACCCATCGTGCCGTGGCGGTCGGCGACGACGTCCACGACCTCGACCACGCACCACTGTGGGGCCTGGTCCGCACCGCGCAGACCGAACACCCCGACCGCTTCCGTCTTGTCGACTCCGACGACCCCGAACCGTCGCCGGAAACCCTGGCCGCAGCGCTCGCCACCGGGGAACCCCAGGTCGCGATCCGTGACGGAGCGGTCCTGGCCCCGCGGCTGACCGCGGTCTCCGCACCGCAGGCCCCGGCCGAGTGGGACCCCGACGGAACCGTCCTCATCACCGGCGGATCGGGCGCCCTGGCAGGGCTGGTGGCCGAACACCTCGTCGAACGTCACGGGGTACGCCGACTCGTCCTCGCGAGCCGCAGCGGCAGGCCCGCCCCGGGCGCCGAGCTGCTCGACGCCGACGTCACGGCCGTGTCCTGCGACGTCTCCGACCGGGACGCCGTGGCCGCGCTGCTCGCCTCCGTACCGGGCGACCACCCGCTCACCGCAGTCGTGCACACCGCCGGCGTGCTGGACGACGGCGTCCTGGCCGCCCTCACGCCCGAGCGCATCGACACGTCGTTCGCGGCGAAGGTCGACGGCGCCCGTCACCTCCACGAACTCACTTCCCACCTGGACCTGACCGCGTTCGTGCTGTTCTCCTCCGCGTCGGCGGTGCTGGGCGCGGCCGGACAGGGCAACTACGCCGCTGCCAACGCCTACCTCGACGCGCTCGCCGTCCACCGGCGCAGGAACGGCCTGCCCGCCGTCTCCCTCGCATGGGGGCTGTGGGCCGAGCACGGCGGCATGGCCCGTGGACTCGGCGACGCCGAGTTGACGCGGATCTCCCGTATCGGTGTCACCGCACTGAGCGCGGAGGAGGGCATGCGGCTGTTCGACGCCGGCTGCGCCGGACACCAGCCGCAGCTCGTGCCGATGCGGGTGGACGCGGCGGCGCTGCGCGCCCGGCGCGACCACCTCCCCGCACCGATGCGGAGCCTCGTTCCGCAGCGGCCGTCGGCGGCCCGTACACAGCCGGCCGCCTCGCTGCGGGACACGCTCGCCGGACTGACCGCTCCCGAACGCAAGCGCACGGTGCTCAACCTGGTGCGCAACGCGGTCGCCGACACACTGGGCCACAACGCCGCCGACGGCGTACCGCCCGACCAGAGCCTCGACGCGGCCGGGTTCGACTCGCTCACCGCGGTCGAGTTCCGCAACCGGCTCTCCGCCGCCATCGACCTGCGGCTTCCCGCCACCCTCACCTACGACCATCCCACCCCGGCCGCCATCGCCGAGCACGTCCTGACCCGCCTCGCCCCGGTGGAGGAGACCGCCGCCCCTGCCGTCGCCACCGCCCCGGCCGCGTCGCCGTCCGAGGACGACCCGGTCGTCATCGTGGGCATGGCCGGCCGCTTCCCCGGCGGCATACGCACCCCCGAAGATCTGTGGGACCTCGTCCACTCCGGCACGGACGCCATCTCGGAGTGGCCCACCGACCGCGGATGGGACGTGGAGAACCTCTACGACCCGGACCCCGACGCCGTCGGCAAGTCGTACGTACGACACGGCGGATTCCTGCACGAGGCGAGCGAGTTCGACGCGGGCTTCTTCGGAATCTCACCGCGCGAGGCCCTGTCCATGGACCCCCAGCAGCGGCTGCTCCTGGAGTGCTCGTGGGAGGCACTGGAACGGGCGGGCATCGACCCGGCCGTGCTCCGGGGCAGCCGGGCGGGCGTGTACGCCGGAGTGATGTACCACGAGTACGCCTCCCGCCTGGGCGCCGCGCCCGCGGGCTTCGAGGGCACCCTCGGCACCGGAAGCTCGGGCAGCATCGCCTCCGGACGCATCTCCTACACGTTCGACTTCACCGGGCCCGCGGTCACCGTCGACACCGCGTGCTCCACATCCCTCGTCGGCCTGCACCTGGCGGCGCAGGCTCTGCGGACCGGTGAATGCGACCTGGCCCTCGCCGGCGGCGTCACCGTCATGCACACCCCGCGCCCCTTCGTCGAGTTCTCCCGCCAGCGCGGCCTGGCCGCCGACGGCCGGAGCAAGGCCTTCGCCGCCTCCGCCGACGGCGTCGCCTGGGCCGAAGGCGCCGGAATTCTCGTCCTTGAGCGGTTGTCGGTGGCGCGGCGTCATGGGCGTCGGGTGTTGGCGGTGGTGCGGGGTTCGGCGGTGAATCAGGACGGTGCGTCGAACGGTCTGACGGCGCCGAACGGTCCGTCGCAGCAGCGGGTGATTCGGGCGGCGTTGGCGAGTGCGGGGTTGGGGTCGGCTGATGTGGATGTGGTGGAGGCGCACGGTACGGGGACGCGGTTGGGTGATCCGATCGAGGCGCAGGCGTTGTTGGCGACGTATGGGCAGGGGCGGGATGCCGGGCGTCCGTTGTGGTTGGGGTCGGTGAAGTCGAACATCGGTCATGCGCAGGCTGCCGCGGGTGTGGCGAGTGTGATCAAGATGGTGCAGGCGATGGGGGCGGGTGTGCTGCCTCGGACGCTGCATGTGGATGAGCCGTCGGCGGAGGTGGACTGGGGCTCGGGTGCGGTGCGGTTGTTGACCGAGGAGCGGGAGTGGCCGTCGGGGACGGGGCGTGTGCGGCGGGCGGGTGTGTCGTCGTTCGGGATCTCCGGGACGAATGCGCACGTGATTCTTGAGGAGGCGCCGGCGGGGCTGGTGGAGGAGGTTTCCCGGCCGGAGGCTCCTTCGGCTGTGGGTGTGGTGCCGTGGGTTCTTTCGGCGCGGTCGGCTGAGGCGTTGCGGGCGCAGGCTACTCAACTCGCTTCGTGTGTTGGTGGGTTGTCGCCGGTGGATGTGGGGTGGTCGTTGGCGTCGACGCGTGCGGCGTTTGAGCACCGGGCTGTGGTTGTGGGTCGGGATTCTGTGGAGTTGGTGTCGCAGTTGTCGTCGGTGTCGGGGGTTGAGGTGGTGCCCGATGCCGGTGGTGGTGTGGTGCTGGTGTTTGCCGGTCAGGGCTGTCAGTGGGTTGGTATGGGGCGGGAGTTGCTGGGCTCCTTGCCGGTGTTTGCGGAGTCGATGCGGGAGTGTGCTGAGGCTCTTGCGCCGTATGTGGACTTCTCTGTGCTGGATGTTCTGGGTTCGGTGGAGGAGTTGGGGCGGGTTGAGGTGGTGCAGCCTGCGTTGTGGGCGGTGATGGTGTCGCTGGCGCGGGTGTGGCGGTCGTGGGGTGTGCCGGTTGCTGCGGTGGTGGGTCATTCGCAGGGTGAGATTGCTGCGGCGACGGTTGCGGGTGGGTTGAGTGTGGGTGATGCGGCGCGGGTGGTGGCGTTGCGGAGCCGTTTGATCGCGGAGCGGTTGTCCGGGCTCGGTGGCATGGTGTCTGTCGCGCTGCCCCGCGACCAGGTCACCGCCTTGGTCGCGGATGTGCCGGGTGTGTCGGTGGCGGCGGTGAATGGTTCTTCTTCGACGGTGGTCTCGGGTGAGATCGCCGGTCTGGAGGAGGTGTTGGCCGGGTGTGTGGCTTCGGGTGTTCGGGCGCGTCGTATTGATGTGGATTACGCCTCGCATTCGGTGCAGGTGGAGTTGATCCGTGAGGAGTTGTTGAAGGTCCTGGATGGGATTGCTCCGCGTTCCGGTGAGATTCCGTTCGTGTCCACCGTGACGGGCGAGCGGATAGATACGGTCGAGCTGGGTGCGGAGTACTGGTACCGGAACCTGCGCCAGACCGTGGAGTTCCAGACCGGAGTGCAGACGCTTCTTGCTCAGGGGTATCGGGCGTTTTTGGAGTCCAGTCCGCATCCGGTGCTGACGGTCGGTATCGAGGAGACCGTTCACGAGAGTGGCGTTCAGGCTGTGGTTCTGGGCAGTCTGCGGCGTGACGAGGGTGGGCTCACCCGGCTCGTGACGTCTGCCGGGGAGGCCTGGGCGCGGGGTGTGCCGGTCGACTGGGCGGGGATGCTGGCCGGCGGCCGGCGGGTCGACCTCCCCACCTACCCCTTCCAGCACCAGCCCTACTGGCTCGAGGGACCGCGCGACCCCGCCGGGGACGTGACCGCCGTCGGGCTGACCGAGGCCGGGCACGCGCTCGTGCCGGCCGCGATCGACCTGCCGGACGGCCAGCGGGTCTGGACGGGACGGCTGTCGCTGTCCTCGTACCCGTGGCTGGCCGATCACCAGGTGCTCGGGCAGGTACTACTGCCCGGCGTGGCGTGGGTCGAACTCGCCCTGCACGCGGGCCACCAGGCCGGATTCGGCACCGTCGAGGAGCTCACCCTCCAGACGCCGCTCGTGCTGGGCGAGTCCGACAGCGTGCAGGTCAGGGTCGTCGTAGCGGAGACGGAAGAGCACGCCACGCGTACCGTGTCGATGCACTCGCGCCGTGACGACGGCGACTGGGTCACCCACGCCGAGGGGATCCTCGGCACGGCAGGACCGTCGCCGGAACCGCTGACGGAATGGCCGCCGACCGGTGCCGCACCCCTCGACGTCGACGGGTTCTACGACGAGCTCGCCACGGGCGGCTACCACTACGGGAACGAGTTCCGCGGCCTGCGACGAGCCTGGCGTGCCGGTGAGGACCTCGTTGCCGAGATCGCCCTGCCGGAGGGCGCCGACGCCGATGGATACGGCCTTCACCCCGGGCTCTTCGACGCGGCCGTGCACAGCGTGGCCTGCGCCCGGACGAGCGTGGGCAAGGACGATGACGGCCCCCGGCTGCCGTTCGCCTTCTCGGACGTCCGGCTGTTCGCCACCGGGGCGACCTCGCTGCGGGTCCGGATCGATCCGCGGAACTCCGCGTGGCAGGCGTGGGACGAGTCCGGGCTGCCGGTCCTCACCATCGGGCGGCTCGCCAGCCGGCCCGTCGACGCCGGCCAGTTCGCCGTACGGCGGGCGGGGCACCTCTTCCGGGTCGAAACGCGGCAGGAGGCGTCCACCGGGCCGGCCCCGGCCTCCTGGGCGGTCGTCGGAGCGGACCCGGCCGGACTTGCCGCGGGGCTGGAGGCCACGGGCGCGCAGGTGACGACGGCCACCGACCTGGCCGGCATCGCCCCGACACCCGAAGCCGTCCTGTTCACGCTTCCCGGCACGGAGGACGCGGGAGCCCCCGAGGATGTGCCGGCCGCCGTCCGGGCGGCGACCGCTCACGTGCTGGGCGTGGTGCAGGACTGGATCACCGACGAACGTTTCGGCGACGCCCGGCTGGTCGTCGTGAGCCGCGAAGCGGAGGACGGGGACCTCCTCCACGGAACGGTGCGCGGCCTCCTGCGCGCCGCACAGGCCGAGCACCCCGACCGCATCACCCTCGTCGACCTCGACGCTCATCCCGCCTCACTCGCGGCCCTTCCCGGATACGCACTCGGCCCGGAACCGGAGGTCGTCGTGCGTGCCGGAGAAGGCAGGGCCCCTCGCCTTGCCCGGGCGCAGGCCCCCGCCGGTGCGGGCTCACCGGGCACCGGCACCGTCCTGATCACCGGAGGCACGGGCACCCTCGGCGGTCTGCTCGCCCGGCACCTGGTGGAGACGCACGGAGTCACCCGGCTGCTGCTGGTCAGCCGGCGGGGACCGGCCGCCGACGGCGCGGACCGGCTGCGCGCCGAACTCACCGAGCGAGGCGCGCACGTCGACATCGTGGCGGCCGACATCGCCGACCGCGCGAGTGTGGCCGCGCTCCTCGCCGCGGTCGACACCGGCCATCCGCTGTCGGCCGTCGTGCACGCCGCCGGAGCGCTGGACGACGGCGTGCTCGGCACGCGGTCCGCCGACTGGCTCGACCCGGTCCTGCGGCCCAAGGCGGACGCCGCCTGGCACCTGCACGAACTCACCGCCGGAATGCCGCTGACCGCCTTCGTCCTGTTCTCCTCGGCCGCCTCGGTGCTCGGCGCGGCGGGGCAGGCCAACTACGCCGCGGCGAACGGCTTCCTGGACGCACTGGCCGCCCACCGCACCGCCCAGGGGCTGCCCGGCATCTCACTGGCCTGGGGCCTGTGGGAGCACCGCAGCGAACTGACCCGGCGGGTGGGATCCCCCTCCCGCAGCATCGCGGCCGTCGGCGCTCTGTCCACCCAGGAGGCCCTGGCCGCCTTCGACGCGGCCCTGGCCGCCGGGGAGCCACTGGCGGTGCCGATCCGGCTGGAGCCGACGTCCACCGAGGACGTCCCGCCGATGCTGCGCGGTCTGGTACGCGTACGCCGTCGGGCCGTCACCGGCGCGGAGCCCGCAGGGGCCGCGGGCGAAGGGCAGGAGGCCCGGCGGCGGCTGGCCGAGCTGGGCGCCGACGAGCGACAGCGGCGCGTGCAGCAGATCGTCCTCGACACCGCGGCGGCCGTCCTCGGCCACGACAACCGTGACGCCATCTCCCTCACCCGGGGCTTCCTGGAGCTGGGGTTCGACTCCCTGACGGCGGTACGGCTGCGCAACCAGCTCTCCCGTCAGCTGGGGCTGCGCCTGCCCGCCACCGCGGTGTTCGACCACCCCAGCCCGGCCGCCCTGGCCGCCCACCTGGCCGAGCAGCTCGTGGGCACCGTCGACCCGACCGCGCAGGCCGTGGAACAGCTGGAAGCCCTGCGCCGCAGCGTGCACGGATCGACTCCCGACGGCGGCCTGGACCGCGCCCTCGTGGCACAACGCCTGGCGGCCCTGCTCGACGAAATGCGTCAGCCAGGCAGCCCCGGCAGCCCCGGCAGCACCAACGGCTCGGAGGGCTCGGAGGGCTCGGAGGGCTCGGACGGATCGGACGGTCCCGGAGACGACCTGGAGAACGCGACAGCGGACGAGATCTACGCCCTCATCGACAACGAACTGGGTATCGGGGGTACGCAGTGAACAGCGACGACAAAGCACTCGCCTATCTCAAGCGGGTGACCGCGGACCTGCGGACCGCGAAAGCCAGGGTGCGGGAACTGGAGTCCGCCGGTACCGAACCCATCGCGGTCATCGCCATGGGCTGCCGGCTGCCCGGCGGTGTGCGCACTCCCGAGGACCTGTGGGACCTCGTGGCGAAGGGACGCGACGCGATCGGTCCCTTCCCCGCCGACCGCGGCTGGGATCTGGAGAACCTCTACGACCCCGACCCGGACGCGCCGGGCAAGGCCTACGTCCGCGAAGGCGGGTTCGTCCACGACGTATCCGGCTTCGACGCGGGCTTCTTCGGTATCTCGCCGCGTGAGGCGCTGGCGATGGACCCGCAGCACCGCCTCCTGCTGGAGTGTTCGTGGGAGGCGCTGGAACGGGCGGGCATCGACCCGTCCACCCTCAAGGGCACCCGCACCGGCGTCTACACCGGGCTCATGACGCACGAGTACGCGACCCGACTCCCGTCGGTCGACGACGAGTTGGAGGGCGTGATCGGCCTCGGCAACGCCGGCAGCGTCGCCTCGGGCCGTGTCTCCTACACGCTCGGCCTGAACGGCCCCGCCGTCACCGTCGACACGGCCTGCTCCTCCTCGCTCGTCGCCCTGCACCTCGCCGCCCAGGCCCTGCGGCAGGGCCAGTGCACCCTCGCGCTGGCCGGCGGCGCCTCCGTCATCGCGGCGCCTACGGTGTTCGCCACCTTCAGCCGACAGCGGGGACTCGCCCCGGACGGCCGCTGCAAGGCGTTCTCGTCCACGGCCGACGGCACGGGTTTCGGCGAGGGCGTCGGCGTACTGGTCCTGGAACGCCTCTCGGACGCCCGTCGCAACGGTCACGAGGTCCTGGCCGTCATACGGGGCTCGGCGGTCAACCAGGACGGAGCCAGCAGCGGATTCACCGCCCCGAACGGTCCGTCCCAACAGGACGTCATCCGCCAGGCCTTGGCCGAAGGCTTCCTGACCACTTCGGACGTGGATGTGGTGGAGGGCCACGGTACGGGGACGTCGCTGGGTGATCCGATCGAGGCGCAGGCGTTGTTGGCGACGTATGGGCAGGGGCGGGATGCCGGGCGTCCGTTGTGGCTGGGTTCGGTGAAGTCGAACATCGGTCACACGCAGGCCGCGGCGGGTGTGGCGGGGGTCATGAAGATGGTGCTGGCCCTGCGCAAGGGCGTGCTGCCTCGGACGCTGCATGTGGATGAGCCGTCGGGTGAGGTGGACTGGGACTCGGGTGCGGTGCGGTTGCTGACCGAGGAGCGGCAGTGGCCGTCGGGGACGGGGCGTGTGCGGCGGGCGGGTGTGTCGTCGTTCGGGATCTCCGGCACGAACGCGCACGTGATCGTCGAGGAGGCGCCGGAGGCGGAGCCCCGGCCGGAGGCTGCGTGTGTTGACGTGGTGCCGTGGGTGTTGTCTGCGCGGTCGGCTGAGGCGTTGCGTGAGCAGGCCGCTCAACTCGCGTCTGTAGCAGCTGAGTTGTCGCCGGTGGATGTGGGGTGGTCGTTGGCGTCGACGCGTGCGGCGTTTGAGCACCGGGCTGTGGTTGTGGGTCGGGATTCTGTGGAGCTGGTGTCGCAGTTGTCGTCGGTGTCGGGGGTTGAGGTGGTGCCCGATGCCGGTGGTGGTGTGGTGCTGGTGTTTGCCGGTCAGGGCTGTCAGTGGGTTGGTATGGGGCGTGAACTTCTCGCTGGGTCTGCGGTGTTTGCGGAGTCGATGCGGGAGTGTGCTGAGGCTCTTGCGCCGTATGTGGACTTCTCTGTGCTGGATGTTCTGGGTTCGGTGGAGGAGTTGGGGCGGGTTGAGGTGGTGCAGCCTGCGTTGTGGGCGGTGATGGTGTCGCTGGCGCGGGTGTGGCGGTCGTGGGGTGTGCCGGTTGCTGCGGTGGTGGGTCATTCGCAGGGTGAGATTGCTGCGGCGACGGTTGCGGGTGGGTTGAGTGTGGGGGATGCGGCGCGGGTGGTGGCGTTGCGGAGCCGTTTGATCGCGGAGCGGTTGTCCGGGCTCGGTGGCATGGTGTCTGTCGCGCTGCCCCGCGACCAGGTCACCGCCTTGGTCGCGGATGTGCCGGGTGTGTCGGTGGCGGCGGTGAATGGTTCTTCTTCGACGGTGGTCTCGGGTGAGATCGCCGGTCTGGAGGAGGTGTTGGCCGGGTGTGTGGTTTCGGGTGTTCGGGCGCGTCGTATTGATGTGGATTACGCCTCGCATTCGGTGCAGGTGGAGTTGATCCGTGAGGAGTTGCTGAAGGTCCTGGACGGGATTGCTCCGCGTTCCGGTGAGATTCCGTTCGTGTCCACCGTGACGGGCGAGCGGATCGATACGGTCGAGCTGGGTGCGGAGTACTGGTACCGGAACCTGCGTCAGACCGTGGAGTTCCAGACCGGGGTGGAGTCTCTGCTCGCCCAGGGACACCGGGTCTTCCTGGAGTCCAGTCCGCATCCGGTCCTGACCGTCGGCATCGAGGAGACGGCTGACCGGGTCGTGGCGTTGGAGTCGCTGCGTCGTGATGAGGGCGGGTTGCGGCGGTTGGTGGGCGCGGCCGGTGAGGCGTGGGCGCGCGGTGTGCCCGTCGACTGGGTGGGGATGCTCGCGGGCGGCCGGCGGGTCGACCTGCCCACCTACCCCTTCCAGCACCAGCCCTACTGGCTCGAAGCGCCGACGCCCACGGATCACGCCCTGACCGGCGGCCCGGCCGACGACGAGTTCTGGACGGCCGTCGAGCAGGGCGACGCCGCCGGGTTGGCGGGCCTGCTCCGGGGCTCGGTGGCCGAGCCGGGGCACGATCTCCACGGGCCCGTCGCGGATCTGCTGCCGACGCTGTCGGCGTGGCGTCGGGACCGGCAGCGCAGGGCGGCGGTGGACTCCTGGCGGTACCGGGTCGTATGGCGGCCGGTCGCCACACCGTCGTACGACGCGACGTTGTCCGGGCGTTGGGCGGTCGTCGTGCCCGCCGGTCACGAGGACGATCCCGTCGTCGACTGGGTCTGCTCGGCGCTGCGAGGTCACGGGGCCGAGCCCGAGCGGCTGGTACTGGAATCGCGGGAGAGCCGTTCGGCGCTGACCGCGCTTCTCGTCGCGGATCCCCCCGTGGGCGTGGTCTCCCTGCTCGGGCTGAGCGGGGCGGCGCACCCCGACCACGAGGTGCTGCCCGGCGCCGTCGCCGCCACCGTTCTGCTTTACCAAGCCCTCTCCGACGCGGCCGTACGGGCGCCGGTGTGGACCCTGACCCGTAACGGAGTGGCGGCCACGGCGACGGACCCGGTGGCTCCGCCGCACGCCGCGCAGGTGTGGGCCGTGGCCCGGGTGGCCGGCCTGGAGCACCCGGAGGCGTGGGGCGGCCTGCTCGACCTGCCCGGCAGTCTCGACGACCGCGCGACCGCCGTCTTCGCCGCCGTACTGTCCGCAGGCGAGGGCGAGGACCAACTGGCCCTGCGTGAGGCGGGGTTGCTCGCGCGAAGGCTGGCGCGTTCACCCGTTCCGCACGACGCGGCGGCGCCCGGCTGGCAGCCCCGCGACACCGCGCTCGTCACGGGGGGCACCGGCGGCCTCGGCGGGCAGGTCGCCCGCTGGCTGGCGGCCGCGGGCGCACGGCACATCGTGCTGGTCAGCCGTCGGGGGCCGGAGGCGGACGGCGCGGACCGTCTGCGCGACGATCTCACCGCCCTCGGCGTACGGGTGACCATCGCCGCGTGCGACGTCGCGGACCGCGCCGCGCTCTCGGCGCTCCTCGACCGGGTACAGGCCGACGGCCCGCCGGTACGTACGGTCGTGCACGCGGCAGGCTCCGGCCGCGCCGCGCGGCTGCTGGACACCGACGCCGAGGAGACCGCGGCGGTGCTGCGGGCGAAGACGGCAGGAGCGCGTCACCTGCACGAACTCCTGGACGACGTGGACGCGTTCGTGCTGTTCTCCTCCGGAGCCGGTGTGTGGGGCAGCAGCGCACAAGGCGCCTACGCGGCGGCCAACGCCTACCTGGACGCACTGGCCGAACAGCGCCGGAGCCAGGGCCGACCGGCGATCTCCGTCGCCTGGGGTGCCTGGGCCGGCGACGGAATGACGGCGGGCGCCGGCGAGGAGTGGTGGAGCAGGCAGGGGCTGCGGTTCATGGCCCCGGAGGCCGCCCTCGGCGCGCTGCACCAGGCCATCGACCGCGCCGAGAGTACGCTCGTCGTCGCCGACATCGACTGGCGGACGTTCGCCCCCCTCTTCACCTCCGCACGCGGCCGCCCCCTCATCGCCGACATACCCGAAGCCCGGCTCGAACCGACACCGGAAGGGGCGGACCAGCCCACGCCGGACCTCGCGGCCAAGCTGGCGGCACTGTCCGCGGACCAAGGGAGGCGGGCCCTCCTCGCCGAGGTGCGGGCGCAGGCCGCGGTGGTGCTCGGCCACCCCGGAGCGGACGCCGTACCGGTCGACCGGCCGTTCCGCGAGCTCGGCTTCGACTCCCTCAGCGCGGTGAAACTGCGCAACAGGCTGGTCACCGCCACAGGGCTCGACCTTCCGGCCACCCTGGTCTTCGACCACCCCACCTCCACGGCGCTCGCCGCGTATCTGGGCGCCCGGCTCGGAATCGACGGCAACCCGGCAGGCTCCGCGCTGCTGGAAGACCTCGCGCGGCTGGAGTCCACCGTCGCCACCCTGACGGCCGCCCCTCTCGCCGCGGCCGTGCCGGACGCCCGGGACCGGGCGGCGTTCACCGCACGGCTGCGGGCGCTCCTGGAGCGGTGGGGCCAGGCCGACGGCGAGGACGCGGCAACCGCCCGGGAAGAGGTCGACGACGTGAGCGACGACGACCTCTTCGACTTCATCGACGCGAAGTTCGGCCGTTCGTGACGTCCGTCGAGCACCACGAACTCCACGACGACCACGACCACGACCACGTACACGACGACGACCACCACGTACACCCCGAAGATCACGATCACCACGCGAAAAGGACGGGCCTCTCCATGGGGGACGAGCAGAAACTCCGCACCTACCTCCGGCGCGTCACTGCCGACCTGGCCGACGTGACGGAGCGGTTGCAGCGAGCAGAGGACAAGAACGCCGAGCCGATCGCGATCGTCGGCATGGGGTGCCGCTACCCCGGCGGGGTGCGGTCGCCCGAGGAGTTCTGGCACCTGCTCGACGAAGGTACCGACGCGGTGGCCGCCTTCCCCGAGGACCGTGGCTGGGACCTGGAGAACCTCTACGACCCCGACCCCGACGAGCCGGGCAAGTGCTATGTCCGCGAGGGCGGGTTCCTCTACGACGCGGGCGAGTTCGACGCCGCGTTCTTCGGCATCTCGCCGCGCGAGGCCCTGTCCATGGACCCGCAGCAACGGCTGCTGCTCGAATGCTCCTGGAGCGCGCTGGAGCGGGCCGGCATCGACCCGGGCTCGCTGCGCGGAAAGGACGTCGGCGTCTACGTCGGCGCATGGAACAGCAACTACGGCAGGGGCGGCGGGGCGGAGAGCTCCGAGGGCCACCTGCTGACCGGCAACGCCTCCAGCGTCGTCTCGGGACGTGTGTCGTACGCGCTGGGACTCCAGGGTCCCGCCGTCACCATCGACACCGCCTGCTCCTCCTCCCTGGTCGGTCTGCACCTGGCTGCCCAGGCCCTCAGGTCCGGCGAGTGCGGCCTCGCGCTGGCCGGCGGCGTCACCGTGATGTCCACCCCTCTGTCGCTGGTGTCCTTCTCCCGGCAGCGGGGACTCGCACTGGACGGTCGTTCCAAGGCGTTCTCGGCGGACGCCGACGGCATGGGCATGGCGGAAGGCGTCGGCGTACTGGTCCTGGAGCGCCTCTCGGAGGCGCGCCGCAACGGTCACGAGGTCCTGGCCGTACTGCGAAGCTCGGCCGTGAACCAGGACGGCGCCTCGAACGGTCTCAGCGCCCCGAACGGACCGGCGCAGCAGCGAGTCATCCAGGCCGCCCTGACCGTCGGCCGCCTCGCCCCCTCCGACATCGACGTCGTCGAGGCCCACGGCACCGGCACGGCTCTCGGCGATCCGATCGAGGCACAGGCGTTGTTGGCGACGTATGGGCAGGGGCGGGATGCCGGGCGTCCGTTGTGGCTGGGTTCGGTGAAGTCGAACATCGGTCACACGCAGGCCGCGGCGGGTGTGGCGGGGGTCATGAAGATGGTGCTGGCCCTGCGCAAGGGCGTGCTGCCGCGGACGCTGCACGTGGATGAGCCGACCTCGAAGGTGGACTGGTCGTCCGGTGCCGTGCGACTGCTGTCGGACCACACGCCATGGCCGTCGGAGGAGGGTCGTGTGCGGCGGGCGGGGGTTTCCTCGTTCGGGATCTCCGGGACGAATGCGCACGTGATCGTCGAGGAGGCGCCGGAGGCGGAGCCCCGGCCGGAGGCTCCTTCGGCTGTGGGTGTGGTGCCGTGGGTTCTTTCGGCGCGGTCGGCTGAGGCGTTGCGGGCGCAGGCCGCTCAACTTGCCTCTGTAGCGGATGAGTTGTCGCCGGTGGATGTGGGGTGGTCGTTGGCGTCGACGCGTGCGGCGTTCGAGCACCGGGCTGTTGTCGTGGGCCGGGATTCTGTGGAGCTGGTGTCGCAGTTGTCGTCGGTGTCGGGGGTTGAGGTGGTGCCCGATGCCGGTGGTGGTGTGGTGCTGGTCTTTGCCGGTCAGGGCTGTCAGTGGGTTGGTATGGGGCGGGAGTTGCTGGGCTCCTCGCCGGTGTTTGCGGAGTCGATGCGGGAGTGTGCTGAGGCTCTTGCGCCGTATGTGGACTTCTCTCTCGTGGATGTTCTGGGTTCGGTGGAGGAGTTGGGGCGGGTTGAGGTGGTGCAGCCTGCGTTGTGGGCGGTGATGGTGTCGCTGGCGCGGGTGTGGCGGTCGTGGGGTGTGCCGGTTGCCGCGGTGGTGGGTCATTCGCAGGGCGAGATCGCTGCGGCGACGGTTGCGGGTGGGTTGAGTGTGGGGGATGCGGCGCGGGTGGTGGCGTTGCGCAGCCGTCTGATCGCGGAGCGGTTGTCCGGGCTCGGTGGCATGGTTTCCGTCGCGCTGCCCCGCGACCAGGTCACCGCCTTGGTCGCGGATGTGCCGGGTGTGTCGGTGGCGGCGGTGAACGGTTCCTCCTCGACGGTGATCTCGGGTGAGATCGCCGGTCTGGAGAAGGTGCTGGCCGGGTGTGTGTCTTCGGGTGTTCGGGCGCGTCGTATTGATGTGGATTACGCCTCGCATTCGGTGCAGGTGGAGTTGATCCGTGAGGAGTTGCTGAAGGTCCTGGACGGGATCACCCCGCGTTCCGGTGAGATTCCGTTCGTGTCCACCGTGACGGGTGAGCGGATCGACACGGTCGAGCTGGGTGCGGAGTACTGGTATCGGAACCTGCGTCAGACCGTGGAGTTCCAGGCCGGAGTGCAGACGCTTCTCGCCCAGGGGCATCGGGTCTTCCTGGAGTCCAGTCCGCATCCGGTGCTGACGGTCGGTATCGAGGAGACCGTTCACGAGAGTGGCGTTGAGGCTGTGGTTCTGGGCAGTCTGCGGCGTGACGAGGGCGGGCTCACCCGGCTCGTGACGTCTGCCGGTGAGGCCTGGGCGCGCGGTGTGCCGGTCGACTGGGCGGGGATGCTGGCCGGCGGACGACGGGTCGACCTGCCCACCTACCCCTTCCTCCGGGAGCGGCTGTGGCTGGAGCCCTCACGCACCCGCACCGGGAACCTCAACGTGGCAGGACTGGTCGAAGCGGGACATGAACTCCTGCCCACCGCGCTGGAGTTGCCGGGCGGGCAGTGGGTGTGGACCGGCGAGCTGTCCCTCTCCGCGTACCCCTGGCTGGCCGACCACCAGGTGCTCGGGCAGACCCTGGTCCCCGGCGTGGCGTGGGTCGAACTCGCCCTGCACGCGGGCCACCAGGTCGGCCACGGCTCGGTCGACGAGCTCACCCTGCACGCGCCGCTCGTCCTCGGCGCGTCCGACACCGTGCAGGTCAGGGTCGTCGTATCCGACCTCGGCGAGACGGACCGCCGGGCGGTGTCGGTGCACTCGCGCGGTGACGACCAGGTTTGGGTGACCCACGCGGAGGGCTTCCTCACCGCGGCGGGGGCACAGCCGGAGACCATGGCCGTGTGGCCGCCGTCCGGTGCGGAGCCCGTGGAGGCCGACGGGTTCTACGAGCGTCTTGCCGACGCGGGCTACCACTACGGTCCGGTCTTCCAGGGCGTGCGCAAGGTCTGGCGTACGGGCGAGGAGCTCTTCGCCGAGGTCGCGCTGCCCGATGACGCCGACGTGGACGGCTTTGGCATCCACCCCGCCCTGTTCGACGCCGCCGTGCAGACCGCGGCCGCCGGCCAACTGGGCTCCGGCGAGACCAGGTTGCCGTTCGCGTTCGGCGACGTACAGCTGTTCGCGACCGGCGCCCGGTCGCTCCGCGTACGGGTGTCCCCGGCCGCTCAGCAGGGGATGGCGTGGGAGGCGTGGGACGCGACGGGACTTCCGGTCTTCTCCCTCGGACACCTCGCGACCCGGCCGGTCGACCGCGGCGGGCTGACCGTGAAACGGCCCGAGTCGCTGTTCAAGGTGGCCTGGGACGAGGCCGTCCCCGTCGTCGGAAGTACGACCGCCGCACACGGCGTCGTACTGGGCGACGACCAGCTCGGGCTCGGCGCCGCGCTGCGCGCCGCGGGCTGGGAGGTCGGGACCGCCCCGAACCCCGCCTCCGCCCCGGACCCCGCGTCCGCCGACACCGCCCCCGAGGTGCTGGTGCTGCCCTGCACGGGGACCGGCGAGCCGGACGCGGACCTGCCCGCGGCGGTCCGGGCCGTCACCGCCCAGGTGCTGGGTGCCGTACAGGAGTGGCTCGCCGACGAACGGCTCGCCGACACCCGGCTGGTGGTCGTGACCCGCAACGCCCTCCCCGGCGACCTCCTGCGCAGCCCCGTCTGGGGGCTCGTGCGCTCCGCCCAGACCGAGAACCCCGGGCGGATCACCCTCGTCGACCTCGACGACCACCCCGCCTCGGCGGCCGTCCTGGCCGAGGCGATCCAGTCCGACGAGCCGCGCATCATGATCCGAGAGGGCCGGCCCACCGCCGCCCGCCTGGTCCGCGCCACCGCACCCGAGCTGGAGCCGCCCGCCGGAGCCGGGTCCTGGCGGCTCGAGATCACCGAACCGGGCACGTTCGACAACCTCACGCTGGGCGTCTACCCGCACGCCGAGAAGACCCTCGCCGACAACGAGGTCCGGGTCGCCGTCCACGCGGGCGGCCTCAACTTCCACGACGTGGTCGCCGCCCTCGGCATGGTCGGGGACGACCTGACCCTCGGCCGTGAGGCCGCCGGCGTCGTCGTCGAAGTCGGAGCCGCCGTACCGGGTCTGGCCCCCGGCGACCGCGTGATGGGCATCCTGTCCTCCGGCTTCGGGCCCCTCGCCGTCACCGACCACCGCTACCTGGCGCGGATGCCCGAGGGCTGGACGTTCGCACAGGCGGCTTCGGTGCCCGCCGCGTTCCTGACGGCCTACTACGGGCTGTGCGACCTCGGCGGCATCCGCGCGGGCGACCGCGTCCTCATCCACGCCGCCGCCGGCGGTGTCGGCATGGCCGCCGTGCAGATCGCCCGGCACCTGGGCGCCGAGGTGTTCGGCACCGCCAGCCCGCGCAAGTGGGGCGCGCTGCGCGCCCTGGGGCTCGACGACGCACACCTGTCCTCCTCCCGCACCCTCGACTTCGAGCAGAAGTTCCTGGACGCCACCGAAGGCAAGGGAGTCGACCTCGTCCTGAACTCGCTGGCCCGGGAGTTCGTCGACGCCTCGCTGCGGCTGATGCCCGGCGGCGGCCGGTTCGTGGACATGGGCAAGACCGACATCCGGCGCCCCGAGCAGGTGGCGGAGGACCACGCCGGAGTCGCCTACCAGGCCTTCGACCTCGTCGAGGCGGGGCCGCAGCGCACCGGGGAGATGCTCGCCGAGATCGTCCGGCTCTTCGAAGCGGGCGAGTTCCGGCCGTTGCCGATCACCCAGTGGGACGTGCGCCGGGCACCGGAGGCCTTCCGGCACATCAGCCAGGCCAAGCACATAGGCAAAATCGTCCTCACCGTGCCCCGGCCCATCGACACCGACGGCACCGTCATGGTCACCGGCGCCACCGGCACCCTGGGCGGCTTCGTCGCACGGCATCTGGTCACCCGGCACGGCATACGACGGCTGCTGCTGGTCAGCCGCGGCGCGGAACGCACCGACCTGGTGCGGGAACTCACCGAGCTCGGCGCCGACGTCACCTGGGCCTCCTGCGACCTCGCCGACGCCACCGCCCTCGAACAGGCCGTACGGTCCGTCGACGACCGGCATCCGCTCGTGGCCGTCGTCCACTCCGCAGGCGTACTCGACGACGGCGTCATCGACAAGCAGAGCCCCGAACGGCTCGACACCGTGATGCGGCCCAAGGTCGACGCGGCCTGGAACCTGCACCGGCTCCTCGACAACGCCCCGCTGGCCGACTTCGTGCTCTTCTCCTCCGCCAGCGGCGTGCTCGGCGGGGCAGGGCAGTCCAACTACGCGGCCGCCAACGCCTTCCTCGACGCGCTCGCCGAACACCGCCGCACGCGGGGCCTCGCCGGACAGGCCCTCGCCTGGGGACTGTGGACCGATCGCAGCACGATGACGGGCCGGCTCGGCTCCACCGAGCTCGCCCGGATCGCCCGCAACGGCGTCGCCGAGATGTCCGAGCAGGAGGGCCTGGCCCTCTTCGACGCGGCCCGGGACAACGCCGAGCCGGTGCTGCTGCCCATGCACCTGGACATCGGGAGGCTCCGCAACCGCAGTGGCGAGGTGCCCGCGATGTTCCGCAGGCTGATCCACGCCACGGCCCGCCGCACCGCAGGCACCGCGGCCCGCGGCGCCGGACTCGAACAGCAGCTCGCCTCGCTGTCCGGCCCCGAACGCACGGAGCTCCTCCTCGGCCTGGTGCGCGACCACGCCGCGGCGGTGCTCGGCCACGGCACCTCCGACGCCGTCTCGCCGGACCGGCCCTTCCGCGACCTGGGCTTCGACTCCCTGACCGCCGTGGAGCTGCGCAACAGGTTCGCGGCCCTCACCGGTCTGCGCCTGCCGGCCACCCTCGTCTTCGACCACCCCAGCCCGACAGCCCTCGCCGGGCACCTCGCCGGCCTGCTGGGCACGGCCACGCCCTCCGCGGCCGAACCGGTACTGGCCGCCGTCGGACGGCTCCGCGCCGACCTGCGGTCGCTCACCCCGGACACCGAGGGTGCCGAGGACGTGACGATCCAGCTGGAGGCCCTCCTCGCCGAGTGGCGGGAGGCCGCGGAGAAGCGGGATCCGGAAGCGGTCAGGGACGACGACCTGTCCACGGCCACCGACGACGAGATCTTCGCGCTCGTCGACAGCGAACTGGGGGAGGCCTGATGACGGCCGAAGCACCTCAGGACAAGCTCCGCGACTACCTGAGGAAGACGCTCGCCGACCTGCGGACCACAAAGCAACGGCTGCGCGACACCGAGCGCAGGGCGACCGAGCCCGTCGCGATCGTCGGCATGAGCTGCCGACTGCCCGGCGGCGTGCGGACACCGGAGCAGTTCTGGGAACTCCTCGACACCGGAACCGACGCCCTGGCCCCCTTGCCGACCGACCGCGGCTGGAACCTCGACACGGCGTTCGACGACGAGCGGACCTACCGGCGCGAGGGCGGATTCCTGTACGACGCCGGCCGGTTCGACGCCGAGTTCTTCGGCATCTCACCGCGCGAGGCGCTGGCGATGGACCCGCAGCAACGGCTGCTGCTCGAAGGCTCGTGGGAGGCGATCGAGCACGCCAGGATCGACCCCGGATCCCTGCACGGCAGCCGCACCGGCGTCTGGTTCGGCACGATCGGCCAGGACTACTTCTCCCTCTTCGCCGGATCCGGCGGCGAGTACGCCAACTACCTGGCGACCGCCTGCTCGGCCAGCGTGATGTCCGGCCGCGTCTCCTACGCGCTCGGCCTGGAGGGCCCCGCTGTCACGGTCGACACGGCGTGCTCGTCCTCCCTGGTGGCCCTCCACTCGGCCGTACAGGCACTGAGGTCCGGCGAGTGCGAACTGGCCCTCGCCGGCGGCGCCACGGTCATGGCCACCCCGACGGTGTTCACCGCCTTCTCCCACCAGCGCGGCCTGGCGGGTGACGGGCGCTGCAAGGCCTTCGCGGCCGGGGCCGACGGCGCGGGTTTCGCCGAAGGCGTGGGCGTACTGGTCCTTGAGCGGTTGTCGGTGGCGCGGCGCAACGGGCATCGGGTGCTGGCGGTGGTGCGGGGTTCGGCGGTGAATCAGGACGGTGCGTCGAACGGTCTGACGGCGCCGAACGGTCCGTCGCAGCAGCGGGTGATCCGCGCGGCGTTGGCCAGCGCACGCCTGGCGCCGGAGGACGTGGACGCCGTGGAAGCGCACGGTACGGGGACGTCGCTGGGGGATCCGATCGAGGCGCAGGCGTTGTTGGCGACGTATGGGCAGGGCCGGGATGCCGGGCGTCCGTTGTGGCTGGGGTCGGTGAAGTCGAACATCGGTCACGCGCAGGCCGCCGCCGGCGTGGCCGGTGTCATCAAGATGGTGCTGGCCATGGAGAAGGGCCGCCTCCCTCGGACGCTGCATGTGGATGAGCCGTCGGGTGAGGTGGACTGGGACTCGGGTGCGGTGCGGTTGCTGACCGAGGAGCGGGAGTGGTCGTCGGAGGGCGGTCGTCTGCGGCGGGCGGGTGTGTCGTCGTTCGGGATCTCCGGCACGAACGCACACGTGATCATCGAGGAGCCGCAGGAAGAGGAAGCGGCACCGGAGTCCTCCACGCCTGCGTCGGGTGTCGTGCCGTGGGTTCTTTCGGCGCGGTCGGCCGAAGCGTTGCAGCCTCTGGCGCACCAACTGGCTGCCGATAGCGCCCAGTTGAATCCGGCTGATGTGGGGTGGTCGTTGGTTTCGACGCGTGCGGTGTTCGAGCACCGGGCTGTGGTCGTGGGCCGGGAGCGGGATGACTTCGTCCAGGGGCTGGAGGAGGTCGCGCGGGGCCGGGGGGTGCGGGGTGTCGCCTCTTCCGCGCCGGGTGGTCTGGCGTATGTCTTCGCTGGTCAGGGGAGTCAGCGGTTGGGGATGGGCCGGGGGTTGTATGAGCGGTTCCCGGTGTTCGCCGAGGTTTTCGACGAGGTGTGTGAGCGGATCGGCTCGGGTTTGCGGGGGGTGGTGTTCGGTTCGGATGCGGGTGAGTTGAACCGGACGGGGTGGGCGCAGGCGGGGTTGTTCGCGTTGGAGGTGGCGCTGTTTCGGTTGTTGGGGTCGTGGGGTGTGCGGCCGGGGTATCTGGTCGGTCATTCCATTGGTGAGTTGTCGGCGGCGTGTGTGGCGGGGTTGTGGTCGCTGGAGGATGCGTGTCATGTCGTGGCCGCGCGGGCCCGGTTGATGCAGGGGTTGCCGTCCGGTGGGGCGATGGCCGCTGTCCAGGCCTCGGTGGAGGATCTGGCCGGTCTGCTGGGTGATGACGTGGTGGTCGCGTCGGTGAACGCGCCGGGGCAGGTCGTGATTTCCGGGCCTGAGGCGGGTGTGGAGCGGGTGAGGGCTGCCTGCGGGGTGCGTTCGCGTCGTCTGGCGGTCTCGCATGCGTTCCATTCGCCGTTGGTGGAGCCGGTGTTGGGGGAGTTCCGTAGGGTTTTGGAGTCGGTGGAGTACCGCACTCCGTCGTTGCCGGTGGTCTCCAATGTCACGGGTAGCTGGGTGGATCCTGTGGAGTGGGGGACGCCGGAGTACTGGGTGCGGCAGGTCCGTGAGCCGGTGCGTTTCGCCGATGGTGTCGATGCTCTTTTGCAGCGGGGTGTGAGGACGTTCGTCGAGCTGGGGCCTGCCGGGACGCTGACCTCGATGGTCACCCATTGCGCGGAGAGCGCGGACGTTTCGGTGACCGCTGTGCCCACCCTGCGTCCCGACCACGACGATGTCCGCACGGCCCTGACCGCGGCCGCCACTTTGTACGTGCAGGGCCACCCGGTCGACTGGGCCCCGCTGTTCCCGCAGGCCCGCACCGTCGACCTGCCCACCTACCCCTTCCAGCACCAGCACTACTGGATGGAACGCCCCGACAGGCCCACCGTCGAAGATGCCCCCCGTGAGCCGCTCGACGACTGGACGCACCGCGTCGACTGGGTGCCGCTCGTCGACGACGGCCCGGCACCCGTCCTGGCCGGTACCTGGCTGCTCGTCCGCCCCGAGGAAGCGCCCCGGCCGCTCGCCGACGCCGTCGCGGACGCGCTGGCCCGGCACGGTGCCACCGTCGTCGAGGCCGCGCGTGTCCCGCACGACGCCGACACCGAACTGGCCGGAGTCATCTCTCTGCCGGGCTCGAGTGCCGACGGCGACGGCGACGGCGACGGCGGCCTGAACGCGACTCTTCGGCTGGTGCAGGACCTCGCCGCCGCCGGATCCGCCGTGCCGCTGTGGATCATCACCAGTGGAGCCGTAGCGGTCGGTACGTCCGATGCCGTGCCCAACCCGGAGCAGGCCATGCTCTGGGGGCTGGCGCGGGCGGCAGCCGCCGAGCGGCCCGAAATGGGGGCGGCGCGCATCGACCTGCCCGCCGACCTCACCGAGCAGGCCGGACGCCGGCTGTGCGCCAGGCTGCTCGACCGGAGCGAGCAGGAGACCGCGGTCCGGCAGGCCGGGGTGTTCGCACGGCGGCTGGTCCGCTCCCGTACCGGCGACAGCCGGTGGACGCCGCGCGGCACCGTGCTGGTGACCGGCGGGACCGGGGCGCTCGCCGGACACGTCGCGCGGTGGCTGGCGGAGGAGGGAGCCGAGCACATCGTGCTGGCCGGGCGCCGGGGGCCCGACGGCGAGGGCGCCGAGGCGCTGCGGGCCGACCTGGTCGCCGCGGGCGTGAAGGCGACGGTGGTGCGCTGCGACGTCGCCGACCGTGACGCCGTACGCATGCTCCTGGACGCACACGCGCCCGGCGCCGTCGTGCACACGGCCGGGGTCGTCGACGACGGACTGCTCACCTCGATGACGTCCGCCCAGGTCGAGCGCGTGCTGCGGCCCAAGCTGCTCGGCGCGAGGAACCTGCACGAACTGACCCGGGACCGGGAGCTGGACGCCTTCGTGCTGTTCTCCTCCCTCGCCGGTGTCCTCGGCGGCGCCGGGCAGGCCAACTACGCCGCTGCCAACGCCTACTTGGACGCGCTCGCCGCACACCGCACCGCGCGGGGACTGCCCGCGGTCTCGCTTGCATGGGGACCGTGGGAGGGCGACGGCATGGCCGCCGCGCAGGAGGTCGCCGACCGGCTCCGCCGCAGCGGTCTCACCCCGCTGCCGCCGGAACAGGCCGTACGGGCCCTGGGCCGGGGCAACGGGCCGCTGGTCGTGGCCGACGCGGACTGGGCGCGGCTGGCCGCAGGATCGACACAGCGTCTGCTCGACGAGCTCCCCGAGGTGCGTGCGGCCAGGCCGGCGGAGGCCGCCGTCGAACAACGCCCGGACCTGCTCGCCCGGTTGGCGGGGTGTCCGGCGGAGGCGCACAGTGAGGTGTTGCTGGAGGCGGTCCGGGAGGAGATCGCCGCCGTACTGCGGTACGCCGATCCGGCGCGGATCGGCGCCGACCAGGAGTTCCTCGCCCTCGGCTTCGACTCGCTGACGTCCATCGAACTGCGCAACAGGCTCGCCACCCGCACTGGTCTCACGCTTCCCGCGACGCTCGCCCTGGAGCAGCGCACACCCGCCGGACTCGCCGCCCACCTCGGCGAACGGATCGCGGACCGCCCCGCCGTGCCCGGCGACAACCCGGCGCCCGCGGGCGCCGAAGTCCCGGATGCGGGCGGCGGAAGCGGTCTCGGTGAGCTGTGGCAGGAGGCCGACCGGAACGGTCGGCGGCTGGAGTTCATCGACGTGCTCACCGCGGCCGCCGCCTTCCGGCCCGCCTACCGTGACCCGGCCGGACTGGAGCTGCCGCCGCTGCGGCTCACCTCCGGCGGGGACGGGCCGCCCCTGTTCTGCATCCCCTCACACCTCGGCAAGGCCGATCCGCACAAGTTCCTGCGGTTCGCCGCGGCCCTGCGCGGACGGCGGGACATCTTCGTCCTGCGCCAGCCCGGGTTCGTACCCGGACAGCCTCTGCCGGCGGGCCTCGACGTCCTGCTCGACACCCACGCGCGGGCCGTGGCCGGGCACGACAGGCCCGTGCTGCTCGGCTACTCGGCCGGCGGTCTTGCCGCGCAGGCGCTGGCGGCCCGACTCGCCGAGCTCGGCAGGCCGCCCGCGGCCGTCGTGCTCGTCGACACCTACGCCCCCGACCAGACGGAGGTGATGGCCCGCATCCAGGGCGCCATGGAGCAGGGCCAGCGCGATCGCGACGGCAGGACGGGCGCCGCCTTCGGCGAGGCCTGGCTCACCGCGATGGGCCACTACTTCGGCTTCGACTGGACCCCCTGTCCGGTCGACGTGCCGGTGCTGCACGTACGCGCCGGCGACCCCATGACCGGTATGCCCGTCGAAGGACGGTGGCAGGCCCGCTGGAACCTGCCGCACACCGCCGTCGACGTGCCCGGAGACCACTTCACGATGATGGAGGATCACGCCCCGCGCACCGCCGACACCGTGCACGACTGGCTCGGTACGGCCGTCCGCCGCCCTGAGAGAACCCGCGACTGACGACACGTCACCGACAGCGGCATCCTGCCCTGTCCTCGTTCCCGTCCGTTCCTTTCCTTCCTTCGAAACGGAGTTCCTTCTCATGCCTTCCTTCCCCGTACGCCGGTCCGTGCCCGACACCCCGCCCGCCGAGCACCTCGAACTCCTCGAGGAGAGCGGTGGCGTCTGCCCCTTCACCATGGAGGACGGCCGTCCGGCCTGGCTCGCGGCCAGCCACGACGCCGTGCGCTCCCTGCTCGCCGACCGTCGCATCAGCAACAACCCGGCGAAGACGCCGCCCTTCTCGCAGCGGGAGGCCCTGCAGAAGGAGCGGGGCCAGTTCAGCCGCCACCTGTTCAACATGGACTCGCCGGAGCACGACGTGGCCCGCCGCATGATCGCGGAGGACTTCACGCCCCGGCACGCCGAGGCGGTCCGGCCGTACTTCGAGGAGGTCTTCGGCGAGATCGTCGACGAGGTGGTCCGCAAGGGCCCGCCCGCCGAGATGATCGAGTCGTTCGCCTTCCCGGTCGCCACCCGCACCATCTGCAAGGTGCTGGACATCCCGGAGGAGGACTGCGAGTACTTCCAGAAGCGCACCGAGCAGATCATCGAGATGGACCGCGGCGAGGAGAACCTCGAAGCCGTCGTCGAACTGCGCGGCTACGTCGACAGCGTCATGCAGCAGCGCACCCGCAAGCCCGGTGACGACCTGCTCAGCAGGATGATCGTCAAGGCGAAGGCGTCCAAGGAGATCGAGCTCAGCGACGCCGACCTGGTCGACAACGCGATGTTCCTGCTGGTCGCCGGGCACGAGCCGTCGGCCAACATGCTGGGCCTCGGCGTGCTCGCGCTCGCCGAGTTCCCGGACGTGGCCGAGGAGTTGCGGGCCGAGCCGCACCTGTGGCCCGGCGCGATCGACGAGATGCTCCGCTACTACACCATCGCCCGGGCCACCAAGCGGGTCGCGGCCGCCGACATCGAGTACGAGGGACACACGATCAAGGAGGGCGACGCCGTCATCGTGCTCCTCGACACCAGCAACCGCGACCCGAAGGTGCACGACGAGCCGAACCGGCTCGACATCCACCGCTCGGCCGGCAACCACCTGGCCTTCAGCCACGGACCGCACCAGTGCCTGGGCAAGCACCTCGTCCGGGTCCAGCTGGAGATCGCGCTGCGGGCCGTCGCCGACCGGCTGCCCGGCCTGCGCCTGGACATCGCCAAGGAGGACATTCCCTTCCGCGGCGACGCCCTGTCCTACGGGCCGCGCCAGCTGCGCGTCACCTGGTAACAGCCACCGACGGCCCTGGGGGGGGGGGGGGGGGGGGGGGAAGGGGGGGGAGGGGGGGGGGGGGGGGTGGGTGGCGTTGACG
>NZ_JBWKJS010000004.1:541035-810433 GCF_056432085.1 Streptomyces sp. NPDC045678
GTCTGGCTCTTCCCGCGATCTCCTCCCCCCCCCCCCCCCCCCCCCCCCCCCCCCCCCCCCCCCCCCCCCCCCCCCCCCCCCCCCCCCCCCCCCCCCCCCCCGGGGCCCCCCACCGCCGTCAACACCCCGCAGAGAGGTTTCCCAGTGGAGAAGACCGACGTCGACCGGCTGCGCAAGCTCGACCGAGAGCACATGTGGTACCCCTGGACGCCGATGGCCGAGTGGATGGCCCGCGACCAGCTCGTCGTCGAACGCGCCGAAGGGTGCTGGCTGATCGACGCGGACGGCAAGCGCTACCTCGACGGCCGCTCGTCGATGGGCATGAACCTGCACGGCCACGGCCGCAGCGAGATAGTCGAGGCCCTGGTCACCCAGGCGCGCAAGGCCGGTGAGACCACGCTGTACCGCGTCTCGCACCCGGCGGCGGTGGAACTCGCCGCCCGCCTGGCAGCGATGGCGCCGGCCGGGCTCCAGCGCGTGTTCTTCGCCGAGTCCGGATCGACCGCCGTGGAGACGGCCGTCAAAGCCGCCTACTCCTACTGGGTCGCGAAGGGCGAACCGCAGCGATCCACCTTCGTGTCCATGGAGGGCGGCTACCACGGAGAGACCCTCGGCACCGTCAGCCTGCGCGGCACCAACGGCGAACAGGTCGACATGATCCGCAAGACCTACGAGCCGCTGCTGTTCCCCTCACTCTCCTTCCACCAGCCCAACTGCTACCGGTGCCCCGTCGGTCAGTCGTCCGACAGCGACTGCGGGATGGCGTGCACCGACTCGCTGGAGAACCTCCTCGCCCGGGAGGGGGACCGCATCGCCGCGGTCATCGTCGAGCCGCGGGTGCAGGCCCTCGCCGGAGTGATCACCGCCCCGGAGGGACACCTCGCGAAGGTCGCGGAGATCACCCGCAGGCACGGAGTGCTCCTCATCGCCGACGAGGTCCTCACCGGCTGGGCCCGCACAGGACCGACGTTCTCCTGCGACGCCGAGGGCGTCACACCGGACCTGATGACGGTGGGCAAGGCGCTGACCGGCGGCTACCTGCCGCTGTCGGCCACCCTGGCCACGGAGGAGATCTTCGAGGCCTTCCGCGAGAGCGTCTTCCTCAGCGGCAGCACCTACTCCGGATACGCGCTCGGCGCGGCCGTCGCCCTGGCCAGCCTCGACCTGTTCGAGAAGGAGGACGTGCCCGCCCGGGCCGACGCGCTCGCCGACGTGCTCACCACCGCCCTTGAACCCTTCCGCGCGCTCACCCACGTCGGAGACGTCCGGCAGCTGGGCCTCATCGCGGGCGTCGAGCTGGTGGCCGACCGGGAGACCCGCACCCCCTTCCCGCCCCAGGAACGCGTCGTCGACCGCATCTGCACCCTGGCCAGGGACAACGGCGTGCTGGTCAACGCCGTCCCCGGCGACGTGATCACCATGCTGCCCTCGCCCTCGATGAGCCCCGACGACCTGCGCTTCCTCACCGGCACCCTGTACAAGGCCATCCGAGAGGTGACCGAAGAGTGAAAGCTCTGATGCGGGCGGCCGTCATCCGTGCCTGGGGCGGCCCCGAGCGGCTGACCCTGGACCGGGTCGAACGGCCGGCACCCCCGCCCGGATGGATCGTCGTACGCGTCGAGGCATGCGCCCTGAACCACCTCGACATCCACGTGCGCAACGGGCTCCCGGGCGTACGCCTGGAACTTCCGCACGTCTCCGGCGGCGACGTCGTCGGCGTCGTCGAGCAGGCCACCGACGAGGCGGGGGAGCGGCTGCTCGGCAGCCGGGTGCTGCTCGACCCGAAGATCGGGCGCGGCATCCTCGGCGAGCACTACTGGGGCGGGCTCGCCGAGTACGTCGTGGCACCCGCCCACAACGCGATCCCCGTACCCCGGCAGGACGCCGATCCGGCCCGCTACGCCGCACTGCCCATCTCCTACGGCACGGCCCAGCGCATGCTCTTCAGCCGGGCGAGGCTGCGCCCCGGCGAGACCGTGCTGCTGTTCGGCGCGACCGGCGGCGTCGGCGTCGCCTGCGTCCAGCTCGCCCTGCGCGCCGGCGCCCGGGTCATCGCCTGCTCCGGATCGCGGGCCAAGCTCGCCCGGCTGCGTGAACTGGGCGTGAGCGACACGATCGACACCGGCACCGAGGACGTACGGCGCCGGGTCCGCGAACTCAGCGACGGCGGCGCCGACGTGGTCGTCGACTACCAGGGCAAGGACACCTGGCCCGTCTCGCTGCGCTCGGCGCGCCCCGGCGGCCGCATCGTCACCTGCGGCGCGACGACCGGGTACGAGGCGACCACCGACCTGCGCTACGTGTGGTCACGTCAGCTGGACATCCTCGGCTCCAACGCGTGGCACCGCGACGACCTGCACACGCTTCTCGACCTCGTGGCCACCGACGCCCTGGAACCGGTGGTGCACGCCGACTTCCCCCTCTCCCGCGCCCCCGAGGCGGTCGCCGAGCTGGAGGAGCGCCGGGCATTCGGGAAGGTCGTCATCCGCGCGGCGTGAACCCACTCCTGTCCCGGAACGAACCAGGGGGAAACAGCGTGACCGGCAACACCACATCCGCACCGTTCCTGCAACGGACACAGAACGCGCTCGCCATGCAGCGCAAGATATGCGCCCAGCCCGAGGAGACCGCGGAACGCGTGTTCTGCGACCTCCTCTCGGTGTCACGCGACACGGGCTTCGGCCGCGAACACGGCCTCGCCCGGGTCCGCACCCGCCAGGAGTGGCGGCGCGCCGTACCCATCCGCACCTACGACGAACTGGCTCCCTACGTCGACCGGCAGCTCTCCGGCGAACGCCGCGTGCTCACCACCGACGACCCCCGCGCCTTCCTGCGCACCTCGGGATCGACCGGCCGCGCGAAGCTGGTGCCCACCACCGACCACTGGCGCCGCGTCTACCGCGGACCGGCGCTGTACGCGCAGTGGGGGCTCTACTTCGAACAGATCGGCACGGACCGCCTCTCCGGCGACGAGGTCCTCGACCTGTCCTGGGAACCCGGCCCCATCCGGCACCGGCTGCGCGGACACCCCGTCTACAGCATCACCGAACGCCCCGTGTCGGACGACCCCGACGACTGGAACCCGCCGTGGCGGCACGCGAGCTGGTTCACCCGTGACGCCGAGGCGCCCACCATGGCCGACCTGCTCTACGGCAAACTGCTGCGGCTTGCCGCCCACGACCTGAGACTCATCGTCTCGGTGAACCCCTCCAAGATCGTCCTGCTCGCCGAGGTACTGAAAGAGAACGGCGAACGCCTGATCCGGGACCTGCACGACGGCCGCGGCACGGCCCTGGCCGCCCGCCCGGCCCTGGCCCGCCGCCTCGCCGAGGCCTTCGACCGCACCGAGGGGCGGCCGCCGCTCACCGACCTGTGGCCCGGCCTGCGCCTGCTGGTGTGCTGGAACTCCGCCTCCGCGGCGCTCTACCGGCCCTGGCTGTCCCGGCTCGCGACCGGCGTGGCGACGCTGCCGTTCAGCACCACCGGCACCGAGGGGATCGTCACGCTGCCCGTCGACGACCACCTGTCGGCGGGGCCGCTGGCCGTGGACCAGGGGCACTTCGAGTTCGTACCGTGGCAGGACCTCGACGACGGCAGCCCCCTGCCCGCGGACGCCCCCACGCTCGGCTACGACGAACTCGAACCCGGCGCCGACTACCGGCTCGTCATGAGCCAGGCCAACGGCCTCTACCGGTACGACGTGGGGGACGTGTACCGCGTCGTCGGCGCGGTCGGCGCCACACCCCGCCTGGAGTTCCTGGGACGCGCCGGATTCCAGTCCTCCTTCACCGGTGAGAAGCTCACCGAATCCGACGTGCACACCGCCGTCATGCGGGTCCTCGGCAGCGAACCCACCGACCATCCGCACTTCTCCGGCATCCCCGTGTGGGACACCCCGCCCCACTACCTCGTCGCCATCGAATGGGCCGACGCCCACGGCACGCTGAACGTGCAGGACACCGCCCGCCGCATCGACGCGACACTCCAGGAAGTCAACGTGGAATACGCCGAAAAACGCCGCAGCGGACGACTGCGGCCCCTGCAAATACTGCCCCTCGTGCCCGGAGCCTTCGGCCAGGTCGCCGAACGACGGTTCCGCCAGGGCGCCGCCGGCGCCCAGATCAAACACCACTGGCTGCAGAAGGACTCGGCGTTCCTGGACACCCTGCGCGACCTCGGCCTCGTCCGGGCCCGCCCGGGGACGTGACGGCATGCGCATCGGATTCGCCGTACCGATGTCCGGCCCCTGGGCCACCCCGGACACCGCCGTGCATGTCGCCCGCACCGCCGAGCAGCTCGGATACGCCTCGCTCTGGACCTACCAGCGGGTCCTCGGCGCGCCCGACGACTCCTGGGGCGAGGCGAACCGCAGCGTCCACGACCCCCTGACCACCCTGGCGTTCCTGGCCGCGCACACCACCCGGATCCGACTCGGTGTCGCCGTCCTGATCATGCCGCTGCACACCCCCGCGGTCCTCGCCAAGCAGCTCACCACCCTCGACCTGCTCTCCGGCGGCCGACTCGACGTGGGGCTCGGCAACGGCTGGGCCGCGGAGGAGTACGCCGCCGCGGGTGTGGACCCCACCGGCCTCGGCCGCCGTGCCGAGGACTTCCTCGCCTGCCTGCGCGCCCTGTGGGGCGAGCAGACGGTGGTGGAACACGACGGCCCCTTCTACCGGGTCCCGCCCGCCCGGTTCGCCCCCCGGCCCGTCCAGTCCCCGCACCCTCCGCTGCTCCTGGGCGGCGCCGCGCCCGCCGCCCTGCGCCGCGCCGGCCGCCTCTGCGACGGCTGGATCGCGAGCAGCAAGGCGGGCCCGGACGCCATCCGCGATGCCGTCACCGTCGTACGCGACAGTGCGGAGCGGGCCGGACGCGACCCGGCGGCCCTGCGGTTCGTCTGCCGTGCCCCGGTGCGGCTGCGGACCGGACCGGGCCACGCCGAGCCGCCGCTGACCGGCTCCGCGGACAAGATCCGGGCCGATCTCGCCGCGCTCGCCGACACCGGCCTGACCGAGATCTTCCTGGACCCCAACTTCGACCCCGAGATCGGCTCACCGGACGCGCCGACCGACGACGTGGCGCACCGCGTCGACCTGCTGCTGCATGAACTGGCCCCCGCAACCTGGTGAGAGGACAAGAACAGTGCTGATCGCGCGCGTTGCCGTCGGAGACGACCGAACGTACGCCCGTGTCGACACCGACGCCGGGCTGGTCCACCTCCTGTCCGGCACCCCCTACGACGAGATCCGCCCGACCGGTGAGACCCGGCCGCTGGCCGAGGTGCGCCTGCTCGCACCGGCCGAACCCGGCAAAGTGCTGGTCGCCGGCCGCAACTACGGTGACGTCGTCACACCGGACCTGGTGGTCTTCATGAAACCGTCCACCTCCGTCGTCGGCCCCGCGGGCGCCGTCCTGCTGCCCGCGGAGGCCAAGGAGGTCCGCTACGAGGGAGAACTCGCCGTGGTGATCGGACGCCGCTGCAAGGACGTTCCCGAAGCCGACGCCGAACAGGCGGTGTTCGGCTACACCTGCGCCAACGACGTCACCGCCTGGGACATCGGGGAACCGAAGGGCCACTGGACCAAGGCGAAGAGCTTCGACACCTTCTGCCCGCTGGGCCCGTGGATCCGCACCGACCTCGACCCCGCCGACCTCGCCCTGCGCACGACCGTGAACGGCACACCGCGCCAGGACGGCTCCACCAAGGAGATGAACAGGAACGTCCGTGCCCTGGTGGCCCGGTGCAGCTCGCTGATGACGCTGCTGCCCGGAGACGTGATCCTCACGGGAACGCCCGCGGGCGCCGGCGTGCTGCGTCCGGGCGACGAGGTCGTCGTGGAGATCGACGGGATCGGTTCGCTCACCAATCCGGTTGGCATGGCCAGGTAGTTCACTGACTACACTCGCACGATCAACACGGTTCCGCCCGCGGCGACTTCGAGCCGCGCCGCTCCTCGAGGAGAGATTCCAGTGTCTGTAATCCGTCCCACCGCCGAGACCGAACGCGTCGTCGTGGTGGTTCCGGCTGGGACGACGTGCGCCGACGCGGTCACCGCGGCGAAGCTGCCGCGCAACGGCCCCAACGCGATCGTCGTGGTGCGAGACCCGTCCGGCGCCCTGCGGGACCTCGACTGGACCCCCGAGTCCGAAGTCGAGGTCGAGGCGGTCGCGTTGTCCAGCGACGACGGGCTGAGGGTGCTGCGACACTCCACGGCACACGTACTGGCGCAGGCGGTCCAGCAGCTCTGGCCGGAGGCCAGGCTCGGCATCGGCCCGCCGATCGAGAACGGCTTCTACTACGACTTCGACGTGGAGCGCCCCTTCCAGCCGGAGGACCTCGAACGCGTCGAACAGCGGATGAAGGAGATCATCAAGTCCGGCCAGCGCTTCCACCGCCGCGAGTTCCCCGACCGGGACGCGGCCCGTGCCGAGCTGGCCGAGGAGCCGTACAAGCTCGAACTCGTGGACCTCAAGGGCGATGTGGACACCGCCGAGGTCATGGAGGTCGGCGGCGGCGACCTGACGATCTACGACAACATCGACGCCAAGTCCGGCGACGTGTGCTGGTCCGACCTGTGCCGCGGCCCGCACCTGCCGTCGACCCGCCTGATCCCGGCGTTCACGTTGCTGCGCAACGCGGCCGCCTACTGGCGCGGCAGCGAGAAGAACCCGCAGCTGCAACGCGTCTACGGCACGGCCTGGCCGACCCGCGACGCCCTCAAGGCCCATCTCGCCGCACTGGAGGAGGCCGCCAAGCGCGACCACCGGCGCATCGGCGAGGAACTCGACCTGTTCGCGTTCAACAAGGAGATCGGCCGCGGCCTGCCGCTGTGGCTGCCCAATGGCGCGATCATCCGCGACGAACTCGAGGACTGGGCCCGCAAGACCGAACGCAAGCTCGGCTACAAGCGCGTCGTCACCCCGCACATCACCCAGGAGGACCTGTACTACCTCTCGGGTCATCTGCCGTACTACGCCGAGGACTTGTACGCTCCGATCGACATCGACGGCGAGAAATACTACCTCAAGCCGATGAACTGCCCGCACCACCACATGGTGTACAAGGCGCGCCCGCACAGCTACCGCGATCTGCCGTACAAGGTCGCCGAGTACGGCACGGTGTACCGCTTCGAGCGCAGCGGCCAGCTGCACGGCATGATGCGCACGCGCGGATTCAGCCAGAACGACGCGCACATCTACTGCACGGCGGAGCAGGCCAAGGACCAGTTCCTGGAAGTCATGCGCATGCACGCGGACTACTACCGCGGTCTGGGCATCAGCGACTTCTACATGGTGCTCGCACTGCGCGACCCCGCCAACAAGGACAAGTACCACGACGACGAGCAGATGTGGCAGGAGGCCGAGCGGATCACCCGGGAGGCCATGGAGGAGTCCGACATCCCCTTCGAGATCGACCTGGGCGGTGCCGCGCACTACGGCCCCAAGGTCGACTTCATGATCCGCGCCGTCACCGGCAAGGAGTTCGCCGCCTCCACCAACCAGGTCGACCTGTACACCCCCCAGCGCTTCGGGCTCAAGTACCACGACTCCGACGGCACCGAGAAGCCGGTCGTGGTGATCCACCGCGCCCCGCTGGGCTCGCACGAGCGCTTCACCGCGTATCTCACCGAGCACTTCGCGGGCGCGTTCCCGGTGTGGCTGGCTCCGGAACAGGTGCGGATCATCCCGATCGTGGACGAGCTCACCGACTACGCCGAGGAGGTCCGCGACCTGCTGCTGGACGCGGACGTGCGCGCCGACGTCGACGCGGGCGACGGCCGGCTGAACGCCAAGGTGCGGGCGGCCGTGACCCGGAAGATCCCGCTCGTCGTCGTGGTCGGCCGCCGCGAGGCCGAACAGCGCACCGTGACCGTGCGCGACCGGTCGGGCGAGGAGACCCCGATGTCCCTGGACGAGTTCGTCTCCCATGTCACCGAGTTCATCCGGAGCAAGAGCCTGGCCGGTGCCGGCCACCTCCGCTCCGGATCCGCAGCCGGCTGATCAGGCGCGGCGCGGCGTAATCTGGTCCCCGTGACCCCAGAGAGCGTCGCGCCGCGCGACTACCGGGAGCGGCCCTCCCGGCTGGCCGGCGCGGTCGTCTGGACCCGCGTGGCCACGGGCGCCCCCGGTGACACCCGGCCCGTGCTGCCCGACGGCTGTATGGACCTGCTGTGGACCGAGGGCAGGCTGTTCGTCGCGGGGCCGGACACCCGGGCGTACGTCCCGCAGGAGATGGAACCCGGCAGCCGGTTCGTCGGTGTCCGGTTCCACCCCGGCGCCGCGCCCGCCTTCCTCGGCGTGCCCGCCCATGAACTGCGAGACGGGCGTGCGGAGTTGGCGGACCTGTGGAGCGCCGCCGAGGCGCGACGGCTCACCGAGCGGGTGGACGACGCGCGCGACCCGGTGGCGGTCCTGGAGACCGTCGCGGTGGAACGCGCCGCCGCAGCCGAACCGCCCGATCCGCTGCTCGCCCACATCGTCGCCTCCCTGGACGCGGGCCGCTCCGTCGCGCGCACCGCGGCGGACGCGGGCATCAATGCCCGGCAGCTGCACCGACGTTCACTGCCCGCCTTCGGGTACGGGCCGAAGACGCTGGCCCGGGTGCTGCGGCTGCAACGGGCGCTCGCGCTGGCCCGCGACGGCATGTCGTACGCCGACACGGCGGCCGCCGCCGGCTTCGCCGACCAGGCCCATCTGGCCCGCGACGTGAAGGAGTTGACCGGGATGCCGCTCGGCACGCTACTCGGCGGCTCGTAGCGGCGCGAACAGGTCGACGCCGTTGCCGTCCGGGTCGAGCACGACGGCGTACCGCTGGCCCCAGGGCGCGTCGAACGGCTTGAGCTCGCTCGCGTACCCGGCGCCCGTCACGTCCTCGTACGCCGCGTCGACCCCGGCGGGCGTCCCGCAGTGGAAGGCGAGCCCGACCCGGCCCGCGCCCGCGGGCGGCTGCCAGTCCGGGTGGAAGGACCGCACGGTCGCCTCCGTGTCGAAGACGATGCGCAGCCCGCCCGGGAGCGCCGCCTCCACGTGCGGCAGGCTCTCGGCCCCCGCGGGGAACTCCAGGCCGAGACGGCGGTAGAAGGCGAGCGAGGCGGCCAGGTCGGAGACGACGAGACCGATCAGGTCGAAGCGGGGCGTGGGTGACTCCGGTGTGCTGTTCATGCCCGCAGCGTAGGCAGCGGGCCGCTCACCGGTCTTGAAGGAAACGGACACGGCGCCGCCGGGGCGTGCGCGGGTGGTGGGCTACGGCACTCTGCTGACGGACGTCTACCTTCCGTTCCGCCTCGACCAGGGAGAACGCGAACCGGTGGCCGACGAGCCGCTGCCGTGACTGTCACGGGCCCCGATTCCCCGCTACGTTGGAGGACATGGACTATCCCGGTGACAACCGGCTCGCGGCGGCTGTCGTGGTGTTCCGCCGCCGTGTGCTGCTCGTGCGACGCAGCGAGACCGAGCGGTTCCTGCCCGGCGTGTGGGGCGTGCCGTGCGGGAAGCTGGAGGCCGGCGAGAGTCCGCGGGACGGCGTCCTGAGAGAGCTGAAAGAAGAGACGGGACTGCTCGGCCGGGTCCTCCGCAAGGTCGGCGAGTCCTCCTTCGTCAGTACGTACCGCGGGCACGAGGTCAAGAACTGGCAGGACAACTTCCTCGTCCGCCCCCTCACCTTCGACGTGACCCTGCCCCTGCCCGACCAGGACCACCGCTGGCTCGCCCCCGCCGACCTCGGCACCGTCCGGATCGACGACTACAACCGCGAGATCGTCCGCCAGGCCTTCGGCTGAGGCCGAGCCGCACCCGTCAGTCCCCGGCCCGGCAGTCCAGGGGGCCCTCCGCGAGCAGATCGGCCAGCGCCGACAGCTCCGCCAGATAGTCGTTCACCTCGAGTGGCTTCTTCGCCACCGCGCGCCCCGACGGGTCGCCCCCGACCGCTCCCGCGTACACGTCCGTGTACCGCAGCCGCTCCGCCCCCGTCTCCAGGAACAGCGTGACCGTCGGCCGCTCCGCAGCGCACCACGCGCGGTGCAGCACGTGCGGCGGCAGCGCATAGCCGCTCCCGGCCGTGTACCGCGCGCTCTGCACGAGCCGCAGCCGCGCCCCGCCCGCGGGCTCGAGCAGCCAGTCACCCTCCTCGCCCGTCAGGGACTCCCGGTACCAGGACGCGGCGACGCCCTCGTCCGCACCGGGGACCGCGGGCTCGTACAGCTCCATCCCGAGCACGCCCCGCACCACGTACGAGGAGAGCGGCGAGCGGTGGTTGTGGATGTCCTCGCGGGTGCCGCGGCCCGGGTGCCACACGTGCGCGCGCAGCATGTGCCGCGGGCCGCCGTCGATGAGGAGCAGCTTGTCGAAGCCGAGGACGTGACGGTACGACAGGAGCGCGCACCCCGACGGATCGCCGGCGCCCGCGGCCAGCTCGCGGACCAGCGGCAACAGGCGTCCGGGGCGGCCCAGTTCGGCGACGACGGCGGCGGCCGCCCGCACCAGCCCGTCCCTCTCCGGCCCGTCCAGCGACTCCCGCAGAAGCCTCGTGGCGTCCTGGACGTGCCGACCACCCAATGCACTCTCCCTCTCGTCCGCGCGCCTCAGCCACCCGGCTGATACATCCATACGGCATGTGCCCGCAGGGCCGAAAGGCCTTGGTAGGTCATCCACAGCGGGTAGGCGAGATCAGCTCCGTCCCACGTCCAGATTCCGTTGTCCTGCTGCCGCCACACGCACGCCGCCGCCCCCGCGAGCATCTCCTGCCGGACCGCCTCCGTGCCCTCGTCGACGGCGACCGCGTGCGCGCCCGGCGTGAGCAGCGCCCGCATCACCCAGGCGGCCGAGAAGTGCCGCACGGCGAGCACCTCGGAGCGCGACGCGTCGTCGGGGTGCGGCCGGCGCACCGTCTCGTGGCCGCTCTCCAGGTCGTCGCAGCCGTCGTGTGCGGTTCCGGGGCAGGAGAGGAGCCAGCGGATGCCCTCCTCGCGCGTGGCGCGGGCGTTCGCGTCCTCGCCGAGCACCCGGGCCGCCCGGTCGAGGGCGACGACGGCCTGCGCCGTGTGCACGGCCGACGGCGCCACCGTCCTGCCGCGCGGCGGGGTGAGCCGGGAGCCCCAGCAGCGCCGGTGCCCGCGTGCCGGATCGGTGACGGCCCCGTCGACGAGCGCGTCTCGCAGGACCGGCAGGGCGGGCGAGCCCGGCGCGGCGCGCAGCAGTCCGCGCAGCACCGTCGTCACGACGTGGGTCAACTCCGCCCCGGCGGGTTCGTGTTCGCGGGTGAAGCGCTCCGTGCACCGCTCCGCCTCCGCGGCGAGGAGCCGGGCGTCGGCGCCCGCACGCGCGAGCGCGCCGAGCACCAGAGCGGTCACCTCGGGCCGCCCCACCGCGCCCTGCGAACGTGCCGACCAGCCGCCCTCGGGCAGCCGCAGCCGCCACAGCGTCTCCACCAGGTCGGAGGCGCGCAACCGCCCGTCGGGCATGCCGAGTTCGAGAACGATGTGCAGTCCGTACGCGGTGCCGGTCGCCGTCGGCCGCACCGGCTCCGGCTGTTCGTCGAGCGCGTGCGACCAGCCGGTGAGGCGGCCGCGCGGCGGATCGTCGAAGACCGTCAGGCGGTCGAGGAGTGTGGCGTACGTGGCGGCGGAGAGCCCCGGCAGCGGCCCCGGCGCACCCGCTTCCGCCGCGCCGGACGTCGTTCCGGGCCGCGGGCGGCGCGGCGAGGGCACCCCGTCCAGGGGGTCGGCGGCCCCGTCGTCCGCCGACCCCCTGGCCCGCAGCAGCGCCGCGGCGAGCCACGCGGAGATCCCCGTCCCGAGACCGCTGACCACCGCGAGCGAGTAGCGGGCCGTGTCCCCGAACAGCGCGTCGGGGAGCAGCCCGACCAGGGCCTGGAACACGGCGTAGCCCACGGCGACGGGACCGAATCTCCCCAGCCACGTCACGACCCGCCCCGACGGCGGGTCGGAGGGCGGCTCGGGCGGCACGGGGTGCCCGGCGGGGTCTGTGCTCGTACGCATGCGTGCTGTAGGCATGAACTCCACCTACCCATAGGACACGTGAGACGAAAGGGAGTGGGTACCGTGCCCGGTTCGGACCTGGGCCGGTCTCACCCATGATGTATATGAGAAAGGGACAGGCCCGGGCGTCGTCCTGGTTCCCGAGATACCGGGTGTGCATCCCGGAGTCCTGGGCCTGGGCGAGCACTTGGTGAAGCAGGGCTTCACCGTCGCGGTCCCGTCCCCTTTCGGTGAGCCGGGCCGCCCGGTCTCCGTACCGTATGCCATGGGCGTCTTCGGCCGGGTGTGCGTCGCCTCCGAGTTCCGTGCCTTCGCCACCAACGCCCGGCGCCCCTTCGCCGACTACCTGCGCGCCCTCGCCCGCGACCTCGCGTCCCGCACGCCCGGCCCGGGCGTCGGTGTCATCGGCATGTGCTTCACGGGCGGCTTCGCGCCGGCGGCCGCCACGGACCCGGCCGTCCTCGCCCCCGTGCTCAGCCAGCCCTCGCTGCCGCTCCCGGTGAGCGCCGCGCGCCGGGTCGACCCGGGCCTGTCCCGCGCCGAGTTCGACACGGTCGTCGCCCGCACCGGGAACGAGGGCCTGTGCGCGCTCGGCCTGCGGTTCAGCGAGGACAAGCTGGTCCCGCGCGACCGGTTCGCCACGCTGCGCCGCCCCTTCGGCGATGCGTTCGAGGTCATCGAGCTCGACTCGTCGCCGGGCAACGGGGCCGGGTTCGCGAAGTCGGCGCACTCCGTCCTCACGGAGGAGGTGCGCGAGGTGCCGGGGCACCCCGCGTACGCGGCGCGCGAGCGGGTCGTCGAGTTCCTGCGGGAACGGCTGGCCCCTACGGGACAGGGGCCGGGCCCCTCAGCCGTCCACCGCCGAGAACACGCAGCTCAGGGACGAGGGCCGGGGTGTGGCGCGGAGCTCGTACTGCGGCAGGACGCCCGGCCCGCACGACTGCGTGCCGATGCCGTGCCGGTCGATGTCGAGGTTGACCCAGACCGTGTCCCCGGGCACGAGGTCGGTGCGGTGCCGGGCGGCGTCGAGCTGTTCGGACGTCCAGCGGCGGGCGGTGAACGCGGGGGCGCCGTCGCTCTCCACGCGCAGCCCGCCGACCTCGGCCCAGCGGACGGCCGGGCGTGCCCCGTTCTCCTGCGGGCGCACGTACGGCGTCTGGAGCGCGTCGACGTCCGACTCCCAGACGCCGATCAGTGAGGCGGCCGCGGTGTCGGGGTAGGCCTCGCCGGGCCCGCCGCCGAACCACCGCACCCGGCCCGCCGCCCCCGGCAGCCCGAAGCGGATGCCGAGCCGCGGCAGCGGCACGGGCCACTCGCCCTCCGGCGTCACCGACATCCGCAGCAGCAGCTTCGGGCCGTTCGACGCCCAGTGGTACTCCGTGCGCAGCGCCAGGTCGCTCGCCGCGGGCGCCACCCGGGTGCGCACGGTCAGACCGGCGCCGCTCGGCTCGACGGCGTCGACGCGGTGCTGCATGCGGTGCAGGCCGAGCGCGCGCCAGCGGTCGGCCACGGACGGTTCGGGACGCCAGGGCATGCCGTTGTCGTTGTCGGTGGGGGCCCGCCACACGTCCAGGCGCAGGCCGGTGATCTCGCGGTCGTGGAGGGCGAGGAGCGTGCCGGTGCGGGCGTCGAAGGTGGCGGCGCCGAGCGTGATGTGCCGGCCGTCCGCGTCCGCCGTCGGAACCGCGCCGCCGGGCACGGGCAGGATCATGCCGTACTCGACGGGCAGCTGGGCCCATGCCACCACATGTCCCTTCGCCGCCCACGCCGTGTCCTCGGCGAGCGAGGCCCGCACCGTCCACTGGGTCTCGGCGTCCGGGTCCCTGCGGGGCGGGGGCGGCAGCGCGACCTCGGTGCGCTCGCCGGGGCCGACGTGCGGCACCGCGAGGGCGCCTTCGGTGACGGTGGTGCCGTCCTTCTCGTACGACCAGGTGAAGGCGAGGTGGGAGAGGTCGGCGAAGTCGTGGAGGTTGGTGACGGTGACCGTGCCGGACGGGCCGTCGCCCTCGATGCGGACCGGCTCGATCACCTTCTTGTACTCGGCGAGTCCGGGGGACGGCGTCCGGTCGGGGAAGACGAGGCCGTCGCAGACGAAGTTCCCGTCGTGCAGCTCCTCGCCGAAGTCGCCGCCGTACGCGTACTCGTACGCGGGGTGCGCGATGCCGTGGTCGATCCACTCCCAGACGAAGCCGCCCTGGAGCCGGTCGTACGTCTCGAACAGCTGCTGGTACTCGCTGAGTCCGCCGGGGCCGTTGCCCATGGCGTGGGCGTACTCGCAGAGGATGAACGGGAGGCGGCGCCGTCGCTCGGGGCCCTCGTCCTCGCCCCGGCCGATGCGTTCGACCTCGGCGTGGTCGGCGTACATGCGTGAGTAGACGTCCGTGTCCGCGCAGGACCGGTCGCCCTCGTAGTGGAGGAGGCGGCTGTCGTCGCGCGCGCGGATCCAGTCGGCCATCGCGGTCAGGCCGCGTCCGGTCCCGCACTCGTTGCCGAGCGACCACAGGACGACCGAGGGGTGGTTCTTGTCGCGCTCGACCATGCGGGCGGCGCGGTCCAGGAGCGCGGGGGTCCAGCGGTCGTCGTCGACCGGGTTGGCGCGCCAGCCGACGGCTCCGAAGCCGTGGGTCTCCAGGTCGCACTCGTCGACGACCCACAGGCCGAGCTCGTCGCACAGGTCGAGGAAGGCGGGGTGGGGCGGGTAGTGGCTGGTGCGGACGGCGTTGATGTTGTGACGCTTCATCAGCAGCACGTCGGCGCGCATCGTTTCGAGGTCGACGGTCCGGCCCGTCTCCGGGTGGAACTCGTGGCGGTTCACGCCCCGGAAGAGGAGGGGGCGGCCGTTGACCCTGATGGTGCCGTCCTCGACGGTGACCGTGCGGAAGCCGACGCGCAGCGGGACGCGCTCGCCCGGCGTGGTCAGCGTCGCGTCATACAGGCGTGGCGTCTCGGCCGTCCACGGCTCCACGGCCGCGGCGGTCTCCTCACCGGTCGCCACGTCGATCCCCAACTCGGGCACGGTGACGCGCCCTCGGACGTCCGAGTCGACGCGCAGCGTGCCCGTGCCCGTGCGGTGGTCGTACGACGCGTGGACGAAGAAGTCGCGGGCGCAGCCCTCGGGCCGGTGCAGGAGCGTCACGTCGCGGAAGATGCCCGGCAGCCACCACTGGTCCTGGTCCTCCAGGTACGAACCGGCGGACCACTGGTGGACGCGGACCGCGAGGACGTTGCCCGCCGGGCGCAGCAGCTCGCCGACGGCGAACTCGTGGGGCAGCCGGGAACCCTTGAAGTCGCCGAGCTCCGTGCCGTTCAGCCAGACCCGGGCGCAGGACTCCACGCCGTCGAAGCGGAGGACGGCGGTGCCGTCCGTCGGCCAGTCGGCGGGCAGGTCGAAGGTGCGCAGGTGGTCGCCGGTGGGGTTCTCGGTGGGGACGCGCGGCGGGTCGAGCGGGAACGGGTAGAGCATGTTGGTGTAGCGGGGCGCGCCGTGGCCCTGCAGCACCCAGTGGCCGGGTACCGCGATCTCGTCCCAGGCCGTGCTGTCGTACCCGTCGGTGGCGAAGGCGTCGTCCTGGGCGTGGGCGGTGGGGGAGAGGCGGAAGCGCCAGGGGCCGTTGAGGGAGAGGGTGACGGCGTCCGGCGTCGCGTACCACGCGCGGGGCGGGAGACAGCCGTTGCCGGGGGACACGTCCTCGTGGTGGGGAAGCTCCATGGGTTCCATCAGATCGTGCGGGGGCGGGGGCCCGCCATCCTCCAGGGGTGGGAGTCGTTGGATTCTTCGGGGCGGACTTGGACGGGTGGCGCTGGTGTTGCGCATATCGTCGCTGACGACGGCTCTGGCGACGAATTTCGTTAAACTATGGCTATAGGTGCGCGATATCGGTAACTTCTCGCGTCATGAACGGTCACCCCGAGCAGTACGGCGACGCCCCGCCCACCTCGCCCGCCCCGCCCGCCGCACTCCCCGCGACCCTGCCCGTCACCGACCGCACCCGCCACCGCCGCCTGCGCGAGCAGGGCAGCCTGGACCGGGCCGACCTGGAGGCGGTCCTCGACTCCGGCTTCGTCTGCCACCTGGGTGTCGTCGTCGACGGCCACCCGATGGTCGTCCCCACCGTCTACGGCCGCGACGCCACCCACCTCTACCTGCACGGCTCCGTCGCCAGCCGAAGCCTCGCAGCCGACCCCGAGGCGCCGGTCTGCGTCACCGTCACCCACATCGACGGGCTGGTCCTCGCCCGCTCGGTGTTCGAGCACGGGGTCAGCTACCGCAGCGCGATGATCCACGGCGTCCCGCGCGTGGTGACCGACCCCGGGGAGAAGCTGCGCGGCCTGCGCCTGCTCACCGAGCACGCGACCCCCGGCCAGTGGGATTACGCCCGCCGCCCCAGCCGCAAGGAGCTCGCCGCGACCACCCTGCTCGCCCTCTCCCTGGCGGAGGCCTCGGTCAAGGTCGCGGCGGGCCCGCCCGACGACGGCACGGGCCCGGACGCCGCGCTCGGCGTCTGGGCGGGCAACCTGCCGCTGACGGCGACGTGGGGGACGCCGGTTCCTGACCCGCTGCTGCCCGAGGGCATCGAACCGCCGCGGCACATCGCGGAGCGCAGCGGGACCCGCCAGGGGTGACGTGACCGGGCCCTGCCCGCACCGCCGCCTGTGGCCGAGGTCAGGACAGCTTCGGCGCCTCGCAGCCGTGGGCCCGCGCCGAACGTCGCGCGAACTCCTCCAGCGCCGCGCGCTCGTACGCCAGGTCGGCCGCCGACGGCTTCGCGCGGTGCTTGTCGTACGTCCTGGACCTGTCCTCGTGCCACGCTCCCTCGTCCCGGACCGTGAACAGCGCGGGGCCGCTCCCGTCCCGGCAGACCGCGCTCGCCCAGCGGCCACCGCCCGCGAGGCGTCCGGCCGGAGCGTCGCCGGGGCCGGGCTTCTCCGTGTACTCGCCGTGGCGTCGCTCGTAGTCGACGCGTTCGGAGTCCGCGTACGGGCCGTAGAACGCGGTGAGGTGGTAGCGGGGCGTCCCGTCCGACGGTGCGGGGCCCGGGAGTTCGGGCCGCTCGCCCGAGACGACGCACACCTCGACGGGGCTGTCGCCGCTCGCGCTCTCCCAGGCCCGGGAGACGCGCGCGCCCCGGCCGGGGACGCCGCGGCATGTCCCGGACGCGTCGGCGAGCGGCACGCTTTCGTCGGCGTTCACCGGCAGCGCGACCGTGCGCGGCGGTGTGCCCGACTCGGCGTCGCAGCCCCACTTCTCGGACGCCTTCGCGGCCGTACCCGTCGCGATCCGCGCGAAGGCGGCACGGCGGCGCGGGTCGTCGAGCGTGACGTCGTCGTCCTTCGCGTCGACGGTGACGAGGAGGCCGCCGCGGTCGCGGGCGCAGGCAAGGAGCGTCACCACGGTGGCGCTGCCGCTGTCGGACCGGTCCGTGTCGGCGGCGGACTCGGCGGTCGTGAACAGGCCACGCCAGCCGCCACCGAGTCCGACGGGCGGGAGCTCCGCCGCCGGTCGCGGGTACAACGGGTCCATGCCGCGAGCGCGTGCGGCCGCGGGGTCCACCGTGAAGTCGTCACCGCGTCGCCGCGGCACGCTCTGCACGGTGACCTGGACCTCCGCCTCGTTGGTGTTGCCGCCCGCCACGGACACGCCGTCGCCGGTGACGGAGCAGGTGACCGTGTGCTCCTCGTCCCGGGCGCGGTCCGAGGACTCTTCGGCCAGGAGCACGTCCACGCGGCCGGGCCCCTTCTCGAACGGCCCGTCGCCGAGCACGTCCCGCATCTCGCGCGAGGGCAGCACGCCGTCGCACGCCTCGTCGAGCACCCGCTGTGCCGCGCGGTGTTCGCGCGGGCCGCCCCACCAGTAGGAGCCGCCCGCGATCAGGGCCAGGGCGACGAGCGCCCCGCAGGACGACAGGACGACGCGTCCCGTCCTCGTCCGCCAGGTCAGTCGCGCCCGCGCCACTCCGCCACCTCTCCCACGATCTTCGTCCCGCGGCAGTGCGAACGCTTCGGCCAGCCGTCGGGCGCCGACAGATAGCGGTCGAGGACCGTGCGCACGTGCCGCGAGAGGCGCCGCTGGTCCTTCGGTTCGAGGACGACCTTCCCGTCTTCCGGGCCGTGGTCGAAGTCGAACGCGGGGGTCACCGACACGCGGTGGTACGTCGGTCCCGCCGCGCACTCGGACCGGGCCCACAGGGCGAGCTGCCGGTCGTCGGCCGACTGCTCGACCGTGAGGGGCTTGTCGTGCCCGGCCGGGGCCTTCGGGTCGGGCACCAGCGCCTTGTCGGCGTACTCCTCGTACGCGCCGACCGCGAGCACGCCCGACCAGCTCCGCGCGCCCGCCGCCCGGACCGTGAGGTGGCCGGGCGAGCCCGCCGTGTCGTCCCACCGCCCGCCGCACGCGCCGGCCCGCCGGTTGTACACCTCGTCGTTCCCGTCGAAGCTCCACTCGCCCGGGGTCGAACCCAGCCCCTCGGGCGAGAGCCAGGCGCAGAGCTCCGGCGCCTTCGCCGGGGCCGCGCCGGGCTCGGTGCGCAGCGGCTCGCTGCCGCAACCCTGCTTGCGGGAGACCCAGTTGGTGACCTTCGCGGCCGTCCGGGCGACGGCGAGCCGCTCGGCCCTCGGTACGCCGTACACGTCCGCCCCGTCCGCGTCGGACGGCAGCTCCACCGACACGAGGAGGTCCCGCGTCGTGCGGCCCCGCCCGTGCAGGCCCTTCGGGCAGTCGACGAGCAGCGACGCCGTCGCCACCGCGCCGCCGTCCGACCGGTCCGCCGTGCCCACGCCGCCCGTCGCGCCCGGCGGAAGGGGCAGCCCGAAATCGCCCGTCACGGAACCGGGGGACGTGCGGTCGGGGACCGCCTCGGCCCGCACCCGTGCCCGTACGCCCGCTTCCGCGCCTTTGCCGTCGCCCCAGGCCAGCGTGCAGTCGAGCAGCGCGCGGCTCTCCTGCCCGGGCCGCAGCAATGCCCCGTACTCGTCGAGTACGCCCCGCGCGTCATCCGGCACGGAGGCGTACATCTCCTCGCGGAGCAGACCCGCACAGCCGCGCGTCACCAGCTCGCGGTTGGCGTCGAGCCGGTCCTCGCGCTCCTCGGCCCGCGCCACGGCGAACCAGGTCACCGACGACGCGGCCAGCAAGGTCACCGCCAGAGCGGCCACCAGCCAGGTGCGCCGCCGCGTGCGCGGCGCGCCCTCCTCGGGCATGGCGCTCCCCTTCCCCCGTACACGGCTCCATGATCGAAAGGGACGCTATCAACCGGACGGGACGCGCCGGGGGCGGGGACCCTTGTCGCCGGTCGGACCGTCTGCTTGACTCCGCACGCCCCCAAAGGCTCCCTGTATGCACCGGAACGCTCCCCCCTTTCACGCTCCCGGAACGCCCCGCACGTCACCGTTGGAGGCCGCCATGGAGATCACCCGCAGACGTCTGTTGTCCGCCCTGTCGGCGGCCGGCCTGATGGCGGTGGTCCCCGTGGGCCCGGCGACCGCCGCCGCGGGTGCGGAGGGCCGTGCCCGGCTCGTCGCCAACACCGTCGCGGTCTTCGCCGGGACCACCGAGTCGAACGCACGCCCGGAGAACGCCGCCAAGCTCGCCGCCATGGAGAGGACCGCCCGGTCCGGCCTGCAGGCGATGGACGACGCGCGGGAGGGCGAGCTCTTCGCCGGTCTGGTGCTCGGCACCGACGAGGCCAACCTCAACACCGCCTACCGCAGGCTCTACGAGATCGCCCTCGCCACCCGCACCCCGGGCCTCCCCGCCGACCTGCACGGCAACACGACCGTGCAGTACCGGGTGCTCGACGGCCTCGCGTGGCTGCACGAGCGCTACTACGGCGACCAGTCCAAGGGGTACTACGGAAACTGGTTCCACTGGGAGATCGGCATCTCCCAGCACATCAGCAAGACCCTCGTCCTGCTCGCCGACGCCGTCTCCGCCCACCGTCCCGACCTGCTGCCCGCCTACGTCGCCTCCATGGACGCCTACCTGCGCAACGGCACCGGCGGCGACGTCGACCTCGAATCCCGCTTCCACACCGGCGCCAACCTCGCCGACATCACCACCAACCGGATCCTGCAGGGCGCCCTCCTGGGCGAGCCGGGCGAGGCGCGGATCCGCAAGGCGCTCACCGACCAGCTCACGGTCTTCGCCACCATCGACCCGTACCACCTCGAACACCGGGTGACGGACGGACATTACGCCGACGGCTCCTTCATCCAGCACTCCTCCGTCGCGTACACCGGCTCGTACGGCAAGGGCCTGCTCACCCGCGTCGTACAGACCCTCAAGATCCTCGACGGCACCGGTTTCGCGCACGGCGAGGAACTCGTGCCGACCGTGTACGGATGGGTGAGGAACGGGTTCGCCCCGCTGATGTTCGAGGGCTGGATGATGGAGATCGTCAAGGGCCGCGCCGTGTCGCGCCCCGACTCCGGATACACCGACGTCGCGGTGGTCGTCGAGGCCGTCGTCGACCTCTCCTCGCTCGCCGCCGGCGCCACGGCCACCGCCCTGAAGAGCTACGTGAAGCACGTCAGGGCCACCTCGCGCGCACCCCTCGACCCGGCCCGCTTCGTGTCGCCCGTCAGCGTCGTGCGGTACGCCGACATCCTCGACGACGCCGCCGTGCCGCCCGCCGACCTCAACCCCGCCGCGCGAAGCGTCGCGTTCAACGCCATGGACAAGACGGTGCACCGGCGGCCGGGCTACGCCTTCGCGCTCGCGCGGAGCTCCGACCGCATCAGCAAGTACGAGTACATGAGCGGCGAGAACCTCATGCCGTGGTTCCAGGGCGACGGCGCGTACTACCTCTACCTCTCGGGGCAGGACCAGAGCCGGGCATACGGGATCGACTACTACACGACCGTCTCGCCGTACGGCCTCGCCGGCGTCACCGCCCCGGTCGAACATCGCCGCACCGTACCGGAGTTGTACGGCAAGGCGTACTACGACAACCCCGGCCACCCCCTCAACTTCACGTCGTCGTCCGAGTCGCAGAACAAGTACGTCTACTTCCCGCGCGGCACCAACCGGTTCTCGGGCGGCGCCGTCCTGGGGGAGTACGGCGCGGCGGGAATGGCGCAGTCCAGCGACGTGGCGTACCACGACCGGGCGCTGCTGCCCGACGACTTCGTGGTGTACCGCGCCGCGACGGCGACCAAATCGTGGTTCCTGCTCGACGACGAGATCGTGGTGCTCGCCGCCGACGTCGCCGGAGCGGCCGGGCGCGCCGTCACCACGACCGTCGACGCCCGCACCGCCGCAGCCGACGACCGGATCTCCCTCACCGGGGCGCTCCGCGACGGCCGCCCCTGGACCGGCCCCGGCACCGCCGACCTCCACTGGCTGCGCTACGCCAACGCCACGGAGGGCACCGCCGTGGGATACGTCTTCCTGGACACGCCGAAGGTGCGGGTCACCCTGGACGAGGTGACCCGCAGCCGCCGCGTCGTCCGCGCCGCCAACCCCGATACGCGGGTGACCCGTTCGGTTCTCGGCGTCACCGTCGACGGGGCGGCGGGGGCACGGCCCGCCCGCCTCGCCTACGCGCTGGTGCCGAACGCCGGCGAGGCCGAGCTGCGCGCCCACCGCCATGGGCCGCTCAGGATCCTCGCCAACTCCGGCCGCCTGCAAGCCGTCACGCACACCGGCCTCGGCCTGACGGCCGCCAACGCCTTCACGGGAGGGCGGCACGAAGCAGGGGCCCTGCGCGTGCACGGCCCCGCCTCGGTCCTCGTCCGGCGCGAAGGCCGCCGCGGCGGCCCCGTCCGCGTCGCGGTGTCCGACCCGACGATGGACCGGGACACCGTGACGATCCTGCTCCGCGGCCGCCCCCTGCGCAGGACCACCGGGGACCCGCAGGTCCGGGTGGGCGGAGCCGTGGGCGGCACCCGCATCGAGGTCGACACGCACCACGCGTACGGCAGGAGCTTCACCGTCACGCTGAGCGAGTGAATCGCGTTACGTGGGCGTCCGGCTGACGGTGTATCAACTTGTCCGCACACTGATGGCCTGCACCGGGCACGCCCGCGCGGCCTCCCGCACCAGGGGATCGCCACCGCCGTCCTGACGCCCGGGCAGCACCTCGCTGAGACCGTCGTCGTCCTGGGTGAAGACGCCCGGCGCGGTGAGCGCGCACATGCCCGCGCCCACGCACCTGTCCTTCTCGACATGAATCGCCATGTGTTCCACGCGCGCTCCTCTGCTCCTCACCAGGTGACGGGAAGTTCGAGCATCCCCTGAATCGTGTCGCCCGGCTTGAAGGGGATGTCCTGCGGGGGCGCCGCGAGCCGCAGCCCCGGGAAGCGTTCGAAGAGCGTCCGGAACGCGATCTCCAGCTCGGCGCGCGCGAGGTTCTGGCCCAGGCACTGGTGGATGCCGAAGCCGAACGCCAGGTGGTGACGGTCCGTGCGGTGCCAGTCCAGGTCCTCGGCGCCTTCGAAGACCGTGTCGTCGCGGTTGATGAGGGACGTGGCGAAGACGACGCCGTCGTCGACGCGGATGGTGCCCGCCGGAGTCTCGATCTCCTCCTTCGCCACCCGCAGCAGCCCGTCCACGATGGACAGGAAGCGCAACAGCTCCTCGACCGCGTCCGGCAGCAGCGGCGGATCCGCGCGCAGCCCCGCCCGCAGTTCGGCCAGCCGGTCGGGGTGCTGGAGCAGCGTGAACGTACCGAGCGAGATCATGTTCGCGGTGGTCTCGTGCCCGGCGATCAGCAGGATGGTGGCCAGCCTGACGAGCTCCTCCGGGTCCACGGTGCCCGACGCGAGCTGCCCGGCGATCAGCTCGTCGAGCAGCCCCTCGCCCGGTTCCTTGCGCTTCTTGGCGATCAAGTCGTAGAAATAGGCGTCCAGTTCCTCCCGGGCCGCCTGCGTGTCCTCGGAGGTGGGGCCGCGCAGCAGCCGCCTCGACTGCTCCTCGAAGAACTCGTGGTCGCCGTAGGGCACCCCCAGCAGGGCGCAGATCACCATCGAGGGGACGGGCAGCGCGAAGGCGCTCACCAGCTCGGCGGGCGGCCCCTGCTCGGCCATCGCGTCCAGGAGCAGGTCGACCGTCGCCTGGATCTGCGGGCGCAGGGCCGCGATGCGCTTGACGGAGAAGCTGGGGATCATCATGCGGCGCTGTACCTTGTGCTCCGGGTCGTCGACCCCGAGCAGGGCGACCCTGCGGTCACGGACCCGGGCGAGCCGTTCGGCCGGAATGGGGAAGGCCTCGTTCTCGCGATCGGCGGAGAGGCGCGGATCGATGAGCAGCTCACGTGCCGCCGCCCGCCCGGTGACCAGCCACACGGAGCGGCCGTCGAACAGTCTGACGCGCGAGAAGGGCGCATCGTCGCGCAAGGGCGCGTACGCGGTGGGCGGGTGGTACGGACACGTGCGGTCCTGGGGGAAGTCGATGGATTCGATGGGGTTCGTTGTCTCCGTCATGGAAGTACCTCGCAAGCGCAGTTCGTCCCTGATCCACTCCCCATTGGATGGCTGAGGCAACTAATTCGTCCACGGCAAGACCGGCCAGATCGCGGGGGTGCGGGAGTTGTCCGGAACGGCACCCTCCGCTCAACCTGCCCGCGTCCATGGGGTCGTGACGGCTCGGCGGCGCGTTCGCGGTGGTCGGCGGCGACTGCGCGCGAGCCCGGTCCGGTGCGGCGACGCGAAGGCTGCTTCATGAGCGCCATGGACCGCCGCTGAAGGAAGAATTCCGGCCGACGTGCAACGGACCGGCGTGCGAAGATCCGGGTCGACCGCGAGGCCACTGTGGAGGACGAGGATGTTCGCGACACCCCTGGGAGACGGAGCGGAACTGCGCCCGCTGGAACCGTGGCAGGCCGAGGAGTTCCTCGCGCACATGGACCGTGGCCGCGACTACATCGGCCGCTACGTCGGACTCCCCGACATCACCGCCGACCTGGACTCCGCACGCGCCTGGCTCCAGGTGTTCGCCGACAAGGCCGCCGCCGACACCGGCCGCCTCTACGGCATCCGGCTCGAGGGACGGCTCGTCGGCGGCGTCCTCCTCCGGGCCTTCGACGCGGCGGCGGGCACGTGCGAGGCAGGCTGCTGGCTGGAACCGGACGCCGCCGGACGCGGCCTGGTCACGCGTGCGGTACGCGCCGTCCTCGACTGGGCGATCGAGGTGCGCGGCATGCACCGCGTGGAGTGGCGGGTGGCCCCCGAGAACACGCCGAGCATCAACGTCGCGAAGCGTCTCGGCATGACCCGCGAAGGCCGCCTGCGCGAGGACGACCCCTACCGGGGCGTACGGCAGGACACGGAAATCTGGTCGGTGCCGGCATCCGAGTGGCGGGAGGCGCGTGGGGCGGGTGAAGTGCGTGCGGGGCGGCAGGCGGTCTCCCCTCGCCGTGCGGACACGATCGATGCGGAGGCGGACATGATCGACGCGGAGGCGGACATGATCGATGCGGAGGCGGACACGATCGACGCGGAGTACGCGCACCCGCGCCTCGCCGCGCTCTACGACGTCCTCGACCCCGACCGCTCCGACCTCGACGCGTACGTCGCCATGGCGGAGGAGTTCGGCGCGCGCCGGGTCCTCGACATCGGCTGCGGCACCGGCGTCCTCGCACTGGAGCTCGCCGGGCGCGGCGTCGACGTGGTGGGCGTCGACCCGGCCGGCGCGTCGCTGGACGTCGCCCGTGCCAAGCCGGGCGCCGAACGGGTGCGGTGGATCCACGGCGACGCGCCGTCGCTCCCGCCCGGCCCGCCGCTCCAGGTCGACCTGGTCACCATGACGGCGAACGTCGCCCAGCAGATCACCGACCCGGACGCGTGGCGGGAGACCCTGCGCGCCGCCCGCGACGCGCTGCGGCCGGGCGGCCGTCTGGTCTTCGAGACGAGGGTCCCGGCCCGGCGCGCTTGGGACAACTGGACCCGCGAGGCGTCGCACCGCGTGACCCGGGTCCCGGGAACGGGCGCGGTCGAGAGCTGGGTCGAGGTGACGGCGGTGGACGGACCGCTGGTGTCGTTCCGCTGGACCTACGTCTTCGAGTCGGACGGACACGTGCTGACATCGGACTCGACCCTGCGGTTCCGTGAGCGCGCGGAGGTCGAGGCGGAACTGGTGGCGCAGGGGTACGTGGTGGACGAGGTCCGCGACGCCCCGGACCGGCAGGGGCGGGAGTTCGTGTTCGTGGCGCGGCGGCCGACGGCCGGGGGCTGAGGGGCGGCCCGTGACGGCGGCCGGTGGTCCAAGGGCCTTGCGGTGGGCCGGAGTTCGGGACTGCGGGGGACGGCGGAAAATAATCGGTGGTGGTTCGGGCGGGGGTGTGGATAGGGTCTGGGGTGTTGCCAGGCGGTCGTTCGCCGCCCGGTTCGGCTGAGCAGGATCAGATCTGGAGGTGTTGACCGATGGCTGTCGTTGCGACGGGCGCTGCCCGCATCCGGAAGTTCATCAAGTCCACCTCCGTGGCCACCGGCTGATCCGATCTCTCTCTGTGCCGCGCGCCGACAGCGTGCGCGGATGCCGGGGCCATCCCTGTGAAGGGTTCCCCCTTGTCTTCCTTGTCTTCCTTCTCGTCTTCTTCCTCCTCGCTCTCCTCGCATCCCCTCGCCCCGTACGGCTGGGACGCGGGCTGGGAAGCCGAGTTCGCGCTCTACGCGGCGCGAGGTCTCGTACCCGGGCGCGTCGCCCGGGTGGACCGCGGGCAGTGCGACGTCATCACCGCCGACGGCACCGTGCGCGCCGACACCGAGTTCGTCACCCCGCGCGACCCGCTGAAGGTCGTGTGCACCGGCGACTGGGTCGCCGTGGACGCGGACGGCGCCGATCCCCGCTACGTACAGACGTATCTGCCGCGGCGCACCTCCTTCGTGCGCTCCACCTCGTCCAAGCGGTCCGAGGGGCAGATCCTCGCGGCCAACGTCGACCACTCGATCATCGCCGTGTCGCTCGCCGCGGAGCTCGACCTCGCGCGGATCGAGCGGTTCCTCGCGCTCGGCTGGGAATCCGGCGGGCAGCCGGTCGTCGTGCTCAGCAAGGCGGACCTCGTGCCGGACGCCGCGACGCTCGGCCATCTCGTCGAGGACGTGGAGACCGCCGCGCCCGGCGTGCAGGTGCTGCCCGTCAGCGCCACGTCCGGGGAGGGCGTCGAGATCCTCGCCGCGGTCGTCTCCGGCGGCACGTCGGTGCTGCTCGGTCAGTCCGGCGCGGGCAAGTCGACGCTCGCCAACGCGCTGGCCGGCGCCGATGTCATGGAGGTGCAGGCCATCCGCGACGTCGACGGCAAGGGCCGGCACACGACGACCACGCGCAACCTCATCCCGCTCCCCGGGGGCGGGGTCCTCATCGATACGCCCGGACTGCGCGGAGTGGGCCTGTGGGACGCCGAGAGCGGCGTAGGACAGGTGTTCTCCGAGATCGAGGAACTGGCGACACGGTGCCGGTTCCACGACTGCGCCCACGGTGCGGAGCCGGGGTGCGCCGTGCTCGACGCGGTCGAGTCCGGCGTCCTCCCCGAACGCCGCCTCGACAGCTACCGCAAGCTGATCCGTGAGAACCGGCGCATCGTCGCCAAGACGGACGTGCGGGCCCGTGCGGAGATGCGGCGGCAGTGGCGGTTGCGGGGGGCGGAGGGGCGGGCGGCGCTCGAGGTCAAGCGGGGGCGCTTGCGCTGAGCCCGGGCGGTGTCGGAGGCCTGGGGCTGCGCCCCTGGGCCCCCGCTGCCGGGGGTGCGTGCTTCGGCCCCGCGGGCGGGTGCGGGTTCGCTGGGGCCGGGCGCGCAGTTTCCCGCGCCCCTGGGGCTCCTGGGCCTGCGCCCCTCGCCCCCCGGGTCCCGGGCCCGCCACCCCGCGCCTCACCCCCCACCTCCACCTCCACGTCCGAATTCCGCCAGACCCCGGCCTCCGCTCCACCCCACAATGGAGGCGTGATCGATGAAGAGACCAGGTACGAGGCCGTGCGCAGCCGGGACGCCCGGTTCGATGGTGCGTTCTTCTTCGCCGTTCGGACCACCGGCATCTACTGCCGTCCCAGCTGCCCCGCCATCACCCCGAAACGTCAGAACGTCCGCTTCTACACCACCGCGGCCGCCGCCCAGACCTCCGGCTTCCGTGCCTGCCGGCGGTGCAGGCCCGACGCCGTTCCCGGGTCCGCCGACTGGAACGTCCGCGCCGACGTCGTAGGCCGCGCCATGCGCATGATCGGTGACGGTGTCGTCGACCGTGAAGGGGTACCGGGGCTCGCCGTGCGGCTGGGGTACAGCGCCCGGCAGGTGCAGCGTCAGCTCACCGCCGAGCTGGGCGCGGGCCCCGTCGCCCTCGCGCGGGCGCAACGCGCGCACACCGCCCGCGTACTGCTGCAGACCACGGACCTGCCCGTCACGGAGATCGCCTTCGCCGCCGGATTCGCCAGCGTGCGGCAGTTCAACGACACGATCAGGACGGTCTACGCACTGACGCCGACCGCCCTGCGCGCCGCCGCCCCCCGCCGAGGCGCCGCCCGCGCCACCCCCGCCGCCGGCATCCCGCTCCGCCTCGCCCACCGCGGCCCCTACCGCGCCGACGCCGTCTTCGACCTGCTCGCCGGAGAGACCGTTACCGGCATCGAGGAGGTCACCGGCGAACGGGGCGCCCGCACCTACCGGCGTACGCTCCGGCTGCCCCACGGCACCGGCATCGTCGCCGTCGAGGAGACGCACCACGAAGGCACGGGGACCGGCGCGCACTCAGCCGGTGACGCCGTGCACCGCGGCGGCTGGCTCGACGCCCGGCTGCACCTCACCGACCTGCGCGACCTCACCACGGCCGTGCAGCGCCTGCGCCGACTCTTCGATCTGGACGCCGACCCGTACGCCGTGGACGAGCGGCTCGGCGCCGACCCCCGGCTCGCCCCGCTCGTCGCCGCGAGGCCAGGACTGCGGTCGCCCGGCACCGCCGACCCCGACGAGTTCGCGGTACGCGCGTTGGTGGGGCGGGAGGGTGCGGGGCGCCTCGTGCGGGAGTACGGCACCGTGCTCGACGCCGCGTGCGGCGGGCTCACCCACACCTTTCCCGCCCCGGCCGCGCTGGCCGCCGCACCGGGCACGCTCGGCGCGCTGGCCACGGCGCTCGCCGACGGCTCCCTGCGCCTGGACGCGGGTGCGGACCGCGATGACGCGGAGGCGGCGCTGCGGGCCCTGCCGGGGTTTGACGCGCGGACGGCCTCGGTCATCCGGATGCGGGCGCTCGGCGACCCGGACGTGGCGCTGTCCGGCGGGCCGGAGCCGGTGCTCGACGCGTGGCGCCCCTGGCGGTCCTACGCGCTGCACCACCTCGCCCTCGCCGACGCCTCATAAGAGGCCCTCTCATCCGAAGGGGGCAGACTGCGGCACCGTCCCGACCGCCCCCGACCGGTAGAGGTGCGGCCCATGACCCACGGAAGCACCAGGCGCGGCCAGCTCGTCCGTCGCGCCCGTCGCGCCCGTCGCGTCCGTCGCGTCCGGCGGGCCGTCATAGCCGCGGCCGCGGCGGCCGTACTGGCGGCCACGACCGGGGCCGCGTTCCCCGCCCGCGCTCCCGGCCACCACCAGCCGCCCGCCACCGTCCTCCAGAACGCCCCCTCCCCGCACGCCCCCGAGGGCAACACGCACAAGCTCATCCGCGACCAGATAGACATCGACCTCGACGACGAGAACCGCCACCACCCCCACCACCGCCCCCGCTGAACAGCCCCCGCACCCGGAGCGCTGCCCCCGAACCCACCCCTCACCACAGCCCCCGTCGGCAGCCGCCCCTCACCCCCAAATCAGCGCCCCCAACCACGCCCCCAGAACCAGCAGGCAGGCGAACAGTTCCGTCAATACGCTGCTTCCGCCCATGCGCATGGCTGTTCGTGTCGCCGTGACCGCCTCGCCGTGGCCGCCGAGCCGCAGGCGTTCCCCGGCGTAGATCCCGGCGACGAAGCCCGGGAGCGCGCCGATCACCGGCAGGACGCAGAAGCCGAGCAGCGCGCCGGCCCCGGCGAAGACCGCCATGCGGCGCGTCGCGCCGCTCTCGCGCAGGCGGCGGGGCGGCAGCTGCCAGCGGACGGCCTGCGCCGCGAGGAGCACGAGCGTCGCGCCGACCAGAATGCCCCAGGCCAGGCCATTCGGGTCCTGCAGCGTCCACCAGAGGACCGCGGCCCACACCAGCCACGCCCCCGGCACGCCGGGCACCAAGACTCCGCACAGGCCGAGCAGCATGACCACGCCGACCAGCAGGAGTTCCCACGCTCCCATCTGCCCAGCGTGCCGCAGATCCGGTGAAACCGCAGGTCAGGTTAGTCCTGGTGCGGGCCGTCCTGGTGGATGGGGCGGGGCCGCGCCCGGCGTGCCACCCAGTTCCGTTCGTACGCGTGCCAGCCCAGCTGCAGCCGCGTCGTCACGCCCGTCAGCTCCATCAGACGCTTCACCCGGCGCTGGACGGTGCGGAGGCCGAGGTCGAGCTGTTTCGCGACGCTCGCGTCCGTCAGGCCCGCGAGGAGGAGGGAGAGGATCTCCAGGTCCGTGCCGTCCGGGCCCTCCGGCGCGTCCTCGCTGAGCGTGCCGCCGTCCTCGCCGATGCGCAGCGGCAGCGCCTCACGCCACACCGCCTCGAAGAGGCCCGTCAGCGACTCCAGCAGGCCGCTGGCGTGCACGACCAGCGCGGCGGGCTCCGCCGTGCGCGAGGTCAGCGGCACCATCGCGAGCGTGCCGTCGGCGATCACCAGTTTGGTGGGGACGCGGTCCACGACCCGCACCTGCTCGTCGCGGCCGATCGCCGCCGACAGCTCCGCGAGGCCCGTCGGGAGGTCGAGGACCGTGCGCTCGACCACGACGCGGTAGCGCACGCCGCGGCCCGTCGCCTGCTCCTCGGCGCTGTTCTCCGTACCGGTGATGGCGACGGGGCTGCCGGTGACGAGGGCGCACACCTCGTCACTCGCGCCCAGCTGCAGCTGGAGGAAGCGCTGCGAGACGGCGGCCGCGCCGGTGACCACCTCGACCAGGTCGTGGACGGTGGGCTCGGTGGCCTGCGCGCGGTACTCCTCCGCGAGCAGCGTCGCCGCGAGCTCCGCCTTCTCCAGTTCGTGCCGCTGCTGGGTGAGGAGCGCGCCGAGCGCCACGCCGGGCGGCGCCGCCACCCAGCGGCCCGCCCTCCCGGAGGCCTGCGCGGCGAGCCCGTGCCGCTCCAGGCGGCGCAGCGTCCGCTCGGTCTCCGGCTCGCCGAGGGTGAGCCTGCGCGCGAGATCGGGCACGTCGGCGGCGCCCACCGACACCAGCGCCCGGTACGCCGACTCGTGCGTCTCGTCCAGACCTATCGCAGCCAGCATGCGGCGACGCCCCTCCCAGTGCTCCGTTCCGGCGGCGCCGTGGCGGGAAACAGCCACGGCGTAAACCCGCCCGGGGACATCATCCCCGTACCGCCCGTCCCGATGACAAGGTGACGCCACCGCAGCACCAACCGCGGCCTCCTTTGCGGCCTTTGGGTCGTGTTGGCCGTGTTTCCGCATGCCTGTCTGCACAGCAGCCCGCATGCCCACCAACCTGGGGAGAGCGATGCGCCTGATATCGCGTACGGCCTTGGGGGCGGCTTCCGCCGTCGCCCTCGCCGTCACCGCGGCCGTCTCGTCCGCGGCCGAACCACGCACGGACACGGCGAACACGGCGAACACGGCGAACGCGGCGGACAAGAGGCCACTGGTGGGCAGCGGCCCCCAGCGCGAGGGCGGCTCCGTCGTCACCCTCGTCACCGGCGACCGCGTCCTGGTCGGATCCGACGGCGAGAACGGGGCGGGGGCCTCCGCGCTGCCCGCCGAGGACGGCACGACGCCGCTGATCCAGACCAGACAGTCCGGCAACGATCTGTACGTCTACCCCGAGGGCGCCGTCCACGCCCTCGCCGAGGGCCTCGTCGACGAGGAGCTCTTCAACGTCACCGGGCTCGTCCGCCAGGGCTACGACGACGCGCACTCCAAGAAGCTGCCGCTCATCGCCGTCTACGACAGGTCCGTCGACGTCGCCCGCGCCGTGCCCGCCACCCCGCGCGGCGCCGAGCGCGGCCCCGTCCTCGAACCCGTCGACGGTGTCGCCCTGAAAGCCGACAAGAAGAAGGCGGGTGCCTTCTGGGCGGAGATCACCAACCCCAGGTCCCGTGCCGCGGGTGAGCTGAAGAAGCTCTGGCTCGACGCCAAGGTCGAGGCCACCCTCGACCGGTCCACCAAGCAGGTGCGCGCCCCCGAGGCCTGGGCCGCCGGATACGACGGCAAGGGCACCAAGGTCGCCGTCCTCGACACCGGCGCCGACGCCGGGCACCCCGACCTCAAGGGCCGCGTCGGCGCGACGAAGAACTTCACCGACTCGCCGGACAACGAGGACCGGCAGGGCCACGGCACCCACACCACCTCCACCGTCGGCGGCTCCGGCGCGGCGAGCGGCGGCAAGAAGAAGGGCGTCGCGCCCGGCACCGAGCTGCTGCACGGCAAGGTACTCAACGACAGCGGGTCCGGCGCCACTTCCTGGATCATCGAGGGCATGCAGTGGGCCGTCGACCAGAAGGCCGACGTCGTCTCGATGAGCCTCGGCAACCCCGCGCAGACCGACTGCACCGACCCGATGAGCACGGCGACCGAGGAGCTCGCGCGGTCCGCGAAGGACACCCTCTTCGTCATCGCCGCGGGCAACACCGGGCCGTCCCTCAACTCCGTCTCCTCGCCCGGCTGCGCGCCCGGCGTCCTGACCGTCGGCGCCGTCGACCGCGACGACACCACCGCGCCCTTCTCCAGCCGCGGGCCCGCGTACGGTTCGCACACCCTCAAGCCGGAGATCGCCGCGCCGGGCGTCGGCATCTCCGCCGCGGCCGCGGGCGGCAGGGGCGTCCACGCGTACCAGTCCATGAGCGGTACGTCGATGGCGACCCCGCACGTCGCGGGCGCCGCCGCCCTGGTCAAGCAGCGCCACCGCGACTGGAGCGCCCGGCAGATCAAGGCGGCCCTCGTCTCGTCCGCCGACAGCCGTGTGCCCGGTGACGCGCGCGAGACCGGCGGCGGGCGTCTCGATGCCAAGGCCGCCATCGACCAGAAGGTGCTCGGTTCGCCCGCCGTGCAGGGCGGCAGCTTCGGCTGGCCGCAGGACTCCTCCGACCGCACCACGGTCGACGTGCCCTACACCAACACCACCGACAAGACGGTCGAGCTGAGGCTGTCGGTGGGTGGTGTCACCGGCAACGACGGTTCCTCCGTCCGCTCCGGCGTCGCACGGCTCGGCCAGAGGTCCGTCACCGTCCCGGCCGGAACCACCGTGAAGGTGCCGCTGAAGATCACCCCCGACGCGGACCTGAAGCGCGCCCAGTACGGCGACGTCACCGGACGCGTCCTCGCCACCGCGAACGGCGGCGTCCGCGTCTCCACGCCCTTCTCCCTCTACGTCCAGCCGGAGACCGTCAGCCTCCGCGTGAAGCTGATCGACCGCGACGGCGAGCCCGCCGCCGGCGCGTCGTCCGTCGACCTCATCGGCACCGACACCGCCACCGGCGAGCGGCGCTTCAACGAGGGCGCGCACGACCAGACGTACCGAGTCCGCCCCGGCTCCTACTTCCTGACCGGGTTCATCGACACCCGGGACGCCGACGGCGACCGGAGGCTCACCGACTCCCTCGCCCACCTCGCCCGTCCGCAGGTCGAGGTGGAGAAGGACACCACGGTCACCCTCGACGCCCGCAAGGCGCACCGTCTCACCGTCAAGACGGACAAGGCGTCCGAAGTGCGCGGGGCCACCCTCGCCTTCGCCCGCACCTGGGGCAAGGACAACTGGCTGCACGCGGGCACCGCCGCGGGCCCGCGCACCGTCCGCTCCTACTACCAATCCGTCGAGGGCAAGCCGGCCGACGGCACCTTCGAGTCCGGCAGCTACTGGCGCGCCGCGGCGCCCCAGATCTCCGAACTCGCCGTCGTGGGCGGCAAGAAGCTGCACCCCCTGACCGCCTCCCTCGGCTCCGCCAACCTCGACGGGACAGGCAGGGCCGCCGTCGTCGACGCGAAGTCCGGCACCGCGCAGGAGCTCGAAGCCGCGGGTGTCAAGGGCAAGATCGCCCTGGTCGAGGCGCCCGACAGCGGTGACGTGGTGACCGTGGCCGCCGAGGCGAGGAAGGCCGGCGCGGTCGCCGTCCTCGCCCATCGCGCGGTACCCGGCCGCTGGTACCCGTCCGCCGGACTCGCCGGCTCCCCGCTGCCGGTCCTCGGCATCGAGCCGGACGAAGCCGCGCACATCATGTCCCGACTGGGCTCCGGAGCCGTCGAGTTGACGTGGCAGGCCACCGCGAGCAGTCCCTACGTCTACAACCTCGCGTTCCCCGAGACCGGTCAGATCCGCGACGGCCGCAGCTACCGCGTGCGGGACAAGGACCTCGCCGCGAACGAGGCGACGTACCGTGCGATGGGCCAGGCCGCGGACTACGTGGACCTGCCCTCCGCGGTCCGTCCCACCGGCCTGGAGATCTACTTCGGCAGCCTCGCGTCGGTCCCCGCACCCGGCAAGCGCACCGAGTACTACTCGGCGGGCACGACCGGCTGGGGCCACCAGGTGTCCAGCAGCTTCCCGTACGGCGAGTTCATGATCGACCCGGTGCGCACGTACGAGAAGGGCGAGCGGCGCGAGGAGACCTGGTACGACGGCGTCCTCACACCGGGCGCGCCCCGCGACGCCGCGGGCAGGCCCGCGCTCGCCGGTGAGCGCCAGGGGAACCTGATCGGGGTGGCCCCGGGCTTCTGGGCCGACGCCGAGCACGGCGGGATCCAGGGCAGCTTCGGCGACATCGGGTCCGTGCGGCTCGAGCGGGACGGCGAGGTCGTCGGGGAGTCCGGCTGGCCGTCCGGGGTGTTCGACGTCCCGGCCGAGGACTCCGCGTACGAACTCACCCTCACCACCATGAAGCTGGGCTCGCGGGTGTGGCAGCGGTCGACGTCGACGGAGACGACCTGGTCGTTCCGCTCGCACCTCGACGAGAACGCCGCCTCGCAGGGCATCCCGATGCTCTTCCCGCGGTACGGCATCGCCGAGGACGGACTCAAGACCCTGCCCGCGAAGGACGGACAGCGGATTGAACTCGGCGTGACGGGGCACGCGGGCTACGAGCCCGGCACGCTCACCAAAGCGAAGCTGTCGTACTCGTACGACGAGGGCCGGACGTGGACGGCGGCGAAGACCGCCGAACACGGCGGAAAGTGGAGCGCGACCGTGAACCACGCGGACGCTTCCGGCAAGCCGGTCCGGCTCAGAACCCAACTGACGGACGCCCACGGCAACTCCGTCACACAGACCGTGGCCCGCGCCTACGACGTGCGCTAGCCACACCGGCCCCGCCGGGCGGTCCTCCTGTGGGGGGTGGGCCCGCCCGGCGGCCTCCGTTGTCGCCGAGATGGCCGGAATTTCCGGATGCACCGTTTTCGTACGGCCGTCGCGGTGGAAAATTAGGGGCATGAGCCAGCAGGGGGACAGGCCCAACGGTCGCGACGACGACTGGTGGGGACAGCTGTACGACGACGCCGCGCCGGACACGGGTCCGGCCCCCGCGCCGGACACCCTGGACGACCGGTACGCCTCGGCGTCGGACGCGCTCCAGGAATCCTTCCCGACGCAGCGCCCGTCCACGGACCCCGCCGCCAGGGACCCGGCCGACGCCCGCCCCGGGCCCGGAAGCGGCGCGGATGCCCCCGCCGACGTCGACAACCCCCCGCGCACCCCGGTCCGGCCGCCCGCCCCCCGCGGCGACGACGCACCGCCCGACCGGCCGGGCCCTCCCGAGCCCTCCGCCGCCCACGGCCCCCGCGGCGGCAGCGCGTCGGCCGACGCGCCGGGTCCGCCTCACGGCCCGCCCGCCGCCCGCGATTCGGCCGGCCGGCCGGAACACCCCGCGCCTCCCGCCCCCGAAGACCCCGCCGCGCCCCGCACCCCGCGCACCCCGCCCACCTTCACCGCCCCGGCACCCTGGGCGCCGCCCACCGCGCCCGCCGGTCCGTCGACGTTCCCGGCCGGGGAGCGCGGCGGTGGTGCCGAGGGGGCCGGGGACCGCGACGCGACGGGCGGGTACTCCGCGGCGTCCACGGAAGAACCCCGCGCCGGCGCGCCCGCCTCACGTCCGCCCGGCGCCGATGGCACGCCCGCCTTCCCTCCGCCCGCCGCCTCCGGCGCGTCTCCGCGACCGGCCGACGACGGGGTCCCGTACGTAGGGGACGGACCGCCCACCTATGAAGCCGAGCCCACCGTGCTGCCCGCCGCCGACCCCGACGACCTCGGGGACCTCGTCGCCGACACCGTGCTGGACGGCGCCCGGTACGGGGCGGGCACGCTGCGTGCCGCCTCCGTGCGCGGGGACTCCGCCCGGTACCGGGGCGAGCCGCGACGCGACGCGCTGCTCACCGCCCGCTTCGGCACCGGCGAGGACGCCCTCGTGCTCGTCGCCATGGCCACCGGCGCCCGCGCCACCCCGGGCGCGCACCGCGCCGCCGCCGAGGCGTGCGACTGGATCGGCCGGGCCGTGGGCCGCAGCCACCTGCGGCTCTCCGAGGACATCAGGGCCGCCCGGCGCGGCGACCTGAAGTCGGGCCTGCACCGCCTCACGGACCGCAGCCTCGGCAAGCTCCGCGCGCACGCCGTGGACCTGGGCCTGGAGCCGGACGAGTACGCCGCGTCCCTGCGCTGCCTTCTCCTCCCCGCCGACCCCCGGTGCCGTACGCGCGTGTTCTTCGGCGTCGGCGCGGGCGGCCTCTTCCGGCTGCGCGACGGCGCGTGGCAGGACATCGAACCGCGCGTCGCCGACGCCACCGGCGAGGCCGTCGTCGGCTTCGGATCGCCGCCCCCGCCCGAGCCGCCGCAGGAGGGCGACCGGCTCACCATGGCCCTGGGGATCACCACACCCCCGAGCCCGTACGAACCGGCACCCGAGCCGCCCCGCGACCCCTTCCGTTTCCGCGCCTCCGTCGCCCGCCCGGGTGACACGCTCGTGCTGTGCAGCGAAGGCCTCGCCGAGCCGCTGCGCGGCGAACCCGAGCTCGCCGAACACCTCACCCGCCGATGGGAGAAGGGCGGTCCGCCGGGGCTCGCCGCGTTCCTGGCCGACATCCAGGTCAGGGTCAAGGGGTACGCCGACGACCGGACGGCCGCCGCGGTCTGGGAGGCATGAGCGGCGATCTTGTGAATTCATGGACCGGAGGAATGCCCGCGCAGGAGTACGAGTGAAGTCCTGGTCCACGGGTCACACGGGGTGAATCACGGTTCACCAGCGTCGGAAGGTGCGTACAGCATGGCCAAGCAGAACGTCGCCGAGCAGTTCGTCGACATCCTCGTCCGCGCGGGCGTCAAGCGCCTGTACGGAGTCGTCGGCGACAGCCTCAACCCGGTCGTGGACGCCATCCGACGCACCAAGGACATCGACTGGATCCAGGTGCGGCACGAGGAGACCGCCGCCTTCGCGGCCGGTGCCGAGGCCCAGATCACCGGGAACCTCGCCGCCTGCGCGGGCTCCTGCGGCCCCGGCAACCTCCACCTGATCAACGGCCTGTACGACGCGCACCGCTCCATGGCCCCGGTCCTCGCGCTCGCCGCGCAGATCCCGTCGAGCGAGATCGGGCTCGGATACTTCCAGGAGACCCATCCGGACCAGCTGTTCCGCGAATGCAGTCACTACAGCGAGCTGATCTCGACGCCGAAGCAGATGCCGCGGCTGCTGCAGACCGCGATCCAGAACGCCGTCGGCCAGAGCGGCGTCAGCGTCGTGTCGCTGCCCGGCGACATCGCGGGCGAGCCCGCGCCGGAGAAGGCCGCCGAGACCGCGCTGGTCACGTCCCGTCCCTCCGTGCGCCCCGGCGACGCGGAGATCGAGCAGCTCGCCGCGATGATCGACGAGGCGGACAAGATCACCCTGTTCTGCGGCAGCGGCACGGCGGGCGCGCACGCCGAGGTGATGGAGTTCGCCGAGAAGGTCAAGTCCCCGGTGGGACACGCCCTGCGCGGCAAGGAGTGGATCCAGTACGACAACCCGTACGACGTGGGCATGAGCGGCCTGCTCGGCTACGGCGCCGCCTACGAGGCCACGCACGAGTGCGACCTGCTGATCCTGCTCGGCACGGACTTCCCGTACAACGCCTTCCTGCCGGACGACGTGAAGATCGTCCAGGTCGACGTCCGCCCGGAGCGCCTCGGCCGCCGCTCGAAGCTGGACCTCGCCGTCTGGGGCGACGTGCGCGAGACGCTGCGCTGTCTGACCCCGCGCGTCTCGCCGAAGTCGAACCGCAAGTTCCTCGACAAGATGCTGAAGAAGCACGCCGACGCGCTGGAAGGCGTGGTGAAGGCGTACACGCGCAAGGTCGAGAAGCACGTCCCGATCCACCCCGAGTACGTCGCCTCGGTCCTCGACGACCTCGCCGCCGACGACGCGGTGTTCACCGTCGACACCGGCATGTGCAACGTGTGGGCGGCCCGCTACCTCACCCCGAACGGAAAGCGCCGCATCATCGGCTCCTTCAGCCACGGCTCGATGGCGAACGCGCTGCCGCAGGCGATCGGCGCCCAGTTCGTCGACCGGAAGCGGCAGGTCGTCTCGATGTCGGGCGACGGCGGCTTCTCGATGCTGATGGGCGACTTCCTCACCCTCGTGCAGCACGACCTGCCGGTGAAGGTCGTGCTGTTCAACAACTCCTCGCTGGGCATGGTGGAGCTGGAGATGCTGGTGGCCGGGCTGCCCAACTACGGCACGGCCAACCACAACCCGGACTTCGCCGCCGTCGCCCGCGCCGCGGGTGCCTACGGCGTACGGGTGGAGAAGCCCAAGCAGCTCGCCGGCGCCCTCAAGGACGCCTTCGCGCACAAGGGCCCCGCCCTCGTCGACATCGTGACCGACCCGAACGCCCTCTCCATCCCGCCCAAGATCAGCTCGGAGATGGTGACCGGCTTCGCCCTCTCCGCCAGCAAGATCGTCCTGGACGGCGGGGTGGGCAGGATGCTGCAGATGGCCCGCTCCAACCTGCGGAACGTACCGAGGCCGTGAGCCCGTTCGACCGTCGACCCCGGCACGCCCACGGACTCAGGCGGGCCGCAGCCGCAGCGTGACGATCTGGAACGGCCGCAGCGCGAGCGCGAGACCGGTCTCGCCCGTCCCCGCCTCGTGCAGCGGACGTTCCAGCAGGTCCGTCACCTCGGCCCGCGCCACCGGGAAGGACGTGCTGAGCGTGGCCGCCGCCCGGCCGCCGCGCGACTCGTAGAGCCGTACGATCACGTCGCCGCTGCGGTCGTCGGCGAGTTTCACCGACTCGACCGTGACCGCCGGATGGTCGACGTCCACCAGTGACGGAAGGACGGGGGAGTCCGCGACGCGCAGCGGCAGGTTGAGCGCGAGGCCCTCCGCCACCGCGTCGCCGGTCGCGGCCCCGGGCAGCAGCGCGTACGTGAAGCGGTGCCTGCCCTGGTCGGTCTCCGGGTCCGGGCTGTGCGGGGCCCGCAGCAGCGTGAGACGCACGGTGGTGCCGAGCATGTCGCCGTGCTCGGTGCGCGTCACGTCGTGGCCGTACGTCGCGTCGTTGAGCACCGCGACGCCGTACCCCTCCTCCGCCACCCGCAGCCAGCGGTGCGCGCAGATCTCGTAACGCGCCGCGTCCCAGCCCGTGTTGGCGTGCGTGGGCCGGTGCACATGGCCGAACTGGATCTCGGCGGCGGACCGTTCGGCGTGCACGTCGAGGGGGAAGGCCGCCTTGAGGACCTTCTCCGACTCCCGCCAGTCGACGTCCGTGACGACGTCCAGCCGCCTGCTGCCCGCCGCGAGCCGGATCTCCTGCGTGATCCGCGACGCCCCGAAGGTCCGCACCACCCGCACCGCGACCCGCAGCGGCCCGTCCTCGACGAGCTCGACGGAGTCGGCGTCGGTGAGGTCGGTGTGCCGGCGCCGGTAGTGCTTGTCGAGGTCCCACGCGTCGTAGTGCGTGGGGTGGTCGGGGTGCAGCTGGAGGAGGTTGCCGGGGGCGGCGAGCACCTCGCGGCCCGCGTCCAGGTCCTTGACGGAGGCGAGCAGCCCGGCGGCGTCGACGGTGACGCTCAGGTGCTCGTTGGTGAGCAGGATCGTGTCGCCGGTGGTGTGCGCCACCGCGCCGCCCCCGGTGTCCCGTGCCGCGTCGAGGCTCTGCGTGCCGAGCGCGGGCACGTCGACCCGCACCAGCATGCCGTCACCGGGGTCGACGACCTCGCTGCGCGCGTACGGCGAGGCGTTGAGCACCGCGGGCCCTCCCGGGCCGAGGGACCGCACGGCCGACGCCGTGACCTCGTCGAGCTCGGCCAGGACCCGCTCGTAGGTGTCGCGGGCCTCCCGGTGCACCCAGGCGATCGACGAGCCGGGCAGGATGTCGTGGAACTGGTGCAGCAGCACCGTCTTCCACAGCCGGTCGAGCGTGTCGTACGGGTAGACGTACGCGGGGTCGCGCACCGCGGCCGCCGTGCACCACGACTCGGCCTCGCGCAGGGCGTGTTCGCTGCGCCGGTTGCCGCGCTTGGTGGCGGCCTGGGTGGTGTACGTGGCGCGGTGCAGCTCCAGGTACAGCTCGCCGGACCAGACCGGGGCCTGGGCGCCGTACTCCTCCTGGGCCGTCGCGAAGAACGCCGACGGCTTCTCGATCTCGACGCGCGGCGAGCCCTCCAGGGAGCGCAGGCGCCGCGCCCGCTCCATCATCTCGCGGGTGGGCCCGCCCCCGCCGTCGCCCCAGCCGAACGGCACCAGGGAGCGCGAGGCGCGTCCCTTGTCGGCGAAGTTCCGTTCTGCGTGGGCGAGTTCGGCGCCGTGGAACTGCGAGTTGTAGGTGTCCACGGGCGGGAAGTGGGTGAAGACGCGGGTGCCGTCGATGCCCTCCCACCAGAAGGTGTGGTGCGGCATCTTGTTGGACTGGTTCCAGCTCAGCTTCTGCGTGAGGAACCAGCGGACGCCCGCGAGCTTCGCCAACTGAGGGAAGGCGGCGGTGTAGCCGAAGGAGTCCGGCAGCCAGATCTCCTCCGTCTCGACGCCGAGCTCCTCGCGGAAGAACCGCATGCCGTGCGTGATCTGCCGGGCGAGCGCCTCGCCGCCCGGCATGTTGGCGTCCGACTCGACCCACATCGAGCCCACCGGCGCCCAGGTGCCGTCCGCGACCGCCTTCTTGATGCGCTCCCAGATGTGCGGCTGGTGCTCCTTGACCCACGCGTACTGCTGGGCCTGCGAGCAGGCGAAGACCAGCTCCGGATACTCCTCGGCCAGCGCCGTCACGTTGGCAAAGGTCCGCGAAGCCTTGCGCACCGTCTCGCGCAGGGGCCACAGCCACGCCGAGTCGATGTGCGCGTGTCCGGCCGCCGATACGCGGTGGGCGCTGGCGTGCGCGGGCCGTGCGAGGACGTCGGCGAGTTCCGCCCGCGCGGCGGCGGCCGTGCCCGGTACGTCGTGCAGATCGAGCGCGTCGAGCATGTCCTCCAGGGCGCGCAGGATCTCGTGCCGACGCGGACGGTCGGCGTCCAGTTCCCGCATGAGCTCGGAGAGCACCTCGATGTCGAGGATCAGCTGCCATACGTCCTCGTTCAGTACGGCGAGATCGGCAGACGCGAATCGGTAGATCGGGGTATTGCCTGCGGTCAGGACGTCGCCCAGGGGTGTCGGCACGAAGTCGTGCAGAACGGCCGGATTGGCCGCCGCTTCGAGAAGTAGGTGCACCGGTTCGCCGCCTTGAGCTGGGGAGGCCACCGGAATATGCCGATTGCGCGGGTGAACGCCTTTGAGGGGGACGCCCGCCGCGTCGTAGACGAGCCCCTCCGCCTGGAAGCCGGGTCCCTCGCCGGTGAACCCGGGGTCGATCACGACCTCGACCCGGCGGCCACGCCACTCGTCGGGCACCTGTCCTTGAATCCGGAACCAACTGGTCGACCAGGGACTTCCCCACTCCGTGCCGGTCTCGAAGGGCTCGTACTCCGCTTCGAGCGCGGCCCCGACGGGCACCGGCTCGCCCGGCGCGTGCCACACGGAGAGGGTCAGCGGCGTGCGCCGCGTGTACTGGGCGGGACGGATGAACTGGCGCAGCGCCCGTTCCAGGCGGCCTTCCACCAGCAGTCTGTCGTCGTGCACTCGTGCTCCTCGGGACGCTCGACGGTGGGGTCCACCGCTTCACTTCCCCTCAACTCCCGAATGCACCCCCCGCCATTAATTGATGATTCGACAAGCGTGCGGTGACCGGCCCGGGGCATGCATCCCGTGAGGCTGTTCGAAAGGGAGGCAGAGACATCGCATTGTGGGCGGGGGTCATGACGAGGCATTCACGAGGGGGCGGCTCCGGCAATCTCGGGGCTTCTTCACCGGACATACGGAATGAGAGGACCGGTGAGATGCGGAGCGGGCCCGACCGGGGTCAGCTCACGCGGCGGCTGGGGAGAGCGGATCTGCGCGCGGTGTCCGAGGTCAGGAAATCCCTGAGGGAGCTTCTGCGGCACTGGGGAAAACCGGGTAAGAGCGAGATAGCCGAACTCCTCACCAGTGAACTGGTCACGAACGCACTGGTGCACACCGATCACGAGGCGGTCGTCACGGCGACCGTGGGCCCGCACGGCCTGCGCGTGGAGGTGAGGGACTTCGTGGGCCACCGGCCGGAGCCGCGGGTACCGATCGCCGACGACGGTACGAGCGGCAGGGGCCTGATCCTGGTGCAGTCACTCGCCGACGCCTGGGGGGTACGGGCGCACGGCGTGGGGAAGGCGGTCTGGTTCGAGCTCGACGGCGGCGGCGCGGCCTGAGCCTGCCGCCGCCGTACGGGCCGTGTCAGCCGAACTGCTGCTCCAGGTCCTTCAGTTTCCGCTCCAGCGAGTCGAGCCGGGGCAGGGCCTGCGTGTCGTCCTCGGCCGTGAGGTCGACGGTGACGGGAGCCACGGGAGCGGCACCGTCAGGGCCGTTCCTGACGGCCTGGAGGGAGGGACGGGAGCGTACCGGCAGCTGTTCCTGCGCCGCTATGGCAGGGTCCGCGCCGACCTGCGCGGACCCGGCGGCCGGTGCGACGGCCTGCACGTCCACCTGGCGGCCGCCGCCACGGCCCTGCCAGTTCCGGTGGCCCCGGCTGAGGGCCTTGAGCTGTGCGCGCTCCAGCTTCTCCTGATCACGCCTGCGCAACCGGGTCTGTTCCCTCTCGCGGCGGTCCTCCCGGACCTCCTCGACGGCCTCGTCCAGGGTGCGTACGCCTTCGAGGAGCATCAGCGACCACGCCCCGTAGGTCTCACGGGGCGCCCGCAGCCACCGCACGATGCGGATCTGCGGCAGCGGCCGCGGCACCAGACCCTGCTCGCGCAGCGCGGCCCTTCGGGTCTGCTTCAGCGCGCGGTCGAAGAGGACCGCCGCCGAGAGCGACATGCCCGCGAAGAACTGCGGAGCGCCCGCGTGGCCAAGACCCCGCGGCGCGTGCACCCAGTTGAACCAGGCGGCGGCGCCCGCGAACGTCCACACGAGCAGGCGCGAACCGAGGGCCGCGTCGCCGTGACTCGCCTCGCGCACGGCGAGGACGGAGCAGAACATCGCCGCGCCGTCGAGGCCGAACGGGACCAGATACTCCCAGCCGCCGGAGAGGCTGAGGTTCTGCCGGCCGAAGCCGACCAGGCCGTGGAAGGAGAGCGCCGCGGCGACGGCCGCGCAGCAGAACAGGAGCACGTAGGACGCGGTTCCGTAGACGGCTTCCTTGCGTCTGCGGCGTTCCTCGCTGCGCTCCCACGACTCGTCGCTCGCGCTTCCCTTGGCTGCTTTGGCGTGGCCTCGCTTGCCGCGCGTGAGCACCGCAACCGCCACCAGCAGGCCCAGGAGCAGGACGCCACCCGGGAGCAGCCAGTCCAGCGATATGTCGGTCAGTCTCATCTGGGGGTCCCTTGCATTGCGGTAGGGCGTAACGGGCGCCATATTGACCCAACCCGAAGGGACCCCACGGGGTTTCGGCGCAAGAGGACGCCATGGGGGTGCAAGGGAGCACACACGGCGTACTTTTGCTCGAACTCGCGGCTGAGTGCCGGATGTTGAGTTCGAATAAACGCGCGTGAAACGGTGGTTCAGGCGGAAGCGGCCGCTTCGGCGTCCGCGCTCAGCCGCGCGATGCGCTCAGCGTCGCAGGTGCGCGGGCAGGTGACGCAGGTGTCGTCGGGGCGCAGCGTGTAGAACATGCAGCAGCTCGCCCGGTCACGGGTCGGCAGCGACTCGCCGTTCGGGCCCGTCAGCTCCCGGAATCCCGCCGTGCCCACGTACGGCTTGGTGGCGCCGGGCAGCAGCCGCTCCAGCTCCGTCATCGCCCGCTGCTCCTCGCCGAAGAGGTGCGCCACGTACCAGAGACCCTCGACGATCTCGTCCGTGGCGAGGCTCCACAAGGCGCGCGAGCGGCGCCGCATCCGCGGTCCGAAGCCGTCCAGGAGCGGACCCAGGTGATCGGCGACGGCGGCCCGCACCTCCGCGCGCAGGGCCTCCTCGTCCGGTACGACGCGGGCGTCGGGCCGCGCCGCCGCCGGGTCGTCCGGCAGACAGGCGAAGCCGTCCGACCGTACGGCCATCCGGCCCAGCGTGCGGTGGAAGGAGACGTCGGCGACCGGGAAGCGGGGGACACGGCGCTGCAGGAACCAGGGGACCGTGATGAGCAGGGTGGCCGGCCAGGCGTAGCGGTGCAGGCCGAAGCTCGCCACCACGTCCGGGCGGGCCTGGACGCCGTAGTCCTTGAGGACCTGCGCGTTGTCCCACGCCAGGAACGCGTCGAGGTCGGCCCCGCCCTCCGCGAGCCGGGCGGCGGTGACCCAGCCGCCGCCCTGTGGGGCCTGTTCCTCGTGACCGAGTTCGGTGATGCGCAGTCCGGAGTACACCTCGCCCAGGCGGGCGTAGGAGTCCGCTACGGCACTGGGGGCGCCCTGGGTGGGTGCGGCCAAGGTGGGGACGGACATGCGGGGGACCACCGAATCGCGATCGATAGCAGGTTAGCCTTACCTTACCCGACGTGATCGATGTTTCAACTCCGGTCGTGTCCGCCTATGGTGCCTCTCGTACCTTTCACAGCGATCAGAGGCAGGGCGGGGTCAGGCGGTGGAGCAGACCGGAGCACGCGAGGGGGGTCCCCTCGCCGGGGCGCCGCGCGTCCGGGTGCCCGAACAGGCCGGCACGCGTCAGACGGTCCGGCGCAGCTCCGTGCGCGGCCAGATCCTGGCCGCGCTGCGTTCCGCGCTCGTCGGCGGCGAGCTCACGCCCGGCGAGGTGTACTCGGCGCCGGCCCTCGCCGAGCGCTTCGGCGTCTCCGCGACACCCGTCCGCGAGGCGATGCAGCAGCTGGCCACCGAGGGCGCCGTGGAGGTCGTCCCCAACCGCGGCTTCCGCGTCGTCGAGCGCGGCGCGCGGGAACTGGCGGAGCTCGCCGAGGTGCGGGCGCTGATCGAGGTCCCGGTGATGCTGCGCCTGGCCCGTACGGTGCCCGCGGCGCGCTGGGCCGAGCTGCGGCCGCTGGCCGAGGCGACCGCGACGGCGGCGGCGGGCGGCGACCTGGCCCACTACGCCGAGTCCGACCGCGCCTTCCACGGCGCGGTGCTCTCGCTCTCCGGCAACCAGCAGCTGGTCCAGGTGGCGGAGGACCTGCACCGCCGCTCGCAGTGGCCCCTGGCGAGCGGCCCCGTCGCGGGCCGCCGCGCCGACCTGGTGGCCGACGCGGCCGAGCACATGGCCCTGCTCGACGCCCTGACCGCCCAGGACCTGCCCGTGGTCTCCTCCCTGGTCCGCGAACACTTCACGGGCGCGTCGGCCTGAACGACGCCCGCTCGCGGCTCGGTGGCGCAGCGTCGGGCCGGGCGGCGGGGGCGGGCGGGGTACTCCATCGGGCGCGCGGCGTCCCGCCGGTGCCTCACCGGGTGTGGGGTGTCCCGCCTGCGCCCTGCCGGGGTGTGGGTTGTCCCGCCGGTGCCTCGCCGGGTGTGGGGTGTCCCGCCGGTGCCTCGTCGGGTGCGTGGCGCTCCATCGGTGCCCCGCCAGGTGTGGGGTGTCCCGTCGGTGCCCGCCGGGTGCGCGGCGTCCCGCCGGTGCCTCACCGGGTGTGGGGTGTCCCGTCGGTGCCCGCCGGGTGCGCGGAGTTCCGCCGGTGCTTCGCCGGGTGTGGGGTGTCCCGCCGGTGCCCGCCGGGTGCGCGGCGTCCCGCCGGTGCCTCACCGGGTGTGGGGTGTCCCGCCGGTGCTTCACCGGGTGTGGGGTGCCCCGCCGGTGCCCTGCCGGGGTGCGCGGCGCTTCACTGGTGCCCCGCCAGGTGTGGGGTGTCCCGCTGGTGCCCGCCGGGTGCGCGGCGTCCCGCCGGTGCCTCACCGGGTGTGGGGTGTCCCGCCTGCGCCCTGCCGGGGTGTGGGTTGTCCCGTCGGTGCCCGCCGGATGCGTGGCGCTCCACCGGTGCCCCGCCGGGCGCGTGGCGCTCCACCGGTGCTTCGCCGGGTGTGGGGTGTCCCGCCGGTGCCTCGTCGGGTGCGTGGCGCTCCACCGGCGCCCCGCCGTGTGGGGGCGCCCGTGGAGTGCGGTCGGTTGTGTCAGACCGCGGCCGCCGGCGGTTGCAGGTGCTGGGCCAGCCAGGACGGCACGCCGCCGAGCAGGCGGAAGAGGCGCGCGGCCTCGGCGCGCAGCCGGGTGGCCTCCGGTTCCGGCTCCGCGTCCGCGAGCGCGGCGAGCGCCGGAGCCGTGCCGACCAGGTAGCCGAGCTCCTCGCGGATGCGCAGGGACTCCGCGAAACCGTGCCGCGCCTCCGCCAACTCCCCGTCGCGCAGGGCGAGTCCGGCCAGGTGACGCCAGGTGAAGGAGAGGAGGAGCGGGTCGGAGTGCGCGGTGGCGCCCGCGTGGGCCCGCCGGTAGGCCGCCTTCGCCGACTGCGGTGAGTCCGCGATGTGCTCCGCGATCAGGCCGCGGCGGAAGTCGAGCAGGGGGCGCCCCGGTGCGTTCGGGGCGAGCAGCGCGGCCGCCCTGCCGAGCGCCGTACGCGCTTCGTCGGCCCGGTCGCGTACGTTCAAGACGGTGGAGGCGTACGCCAGTTGGCCCCGTTCGCAGGCCGCCGCGCCCCGGTCGTCGTCGTCCTCGGCGAGCGCCTCGGCGCTCCGCAGACCGTCCTCCGCCTCGCCCCAGCCGTCCCCGGTGAACAGGCACCGCTCGACGAGGAGCGCCGCCCTCTGGAGTGCCGCCGCGGCCCCCGCCCGTGAGGCGAGCAGCGCCGCAGCGTCGGTCCAGCAGCCGCGCGAGCGCAGCCGCCATACCGCGGTCTGGAGTGGATCGTGCTCTGCAGTCGTTCCGGTACCAGACATGGCGGTATGCGCCACGTTGCCCTCCCCGAGCACACCATTGAGCTGTTGAGTCGTGGGCGAATCTCAGCATGGATCGCGGCACCGGGCCAAGGGGCTGGGTGAAAGAATTCACAAAGGGCGGGCAAGTAAACGGGCCGGGCCCGGCCGGCGCCCCGTGGACGCGGGCCGGGCCCGACCCGGATGACCTCAGCTCATGCGCAGCGCGAGGAAGAAATCGAGCTTGTCCTCCAGGCGCGACAGGTCACGGCCCGTCAACTGCTCGATGCGTCCCACCCGGTAGCGCAGCGTGTTGACGTGGAGGTGCAGCCGCGCGGCGCAGCGCGTCCACGAGCCGTCGCTGTCGAGGAACGCCTCCAGCGTCGGGATGAGCTCCGCACGGTGGCGCTTGTCGTACTCGCGCAGCGGGTCCAGGAGCCGCGCCGTGAACGCCCGGCGCACGTCGTCCGGCACGAACGGCAGCAGCAGCACGTGCGAGGCCAGCTCCTGGTGACCGGCCGCGCAGACCCGGCCCGGGCGCGCCGCGGCGACCCGGCGGGCGTGCCGCGCCTCCTCCAGGGCGCCGCGCAGCCCCTCCGCCGAGTGCACGGACGCGCTGACGCCGAGCGTGAGGCGGCCGTCGCCGTCGAGGCCCGCCGACAGCGGGTCGTGGACGGAGGCGAGGAGCGCGTCCGCGAGCAGGCCCGTCTCCGGCCCCTCGTGCTCGCCGGGGACCGCGGGCAGCGGCACGAGGGCGATCGCCTCGTCGCCGGTGTGGGCGACCGCGATCCGGTCGGACGGCTCGGGGCCCGACGTCGACGGGTCGACGAGGATCTCCTCCAGGAGCGACTGTGCGACGGGACCGCCGTCGATCTCCCCGCCCTCCCACTCCACGCGGGCCACCACGACCTGCCAGTGCGGAGCCGTGCCGAGACCGGGCAGCAGCACCGGGGCGGCGACGCGCAGCCGGGCCGCGATCTCCGCGGGGGCCGCGCCCGTCTGCACCAGCTCGAGGACCTCCTGGGCCAGGCGGCGGCGCACCGTGCGGGCCGCGTCGCGCCGGTCGCGCTCCACCGCGATCAGCTGGGTGACGCCCTGCAACAGGTCGAGGCGCTCCTCGGGCCAGTCGCCCGCGTCGGCCTCCACCGCGAGCACCCAGTCGGAGAGCACGGACTCGCGCACGTCGCGCGAGGCGCCGGCCGCTCCGCGCCCACTGGTCCGAATGGGGAACAGCGAGTACGTGACCGAGTCGATCGTCACGCGGTGCGGGCCGCGCCGCCCCGTCCTGACGGCCGCCAGGTGCTCCCCGGCGAGCCGTGCGCACAGCGGTGCCGGCAGGGAGTTCCCGGCCGCGCCCGACCCGGCGATCACGCGCCCCGCGGGCGACAGGACCCAGGCCCGCAGGTCCAGGTCGGTGCCGAGCAGGTCGAGGACGACGTCGGGGCCGCCGCCCGCCGGGCCCGACGTCATCAGGCGGCGGTGCCGGTCGACGACGGCGGCCAGGTCCCCGGCACGCTCGCCGGAGACCTGGCGCACGACGTGCTCGGTGATCGTCGCGAAGGCCACGGACTCGTTGACCGCGAAGAGCGGCAGCCGGTGCCGGGCGCAGGCCTGCACGATGTCGTCGGGGATGTCGCCCAGCTCGGCCTCGCCGGCCGCCAGGGCCGCGACACCCGCACCGGCCAGGATCCGTACGAAGGGTTCCGTGTCCGAGGCGTCGCGGCGCCAGGCGAGGCCGGTGAGGACCAGCTCGCCGCCCGCCAGGTAGCGGCTGGGATCCCGCAGGTCCGTGGTCATCACACCGCGCACGGTGCGGTCCAGCTCGTCCTCGCCGCCGAGCAGCCGCAGGCCCAGCGCGTCGGTGTCAAGGAGTGCGCGCAGCCGCATGGTGTCGTCGCCGCCGATCTGTCTCGAATGGTGTGTACAAACATGTGCGCTCTGTAGCGCCGGGGCCCTGTGCCGTCGTGAGTCCGCGGTTTCCGGGGGGAACCCGCGAGGTTACTGGGGCCCGTTCTTCATACGAATCTACAAGACGCACGCCTTGGCCAGCCAACTCCTTCATGGTTTCGGTGACTGACCCCATCGGACGAGCGAGCGGTGTACTTGGCCCACTCCGCGTTAACAGCACATGAACGAGCAGTCGAGGGACCAACGGCCCGAGTGGCCGGAACGGAATGCTCCCGTCCCTCGAAGCGAAAGACCCTCGATACGAACAAGAAGAGAGCCTCATGGACTTCCTTCGCCCCGCCAGCTGGGAGGAGGCGCTCGCCGCCAAGGCCGAGCACCCCACGGCTGTGCCGATTGCGGGTGGCACCGACGTGATGGTCGAGATCAACTTCGACCACCGTCGTCCCGAGTACCTGCTTGACCTCAACCGCATCGGCGACCTGCGCGAGTGGGAGGTGGGCGAGGAGACCGTCCGGCTCGGTGCCTCCGTCCCGTACACCCAGATCATGGAGGAGCTCCGCACGGAGCTGCCCGGTCTGGCGCTCGCCTCGCACACGGTCGCCTCCCCGCAGATCCGCAACCGCGGCGGCGTGGGCGGCAACCTGGGCACCGCCTCACCGGCGGGCGACGCCCACCCCGCCCTGCTGGCCGCCGACTGCGAGGTCGAGGTGGAGTCTGTGCGGGGCTCCCGCCTCATCCCGATCGACGAGTTCTACACCGGCGTGAAGCGCAACGCCCTCGCCCCGGACGAGCTCATCAAGACCGTCCACATCAAGAAGGCGGACGGCCCGCAGCAGTACTCGAAGGTCGGCACCCGCAACGCGATGGTCATCGCCGTGTGTGCCTTCGGCATCGCGCTGCACCCCGGGACCCGGACCGTGCGGACCGGCATCGGCTCCGCCGCCCCCACGCCCGTCCGGGCGAAGGCGGCCGAGGAGTTCCTGAACGCGGCGCTCGAAGAGGGCGGCTTCTGGGACAGCAAGAAGATCATCACCCCCTCGATCGCCAAGCAGTTCGCGGAGCTCGCCTCCGGAGCCGCCAACCCGATCGACGACGTGCGCGGAACGGCGAACTACCGCAGGCACGCCGTCGGGATCATGGCCCGCCGCACGCTCGGCTGGACCTGGGAGTCGTACCGCGGCGAGGGCCGCAGCACTGAGGGAGTCGCATAATGCGCGTGAACTTCACGGTCAACGGCCGTCAGCAGGAAGCCGACGACGTGTGGGAGGGCGAGTCCCTCCTGTACGTGCTGCGTGAGCGCATGGGGCTCCCGGGCTCCAAGAACGCCTGCGAGCAGGGGGAGTGCGGCTCCTGCACCGTCCGGCTCGACGGCGTGCCGGTCTGTTCGTGTCTGGTCGCGGCCGGACAGGTGGAGGGCCGCGAGGTCACCACCGTCGAGGGCCTCGCCGACTACGCCAAGCACCGTCAGGACGCCCACCCGGGCGGCGGCTGCGCCTCGGGCGCCTGCGGCACGTCCCTCCAGGACGCCCAGCAGTGGAAGGCCAAGGGCCAGGACTCCCAGACCGGTGAGGGCACCGAACTCTCGCCGATCCAGCAGGCGTTCATCGACGCGGGCGCCGTCCAGTGCGGCTTCTGCACCCCCGGCCTGCTCGTCGCCGCCGACGAGCTCCTGGAGCGCAACGACACGCCGTCGGACGCGGACATCCGCGAGGCGCTCTCCGGCAACCTCTGCCGCTGCACCGGTTACGAGAAGATCCTCGACGCGGTCCGCCTCGCCGCGGCCCGCCAGGGAGAGGTGGTCTGATCATGGCCGGCACCACTACCGGTATCCCCGCCAACGTCACCCAGGGTTCGCAGACGAAGGGCGGCGTCGGCGAGTCGATGCTGCGCCCCGACGGCACCCTGAAGGTCACCGGCGAGTTCGCCTACTCCTCGGACATGTGGCACGAGGAGATGATCTGGGGCCAGGTCCTGCGCTCCACCGTCGCCCACGCCGAGATCGTGTCCATCGACACCTCCGAGGCCGTGGCCCTGTCGGGCGTCTACGCCGTCCTGACGGCCGACGACCTGCCGGCGGCGAAGAACTACGGCATGGAGTACCAGGACACCCCCGTCCTCGCGTACGGCAAGGTCCGCCACCACGGCGAGCCGGTCGCCCTCGTGGCCGCCGACCACCCGGAGACCGCGCGCCGCGCCGCCGCCAAGATCAAGGTCGAGTACCGGGAACTGCCGGTCATCACGGACGAGGCGTCCGCGACCGCGCCCGACGCGATCCTGGTCCACGAGAACCGCGGCGACCACCACGCCGGGCACGTCCCGCACCCGAACATCGTGCACCGCCAGCCGATCATCCGCGGCAACGCCGACGAGGCCGCCGAGAAGGCCGACGTGATCGTCAAGGGCGAGTACACCTTCGGCATGCAGGACCAGGCCTTCCTCGGCCCGGAGTCCGGCCTCGCCGTGCCCTCAGAGGACGGCGGTGTCGACCTGTACGTGGCCACCCAGTGGCTGCACTCGGACCTCAAGCAGATCGCCCCCTGCCTCGGCCTGCCCGAGGAGAAGGTCCGCATGACGATGGCGGGCATCGGCGGCGCCTTCGGCGGCCGCGAGGACATCTCGATGCAGATCCTCGCCTCCGTCCTGGCCCTGCGCACCGGCAAGCCGGTGAAGATGGTCTACAACCGGTACGAGTCGTTCTTCGGCCACGTCCACCGGCACCCGGCGAAGCTCTACTACGAGCACGGCGCCACCAAGGACGGCAAGATCACGCACATGAAGTGCAAGATCGTCCTGGACGGCGGCGCCTACATGTCGTCGACCCCCTCGGTCGTCGGCAACGCCTCGTCCCTCTCGGTCGGCCCGTACGTCATCGACGACGTGGAGATCGAGGCGATCGGCCTCTACACCAACAACCCGCCCTGCGGCGCCATGCGAGGCTTCGGCGCGGTCCAGGCGTGCTTCGCCTACGAGGCCCAGATGGACAAGGTCGCCGCCAAGCTGGGCATGGACCCGGTGGCGTTCCGGCAGAAGAACGCGATGGAGCAGGGCACGATCATGCCGACCGGGCAGCCGGTCGACTCGCCCGCCCCCGTCGCCGAGCTGCTGCGCCGCGTCAAGGCCCGCCCGCTGCCGCCCGTGCGCCAGTGGGAGTCCAGCGAGGGCGCCGACGTCCGCGCGCTGCCCGGCGGTCTGTCGAACACCACGCACGGCGAGGGCGTCGTCCGGGGCGTCGGCTACGCGGTCGGCATCAAGAACGTCGGCTTCTCCGAGGGCTTCGACGACTACTCGACCGCGAAGATCCGCATCGAGGTCATCAACGGCGAGGCCGTGGCCACCGTCCACACCGCCGCGGCCGAGGTCGGCCAGGGCGGCGTGACCATCCACGCGCAGATCGCCCGCACCGAGCTCGGCGTCCAGCAGGTCACCATCGCCCCCGCCGACACCCAGGTGGGCTCGGCAGGGTCGACCTCCGCGGGCCGTCAGACGTATATGACCGGCGGCGCCATCAAGAACTCCTGCGAGATCGTCCGCGAGAAGGTCCTGGAGATCGGCCGGCGCAAGTTCGGCTCGTACCACCCGGCGTGGGCCAACGCCGAACTCCTCCTGGAGGGCGGCAAGGTCGTCACCGACGGCGGCGAGGTCCTCACCACCCTCGTGGAGGTCCTCGAGGACGAGGCCGTGGAGGTGGAGGAGGAGTTCAGGCACCGCCCCACCGAGGCCTTCGATTTGCGCACGGGACAGGGCAACGGCCACGTCCAGTACGCCTTCGCCGCGCACCGCGCGGTGGTGGAGGTCGACACCGAACTCGGCCTCGTCAAGGTGATCGAGCTGGCCTGCGCCCAGGACGTCGGCAAGGCGGTCAACCCGCTCTCCGTCATCGGGCAGATCCAGGGCGGCACCACCCAGGGCCTGGGCGTCGCGGTGATGGAGGAGATCATCGTCGACCCGAAGACCGCGAAGGTGCGCAACCCCTCCTTCACGGACTACCTGCTCCCCACCATCCTCGACACGCCGACCATCCCGGTCGACTACCTCGAACTCGCCGACCCGAACGCGCCGTACGGCGTGCGCGGCATCGGCGAGGCCCCGACCCTGTCGTCCACCCCGGCGGTCCTCGCGGCCATCAGGAGCGCGACGGGTCTCGAACTCAACAAGACGCCGGTACGTCCCGAACACCTCACCGGCACGTGATCCCTCGCTGAGGGAAAGGTCCCCCCGCTCGGGGACCGGCAAGGTTCTCCGAGCGGTGCGCGGCTGCCAGGAACGTCACACTTCCGCCGCCCGCACCGTTCGGAGCTCGACTCCCCGCTCCTTCGAGGGAGATGTCGTTCGTCTCGGGCCGTCCCCCGGGTCGTGCAGCCAATGCACCATCCCAAATCCCGCGACTCCGCGGGTGCCCCTGTGAACCTTGGGAGTAGGCACCATGACCCAGTCGTCAGTGGAGCCGAAGACCACCGCAGAGGACGCGGGCCCCGGCTCGCGCGTCCCGGCCGGCAGGTCTTGGCTCGATCGGTACTTTCACATATCCCGGCGGGGATCCACGGTCGCGCGAGAGGTGCGCGGCGGTATCACCACTTTCATGGCGATGGCGTACATCGTCCTGCTCAACCCCCTGATCCTCTCCGGCAAGGACTCCGCGGGGGACACCCTGGGCCAGAAGGCCCTGATCACCGCGACGGCGCTCGCCGCGGCGGTCACCACGCTCCTCATGGGCTTCGTCGGCAAGGTGCCGCTGGCCCTGGCCGCCGGACTCTCCGTGTCCGGTGTGATCTCCTCGCAGGTCGCGCCCGAGATGACCTGGCCGCAGGCCATGGGCATGTGCGTGATGTACGGCGTGGTGATCATGCTTCTGGTGGTCACCGGGCTCCGCGAGATGATCATGAACGCGATCCCGCTCGCCCTCAAGCACGGCATCACCATGGGCATCGGCCTGTTCATCGCCATCATCGGCCTGGTCAAGGGCGGCTTCGTGCACCCCGGCAAGGCCACCGTGCTCAGTCTCGGCCCCACCGGGGAACTCCAGGGCTGGCCCGTCCTGATCTTCGCCTGCACCCTGCTCCTCATCTTCATGCTGCAGGCGCGCAACACCCCCGGCGCGATCCTGATCGGCATCGTCACCGGCACCGTCGTCGCCGTCGTCCTCAACGCCCTGGACGTCATCGACCCCAAGCAGTGGGCGAACGGCGCCCCCGAACTGCACGGCAGCGCGGTCTCGTCACCCGACTTCTCGCTCATCGGCGAGGTCGAGTTCGGCGGCTGGGGCGAGGTCGGCGCGATGACCGTCGGCATGATCGTCTTCACCCTCGTGCTCGCCGGGTTCTTCGACGCGATGGCCACGATCATCGGCGTCGGCACCGAGGCCAACCTCGCCGACGAGAAGGGCCGCATGCCGGGCCTCTCCAAGGCGCTGTTCATCGATGGTGCCGGCGGCGCCATCGGCGGCGTGGCGGGCGGCTCCGGCCAGACCGTCTTCGTCGAGTCCGCCACCGGAGTGGGCGAGGGCGCCCGCACGGGTCTCGCCTCCGTCGTCACCGGCCTCTTCTTCGCGGGCTGCCTCTTCTTCACGCCGCTCACCGCGATCGTGCCGCAGGAGGTCGCCTCCGCCGCGCTCGTCGTCATCGGAGCGATGATGATGATGAACGCCCGGCACGTGGACTGGGCCGACCGCGCCACCGCCATACCGGTCTTCCTGACCGTGGTGCTCATGCCCTTCACGTACACCATCACCACCGGTGTCGCGGCGGGCGTCATCTCCTGGGTCGCCATCAAGATCGCGCAGGGCAAGGCGCGCGAGATCGGCGCCTTCATGTGGGGCCTGACGGTGATCTTCATCGTCTACTTCGCCCTCAACCCCATCGAAGGATGGCTGGGCGTCCACTGAGGCGCTGAGCCCTCCGCACACCCGTAGAGCCTTGAGGAGGCCGACATGCTGGACATCGCCGACGAGCTGAACCGGTGGGTCGAGCAGGGACGTGACTTCGCCGTCGCCACCGTGGTGGCGGTCGGCGGGAGCGCGCCCCGGCAGCCCGGCGCCGCGCTCGCCGTCGACAGCGAGGGCACGGCGATCGGCTCGGTCTCCGGCGGATGTGTGGAGGGCGCTGTCTATGAACTGTGCCGGCAGTCCCTGGAGGACGGCGAGACCGTCCTCGAACGGTTCGGCTACAGCGACGACGATGCCTTCGCCGTGGGCCTGACCTGCGGCGGCGTCATCGACATCCTCGTGACCCCGGTCCGCGCCGACTCCGTGTCCAGGCCGGTGTTCGCCGCCGCCCTGGCCGCGGCCTCCGCGGGGGAGGCGGCCGCCGTCGCCCGGGTCACGTCCGGGCCCGCCGAACTCCTCGGCCGCGCCCTCCTCGTCCGTACGTCGGACGGGGCAGGCGGGTACGAGGGCGGCCTCGGCGGACACCCCGAGCTGGACCGCACGGTGGCGGGGGAGGCCCGCGCCCTCCTCGACGCCGGGCGCACCGCGACGGTGGAGATCGGCGCGGACGGCTCGCGGTGCGGCCGGCCGCTCGTGGTCCTCGTCGAGTCCAGCGTCCCGCCGCCCCGCATGATCGTGTTCGGCGCCATCGACTTCGCGTCGGCGCTGGTCCGCATGGGCAAGTTCCTCGGCTACCACGTGACGGTGTGCGACGCCCGGCCCGTCTTCGCCACCCCCACCCGCTTCCCCGACGCCGACGAGATCGTCGTCGAATGGCCGCACCGCTACCTGGAGGGCACGCAGGTCGACGGCCGCACCGTGCTCTGCGTCCTCACCCACGACGCCAAGTTCGACGTGCCGCTCCTGGAGCTCGCGCTGCGGCTCCCCGTCGCCTACGTCGGAGCGATGGGCTCACGCCGCACGCACGAGGACCGCAACAAGCGCCTGCGCGAGGTCGGCGTCACCGAGCTGGACCTCGCGCGCCTGCGCTCGCCCATCGGCCTCGACCTGGGGGCCCGTACGCCCGAGGAGACCGCCCTGTCGATCGCCGCGGAGATCGTCGCCAACCGCCGGGGCGGCAGCGGGGTCTCCCTCACCGGGGCGCACACCCCCATCCACCACGACGGCTCGCGCGAACTGTCCGGCCGCATCGGCTCGGTCGCCTGAAGCCCTCACGGCGACGGATTCACACCGGTCCGGCCGCGATGAGCCGGTCCGCGGCACGCCCGAACATCCGCCGTGCCACGGACGAGAGCACCCCGTCGCAGAGCGCGGGCAGCCCCCGTACGCGCAGATCTTCGCGCCACACCACCGCGGAACCCGCGCCCGCCGCGGGATAGACCTCGATCTCCGCCCAGCCCGTCACGAACGACCCGCGCTTCTCGAGACGGCACCGCCCCGGCGCGGCGCCGTCCGGCGGGCACCACTCGACGACCTCCATCACGTCGTCGAAGCCGACGGGGCCCAGCGCGCTGCGCGCGACGAAGACCGTGCCCACACGGGTGGGCGGGGGAGTGCCGACGGTGATGCGGGTGAGCGGGGCGACGTCGCCGTGCCGCTCCCACGTGGTGAGCCGGCGCCACGCCTCGGCGGCGGGCAGGGGAGTGTCGCGGGTGATCTGGAAGGTGGCCACGCCTTCGAGCGTGCCAGACAAGCCCTAGCGGTACACCTTGCCGGGTTCGGCCTTGCCGGGGGCGAGGAGCTGGGGGACCGTCACGAAGACGTAGCCGCGCTTCTTCAGCCCGTCGATGACGCCGGGGACGGCCGGCACGGTGCCCTTGTAGATGTCGTGCAGCAGGATGATGCCGTCCCGCTTCGTCTGGTCCAGGACGCGCTTCTGGATCAGCTCGGAGTCATTGGTCGTGTAGTCCTTGGCGGTGACGGTCCACAGGACCTCCGAGAGCCCGAGCTCTTTGGAGAGCTTGTTGATGTCGTCGTTGGTGCGGCCCTGCGGCGGGCGCATCAGCGTCGGCTTCTTGCCTATGAGCTTCTCGATCGCCTTGTTGGGGCGCTCCAGCTCGCGGCGCGCCTCGTCCGCGTCGATCTTCGTCAGGATCTTGTGCGACCAGGTGTGGCTGGCGACCTCGTGGCCCTCGGCGTCCATCTGCTTCACGAGCTCGGGGTACTTCTCTATGTGGTTCTTGCCGAGCGTGAAGAACGTCGCGGGCACCTCCTTCTCCTTGAGGATCTTCAGGAGTCTCGGCGTGTTCTCGCTGGGCCCCGCGTCGAACGTCAGGGCCACGCACTTGGCCTTGCGGCAGTCGACGGTGCCGAACTTCCCCTGGTCCGAGGCCTTCGCCTCGGCCCCGGCCTTGCGCACGGTGCTGGGCGACGTGGTGTCGAGCTTGGTGCACCCGGTCAGCGCGAGGGCGAGGGCCGCCCCCGCCGCGAGGACGGGGGCGGTGCGACGCAACCTCTTGGCCGAGTGCGTCGTCTTGCATGCAGATGGCGTGTTCATGGGGGGCATGCGCCCACTATACACAGGGCGTATACACCTGGTTCATAGTGCCGTCTGCTGTCGGAACCGCAGGTCAGGCCTGGGTCAGGCCGGGATCAGACCGGGATCACCCGGATCGAGGGATGGATGGCCGTGTTCAGGTACAGCCGTTCCTTCTTGTTCTCCTGCTCCAGCTCCATCACGAGCCGGTACCGGTACAGGCCGGGCTTCGCCGTGCTCATCACCGTGCCCGCCCAGTAGTAGTAGACGGGCGTGTACTTGTCCCGCATCCGGTCGGGCATCCCGTAGATCTTCAGCTCGTTGAAGATCCGCCGCTCCGCCACGTCCTCCTCGTCACCCAGCTCGGTGTCGAGGAAGACGATGTTGTTGATCTTCGGCATGGGCGGCCACGTGCCGTCGAGCCGCTTCTCCATGTCGATCGGGCGCACGATCCAGTTGATGACCTGCCCCTGCTTGCACACCGTCTCCAGCGACGACGTGCCCTGCCCCTTGCCGCCGATGCTGTTGTCCATCATGTACATCGCGTCGCTCAGCGAACCCGTCGCCGTCGCCCGCTCCATGTTGATGAGCGTCACGATGTTGAGCTGGACCGAGTTCAGCTGACCGGGGTTCTGCTTCTCCACGCCGCTGCGCGTAGTGGTGCTCACCGTGCCTCCTTCGCGTACACCGTCATGACTGCCCGGTCCCTAGCCGACGAGGGACGACGACAGGGTGGTGGTGATCGGTTCGTCCCGCGTGCCGAGCTTGAACTTGATCTGGTACGTGATCGGACCGGCGTCCTTCTTCACCGTCCCGGTCCAGTACGCGACGTCGGTCCCGGGGTACACCTTCCGCACGGGCTCGCAGACGTCGCGGTCGATGATGATGTCGTCGATCGCGACGAACGCCTCGCATTCCAGCGCGAGACAGTTCCACAGGATCTGGTCGCCGCGCCGCGCCTTCGTCTGCAGCTCCTCGGTGCCGAACCCCGTGGACCCGCCCGACTTGTTCGTGTCGTACATGTACAGGTGGCCCCGCATGTCGCCGGCCGCGAGCGCGCCGACGGCGTCCACGACGGCGGTGATGGAGATCGGCCGCTTCACGGCGGCTTCCCGCCTCGGTTTGGTGGTCATCCGTTCCTCCTCGTCCGGTGGTGGCTCAGGCGCCGCGGCCGGGGCGCGCGGCAGAAGGGATGGGCAGCTGACCGACGCCGGCCTTGGTGAAGGCGTTGCGCCGCGGCTCGGAGGTGATCTTCAGAGCCGACGCGCACGTCAGGTTCACCGGGTCCCACCGGAGTTCGCCGTTGGTCTGCACCAGCTTGTGCAGCTGGACGCGCATCATGTACGAGTACGTCCCCGGGCGTGACGTGTCGACCGTCGCCGACCAGTACCAACCGTCGGTCACCATGTCCGGGGAGCCGTACTCCGCCGGATACATGATCTTCGAGTCCACGGCCTCGCCGTAGATGTCGGTGATCACCGGCGCCGGGTAGCTGGCCGCGGCCGTCGCGTCCTCGGTGACGACCTGGCCCATGACGTCCACGATCTTCTGCCCGGACATCCGGCCCCGGGTGCGCCGGGTCGTCTTGACCCGGGTGCCCACGCTCCGCCGGATGCGGTTGAGTTCGGCCTCCGCGTCGGCGCCCGGCACGGACGACTTGGCCGCGAGCTCCTGAAGCTCGGCGAGGGCCTGCTCGTCGGTCTGCCGGGCGCGCTCGACCTCGTAGCCGCGGGGCACGGTCGGCGGGATGGAACCGAGGCTGTACGGCAGCCAGTTGAGCACCTGCTCGCTGGCCTGGGAGCCGTCACGCCAGTAGGAGCCGTTGATCGCGGTCACCAGCTCGCTGGTTCCCTCGTTCTCGGAGCCGTGCAGCTTCATGTTGTCGAACAGATAGGTGTTGCCTTCGAGGGTGCTGGACGCGAGCGCGTTGCCGACGTCCACGAGCACGATGATCGCCAACTGTTGGGGCATGATTCCGCCTTCGTCGTCGTTCCCGGCCTTGCCGTCGTCGTGCGGTCCGCTACTGGCACATCAACGCGGGTGAGTCGATGGACATGACGCTGTTGGACCCCTCGTACATCTGGAGTTCGAGGCGGTACTGGTACGGCACGCCCGGCGTCATCCAGTGCGGCACCACGCCGGTCCACACGTCGAGGTCGAGCTTGTCCCCCTCTTCCTCCTGGCCCTGGCCCTGGGCCTGCCGGCCGGGTACCTGGCGGCCCTGGTCCTGCCGACCGCGGGCCTCGCCGTTCGCGGTTGTGGGCGGGTTCATCGCGGGTCCCGACGCGGCCGCGCCGTTGTGCCCGTCGGCCGGCTCGAACGAGATGCTCTTGATCTCGACCGGCGTCTGCAGGTCGAGGGCGAGCGCGGTCCAGGACACGACCTGGCCGGGCTTGACCACGGTGACGAGGTCCGCCGTGCCCTGGTGGGTGCTGTCGAACGCCCCGTCGTCGACCATGCAGAGGTTGCCGTCGAGCAGCGTCTTGACGGACAGCGCTCCGATGACGTCCACCACGGCGATGATGTTCACCTGCGTTTTCATACCGCTCCTGTTCATTCCACTCCCTAGCCGCGGTCCCGGACCAGCGGGACCTTTCCGACGGCGGTCCGCTCGATCTCCGCGGACAACCTGGGCACGAACTTGAGCTGGAGGGTGTATCCGGTCCTCTCGACCGACGCGGCGTTGGCCTCGCCGTGGTTGAACAGCGAGAGGGCGCGCGGCAGTGCGTTCACGAACACCTGCTGGAGCCCGCACGCGCCGAGCACACTGTCGGCGCGGTAGGTCAGCCCCAGCACGTCGTCGACCGCCGCGTAGAGGGTGATCGTCTTGCCCTCGCGGTGGTTGACGAACTGGACGTCGTGCGCCACCGCGTCCAGATCCACCACCTCGGCCGCCTTCAGCTCGTCGCGCAGCGCCGCATAGGCCCGCGCCCCCGAGTACTGGCTGTCGTTGATGTGCAGCACGTCCCCGGTGCGGCCCGCGAACTCGAACTGCCGGGTCTTCAGACCCGGGCCGTCCGTGCGGGGCCGGTGGATCATGCGGTCGCCCAGCTTCAGACGCAGCAGCGGCGTCTCGTGCGCGTGCAGCCGCGTGACGACCAGCTCGCCCTCCTCGCCCTCGGGGACGTGGCGCCCCTCCTCGTCGACGATCTCGATGAAGTGCAGACCCGGCACCGCCGACAGGTACGGCGACGCGGCGTCCAGTTGCAGGCCGATCGTCTCCGCCTGGGTGGCGGCGAAGTAGCTGAGGATCGACAGGTTCGGGTACAGCGCCTGGAGTTCCACGCGCTTGCGCTGCGGCAGCACGCCGCTGCCGTACAGGGCGACACGGAAACTGTCGCGGTACTCCTGGCGCATGCCCGCGCCGAGTTCGGCGAGGATCGCGATGCCCGCCGAGATCCCCATCAGGGCCTTGGGGCCCCGGTAGGAGAACATGTGCTCGAGGACGGGGGCCGTGACGGGCCCCGCGCCGACGTAGTTGACGCCGGGCACGTGCTGCAGCACGCCGCCGACCATGGTGCCGCTGCTCCACATCTGGTAGTCGGCCAGCGTGGTGAACAGCCACTTCGGGTCACTGCCCGCGAGGTGCGGCGCGAGCTGGTAGGCCCCCATGAAGCGGCCCGCGATCTCGTAGGTGTCCTTCAACTCCCGCAGGGCGTAGACGACTTCGAGCGGGGTGCCGCTACTGGTGCCGCCGCTCGCCACGATCTCGAACTCGCCGCGGGTGAGGGGCACCACCATGCCGGGCCGCGTGTCCATGAAGAAGTCGCGCTGGACTTCTTTGTCCGACAGCGGGATGCGCTGCCACTCCTCGTACGTCTCGGGGGCGTGCCCGATGCCGGCGCCGCGCAGCCGCTCGCGCCACAGCGGGTTGAGCAGCACGGTGTTCACCATCTGCTGGAGACGGCGGAGCACGACCGCGTCCTGGATCTCGTGGGGGATCTCGCTGTACAGCGTCTGGCAGACCCGCTCGCACTCGCGCATCTTGCTCGCGAACGAGGGGAGCACGGTGACGGCTTCGACGGATTCGGGCCGCAGTTCCCAGTCGGGGATGAGCCAGTCGGCCAGTTCGCGGGCGCCGCCGGGAGCCGGTGCGGACGATGGAATGTGAGGTGCCTGAGGTGAAACATGAGGTGCCTGTGGAGCGTGAGATGTACTCAACATCCGTCCCCTCTATGCTTTTCCTGTTCCCACTTCTCCGTCGAGCAGGTCCTGAGCCGTCCTTTTGATTTCGGACAGCAGCATCCTGAAGTGCTCGCCGGTGATCTGGTGGTTCATCATGACCACGCGCAGTGCGGCCACCCCGTCGATGTTCACCTTCGAGAGGAAGAATTTCCCCTCGAATTTGATGCGGTTCCTGATGGCGATCTGCAGGTGATGCACGTCTTTCTTGCCGAGCCGCCTGCCGAGTCTGCTTTCGAGGTCCGCCGGATGGTAACGGAAGCACAGAATGTTCGCTTCCGGACGGTGCAGGGTCTCGAAGTCCGGATCGGCCCGCACGACGCCGTAGGACTCCTCCGTCAACTGACAGAGATACTCGATTTTCTCCGCGAACAGGGCCCGCCCGTAAATGGCCCACAGCGCCCACAGCGTCATGATCATGGGACGCTTCGTGCACTCGAAGTTCTTTCCTCCGCTGTCGTAGGCGGTATAGACGTCCTCCTCCTCGTCGAAGACGTAGCTGGCCTTCTGCCGGAATGCCGAGAGGGCGGTCTCCTTGTTCCGGTAGAAGAGCATCGTGCAGGGCGCGGGCACGAACATCATCTTGTGTGCGTCCCAGGTCAGGGAGTCCACTTTCTCGATGCCCCGCAGCTTGGCGCGGAGCGCGTCCGACACGAGCAGGCTCGCGCCGTGCGCACCGTCGATGTGCAGCCAGATGTCCTTCTCCCGGGCCACCTCGGCGAGCTCCTCGATCGGGTCGAAGGCGCCCACCGAAGTGCTGCCGGCCGAGGCGACCATGCAGAACACCTTGAGGTTCTGCCGCTCGGCCGCTTCGAGGGTCGCGCGCACCTCGGCGGGGCAGATCTGCTGCTGCCGGTTGAGCGGCAGGCGCACGAGCTGCGCGTCGCCGATGCCGAGCACGCCCGCCGCCCGCGCCACGCTGTAGTGCACGTCCGCGCCGACCGCGATGGCGGGCCGTGGCTGGCCGCGCACCGCGGAACCGCCCTCTGACCAGTACCCGGGCAGCTTCTCGTTCCTGGCCGCGAGGAGAGCGGTCAGATTCGCGAGCGAGCCGCCCGACGTGGTGATCATGGTAAAACGTTCCGGGTCCCACCCGATGAAGCGGTTCAGCTCGTCGGCCATGATCCGCTCGACGGCGTTGGGCAACTGCCCCGCCTCGTAGAACGAGGACGGCTGGTTGACCACGGAGCTCACGAAGTCGATGACGCCGGCGAGCGGTACGACTCCGGAGAACTGCCGCCCCATGTACCCGGGGGAGTGGACCTGGATCCCCGTACGGACGTACAGGTCGATGATGCCCGCCAGACGCTCCTCGTCGAACGCGGCGATCTTGTCGTGCTCGGTCGTCATGAGTGCCCTCGCCGCCTGGGAGAGCCGCGCCGGTTCGATCAGTTCGAGACCTCTGATCGAGATGTCCGACAGATGCTTCTCCAGCTTGGCGAGAGCCGTTTCCGAGTTCTCCCGGAACTGCTGCGGGTCAAAAGCCTCCAACAGCAGTGCGCTTCGATCCGACGTTAAGTCACTCCGTTCCGTTCCGGGATCACTCGAGCGAGATTCCGTCACTAGGGTCCCCCCTTGGAAAGCCCCCGTGTACCCGACATGGTTGGTCCGGTGCGCGCGACCGGGCAGAGGCAGGATTTTCATCGGCGTCGCAGCAAAGGCCTGCCGTCCGGCTGATCAAACCGGACGGCACTTCCTTTTCCGGCGGCGCGCGTTCAGCGCAGGCCGCACGGGCTCCCCCTAGAAGAGTTCTGCTCGGCTGTCATCTCCCCGGCATGGTCAGTGCCTGCCCCCACAGCCACAACCGTAGGCGGCGTCGATAAAACGAGAAATCGAAACTCCGAGTTCTGTCCGAAAGGGAGCGCGGACCATCTGATGGTACGTCACTCAACAGTTGTCACACCCGTACCCGGAGCGTTCTGCGGCTCCAGGCCGGCTCCCCGCTTTTCGGACACCATGCCGTCGGCATGTGCGCGACGGATAGGCAAAGCGGCAGGACCGGAGGTGTGGTCGGGGTGGCGCAAGGGGTTTTCTGCCAAACTGGGACCTGTTTTCGGGGATCTTTTCGCCGGTCCCGTGAGGCCCCGCAATCGAGGCGGATATTTCCCGCTCCGTCACGACGATCCGGCCACGAATGTGGCGCGGCGGCGGGATGTTCGAACAGGGCGGCGCTGTTGCGGGGTGCGGTGGCCGTGCCGGCGGATGCTCGTCGGGACGGCCACCGCTCCTCCCCCGGTCGGTGGGTGCGTCGGCCCTCGCCGGTCATGACGCAGGTTCTCGGCGGCCTCGTGGCCTCGGTGGCCTCAGTGGCTTTGGGGTGGCCTTCAGTGGCTTGTGGCGTCGGACGGCTCGCAGCGGTACAGGGTTTGTGCGGGCGTCTTGGGGGCGTCGTCACCGGGTGCCGCCTTGGCTTCGGCGGCCCCTCCGTAGGCCCGCGGATCGACCTCGGCGCATGCGGAGGCGACCCAGGAGCTGATCTCCGACGTCTTCGTGCCCGCGTCGGTGACGAGGGCGAAGCGGAGCTCGCCCGCGGCGACGAGGTGCCGGTACTCGGTGAGGGTGACGGATGTCGAGTGCATTCCGGCGAGCGGCAGGACGGGGATGCCGTCGGCGTAGATGTACGGGGCCGCTGCCGCCCAATTCTCGGCCGACAAGGGGTACTTGGCGTCTCCGTCGCGCTTCTGGACGTAGCCGAGGAGCTTGCTCTGGGCGGGCGTCAGGGAGGTGCGCAGGTCCCGGCCGACGGCGCCCACGCCACGTGTGGGGCCGCCACTTCCGCCGGTGGGGCCGCCGGGACCGCCGCCCGCGCCGGGCCGGTGGCTGATGGAGGACTTCCCCGTCGGCAGCCCGGCGGGCAGCGGGCCCGCGGCGGCGTCGAACGCCGAGCCCGCGTGCCGTTCGTTCAGCACGGACAGCGACCAGGCGGTCGGCGCGGCGAACATGGCCACGCAGCCGGCCAGCATCCCCGCGATGCCGATACGGGTACCGGTACGGGTACGGATACCAGTACCGGTATCGGTACCGGCATCGACGTCGATGCCTCGGTCCGTGCGACGGCGTGCGCTGAAGTGAGGGAGCGTCAGGGTGAGGACGGCGAGCAGCGCGGCCGTGACGGCCACGGGGATCAGCCAGGGCGCGAAGTCGGTGTAGTCGGAGGCGAGACGGACGGTCCAGGCGGTCTCGGCGACGATGACGGCGGGCAGCACCCATGGCCGTGCCCCGCCTCCGGCCTTGCCGTGCGCGCGCCACAGGGCGACGGTTCCGGCGGCGGCCAGTGCGGCGAGGGGCGGGGCGAGGGGGGCCAGGTAGGCGGTGTGGGGGAAGTCGAAGGAGCTGAACAGCGCGGCGGTGCCGATCAGCCAGACGCCCCACATCAGGTATCCGGCGCGGGCCTGGTCGGTGCGGGGGCCCTTGCGGTGCCGCAGCAGACCGTAGACGAGGGCGCTCAGCGCCAGCGGGTACAGCCAGCCGATCTGGGGCGCGTAGCGGGAGCTTTCGAAGAGCTTGAGGGCGCCGGTGGACTCGGGGTCGGGTTGCTTGCTCGTCGTGCCGCCGGAGCGGCTGTCGCCGTCGGAGTCTCGGGTGCGGGCGTGGCCGTCGGAGTCTCGGGTGCGGCTGTCGCTGTCAGCGTCTCGGGTGGGGTTGGCGTCGGGCACGGTTGCGCCGGTGGGGTTGGCGTCGGGCACGGTTGCGCCGGTGGGGTTGGCGTCGGGCACGGTTGCGCCGGTGTCTCGGGTGCGGCCGTTGCCGTCATTCGCCTTGTCACGATCACGTGGCGGGACCTGGCTGCGGCGGTTGTCCGTCTCCGGCGCCACCTTCGCTCCCAGCTCCTTCTTCTGTCCCTTCGCCCCGGTGTCCTTCTCCGGGCCTGCGCCCTGCCCCGAGGGCGTCTTCGCCCCCGGGCACCGCGTCTGCGGTCCGGGCGCCGGACGGCCGCCCCCGTCGCCCGGGGACGTGTCCCCGGCCGGAGCCCCGCCCGCCCCCGCGTCCGCCGGCGCCGCCCCGTCGATCAATCCCGGGTGCAGCCGGTTGAAGCCGTTGTAGCCGAAGACCATCGCGGCCGCGCTGTCGTCGGTCGAGCCGTCCACGTACGGGCGGTCGCGCTCCGGGGTGAACGTCATCAGCGCCACCCACGACAGCGACACGGTGAACATCAACACGCCCGCCAGGGCCAGTTGGCCGAGCCGGTGCCGCAGCCGGACCGGCGCCGCCACGAGGTAGCCGACGAACAGCGCCGGCACGATGACCCACGCCTCCATCATCTTCGCCTGGAAGCCGAGCCCGATCCACAGCGCGCAGAGCAGCAGTGACCGCAGCCGTGCGCTCCGCACCGCCCTCTGGTACTGGTCGGCGGCGAGTACGAGGCACATGGTGACCGAGCCGTCGAGCATCGCGTGGCCGAACATGGAGGCCGCCACGGGCGTCACCGTGAGCAGCCCCGCGGCGAGCAGCCCGGCGGCCGGTCCCTGCCAGCGGCGCACCAGCCGGTACATCACCAGGACCGAGATCACGCCCATGACGCACTGCGGCAGCGTCAGCGCCCAGTCGTGGAAGCCGAAGATCCGCGCCGACAGCGCCTGCGGCCACAGGAAGCCGCCGATCTTGTCCAGGGTGAGCGTGGCGGACGGATCGAGGCTGGTGAAGAGGAACGCCTCCCAGCTCACCGACATGCTGCGCGCGGCCACGGAGTAATAGGGGGCGAAGCCGCTGCTCGTGATGTTCCACGTGTAGAGCAGGGCGGCGAGGGCGGCGATGCCGAGGAGCGCGGGCCTGGCCCACCGGGGCTGGCCGGCGGGGGAGCGCCAGAACCGCAGGCGGCTCCGGGGTGTCCGGCCCGGCGGGGTCCGGCTCGCGGTCGGCGCGGTGGTCAGGGACGTCATGCCCCTTGCTTCTACCGGTACGAGGTTGTCCGGGGTCGGACGCGACGAACCGGACAACAAGCCCCGGACAACAAGCCCCGGACAACAAGCCCCGGACGACAAGCGTCGGGCAACAAGCGCCGGGCAGCAAGCGCCGGGCAACAACGCCGGGCAGAAGTCCCGGCCAGAAGTCCCGGGCAGAAGCCCCGGACAGAAGCCCCGGACATCCGGCGCGAACCACCCCGCGCTCTCTCACTCAGCGCGCGCAGGCCCGCCGCGGCCACTCACCCTCGTCGGGAACGTCCAGGTACCGGGCGCGTTCCTTCCGGCTGAGATCCCTCCGCAGCGAGCGGCAGATCCGGTCGACGGCCTCACCGGCTCCGCGCAGCACGCCCCAGAGCCGCAGGGTGCCGTCCTCGCCGCCGCTGGCGACGGTGTGTCCGTCCGGGCTGAACGCGACGGACCACACGGTCCCCTCGTGCCCGGCGAGGACGGAGTTCTGGAGTCCGGTGGCGGCGTCCCACAGCCGTACGGTCCCGTCCCGGTCCCCACCGGCCACCGTGCGGCCGTCGGGGCTGAACGCCACCGACTGAACGCCGCGACGGTTGCCCGTCAGCGTGGCGCGGGCCGCGCCCGTGGCCGTGTCCCAGAGCCGCAGCGTGCCGTCCTCGGCGCCCCCGGCGACCGTGCGTCCGTCGGGGCTGAACGCCACGGTCCGCACAGCTGCCCCGGTGCCGGTACGGACGGTGCGTGACGTGCCGGTGGCGGCGTCCCACAATCGCAGGGTTCCTCCGTCGCCCGCGACGGCGAGGGTGTGGCCGTCGGCCCCGAACGCCACGGACCGGACGCTTTCCCGTTGCCGGCCCGACACGCCACGCGGCTCGCCGGTCTCCGCGTTCCACAGCCGTACGTCGCCACCGCCGCCACGACCGGGGCCACGGTCGCCGCCGGCGGCCACGGTGCGCCCGTCGCGGCTGAACGCGAGGGAACGCACCGCTCCTTGAGGCCCCGTCAGCACTCTGCGAGCCGTGCCGGTCGACGTGTCCCACAGCCGTACCGTCCCGTCGTCGCCACCGCCCGCGACGGTACGTCCGTCAGGGCTGAACGCCACGGCTCGCACTGCTCCCTGATGGTCTGTCAGAACCCTTCGTGTCCTGCCGTCGGCCGCGTCCCACAGACGTACGGTTCCGTCGCGGGCACCCCCGGCGACCGTGCTCCCGTCCGGGCTGAACGCCACCGACCGCACGGCCCCCTGACGGCCGGGCACCGTGACACGCTCCTTGCCGGTCGACACGGCCCACAGCCGTACCGTGCCGTCACGCCCGCCGCTGGCCACCGTGCTCCCGTCCGGGCTGAAGGCCGCGGCGGAGACGGCGCCCCGGTGCCCGGCGAGCACGGCGCGCAGCGTCCCGGTCGCGGCGTCCCACAGCCGCACCGTGCCGTCGTGCTGGCCGCTGAGCACCGTACGGCGGTCCGGGCTGAAGGCCACCGACTCCGCGTCCCTGCGGCGCTCGGCGAGCGCGCCGCGCTCCTTGCCGGTGGCCACGTCCCACACCCGTACGGTGCCGTCGCGGGCGCCACCGGTCACCGTGCGGCCGTCGGGACTGAACGCCACCGATGCCACAGCGCTGCTCCGGCCGGCCCGCAGGACACGCGCCCGGCCGGTCGCCGTCTCCCACAGCCGTACCGTTCCGTCGTCGCCCCCGCCCGCCACCGTGCGTCCATCGGGACTGAACGCCAGGGAACGGACGCCTCCCTGATGCCCCCTCAGCGACCGCCGCTCCCTGCCCGTGGCCGCGTCCCACAGGCGTACGGTGCCGTCACGGCCCCCGCCGACGACCGTGCGCCCGCCCGGGCCGAACACCACCGCCCGCACGTCACCCCGCAGACTGGTCCTCATCTCCCGGGAGGACCCCGTGGCCGTGTCCCACAGCCGTACGGAGCCGTCGTCACCGCCTCCGGCCACGGTGTGCCCGTCGGGGCTGTGGGCGACGGAGGCGACTGCCCCCCGATGGCCCGCGAGTACGCGCTTCTGCCCGCCGGTCACGGTGTTCCAGAGGCGTACGGTTCCGTCCTCGCCGCCGCTGGCGACGGTCCGGGCGTCAGGGCTGAAGGCCACCGACCTCACCTCGCCCCGGTGACCCGTCATGCGCTGGTGCAGGGGGAGCGACGCGGCAGCGAAGAGGCCGGCGGTGGCCTCGGGGGTGGGGCGGATGCGGTACGCGTACACGGCGAGGAGCGACGCGAGGTCGGAGTCGGCCGCCAGGAGCGCGGCCGACTGCGCGGCGAGCTGGCGGGACAGGGCGCCGCGCTGCTCGGCGACGGCCTCGCGCCGATGGCCCTCGCTCGTCCGGTACTGGTCCCAGGCGAGCAGGCCCGACACCAGCGCGAGCAGCAGCAGGACGGACAGGGCGAGCGTGAAGCGGCGCAGCCGTCGCGTGGTGCGCGCCTCGACGAGCCGTTCGCGTTCCCGGGCGGCGGTGCTGGCCGCGAGGAACTCGCCCTCCAGCTCGGTGAGTTCGCTGCCGACGGAGCTTCCCGCGGAGGTCGGGCCGACGGCGGGGAAGGTGTCCTCGGCCGCGTCGAGGCGGGTGCCGCGGTACAGCGCCCCCGGGTCGCGGTGCTCGCGGTCCCACGCGGTCGCCGCGTCGCTGAGCCGCTGGCGGAGCAGGAGCCCGGCCCGGTCCTCGTCGATCCAGTGCCGCAGCCGTGGCCAGGCCTGCAACAGGGCCTCATGGGTGAGCTCGACCGTGTCCGTGTCCAGGGTGATCAGGCGGGCTCCCGCGAGCGCGTCGAGGACCGCCTGCACGTCGCCGGGGCCGGTGCCGGGTCCGCCCAGGGAGTCGAGGTCGGCGCGGGCCGGCCGGCGTCTCGTGGCGTCGGTGCCTTCGCCGACGGCGACGAGGCGCAGCAGCAGTGCGCGGGCCAGCCGCCGACGACCCTCGTCGAGACCGGCGTGGACGGTCTCCGCGGTCTGGCCGAGGGCGTGCCGGATACCGCCCGCGGCCTCGTACCCGGCCAGGGTGAGCGTGTTCCCGCGCCGCCGCCGCCAGGTCTCGCGCAGGGCGTGGGAGACCAGTGGCAGCACGGTGGCGCGGCCGGTGGCGTCGGCGATCACCCGGGCGAGCAGGGCCCCCTCGACAGTGCAGCCGGCGCGTGCGGCGGGCCGGCTGATCGCCCGGCGCAGTTCGTCGGTGGTCATCGGACCCACCAGCAACTGGGCGTCGCGCAGCGCCTCGACGAGCTCCGGGTGCTGCGCGCAGCGGGCGTAGAAGTCGGCGCGCACACCCAGGACGACGCGTGTGCGGCTGTTGGGCGCATGGGCGGCGGTGAGCAGGGCGGTGATGAACCGCGTACGTTCCCGGGCATCGGAGCAGAGCGTGAAGACCTCCTCGAACTGGTCCACCACCACGAGAAGTTCGACGTCGTCGGGCCGGTCGGCCAGCGCTTTGAGCGCGGTCAGGTGCAGGGCGCGTGGATCCGAGGCGAGGTCCGTGTGGAGGGCGGTCGCGGAGTCGCCGGTGACACCGGCGAGCCGCGCGGCACACTCCTCCAAGGGGTGGGCCCCGGGCGCGAAAAGCACGACACTCCAGTCGGCCGACTCGGATGCCGGGCTCCTGCCCGCCCCACCCGTGCCGCCGGCCTCACCCACGCCACCCCCACCCACCCCTCCCCGCACCCGCGGCAGCAGGCCCGCCCTGAGCAGCGAGGACTTTCCCGAGCCGGACGCGCCGAACACGGCGAGGAAGCGTCGGGCGCGTACCCGCGCCACCAGGTCCTCCGTGAGGTGCTCCCGTCCGAAGAACCACTCCGCGTCCTCGGGTTGGAACGCGGCGAGTCCCACGTACGGTCCCCGCCGGTCGGGGTCCTCCGATGCGGGCGCCGCATCCGTGCGGGCGTCCGTCGCCGCGAGCCGGGCCCCCAGCGCGCGCCACCTCGCCTCCCACGCCTGCGTGTCCCCGCCGCACGCCCGCACGTAGGCGAGTGTGACCGGCAGGCTCGGGAGTCTGCGGCCGCTCGCCGCGTCGGCCAGCGTCGTCGAGGAGTAGTGGGCGTCGCGGGCCAGACGGCGGTACGGCGGGCTGCCCGCCTTCTCCCTCAACCGCCGCAGCTCGGCCGCGAATTCGGTGAGCTCGCCACCGTCGCACTCCAGCGGCCGCTCACCCCGTGGCACCGTCACCACCCCCGCCCCTCATTGTCCGGCCCGCCGTCCCCCGCCGAGCCACCGGAACCGGACAATCCACCGGCTCGGCGGACCCGAACCCACCAGTCGGCCAGGACGAGCAGAACGGGGCCCGACACGTCCGCCATGCTCAGAACGGCGCGGCGGCGGGCCGCGGCCCAGAGGGACGGACCCCGCCCCGCCGCGTGATCGGACCGCCCCTCCGCGCCGGGGGAGCGGTGGCCCCCTCCTCGTCCTTCGTCGTCTCCTTCACGCCGCATGCGTACCTCCGCGTCCCCAGCGGGCGTTGCCCGCACGACCGCACCTCGTGCCCGGTCGGTGGCGCCACCCTGCGGCCGCCCGGCCCCGGGGCCCGTGCTCCCGGGCGAAGCGGGCGGACCGGGCGACGCGGGCGTACCGAGCGAAGCGGGCAGACCGGGCGGACCGGGCACGCCCGGCGAACTATCCTGCTGGCCGACGTCCTCCCGTACGGCGGCACCCGGAACACCCGCTCCGGAGGGAACGGGCAGCGGCAGCGGGTACGGCGCCGGTACACGCGGGAAGGAGGCGGAGCGGTGGGAGCGGCGCGGCAGCGACTGTGGGAGCACCTGCGCGGGTTGCGCGCGAGGGCCGAGGCGGCCCGTGGTACGCAGAAGCACCGTCCCCGCCCCGGGGTCCGCGCCCGCCCCACCCCCCCCAGGCCCCGCCGCTGAGCGGCCCCCACGAGGAGGAACATGTCACCGTCCCCCCGGCCCACGGCCGCCCTCGCCATGTCGCGGAGGGCGGCCGAGGCCATCCTGGAACCGTCGACCCTCGAAACGCTCGCCGACGCCGTGTCCCTCGAACCGCCCCCGGCGCTCGACGACTTCACCACCGACCGCGCGCGATCCGTACTGGCCGACGCCGAACTCCTCGTCACCGGGTGGGGCTGCCCGCCGCTCACCCCCGAAGTCCTCGCGCTCGCACCCCGGTTGCGCGCTGTCGTCCACACCGCCGGTTCCATCCGCGGGCACATCACCGACGCGTGCTGGGAACGCGGCATCGAGGTGTCGTCGGCCGCCGCCGCCAACGCGCTGCCCGTCGCCGAGTACACGGTCGCGATGGTCCTGCTCACCGGCAAGCGCGTCCTGGAGAGCGCCCGCGACTTCCGGGCCACGCGCACGGAGGCCGACTGGCTGCGCACGCCGCGCGGCACCGGGAACTACCGCCGCACGGTGGGCATCCTCTCCGCCTCCCTCATCGGCCGCCGCGTCATCGAGCTGCTGCGCCCCTACGACCTGCGGGTGCTGTTGCACGATCCGTACGTCACGGCGGACGACGCCGCCAGGCTTGGCGCGGAGCCGGTGACGCTCCACGAACTCTTCGAGCGGAGCGACACGGTGAGCGTCCATACCCCGCTGCTGCCCGCCACCCGCGGACTCGTCGGCCGCCGGCTCATCGACGCCATGCGCCCCGACGCCGTACTCATCAACACCGCACGTGGCGCGGTCGTCGACCAGGACGCGCTCACCGAAGCCGTCACCACCGGCCGCATCCGCGCCGTGCTCGACGTGACCGACCCCGAAGTCCTGCCCCCGGACCACCCGTTGTGGTCCGCGGACAACGCCCTGCTCACCCCGCACCTCGCGGGCTCCCAGGGCAACGAGTGGCGGCGGCTCGCGGGCGCCGCCGTCGACGAGGTGCGCCGCTGGGCCGCGGGTGACGGGTTCGCGCACCCGGTGCCCTTCGACAGGCTGGCGTACCTGGCATGAGGGGGAACGCGCACGGACTCGACCTCCCGGGCAGGCCGTCCGCGTCGGGCGCGCGCTCCGACGGCCTCGAAGGGTAGGTCCATACGCTCCTGGCGGCCGTGTGGCGGCCGCGTGGCGGGCGCCGGTGGCCCACGTCCGTGGCGCTGAGCCTGCGCCTCACCCGGCCGTGGCTGGGGGACACCCTCGACGGCGAGGTCCAGGACAGGGCGGGGAGCCGGCTGCGCGGTGCCCTGCGCCACGTCCCCGCGCCCAGCACCTGGTGCCTGTTCCCCCGCACCGTCGCCGCGTCCACCACCGTCGAACGGCCAGGTCTGGCCGAATACTCGCTTGCGCGCCGTACTTGGGGGCCTGTTTCCCACCCTGATTAGGTTAGGCTAACCTCTGCGGCGTGCATGTAGGTGAAGAGACCGCCGCGGCCCCGCGCCCCCCAGGTCATGAACTCATCGCCACGGGTGTCACCGTGGCGTACGAAGGCGTCGATGTCGTCCACGACGCCTCGATGACGCTGCGCCCGGGCGAAGTGACCGTCCTCGTCGGGCCGAACGGCAGCGGCAAGTCCACCCTGCTGCGCACCCTCGCGCGGCTCCAGCGCCCCCGCACCGCGCAGCTCGTCATCGACGGCGACACCGACGGGCTCGCCCTGAGCCCCCGCGCGTTCTCCCGCCACGTGGCCCTGCTCACCCAGGGCCGCCCCACGCCCAGCGGCCTGACCGTGCGGGACGTCGTCGAGTTCGGCCGCTACCCGCACCGGGGCCGCTGGGGCAGGGCCGACCCCGGCGGACGTGCCGCGGTGGACCGCGCGCTCGCCATGACCGGCGTGACCGACCTCGCCGAGCGCGGCGCCGAGCACCTGTCCGGCGGGCAGCTCCAGCGCGTATGGCTCGCGGGGTGCCTCGCCCAGGAGACGGGCGTGCTCCTGCTCGACGAGCCCACGAACCACCTCGACCTCCGCTACCAGGTCGAACTCCTCGACCTCATGCGGGACCTGGCGGACGACCACGGCATCGCCGTCGGCGCCGTCCTGCACGACCTCGATCAGGCCGCGGCCATCGCCGACCGGATCCTCCTGCTCGACGAGGGGCGGGTCGTCGCGGACGGCGACCCCGAAGAGGTCCTGACACCGCAGCGGCTCACCGACACGTACGGCATCCGCATCGAAGTCGACTCCGACCCCCTCACCGGTCGCCTGCGCACCCGCGCCATCGGCCGCCACCACTCGCGAAGCGAAAGGTTCAGCACCACCTCATGAGACGCCACCTGATCACCGCGGCGGCCGCCACCGCCGCGGCCCTCGCCCTGTCGTCCTGCGGCACCACCGAGCCCGCCGCCGACGACGCGAAGAGCGCCGACTCCCTCACCCTCACCGACGGCACCGGCGCCAAGGTGACGCTCAAGAACGGGCCCGCCAAGAAGGTCGTCGGCACCGAGTGGAACGCCGTCGAGAGCCTGATATCGCTGGGCGTCGCCCCGACCGGCGTCGCCGACGTCAAGGGCTACAAGGCCTGGGACAGCGCCGTACCGCTGAAGAACGACGCGAAGGACATCGGCACGCGCGGCGAGCCGAGCATGGACACCATCGCGTCCCTGAAGCCCGACCTCATCATCGCGACCACCGACCTGCCGGCCGCCGCCGTCAAGCAGATGCGGAAGATCGCCCCGGTCCTCAACCTGCGCCCCGCCGACGCCGCGGACCCCATCGGGCAGATGACCGAGAACCTCGACCTCCTCGCCGAGGCCACCGGCACCACCGAGCAGGCCGCGAAGCTCAAGAAGGACTTCGAGGCGAAGCTCGCCGAGGGCAAGAAGGCACTCGCCGGTGCCGGCCTGGACGGCGCGAAGTACGCCTTCGCCGACGGCTACGTCACCGGCAACCAGACCTCCGTCCGGCCGTACACCGACGGCTCGCTCATCGGCGCCGTCAACAAGAAGCTCGGCCTGAAGAACGACTGGAAGGTCAAGGGCGACAAGGCCTACGGCCTCGGCACCACCGACGTCGAGGGTCTCACCAAGCTCGACGAGGACGTGCACTTCGCCTACATCGGCAACGACGACGACAAGGGCAGCAACCCGTTCTCCGGCGTCCTGAAGAAGGACAAGGTGTGGACGTCCCTGCCGTTCGTGAAGAAGGGCAACGTGCACCGGCTGCCCGACGGCATCTGGATGTTCGGCGGCACCGAGTCGATGAACCAGTACGTCGACTCCGTCGTCAAGGCGCTGAAGAAGTAACACCATGGCCGTCACCGCAACCGCCTCCGCCACCCGTCCGTCGGCAGCCGCGTCCCGGTCGGGCGCGGTCGCGGTGACGGCCGCACTGCTCCTCCTCGTCGCCGCGCTCGCCGTCGTCGACATCACCCAGGGCACCGCCGCCGTCGGAGCGCCCGAGGTGTGGAAGGCCCTCACCGGCCGGGGCGACACGACCGACAGCTCCGTCGTCATCGCCTCCCGGCTGCCCCGCATGACCGCCGCGCTCCTCGTCGGCTCCGTGCTCGGCATGGCCGGCGCCGCCCTCCAGGCCGTCAGCCGCAACGTCCTCGCCTCGCCCGACACCCTCGCCGTCAACGCCGGTTCCTACGCGGCGCTCGGCCTCGCCGCCGCCACCGGCGTCTCCCTGCCCTTCCTCGCCTCCTCCGGCATCGCGTTCGCCGGCGGGCTCCTGGCCGCGGCCGTCGTCCTCGGACTCTCCGGCCTCGGCGCGGGCACGGTCCGGCTCGTCCTCGCGGGCAGCGCCCTCACCCTCGGCCTCACCGCCGTCACCGAGGGCATGCTCCAGCTGTTCCCGCAGGAGACCGAGGGCCTCTACAAGTGGAACCAGGGCAGCGTGGCGCAGAACGGCTTCGACGGCGTGCTGCAGATGGCACCCGTCGCCGCCGTCGGCCTCGTCGGGCTGCTGCTGCTCGCCCGCAAGGTCGACGCCCTGGCGCTCGGCGACGACGCCGCGCGCGGCGTGGGCGTACCCGTCCGCTCCACCCGCCTCACCGCGGTCGTGCTCGCCGCGCTCCTCTCCACCTCCGCCGTCACCCTCGCGGGCCCCATCGGCTTCGTCGGCCTGTGCGCCCCCGCCCTCGTACGCCCCCTCGCCCGCAAGCTCCGCGCGTTCACCCGCTCCCGCGCGAGTCTCCCGGTCGCGGGGCTCACCGGCGCGGCCCTCGTCCTCGGCTCCGACGTGCTGCTCCGCGCCGTCGTGCCGTCCGACGTGTCGGTCGCCGTGCCGACGGGCGTCGTCACCAGCCTGCTCGGCGCCCTCTTCCTGGTCGTCATGGCCGCACGGGTACGGGACACGGCGGGCGCCGCCCAGCCCGACCGGCTGCGCATCCGCAGCCGCGGCGTCTTCATCGGCACGACCGCCGTCCTCGTGGCGGCCCTCGCCGGCCTGGTCGTCGCCGCGGTCCTCATCGGCGACAGCAAGCTGCTGATGGGCGACGTCGTCAACTGGGCGCAGGGCAGGGCGGGCCAGACCGTCTCCTTCGTCCTGGACACCCGGGTGCCGCGCGTCCTCGCCGCGCTCTGTGCGGGAGCGGCGCTCGCGCTCGCCGGTACCCTCGTGCAGGCCGTCACGCGCAACCCCCTCGCCGAGCCGGGCGTCCTCGGCGTCACGAACGGCGCCGCGCTCGGCGCCGTGCTGCTCGTGACGACGGTGCCCGCCGCCGGGTCGTGGACCATCGCGGGCGGCGCGTTCGCGGGCGCCGCGGTCAGCGCCGTCCTCGTCTTCGGCCTCGCGGCGAAGGGCGGGTTCGGGCAGAACCGGCTCGTCCTCGTCGGATTCGGCGTGGCCACCGGCGCGACGGCCGTCATCAGCATGCTCATCATCCTCACCGACCCGTTCAACGCGACGAAGGCGCTCACCTGGCTCGGTGGCTCCACCTACGGCCGGACCCTGCCCGACGTGGTGCCCCTCGCCCTCGTCCTCGCCGCGGGCCTGACCGTCGCGGTCGTACGACGCACCGAACTCGACCTCGTCTCCCTCGACGAGGACACCCCCCGGCTGCTCGGCCTGAACCTGAGCCGCGGCCGCTTCGGCTTCCTCGTCCTCAGCGTGCTCCTGAGCGCCACCGCCGTGGCCGCCGCAGGCACCATCGGCTTCGTCGGGCTCGTCGCCCCGCACGCGGCCCGCGCGCTCGTCGGGAGGCAGCACGTGCGCGTGGTCCCGGTCGCCGTGCTCCTCGGCGCCATCCTGGTGTGCGTCGCCGACCTGGTGGGGCGGACGGTGATCGCACCGGCACAGCTCGGCGCGGGACTGATGACCGCGGTGATCGGCACGCCGTACTTCCTGTATCTGCTGGTACGCAGCCGCCGCTAGGCGGCGGGGAAGGTGACGGGGAGGCGGCAGGGAGGCGGCGGGGAGTCGGCCGGCTGTCATGGTCCCGCTATAGAGTGGGCGGTCCTCTCCCACACTCCTCAGGTAGCCCTTCTTGCCCACGCCCGCATCGCCCGCACCCTCCCGCGCCGCCCGGCTGCGCGGTCTGCGCCCCGACTGGCTGTCCGACCCGAAGGTCTGGCGCACCGAGATCCTCGCCGGTCTCGTCGTCGGCCTCGCCCTGATCCCCGAGGCGATCTCGTTCTCGATCATCGCCGGGGTCGACCCCGCGATCGGCCTGTTCGCGTCGTTCACCATGGCCGTCACCATCTCAGTCGTCGGCGGCCGCCGCGCGATGATCTCCGCGGCGACCGGCGCCGTCGCCCTGGTGATCGCCCCGCTCAACCGCGAGCACGGCTTCGGCCACCTGGTGGCCGCCGTCGTCCTGGCCGGTGTCTTCCAGATCGTCCTCGGTGTGCTCGGCGTCGCCAAGCTGATGCGGTTCGTACCGCGCAGCGTGATGGTCGGCTTCGTCAACGCCCTCGCCATCCTGGTCTTCATGGCACAGGTGCCGGAGATGCACGACGTGCCGTGGGCGGTCTACCCGCTCATCGTCGGCGGGCTCGCGCTCTTGGTGTTCTTCCCGAAGATCACCAAGGTGGTCCCGGCGCCGCTGGTCTCCATCGTCGTCCTGACCACCATCACGGTCGCCGCCGGCATCGCGGTGCCCACCGTCGGCGACAAGGGCGAGCTGCCCTCGTCCCTGCCGGTGCCGGGCCTGCCCGACGTGCCGTTCACCTGGGCCACCCTGACCACCATCGCCCCCTACGCGCTCGCCATGGCGCTGGTCGGCCTGATGGAGTCCCTGATGACGGCCAAGCTCGTCGACGAGATCACCGACACACACTCCTCCAAGACCCGCGAGTCCGTCGGCCAGGGCATCGCCAACATCGTCACCGGGTTCTTCGGCGGCATGGGCGGCTGCGCCATGATCGGCCAGACGATGATCAACGTACGGGTGTCGGGGGCCCGTACCCGCCTCTCCACGTTCCTCGCGGGTGCGTTCCTGCTGGTGCTGTGCGTCGTCTTCGGACCCGTGGTCTCCGACATCCCGATGGCCGCGCTGGTCGCCGTGATGGTGATGGTGTGCTTCGCGACCTTCGACTGGCACTCCATCGCCCCGCGGACGCTGAAGCGGATGCCCGCCGGCGAGATCGTCGTCATGGTCGTCACCGTGGTCTGCGTGGTCGCCACGCACAACCTCGCCATCGGCGTCGTCGTCGGCACGATCACCGCGATGGTCATCTTCGCCCAGCGCGTCGCCCACTTCACTGCCGTCACCTCCGTCACCGCCCCCGACGGCGGCAGCGTGGTGCACTCCGTGACCGGCGAGCTGTTCTTCGCCTCGTCGAACGACCTCGTCACACAGTTCGACTACGCCGAGGACCCGGACCGGGTCGTCATCGACCTCTCGGCCGCGCACATCTGGGACGCCTCCACGGTCGCCGCGCTCGACGCCATCACCACCAAGTACGAACAGCGCGGCAAGACCGTCGAGATCATCGGCCTCAACCGGCCGAGTGCCGAGAGGTACGAGAGGCTCAGCGGCGAACTCACCTCGACCGACTGACGCCCTCGACCGACTGACGCGCTCAGTCGGCCGGTCTGCCCGGCTGGTCGTGCGTGGAGCAGTGGATGCCACCGCCGCCGGACGCGATGGTGTCGATCCGGACCGGGACGACATCGCGTCCGGGAAAGTGCTCCCGCAGGATGCTCCGCGCCCGGCTGTCGGCCTTCCGGTCCCCGAACTCGGGCATGAACACGGAGCCGTTGGCGACGTAGAAGTTCGTGTACGTCGACACGAAGTCGTCGCCCTCGCCCGTGATCCTCGACAGGTCGGGCTGCGGCAGGTCGACGATCTCGAAGGGGCGCCCCTTCGCGTCCTCCGCCCTGCTCAGTACGTCCCTGGCCCGGTCGGCGGCGCGTGACCAGACGTCGGCGGGTGTGTCCGGGTGCGCCCGGTCGAGCAGTACGACACCCGGCTCGGTGAACCGTACGAGGCTGTCGACGTGCGCGTCGGTGATGTCCTGATCGCGCACCCCGGCGAGCCACACGACCTTCTCGATGCCCAGGGCTCTTTCGAGTCCGGCCTCGATCTCGTCCCGGCTCTTCCCGGGGTTGCGGTTGTCGTTGACGACCGAGCTCTCGGTGACGAGGAGCGTGCCCTCGCCGTCCGTCTCCAAAGACCCGCCCTCGGCGACCAGGGGCGCCTTCCGGCGCGGGATGCGGTACTCGGACAGCAGGGCGCGGCCCACCCGGGCGTCATGGGTATGGACCTGTTTGTCGCCCCACCCGTTGAAGTTGAGGTCGACTCCGGTGACCCCGCCCGCCTCCTCCACGAACACCGGCACCGTGTCGCGCGCCCACAGGTCGTCGACCGCCAGCGGAACGACCTCCACGTCGCGCCCGCACGCTTTCTGGGCGGCCGCGCGCTGGCCGGGACGGGCCAGCATCACGACGTACTCGTACTCGGCGACCGCCCGCGCGATCCGGGCGATGTCCTCGCGCACGTGGGGGAGGTCCTCACCCCACACGGAGTCCAGCGCGGGCCATGACATGAAGGTCCGGGCGTGGCTCTCCCACTCGGCGCCCATGCGCGGGGCCCGCGCCGCCTTGCCCTTCTCGCATGCCGAGGTGCCGAGGGCCGCGGTGGTCGCGGCACCGATACCGGCGAGCGTGCGCAGGACGGAGCGTCGGGCGGGCGGGGGAGGGGACACGGGGAACTCCGGTCTCGAAAGCGCAGGAAATCGCAGGAAAGCGCAGGAAGGCGCGGAAAGGCGCAGAAGGCTCCGCACAGCTGGTCTGTCCGTCCTCGACTCTGACACGGACTGAAAATTCAGTCAAAGAGGCGGCGCGGGGTGGCGGCCCCCGGCGGGACGGGGGTCGGTAGGGTGCTGGTCCATGGCGCCCCGCACCACCCAGATCCTCGAAGCGGCCGCACGGCTGATCGCCCGCCGCGGAGTCCGCGGCCTGCGCGTCGAGGAGCTCGCCGCAGAGGCGGGCGTCTCGACCGGCCTGATCTACTACCACTTCAAGGACCGCACCGGGATCCTGCGCCACACGCTCGAGTTCATCAGCGACCGCGCCGAGCGCTACACGACCGCCCGTGACGAGGGCGCCGCCCCGCCGGATCCGCGCGCGGAGCTGACGGAGACCCTGCTCCTGGAGTTGCAGGACACCCCGGAGGTCAGGGAGAACAGCGCCGCCTGGGGCGAGTTGCGGGCGAGCGCCGTCTTCGAGGAGGCGCTCCGGGAGGACCTCGCCAGGGCGACCCTGGTGTGGGTGCAGGAGGTGTCCGCGCTCCTCGGCGCGGTCCGGCCGACGGCTCCGGCGCCCGCCCTCGCGGAGGCCGCCGAGCGCCTCACCGCCCACTTGGAGGGGCTCAGCATGCGCTGGCTCAGCGGCGGGCTGCGCATCGACCGCGCGCGTGACCTGATGCGGGGCGCGATCCGCGCGGAGCTCGCCGTGCTGGGCGCGGGGGACGCGGAAGCAGTGGAGTAGACCTCTGGCGGAATCTCTGGGTCGCGTGGTATAGACGTATGGAAGAAGTATGAAGAAGTACCTTTCGGCCCGTCTCGGCCGACAGGCGGCGTACCGCCGGAAGGTCTGTCCCGTGCAAGCTTCTGATTCCGTTCCCCTTCCTGAACACGTTCACAAGAGGCCGTGGCTGCCCAGCCCGGGCACGGCCCGCAGGCTGCGCCGCGCGGGCATCGCGCGGGTGCTCGTCACCGGCTGTGTGGTCCGGGTGAGCCTGCGCGGCGAGATCACGGCCCGCGAGGCCGACTCGCTCGCGGCGCAGCTGCGCGATCTGGTCCAGGACGGCTGCCGCCATCTGATCGTGGACCTCTCCGAGGTCACCTACCTCGCGCGAGAAGGCGCCGGCGTCTTCTTCGGTACGCTGCGGGCCCTCAGGGCGGTGGGAGGCACCCTCGCCGTACGAGGCGCCTGCCCCCGCTCCGCGGCCACACTGCACTGCCTGGGCATGGGCCGTCTCGCCGAGTAGGGCGTACGGGCCGCTTGCGGACTTGGTGTCAATGCACGCGCCGAGGACCCATGCCGCCGACCATTCCGACGGCGCCGACCGTCAGGGCGATGGTGGAGACCCGTTCATACCGGGCAACCCGGACGAGGATCGTCGCAGCGGACGGTCACACCTGATCCCCACGGGCCGACCGCCCCGCTCCACCGGTGTGCTCAGCCCGCACCTCGGACAGGAGATCACCGATGCGCTGGACGGCCGCGGTCATCTCGGCGGGGGAGGCCAGGGTCGTCAGCCGCAGATGCTTGTGGTGGGTGCCGTCGGCGCCGAACTGCCCGCCGGGAGCGACCAGTACGGACTTCTCTCGCAGCAGGCGTCGGGCGAACTGGTCGGCAGTGATCGCCTCCGGGAGGTCCAGACGGGGGAAGGCGTAGAAAGCTCCGTCCTGTGCTGCGCAGTGCAGGCCTGGCTGGCGGAACATCGCGGTGCGGGCCGCCGCTCGCGCCTCGTACAGTGCACCGCCCGGCACGGTCAGCGCGGCGGTGTCACGCACGGCGGAGGCGGACAGGGCGGGCGGGACGGCGTGCTGGCCCGCGGCATTGGGGCTCAAACGCAACGCGGCCAGCGAGGTGAGCGCCTCGAGATAGCCACGCCCGGCGCCGGATGGGCGGCTCGCGACCATCCATCCGGCGCGCAGGCCTGGCAGGCGGGCGAACTTCGACAGCCCGCCGAAGGTGAGGCACAAAAGATCCGGTGCCAGGGCGGCGAGCGGCACGTGCGGGCCGGGGAGGTACCGCAGCCGGTCGTAGATTTCGTCGGAGAACAGCACCAAGCCGTGCGCGCGGGCCACCGCCGCCAGCCCCTCGAGAACCTGCGGCGGCCAGACGGCCCCCGTGGGGTTGACCGGGTTGATGACTACCAGGGCGCGCGTGCGCGGACCGGCCAGACGTGACAGGGCGTCGAGATCCGGACGCCAGTGCTCCGCCTCGGGGCACGGGTAGGGAACCGCTGTGCCACCGCAGAGACCGATGTACGCGGGCCACATCGGATATCCAGGGTCGGGCACGAGGACCTCGTCACCGGGGTCGAGCAGGGCCTGGAGGGTCAGCAGGGCCAGTTCCGAGACGCCATTGCCCAGCCACACGTCGCCCGGCTGGATTCCCGGAAGTCCCAGGCGAGTGCGGAAGTGCTCGGAAACGGCGGTCCGGGCCGTCAGGTTTCCGGCCTCGTGGCTGTAGCCGCGCAGGTCTTCGAGCTGCTCCCGCAGCGCGACCAGCACGGCCGACGGCGCCGGTATTCCGTGCGCCGCCGGATCGCCCAGCCCCAGGTCGATGATCCGGCGTCCTTGGGCACGCAGTTGACGGGCCTCGTCGGTCAGCGCGCCGCGCAGCGTGTGGCGGGCTGCGGCCACCCGCCGGGCCGGACGCGCCGAGTCCGCCTCCGGCCGTGCGGTGGAGGTCATGAGGGGGCCTGCGACTCAAGAGCGGCGCGCAGCCGGGCGGTCCGGGCCGCGGACGCGTCGATTGCCTCTGCCGCGCGCAGCGCCGAACGGACTGCCGACTCCTGGCTGTCGATGTCGTACAGGTAACTGCCGGCCAGTTGTAGATGGGGGCTGAGCTGCAGCTCCTGCAGCTTGCGCCTGGTGCTCACCGCGTCGGCGGTGAGCACCAGGTGCCGGAAGCGTTCAACGCGCAGCGTGTCGGCGGGCTCCTGACGGTGGGTGATCCAGCTCTTGAAGAGGTCGGGTCCGCCGGCCGCCCCGAACCAGTACGTCATCTCCCCGCGGTCGTCGTGCGCGTCGATGTTCACGGCCGACCAGTGGCGGCGCTGCGCCGGCATCAGCGCAGGGTCGCGGTGCAGGGCGACGGTCACCGGTTCGTAGGGCAGGCGGTCCAGCAGGACCGCCCGTTCGGCGAGGACGGCGTCCGCGGTCAGGATTCGGGCAGCCGCCCAGGCCGGGGTGGCGACGATCACCCGGTCGAAGCGGTGCGGGGTTCCTTCGGCGGTGTGCACGGTCAGTGGCGCCGCGCCGCCGGGGCCGGACGCGCTGACCCCGGGCGGACAAGCGCAGTCGGCCGCCGAGAGATTTCGCCAGATTCGCGGTCAGGGCGTGCAGGCTCGTGGAGAGGTTGGTCCACAGTGCCGCGTCGCCGGGCCGGGTGGGCGGGGTCCGCAGCGCCCAGGCGGCCGCGTACCGGGCCGGCATCGCCGCTGCGTCCGTCAGCCTGCAGCCACAGTACGAAGCCAGCCAGGGCAGCAGGACCCGGTCGAGGATCTCCGCCGAGACCGCGGCCGCGCGCGCCACCTCGGTGACGGTGGCGTCGGGAGCGGGGGCGACGGCGGGCGGGTGACCGGAGCCGTCGTGTGCGCCGGTGCCCGATGGCTGCGCGGCGGCAGCCAGGAATGCCCCGACCTGCGCCCAGGCCTGGCCGGTCACCGGGGTGCGCCCGCGCGCTTCGTCGTGGGCGTCGTCCGGGGTGACCAGGAGAGGAGTGGCACTGTCGGCGGCAGTGACGGTCATGGTGAGCGGCACACTCACCTCGTCGTCCTGGTGAAGGCCCGTCAGACGGCGCAGGGCTCGGTGGGCGGTGAAGTCGGACGGGGACAGGTGCTGGGCGCCGAGGTCCAGCGGCACGGTTCCCCGTCCATGTCCAGCAGATGGGTGCGGACCGCGCCGCCCGGCGCTGGGCCTGCCTCGTAGAGGGTGATGTCGTGGTCGCGGGCGAGGAGCCAGGCCGCAGTCAGTCCGGCGGTTCCGGCTCCGATGACGGCGATGCGCATAGGGGGGCCTTTCCTGGTTGGGTGAACGCTGTGGGCTGAGGCACGGTGAAGCGATGCGGTGTGCGTGTCCCACGGGCGGCCGGAGGGCGTCGATGACGCCAGGGGAGGCGGAGTAGCGATGCCCCGAGCCCGCGAGTTCGTAGGGGCCCGCCGTCTTGAGTACCGCCGTATGACGGCAGCCGCAGGAACACGTGGCTGAGCGTCGCGACGAAAAGGGTGCGCGCTGCTCCGGCCAGACGGCGCCGCAATATGCACCGCAAGCGGCGATCAATGAGCCTTCGGCCGTATGGCCGCTGCCGGACATATCGTCATCTCCGGTTTCCGGTCATCCGGTCATCAGGCCGTCCCGTGGGGAGCCGGTGCCCCCTCCTATTTCGCATCCTCTGCAAAATCACCGGCGATTGTCCAGTGGGGCCGGAGTGCCTTCCACGTAAAATGGAATGTACACCCATGAAACTCGGCCATTGGGCGCGTGTCTCTTGGGAACCGCTGATCCCGTCCCTCGCACTGGTGGTGCGTGCGCACCCGACGCGCGAACGGGCGCCATTACAACGGAAAATGCCTAACGGCATATGCGCCCTTCCGGGGCGCGTGGGGCGTCGGCGCGCGGGAGCCGTGCAGTCGATATATCACTCCGCCGCTGACTGGAATTCCCTCCCTTTCCTCCCTCGAATGTGGATCCGGTGCTGACGTCGGAGGGGGGTGAGTGTGATTGTTTCCGATGCGGCGTCCGTGGCGAATAGTTAAAGACAGCTCCCGGCGAGTCCGGTTTGAAAAGGGGCTTACGGTTACCCGGTCATCAGGCTTTCGATGAATCGGCGGAGGACGCCCGGGCCTTTCGGTAAGTACCGGATATGTGTATGGCGGACCTCTGCCCTGTTGCACACGAACGCCGTTTCCCCTGAAGAACCGCACGAGAAGTGCACAACCGGCCTTCTGGAAGACCGAGGAGAAGAACAGGTCATGATCAATTCTGCCACCGCAGGCGTCACCGCCGCCGAACTGGCCGCACAGCTCCTGGAGCGGCGCGAGAAGGAACCGGTAGGCAACGCGCTGCTGGAGAGGGCCGCGACGGGGCGGCTGACGGAGGAGTCGCTGCGGCGCCTCGTGGGGATCGAGGCGCACTGCCACACCGCCGAGCTCGCGGCGTACGGCAACCTGCTCGCACGGTTCCCCCGTCGCCCGGCGGCGGACCTGCTCATCCGACTCGCCCGGCTGGTGTATGACGCCCAGCCCAAACTGCGGGAGTGCGCGCGTGCCCTCGGCATGGAGATGGACGTGCACACCGCCCGATGGCCCGCCGGGCACGCCGCCTACGCGTTCAACGGCACCTTGAGCTGGCTGGCGTCCCAGGCCTCTCAGGCCGCTTTCGCCCTGGCCTCCTACGCCGACATGCAGGTGTACTTCTCCGGCTGCGCCGAGGTGATCGAACGCGCTCAGGAATCACCGCTGGAGGTGCCGAGGGAACTGCTCGAGTACTACGACGACGAGGCCTCCGACGAACTGATCCGGCTCGCCCTGGACGTGGTGCAGGACGGCCTGGACCGGGGCGACGATCCCCAGGACGCGGTCTTCTGCGCGCGGTTGCTCGAGGAATCCATCGGGCACTTCTGGCGCGCCGCCGCCGACAGCGCGCCGGCACCGGGCGCATGACGCCCACGCGACGCTCGGGGACGACCCCATGAGGATCGGCATCGCCGGAGCCGGAGCCGCCGGGCTGGCCACCGCCTGGCTGCTGGAAGGAACCCACGACACGCTGGTGCTCGAAGCCCGCGAGAGCATCGGTGGCAACCTCCGCTCGACGAGCGTGCCGAGCCCCCACACAGCAGAGCCCGCCGCCTGTGACCTGGGCGTGCAGGAGGTGCCCCTGCATCTGTCCACCGTGACCGGGGAACTCGCGCGGGCCCTCGGCCTGGACAGCCACTGGGAAGAACTGTCCACCGGACGCACCACCGTCCGCAGCGGCGCGCCCTGGGCACGCCCCTCGGGCAACGGTCTCGCCATCACGCCCTGCGCCACCGGTGACGAAGCGAGAGAAGCGGAGGAACTGCTGGCTTCGCAGGCCGCCGACTGGGCGCGGCAGGACATTCCGTGGACCGTGCCGCTGGCGGAGCTGGTAGAACCCTGGGACCTGCCCGGACACGTCAAGGATCAGGCGATCTATGCCCTCCCGGCGTCGGTGTTCGGCTGCACCCGCGCCGATGCCCGGGGCCTGTCGGCACGCGCCGTGGGGGCGCTCTACGCCGACCCCGGGCCGGACGCGGACGCCCGTACCTACCGGCTGCGTGGCGGCATGCAGACGCTGGCCTGGGAGTTGGCCCGCCGGTGCCCGACCGCGCGGATCGTCCCCGCCGCGGCCCTGCGCCGGATCCGCCGGGTCGACGGCCGCCTCGAAATGGTCGACTCGCGCGGCGCCCGCCATCTGGTGGACGCCGTCGTACTGGCTCTGCCCGCGGAGGCCGCCCGCTACGCCGTGGCCGCGCTCGGCGGCACCGGCCCGCTGAACCGGATCCTGGGCGCGTACGACTACAACGATTTGGTGTACGGCGTGCACAGCGACCCGTGCTACCTGCCCGCCGAGCGCAGCCGCTGGGCGCCGACGACGCTGTCGCTGCACGGCGCCTGGGCGGAGACCACCACCTGGCACGACAGTCCCGGCGGTGACGTGTTCGTCAGCCAGCTCACCCACCGCGACGAGCCGCCCCGCTCGCTCCTGGCCTCGACGGCTTTCCGCACCCTGCTGCCCACACCGTCGATGCTCAGCGCCCAGGACGAACTGCTCCACCGGCAGGGCGAGGGCCGACTGTACTTCGCCGGCCACCTCACCACCCCCGTCGACGACCTGGACAGCGTTTTGGGCTCCGCTGTCGCGCTCGCCCGTCGCCTGGCCCCCGACAGCCCGCGCCTGACCGCGCTCTTGGGCCGTACCTGAACGGAGACACGATGAACCACCCCATATTCCACAGCCAGTACGACCACGTCGGCGATCTGGTGATCCCGTGCGTGGACGTCTCGGCCGGCCGCGCCACCGAGCCCAGCGGCATCGCCGGCCTCGACGACCCCGGCGACGTGGCGGCCATCGTCGCCGCCTACGCCCGCGGCCACGTCCGCAAGGTCTTCCTGGACGTCTTCGACCCCTGGGACGCCGCCGTCGACTACCTCCCCGCCCTTCTGCGCGACATCAAGGAACTGGGCGTGTGCCCACTGGTGTCCGTCGGGCACGGTGACCTGCCGTCAGTGATGCACGCCAGTGGTCTGCTGGAGGCCGGCGCGCAAGCCCTGTCCGTGAGCACCAGCCTGATCGAGAAGCCCGGCACCGTCGAGGCGGCGGTCAGGGAGTTCGGCGCCGAGCGGCTGATGGGCGTCATCAACTGCCGCCGGACCGGCCCCGGGCAGTGGGGGGCTTTCACCCACGACGGCGAGAAGGACGCCGGAACCAGCGCCCTCGACGTGGCCCGGCAACTGGGGAACCTTCAGGTCGGCGCGGTCCTGGCCAACAGCATCGACCGTGAAGGCACCGGAAGGGGCTTCGACCTGGAGCTGTTCCACACCATCGCCACGGCCTCGGGCCTGCCGGTCATCGCCTCGGGCGGCTGCGGCACACTCGACCACCTCCATCAGGCGCTGAACGCGGGCGACGTGACGTACGTCCTGGTCAACAACATGCTGCACCAGGGCACGTACCGCATCGAAGAAGTCCGCGACCACCTGCTGGCCCACTCCTCCTTCGGCGACGCGGTGGGATGACAGGACCGTCATGCGACAGATCGTCTTCCCCCGCCACGGAGAGCCCACCGACGTGCTGCTGCTCCACCACCGGCCCGTCCCCGAACCCGGCGCCGGGCAGGTGCGGGTACGGATGCATGCCAGCCCGGTCAACCCCGCCGACCTGCTGCTCGTGCGGGGACGTTACGGTCGGCCCGCCCCCTTCCGCGCCGGTCTGCACCCGGCCCCGGACACCGCCGCCTCACCCGTCGGCTTCGAAGGGGTCGGCGTGGTCGACGCCGCGGGCCCCGGGACGACCCTCAGCCCCGGGACGAGGGTGGCGGTCTCCGCGCTGGGCACATGGGCCGAGTACGTCACCACGTCCGCCGCCGACGTCTTCCCGGTCCCCGCCGGCCTGCCCGACACGATCGCCTGCCAGCTCACCATCAACCCGCTCACCGCGCACCTCCTCCTCGACGACCTGGCCGGCGACCGGGGTGACCTCGTCCTGCTCACCGCAGCGGCCTCCACCGTCGGCCGGATGCTGGTGTGCCTCGCACACCAACGGGGCCTGCGCTGCCTGTGCCTGGTACGGGACGAGCGGCATCGTTCCTCGCTGAAGGACATCGGCGCCGAGGCCGTCATCTGCCAGGACGACCCTGATGCCGCACAACACCTGGCCGCTCACGCCGAAGGCCACGGCATCGCCGCCGCCCTCGACGCGGTCGGCGGAGACACCGCGACCCTCGCGCTGCGGGCCCTGCGCGACCACGGCCAGTTCGTCAGCTACGGGATGCTCGCCGGCCGGCCCGTCGCCGTGGACCCCGGGCAACTGGTCTTCCGCAACATCACCATGACCGGATTCTGGCTGCCCGAACGCCTCGGCCGACTGCCGGCGGCGGACATCGGCCAACTGGTGCGCCGCCTCACCGAGCAGCTCACCGAGGGCCGGCTGCCCGCGCCGGAGGCCGTGTGCTTCGACCTGGCCGACGTCGCCCGAGCCGTGCGCCACAAGCCCGGCCCCGGCCCCGGCACCAAAGCCGTCCTGACCAGCTGACAGCTCCCCCCCCGCCCAACCGCGACACCGGGACATCACCATGCGCCACGACACCTACCGCATCCCCGACACCGTCCGCACCTGGAACGACACCGCCACCGACTACCCCCGCGACGCGACCGTCGCCTGTCTGTTCGCCGAGCAGACCCGCCGCTCTCCCGACCGCCCGGCCCTGGAATGGGACGGGGGCCACCTCAGCTACCGCGAGCTCTACGCCCGCGTCCGCCGCGCCGCCGCACACCTCCGCGCCCGCGGCATGCAGGACGGTGACACGGTCGCCGTCCTGCTGCGGCGTTCCCCCGAGGCCGTGGTCGCGGTGCTGGCCGTCCTGGAGGCCGGCGGCGCCTACCTGCCCCTGGACCCGGACGACCCCGAGGAGCGGCTGGAGACGGTGCTGACCGGTGCCGGAGTGCGCCACACCGTCACCGCACCGGGCGAGCCGCCGCCCCCGGTCGGACGCCACGGCACCCACGTCACCACGGAAGAACTGGCCGCACACCGCCCGCCGACCCACGACGAACGCTGGGGAGTCGGCCGGTGTGCCACCGACCCGGCCTACGTGATCTACACCTCCGGCTCCACGGGCACTCCCAAGGGCGTGGTCTGCCCGCACCGCGGCCCGGTCCGGCTGGTGAAGAACACCAACTACCTGCAAATGGGCCCCGACGACAGGCTGCTGGCGACCACCGCCCTGACCTTCGACATCTCCTGCCTGGAACTGTTCGGCCCGCTGCTGAACGGCGGCTGTCTGGTGCTGCCGGACCCCGAGGTCCTGCTGTCCACGGAGGCTCTGGAAGAGACCCTGCGGACACGGCGGATCAGCGTGCTGTGGCTCAGTGCAGGGCTGTTCCACCAGCACGCCGAGGACAGGCCGGACATGTTCGCCACGCTGCGTGCGCTGATCGCTGGGGGTGACGCGCTCAGCCCGTCCGCGGTGCGCGCCGTGCTCCGGCACGGCCGCCCCGGCCTGCTGATCAACGGATACGGGCCGACCGAGGCATCCTCACTGGCCGTCACCCACCACATCGGGGACCTCGCCGCACATGCCGAGAGCGTGCCGATAGGGCGCCCCATCGCCAACGCCACCGCCTACGTCGTCCGAGAGGACGGCCGACTGGCCGAGCCGTGCGAGGACGGTGAGTTGTGGGTCGGCGGCGACGGCGTCGCCTGCGGCTATCTGGGTGACCCGCAGCGGACCGCCGAGGTGTTCGTACCCGACCGGTTCGGCCCCGATCCGAACGCGCGGCTCTACCGCACCGGCGACGTGGCGCGCTGGCGGCGGGACGGCGTGCTGGAGTACCGGGGCCGCCGTGACCGGCAGGTCAAGATCCGTGGCTACCGGGTGGAGCTCGACGAGGTCGAGATCGCTCTGACCGGCCATCCCGAGGTACGCGAGGCAGCCGTGGACCTTTTGGGGGAGGGTGCCGGGCAACGTCTGGCCGCCGCGGCTGTGCCCGCCCCCGGCGTCCGTGTGAAGGACCTGGCCGCACGGCTGACCGCGCACGCCCGGGACCGGCTGCCGCACTACATGGTTCCCGCGCAGCTGACCACCGTCGAGGAGATCCCCCTCAAGACGAGCGGCAAGATCGACCGTGAACGGTTCATGGAACTGGTGATACGCAAGGACGGCCGGGCCGAGCAGGACGGTGCCCCGCCGCACGGCCCGACCGAAAAGGCCGTGGCCGAGGTGTGGAAGGACCTGTTCGGCCTGGGCCACGTCGACCGCGCCGACGACTTCTTCGCGCTGGGCGGCACCTCGCTGCAAGCCACGCAGGTCGCCTCTGTCCTGCGGGAGCGCCTCGACCTGCCCCCGGGCACGAGCCGGCTCCTGCTACGGCACTTGCTGGAGCACCCCTCCCTGGCCGACTTCGCCGCCCGCGCCGAGGCGCTGCACAAGGGCGGCGACCAGGAGCGCGAGGGCGGGGACCAGGTCGACTTCACCGCCGAGGCGCGGCTCGAGGACCGGCTGCGCTTCGACGCCCCCGCGGCCGGTGCGCCCACCGCCCCGCACACCGTGCTCCTGACCGGCGCCACCGGATTCTTCGGTGTCCACCTGATCGACAAGCTGACCGCCGCCGGGGTGCCCCGGATCCGCTGCCTGACCCGGGCGGAGAACCGCGGCGCCGCGCACGCGCGGATCGCCGCGCGCATGCGCCACTACGGCCTTGACCCCTCCTGCTGCGAGAGCCGCATCGTGGCGGTCCCCGGCAACCTGGACGCACCCCGATTCGGCCTGTCCGACGCCGAGTGGGACGATCTCGCCCGCACCACTGACCTGATCGTGCACGCGGGGTCCCAGGTCAACTTCGCCTACCCCTACACCGCACTCGCACCGGCCAACGTGGGCGGCACCCGCACGGTCCTCGAACTGGCCGCCACCGAACGCCTCAAGCCCGTCCACTACATCTCCACCGTGGCCGTATGGGCCGGCCACGGGGCCGCGGGCAACCACCACGCCGACGAGAACACCCCGCCCGCTCACCCCGAACTGATCTCCCTGGGCTACCCGGAGACCAAGTGGGTCGCCGAACGCCTGGTCGTCCAGGCCGCTGAACGCGGTCTGCCGACCGCCATCCACCGTCCCTACGAGATCACCGGAACGCAGAAGCGCGGCGTGTGGAACACCGACACGATGATGTGCGCCCTGTTCCGCACCATCGCCGAAACCGGCATCGCTCCGGACATCCCGCTACCGCTGGACTTCGTGCCGGTCGACTACACCGCCCAAGCCGTCGTGCACATCCTCACCCACGAGCAGCCCGACGGGCGCACCTACCACCTCACCAACCCGCACCCGGCCCGCCTGCCGCTGCTGGCCGACCGCTTGCGGGCCCTGGGCTACCCCGTCACCGACCACACCTACGACTCCTGGGTCGCCCGCATCGCCGACCTGACGGCCCGGCAGCCGGACCACCCCATGGCGCCCTACATGCCCATGTTCACCGATCAGGCCCACGGAACGGGGCACACCGTCAAACAGCTCTACTTCTCCGGCACCTTCCCCGACCTGGACCGCGCACACGCCGATGCCGCCCTGCACGGCACCGGCATCACCTGCCCGCCCGTGGACGCCGACATGATCGATCTCTATCTGCGCCGCTTCCAGGACATCGGCTTCCTCGCGCCGCCCGCGAGCACGCACGACTGACGAGCGGAAGACCTCCTCACCCGCACCCGCTGCCTGGTCCGGCACCGCAGCCGGACCAGGCAGCGAACCGATCACGAATGGATCCTCCTACTGGTTCGACGTGCACGCCGAACCACACGACCCCGCCGGGGCAGAACGCTCTTTCAGGCGTCGACCGCGTTCCGCCGCGTGAAGCGGTGCCACCAGTGCCGTCGGCGCGGGTGGATGGCCCGGCCAAGGCGCCGCCCCAGCACGACGTAACCGAGCAGCGCACCCGCCGTGTTGAGGATGACGTCGTCGATGTCGAAGGTGCGGCCCGTCACGAACGCGCCCTGCGCCAGCTCGACGAGCACCATCGTCACCGCCGTGGCGATCCCGACCCGCACGAACCCGCGCGTGCGGGGGAGCACCACCGGCAGCAGCACCCCGAACGGCACGCCCAGCAGGATGTTCCCGCCCAGCTGCTTGACGGTGTCGCGGAAGGCGGGCTGCGCGAGATACGTGTCGATGGAGTCGCCCGGGGTGAAGTTGCTGTGGGTCAGCGCCTCCGAGCTCGCGGACGGCTCCAGCGTCAGACGGGCGAGCACCACGGCGAAGCCGACCATGAAGGCGAAGGCCACCAGCATGGTCACCACGCGGGCCAGCGGCGACATGGGCGCCGCACGACGGTCCTCCTCGTGACGTCCTGTCCGTGCCATCAGCGCCTCCTGGTCCCTCGGGTGCGTCAAACCGGTTCGGTGCGGCCGAACAGTCCCGCGTTCCCGGGCGGGAGCTGCGTGAGGATGCGGCGCAGCAGCGCGTCGTCCGCCACGTCCGCGAGCGTGCCGAGCACCGAGGTGACGGCGCGGCGCGCTCCCGCCGTGTCCTCGGCCGTCCGAGCGGCCACCGCGTCGACGAACTCCGCGGCCGACAAGGGCTCGGCGGCGGGTTCCGCGTCGGTGAGCAGGGCCCCGCACCCCTCGGGCAGCAGCCGGGCGAGATCGGTGCGGTCGTCCCCCACCAGGTGTGCGCCCAGGACGACCAGGACGTTCTCGACGGCGCCCGCTGCCTGCTGGCGGTCGGCGTAACTTCCCCGCTGCCGCACCCGGTCGAGAAGCGCTTCCAAGGATGTGTCCATGCGTGAGTCCCCGAGTCCCTGTTGTGGCAGTCCCTCTGGTGGCATCAACCGTTCATCCGGTACCCGGAGAACACGATGTGATGCCTCATCGGATGTGCTACCGGCGCCTAGGCCGATGTCGCCGCGCGGGCCTTCTCCACCTCGACCGTGAACTGCGCCCCCGCCAGCAGCGCCAGATTGGACACCCACAGCCACACCAGGAAGACGACGATGCCGGCGAGGGAGCCGTACAGCTTGCCGTAGGTCCCGAACACCGTGGCGTACAGCGTGAACAGGCCCGATGAGAGCAGCCAGAGCAGCGCGGACAGCAGTCCGCCGGGCAGGATGTGGCGCCAGCCGCGGGCCTCGGGCGGCGCGTTGCGGAAGAGGACGAGGACAAGCAGCGCCACCAGGCAGACCAGCGCGGGCCACTTCAGGACGGTCCAGGCGGTCTGGCCCGCGTCGCCGAGGCCGATGCGGTGCCCCACGCTCTCGGCGACCGAACCGCTGAGCACGATGAGCAGCGCGCTGGCGACGAGCAGGGCGAGCAGCGTGAGCGCGGTCATCACCACGCGGTGGCCCTTCCGCCACACGGGACGGCAGTCCTCGACCCCGTGCATCGCGTGCAGCGCGCGCCGGAACACGGCCGCGTAACTCGACGCGGACCACACCGCGCTGACGGCGCCGGCGATCACCACGGTGAGCGCGGCGGAGCGCGCGTCCGCCATGTCGCTGAGCGCCCGGTGCAGGGAGCGGCCCGATTCGGCGGGGGCCCAGTCCGTCACCTCGGCGATGAGCGCCTGGGTCGTGGCGGGGCTGACGAGACTGATGAGGCTGACGGTGACGAGCAGCGCGGGGAGCAGGGCGAGGATCGCGTAGTACGTCAGTGCCGCCGCCCAGTCCGACACGTCGTCGTCCCACATCGACACGGGGGTGCGGCGCAGGGCGGTGCGCCGCAGGGCCCACGTGGACCGGGCGTCGGAGCCGGAGCCCCCCTTGCGTCCGTGCGGTGCCAGGGCCGGCGTTCCGTGGACGGCGGACGGTGAACTGTCCATAGGGCTGCTCTTTCTTGCATGTCGACGGCGGATGCCGCCAGGCGTTCTCTTGCTCTGTTGCCCTGCCTGCGCGGTTTCGTGCCCGGAGACGACAGAAGCCCCGGACTCCCACATGCGGAGTCCAGGGCTTCTCATGGAGCGCTGGGCAGGCCTTGCACCTGCATTTCCCCGCAGGAAGCGGGGCGTCTTTCCTTGGACGACCAACGCCTGTCCCCCGACCGGAAGTCCGGCTTGAGGAGGCGATATTGATCTTATCCCATCACGGGAGGTGCTCCGTACCGCTCGGGGCCGCGGAGCGGTCGAGCAGGCGCGTCATCGTCTCGGCGGCCCGCACGGCCGCGTCCGCACAGCAGTTGTTGAACAGGACGTGCACCTCCTCGGTCCGTTCGGCGAGGGCGTGCAGCCGGGGGAGCCAGGCGCGGAGTTCGTCCTCGTCGTACGCGTACCGGAAGCGGTCCTCCTTGCTGCCCCGTCCCCACGAGGTGCTGCGGCCGTGGAACCGTACGACGGAGAGCGCGGGCACGGTGACCGGTGCGACCGGCGGCACGGCGGACGGCACCGACTGGTTCATGTCGACGGCGACCGCCGCCATGCCGTGCGCGGCGAGGAGCGCGCGCGTGGCCTCGGCGTTGCCCTCGCGCCACCAGTCGGGGTGGCGGAACTCCACCGCGACCGGCCAGCCCCGCGTGCGCCGCGCGGTCCGCGCGAGCAGTTCGTCGGCGCGCTCGCCGGGCCGCAGCCACGGCGGGAACTGGAACAGCACGCTTCCGAGCCGCCCGGCGTCGCGCAGCGGCGCGATCCCCGCGGTGAACCGTGCCCACACCTTGTCCAGGGCGGCCGCGTCCCGGGGGCCGTCGCGCAGCTCGTCGCGGAGGTCGGCGGGGAGCGCGGCGGGGCGCGTGGGGTGCCCGGTGAGCATCGAGAACGCCTTCACGTCGAACGTGAAGCGGTCCGGTGTCCGCTCGGCCCACAGCCGGCTGTTGCGCTCGCCGGGCAGCGCGTAATACGTCGAGTCCACCTCCACGACCGGGAAGCGCTCGGCGTAGTACCGCAGCCGCCCCGCGGCGTCCCGCCGTCCGCGCGGGTACCAGCCGCTGCGGACCAGCGCCGGATCGGTCCACGAACACGTGCCCACAAGGATGTTGCCCATGGGGGCCCGGTACCCGGATCCCGCACGGTGACAAGTGCGCGCCGGCGATCAGTGTGACAGCAGCGTGCGCCGGGACGCCCCTTACCTCCCCTATGTGCCTTACGCTCCGTTACGCTCCGCATGCGCGCTGCGGTGGTTCTCTACAGACTGGACGGAGGTGCCAAGCCCCCGCACTGAGGAGTCGCCGTGCTCGAAGGAACGCAGCCGCCCCCCACGCCCGCCCGTGAGATCCGGGTTGCATCGGTGCCGGCGGGCCACGTGTACGTACGACACTGCTCCCCGCCGGAACCGGACGGCGTCCGGCGCCTGGCCGACCCCCGGCCCAACGGCGCCCCCAGCACCTCCGAGCGCTGGTGGCCGCCGGTGATGCTGCAACCGGAGTGGGTCGAGGCGCACCACCGGGACTTCGACGTCTTCCACCTGCACTTCGGGTTCGACGCGCAGAGCCCCGACCGGCTGACGGCCCTCGTGGACGCCCTGCGCGCCCACGGGAAACCACTGGTCTACACTGTGCACGACCTGCGCAACCCCCACCAGCCAGGACCCTCCGCCCACGACGCGGCCCTGAACGTCGTCATTCCGGCCGCCGACCGGCTCATCACCCTCACCCACGGCGCGGCCGGCACCATCAACCGGCGCTGGGGCCGCGCGGCGACCGTCCTGCCCCACCCCCACGTGGTGGACCTGCCGCTCCTGGACCGGGCCAGACCGCACCGCGACCGGTTCCGTGTCGGCGTACACGCCAAGAGCCTGCGGCCGAACATGGACGTGCAGCCTGTCGTGCGCGTCCTCGCGGACACCGTCGCGGGGCTCCCCGACGCGGAGCTCCAGGTCAACATCCACCGCGAGGTGACGGACCCGGCCTCCCCGGCCCACGCCCCGCAGCTCCTGCGCGAGCTCCGCGACCTCGACGAACGGGGCCGCCTCACGCTCGTCGTGCACGACTACTTCGACGACGAACAGCTCTGGGACTACCTCACCTCGCTCGACCTCTCCGTGCTGCCCTACCGGTTCGGCACGCACTCCGGATGGCTGGAGGCGTGCCACGACCTGGGAACCGCCGTCGCCGCGCCGGACTGCGGCTTCTACGCGCAACAGCGCCCCTGCCACACCTACGGGCACACCCAGGAAGACGGCCTGGACGAGGAGTCCCTGCACAAGGCGGTGCTCGCGGCCCACGAGCAGAGACCGGCGCCGCGGGCCGCGGCGCGGCACAGGACGCGGGAGCGCGCCGCCATCGCGGCGGCCCACCGCGCCCTCTACAGGGAGGTGCTCCGATGAGCGGCGTGCGGGTGGCGCTCATCGCGTCCGCGCGCCACCCCATCACCGAGCCGTTCGCGGGCGGCCTCGAAGCGCACACGTGGGGCCTCGCCCATGCGCTGACCCGGCGCGGCCACGAGGTCGACCTGTTCGCGGCGCCGGGCTCCGATCCGGCGCTCGGCGCGTGCGAACTCCCCGTGCGGCACGTCGTGCTGAGCGCGGCGGCCCGCTCGGACGCCTCCATGCCGAGCACCGTGTGGATAGAGGAGCACCACGCGTATCTGAGCCTGATGCTCGACCTGGCGCGCGACGGCGAGCGCCGGTTCGACGTCGTGCACAACAACAGCCTCCACTACCTGCCCGTCGCGATGGCCTCGGCCCTGCGGGTCCCGGTCATCACCACGCTCCACACGCCCCCGACCCCCTGGCTGGAATCGGCCATCCAGAGCCACGACGTGTGCCCGGTGGTGTTCACCGCCGTCAGCCGGTACACGGCGTCGGCCTGGCACCCCGTCGTCCCCGCGGCGCGCGTCGTGCGCAACGGGATCGACACCGACTTCTGGCGGCCGGGGCCCGGCGGCAGCGACCTGGTCTGGTCGGGCCGCCTCGTCCCCGAGAAGGGCCCCCACCTGGCGATCAGGGCCGCCCGCGCGGCCGGCGTGCCGCTGAAGCTCGCGGGGCCGATCTCCGACGAGCGGTACTACGAGGAGGAGGTCGCGCCGCTGCTCGGCGACGGTGCGCAGTACGTCGGCCACCTCGACCGGCAGGGGCTCGCCGAACTCCTCGGCCACTCGGCCGCCGCGCTGGTCACCCCCAGCTGGGACGAACCGTACGGCCTGGTCGTGGCCGAGGCGCTGGCTTGCGGCACGCCCGTCTGCGGCTTCGACCGCGGCGCCCTCGCGGAGATCCTCACCCCGGCCTGCGGACTGCTCGCGCCGTCCGGCGACGTGGAGGCGCTCGCCGGACTCATCCCGCGCGTCATGGAACTCGACCGCGGGCAGGCGCGGCGCCGCGCGGAGCGGTTCTGTTCGCTGGGCCGCACCGCCGACGCGTACACGCGCCTGTACGAGGAGGTGGCGAGGTGATCGGCTACTACGTCCACCACCAGGGGCGCGGACACCTGCACCGCGCCCTGTGCATCGCGTCCCGGACGACGGACCACGTCACCCTCCTCTCCTCCCTTCCCCGGCCCGCCGCCTGGGCCGGCCCGTGGGTCTCCCTGCCGACGGACACCGCCGACGACCCGCTCGACCCCACGGCGGGAGGACGCCTGCACTGGGTGCCGCTGCACCACCCGGGGCACCGCGAACGCATGGGGATCATCGCGCAGTGGATCCGCCGGGAGAGGCCGTCCCTGTTCGTGAGCGACGTGTCCGTGGAGGCGGCGGCGCTGGCCCGGCTCATGGGAATCCCCGTCGTGGTCATGGCCATGCGAGGCGACCGCAAGGATCCCGCCCACCGCCTCGGCTACGACCTCGCCGACGCACTCCTCGCCCCCTGGCCGCACACCGTGCCGGAACCGGGCTGGCCCGCCCACTGGCACGCCAAGACGGTCCACACGGGCAGCATCTCCCGCTACGACGGACGGCCTCGGCCGGCCCCCGACGCCGCCCCGGACGCCAAGGAGGTGGTGGTCATGCTCGGCGCGGGCGGCACCCACCTCACCGCCACCCACCTCCGCGAGGCGCAACGGGCGGCCCCGGACTGGACGTGGACGGTACTGGGGGGCCGGGCTCCCGAGAACCCCGCGGGAGGCGGTCCGGCCGCCGGCGGACCCGTCCCCGACGGCGCCTCCCCGTCGGCCTGGCTCGAAGACCCCTGGCCCGTGCTCTGCCGGGCCCGGGTCGTGGTCACGCACGGCGGGCAGAACGCCGTCGCCGAGTGTGCCGCCGCCCGCGTGCCCACCGTGGTCATTCCCGAGGAGCGGCCCCACGGGGAACAGCACGCCACCGCCCGGGCGCTGCGCTCTGCCGGTCTCGCGACCGTGCGGGAGAGGTGGCCCGACGCCGAGGAGTGGCCCGCGCTGCTCACCGAGGCGGCCGCCCTGCCGGTCCGGTGGGACCAGTGGTCCTGCGGCGACGGTGCGGGGCGCGCCGCGCGGCTCCTCGGCGACCTGGCAGCCCGGCCGGCCAAGGGGGTCGCATGCGTACCGCGGTGATCACTCTCGCGGCGGGCCGCCACCGGCACCTGCTGCTCCAGCAGGACGGCCTCGCCCGCGGCGAACGCGTCCCCGACCACTACGTCGTCGTCTCCATGGACGACCCGGACATCGGCCCGCTCGCCACCGGCAGGGAGCCCGCCGCGGAGGTGGTCACGCTGCCGCTGGCCGACGGACGGCTGCCGCTCGCCGCCGCACGCAACGAAGGGGCGGCGCGGGCCGTGGCGCTCGGCGCGGACCTGCTGGTCTTCCTCGACGTGGACTGCGTGCCGGGGCCGACGCTCCTGGACAGCTACGTCAACGCCGCCCACGACTGGGCACTGCTGTGCGGAACCGTCGCCTATCTGCCGCCCCCGCCGCGCGGCGGCTACCGGCTCGACGAGCTCCACACCCTGGCCCGGCCCCACCCCGCACGGCCCGCCCCCGACCACGGCCAGGTGCTGCGCGGGGGAGACCCGCACCTGTTCTGGTCCCTTTCGTTCGCCCTGACCACCCGCACCTGGAAACACGTCGGCGGCTTCCACGAGGCCTACACCGGATACGGCGGCGAGGACACCGACTTCGCCGCCACCGCGGCCCACCGGGGAGTCGACCTGTGGTGGGTGGGCGGCGCCCCCGCCTACCACCAGCACCACCCGACGCGTCAGCCCCCCGTTCAGCACATCGACGACATCCTGCGCAACGGAGCGATCTACAAACGCCGTTGGGGCAGCTGGCCGATGGAGGGCTGGCTGCGCGCCTTCGAGGCGCGGGGCCTCGCCGTGTACGACCACGCGGCCGACGCGTGGCGCAAGGCCGAGCCGGGACCGCTGCTCAAGGCTCCGTACGCTCCCTGACGACGTCGGCGGGGTCCCTGTCGTCGCGGAGCCCCTGGTAGCGGGGGTGGCGGAGCATGCCGTCGCGCGTCCACTCCGAGAAGGCGATCTGCGCCACGAGCCGCGGCCGCGTCCACCGCGCCGCACGTTCCGCGACCCGCCCCTCGAACGGCGACGTGTCCACCCGGAGATCGTCGAGTTCGCCGCGCAGGGCGAGCAGGGTCCTGCGGTCGAAACCGGTGCCGACCTTGCCCGCGTACCGCAGCCGCCCGTCCTCGTGGTAGCCGAGCAGCAGCGCGCCGATGCCGACCCGGCTGCCCGCGGGCTCGGTGAAGCCGCCCACCACGAACTCCTGCCCCCGGGAGCACTTCAGCTTGAGCCAGTCGTCCGAGCGGCGCCCCTGATAGGTGCTGTCGGCCCGCTTGGCGATCAGCCCCTCCCAGCCGCGCTCGCAGGCTTCGGCGAGGAGTTCGGGGCCGCCCGCGTTGCGGTGGGCGCTGAAGCGCAGCGGCGCGGCGAACGTGACCGAGCGGCGCAGCAGGGACTTGCGGGTGCGCAGCGGCAGCCGCCGCACGTCCGTGCCGTCCAGGCGCAGCAGGTCGAAGACGTAGTAGGTCACGGCGACCTTGCTGGCCGCGACGTCGGCGGGCCGGGTGAGGCCCATGCGCTGCTGGAGCCGCGCGAAGTCGGTGCGGCCGTGCGCGTAGGCGACGATCTCGCCGTCGACGGTGAAGTCCGCGCACTCCTGCGCGGCGAGCGCCTCCACGATCTCCGGGTACGTGGCGTCGAGCCGCCGCCCGGACCGGGACCGGAGCGTCACCCGCCCGTTCTCGCGGACGGCGAGGACGCGGATGCCGTCCAGTTTCCTCTCGAAGACCCAGCCCCCCGGGAAGTCACGCCGGTCGCTGAGCGTCGCCAGCATCGGCGACGCCGCCAACTCGACGCCCGGCGACGCCTCGCGGGTACGGCTCGACAGGTCCGGCGGCAGCGTCTCCAGCGCGCTCCGCTCCACGGCGGTCAGCCCTGCTCGGCGATCTGGCGCAGCGTGCGGCCGGTGCGGGCCGAGCGGGCGCGCCGGGGATCCGGGGTGCCGCCGCCCGAGTGGTGCCCGGTCCGCACGAGCAGCCAGGTCGGCTTCGCGCCGCCCCCGGACGAGGCGTCCTGCTCCTCGCGGCCGTGGAAGCGGGTCAGCGCGTACTGTCCGCGCAGCTTCTCGCCGTGCAGGTCGAACGTGGCGTGCCCCTTCTCCAGGGCCTGCGCGAACGGCACCGGGCGGTGCTGCTTGTCGTGGCTCGTGGGCCGGTACGTGCCGCGGTCCCAGACCATGACGGTCCCGCCGCCGTACTCGCCCTCGGGGATCACGCCCTCGTAGTCCCGGTAGTCGAGGGGGTGGTCCTCGGTGGGGATGGCGAGCCGCTTGTCCCGCGGGTCGGTGGAGGGGCCCTTGGGGACCGACCACGACTTGAGCACGCCGTCGACCTCCAGACGGAAGTCGAAGTGCATCGTGCTCGCGTCGTGGATCTGCACCACGAACGAGGGCTCGTCGTCGGCGGGCCGCCCGTCCGCGTCCCGGGCCGCGCCCTCGCCGCTGGGCTCGGCGGTCCTGCCGAAGTGCCGCTTGTCGCGGTAGGTCCGCAGAGCGTCCTTCCCGCCCTTCCCTCTCCCGCTCCCGCCGCTCTTGCCGTTCCCGCTCATGCCGCTCCCGCCGGTCCCGCTCTTCTCGCTCACCCCGACTCCCTTCCGCGCCCCCTGTGCTCGGTTTCGGCCAGGTTATGCACGCCCGGTTCCCTCCGCACGGCAAGCGCCCGCGGCCGCCCGCGGCTGTAGCACGGGCCACGGGCGCCCTCGTTCCACTTCAACTCACCGCCGGTTCGAGCCACGTGGGGGATAATGGGCCACCCGCCCGCCGGAGCCGCTCCGGCCCGAGCCGCCGGCAAGCGAGGTGTCCGCCGCCCATGAGTGCCCCGACCCAGACCGAGTCCTTCGTCCACCCGGCGCTGTTCTACCGGGGCCCGGAGGAGTACGTGGCGGGCACCGTGCCGTTCGTCCGTGAAGGGCTCGACGCGGGCGAGGCGGTGGCCGTGGCGGTCCCCGAGGCCAATCTGGCGCTCATCAGGGACGCGCTGGGGGAGCGGGCCGGCCAGGTGCGGCTGCTCGACATGGAGCAGGCCGGACGCAACCCGGGCCGGATCATCCCGCGCGTGCTGCGGGCCTTCGCCGACGCCCACCCCGACCGGCGGGCGCGCATCATCGGCGAACCCATCTGGGCCGGGCGCACCCCGACGGAGTACCCGGCCTGCGCACAGCACGAGGCACTGATCAACCTGGCGTTCCAGGGCCGTGAAGCAACGATTCTCTGCCCCTACGACGAGGCGGGCCTGGCAGAAACGGTCCTGGCCGACGCCCACGCCACCCACCCCACGGTCATCCGCGCAGGCCGGACGGACCCCAGCGCCGCGTACGCGCCCGAAGCGGTGGTCTCCCGCTACAACCAGCCCCTGACGGCCCCCGACGACGTCCCGCAGGCGGCGTACGCGAGACAGTCACTGTCCGACGTACGGCATCTCGCCATCCTCCGCGCGACCGAGCTCGGCATGCCCGAGGCCCGGCTGCAGGACTTCGCCCTGGTCGTCTCCGAGCTGACGACCAACAGCGTGGTGCACGGCGGGGGCACGGGCGCGCTGCGGGTCTGGGCCGAGGACGGCCACGTCGTCTGCGAGGTCCGTGACGCGGGCGTCCTCACCGACCCGCTCGCGGGCCGCCGTCCCCCGGCCATGGACCAGTACGGGGGCCGGGGCCTCCTCATGGTGCACGTGCTCACCGACCTCGTCCGCGTCCACACCGACCCGGCCCTGGGCACGACCACCCACTGCTACTTCCAGTGCCCCTGATCGTCAGAACCCCGTCAGGAATCGCCGCCGCGGCATGAAGGGTCCGTAAGGGACGGCCTGCGCGTGTCGCCGGGGGACGGAACCTGGGCGCATGTCCCTCCTGACTGCAAGGTCCGCCGTCGCCGAGAGCGCGCAGGCGGCCCCGGACCCCGGCGAGAAGCACCGGCTCACCGCCCTGACGGGGCTCGCCGCGCTCTCCCTCGACGCGATGGCGTCCGTGGCGTACGGGCCCGAGGCGATCGTCCTCGTGCTCGCCGCGGCGGGCGGCCACGGCCTCGGCTTCACCCTCCCCGTCACCCTCGCCATCGCGGTCCTGCTCGCCGTACTCGTCGCCTCGTACCGGCAGGTGATCGCCGCGTTCCCGGACGGCGGCGGCTCCTACGCCGTGGCCAAGCGGCACCTGGGACGCCGCACGAGCCTGGTCGCCGCGGCCTCCCTCGTCCTCGACTACGTACTGAACGTCGCCGTGGCCGTCACCGCCGGTGTCGCCGCGCTGACCTCCGCCATTCCGGAGCTGTACGGCGACCGGCTGGTGATCTGCCTCGCGGTGCTCGCCCTGATCACCGCGGTGAACCTGCGCGGCATCGTCGAGTCCGCGAAGGTGTTCATCGCCCCCACCGCCGTCTTCGTCGTCGCGATCCTCACCCTGATCGCCGTCGGTCTCTTCCGGAGCGGGCCGGTCTCGACCGCCGCCGCCGACGGCCATGCCTCCGTCGTCGCCGACAACGCCACGACGGTCGGCGCCCTGCTCCTGCTCAAGGCCTTCGCGTCCGGCTGCTCGGCACTGACCGGCGTCGAGGCCATCGCGAACGCCGTGCCGTCGTTCCGCGAGCCGAGGGCGAGGCGCGCCCAGCACGCGGAGGTCGTCCTCGGCGGGCTGCTCGGCACGATGCTGATCGGCCTCGCCGTGCTCATCTCCCGCTTCGAGCTGCGGCCCGCCGACGGCGTCACCGTCCTCGCCCAGCTCGCGGACGCCTCCCTCGGCCACAACTGGGCTTTCTACGTCGTCCAGTTCGCCACGGCGGTGCTGCTCGCGCTCTCCGCCAACACCTCCTTCGGCGGCCTGCCCGTCCTGCTCGAACTGCTCGCCCGCGACAACTTCGTCCCGCACGTCTTCGCGCTGAAGGCCGACCGGCAGGTGCACCGGCACGGTGTGCTCGCGCTCGCCGCCGTCTCGGCCGCGCTGCTGCTGTTCTCCGGCGGCGACACCAACACCCTCGTGCCGCTCTTCGCGATCGGCGTCTTCATCGGCTTCACCGTCGCGCAGACCGGCATGGTGCTGCACTGGCGGCGCGAACGCGGCACGAACTGGCGCGGCAAAGCGTTGCTCAACGGCGCGGGCGCGCTGCTCACCGGCGTCGGCGCGGTCGTCGTGACCGCCACCAAGTTCCACGACGGTGCCTGGCTGATCGTGATCGCGCTGCCGCTGCTCGTGCTCGCCTTCGAGACGGTCCACCGCGCCTACACGCGGATCGGTGAACGGCTCGGCATCGGCCGCGTGCCCGAACCCCCCTGCCGCGCACGCTCGTTGGTCATCGTCCCGGTCGTCGGTCTCTCGAAGCTGACCTGCGAGGCGCTGAACACGGCGGTCTCGCTCGGCGACGAGGTGCGCGCGGTGACCGTGACGTACGACGAGCCCGCGGACCGCGAGAGCGCGGCCGCGCTGCGCCGCGACTGGGAGCTCTGGAACCCCGGCGTCGACCTCGTCGAACTCCCCTCCGCGCACCGCACCGTCGGCGGTCCCGTCGCGGCGTACGTCAGGAAGGTCCACGAGACCCACCCCGGCGCCCGGGTCACGGTCCTGATCCCCGAGACCGAGCCGGCCCGCCTCTGGCAGCGGATCCTGCAGAACCGGCGCGGCGCGGTCGTCGCCCGCGCTGTGCGCAGAAACACGAACGCGGCGATCTGTCGCCTCAGGTTCCGTCTGACCTGATCTGCACCGGCCCGTCTGGGCCGATCTGCGCCTTTTCGCCCCGACTGGCCTTCCCGATCGGCCTGTTGCCCCGGGCCGTGGGTGCCCGAGTAGGGTCGGGGACCCCCACATACAAAGAGTCGCGCTCGCGCGGCCGCAGATCAGGAGCACCAGTGCAAGGCACCCCCCACATAGCCGGCACACCGCACGACGGGCGATGGCCGTCCACCGACCCCTGCCCCACAGCCGCCGCCGAGCCACAACTCCGCGTCTTCATCGACGAGTCGGGCTTGCGCAGGCGCACGCTGCAAGGCATGGCGCTGCTCGTCGGCTGCGCCTGCCTCGGCTATCTGCTGTTCGTCGGCGCGCTGGCCGGCGGCCTCCGCAACCCCGTCGGCACGCACCCGCCGAGTACGAACGGAACCAGCACGGACGGAACCAGCACGAACACGACCGGGGACACGGCCACGGACGCGGGCACGACCACGCGTACGAGCGCGCGCGACAGCGACAGCGACGGCGGCGACCGCCACCGCCCGCCCACCGGCAGATCCGGCAGGCCGCCGGCCGGAGGCGCGGAGCAGTGAGCCGGCGCGCCGCTGTCCGCCGCCCCCCACGCGGACACTGGCTCGTGCTCCTGCTCGTCCTCCTGGTGGTCGCCGTCGCCCTCCTCTTCGAGGGCTGGACGACCCACCAGGTCGACGCCGCGCGCGTCAAACCGCCCTGCACCCGCCCGATCCCGCGCGACGCCGACGACGGGAAGCCGCTGCTGCGGTTCGGCCCGAACGGAGTCACCACCGCGGCCATGCCCCCGGGAACCGCCGCGATCACCTTCGACGGCGGCCCCGACCCCGTGTGGACGCCGCGCCTGCTCGATCTGCTGCGCAGACACCACGCGCGCGCCACCTTCTTCGTGTACGGGAAGGACGCCGCCGAACACCCGGAGCTGATGCGGCGGATCCTGTACGAGGGCCACGAGATCGGCTCGTACACGTACAGCGGCGGTGACCTCGGCGTCGCGTCGCCGCTGCGCGCACGCCTCGAACTGTCCCTCACCCAGACCGCGCTCGCGGGCACGGCAGGCATCAACACCACCCTGCTGCGGCTGCCGCACACCACGGCCGCGGACACGCTCTGCGGCCCCCAGTGGCCCGCCGCGAAGCGGGCGGCGGGCCAGGGCTACCTGGTGGTCGCGTCGGACCACAAGGACCGCAAGCCGTGGCGGGGCGTGGTGACCCAGCACAGCCAGACCGACCTCGGCTACCACGAGGCCCAGGACCTGCTGCGGGACCACCGCGTGAAGCGGTTCACCACCATCAGCGGCGGCCTCGGCAGGACCTCGTTCAACGACGAGGTCCCGGTCGCGCAGGAGGTCAAGGGCGAGGGCCTGGTGTGGACGCAGCAGCTCGGGCACGCCTTCCTCACCGTGATGGTGTGGGCGCTCACCCTCACCGGTGTGCTCGGCGTCCTGCGCATGCTCCTGTTCGCGGTGTTCGCCCGGCTCCACGTGCGCAGGCTGCACCGGTACAGGCCGGGAGCGCCCCGGCTGCGCGAGGTGCGGGACCCGGTGACGGTCCTGGTGCCCGCGTACAACGAGGAGGCAGGCATCGCCTCCACCGTGTACTCGCTGCTCGCCTCGACCTACCCGCACTTCCAGATCATCGTCGTCGACGACGGCTCGACCGACGCCACCGCCGACATCGCCGAGGACATCGACGACCCGCGGGTGACGGTGATCCGGCAGCCCAACGGCGGCAAGCCCAGCGCCCTCAACACCGGCCTGGCGTACGCACGGCACGACATCGTCGTCATGGTCGACGCGGACACCATCTTCGAGCCCGAGGCGCTGGCCCGCCTCGTCCAGCCGCTCGCCCACCCGGCGGTCGGCGCGGTCAGCGGCAACACCAAGGTCGGCAACCGGCGCCGACTCCTCGGCAAGTGGCAGCACCTGGAGTACGTCCTCGGCTTCAACCTCGACCGGCGGATGTTCGAGGTCCTGGAGTGCATGCCGACCGTGCCGGGGGCGATCGGCGCCTTCCGCAGGGACGCGCTGATGGGCGTCGGCGGTGTCAGCGACGAGACGCTCGCCGAGGACACCGACCTCACGATGGCGCTCTGGCGGGCCGGCTGGCGCGTCGTGTACGCGGAGTCGGCGGTCGCCTGGACCGAGGTGCCGACCACCATCCGGCAGCTGTGGCGCCAGCGCTACCGCTGGTGCTACGGCACCCTCCAGTCGATGTGGAAGCACCGCGGCGCGCTGACGGAGCTCGGTCCTGCCGGACGCTTCGGCCGCCGCGTGGCGCTCTACGTCACGCTGTTCCAGATCGTGCTGCCGCTGTGCGCGCCGGTCGTCGACCTGTTCGCCCTGTTCGGCGCGGTGTTCCGCGACCCCGTGGAGGCCGCACTCGTCTGGTTCGGGTTCCTCTCCGTGCAGCTGGTCACCGCGGCGTACGCGCTGCGGCTCGACCGCGAACGGCTGCGGGTGCTGTGGGCCCTGCCGCTGCAGCAGCTCGTCTACCGGCAGCTGATGTACCTGGTCGTCATCCACTCCGTGATCACGGCGCTGCTCGGCACCCGCCTGAAGTGGCACAGCATGAAACGGGCGGGCACGGCCGACCCCTATCTGGTCGAGGCGCCGCCCCCGTCGCCGCCCGAGGAGGAGCGGCCGAGTCTGCAAGGGAGCCGGACATGACTCTGCGAGGGAGCCGGACATGACGGAGACGGACCCCACGGTCACGCGGGAGCGGTTCGCCGAGCGCCCCAGTTCCCGCTACGGGCCCCGGCGCGCCCACGCCCGCAGGCCGAAGAAGCGCCGGAGGCTGCGGCGGACCCTGCTCGTCCTGCTGGCCGCCGCGGTCGTCGCGGCGGGCGGCACGTACGGCTGGGCCGAGACCCGGCTCCGGCGCGACGTCGACCTCGGCGCGTACGGCGACCGTCCGCCGCCCGGCGCGGGCACGAACTACCTCGTCGTGGGCTCGGACAGCCGCGACGGGCTCTCCGCGGACGACGTGAAGGAGCTGCACGCGGGCGGGGGCGGCGGGCGGCGCACCGACTCGATGATGCTGCTGCACACCGGGGCCAACGGCGCGACGATGGTCAGCCTGCCGCGCGACTCCTGGGTCACCCTGCCCGGCCGCCTCGACACGACGACGGGCAAGACGAAGCGGCCGGAGGGGGACAAGCTGAACGCCGCCTTCTCCTACGGCGGCCCCGAGCTCCTCGCGCACACCGTCGAGCGCAACACCGGCCTGCGCATCGACCACTACGCGGAGATCGGCTTCGCCGGGTTCGTGAACATCGTCGATGCCATCGGCGGCGTACGGATGTGCCTGGACCGCGACATCAAGGACGAGAAGTCGGGCGCCGACCTGCGCAAGGGCTGCCACACCCTGAACGGCAGGCAGGCGCTCGCCTACGTGCGCCAGCGCCACCAGGAGCGGGAGGGCGACCTGGGCCGGTCGAAGAACCAGCAGAAGCTCCTGTCGACCCTCGCCCACCAGGCCGCCCGCCCCGACACGCTCTTCGACCCCACGGAGATCGGCCCGGCCGCGCAGGCCGGACTCGACACGCTCATCGTCGACGAGGACATGAGCCTGCGCGATCTGAGCCGGATGTTCCGCGCGGTGCAGAGCGTCTCGGGCGGCCACGGCAGACGGCTCAACGTGCCCGTGTCCGGCATCGGCATCCCCACGTCGAAGGGCAACGTCCTGAAGTGGGACCCGAAGAAGGCGCCCCGGCTCTTCGCCGACCTGCGGCACGACAGGCCGCCCGCCGCGTGACTCACACGAGCTCGGGCGCGGGCGGCTGCGTCCGGGAGTCCGGCACGGGCCCCGCCTGCCGGGGCAGCCGCACCGGCTCGGGCTGCGCGTCCCACACCCGGGTGGTCCGCACATAGACGTAGATCACCGACAGCATCGCGAGGACGACGAGGGGGCCGGCCACCCACGGGTGTTCGGCCATCTCCACCGGCAGGAAGCGGTACGAGGCGAGGAGCGCGGCGAACACGGCGGTGCCGTGGGCGACCAGCCGGATCCCGGACCGGTCCCAGCCGCGGTCGTACGTGCGCAGACCCGCCTCGACCGTGAGCGAGAACACCACGCCCGCGAGGAGATCCACGCCGTAGTGGTAGCCGAAGCCCAGGGTGGCCGTGAGGGTCGCGACGAGCCAGAAGGTGCCCGCGTACCGGAGCAGGCGCGGTCCCTTGCGAGAGTGGATGAAGATCGCGGTGGCCCACGCGGTGTGCAGGCTGGGCATGCAGTTGCGGGGGGTGATCCCGTCGTACGGCACCGGGTGCGGGACGGAGATCCGCAACGGAGTGTGCGGCCACAGGTCGGCCACCGCCCACTGGAGACCGCCGGTGCCGGAGGTGCCGGGGCCGTACGCGAAGATCGGCCCGACCACCGGGAAGATCATGTAGAAGGCGGGCCCGACGACGCCGATCAGCAAGAACGTGCGCACCAGGTGGTGGCGCGGGAAGCGGCCCTCGGTGGACACGTTGCGCAGCTGGTACAGGGCGACGACGACCGCGGCGACCGCGAGCTGTGCGTAGACGAGGTCCGTCACGTGCCTGACGACCGGGCCGCTCGCGTCGAGGAGCCGGCCCGCCAGCCACGACGGATTGCCCAGGGCGTGGTCGGCGACCGCCACGTACGGGTCGAGGACGGTCGGGCGGGTCTTGGCCGTGACGAGCAGCCAGGTGTCACCGGTCTTGCGGCCGGCCACGAGGAGCAGGCCCAGACCGACGCCCTTCAGGAGCAGGACGCGCTGCTCGCCGGTACGGCGGGTGATCGCGAAGACCGCGCAGCCCAGCATGGCCCAGAGGGCGCCGTTGCCGAAGAACTGCCCCTCCGGCACGTCGGCGTCGACCGCCCACCGCACCAGCACGAAGACGGCGTCGATGCCGATCGCGGCACCGGCGGCGATGAATCTCTGCCGCCAGGTGAGCACCACCATCATCAGGGCGAGGCCGCCGTAGAGCGGCCCCGGTTTGGGCGGGAACAGCACTTCGCGCGCCTGGTTGGTGAGGGGGCCCGGCACGCCGCCGTAGTGACGTGCGGCGACCTCCAGGGCGATGAGCATCCCGAGGGCCATCACCCCCGCCCCGGCCCACAGGAGCACCCGTGGCCGACGCCACGCGGCGCGCTCCATGCTGTGGTCTATTCGCGAATACACCCGGAAACTATAGGTTTCTTTCGGCCGTCCCGGTTCGGCGGGGAGTCAGCTTCCGGGATGTCCGGCGTAGTGCGCGTCGATGCGCGCCCGGTAGCCGGGATCGGTGACCCGCAGGTCCCTGTCGAATGGCGGGGCGTCCCTGACGTGGTCCTTCGTGTGGGGCACGTGGAGAGTACGGGTCGACTCGTCGACGTGCGAGACGACCCAGAGGGGCAGCAGGACCTTCTTGCTCAGGAGCGTCCCGCCGGTGTCGACGACGATGTGGTCGGGTGCCACTTCCTCCGAGACCGGGTCCACCTTGCCGATCGGTCCGTCGCTGCCCTCCACCGCACAGTCCAGGATGCGGGCGACGGCGATGTGGCTGTTCGGGTTCCCCGGGGCCGGGACTCTGTCGGTCATCGCGCGGTTCCTCTCCGCCGCAAGCGGCATCGGCTCAGTGCTCTCTGTAACGCGTGGTAGCCGCATGCTCGCGTCGGCGCGGATGAAACGTGGTTCCCCCGCCGTCACCCCTGCCGGGTGGGGCCGCCCGGGCAGCGTTGCGGGACCTTCACATCCCGGGACCGGTGAAGGCGCCGGAGAAGGGCAACCGGGAGGGGACGCCGCGGGGAGGTTGCCGCAGATGTTAGTTGTTGCTCTCTTGTTGTTGCCGGTCATGGGGCTGCTGCTGATCGGTATGGACCGGATCGAGAGCCGTTTGGACGCAGAGACTCCACCACCCTCCGGCCGCCACCGACGTCACCTGCGCCTGATCCCCGGGCACGCCGGACGCACCCGGCAGTCCGGAGCGTCCGGCCAGCACCGCGGGGGACGCCGGGAGACGGTAGCGGGGGCACGCCGCGAGGACGAGGCGGCGTGACGCCTGGGCGGGCGGTGGCCTGAGCCCGGCCCGGGCGGTGGGCTAGGAGGGCGGGTACCTGACGTCCTCCCGGTACTCCTGTGCCTGCTGCTGGACCGAGGGTGGCAGCTCGCCGACCGCCAGGTCGGCGAGCGTCACCCGTTCCAGGACCTGGCGAAGGCTCACCCGCACCGCACGCCACACGTCCGGCAGCGCGGCCGCAGCGCCCGGGTAGCTGAGGTCGCTGAGCTTGAGATCGCGGAAGTTCGCCAACGAACCGTCGATGGCCCGGATGATGTCGGCGATGGATATCTCCTCCGGCGGCCTGGCGAGCCGGTACCCCCCGTCGGGGCCGCGACTGCTGTGCACGAGACGGTGCTGACGCAGCTCACGCAGGATCGACAGCAGGAATCGCACCGGTATGCCCTGGGACTCGGACAGCTGCTCGGCCTTCTGCGGTGACTGCGGACTGCGCGCGAGTTCGGCCATCGCCCGTATCGCGTAGTCCGTCCGGGCCGTGATCCGCATACGCACCAGCCTCCGTGGGTCGGTCGGGGCCGCGCCAGGCCGCTTTCGGTCAACTGGCCGCTACTTCCCGACATTTGACGGTCCGTAGGGAGCGCTGGGTCCACCCCCTGACATATAACCTATCGAATTGGTGGACAATCCCTCGCGGAGGTGCAGATGCTCTCCAGCACACGCGCACATGTCCCGCACAGACTCGTGGTGGTGGGCGCAGGAGCGGCCGGAGCCATGGTCGTCATCCACGCCGCCGACGAGGCGGTCCGGCGCCGCCGGGCGGTGCGGATCACGCTGGTCGACCCGAACCCGCGGACCGGCGCGGGCGTGGCCTTCGCCACCGACGACCCGCGGCACCTCCTCAATGTGCCCGCCGGAGGCATGAGTTGCTTCCCGGACCGACCCGACCACTTCGTCGACTGGCTCGTCCTGCACCGCGACGCCACCGCGACCGCCCGCTCCTTCGTCCCCCGGCGCCACTACGGCGACTACCTCGCCGCCACGTCGGCCGCCTCCGTCGCACGGGCGGGCGGCCTGGTGACGTACCGGCGGCTGCACACCCGCGCGACGGCCTGCGCCTGGCACGGCGACCGCGCCCGGCTGACCCTCGCTGACGGCACCCGCCTCACCGCCGACAGCGTGGTGCTCGCGACCGGCCCGTTGGCCGGCCGCTCCCCGTGGGCGTCGCCCGAACTCCGCGCGTCCAAGCGGTTCGTGAGCGACCCCTGGGCTCCCGACGCGCTGGCGGGTCCGCTCGCGGACGACGCGGACGTCCTGCTCGTCGGCAGCGGCCTCACCGCCGTGGACGTCGCCTTGACGCTCGCCCGCCCGGGCAACCCGGGCAGCCCTGGCGGTCCTGGCGGCCCTGGCAGTCCCGGTCGCACCAGCCGCACCGCCCGCACCGGCCGCACCATCAACGTTCTGTCCCGCCACGGCCTGCTGCCCCACGCCCACGCCGTCGCGCCGCTGCCGCCCGTGACACCGGCCGAACCCCTGGAGGGCCTGCCGCTGCGCCCGCTGCGTGCGGCGGTCCTGCGGCACATCCGGCAGGTGACGCACGCACACGGCGACTGGCGTCCGGCCGTCGACGGCCTGCGGCCGCTCACCCCCGGCCTGTGGAGCGCGCTGGGGGAGGAGCAGCGAGCGGAGTTCCTGCGCACCGACCGGCCCCGGTGGAACGTGCTCCGGCACCGGATGGCCCCGGAGACGGCGGAGGCGGTCGCCCGGCTCAGGACTGCCCGGCGGCTGCGCCTGCACGTGGGCGACGCCGCCGGAACCCGGATCGATCCGGACGCGCTGACCGTCACACCGGCGGGCTCGGCACCCGTACGGGTCGGCTGGGTGGTGGACTGTTCCGGGCCGGGTCTCCGCCCGGCCGATTCCGACGACCCCCTGCTGTCCTGCCTGCTGTCGTCCGGCCTTGCCGTCCCCGGCCCTCTGGGCATCGGGCTCGCCGGCACCCCCGGGGGACAGCTGCGGTCCCGCGACGGGTACCGCTCGCTGTGGACGCTCGGCGCGCACCGGCGCGGCGAACTGTGGGAGACCACGGCCGTCCCGGAGATCCGGCAGCAGGCCGCGGGTATCGCACGGTCGATCTTCTGCGCCGCGCGAACCGACGGCGGCCCGTCGGACGTACGAACCGACGTCGGCCCGGCGGCCGTGCGGTCCGACAGCCTCCCCTCCGCTCCGGAGGAGTCGCCGGTCGTCGTCGCCTCCCCTCCGTCGGCCCGGGTACGCCACCGCACCGGCTGCACGGTCTGGCTCACCGGACTGCCCAGCGCGGGGAAGAGCAGCGTCGCCCGGGAACTGGCCACCCGGCTGCGGGCGGAGGGGCACCGGGTGGAGGTCCTCGACGGGGACGAGGTCCGCTCGAACCTCTCGGCGGGGCTCGGCTTCTCCCGCGAGGACCGCGACACGCACGTACGGCGGATCGGCATGGTCGCCGAGGTGCTCGCCCGCAACGGCGTCATCGTGCTGGTACCGGTCATCGCGCCCTACCGGGCCAACCGCGAGAGTGTCCGGCTCCGCCACGACCTCGCGCGCATCCCGTATCTGGAGATCCATGTCGCGGCGCCCGTGGAGGTGTGCTCAATGCGGGATGTGAAGGGTCTGTACGCCAAGCAGGCCGCCGGTGCGATGCGGGGCCTGACCGGGGTGGACGACCCGTACGAGGCACCCGAGCGCCCCGATCTGCGCCTGCACACGCACCGCGAGCCGGTCTCGGTCTCGGCGGACGGCGTCCACCTCATGCTCAGCGAACGGGGGCTGATATGACCACGGTTGCGTCAACGACCGCGGGGTTGCCGACCGGCGGCGCGCCCCACCTCTCGCACCTGGACGTGCTGGAGTCGGAGGCGGTGCACATCCTGCGCGAGGTGGCGGGGGAGTTCGAGAACCCGGTGATCCTGTTCTCCGGCGGCAAGGACTCCATCCTGATGCTGCATCTGGCGCTGAAGGCGTTCACTCCGGCGCCGGTACCGTTCGCGCTGCTGCACGTGGACACGGGACACAACTTTCCCGAGGTGCTGGAGTACCGCGACCGTGTGGTGGCTGAGCACGGGTTGCGTCTGCATGTCGCCTCGGTGCAGGAGTACATCGACCGGGGTGTGCTGAAGGAGCGTCCTGACGGCACCCGTAACCCGCTCCAGACGCTGCCGCTGACGGAGAAGATCCAGAGTGAGCGGTTCGACGCGGTCTTCGGCGGGGGCCGCCGTGACGAGGAGAAGGCCCGTGCGAAGGAGCGGGTGTTCTCGCTGCGGGATGAGTTCTCGCAGTGGGACCCGCGCCGTCAGCGCCCCGAGTTGTGGCAGCTCTACAACGGTCGGCACGCGCCGGGTGAGCACGTGCGTGTGTTCCCGCTGTCGAACTGGACCGAGCTGGATGTGTGGCAGTACATCGCCCGTGAGGACATCGAGCTTCCCGGCATCTACTTCGCCCATGAGCGTGAGGTGTTCCGCCGCTCGGGGATGTGGCTGACGGCGGGTGAGTGGGGCGGGCCGAGGGAGGGCGAGACGGTCGAGCGGCGGCTCGTGCGCTACCGCACGGTCGGCGACATGTCGTGCACCGGCGCGGTGGACTCCGACGCCACCACGCTGGACGCCGTCATCACGGAGATCGCCGCGTCCCGGCTGACCGAGCGCGGCGCGACCCGCGCCGACGACAAGATGTCCGAGGCCGCGATGGAAGACCGCAAGCGCGAGGGGTACTTCTAACCATGAGCAACAGCACCACCGAGCCGGTGAAGCCGCTCTCCACCGAGCAGTTGTCGGCCACCACCCTGCTGCGGTTCGCCACCGCCGGTTCCGTCGACGACGGCAAGTCCACCCTGGTGGGCCGCCTCCTCCACGACTCCAAGTCGGTCCTCACCGACCAGCTGGAGGCCGTCGAGCGCGCCTCCGCCAGCCGCGGCGCCGGAGCCCCCGACCTCGCCCTCCTCACCGACGGCCTGCGCGCCGAGCGCGAGCAGGGCATCACCATCGACGTCGCCTACCGCTACTTCGCCACCCCCCGGCGCCGCTTCATCCTCGCCGACACCCCCGGCCACGTGCAGTACACCCGCAACATGGTCACCGGCGCCTCCACGGCCGACCTCGCCGTCGTCCTCGTCGACGCCCGCAACGGCGTCATCGAGCAGACCCGCAGGCACGCAGCGGTGGCCGCGCTGCTGCGCGTCCCGCACGTCGTCCTGGCGGTCAACAAGATGGACCTCGTCGGCTACCAGGAGTCCGTCTTCGCCGCGATCGCCGAGGAGTTCACGGCGTACGCGACCGGGCTCGGCGTCCCCGAGGTCACCGCGATCCCGATCTCGGCGCTGGCTGGGGACAACGTGGTGGAGCCGTCCTCGAACATGGACTGGTACGGCGGCCCGACCGTCCTGGAACACCTGGAGACCGTGTCCGTCGGCCAGGACGCGGCGCCCGGTTCCGCCCGGCTGCCCGTGCAGTACGTGATCCGGCCGCAGACCGCCGACCACCCGGACTACCGCGGCTACGCGGGCAGGGTCGTCGCCGGTACGTTCCGTGTCGGCGAGGAGGTCACCGTCCTGCCGTCCGGCCGGACCACGAAGATCTCCGGCATCGACCTGCTGGGCGAGCCGGTCGACGCGGCGTGGACGACGCAGTCGGTGACGGTCCTGCTCCAGGACGACGTCGACGTCTCGCGCGGAGACCTGATCGTGCCGATCGCGGCCGCGCCGTCCCTCACGCAGGACGTGACGGCGACCGTCTGCCACGTGGCCGACGCCCCGCTGACCGTCGGACACCGGGTGCTGCTCAAACACGGCACGCGCACGGTCAAGGCGATCGTCAAGGACATCCCGTCCCGGCTCACGCTCGACGACCTGTCCCTGCATCCGCACCCGGGCCGCCTCGTCGCCAACGACATCGGCCGGGTGCGCCTGCGCACCGCCGAGCCGCTGCCCCTCGACTCGTACACGGACTCGCGCCGCACCGGCTCGTTCATCCTCATCGACCCGGCCGACGGCACCACGCTGACCGCGTGCATGGCGGGCGGATTCGAGGCCGGAAATTGAAGTCCGGTACGTGAGATGGACGAACTCCAGGTCATCGGCTCGTTTACGGCCTACAACCACATCGCGAGGAACGCGGACCCTTCTTCTGACATCGCGGCGGGCCGATCGGCCGTAGCAGTCGAATCGCTCCAGCTCCATGAAGAGTGAGGAGCTCACAAGGCCGAGTACGCCTTGTGAGCTCCTCAGGACGGATGGCATGGATCTCTTGCCGCTCTTTCCGCCGGTCGCCGAGGCAACTCTCTTTCCGTACCTGAGTCTTCCCCATCTCGTCGGTCACGTCCGCCGGTCCGGCTACAGCGCGCACCAGGTCGACTTGAGCATCAAATTGACCCACCGGATACTGGACGGCCCGGCGCTCACCCGGGACGAGCTCGCGCTGGAAGAGGTGCGGACGCTGCCCGCCTGGTACCGAGCGGCAGTGGCCGACGCCACGCTCCAGCACCTCGACGAGATGCGTGACTTCGTCCTGACGAAGGCCCCGCCATCCGGCCTCGGCCCTGTCCGCGCGGTGCGGCCGGCCCGACAGGCCGCCCAACTGCTGCTGCGCGAAGCGCCGCTGTCGCAGGTGTGGGACGGCTTCGATGCGGTCGACCGATCGGTGCTGTGCCTGGCCGCGTCGCAGGTCGATTCGCTCGACTTCGCCACCCGTACGCTGCACGCTCTCCTGGTGGAGGCCATCGACGAGTCCGCGCCCCGGGCGGCCGGCATATCCGTCGCCTTCTTCAGCCAATTGGCGCCGCGGCTGCTGATCGCCCACTGGATCCGGCGACTCTCCCCGTTGGCCGTCCCACCTCGCGGGAAACACGCCGCGCTCCGGGGTGCCGGGGAAGCACGCCGGTGGACCCCCGGCGGCTGTGCTCCCCGAGGGGTGGCAGCTTTGCCGACCGGCGGGCGCTACACGCGCAGCAGCAACTCAGTGGTCTCCTTGTACTGCCTCAGCGCGAGCCGCAGTTCCTCCGTCTGGGCTTCGGTGTCCTGGCCCCGCCAGCCTGCACGGAGGACACGGTGCCGCTCGGCGAGGGTCGCGGTCAGCTGGGTGACGGCTTCGTCGAAGACGTCGTCGGCCTCCTCCAGCGCTTGTCGTGGGCTCTCCACGAAGGTGTTGAGGGCCTGCTGGAGCCGGACGGTGAGCTTGTCCCGATCGCTTTGGGGGAGAAACACGAGGCTGGGGGTGTGGTCGGGGTCGGTGGCGCTGGTGACCGGCTGATCGGGTGTGCGAGCCGAATCGGAGCGGTGCGGCTGCAAGGCATGTTGCTCGGCGAGGTTCGGCCTATCGGCCCGGGGCTGTTGTGCGCGTTCCTGGTCGTACGTCATCGTGTGCCGTTTCCCTTCGCGTGGTGTCGACTCTGTGTTCCCGGAGTGTGGCCGCGAGCGTCGGGGAATTGCGGACGGCGCCGGTGCGAGCCCGCCGACTGATCGGTGGCCAACGCCTCGAAGAGGGGGCGGGCTTCGATCATGGCCTCCCGCATCTCCTCGGTGCCCCTCTGGTCACGGGCGGCCGTGTGCAGGCTGCGGTAGCCGTGGACGTAGTGGGCGTGGTGGACGGAGAGCGCGGCGAGTTGCTCCTCGAACTGGTCGCCGTCGGGGTAGCCACGGTCCTCTGCCAGCCGTGCGAGGAGCGCGTCGGCTTCGATGACAGCCTTGTGCGGTGACTCGACGAACTGCTCCTGGAGACCCGCCCACTGGACCGCGTAGTGTGCGCGGACCTCGGGTGGCAGCGTCAGCTCGAGGAGCGATAGGTGACGCTTGACGCGCTCGCCGAGTTCTCGCTCGGCCGCTTTGAGGTCACCGTGGTGGCGGTCGACGGACTGCCGATACTCGGGGCCGAATCGCTGCTGCAGGCTGCGCCTGCTGCCGCCGGGAGCCCGAGTGCGTCCCCTGAGGGGGAGGGCACCCGCCGCGATGACCACCACGGCGATGATCACAGCGGTGATCACGGCTGCCCTCTGCGGCTCGGGCCTCGTACGCTGCTGTGCTTCACTTTTCTCAACCTCTTCTAGCCTTTTTTGAGTTGTGTGTCCTGTTGGTGCCTCCGGGTGGCATCCACGCGCCGTGAGTGCCACCCGGGGCCGTTGGTGGTCAGTGGCGGAAGGCATTCTTGATCTTGCTGCCGGACTGCTTCAGGTTTCCCGAGGTCCGGTCGGCCCTGCCCTCGCGCTGCAGTCGCCTGTTGCGGGTGGTCCGGCCGAGACGTTCGGTGATCCGGCCCTTGAGGGTCTGCGCCTTGTTTCTGAACGTCCGTCCAGTACTCATGTCTGTCCTTGGCTCGTCCACTGGGTGGGTTGGGCGAGAGTTCACCTGCTGCTGCGGCTGAACCGGCGCCGGCTACCGCTGCTGCGACGGCCGCCGCGGCCTCGCATGAGGAAGCCGATGACCCAGAGGGCCAGCAGTATTGCCGCGACCCACCAGAGGATCTGCATGGTGAAGCCGAACCCGAAGATCACCAGGATCAGCAGAAGGAGGAGAATCCATATGAGCATCGCCGGGCCTCCGGATCGCGCGGAACGGTTCCTGGTATCCGCGGGGTCCGGGCGAAGCGGGTAAGGCGGAATGCTGCGCGGAATGGTCCGGAGTGGCATGGCCCTGTGCCGTGTCGCCAGTCAACGCCCGGTCATGAATCCTGTCAACGTCTCTTGCGTGAGGTGGGGTCGAGGGCCGGGTGCGGGGCTGTTGAGGCTGTCGGAGCCGCAACAGGAGCGTCGACCGGATATGTGGGTGGCGGGATGCGGCTCCCCCGGGGGCAGGCCCTTCAACGTGGCAAGCAGTACGAAGCGGGCGAGAGCGACCAGCGCGTACATCGACGCCTTCTGCTCAAGGATGCGTGCAGCGGGACGGACACCGGCAGGGCTGCCGGTGCGGGGTGCATCGGGCCTGGGCCGGAATCGCTCTGGGGCGGCGACAACGACGGGATGCTGCCGGGGGCAAGGGCGGCAGCATGCACGCTAGCTCTCGCCGTATGCCCTGGACAGGTCACAAGCAGCCAGGAGGGCTCGCGCACCCTGAGGATTGGCCCCCTTCGACGGGCCCGGGCCGGGCGATGGGGATGCGTAGGAGGGCTGGACGGTGGACGGCGAGCAACTTGCCAGGGAGTGGGCGAGGACCATGTCCGCACACCCCGTATTGAGACGGCGCAGGAGAGCGGGCTGACCGGAACTACGGCGAACTCCTTCCGAACTGCGGATCATTCAGGCCGGGGTCCATATCCTGTTCGGCCCCCCGGCCGCACCGCATCACACTGCGTCGGGGTAGTACCGGGCGGCGACCGGGTGTATCCACGGCCTCTTGGCAGGACTACGCTGCGAAGCGAGGCCCCGGTCCCCGGCAGCGAGGTGCCGTTCCGGTCGGGACGCACCGTGATCGTCCTGTTCGCCCTTCTCATCGTGGCCCTCTTCGGCTTCGGCTTCCTCCGCTCTCTGTGGTGGGCCGTAGCGGCCGCGCTGACCTTCGTGGCAGTGCACTACGGCCGGGGGCGTGCGGGCAGCCGAGGCCGGAGCGGTGGTTTTGAGTACCGCGATCACCGGGACCGCGGCGACCGTGAGAATCCCTGGGACCGCCGCTACCGGCGACAGCGTCAGGCGCCCTGGAAGCGCCGGGATCGTCGGGACGAGCAGGACCACCGGTGATGGATTCGAGTTTCGGTGCCCGAGCGTCCTTCGGCGGTTCCGTCGGGCGGGCGTATTCAGTGCGTGGTGAGGAAGGCGTCATGAAGCAGAGGGTCAGGATCCAGGAAGACCGGTGGATGATGGCGGCGGAGGTGGCCTGGGGGGACGCGGCTCTGGACCCGTGCGTCGTCGAACTGCGCGCAGAACTGGGCCGGTTGCGCAGGACAATGGCCGGGCGCGCCGTGATCGACCAAGCCTGCGGCATGGTGATGGCTTTGACCCCGTGTCGCCGCGCGGCGGCCAGGGCCCTGCTCGCCGAGGTGGCCCGGCGGACCGATTCCAGGCTCCGGGAGGTTGCCGCCGCTCTGGTCGCCACCACCGAAGGGAACCCGTTTCCCAAACACCTGGACCATGCACTGCGCCGTGCGCCGCGGCGTGCCCACACCTCGCCGCCGACCTGACCACCCACGCCCCGGCACGTGTCAACCGAGGCGAGACCCGACAGGAGAAGGTCATGATTCAGCCGGCGGAGATCCGTGAATGGCGAGACCGGGACATCATCGACACCGAAGGGCACAAGATAGGCGTCCTCGAAGCGGTCTACGTGGACACCACCACCGACGAGCCGGCCATGGCGACGGTGCGCACTGGACTGCCCACCCGGCACCGGTTGCTGTTCGTCCCGCTCGACAACGCGATCGCCGGACCGGACTACCTCAAGGTCGCCTACGCCAGAACACTGGTGAAAACAGCCCCCTCGATCGGCACCGACGACGTCCTGCCCGCCGGGGACGAGGCAGCGATCTTCAAGCACTACGGGCTGCCCTACGAGCCCGGTGCGGCCGGTGAGAGGCAACTCGCCCGCCGCTAGCCGCTCGTGTTGTCCCCTGGGGCAGGGGCTGTCGAAGGCTGTGGCCTCGACGGTGGACGCGGCTCCTGTGGCCGAGGTCGTCAAACTGCCTGCGGGGACGCTCAGTTGTTCAGGGAGCTGTCGAGCCGTGCGGTGATCGACCAGGCACGCGGCATGCTGATGGCTCTGGCACCGTGCTCCAGTGAGAGGGTCTGGGGCCTGCCGGTGGACGTGTCGCAAGCACTGCGACGTCAAGCTTCGGGACGCGGCCGCGGCCCCGGTCGCCACGGTCGGGCGCCCTGCTCGGGTAGCCCGCCGGGCGGATACCGACCAAGGGCCAGCAGCATCCCCTCACGCTCCGCCCGCGGGCTGCGGAGGCGGAGCTACTCGGGCCGCTGGGTTCGGGCATTATGGGCCAGGCCGTCAGGACGCTCCGTGGTGCGTTCCCCCAGCCGAAGGACCAGTACACGCAGGGCTGTCGGCGCAGGTGGTTGTCGGCAGATCTGCCCGACCTCCTGCCAACCCCACGCTTCGAAAGCAGCGAGTACCGAGTGATCGGACTGGTCGGCCAAGGTGACGCCGAGGGATGCCTGGTGGTCGGCGAGCAGGCGCTCCTGCAGACGGCGGGCGAGCCCGCGGGCGTGCTGATGCGGATGGATGAGGGTTTCGGTGATCGCGAAGACATGTCCGGACGCCGTGAGTTGCTCGAGGTTCTGAGGCATAGGACCGTCGAACCCCTGCCACCACGATCCGTCGCGCGCCACGGGAACTCCGTACGCACACCCGGCCAGTGCTTCCGCCTCGGCGATCAGCATGTCGAAGCCGGGCCGTTGTGCGTGGTCGGCCAGGCGGCGCAGGAACTCCTGTCGGCCGCGGAACTCCTGACCGGATGGAGTCGTGGAACATTCCACGTACAAGTCCGCGAGGTCCTCTCGCAGGTCCTCGGCCTGCCAGCGGTTCAGTCGGCGCAGGCGTACGGCTTCCATGGCGGACGGCTGTGAACGGTCGGGGTCGTGTGGGTGCTGCGGCGTGTGCATGGGGCGCCTCGGTTCACGAGATCGGAAGACGGGCAGAATGGTGGCGCAGGCAGGCAGACGGTGAGGTTGGGACTCCTCTTCTCGAGGTTGATGCGCGGCCTGATGGCGGTGCGTTCCTGGTAGACGCGAGAGCGGGCGAGGGTCGCGATGAGGCGGGTGCGTGCGAACGGATGCTCGCCGTCGACAAGGCGCAGGTCGTGGAGCCCGTCGTCGAGGTTCGCACGGTAGGAGGGCGCGAAGCCGGGCGTGTCACAGCGGCTGTTGCCTGCGAGGAGCAGCCGCCGACGTCGGGGCTGACCGTCGAGGATGATACCGGTGGGGGCGCCGTCGGCCGGGACGCGGAGCAGGCCGAATGGCCGGGCAGGCCATTGACTGAGAGGCGCCTCGCGCGCTTCGCGTGCGCGGACGAGTTCGGGACAGGCATCGCTGCTGAAGGCGTTGAGGAAGTAGGTGGAGTTGTCGTCGTCGGTGATCCGGCCGAGGACGACGGTGCCGCCGGGTTCGTCGTGGCGCAGCGGCCACCAGCGGCAGGTTGCCTCGGCGATGCCCGTACCGAACGCGAGGTCCACCGGGACGCGGCCGGGAGCGTGCGCTCCGGCCCGGAGGCGGAGACTGCGATGCCCGCAGCGGCGGGAAGGAGGGCGTCCTTCAGTGATTCGGCCGAAGATACGCCGCGCAGAACGGCCCTCCGAAAACTCCCGGGCGCACGAGTGGCGGATGGCACTCCCGGTCCCAGGGTCAGGACCCCAGACCGGTGAGGGCCTCGGATTCGTCGATGAAGGCGCGGGCTACGTCGGACAGGCGGCGGTTGTGGGCGCGGGCGTAGCCGCGCAGGGCGGTGAATGCCTGTTCCATGTCGATGCCCTGGCGTTCGGCGAGTTTTCCCTTGGCCTGCTCGATCAGTACGCGGCTGTTCAGCGCGGTCTGCAACTGCTCGTTGAGGACCGTGCTGCGGTGGGTGGACCGTTGTTGGAGGAGGCTGATGGTGGCGACGTCGGCCAGGGCCTGCGCGATGGGCGTGCCTACCGGATCGAAGGGGCCTGGAGTGGTGCGGAAGAGGTTCAAGGCGCCGACGACCTCGTCGCGCAACCGCATGGGCAGGGCCTGGACCGCACCGAACCCACGGAGCTGGGCCTGTGCGGCGAAGCGAGGCCAGCGGGCGGTCTCCTGACGTAGATCGGGAGAGGACACCAGGGCGCCCGCGCGGAAGCAGTCCAGGCATGGGCCCTCGTCGTTCTGCAGCTGGAAGAGCTCAAGGAGGCGCACTTGTTCGTCAGAGGCGGCCACCACACGGAGTTCACCGTCCAGGTCCGCGAGCAGTACGCCGGCGGCACTCGCGCCGAGTACCCCCACACAGCGGTCGGTCAGCAGGCGCAGGAAGTCGATCAAGTCGAAGTTGGCGACCAAATTGTCCGCCAACTCGACGAAGGTTTTGGCCAGCAGCCGTTCATTCATCGTCAACACCCTTTATCGAAACTAGTCTTGTCGGCACGGAGCGGGAAGTGCAGCGCGTCTAGTGCTCCCCGGACAGGGCGAGGGCCTCAGGTGTCCTCGTCGGTCCTGAGCGGGTCCATGCCCGGGGAGAAGCGGAGCCGGCGAGCCACTATGTCGGCGGCCACGACGGTGAGCCGGTGTCCCTGGGTGTAGGCGTAGGCGCGCAGCCGGACGAAGGCTTCGTCGACACCGACACCGAGCTGGACGGTGAGCATGCCGGTGGCCTGCGAGATCTCCGCCCGGTACCCGCCCAGGTCCTAGACGTGGCTTTTGGACGCGCCTTCGTCGGGCGGATTGCCCGTAGCGTCGATCCGGGAGTCGAGCAGGACCAGCGTCGCGAACTCGGCGAAGGCCAGTGCGTCGGCCAGTTCTTCCGCGGTCAGCCGGATCGGGTCCTGGGCATAAAGATCCAGGACGCCAGGACTGATCGCTCCTATCTGCAGGGGCAGCGCGAAGACCGCACGTGCTCCGGTCTCCAGAGCCGCATCGGCGAACACGGGCCAGCATCCCCGCAGTTCACCCGTCCGGAGATCGGGTGTCAGGACGGCCACGCCGTGCGTGAAGGCGTCCACGCACGGCCCCTCGCCCAGTGTGAGCTGCAGCTCCTCCAGCCGTTCGCTGGAGTCATCGGTGCTGCACAGCGGGTGGCTTGCCGCGGTCCGGGACATCGCCGACATCCCGGCCCCGCCGACCGGCAGGGAGGCCACCGCCGCGGTGCACACATCCAGCACGGCGACCGGAGCACGACGTCGGGCCGCCTGTTCGGCGACCAGTGCGCGGACCCGGGACGACCGGCTGTTGCGTGTCATCCCGGCCACCGGGTCCAGGCGTGATGACTCAGCCCCTCCAGCCGCTCCACGGCTCGCTCTCCGAGAGGAAGCACCAGCACGCGGAACATTGTGGGCAGGCCTGGCTGCCAGATCTCTCCGATGTCCTGCCACCCCCAGGACCGCAAGGCGCTCAGGGCCGGGCGATCGGCCGGATCCACCATGGTGGTCCCGAGTGATGCCTGATGGTCGGCGAGTAGTCGTTCCTGCAGGCGCCGGGCCAGGTCCAGGTCCCGCGGATGAGGGCGGACCAGGATGTTGGTGACCGCGAAAACACCATCGGACTCCGTGAGTTGCCCGATGGCGCGCGGCAGCGCCCCGTCGAAGCCGTGCCACCAGGAGCCGTCGGCGCGCACCGGGAATCCGAAGGCACAGCCCACTAAGCCGTCCGTCTCCGCGATCATCATTGCGAAGCCCGGTCGGCGGATGTCACCGGCCAGACGGTTCAGGAACTCCTCCCGACCGGGACTGCGGTACTCCTCCTCGGGCTCGGTCTCGCAGAATGCCACGTACAGATCCGCCAGATCCTGGCGCATGTCCTGCGCCAGCCAGCGGTTCACCCTCCGTAGCCGCACCCCGGCCATGTCGGACGACGCGTCGCCGACAGGCGCCCGTGACGGATCCTGCCGGTGCCAGTCCATCACCGCACGCTGCCCGAGCCAGCGGGGACGGCCGATACCAGCCGGTGCGACGTATCGAAGTCCGCCACGGCACGCGGGGCCGGGGTGGTGGGGAGGAGGGCGGCAGGGGGAGAACCCGGGCCTGAAACGACCGACGGCCCCTGGAGCAAGAAGCCGGAACCGGTGAGCTCAATCATCCGGGCCAGCATGGGCGGCGGGTAGTGCAGGCGCAGTGTCCCGTCGGCCGCGGCGGTGTGCAGGAACATGTCGATGAAGACGTTGAGGCCGCTGCAGTCGCAGAAGGTGACAGGGGTGAGGTCGACGTCGATGGTGCGCATGCCATTGCGCAGGCACTGCTCAAAGGTCGTGCGTATCGGCCGCACCGTCTCCAGGCCGATCTCGCCGACGAGGGTGATCAGGGCCCGGGGCCCTCTGTCGTGCCGGTAGATGTTCAACGGGGGCTGGGGCATGAGGCCTCGTTCCAGAGACCTGCCGGGCAGAGCGATGGGATGTGGCCGGACCACCGGCTCTCCGTACTCCCGGCAGGGGAGTCCATTAGGCGGAGGCGGCGAACGGACGATCCGCCCTGTCCAGGGGACAGAAGGGCCGCCCCGTTCCCTCCAGGGGATGGGCCAGGTGATCGGACGAAGGGGTCCGCTCCCCGCAGCCATCTGGTTCGAGCGACAACAGGTCCGCCGGGGTCCAGGACGTCCGTACCTCAGGGTAGTCCCCATCGTGCAGCAGGAGGCAGCCGGAAGCTGCCCGGTCTCAAGGGCTGGACGTCGGCCGGTTTCATCGTTACTGATGGGCCTGTCCGCTGTACCACGAGCTTCTTGGAGGCCGGCACGAAACGCGACGACCAAGGCTCGCCTACGTACGGAAGTCCGTGAACGCCCAAGAAGGTGGCTTCGCGTGACGGAGCCGACGCATCACCTACCACGCCCGCTGCGGCGCGGTCCGTGAGACTCAGTTCTCCGGCCGCGTCTTCCGTGCAGTGGCGCGGCCCTGCCCGTCCACATCACTTTCCCGAGACTCTCCCCAGCGGGCTAAGACGGGCGCCCGGTAACGTTCGCGTCCGCGAAGTGGGCCGAAAGTTGCGTGTTCGACGCTACAGCCAGTCCCGTCGCTTGAAAATGAAGTACAAGCTCACGCACACCACCGCCATCAGCCCGATCGCGAACGGATACCCGAGCGCCCAGTGCAACTCCGGCATCTCGTCGAAGTTCATCCCATAGATCGTTCCCACCAACGTGGGTGCAAACAGAATGGCTGCCCACGACGAGATCTTCTTGATCTCCTCGTTCTGTTCGAAGCCCGCCTCCGCCAGTGCTCGCATCTCCGCGTTCTGCTGTTGTGTCACCAGCGTCGCGTTCACCGTGAGGATGTCGGCCAGAGCCTGGCGGAAGCCGTCGACGCGTTCGCTGGTGTGGGTGACGTGGTCGGCGACGTCCCGTAGGTAGCGCTGGAGTTCCTCGTCCGTGCCGTACTTCGCGAAGCCTGCCATCAAGGAGTGCAGCATGCTGACCAGGGGGCGGGTCGCGCGTTGGAACTCGACCATTTCGCGGGAGAGTTCGTAGATGCGGCGGGAGACTTCCGGGTCGCCGCGGAAGACCTCGGTCTCGATCTCGTCGATGTCGTTCTGGACGCCGACGACGACGGGGACGTAGCCGTCGACCACCGCGTCGAGGATCGCGTAGAGCACTGCCTCCGGGCCCAGTTTGAGGAGGTCGGGGCTCTCCTCCATGCGGCGGCGGACCCCGGACAGGTCGGGGGCGGCGCTGTGGCGGACCGTGATGACGAAGTCGGGGCCCACGAACACGTGCAGTTCGCCGAAGTCGACCTCCTCGGGGGCGTCGAGGTAGCGGGCGGCGCGGAGGACGACGAAGAGGGTGTCGCCGTAGCGCTCCAGCTTGGGGCGCTGATGGGCCTCCATCGCGTCTTCGAGGGCCAGCTCGTGGAGGTCGAACTCGGCGGCCAGGGAGAGGAGCTCCGCCTCCGTCGGGCGTGCCAGGCCGATCCACGCCATGCCGTCCGGCTGCTCGCGCAGCTCGCGGAACGTGTCCGCCAGGGAGGCGGGCGTCGCCACCCGGACGCCGTCGCGGTACAGGGCCGCCTCGACGATGCCGGCCGCGGGGGGATGCGGGGACGTGGGTGCGTCCGGGGCTGTCTGGGAGGTGTTCGTGGTGGGCGGCGCCTCCGCGGGGCGTGTGGTTCGGCGCCACGTGTGCTTCTTGTTGTTCGGGGTCGGGTCGGGGCGGGCTCGGCGCTCCGTCATGGCGGGCGACCACCTTCGATCGGCGAGGTCCCGCGTTCCGCGGACCGGACCCGAGGAGGATATGCGTCCGGTGTGGCGGGGGGTGGGACGGCGCCCCGGCGGGTGAGGGGGAGGGGAGTGAAGGGGGCGAGGGGTGTGAAGGGTGTGTCGGGCGCGTGGGGTGCGTGTGGTGTGTGCAGTACGTGGGGGGCGCGTGGGGTGCGTCAGGCTCCTAGGGCGTGGGGTCCCTCGGGCTCACGGGGATGCGGACCGTATGTGTCCGCAACGACCGCTAGCGTGCCGGTCATGAAGAACACGTCGACCTCGGGCCGGACGAGCCCCGTCCTGGGAGCCCGTGCTCTCAACCGCGCCACCCTCGAACGGCAGCTCCTCCTGCGCCGCTCCCGTGATGTGTCGGTCAAGGACGCCGTCACCCATCTCGTCGGCCTCCAGGCGCAGAACGTCAAGCCGCCCTACTACGCTCTCGCCGCACGCCTCGCGGACTTCGATCCCGCCGAGCTCTCCGCGCTGCTCGACACGCGTGAGCTCGTTCGCATCGTGACTCTGCGCTCCACCATCCATCTGCACACCGCCGCCGATGCCCGCACGCTGCGGCCGCTCGTCCAGGACGCGCGCGAGGCGGAGTTGTCGGGGTTCAGGAAAGGGCTGGTCGGTGTCGATCTGAGCGAGCTCGCGGACGTCGCGCGTGCGGCCGTCGAGGCTGAGCCCCGCACGATGAAGCAGCTCCGCGAAGTGCTGCTCGTGCGGTGGCCCGACGCCGACCCGCAGTCCCTCGCCGTCGCCGACCGCTGCCTGTTGCCGCTCGTCCAGGTCACCCCGCGCGGGCTGTGGCGGCGCAGTGGGCAGGTCGCGCTCACCACGGTCGGGCAGTGGCTCGGTGGTGACAGCGACGGTTCCTCCGCAGGCGCCCCCTCCGCAGGCGCCCCCTCCGCAGGCGCCCCCTCCGCAGGCGCCCCCTCCGGAGGAGTCCTCTCCGGAGAAGTCCCCTCCGGAGGCGCCGTCGACACCGCGTCCCTCGACCACGCCGTCCTGCGCTACCTCGCCGCCTTCGGCCCCGCCTCCGTCAAAGACATGCAGACCTGGGCCCGCCTCACCCGGCTCCGTGACGTGTTCGAGCGGCTCCGGCCTCGGCTGCGTACCTTCCGCGACGAGAACGGCGTCGAGCTCTTCGACCTGCCCGACGCGCCGCGCCCCGACCCCGACACCCCGGCCCCGCCCCGCTTCCTTCCCGAGTACGACAACCTCCTCCTCTCGCACGCCGACCGGACCCGAGTCATCCCTCCTGACTACAAGGGGCGTACGTGGAAGGGGAACGTCTCGTACTGCGTCTTCCTGCTCGACGGGTTCCTCGCGGGGGTGTGGCGGTTGGAGGAGGACCCGAAGAGCGGGGGCGCCGTGCTCACCATCGAGCCGTTCGGGCGGCCACTCGGGCGCGCGCAGCGGGAGGAGTTGGTGCGGGAGGCGGAGTGGATGCTGACGCGTGTCGCGGAGACGTCATCGTCGTACGACATCCGCTTCGGGAGCGTCATCGACGGCTGACGCTGACAAGGTGAACGGCCGACGAGGTGAGCAGCCGACGGGGTCAGGGCGACGGGGGGAAGCCGACAGAGCGAACCGCCGACAGGTGCGTGGGTTCGTCGGGGCAGTCATGCCCGCAAGAACGTCAGCACCGCCAGCACCCTCCGGTGCGTCTCGTCCGTCTGCGGCAGGTCCAGCTTCGTCAGGATGTTGCCGATGTGCTTGCCGACCGCCGCGTCGGACACCACCAGCTTCCGGGCTATCGCACCGTTCGACTTGCCCTCGGCGATCAGCGCGAGCACCTCGCGCTCGCGCGGAGTGAGCTGTTCCAGCGGGTCGCGGCGGCGGCGCAGCAGCTGGCGCACCACCTCCGGGTCGACCACGGTCCCGCCGTCCGCCACCTTGCGCAGCGCCTCCACGAACTCCTCGACCTGTCCGACGCGGTCCTTGAGGAGGTAGCCGACGCCCGATCCGTCGCCGGAGTCCAGGAGCTCGGCGGCGTACGACCGCTGTACGTACTGGCTGAGGACGAGGACCGGGAGTGCGGGGCGCTGCTCGCGCAGTCGTACCGCCGCGTGCAGGCCCTCGTCCTGGAAGGCGGGCGGCATGCGGACGTCCGTGACCACGATGTCGGGGGCGTGTTCCTCGACCGCGGTGACCAGCGACCGCGCGTCCCCGACGGCCGCCACCACCTCGTGGCCGACGCGGGCGAGCAGGCCGACGAGGCCTTCGCGCAGCAGCACGCTGTCTTCGGCCAGCACTACGCGCAGCGGTCGGCCGCCCTGGTCAACTCGCAAGGAAACTCCACTCGCAACAGAGTCGGCCCACCCGGCGGACTGGTCAGGGCCAGTCTGCCATCAAGGACCGACACCCGGTCCGCGAGCCCCGTGAGGCCGCTGCCCGCCGCCGGGTCCGCGCCGCCGCGGCCGTCGTCGTGCAGCTCCAGGTACAGGCGCCCGTCGTGATGGCCGCCGGCTATCCGCGCGCGCCGCGCCCCGCTGTGCTTCGCGATGTTGGCGAGTGCCTCGCGGACCACGAAGTACGCCGCTGACTCGACCGCCTGGGCCGTACGGCCCGGCAGTTGCAGGTCTACGTCGACGGGGATCGCGCAGCGGTCGGCGGCGTCGGCGACCGCGGCTTCCAGGCCGTAGTCGGTGAGGACCTTCGGGTAGATGCCCTGGATGAGCTCGCGGAGCTCCGCGAGCGCTTCACCCGCCTCACCGTGTGCCTTGGCCAGTTGGTCGGCAAGCGGGCCCGGCGGGGTGTCGAGCCGGGCCAGTCCCAGTGTCATGGACAGGGATACGAGGCGTTGTTGGGCGCCGTCGTGCAGGTCGCGCTCGATACGGCGCCGCTCGGCCTCGAAGGCGTCCACCAACCGGGCGCGGGAGCGGGCGAGTTCGACCACCTTGGCGCCCAGCTCTCCCTCGGGCGGGGAGATCAGGAGCCGGGTCAGGCCGGCGCGGGCGCCTGCCGTGGCGCCGAGCACGTACGCGCCGAGGCCCAGCAGGAGCAGGCCGAGGACAGCGGAGCCGAACGCGGTCGGCCACGTGGTGACCGTCCACTGTTTGAGCACCTTCGCCTCGTGACCGTCGCCGACCGTGGCCATCAGCAAGGGCGTCGCCACCACCGAAAGCGGCAGGAACAGGGCGACCACGATCGCCACGGCGTCGACCGGCCACAGCAGCCCGGCGAACAGCAGGGCGTACCCGAGCTCGCGCCACGTCACCGGTTCGCGCAGCCGGGTCGTCAGCCAGGGGAGGAGGCCCGGCTCGGCCGGCACCTGGTGGCGTCCTGCCGCCGGGGCGCGGTCGATGAGGCGGAGCCTGCGCCGCTCCACCCCCGCCACCGGGATCCCGCCGAGGGCTGCCACGACGAGCAGCGGCAGCCCCACCAGGACGAGGGTGAGCGCGCCGCAGACCGCTGCCACCACCACGATCACCACCAGGGTGGCGGCGCCGGTCACCGCGCCGGTGAGCAGATACGCGGCGGAGCGCCAGGGCCAGGCCGACAGCGGGAAGCCCGGTCGGGACATGGCCTGCCACACGTTCCGAGGATGCATGCGCATGACCGTAAGCGGCCTCGGCGGGCCGGTGCCATCGGGGCAGGGGCCGTATCCGGGGTATGCCTGGCCCTACCCCAGGTCTCGGCCCCGCCGTACTGCGTCGCGAGGGGCTCCCGGGGTTTCGTTGAGGCATCGAAGAGCCAACGACCCGAGCGGTCGACGAGCCGAGGAGCGAACGCTGGTGGAGAGACCCATGGGCACCGAAGACGCCGTCCGACTGCGGGCCGTGGTACGGCGGTTCGGCTCCGGCGGTACGTCCGTCACCGCCCTCGACGACGTGTCGCTCACGTTTCCCAGGGGGACGTTCACCGCCGTGATGGGACCGTCCGGGTCCGGCAAGTCGACCCTGCTGCAGTGCGCCGCGGGCCTGGACCGGCCCACGTCGGGCTCGGTCACCGTGGGCGGCACGGAGCTGGCCGGGCTGAGCGAGACCCGGCTGACCCTGCTGCGCCGCGAGCGCATCGGCTTCGTGTTCCAGGCGTTCAACCTGCTGCCCTCGCTGACCGCCGAGCAGAACGTGGCCCTGCCCCTGCGGCTCGCCGGGCGCCGTCCGAAGAAGGCACAGGTGCGCGAGGCGCTCCAACAGGTCGGGCTCGGCGACCGGGCGCGGCACCGGCCGACGGAGATGTCCGGCGGCCAGCAGCAGCGGGTCGCCCTCGCCCGCGCCCTGATCACCCGGCCCGACGTGCTGTTCGGCGACGAGCCGACCGGCGCGCTCGACTCGCGGACCGGCCGCGAGGTGCTCGCCCTGCTGCGGGGCATGGTCGACCGGGAAGGACAGACGGTCGTCATGGTCACGCACGACCCCGTCGCCGCCGCCCACGCGGACCGTGTCGTCTTCCTCGTCGACGGCCGGGTCAACGGCGAGCTGACCGGCGCCGCCGACCGGGTGAGTTGTGCGGTCGGCGGTGGGCTGGCTGGTGTTGACGGCCGGGTGAGTTGTGCGGTCGGCGGTGGGCTGGCTGGTGTTGACGGCCGGGTGAGTTGTGCGGTCGGCGGTGGGCTGGCCGGTGTTGACGGCCGGGAGAGTCGCGCCGCCTTCGCCGAGGACATCGCGGCCCGCATGACCAACCTGGAGGCGGCACCGTGCTGAGCGCCCTGCCGAGCACCATCCTCCGCACCCTCCGCCACCGCTGGCCCACGTTCGTCGGCAGCTTCGTCGCCCTCTCCCTGGGCGTCGCCCTGATCGCCGTCATGGGACTGGCCCTGGCCTCCTCGCAGGACGCGCCGCCCCGCGGGCCGGAGCGGTTCGCCGCCGCGCCCGTCGTCGTCAAGGGACAGGGCACCCTGACGGTGCCCACCTCGCTCCACGACCGCAGCCACAAGCTCGCGCGACCGCGCCCCGTCCCCGGCGCCGTGGTCGCGAAGTTGCGCCGCCTCGGGACCGTCGTCCAGGACCGGTCGTTCGCCGTGCGGACCGAGCGCGGCCCCGACGATCTGGTGGGCCACCCGTGGTCGACCGCGGCGTTCGCGCCGTACGAGCTCGACGCGGGCCGCGCGCCCCGCACCGCGGACGAGGTCGTCGTCAGCGGCGACTGGGCCCGTCCGGGCACCCGGCTGCGGACCGGCGGCGGCACGATGCGCGTCGTCGGCACGGTGACCGGACTCGGCTTCGAGAACGCCGTGTTCCACACCGACGCCCGCGCCGCCCAACTGTCGCCGCGCAGCCTCCAACTCGTGGTCGACGCCGACGCGGCAGCCGTACGGGACGTGGTGCGCGGCAGCGGCAACGGCGGTGGCGATGTCCGGGTTCTCACCGGTGACGCGCGCCGGTACGCCGACGCCGACCCCGACCGGGACAGCGAGGCGCTCACCGCGATGAACGCCATGTTCGGCACAGCGGGCGGCGTCTCCGGATTCGTGTCGGTGTTCGTCGTGGCGTCCACCTTCGCGTTCGCGGTGGCCCAGCGGCGCCGCGAGTTCGGGCTGCTGCGCACCGCGGGCGCCACCCCGGGGCAGATCCGGCGCATGGTCGTCTCCGAGGCGCTCGTGGTCGGCGTGCTCGCCTCGGCCGCGGGCTGCGTGCTCGGCTCCTACGGTGCGCCGAAGCTCGCCGAGTGGGCGGTCGACGAGAGGCTCGCGCCCCGCTGGTTCACCATCGGCGATCACACCTGGCCCTACCACGCGGCGTTCTGGACCGGGCTGCTCGTGGCCCTGTGCGGTGCGGTGGCCGCGTCCTGGCGTGCGGGTCGCACCGGCCCCACCGAAGCGCTGCGCGAGGTGTCCGTCGACACCCGGCCGATGACATGGGGCCGTTGGCTGGCCGGCTCGGTTCTCCTGGCCACCGCGGCGGTGACCCTGGTCCTGGCCCTGGTGACGGGACCGGGCGACCTGTTGCAGCGCAAGACCTATGTGAGCAGGCCCATGTTGCTGATCACCGCGGTCGCGCTGCTCGCGCCGGTGCTGGTACGGCCCCTGGTCCGGCTGCTCGCCCTGCTGCCGGCCCGGCTGCCGGGCGCGGGCGGGATGCTCGTACGGGAGAACGCCGCCGCCGGAGTGCGCCGTACCGCGGCCGTCGCCGCACCCGTGCTGGTCACGGTCGCGCTGGCCGGGTCGCTGCTGGGCGCGACGGCGATCCTCGGCGGGGCGAAGGCGACCGAGATACGGGAGCGGACGGCCGCCGACTTCGTGGTCACTCCGGCGGGCGACGCCGGGTTCGACGAGGCGACGCTGAAGCGGATCCGGGCCGTCCCCGACAGCACCGCGGTCTCGGCGAGCTCGTCGAGCGCCGTGTACGTCCTGGAGGACGGTGTGGCGCTCATCAGGTCCGATGCCAGAGCCGTCGAACCGGCACCGTTCGCCGCGACGGCCCGTCTCCCGCTGGCCGCGGGGAAGGTGAGCGATCTGGACGACGACTCGATCATCGTCAACGAGGAGTGGGCGGAGCACACCGTGGGGGAGCGGGTGGACGTGTGGCTCGGCGACGGCACGAGGAAGTCCCTGAAGGTCGCCGCCGTCATGACCACGGGCACCGGCGACAACGGCGTGTACGTCACCCCGCGCAACGCGCCCACGGCCCCCGTCGACCGGGTCGACGTACGCCTCGCGGCCGGTGCGGACCCGACCGCGGTGGCCTCGGGTCTGCGGCGGGCGGTGCGGATGTCGGGCGGGGAGGTGCTCACCAAGGACGCCTGGGTGCGGGCGACGTCCCCGGAGACCAACCGGACGACCCGGACGGGCCTCTACATGGTCCTCGGGATCGCCCTCCTCTACACGGGCATTTCCCTGGCCAACACGATGGTCATGGCGACCTCCGACCGGGTCCGCGAACTGACGGTGCTGCGGCTGGCCGGCGCCACCGGATGGCAGGTGCTGCGGCTGGTGGCCGCGGAGGCTCTGATGGTGGTCGTGGTCGGCGGGCTGCTGGGGGCCCTGGTCGCCGGGCTCAACCTGGTGGGCATGTGGGGCGCGCTGGGGCTGCTCTCGGTGTGGACGCCCATCGCGATCCCCTGGGCGACGCTCGGGGCGATCCTGTGCGCCTGCGCGGTGCTCGCCGTGCTCGCGGCGGTCGCGTCGGCCGGTCTGGCGCTGCGCCGTGGGGCGACTTCGATGGCGGGCGTACGTGAGTGACGTGCCGTGACATGACGTCTCGGGGGAGAGCGGCGGCATGGGACGTGCTCAACGCCCGCGCGGGGCGCCCGGAACTGGAGCCCCGCCGGGTGGGGTCCCTAGGGGAGCAGTCCCGCTCGGCGTGCCGCCACCACCGCCTCCAGGCGCGTGTGCGCCCCCAGTTTCCGCATGGCCGAGCGCAGATAGCCCTTCACGGTCTCCGGGCGCAGGCCGAGCCGTTCGGCGGCTGCCGCGTTCGTCACGCCGGTGGCCACGCAGGACAGCACGTCGACCTCGCGGGGAGCGAGGCCGACCGGGCGGTCCCGGGGGCGGTCCGGGACCAGCGTCGCCGATTCCAGGCGGCCGCACACCGCGAGGAGTTCGGCCCGGAGGGACGCGTCGGTGACCCGCGGGGCCAGCGCCCGCAGCGCACCGTGCGCCTCGCGCACCTGCTCCCACGCCCCCGGACCCGGCCCCGCACCCGGGCCCCCGCCCGGCTCCGCCACCGCCTCCCGCGCCGCCGCCAGCAGCGATCGCACCTCGTCCCGTACGACCAGCGCCTGTTCCACGTCGCGCGCCGCCGCCACCGCCGCCGACAGCGTCCGGTCGCCGAGCGGCTGGGCCGCGCGCAGCGCGCCGTACAGGACCCCGCGCACCCGGCGACGCACCACCACCGGCACCGCGAGCACCGACCGCAGGCCTTCCGCCGCGACCGCCGCGTCGTACTCGTGGCTGATGTGCCGCGACACGTGGTAGTCGGTGACCGCGCAGGGCCGTGACAGGGCGACCGCCTTGCCGCCCAGGCCGTTCCCGGACGAGATGGCGAGGCCGTGCAGCGCACGCGTACCCGTGCCGATCAGTTCGCCGATGCGGACCTGGCGCGGACCGTCGAGGAGACCGCCGAAGGCCACCGGGAGCCCCGTGCCGCGGCGCAGCCGCAGCAGAGCGGCCCGCATCTCCACCGTCTCGCCGCCGTCAGCCGACACGCGCCCGCCCTTTCACCTCGCGACACCCCCGTCCGGGGGTAGTGAGATCCGCCTCACGAATTACACGATGTTCCGTAGCGTCCGGCAATGAGTACGGCAGCACGGGCATCAGCACAACCGGCAGCAGAGTGATACGCCGCGAGCGCGGCGACTAGGGGTGCACATGACGACTGACGGCACGAGCGCCACGGAGCAGTTCCGTACCGCACGGGATTTCCTCCTGCGGCATCGAGAGGACTACGCCGCCGCGTACGAAGGCTTCGCCTGGCCGCGGCCCGAACGGTTCAACTGGGCGCTCGACTGGTTCGACGTCATCGCGGAGAACAACGACCGCACGGCTCTGCACATCGTCGAGGAGGACGGCACGGAGTCCCGCTGCTCCTTCGCGCACCTGTCCGCCCGTTCGAACCGCGTCGCCAACTGGCTGCGCGCGCGGGGCGTCCGCGCCGGTGACCGCGTCGTCGTCATGCTCGGCAACCAGGCCGAGCTCTGGGAGATCGCGCTCGCCGCGATGAAGCTGCGTGCCGTCGTCATCCCGGCGACGCCGCTCCTCGGCCCCGTCGACCTGCGCGACCGCATCGACCGCGGCCGCGCCCGGCACGTCGTCGTACGCCCCGAGGACACCGCCAAGTTCGACGACGTGCCCGGCGACTACACACGGATCGTCGTGGGCGGCGAGTGCGACGGGTGGATCTCGTACGCGGGTGCCGACGACGCCTCCTCCCACACCACCGCCGCCCCCGACGTCTTCGAGCCCGACGGCATCACCCTCGCCGACGACCCTCTGATGCTCTACTTCACCTCGGGCACCACCGCCCAGCCCAAGCTCGTCGAGCACACCCACGTCTCGTACCCCGTGGGCCACCTCGCCACGATGTACTGGATCGGGCTCAAGCCGGGCGACGTCCACCTGAACATCTCCTCGCCCGGCTGGGCCAAGCACGCCTGGTCGAACCTCTTCGCCCCGTGGAACGCCGAGGCGACGGTCTTCATCCACAACTACGGGCGCTTCGACGCCGGACGGCTCATGGCGGAGATGGACCGGGCCGGCGTCACGTCGTTCTGCGCGCCGCCCACCGTGTGGCGGATGCTCATCCAGGCCGATCTGACCCAGCTGCGCACCCCGCCGCGCGAGGTCGTCGCGGCCGGTGAGCCGCTCAACCCCGAGGTCATCGAGCAGGTGCGGCGCGACTGGGGCGTCACCATCCGCGACGGGTTCGGGCAGACCGAGACCGCCGTGCAGGTCGCCAACTCGCCAGGACAGCAGTTGAAGCCCGGCTCCATGGGCCGCCCCACCCCCGGCTTCGCCGTGGAGCTCCTCGACCCGGTGACCGGCGCGCACGGCGCCGCGGAGGGGGAGATCTCCCTGGACCTCGGTCCGGACCCGGTCGGCCTCATGGCCGGATACCACGGCGACCCCGAGCGCACGGCGCAGGCGATGGCCGGCGGCTACTACCGCACCGGCGACATCGGCTCGCGCGACGCCGACGGCTACATCACCTACGTCGGGCGCGCCGACGACGTCTTCAAGGCTTCCGACTACAAGATCTCCCCGTTCGAGCTGGAGAGCGCCCTCCTGGAGCACGAGGCGGTCGCCGAGGCCGCGGTCGTGCCCGCGCCCGACGCGGTACGGCTCGCCGTGCCCAAGGCGTACGTGGTGCTCGCCGACGGGTTCGAACCCGGCCCGGACACGGCGAAGCTCCTGTTCGAGCACTCGCGCGCGGTGCTCGCCCCGTACAAGCGGCTGCGCCGCATCGAGTTCGGCGCGCTCCCCAAGACCGTGTCGGGCAAGATCCGCCGCATCGAGCTGCGCGAGGCGACCGCCGCGGCTTCGGACGCGGAGTACCGCGAGGAGGACTTCCGGTGAGCGAGCAGTCCAGCAGCCTCTCCTACGCGCACGGAACGAGCGGCACGCCGCTCCTCGGCGACACCATCGGCCGGAACCTCGACCGGGCCGTCGCGGCCTGGCCCGACCGGGACGCGCTCGTGGACGTCACCGCCGGCACCCGCTGGACGTACGCCGAATTCGGCGCCGCCGTAGGTGAGTTGGCGCGTGCCTTCCTCGGGTCGGGCGTCGCCAAGGGGGACCGCGTCGGGATCTGGGCGGTGAACTGTGCCGAGTGGGTCCTCGTGCAGTACGCCACCGCCCGCATCGGCGCCATCATGGTCAACATCAACCCGGCCTACCGCGCCCACGAGTTGGAGTACGTGCTCAACCAGTCCGGCGTCTCCGTCCTGGTCGCCACGCAGACCCACAAGAGCAGCGACTACCGCGCGCTCGTCGACGAGGTGCGCCCCCGCTGCCCGCAACTGCGAGCCGTCCACTACATCGGGGACGACCGATCGTGGGACGCGCTGCTCGCCGCGGCCGGTGCGGCGGACGAAGGTGAACTCGCTGCGCGCGAAGCAGAGTTGAGCTGTGACGACCCCGTCAACATCCAGTACACCTCCGGCACCACCGGCTTCGCCAAGGGGGCCACGCTCTCCCACCACAACATCCTCAACAACGGCTACTGGGTGGGCCGCACCGTCGGCTACACCGAGCAGGACCGCGTCTGTCTGCCCGTGCCCTTCTACCACTGCTTCGGCATGGTGATGGGCAACCTCGGCGCCACCTCGCACGGCGCGTGCATCGTCATCCCCGCCCCGTCCTTCGACCCGGTCGCGACGCTGCACGCCGTCGAGCGGGAGCGCTGCACCTCGCTCTACGGCGTGCCGACGATGTTCATCGCCGAGCTGAACCTCGCCGACTTCGCGACGTACGACCTGAGTTCGCTGCGCACCGGCATCATGGCGGGCTCGCCCTGCCCGGTCGAGGTGATGAAGCGCGTCGTCGCCGAGATGCACATGGAGGAGGTCTCCATCTGCTACGGCATGACCGAGACCTCGCCCGTCTCCACGCAGACCCGCCGCGACGACGACCTGGAGCGCCGCACCGGCACGGTCGGCCGGGTCCTGCCGCACATCGAGGTCAAGGTCATCGACCCCGCGACCGGCGTGACGCTGCCGCGCGGCGCCTCCGGCGAATTGTGCACGCGCGGGTACAGCGTGATGCTCGGCTACTGGGACGAGCCGGAGCGGACCTCCGAAGTCATCGACTCCGGGCGCTGGATGCACACGGGGGACCTCGCGGTCATGCGCGAGGACGGATACGTCCAGATCGTCGGCCGCATCAAGGACATGATCATCAAGGGCGGCGAGAACATCTACCCCCGGGAGGTCGAGGAGTTCCTGTACGGCCACCCGAAGGTCGCGGACGTGCAGGTGGTGGGCGTCCCCGACGAGCGGTACGGGGAGGTGCCGCTGGCCTGCGTGATCGTGCGGGACCCCGACGACGTGCTCACGCTGGAGGAGCTCCAGGCGTACTGCAAGGGGCAGTTGGCCCACTACAAGATCCCGGCCGCCCTGCGGATCCTGGAGGCGTTCCCCATGACGGTCTCCGGGAAGGTCCGCAAGATCGAGCTCAGGGAGCGGTACGGGGAGTGACCGCGGCCTGCGTCAGGTCGCGGCGCATGCACAGGCGGGGCCAGCGGTCGAGGCCGAGCTCCGCCTCGTGGGCGCGGATGTCGCGGAGCGCCGGGGTGAGTTCGGTGTCCGCGAGCGGGCGGAAACCGATGCGGGCGTAGTACGGGGCGTTCCACGGGACGTCGGTGAACGTCGTCAGGGTCAGCGCGGTCGCACCCTCCTCGCGGGCGCGGTCCGCGGCGTACTCGATCAGCGCGCGTCCGACGCCGCGGCGGGCGGCGCGGGGATGCACGGTGACCTGCTCGATGTGGAGGGCGTGGGCGTCGGGGAGGGGGTCGGCGACGAGATACACGACGGGGGAACCGGAATCCCCGTCGTCGACGGCGACCCAGGCGTGGCCCGCGCGCCGGTAGCGGTCAAGCTCCTCGACCGTGGGCGGCTCGTCGTCCGCGATCGCGGCCATGCCGAGGGAGCGGAACGGCTCGCCCGCGGCGCGCTCGATGTCCTGGAGCGCGGGCAGTTCGGCGGCGGTGACGGGGCGGATGAGCATGGGGTGAGTATGACCCGGTCAAAATGTGTTGTGCGGCGGTGGGTCGAGCGGGGATCGTAGGCCGGTCCGTCATCAGGTGGGCCTTCCCGTCGATCCTCTGGGGTGCGTGTGCGTCTGTCCAAGGCCGGTGATGCCGAAGGGGCGGGGCGCGCCGAAGCCGGGGCCGCCGAGGTCGCCGAGACCGTCGAAGCCCGGGCCACCGGGGCCGCCGGGACCGTCGGGGCCGCCGGGGCCGCCGGGACGAAACCGCCCGGCCTGAGCCGGGGCATGGTGCTGCTGCTCGCCGTCACCTGTGGCGTGGCGGTCGGGAACGTCTACTTCCCGCAGGCCGTGAGTCCCCTGGTCGCCGACGGCCTGAACGTCTCGGCCGACACCGCGGCGCTCGTCGTGACCGCCACGCAGTTCGGGTACGCGGGCGGCATCTTCCTCCTCGTACCGCTCGGCGACCGCATCCCGTACCGGACGCTCATCGTCACGCTCCTCTCCCTCACCGGCCTGGGCCTGCTCGGCGCGGCCGCCGCACCGGGGATCTCACCGTTGATCGCCGCGAGCGTCCTCGTCGGTGTCACCACCGTCGTGGCGCAGGTCATCGCGCCGACGGCGGCGGGGCTCGTACCGGAGGAAAAGCGCGGCGCCGTCGCGGGCACGCTCCTGAGCGGGTCGATCGGCGGGATGCTGCTCTCCCGTGTCTTCGGCGGGACGGTGGGGGAGTGGCTGGGCTGGCGTGCGCCGTACCTGCTGACATCGGTGGTCGCGCTGCTCATCGCGTGCGTACTGGCACGTGCGCTGCCCCGGTCGACGGCGCCCTCCCGGCAGCGCTACCCCGCTCTGCTCGCCGAGTCCCTGCGGCTCCTGCGCACCGAGCCCGACCTGCGCCGCTCCGGCTTCTACCAGGCGATGATCTTCGGCGGCTTCTCCGCTCTGTGGACCGGCGTCGCGCTGCTCATGACGGGGCCGGAGTACGGTCTCGGGGCCTCGGCGGTCGGCGTGCTCGCGCTGGTCAACGCGGCGACCATGGTCTGCACGCCGGTCGCGGGGCGGCAGGTGGACCGCCGGGGTTCCGACGCGGTCAACCTGGTTTGCATGGTCGCGGTCCTGGTGGCCTCCGCCGTCCTGTTCGCGGGCGGCCTCGGCGGGGCGGTGGGGCTCGCGGCCCTCGCGGTGGGATCGCTGCTGCTCGACGTCGCGATGCAGTCCGGCACGGTCGCCAACCAGGTACGGATATTCGGCCTCAGCGACGAGGCGCGGGCCCGCCTCAACACGGCCTACATGACCTGCGCCTACCTGGGCGGAAGCGTCGGTTCGTGGTTGTCGGTGCACGCGTACGGAGCCTTCGGGTGGCCGGGCGTGTGCGGTCTGGTCGCCCTGCTGACGACGCTGGCCCTGCTCCGCCACGTCGCCCATCTGCGGGGAGCCGCACGCCCCGGCGCCGCGGGACGGTCCCTCACGCGCCCGTAGCCACCAGCTCGTCCGCCGCTCCGTTCACCGGCTGCGGCGTGCCGGTCGCGTCCATCGTGAAGAGGGGGACGCCGAGGGAGTCGGCGCGCGTGCGGGCCTCGGACGTGTAGCCGGACAGGGAGAAGAACGCGCACGCCACGGGGGTGTCGTCCGCCTCCGTCAGCGCGGTCAGCCACAGGCACTCGATGTCCCGCAGAGTGGTGGGCCGCAACGCCGGCTCGACCTGCGCCAGCATGCCGCGCGCGGAGATCCGGGACCCCGAGGGCGGGCGGCGGGCGGCGCTGCGGGTGTTCAGGTATCCGAGCCAGCGCAGGTACAGCGCGGCCACGGTGACGGCGTCGCGCGCGTCGCGGATCGTGACGGGGCGGAAGGCGGGGCGGGGGCGTGGAGCGGTGCGCGGCAGGGGGATGTGGGCGGGATGACCGGGCGGCCTCCCACCCCCACCGACCGGACCCTCGCTCCCTTCCCCTTCGACCACGCCCGCTTCCACCCCGCCGTCGAGCTCAGTCCCGGCGCCCGCTTCCGCCCCGGCGTCAGGCTCAGCCCCGGCACCCGCCTCCGTCTCGCTTCCCGCGTCCGACCCGGCGCTCGCCCCGGCCCCCGCCACCGCCACCGGAACCCGAAGTACCGCCCCGCACGGGCAGTCCAGCTCCGGCTGTGGCCAGTGGTCCTCGGTGCCGCACGTCTCACAGCGTGCCGTGACCCATTCCTCCGCCCAGGTCCGGTCCGTGACGCGCTCCGCGGCCGCGTCCCGTGACACCTGTGGGGCCACAGGGGTGCCGCACGCGCACGGGTAGGACGGCGGGGCGTACAGGTGCTCGTGCCCGCACTCCGGGCACCGTATCGGCACTGTCGGGACCATCGGCACGCCACTCTCCGTCACCGCCACCGTCATCACCCAGGGTCGCCCCCCATCCTCCACCCAAGCGGTGCCCGGCGGCTGGCAGTTGGGTCAATGCCGGAGGACCGAAGCACCAAAGCGCCGCAGCACCAAAGCACCGGAGCCCAGGAGCCGGGGCCCCCGGGGCTTTTCTCCCTGTCTCTCTTGACGCTGTCCGACACCCCCGCTTACATTGCTTCCATATAGCAGAACTAAATTTCCACAATGCGGAAACACAAGCTCACCGCGGGGCGCGACGGGAGCCGGATCCGCCAGCCGAATCCGGCAGCCGAAAAGCTGTCGTAGCTGTCGAAGCAGGAGAACCCCATGGCTCGTATGACCGCTGCCCGCGCGGCAGTTGAGATCCTCAAGCGCGAAGGCGTCGTCAACGCGTTCGGTGTGCCGGGCGCCGCGATCAACCCCTTCTACAAGGCGCTCAAGGAGGGCGGTGGCATCGACCACACCCTCGCCCGCCACGTCGAGGGCGCCTCGCACATGGCCGAGGGCTACACCCGGACCAACCCGGGCAACATCGGAGTCTGCATCGGTACGTCGGGTCCGGCCGGCACCGACATGATCACCGGCCTGTACTCCGCGACCGGCGACTCGATCCCGATCCTCTGCATCACGGGCCAGGCGCCGACGCACCTGCTCCACAAGGAGGACTTCCAGGCCGTCGACATCGCGACGATCGCCAAGCCGGTGACGAAGATGGCCGTCACCGTCCTGGAGGCCGCGCAGGTTCCCGGCATCTTCCAGCAGGCGTTCCACCTGATGCGCTCGGGCCGCCCCGGCCCGGTCCTCATCGACCTGCCGATCGACGTCCAGCAGACGGAGATCGAGTTCGACCCGGAGACGTACGAGCCGCTGCCGGTCTACAAGCCGTCCGCGACCCGCGCCCAGATCGAGAAGGCGATCACCTTCCTGGTCGAGTCCGAGCGTCCGCTGATCGTCGCGGGCGGCGGCATCATCAACGCCGACGCCTCCGACCTCCTGGTCGAGTTCGCGGAGATCACCAACACGCCGGTCGTGCCGACCCTGATGGGCTGGGGCACGATCCCCGACGACCACGACCTGAACGCGGGCATGGTCGGCCAGCAGACCGGCCACCGCTACGGCAACGCGACGTTCCTGGAGTCGGACTTCGTCCTCGGCATCGGCAACCGCTGGGCCAACCGCCACACCGGCTACGCGCTGGACGTGTACACCGAGGGCCGCACGTTCGTCCACGTCGACATCGAGCCGACCCAGATCGGCAAGATCTTCGCGCCGGACTACGGGATCGCCTCCGACGCCAAGGCCGCCCTCGAACTCTTCGTCGAGGTCGCCAAGGAGCTCAAGGCGGCCGGCAAGCTGCCCGACCGCTCCGCGTGGGTCGCCTCCCACCTGGAGCGCAAGGAGACCCTGCAGCGCCGTACGCACTTCGACGACATCCCCATGAAGCCGCAGCGCGTCTACGAGGAGATGAACAAGGCGTTCGGCAAGGACACGCGGTACGTCACGACGATCGGTCTCTCGCAGATCGCCGGCGCACAGATGCTGCACGTCTACAAGCCGCGCCACTGGATCAACTGCGGCCAGGCGGGCCCGCTCGGCTGGACCATCCCGGCCGCGCTCGGCGTCGCGAAGGCGGACCCGGACACGCAGGTCGTCGCCCTCTCCGGTGACTACGACTTCCAGTTCATGATCGAGGAGCTGGCGGTCGGCGCGCAGCACCGCATCCCGTACGTCCACGTGCTCGTGAACAACGCGTACCTGGGCCTGATCCGTCAGGCGCAGATCGGTCTGGACATCAACTTCCAGGTCAACCTGGAGTTCGAGAACCAGAACAGCCCGGAGCTCGGCGTCTACGGCGTCGACCACGTCAAGGTCGCCGAGGGCCTCGGCTGCAAGGCGATCCGCGTGACCGACCCGAACGAGCTGGGCACGGCCCTCGAGCAGGCCAAGAAGCTGGCCCAGGAGTACCGGGTGCCGGTCGTCGTCGAGGCGATCCTGGAGCGCATCACCAACATCTCGATGAGCCCGACGGCCGACATCAGCGCGGTCAAGGAGTTCGAGGAACTCGCGACGGAGCCGGGCCACGCGCCCACGGCGATCCGCCCGCTGAAGGTCTGACACCGGCCTGCCCACCGACTGGGGCGGTCCACCCGTGGGGGGTGGGCCGCCCCTTCGGCGTGCGCTCAGGCGGACCGGAACAGCCGCCAGGTCTTCGGGCCGACGGTGCCGTCCACCGGGAAGCTCGGGTGGTACGAACGGCAGAGGGCCTGCGCCCGCCGCACCGCGGAGTAGGCAGCGGCCCCGAAGTCACCGTCCACAGCCGGCGGTGAAGCCCTCGTGACCCCCGCTCTTCTTCCGGTGGACGCCGCGTCCCGCGGCGGGTGACGGCGAGCTTGCGGACGGACATCAGGCCGCGACCTGGTCCAGCGGCGCTGCCAGAACAGGACGACGCCGGCACGCGGACGTTGATGTCGGCACGGTTCGCGGTGGCCCGCGCGTAGCTGAAGGGGCCGGGCCAGTAGGAGACGATCCCGTACGGGATCGTCGTGTAGGGGCGGGCGCTGCCGTAGCAGCGGGGGCGTGCGTACGCAGAAGAGCGGCGAGTACGGGGACCGTCCCGTGCTCGCCGCTCCGGCTCAGCTGCCCTGTGGGCCACGAAAGGGCCTGTGGGGCTGTGAAGTTGTAGCCGCCCGACCGCGCGCGACTGGCGGAACATGCATACGCGCTGCCGGACGGAGTCTGGAGGCCCCCGGTGGGGGGCGTCGGCGGGGACCGCGGCGGTTGCGACGGGCCGGGGATTCCCCTCCCTCAGGTCGAGAAGGGAGTCCGTCGGACCTTTACCACCGCACTGGCTCGCAGAGCCGCCGCGGACCCGTGCCTGTCCGCCGGAGCGGACTGCCCGCGGTGCGCACGGGACCACCCCTCATCCGGGTCCGTGGCGGTGCGGGCTCAGCACCGGTGAGTCGACCTCCCGTCAACTCACCGGCGCAGCCTGGGAGTTACTGCGACACTCGCTCAGTCCTCGCGCAGGGCGCGGACCGCTTCCTCGACGCGCTTGCCGTAGTCGGCGTCGGCGGCGTGGAAGTGGGCGAGGTTCTTCTCGATGACGTCGTCGCGGGAGACCTGCGAGAGGCCGCCGGCGATGTTCGCCACCAGACGGGACTTCTCGTCCTCGGACATCAGGCGGTAGAGCTCACCGGCCTGGAAGAAGTCGTCGTCCTTGGTGTGGGTCGCGGCCTCGTGCGTGCCGGTGTAGCCCGCGACGGCGAGCGGCGCCGCCAGCGGCTGACCCGTCTCGACGGGACCGTCGTAGGAATTGGGCTCGTAGTTCTTGCGGTCGCGGCCGTACGCGTTGGACGCCATCAGGCCGTCGCGGCCGTAGTTGTCGGCCTTGGTCGCCCTGGGCGCGTTCACCGCGAGCTGGGTGTGGTTGACGCCCAGGCGGTAGCGGTGCGCGTCCGCGTAGGCGAACAGGCGGCCCTGGAGCATCTTGTCGGGGGAGGGGCCGATGCCAGGAACGAAGTTGTTCGGGGAGAAGGCGGCCTGCTCGACCTCGGCGAAGACGTTGTCGGGGTTGCGGTCCAGGACCAGGCGGCCCACGCGCTGGAGCGGGTAGTCCTTGTGCGGCCACACCTTGGTGAGGTCGAACGGGTTGAAGCGGTAGTCGGCCGCCTCCGCCGCCGGCATGATCTGCACGTGCAGCGTCCAGGACGGGTTCACGCCGCGCTCGATGGCCTGCAGCAGGTCCGTCTGGTGCGAGTTGGGGTCCTTGCCCGCGGTCTCGGCGCCCTGCTCGGCGGAGAGGCAGCGGATGCCCTGGTTCGTCTTGAAGTGGTACTTGACGAAGAAGGCCTCGCCCTTGGCGTTCTTCCACTGGTACGTGTGCGAGCCGTAGCCGTTCATGTGACGGTACGAGGCGGGGATGCCGCGGTCGCCCATGAGCCAGGTGATCTGGTGCGTCGCCTCGGGGGCGTGCGCCCAGAAGTCCCAGACGTTGTCCGGCTCCTGCTTGCCCGTGAACGGGTCGCGCTTCTGGGAGTGGATGAAGTCCGGGAACTTCAGCGGGTCCTTGATGAAGAAGACCGGGGTGTTGTTGCCGACGAGGTCGTAGTTGCCCTCTTCGGTGTAGAACTTCAGCGCGAAGCCACGGGGGTCACGGACGGCGTCCGCGCCGCCCAGGTTGTCCGCCACGGTCGAGAAGCGCAGGAAGACCTCCGTGCGCTTGCCGATCTCGCTGAGGAAGTCGGCGTGGGTGAAACCGGTGACGTCGTCGGTCACCTCGAAGTAGCCGTACGCACCCGAGCCACGGGCGTGCACCACACGCTCCGGGATGCGCTCACGGTTGAAGCGGGCGAGCTTCTCCAGCAGGTGCTGGTCCTGCAGGAGGATCGGGCCACCGACGCCGGCGGTGGCGGAGTTCTGGTTGTCGGCGACGGGGGCGCCGGACTCGGTCGTAAGCACGCGCTTCGACATCGTGACCTTCCGTGCTGTGACTGCTGAGGTGTTCGGAGCGTAAGGACCCCTGAACTGCTACGTCAACAGTTTGTTGAAGTTGATGAAGGAGTTCCGGGCCGCGGCGACGCCTGGGCGCGACAGGACAGGTGTCAGCGCCGCCACGGCCCGGAAGTTGGGGGGAGCTCTGGAAGGGCTAGAGCTCGGCGCCCGAGAGGCGCTCGACGGAGCGCAGCAGGGCGGAGTGGTCGAGGCCGCCGTCACCCTGGGTGCGCAGCGAGGCGACGAGCTGGGCGACGACCGCGCCGACGGGCAGGGCGGCGCCGACGTTGCGGGCGGCGTCGGTGACGATGCCCATGTCCTTGTGGTGCAGGTCGATCCGGAAGCCGGGCTTGAAGTCCCGGTTCAGGAAGTTGTCCTTCTTGCGGGTCAGCACGGTCGAGCCCGCGAGCCCCCCGTTCAGGACGTCGAGCGCGGCCTTCAGGTCCACACCGGACTTCTCCAGGAAGACCACGGCCTCGGCGCACGCCTGGATGTTGACGGCGACGATGAGCTGGTTGGCGGCCTTCACGGTCTGGCCCGAGCCGTGCGGACCGCACAGCACGATGGTCTTGCCCAGAGCCTCGAGGAGCGGCTTGGCCTCGTCGAAGTCGGCCTGCTCGCCGCCGACCATGATGGAGAGCACGGCCTCGATCGCGCCGGCCTCGCCACCGGAGACGGGGGCGTCCAGGACGCGCAGGCCCTTCTCCTTGGCGGCCTTGGCCAGGTCCACGGAGGTCTGCGGGGTGATCGACGACATGTCGACGATCAGCGCGCCGGACCTCGCGTTCTCCAGGATGCCGTCGGGACCGTACGCGATGGCCTCGACCTGCGGGGAGGCGGGCACCATCGTCACGATGACGTCGGCGTCCCTCACGGCCTCGGCGATGGACTTGGCGGCCGTGCCGCCGGCCGCGGCCAGCCGGTCCAGCTTGTCCTGCTCCAGGGTGAAGCCGGTGACGGAGTAACCCGCCTTGATCAGGTTCTCGGACATGGGCGAGCCCATGATGCCGAGGCCGATCCACGCGATCTTGGGGAGGTTGCTCATGAGGGTGCCTCTCTTACGGCTCTAAAGCGTGTTCTACGTCGATGAGGTGGCGCTCAGCGCGCGGCGCGGGCCTCGGCGGGCAGCCAGCCGAAGGCCTCGGTGCTCGGGGCGTCGCCCGGCTTGTACTCCAGGCCGACCCAGCCCTCGTAGCCGGTCTTCTTGAGCTGGTCGAGCAGGGCCTCCAGCGGCAGCGACCCCGTCCCGGGGGCCCCGCGGCCGGGGTTGTCCGCGATCTGCACGTGGCCGGTCTTGGCGGCGTACCGCTCGATGACCGACGGCAGGTCCTCGCCGTTCATGGACAGGTGGTACAGGTCCATGAGGAACTTCGCGTTGCCGAGGCCGGTGGCCGCGTTCACCTTGTCCACGATCTCGATCGCCTTGGGGGCGCTCACGATCGGGCAGAGCGGCGACTCCGGCTTGTTCAGCGCCTCGATCAGCAGGATCGCACCGACGCGGTCGGCCTCGCGGGCCGCGAGCACCAGGTTCTCCAGGGCGAGTTCGTCCTGTGCGGCCGGGTCCACGCCGTCGACGCGGTTGCCGTACAGCGCGTTCAGCGCCGTGCAGCCGAGCGACTTCGCGAAGTCCGCCGCCACCGCGAGGTTGGCGCGGAACTTCTCGCTCTCCTCGCCGGGGATCGACAGGGCGCCGCGGTCCGGACCGGGCAGTTGCCCCGCGTAGAAGTTCAGGCCCACCAGCCGCACGCCCGCGTCCTCGATCGCCTTCTTCAGGGCGTCGAGCTCGGACTGCTCGGGGGTGGGGGCGTCGACCCAGGGCCACCACAGCTCGACCGCGCCGAAGCCCGCCTTCGCGGCGGCCGCGGGGCGCTCCAGGAGCGGGAGCTCGGTGAAGAGGATCGACAGGTTCACATCGAAGCGCTGGTCGGAGTATCCCATGGGGCTTCCGCGCTCCTTCCGTATTGCGGAAGTTCATTTCTGTCTGGTGGAAGACTGCCTCCGATTCGCGGAAGCTGTCAAGAGGGGGCTGCCGAAAATTCCGACGGCGGCGTTAGGTTGTTGGGCGTGCGATTGAGAGTGGAGTTCACGACCGAACCCTTCGACCTCGACGAGGCCCCCGCGCATGCGGTGGTGGCTCGTGAGGTCATCCAGGGGGCCCCGCTGGACACCGTGGACGTAGGTCCGTTCGGCAATACGGCCGAGGGCGACGTCGACGCGGTGCTCAATGCCGTCGACGCGATGCTGCGCCGGTCCCTGGGGGCGGGCGCCACCCGCGTCTCGCTCCAGGTCAACGTGATCGGCGAGCCGGCGGGGCCGGCGGACCCGGGGGAGGCGGATAAGTGACCGGTTTCGGGGACGACCCCTTCGTCACCGCGGTGAAACCGCTGGTGGACGCCATGGGCGGCGAGATGGTGCCGCCCGACCAGGCGGGGACCGACGACGTCGTGCTCGCCTGGGAGGGCGAGGACGTGGTGGCCGTGCGGCTGCCGCAGCTCGCCGACTCGCTGGACCACATCCTGCTCGCCCTGGAGCGGAAGCGGGGTCGGCCCCTGTCCGAGCTGGACCGCAAGGCGAAACAGGAGGTCGTCCGGATACTGGAGGCGCGCGGCGCCTTCTCCGTCCGGCACGGTGTCGAGACGGTGGCGGGAGCGCTCGGCGTCAGCCGTTTCACCGTTTACAACTACCTGAACAGGGAGAACGCCGCCAAGAGCGAGTAATTCACCCCCTGTGGTCACGCTGCGCGGCCGAGCCGTCACCCGTATTGCCGGGTGACGGCTTCTTTGTTCAAGTTATTTCAACAAAGTGTTGACGCTGCGTTGTTGAAGGTCTTAGCTGTTCCGCAGCCCGTCCAGCACAAGGCCACGGAGGCTCCCGTGACTTCGAGTACGACACCGGGCATTGCCCGGTTCAACGCCTTGGAGGAGGCCGCGGCCACCGCCGCCCTCCACGAGGCCTGCGCCTCTTCGGCCTGGGGAAGCAAGCTGCTTGCCCAGCGCCCCTTCCCCACCGTCGAAGCCCTCTTCGCTGCGAGCGACGCCGCCATGGCCGAGCTCACCGCCGAGGATCTGGCCGAGGCGATGGCGGGGCACCCACCGATCGGCCGCCCGAAGCCGGGGGACCCGACCTCCGCCCGCGAACAGCGCGGCATGGCCGGGGCCTCCGAGGAGCTCAAGGCCGAACTGCTCGAACTGAACCTGGCCTACCAGGAGAAGTTCGGTCACGTCTTCCTGATCTGCGCGACCGGCGCGACCGCCGAGTTCATGCTCGGCCAGCTCAAGATCCGGATCGAGAACGAGGCGGAGGGAGAGCGCGAGATCGTCCGCAGCGAACTGGGCAAGATCAACCGCATCCGCCTGACCCGCCTCGTAGAAGAAGGAAACGACGCATGAGCACGGAAACGACCGCCTCGGTGTCCACGCACATCCTGGACACCAGCATCGGCCGCCCCGCCGAGGGCGTCGCCATCTCCCTGTCCGCCCGCGGCGGAGCGGGCGAGGAGTGGAAGGCGCTCGGCGGCAGCGCGACCGACGCGGACGGGCGGTGCAAGGACCTGCCGGCCCTGCCGGAAGGCACCTCGCACGTACGCCTCGACTTCGAGACCGAGGCGTACTTCGTGGCCAGGCAGAACACGCAGAACAAGCAAGCCGAGGCGCAGCAGGACGCCCCCGCGAATCGGGACAGCGGTGCGACCGGAGCGTTCTTCCCGGAGGTGGCGATCACGTTCGCCGTCAAGCCGGGCGAGCACTACCACGTACCGCTGCTGCTCAACCCGTTCGGCTACTCCGTTTACCGAGGGAGCTAGCAGACATGCCCACCATTCTGGGACAGAACCAGTACGGCAAGGCTGAGAACCGGGTCGTAAAGATCACGCGGGACGGCGACACCCATCACATCAAAGACCTGAACGTCTCCGTCGCCCTCTCCGGCGACCTGGACGACGTCCACTACAACGGCTCGAACGCCAACTGCCTGCCGACGGACACGACGAAGAACACCTGCTTCGCGTTCGCCAAGGAGTACGGCATCGAGTCCGCCGAGCAGTACGGCATCCACCTCGCCCGGCACTTCGTGGACAGCCAGCCCTCGATCCACCGCGCGCGGATCCGGATCGAGGAGTACTCCTGGGAGCGCATCGGCGGCTCCGACAGCAACGCCAAGTTCATCGGCGCCGACGAGGTCAACCACTCCTTCGTCCGCAAGGGCCAGGAGACGCGGCTCGCCCAGATCACCTACGACGGCGAGAACTTCGAGGTCCTCTCGGGGCTGAAGGACCTGACCGTGATGAACTCCACGAACTCCGAGTTCTGGGGCTTCATCAAGGACAAGTACACGACCCTCCAGGAAGACTACGACCGCATCCTCGCCACCTCCCTGTCCACCTGGTGGCGGCACAACTGGACCAACGACGAGCAGCGCATGCCGAGTTGGGAGCGGAGTTACGAGCAGGCGAAGAAGCACATCCTGCACGCCTTCGTGGAGACCTACTCCCTCTCGCTCCAGCAGACGCTGTACCAGATGGGCTCGCGGGTCATCAACAACCGCAGCGAGATCGACGAGATCCGCTTCTCCGCGCCCAACAAGCACCACTTCCGTCAGGACCTCTCGCCCTTCGGCCTCGACAACGAAGCCAAGGACGGAGCCGTCTACTACGCCGCCGACCGCCCGTACGGCCTCATCGAGGCCACGATCCTGCGGGACGGCGTCGAGCCGAAGATCCCGGTCGACATGACCAACCTCTGACGCGGGATGCGCGCCCCCGCCCCACCGCAGTGGGCGGGGGCGCGCCACACCGGAGGGAACATCCGCAATGGCACAGCCTGCAAAGGGGCCGGCAGCAGCCGAAGGCCCGTGTTCCACCCCATCGGACACAGCCGAAACAGCTGACGAGCAGTCAACCTTCGACTGTCATCCGGTGGATGAGAAGCTCCACCCCTCGCGGCTCGTCCCCGCCGCACTCCAGCACATCGCCGCCATGTACGCGGGTGTGGTCACCCCTCCGCTCATCATCGGCCAGGCCTGCGGCCTGGACACCGTGGCCCAGACCAGGCTGATCGCCGCAGGTCTGCTGATCGCCGGTCTCGCCACCATCCTGCAGACCCTCGGCGTCAAGGGCTTCGTCGGCAACCGCCTGCCGTTCGTCAACGCCGCCTCCTCGGCGGGCATCGCGCCCATCCTCGCCATCGCCGAGACCAACGCCAAGGGCGACCAACTCCCCGCGATCTACGGCGCGGTGATGGTCGCGGGTGTCTTCTGCCTCGCCGTCGGACCCTTCTTCGGCAAGCTGCTCCGCTTCTTCCCGCCGCTCGTCACCGGCGTCGTCATCACCCTCATCGGCGTCACGCTGATGCCCGTGCCCGTGAAGTGGGCGCAGGGCGGCGACGAGACCGCCCCGACGTTCGGCGACACGAAGTACCTCGCGCTCGCCGCCTTCACGCTCGTCGTGATCCTGCTCTTCCAGCGCTTCGGACGCGGCTTCCTCAAGCAAGTCGCCCTGCTGGCAGGGATGTTCATCGGAACGCTCGCCGCGATCCCGTTCGGCATGGCCGACTTCACATCGGTGCAGACGGCCCCGCTCGCCGCCCTGCCCACGCCGTTCGCCTCCGGCGCCCCCGTCTTCCAGCCCGCCGCGATCCTCTCGCTCTGCATCGTGATGCTGGTCCTGATGACCGAGTCCGCGGCCGGCATGCTCGCCCTCGGCGAGATCTGCGAGCGCAGGACCGACGGCAGGACCATCACCCGAGGCCTGCGCACGGACGGCATCGCCACCCTGGTCGGACCCGTCTTCGGCGGCTTCCCCACCTCGGCCTTCGCGCAGAACGTCGGCGTGGTCTCACTGACCCGCGTACGCAGCCGCTACGTCGTCGCGGTCGCGGGCGGCGCGCTCATCGTGCTCGGCGCCTTCCCGGTGCTCGGCGCCGTCGTGAACGTCGTCCCCATGCCGGTCCTCGGCGGTGCGGGCATCGTCCTCTTCGGCTCCATCGCGGTCAGCGGCATCCGTACGCTCTCCGAGGCGGGCCTCGACGACAGCTCCAACATCATCCTGGTGGCCGTGGCGCTCGGCGCGGGCATCATCCCGCTCGCCGCCCCCACCTTCTACGCGGAGTTCCCCGCCTGGGCGCAGACCGTGCTCGGCTCCGGCATCAGCGCCGGCGCGCTCGTCGCGGTCACGCTCAACCTGTTCTTCCACCATCTCGGCACCCGCGGCAGCGCAGAAGCCGCCGCGGCACTCAAATCTTCCTAGGGTCATGCCGTGCCCACATCGCAACGCCACCAGTAGAGAAGGAAGCACCATGGCTGCACCGGCAACCCAGGAAGGCGCCGTAGAGCGCATCGTCATCGAGAACGCCGCGATCGCGACGGTCGACGCCAACGACACCGAGTACGCCTCGGGACACGTGGTCGTCGCCGGCAACAAGATCGAGTCGATCGGCGCCGGCCGGGCCCCCGAGGGCCTGGAGAACGTCGTACGCCGTGTCGACGCCACCGGCCACCTCGTCACCCCCGGCCTGGTCAACACGCACCACCACTTCTACCAGTGGATCACCCGGGGGCTGGCCACCGACCACAACCTGTTCAACTGGCTGGTGGCGCTGTACCCGACGTGGGCGCGCATCGACGAGCAGATGACGTACGCGGCCGCGCAGGGCTCCCTCGGCATGATGGCCCGCGGCGGCGTCACCACCGCCATGGACCACCACTACGTGTTCCCGCGGGGCTCCGGCGACCTCTCCGGCTCCATCATCCGTGCCGCCTCCGAGATGGGCGTCCGCTTCACCCTGGCCCGCGGTTCCATGGACCGCAGCGAGAAGGACGGCGGTCTGCCGCCGGACTTCGCCGTCGAGACCCTCGAGGGCGCGCTCGCCGCCACCGAGGAGACCGTCAAGAAGCACCACGACGCGTCCTTCGACGCGATGACGCAGGTCGCCGTCGCACCGTGCTCGCCGTTCTCCGTCTCCACCGAACTCCTCAAGCAGGGCGCCGAGTTGGCCCGCCGCCTGGGGGTGCGCCTGCACACCCACGGCAGCGAGACGGTCGAGGAGGAGAAGTTCTGCCACGAGCTGTTCGGCATGGGTCCGACCGACTACTTCGAGTCCACCGGCTGGCTCGGTGAGGACGTGTGGATGGCGCACTGCGTCCACATGAACGACTCCGACATCGAGGCGTTCGCCCGTACGAAGACCGGTGTCGCCCACTGCCCGTCCTCCAACGCCCGCCTCGCCGCCGGCATCGCCCGCGTCCCCGACATGCTCAAGGCGGGCGTCCCCGTCGGCCTCGGCGTCGACGGCACCGCGTCCAACGAGTCCGGCGAGCTCCACACCGAGCTGCGCAACGCCCTGCTGATCAACCGCCTCGGCGCCCACAAGGAAGCCGCCCTGAACGCCCGGCAGGCCCTGCGCCTCGGCACGTACGGCGGCGCGCAGGTCCTCGGCCGCGCCACGCAGATCGGCTCCCTGGAGGCCGGCAAGCTCGCCGACCTGGTCCTCTGGAAGATCGACGGCATCGGACACGCCTCCATCGCCGACCCGGTGACCGCCATCGTCTTCGGCGCGGCCGCCCCGGTCACGCTCTCCCTCGTCAACGGCAAGCCGGTCGTCGAGAACGGCACCCTGCTGCACGCCGACGAGGACGCCATCGCCCGCTCCACCCGCGAGCAGGCGCAGCGTCTCGCGCGGATCGCCGCCGAGAGCTGAACCCGAGAACTCCGGTCGGGGGGGACGGCCCTCGACCGGACTTGAGCAGCCGAGCGGGCTGCTCAAGTGCCGCCCCGGAACGCGGCCCAACACTTCGCGTTCCCGGGGCGGTCAGCACTACCTGGGCGCGTTTCCCACAACTGCATACCGAGCAAGTCCTTGCACCATGCACCACCTCCCAGAAGCGAAAAGTGCCGGCGGCCCCGCCGGGACCGGAAAACAACCGGAGGAGCCACAGTGGCCACTCAGCCCAGGTTCACCAAGCAAGGCAACACCCCGGACCCAGAGACCGACGACGGGTCCATACGCACCGACGGGTTCGTACACCCCGTCGACGAGAAGCTCCCCGCCCTCAAGATGGCGACCACCGGCCTCCAGCACGTCGCCGCCATGTACGCCGGAGTCGTCGCGCCGCCGCTCATCGTCGGCGCCGCCATCGGCCTCTCGGCCAAGGACCTCACCTTCCTCACCGGCGCCTGCCTCTTCACCGCGGGCCTCGCCACCTTCCTCCAGACCCTCGGCTTCTGGAAGATCGGCGCCCGGCTGCCCTTCGTCAACGGCGTCACGTTCGCCGGTGTCGCCCCGATGCTCGCGGTCGTCGAGTCGACCGACAACAAGGACGACGCGCTGCCCATCATCTTCGGCGCGGTGATCGTGGCGGGCGTCCTCGGCTTCATCGCCGCCCCGTTCTTCTCGAAGATGATCCGCTTCTTCCCGCCGGTCGTGACCGGCACGGTCATCACCCTCATCGGCATCTCGCTGATGCCGGTCGCCTTCGGCTGGGCGCAGGGACCCGTCCCCGGCGCCGACGACTACGGCTCGATGAAGAACCTGGGCCTCGCCGGCATCACCCTCGTCGTCGTCCTGCTGCTGCGCCGCTTCACCACCGGTTTCGTGAAGCAGATCGCGGTCCTGCTCGGCCTCGTCATCGGCACGCTCATCGCCATCCCGTTCGGCGTCACGGACTTCGGCCCGGTCGGCGACGCGGACGTCGTGGGCTTCCCGACGCCGTTCCACTTCGGAGCCCCGCAGTTCGCGGCCGCCGCGATCGTCTCGCTCTGCGTCGTCATGGTCGTCTCCATGACCGAGTCGACGGCCGACATGCTCGCCCTCGGCGAGATCGTGGGCCGTCCCGCCGACGAGAAGACCATCGCCGCCGGTCTGCGCGCCGACACCCTCGGCTCCGCGGTCAGCCCGCTCTTCAACGGCTTCATGTGCAGCGCCTTCGCGCAGAACATCGGCCTGGTCGCGATGACCAAGATCCGCAGCCGGTACGTGGTCGCCGCCGGCGGCGGCTTCCTCGTCCTGATGGGCCTCTGCCCGATGGCCGCCTCGCTCATCGCGGTCGTGCCGCGCCCCGTGCTCGGCGGTGCGGGCGTCGTCCTGTTCGGCTCGGTCGCGGCGAGCGGCATCCAGACGCTCGTCAAGGCGAACCTGGAGAAGGACAACAACGTCCTGATCGTGGCCGTCTCGCTCGCCGTCGGCCTCATCCCGATCGCGGCGCCGGAGTTCTACCACGCGTTCCCGGAGACCGCGAAGATCATCCTCGATTCGGGCATCTCGACGGGCTGCGTGGCCGCCGTGCTCCTGAACCTGGTCTTCAACCACATCGGCAAGGGCCGCGACGAGGACGACGTGACGGCACCGATGGAGCCGGGCGGTGAGATCGCGGAGACGCGCGTGCCGGGCCAGGGCAAGGGCCAGAGCGAGGCGGTGGCGCACTGAGGCCCCGGTTACCGATCACGGCACAGCCACACCGTTCCCTCGCGCGGTCAGGTCCCGTGCGAGGGAACGCTTCTTCCCCACCTCGCTCAGCCGTCGATGTCCATCGCGTCGTCGCCGCCGCTCTTGACGACCTTGATGACGTTGCCGCCCGCGTCGCACAGCTCCGCGCGGACCACGTAACCCGCCTGGATGCCCTTCCAGAAGATGACTTCCTGCTGCTGGGCGAAGGACGTCGTCCCCAGCGTGTCCACCAGGTCGATCCCGCCGGGCGCGTGGATCACGTACCGCCAGCCGCTCCCGTCCGGCTGCCGCGCCCAATCGGGCACGTAACCGCCCGGCGAACGGGTCGTGCTGACGAACCCCGTCCGCTGAAGGAGCTTCTGGTAGTGCCGCAGGCTCGCCGGCAGCTTCTCGTTCCAGGGCTTGAACCCCTTGCCGAGGATCTGGTCCGGCGTCCTGCCGTCCCAGCGGTACAGGGGCTCGTTGTCCTTGCGGTACCGCAGCGGCGGTACGTCGCGCCCCTGCTTCCTGTCCTCGCGCATCGACTTCACCTTGCCGGGGTCGATGCCGTAAGTGCTGTCACCGAACCCCGCCGCGGGCTGGGGAGTCGGCGTGGTGGAGCGGGGGTGCTTGCCGCGCTCGGCCATGAACGACGGGTAGTCGTACTCGCCGGCCTCCGAGTCGGTGCCCCCGTCCGACAGCTCCTCCGCGTCGGAGAACTCCAGCCGGTCGATGTCCATGGCCGTCGTGTCCTGCCCGCCCGCGCGCTGCACCACGGCTTCGTCGGCCTGCCGGTGGCCGCAGCCGGCGCCGTGCTGATGCTGCTCCTGTCCCGCGGGCTGCCCGGCCCGGCGGAGCATCTGGACGACGGCGGCGTTGCCCGCCGAGCCCTGCAGTCCGAGGAGCCCCTGGAGCGGGGCGCCGGCCGGGGCCGCGGGTCTGCGGGCCGCGGCCCGCGCTTTCGCGGCGTCGTGCTTTGCGGCGTGGTCGTGGTCGCGCAACGGGACTCCTCCAGGTACAGAGCGACCCACTCTTCCCGCAGGGCCCCGTCGGGGCCAGGAACCGAAGGGCAGCATCGCGTGCAGACCTCGTGGTCCGATCGCTTGACCTCGCGTGTTCTTGAGGTCCGAGGATGCGGCGCAGGGAAGCCCGCAGGGGGCGTCCCGGCCCGGACCTCCACGGGGAGCCGTCACGCGTACCGATTCGTCCACCGTGCACGCCGCCGACACCACCGTCGTGCACTTCGGCGGGCGCCACGTCGCCGGACGGGACACGCTGGAGGAGGCGATGCGTCAGGCACTCGCGTCGCCGCTCGCCGACGGCGAAGCGGTGGTTCCGTTGCCCGCCTCCGCGGGGCGGCTGACGCGCGTACTGGTGAAGGAGGACGGCACCCGGCGGATCGCGTCCTCCCGGACCATCCCGATCCTCGGCTGAGAGGGCGCGGTCAGGGGCGGTCGTACCAGGAGAACGCGGCGATCCGCCAGCCCTCCGGCGTGCGGACGAACTGCATCGTCTTCGTGCCGCCGCCCTCGAACGGCTCGCCGTCCATGACGCCCGCCTTGGCGTACTCGCCGAACCGGCACGCGATGTCGCCGGCGATGTCGGTGCGTTCCGAGACCTCCCACTCGGCGAACTCGACGAGGCGGCCTTCGGCGAGCAGCCGTTCGCGGGGCTCGATGAACTCCTCCACGGTGTAGGCCGCGTACTGCGGTCCTGTCACGACGATCACGCCGCCGGGCAGCATGAGCCGCCGGATCCTGGCGACATCCGCGGCCTTGCCGCCGCGGTTGTCGAAGGCCCCGAAGAACTCGGCGGTCAGCGCGTCGATTTCGGCCTTGGGGTGCTCGGCCTGGGGTATCTCGATCTCGGGCATGCCGGGACCGTAACACCCCTACTTCCCGCACACCGCCGCGGAGTTGACCGAGCCGCCCGCGTTCTCGTCGTCCGTGCCGAGCAGGGCCCTGCCGCCGGATCCCGGCAGACACTCGACCGCCTCGATCTTGACGCCCTTGAACTTCCGCACCACGTCAGGGGACTTGGCGACGGACAGCCGCACCTTGCCGGAGCGGCTCACGGAGAGCTTCCCGGCGTTCAGGACCGCCGAGGCGAAGGGGCCGTCGTCGCCCGCGTCGGACGCCGAGCTGATCACGAGGCGGCCCGAGGGTGCGACGGAGATGTCCGAGGCGTGCCGGACGTGACCGGTCGGGTAGGGGGCGCGGAGCCGGGCCGTGGCGACCCGGCCGAAGTCGGCCTCGCCGTACTTGTTGAAGGAGAAGGGCGCGGCGTGCAGCGTCGCCGGACGCTTCCTGCCCGCGCCCCGGTCCGCCCAGACCGCGGCCAGCTTTCCGTGCCGCGAGGTCAGCGCGAAGCTCTCGTAGTCGTCGCCGTCGGCGATGGCGGGGAGCGGGGAGGTGTCGAGGACCTGGATCTCGGGGCCGGTCACCTTCAGGTGGTAGACCAGGCCGCGGCTCGCCAGGGCGACGTACTCGTCGTGGGCGCCCGGCACCGCCTCGATCGCCTCCAGGTCGACGGGTTCCGGGGTGCCCGCCCAGGTGAGCGGTTTGACGTGGGTGGAGGTGGCGCGGTCGCCGTCGGGGCGGTAGGTCAGCCGGGCGACGCGGTTCTCGCCGGGCTTCTTGTTGTCGCGCACGACGACGGCGTCCCTCCCTCCGTGCCGCTGGCCGCCACCGGTGACGGCGAGCCCGCTGATGCCGGACGTGATGTCGTCCCCGATCTTCTGCCAGCCGCCGTTCGGGGTGTGTGCCGCGGACGCCGTGAGGCCGCCCGTCGTCAGGAGGGCGGCTGTCGCGGTCAGCACGGTCGTGGTCGTACGGAAGAACATGGAGATCTCTCACCTCGGTGCAGGTCGGCGCGGGTCGAGCGCGGGGGTCGACAGTGTTGACGCGCGTAGACGGGGAGTTGGCCGGGACCGTACCCAGTTCAACCGCCGAGGGGCAAGAGGGGGCGAAGGCGCGCGGGACGCCGTGGGCGCCCCGCGCGTTCGGCCTATCCGATGTGGTACGGGTCGCCGTAGACCTTCCAGTCCAGCGGCGGGTCGAGGTTGAGGTTCCGCTTCTTCAGGAAGACGCGCTGGGCCGTGTCGACCCGGCTGGTGTCCTCGTGGGCCTCCTCCTGCTTCATCGCCCAGACGCGCGCGTCGAGGAAGGCGTTCAGGTACGTCACCTCGTCGCCGCCCTGGGCCGGCGGCTTGGCCGAGCGCAGGGCGCGCTTGCGGATGTTGCGGAAGCTGGTGGAGTCGCCGCCGTCACCGTGCATGACGATGGCGTCGTAGTAACAGAACTGGCCGAGCGTGCCGACGCCGTCCGCCTTGCCCTGCTTGACGGCGGGGTTGAAGTAGACCCGGTCGCGCTCGTCGTTCTGCGCCGTGCGGAACTCCGCGTCCGTGTCGGCGGCCCGCTCCCAGTCCCGCTTGAACGTCGGGTCGAGCCCGTCGTGCGAGTCGGTGCCGTCGACCCGGCGCAGCGCGGGCAGGTACTTGGCGAGGATGTTGCCGGGCTTGCGCTGCGTGTAGAGCTCGACGAGGTCGAGCATGTCGCCGGTGCCGGAGCAGAAGCCGATGATGCCCGCGGTGTACCCGCGGCCGTCGTCGATGTCCTCGCAGTACCGGTACTGCTTCTTCCATTCGAGCGAGGAGTTCTCCGCGCTGCAGACGATCTGCATCGCGATCTCCTTCTTCGCCGGGTCGTCGAGTCCGCCGGCGGTGATGAAGGGGGAGAACGGGGTGGCCGCGCTCGCCGACCCGGTGGCGAGGAGCGGGCCCGCCACGGCCGCCGCGCCGATGAAGGCGAGCAGGGTGCGACGGGAGGTCGGGGTGGTGTGGTCGGTGCGGGTGGTGCGCGGGCTTGTGTGGTGGGGGGTTTCCACGAGGGCCTCCAGATGGGGGAGTTCACGTGCCGCGTACTGTTAGGAAGGTTTCCTACCAGAGATCTGGAGTGACGTATACCCGTCAAGACACGATGAGTCGGGGATTCCGAATGGCCGGACATCGCTCTGTGCGCCGGGCCCATGGGTCCATACGATCCCCTCGCTCACGCAATCCGCTCCAGGCACCCGCACCGCGTTCCACGCACACAGGCACTTCTCCAACCCCCCTCCTCGGAACAGGAACGGAGAACCATGGCCGGTGCACTGCTGCTGAGCGGCGCCGTCGCGGCGCTGTTCGGCTCGACGCTCCCCGCGCAGGACACGACGTCGATCCTCGACCCGCCCCCCGACAAGATCGTGATCGAGGTCGCGACGGTGAACGGGTCCGGCTGCCCCCTGGGCACCGCGGCCGTCGCCGTCTCCCAGGACAACACGGCCTTCACGGTGACCTACAGCGACTACCTCGCGAAGGCGGGCGGCGGCGCGGACCCCACCGCGTTCCGCCGGAACTGCCAGCTCAGCCTGATCGTGCACGTCCCCTCTGGCTTCACGTACGCGATCGCGAGCGCGGACTACCGCGGCTACGCCGCGCTCCAGCCCGGCGCCAAGGGCACGGAGAAGGCGTCGTACTACTTCCAGGGCTCACCCCAGACGGCCGCGATCAGCCATGAGTTCAAGGGCGCCTACAACGACAACTGGCAGGCGACCGACACGACGGACTGGGCCCAGCTCGTGTGGGCGCCGTGCGGCGTGAAGCGGAACTTCAACATCAACACGGAGCTGCGTGTCGGCCTGGGGACGTCCGACCCCGCGAAGTCGAGCTTCATGACGATGGACTCGACGGACGGCGACATCAGCACGATCTATCACGTGGCGTGGAAGGAGTGCCCGCGCGCGTGAGGCGGGGCGGCGCCCCCGCGCCGACGCCTCACCCGGCCGGAACCCCCTCCGGGGTGAACGAGCGGGGGAAGGTGAAGGCGTGCGGCGCGGGGTCGTGGTCCTGGAGGTGCTCCAGTCGGGACACGCCGTCCTGCCAGGTGGGTATCGCCTCGTCGGAGACCCACCAGAACACGTAGTTGGGGTGTCCCGTCCTCTCGAACCAGTCGTAACGCCTGTTCAGCGCCGTACGGTGCAGGCCCGTGTAGATGGCGTCGAAGGCGGGGCGCAGGCCGGTCCAGAGCGACAGGGTCGCGGCCAGGGCGGTGGTCTCCGGCGTGCGGCCCTTGTCGTACCAGGTCGGAACGGTGAACTCGCCCCACGCACCCCAGTCCGCCCCGAAGAGCTTGCCCCGGTCGTCGCCCGCAGGCTCGGCGTGCGCGAGGTATCCGGGGTGCTGAGCGATCTTCTGGTAGACGGTCCCGCCGATGTCGTAGAACTCGCGCGTGAGCGGCGAGGCGTCGGCGAGAGGGGACTTCAGGACGCCGAAGGTGTACAGAGCAAGCTGAGGCACGCGTCTCTCCCTGGTTGAAGGCCAGGTGAAGGTAACCGCCTCCGCGGACCTTGTCGAAGTTGCGTTTTACCCGCCCAAGTGGCTTCCGAGATGGGCCTGTACCTTTGCTGCGGCTTTGTACGTGTCGCCCTTCGGCCGGGTCGCCAGGCTCCCCGGACTCTTGATCCACGCCTCCTCCATCGCGAACCAGTCGATCTTCTCCGGGGTGCGGTTCTCCGCGAGGGCGGCACGGAGTTCCTTGAAGTAGCGCTCCCAGCGCAGCCGGTACAGACCGCCCACGAGACCCGCCCACTCGCGGTTCGCGTAGTCGCGCAGGCCGGCGTCGGCGCCGGAGCGCGTGCCCCATACGGTGATCAGGGACAGCTGGTCGTACGCGAGCCGGTCCCGTTCCTCCGCGTCGGCGCCCCACGCGCGGGCGTCCGCGACCCAACGGCCCAGCAGATGACGGGAGTCGGTGGCGACCAGGCGGTCGAGCAGGTCCATCAGGGTGAGCCACTCGCGGGTGAGGCGGTCGAAGCGGGCGGCGTCACCGGCGTCGTACGCCTCCTTGACGCGCGGCAGCAGGACGCGGCCGCGGTTGGAGAGCGCCTGCCGGGCGATGTCGAGCAGGTCGCGGCGGTACGCGGAGGAGTTCCGCAACCCGGGCCGTACCGCGAGGAGTTGGCCGAGCGCGGGCTCGAAGTCCGCCGCCTTGTACCGCGGCTTCTTCGGTGACCAGGCCGCCGCCGACTTCGCGGCGAGGTCGGGCCGGGCCCCGAAGAGGCCGTCGGCGCCCTCGGCCCACCCGTCGGCGCGGGTCGTTCCGTAGGCCGTGCGGCGCAGGATGTCCCAGGCGGCCTCGGCGTGCGGGTCGGCGGCGCCGTAGCGGGACGTGGACCACTCCCTGAACCAGCCCTCCAAGTCCAAGTCACCATGGTTCCAGGCGAGTTCCGAGAACAGCTCGAAGGCGGCCGGGTTGTTGTCGGCGGCCTCCGGCATGAGGGAGATCCCGGTGAGCGTGCTGCCCTTCCTCGTGCGCCACTTCTCGTACAGGGCCGCCCAGTCGGGGGTGTTGGCGCCCAGGGCCGTGTGGCCGCCGAAGTTCCAGATGGACCCGAAGGTGTAGGGCGTGGAGCCCCAGTCGCCCTCGCGGTCGGTGATATGCGGGAAGCGGTCGGAGAGGCCGTCGACGACGAGCATCCGCTCCTTGTCGACGGCGTCGGTGATGGCCTTCGGCGGGTTGTGCTGCCAGCCGAGGATCACCCAGGTGGCGCCCGGGTGAGCGGCCCGCAACGCCTTCTCGACGCCCTTCGCCGCGTCGCCGACGGGGACGTCGCCGGGCTTGCCGCCCTCGTGGAGCAGGTCCATCTTGTACATCGAGGTCGGGCCGAACAGCTCGTCCTGTGCGCGGTAGAACGCGGCGGCGACGCGCGCGAAATGGCCGGTGCGCGGATCCAGCCAGTCCGGCCTCGCGAAGCCCACCCAGTCGCCCTGCGGAACGGTCCTCGCACCCGGGTTCTTCTTCTCGAAGTCGGGCGGCACGGTCCCGAACCAGCCCGGCAGGACCGGCGTCATGCCGAGGTCGCGCAGCCGGTCGCAGATGCGGCGGCCCAGGCGGGCGCGGGCGTCGAGCAGCTGCCGGGAGACCGGGTGCGGGAACGACGCCATGTTCTGGAGGAGCCACCAGGGCTGATGGGCGGGGCCGGGTATCCATGCCCGCAGTTCGGCGTCCGTGTACCCGAACTCCTGGAAGGCGCGGTGGTATGCGGCGTCCGCGCCCGCGTACACGAGGACTTCGTTGTAGCCGTGGAGCGCGAGCACGTCGATCTCGTGCTCCCAGTAGTCCCAGCCGTAATAGGCGCCTGTGTAACCGTCGTTGGTGTCGTTGAGGACGAAGCGGTGCGGGGTGTTGGCCGTTCCGGTGAGGGGTGCGGTGGGTGCGGGGAGCCTCGACGGGAGGTGGTCGGTGCGGCTGCCCGCCCAGGTGATGTTGGCGTGGGTGACGTGTTTCAAGTAGTGCCGCAAACCGGTGAGTTGGGTGGCGGGGGTGGTTCCGGTGACGGTGATGCGGCCGCGGCGGCCGGTGACGCGGAAGGAGTCCTCGGAGCGGCCCTCCGTCCCGGCCTTCTTCGGCGCGGTTCTGAACTCGATCTGGTCCCGGTGGCGGGGGAGGAGGCGCCGGGCGGCCTCGGCGGCGGCGGTGGCGGCGGCTGTGCGGCGCGGGGCGGGCGTGCCGCTGGTGACGCCGTCGGCGGCCCCGCCGGAACAGGCGGCGGCTCCGGCCGTCCCGGCGAGTCCGGTGAGGAAGGTGCGGCGGGGGAGGGGCATACGGGCTCCGTCGGTCGGATGGAGGTGCGGGCGCGCGGTGCGTGGTGGGTACCGGAGGTCTCTTCCCCCGTAGGCCCCCCGCCTCTAACCGCTCCCGCAGAGGCGAGCAGTCATCGGATCGATGCGTTGCGTTGCTGGCCAAATCCGTGTCATCTGCCGCGTGTTGGGGTCATTGACATCCGATGTATTCGTCCCTACGTTCCCGTGCGACCCCCCGACCAAGGGAACCGGAACAACACCGGGAGCCGCCCCATGCGTCACAGAGCCACTGGACTCGCCCTGCTCCTCGCCGCCGCCCTCGCGGGCACGGCCGTCCCGGCGGCGACGGCCGTCACCGACGGGTCCCGCACCCCGCCCGCACGAGCCGCGGGCCCCGGCACCGACCACGCCGCGGACGACCCCTTCACCGCCGACCGCACCAACTGGTTCCGTCAGGACCGCTTCGGCATGTTCATCCACTTCGGCGCGTACTCGAACCTGGAGGGCGAGTACCGGCGCCCCGACGGCACGACCTGCCGCAACGCGGAGTGGATCAAGCGGGAGTGCGACATCCCGACGGAGGAGTACGAGAAGCAGGCGCAGAACTTCAACCCGGCGGACTTCGACGCGAAGGCGGTCGTCAAGGCGGCCAAGGACGCGGGAATGCGCTACATCGTCATCACGTCCAAGCACCACGAGGGCTACGCGATGTGGCCGACGAAGGTCAACGACTGGAATCTGCGCGACCACTCGTCCTTCGACGAGAACCGCGACATCCTCGCGGAGCTGAAGGCGGCGTCCGACGACGCGGGCATCAAGCTCGGGTTCTACTACTCGATCTGGGACTGGCACGACAAGGACTTCCCGGATCCGGTGACGTTCCCCAGGTACGAGAAGCGCATGTACGCGCAGCTCAAGGAACTGGTCGACACATACGACCCGGCGCTCCTCTGGTTCGACGGCGAGTGGGACACCGACAAGCCGCACAACCCGTGGACGGCGAAGGACGGCGAGGAGCTGGAGTCCTACCTCCGCGGTCTCGACCCGGACCTGGTCATCAACAACCGCGTCGGCAAGCGCCGCGTCGTCGACGGCGACTACGGCACCCCCGAGCAGGAGATCCCCGGCGCACCCGTCGACGGCCAGCTGTGGGAGTCGTGCATGACCCTCAACGACCACTGGGGGTACACGCGCCACGACCAGAACTGGAAGTCGGCGCGGACCCTGACCCGCAACCTCCTCGCCACGACGTCCCGCAGCGGCAACTACCTCCTCAACGTCGGCCCCGACGCCCGCGGCCGCGTCCCGCAGCCGTCCGTCGACCGTCTCCGGCAGATGGGCGACTGGCTGCGCACGGCGGGCCAGGGCGAAGCGGTCTTCGGCGCGCGCTACGGAGGCCTGGTCGAGGAGCCGGCCTGGGGCCACGTGAGCCGCAAGGGCGACAAGCTGTACGCGGCGGTCACGCGGTGGCCCGCCGCGGGCGGCGCCCTGCACCTGAAGGCGCGCACGGACTTCGAGGTGACGTCGGCGCGTGTCCTCGGCAGCGGCCAGAAGGTGACCGTCACCCGGTCCGGCGACGGGTACGACATCACACCGTCGGGCGCCGCCACGAACGACACGGCGACGGTCGTCAAGCTGCGGGTCGGCCCCGGCCCGACATCACGCCCCGGCCACGGCAAGGGCCTCAAGCAGGAGATCTTCGACAACGAGAACCTCGAAGGCGCCCCGAGGATCACCCGCACCGACGCGACCCCGAACCACGCGTGGAAGTACACCGGCTCACCGGCCGCCTCGATCCCGGCGGACCGGTTCAGTGTCCGCTGGACGGGATCGGTCGAGCCGCGCCGCTCGGAGACGTACACGCTCACGACCGTCTCCGACGACATGGCCCGCGTCTGGATCGACGGCAAGCCGGTCATCGACTCCTGGACGCCGCACGAGCCGAAGCTCGACAAGGCGGAGGTGCGGCTGACCGCCGGGAAGCGCCACTCGATCAAGGTTGAGTACGCGGAGCGGACGGGCGAGGCGCACCTGAAGCTGCTGTGGTCGAGCCCTGGCCAGGAGCAGCAGGTCATCCCCCGGTCGCAGTTGTACGCCCATTGACGTCTACCCGGTGAATTTGTGGTGAAACGGGCCTCAGGTCCCTGAGATCAGGGACTTGGGGCCATGTTCGTGAGGACCATCAGCGGGCACGTTCCCTGACCTGGGATTGGCAATGTTGATCGACGGTCGAGGATCGACGATCGACGTCCGACCCGACGGACCCAGGTGCCGACAGAGAGAGTGACTGACCAGTGAGCGCGCCCGAAGCCCCTGAAGCACCGGCACCGCCGGCTCCCGAAGCCGTGGCACGGCACCGGGCGCTCTTCCGGGCGATCCACCGCCGCAAGAACCCGCGCCTGCGCCGGACGGACATCACCGTCACCGAGGAGGCCCAGGTCAAGCGGGCGGTGAAGGCGACCGCGCTGGGCAACGCCATGGAGTGGTACGACTTCGGTGTCTACGCCTACCTCGCCGTCATCATCGGCAAGGAGTTCTTCCCCTCCGGGAACGACACCGCGCAGACCCTCTCCTCGCTGGCGACCTTCGCCGCGGCCTTCCTGGTGCGCCCCATCGGCGGCATGTTCTTCGGCCCGCTCGGCGACCGCGTGGGCCGCAAGAAGATCCTCGCCCTCACCATGATCATGATGTCGACGGCGACGCTGGCGATCGGCCTGATCCCGAGCTACACCTCGATCGGTGTGTGGGCGCCGATCCTCCTCGTCCTCTGCCGCATGGTGCAGGGCTTCTCGACGGGTGGTGAGTACGGGGGCGCCGCGACGTTCATCGCGGAGTACGCGCCCGACAAGCGCCGCGGCTTCTGGGGATCGTTCCTGGAGTTCGGCACGCTGATCGGCTACACCGTCGCCGCGGTCCTCGTCACCGCCCTCACCGCCGGGCTCAGCGACGACGCCATGCAGTCCTGGGGCTGGCGCATCCCGTTCCTGGTGGCGGCGCCGCTCGGCCTCATCGGCCTCTACCTGCGGATGAAGCTCGACGAGTCGCCCGCGTTCCAGAAGATGGAGGAGGGCGGACCGGCCGCCGAGCGCGACAAGAAGTCCCTCAAGGAGTCCTTCTTCGGCCAGTGGCGGGCGATGCTGCTGTGCATCGCGCTGGTCGCGGCGTTCAACATCACCGACTACATGCTCCTGTCGTACATGCCGACGTACCTCACGCAGCTCGGCTTCGGCGAGGCCGGCGGCCTGATGTCGATCGTCGTCGTGATGCTGATCCTGATGGCGCTGATCAACTCCGTCGGCCGCCTCTCCGACCGCATCGGCCGCAAGCCGGTCCTGATGGCGGGCTCGATCGGATTCTTCGTCCTCGCCCTGCCCGCGTTCCTGCTCATCAAGCAGGGCGGAACGGTCGCGGTCTTCACGGGCCTGCTGATCCTCGGCCTCGCCCTGGTCTGCTACCTGGGCGTCATGTCCTCGTCGCTGCCGGCGCTCTTCCCGACGGACGTCCGCTACGGCTCGCTCTCCATCGGCTTCAACATCTCGGTGTCCCTCTTCGGCGGTACGACCCCGCTGGTGGTCGCGGCCCTCATCGGCGCCACCGGCAACGACCTGATGCCCGCGTTCTACACGATGCTCGCCGGACTGGTCGGCATCATCGCGGTCGCCGCGATGAAGGAGACGGCCCGCCAGCCGCTGGAGGGCTCCCCGCCCTCGGTGGCGACGGACGAGGAGGCGCGGGAACTGGTGGAGGCGCAGCGCGGTCAGGGTGTGTGAGAGGCGACCTCCGGGTTGCCGCCCGAGTCCGCGACCGTGAGCCGGCGCTTCCAGCCGTCGCCGGCCCGGGGGCTGTCCTTCTTGTCGGTACCGAGCATGAGGGTGTTCCGCGCGGCCTCGGCCGGCACCTCGTTCTCCCCGTTGCCGCTGCTCGGCGCATCCCCGACCTTCTCGCACGCGACGCGGGTGAGCGTGCGGCGGCAGAGCGCCCGGCCGGGAAAGCCCGGCCGGGCGCTCATGGGGCCTGCTGCCGTGCCCCGATCACCAGCGGTGTTCAGCAGGGCAGAGTGGTCTTGCCCGCGGCGCCGGTGGCGCCGGTGGTGCCGTCCGCGAACGCCGTGGCGGCGGTTCCGTTGCCGCCGGGCTTACCCGGGCACACCGGACTGGCCGCGCCACCGGCCCCACCCTTGCCGCCCGCATGGCCGCCCGCGACGATGGCCGCTCCGCCGTTGCCACCCTTGCCGCCGGTGATACCGGCACCGGCATCGCCGACGCCGCCCACGCCACCCTCGCCACCGGCGCCGCCCAGTTTGGCCTCGCCGCCGAAGCCGCCGGTGCCGCCGTTCCCGTTGGCGCCACCCGCTCCGCCCGTGCCGCCGAGGCCACCGACGCTCGCGATGCCGGTGGCATTGCCGCCGGCGCCTCCGTTGCCCCCGTTGCCGTTGGCACCCGCGGCGCCACCGGTGCCGCCGAGGCCGCCGATACCACCGAGGGTCCCCACGCCGTTGGCTCCGTTGCTGCCGGGAGCCCCGGCGATGCTGTGAAGGTGAGCGCTGCCCGCACTGGGCTGGGCCGAGGCGAGTGCGGGAGCGACGGTGAGACCGGCCACGGCGATCGTGGAGATCAGGAACGTCCTGGCAGTCGTTGTGCGCATGGAGCGCATGGTGTTACTTCCTTCGGTTGTTCAGGCGGAGAGATACTCCGCCTGACAACTCTCAACGTAGGGAAGCGCGACGCTCTGCGCACACCGGATGGTGATCACATGTCTTTAAATGGACTGAATCATCAAACTTTGGCCGCAAAGTCCAATTCGCTGTAGTCGGTTCCTTCGCGCAGGTCTCAGCGGTGAGCGGCGTATGTCACGAACTCGGCCCAGGCGCGGGGGGGCAGCGTGAGTTGGGGGCCGTCGGGGTTCTTGGAGTCGCGTACGTGGAGGGTAGTGGGGCAGGGGGCGATCTCTACGCAGTCACCGTCCCCGCTGCTGGAGTAGCTGGACTTGCGCCAGCTGAGTGCGACTTCGAGACAGTCTCCGTCGCCGCCGCTGCTGTAGCTGCTCTTGTACCAGGCCAGTTCGGGGGTGCTCATGCCGCTCCTCGCATCCGCTCCAGCAGGCTCACCGAGTCCTCGAACGTGAGAGCCTGTGCGCGCATCCTGGCATACCGCATCTGGAGAACGCTGATCTCCTTGGGATGGGAGATCAACTGACCGCTCCGTTGCCCCTCGGCGTAAGCGAACCAACGGTTCTCCGGTGTTTCCAGCAACTGCATCGGGCCGCCCATCCCCGCATGGTTCGTCCGTACCACCGGCATGACCTGAACTTCGATGTTCCGGCGCTCGGCAAGCCCGAGAACATGGTCGATGAGTTCCATGGTGACTTCATGCCCGCCCATGCCGCGCAGGAACAAGTGTTCCTCAAGGATGAAGCTGTACGCCGTGTTCGGCCGCTCCGTGAGGAGTTGTTGGCGCTCGATACGCGCCTCCAGCCGCGCCTCGATCTGGTCGTCGCCCAGCGGCGGAAGCTGATTGACGAAGAGCGTCCGCGCATAGGCCCTGGTCTGCAACAAGCCCGGAATCAACCGGCACTCGTACGTGGAGAGCGCCACCGCCTCCTGCTCCAACTGCGCCCACTGGCGGAACCAGGACGCCAGACCCCGCTGTCGCGACAGCTGATTCGCCGCCAGTCGCAGCGTCCCGAACGCGTCCAGCGCCACCTCGCACTGGTCGACGAAGCGCGGCGGCGGAAAGCGGCGGCCCTGTTCGACGGAGGCGATGAAATGCGCCGAGTAGCCGATCTCGGGCGCCAGGGACTCCTGCGTGTACCCGGCGCGTTTGCGGAAGCTCTTCAGGACCGCGCCGAAGGCCTTGAGCCCATCGGTCGGTTCGGGCTCATTGCTGCCCGTCGTACTTGACGACATCACGGGTATCCCCTGACGCTCGGCTATCGGTCTGCGCCAACGCGCCCATGGTCACGTTCGGTTACCCGTACTGTCCACCCTTCGCACTCGTACACTTACGCAGCGTACGAGTTTCGTGCCTGGTGTCCCCGGCCGCGTACGGCCACCGTTGCCGTCATGTCGACGCAAGCGCGCCCCGCCGCCGCACCCCGTACCTTCGCGCAACGCTTCAGTGCCACGCCCCGGGGCGCCCGCCTCGCGAGGAGGCTGACCAGGTATCACCTGGACGGCTGGGGCATCGCGTACGACACCGAACTCTCCGACGCCGCCGAGGCGATCGTCGCCGAGCTCGCGGCGAACGCCGTGACCCACGGTCGCGTACCGGGCCGCGACTTCGAGCTCGGCCTGACGCTGCGTACCGACACGCTGCGTATCGAGGTCGCCGACGCGCGCGCGGACGTCGGCTCCCACGTCGCGCGCAAATCCCCGGGTCTCGAAGGCGAGTCGGGGCGGGGGCTCGTGATCGTCGCCGCGCTCGCCGCCGAGTGGGGCGTGGCCGGGCGCGAGGTCGGCAAGACGGTGTGGGCGGAGCTTGCCGTGGAGCGCTGACGCCACCCTCAACCCAAGCCGCAGCAACCGGAGTTAACCCCGCGTACATTCGAGCGGGGTGTTACCCGACGCGCTCCGTACGCCACGCGGACACCGTCAGGCCCCAGTCTCACGCAAGATCCATCCGTTCCCGGAACGAGGAGACATCGCGTGTCCAGACACTGTCCGACCTGTCGAACGATCGGTTCGGTCGTGCTCGCACTGACCACCGTCCTCGCGGCGACCTCCGCCACGGCCGCCACGGCCGGCGCCGCCGACCCGCTGCCGGGGATAACCCCCCGGGCCGAGACCCCCGTCCTGCACGACGACGACGCGGGCGGCAACGCCGACGCCGACGACCCGGCGATCTGGCGCAACACCGCCGACCCGGCGCGCAGCCTGGTGATCGCCACCGCCAAGGAGGGCGGGCTGAGGGCTTACGACCTGGACGCCCGGCCCGTCCAGTCCGTCACCGCCCCGCCCGCCGAAGGGCCCGACGACGCGCCGGGCCGCTTCAACAACGTCGACCTCGTGCGCGGCCTGAAGCTGTCCTCCGGGACGGCCGACCTCGCCGTCACCAGCGACCGCGGCCACGACCGGCTGCGCTTCTACCGCATTGACCGCGACCGCTCCGGCGGGCCGCTCAGCGACGTCACCGACCCCGCCGCGCCGCCCGTCTTCTCCGCCGATCAGGCCGAGATCAACGAGCAGCGCACCGCGTACGGCCTCGCGACCTGGCAGGACAAGGCGAGCGGCCGCTCGTACGCGCTGGTCAGCCAACGCGAGCGCACCAGCGTCGCGCTCCTCGAACTGCTCCCGGCCGCGGGCGGCAAGGTCACGTACCGCAAGGTCCGCACGCTGGACCTGCCATCCTCGTTCCGGCTGCCGAACGGCACGTCGTGGAGCCCGTGCGCGGAGCCGGGCGAACTCCCGCAGGTCGAGGGCATGGTCGTCGACCCGGCCAACGGCACGCTGTACGCCGGGCAGGAGGACGTCGGCATCTGGCGCCTGCGCGCCGACCTGACCGGCAAGCCCGAACTCGTCGACAAGGTACGGGAGTACGGCGTTCCCGGCGTCTACGACGAGGAGACCGAGGAGTGCACGCCGGGCGCCGACCCCGGGTACGGCGGCAAGCGGATCACGGCCGACGTCGAGGGCCTCACCCTCGTCAATGAAGCCGACGGGGACGGCTATCTCCTCGCCTCCAGCCAGGGCGACAACACCTTCGCCGCGTACGACCGCGAACTGAGCGACCACAACGAGTACGAGGGCGGGTTCCGCGTCACCCCCGCGGGCGGCACGCTCGACGGATCCGAGGAGTGCGACGGCGCGGCCGCGCTGAACGAGCCGCTCGGGTCGAAGTACCCGAACGGCCTCCTCGTCGTCCAGGACGGCCACGACGCCCCCGGCGACGGCGACCGCCCGGCCACGAACTTCAAGTTCGTCGACCTCGGCAAGGTCATGAAGACGCTGGACGACTGAACCGGCGACTGAGGACGGTTCCCCCTGTCGGCGGCCGTGCGGGTCCGGTGAGCGCTGCCCGCTGCTCGGGCGTGAGCCTGACTCCCGGGGCGTGCCCGGCCGCCTGCACGGCAGTGACGACACGCGACGTCGGCCAGCCGAGGGCGGCGGCGAGCTCACCGGGGGTGAGGGGCCGGGCCGCGTGGAAGAGGGCGGCCAGGACCGTCAGCGCGTCCTCGATGGCCGCGGAGGCCGGGGGGCCGGTCATGCTCCGGTGAATCCCGGCGAAGAACGCGTGCATCGCCCCGAGCCGCGCGCCCGTGGGGGTGTCGGGCCCGAACAGGTCCGCGCCCTCCTGGGCGGTCGCGGCGCACGCCGCGTTCTTGTGCGCGCTGGTCAGCCAGGCGCGCAGCCAGACCTCCTCGTCGATGACGTAGCGGTCGCGGCGCCGGCCGGGCTCGTGCTCGCGGGTGAGGACGTCGAGCCCTTCGAGGTACCCGACCGCCTTGGACACCGAGGCCGGGCTCACCTTCAGCCGCCGCGTCAGCTCCGCGGAGGTCTCCGCGCCGGTGGGGGCGGTCACCAGGCACGCCAGCACTCGCGCGGCCGTGCGGGGCAGCCCGACGGCGATCAGCAGGGCGGCGAACTTGTCCTGGTACGCGTGGACGGCGGGGTCGGGCCCGTGCGTGGCTTTCCTCTGCGTACCGGCGTCCTCGGGCGGGGGTGCCGCGGGCCGTCGGGGCGGCAGTCGGTTGCGCCGCCGCCACGCGTCCGCGCGGTCGGCGTGCTCCGCGCGATAGGCGTCCCGACCCCCGTTGCGCGCGACCTCCCTGCTCACGGAAGAGGTCGCCCGCCCCAGTCGGCGGGCGATGGCGGCGTACGACAACTCGTCGGACAGCCCCGCCTCGATCGCTCTACGGTCCTCCGCCGTCAGTCTTCCGCCGCCCATGTCCCCCCCCCGTGCGTTGCGTTAGCCGTCATGCGCAACGCTACGCGACCCCAAAAACCCGCCTGTTCCGCGAAGTTGCACGCCGTGCCTCGCTTCAGACGGACGCGTGTGCAACGTAGCTTTCAGTTGTCGTGAAAGAAAGCAAGAGACCAAGCAGGGTTGAAGAAGCAGTACGGACCAGGGGGTTCACATGGAAGACGCCACTCCCGTGGTGCCCACCCGAGGCGGCCACGAGGCCGCCCAGCGCGTCCTCGACCGGGCCGTGCGGGAAGGGGGAGTGCCGGGCATCGTCGCTCAGGTCCGTGACCGCGGCGGGAGCTGGTACGGGACGGCGGGGGTCGCCGACACGCGGACGCGGCGGTCGCGGGGGCACGAGGAGCGGTTCCGGATCGGCAGCATCACGAAGACGTTCGCCGCCACGGTGCTCCTGCAACTCGTGGGCGAGCGCAGACTGACGCTGAAGGACACGGTGGACCAGTGGCTGCCGGGCGTGCTCCGGGGGAACGGGCACGACGGCACCACGACCACCGTCCGGCAGCTCCTCGACCACACCAGCGGGATCTTCAGCTACACGCACGACCAGGCGGCGCTGAGCTCGCAGGAGACCTACACACCCGCGGACCTCGTCGAGATCGCCCTGTCGCACCCGGCGGACTTCCCGGCGGGGACGGGCTGGGCCTACTCCAACACCAACTACGTCGTCGTCGGGCTGGTCATCGAGCGGGTGACGGGCCGTACGCTCGCGGAGGAGATCGCCGACCGCGTCGTTAACCCGCTCGGCCTGACCGGCACGTCCCTGCCGCCGACCGGCGACGCGTCCCTCCCGAGGCCGCACGCACGCCACTACACCAAGCTGTTCTCACCCGACCCCGACGCCCCGGTCCACGACGTCACGGAACTGGAGGCGAGCCCGTACTGGGCGGCGGGCGGCATGATCTCCACCGTCGACGACCTGACCCGGTTCTTCTCGGCCCTCCTCGGAGGGCGCCTCCTGCGTCCGGAGCAGCAACGGGATCTGCTCACGATGGTGCCGACCCGGGACTGGCTGCCCCGCACCACGTACGGCGTCGGGATCTCCCGCCTGCTCCTGCCCTCGGGCACGGCGGTCTGGGGGATGGGCGGCGCGCTCTTCGGCTCGTGGTCGTACGTCTACGGCACGCGCGACGGCACGCACATGCTCGCGGTGAACATCAACGCCGACTGGGCGGCGGGCCACTGGGAGGACCCCATCGGCATCTTCAACGACCTCCTGGAGGCGGAGTTCAGCTACGGCTGCGCGTTAGGGTTCGCGTCGACCTGATTCGACTCGACTCGACTGGCTCTCGACTCAACTGCCTCCGGACCGCTCCGCCCCCGCCGTGCCGACGGGGACGGAGCGGCCGCACGGTTCGGAGGGTCAGTCGAACGGGACGGCGTCCGCCGCGTTGGCGTGCCAGTTCGTGCTCTTCGGCTTGTCGATCAGGGTCGTGCTCGGGAGCCGGACGTCCGTGGCGCCCGCCTCGTCACCGGCGACGGCGATGGCCATCCAGTCGAACTCCGCGCCGAAGTCGTCGTTGGTCGACTTGGGGTTGATGCCGGCGTACGCGGCCTTGGAGCCCGAGAGCTTGACGCTGTCGGTGACGGCCTGCTCGACGGGGGTGACCTGCCGGTCGGGGTGGGAGCCGAAGCCGGCGGAGGGGATCGTGCCCTCCAGGTAGCAGGTGATGCCGGGCTTGGCCTTGGCGGTCACGAGCAGGTAGCCGCCGGCCTGCGTCTTCTCGGTGACCTTGAAGGTCAGGTCGCTGGTTCCGCAGACCTGCTCGACGGGCGCCTTGGACTGGCCGCCGACGGCGAGGGCGGTGCCGGCGGCGGTGGTGGCGAGGGCCGCGGCGGCCACGGCGGTCAGGACCAGACGGGTGGAACGGGCGGCGAGACGCGAACGCATCGGTAACTCCATGGGTGCGGTGTGTGGTGGCGAGCGAGTGGTGGCTCGTGAGTGGTTCGTCCGGCGAGCCGCTCGGACGATCCACAGCCTGGGCCGTGATCCGTCCCGGCCGCCAGCGACCACCGCCGATACGGGACGCCGGAACGCTGAAACACCGCCTGAACAGGGAAAACACCGGCACCCTGGAATGAGAGGCTGGGACGCCTCCGACGTCTCACACGTCCGCGACGTCTCACACGTCCGCGACGTGCACGCGCTCGCCCTGCTGCCCGTAGAGGGCGATCGTCTCCGCCGGCATGTCGTCCCGCGCGTTGCCGATCCAGTGCGGGGTCGCCGTGTCGAACTCCGCCGCCTCACCCGCCGTCAGTTCCGTCCGGGTGTCGGTCAGGACGAGTTGGACCGTCCCGTGGAGTACGTAGAACCACTCCCTGCCGGGGTGCACGTGGAAGCGCGGCGGCGGGAGCTGCGACGTCGGCGGGTAGATCACCTTGTACGCGCGCATGCCGCCCGTCTTCACGCCGAGCGGCACGAACGTCAGACCGTCCTTGCGGAAGGGGCGCAGGTGGACCCGCGGGTCGCCGGTGACCGGCGCGGCGACGAGTTCGTCGAGCGGCACGGCGTACGCGCGGGCGAGCGGAAGGAGCTGTTCCAGGGTGGGGCGGATGTGTCCGCGTTCGAGCCGGGAGATGGTGCTCGGTGTGAGGCCCGTGCGCTCCGCGAGCGTGGCGAGGGTGAGGCCGAGGGCCTTGCGGAAGCCCCGCAGCCGCGGTCCGACGTTCTCCAGCACCGCCTGGTCTTCGGTCACCGGCCGACGCCTCCCTCCGGGGTCATGTGGTGTTCGCAAGCCTGCAAAGACCCGTGCGGTTCCGCAAGACCCGCCCCCGGACGTCGCTCCACGACCCTCCGGTCGAGGTCCCGAAGTCCGGACCGACACCGGCCCCGTCAGGTCACGGTGCTCCGCTCCCCTCCACGCCGAAATCCAACTCCCGGGCCCGCAGCCCCGCCTGGAAACGGGACGTCGCGCCGAGCGCCGTCATCAGCTCGGCCACGCGCCTGCGGTACGTACGCAGCGACATACCCAGCTCGCGCGCCGTCACCTCGTCGGTGTGCCCGGCGCTCAACGCCCGAAGGATCCGGCGCGCCTCCTCGCTCGGCGCGGGCGGCCGCGTCCGGCGGAACTCGTCGAGGTCGACGGCCGTCTCCCACGCCGCGTGCACCAGCGCCCTGACGCCCTCGACCGCGACCGGCGTCCGGATCACCGTGAACGTACGCACCCCCTGAACCGGCGCCCCGGCCAGGATCGCCACGCGCCGGTCGATGACGATCGCCTCGTGGGCGAGCGGCGCCGCGGAGATCCGCACCTGCGCCCCGGAGTCGGCGATCCGGACGAGCCGCGCCTCCGACCCGGCGTCGGCCAGCGCGCGCGGCGTGTACAGCTTGCGCATCGACAGGCCGCCCGGAACGAGCGGCGGGCGCCGGCCCCCGGCGAACGCGGCGTTCACGCCGGGCGAGAAGGTCACGAGGTCCGCCGCCGCGCACAGGAACTCCTCGCGGGCCCCGGTGATGAGCTCCCCGGCCCGTCGCACCAGTTCCCGCTCGCCCCGCAGCGACACGATCTGATCGGTGTTCGATGTGCTCGGCATGGTGGCGACAGTCTGGCAGCAAGTGGCCACGCGATCGCGCGCACCGGACGTACATCGCAGGATCTGCCCATGGCAACCACGGAGAACACCAGGTCAGCCCCCGGCGCGGCGAGCAGGGCGACGGCCGCCGCGGCCGGCTCCCACCTCCTCGGCGGCGACCGCCCCGTGCACCGCATGGGTTTCGGCGCCATGCGTCTGCCCGCCGGCGGCTGGGACGGTCCCGCGCACGACCCCGACCGCGGCATCGCCGTGCTGCGCCGCGCCGTCGAGCTCGGCGTGAACCACATCGACACGGCCGCCTTCTACTTCTACGAGGGCATCGCGGCCAACGACCTCATCCGCAAGGCCCTCCATCCGTACCCCGACGACCTGGTCATCGCCACCAAGGTCGGCCCGGGTCGCCTCCCGGACGGCAGCTGGACGGACCCGGCCGACCCGGCGGAGCTGCGCGCGGCCGTCCACCGGAACCTGCGCGAGCTGGGCCGGGACCACCTCGACCTCGTCCACCTCCGCTTCCTGCGGACCGACGGGCCCGGCGGGGACCGGTTCGCCACGCTGGCGGACCTGCGCGACGAAGGCCTCATCCGCCACCTCGGCGTCAGCAACGCGACGCCCGGACAGTTCGCGGAGGCGCAGGACATCGCGCCCGTCGCAGCCGTCCAGAACAGGTACAGCCCGCTGACGCGCGACCACGCGGAACTGGTCGACCTGTGTGCCGCGCGGAACATCGCGTACGTCCCGTACTTCCCCTTCGGCGGCGCCGGAGCACCCGACCTCACGGCGCTCCGACGCGTGGCCGACCGGCACGGCGCCACCCCCGCCCAGGTCACCCTGGCCTGGCTGCTCGCCGTCTCCCCGTCGATGCTCGCGATCCCCGGCACGTCATCCCCGGACCACCTGGAGGAGAACGTGGCGGCGGCCGCGCTCCGGCTCGACGCCGAAGACCTCGCGGAATTGAACGCGCTCGGCGACGGGTCCCGTCAGGGGGAGGTCACCAGACCTCTTCCACCCACTCGGGGTGGTCGATGAACGGGTTCCTGTTGTGCTGGAACTTGTCGAAGATGACCTGGTTGCGGTTCTTCTCGAACGTGTCCGGCGGGTCGGCGTCGCTCCACTTCTTCAGGACGGAGAGGCGGCCGATGGCGGGGGCGCTGCCGTTGTCCACCTTGTCGTTGGGCTCCAGGTCGGGGAAGCCGTTCTCGCCGTCGTAGCGGACCGCCATGTACAGGATCATGCGGGCCACATCGCCCTTGACGGCGTCGCGGGGCTCGAAGGAGTCGCCGTCGGTGAGGCTGCCGGGGGCTCCCTCGACCGCGCTGCCGCCGTTGTCGAAGTCCTTGTTGCCACGGATGCTGTTGACCGTGACGTCCTCGGGGCGCAGATGGTGGACGTCGGTGCCGGGGCCCGTCGCCGTGCCGAAGTCGCCGTGGGACTTCGCCCAGACGTGCTCGCGGTTCCAGTCGCCCTGGTCGCCGCCGCTGCTGCTCTTGCTCCGCGAGGTGCCGGAGTACAGCAGGATCACGTTCGAGCTGTTGGCCGGGTCCTCGTCCGTTGTCTTGAGGGCGTCCCAGACCTGGTCGTACGAGAGCTTGGTCTGCTCGCTGATGATCGTGTGCAGCGCGGACCTCAGCTCGGGTCCTGTCTTGCCGAGCGCGTCCTTGTAGTACGTGTCGTCGTAGGCGCCGACGGCCGTGGGGGCCGGGGCGGGTGTGGGGGAGGGGGTGGCCGTGGCGGTGGCCGGCACGGTGATACCGGCGAGTACCGCGGCCGCGGTCAGGGCCAGGGGTTTCCAGCGGCGTACGCGCGGGACGGGCATGTGGGGGTGTGTCCTTTCCCGGTGGCCTCGCGCGCCGCGCGCCCGTACCGACGAGCATGCGGTCTACGCGAGTTGACTGATCAACCATCGGGAGAGTGGCACGGATGTGCGTACGACTGTGTGAACGTATCGCAGTGGTTGGGTGATGATGTCATGTACACGGGGCTGAGTGGGCGGGGGCTCTCCTCGGTGACAACTCCCGCCGCTACAGCCCCATCACCGTCGCGTCCGTCGCCAGAGCCCTGAAGTATTCGCGCGGATCCGCCACGAGCCGCCGCTCCTTGAGGTCGAGCAGCCCCCCGACGGAGGAGATCGTCGCGGCGACCGTGCCGTCCGCCTTCGTGATCGTCTGCTCGACGCCGAACGTCTTGCGCTCGCCCCACACGAACGCGCAGCTCACCGACGTCTCGTCACCCGCGAGGAGTTCGCTCCGGTAGCGGACCGTGGTCTCCAGGACCACCGGGCCGACGCCCTTGTCCAGGAGGTCGGTCTGCGCGATGCCGGCCGCGCGCAGCAGCGACCACCGGGCGTGCTCGGCGTACTGGAGGTACACGGCCTGATTCAGGTGGCCCTGGGTGTCCGTCTCGTATCCACGGACGGCGACACTCACGGAGTAGGGCTCTGTCACGGTGTTCCCTTCGCTGGACCGGTCGGTCTTCATCGGGTGGTGCTCGATGCGTTCAACTCGGTTGGTACGTAAGGCATTCCGATGGCAACACGTGCCCCCGGCGTTCACACCCGCCGCGGCGACGCCAGCACATAGCGCCCGCCCCCGCGCGGTTCCGCGTGTTCACCCGCCTGCCAGCCGGCCCTTTCCAGGGCGGCCGCACACGCCCGTATGCCCTCCGGTGTCGGCTCCCGCACGGCGACGGCCTCCGGCTGCGGGGTGGGCGAGACCCGGTAACCCGGCCGGTCGGGGCCCGCGGGTTGGCGCCCCGCGGCCTCCAGGGCGAGGGCCGCCGCCTGCACCAAGTGCGTGCGCTCCCAGGCGCAGGGGCGCTCCGTCGCGCCGTCGGTGTTCGTCATGCGGCGCAGTTCGACCAGGCCCTCCCAGGCGCTGCGGACCTCACGCGCGCGGGCGGGGCCCTCGGAGCCGGACCGCTCCGTCTCCGTGCCGGTGCGCGCGGCGAAGACACCGGAGGGTGCGGGCGCCGGGGGTGGTGGTTCCGGGAAGGGCGACGCCGGGGCGGCGCCCTCGTCCCGTATCCGATGGCCCGCCGGTGTCAGGAAACACGCGTGCGGGGGCCGGGGGTGGCGGAAGGCGAGGCGCGCCCGCACCAGGGCCGTCAGCTGGGCCTCGCTGCCGGAGAGGCGGCCCGTCCCCGGCTCCGCGGCCTCGATGATCCGTCGCTGAGCCGCTGTCGGAGGCTTCATCGCGCGCACCCCTTCCCCGGGCCGGTTCCGTCGACCGGTCAGGTCAACTGCTACCGATGGTGCCCTGAGCCACTGACATCAGGAGCTCGCCACCGGCATCAGGAGCTCGCCACCGACATCAAGAGTTCGAGGACCCGGCGGTCCTCGTCGGCGTCCGCCCGCTCCCCGGGGCCGCCCGGGTACGTGTCCAGGAGGACGTCCGTCGCACCGAGACCGGCCAGCGTCTCGAGGTCACCGCGGATCTGGTCGACGCTGCCGTGGCCCAGCGGACGCTCCGGAGTGTCCTGCCGCTCGCCGATGAGGATCTGGAGGCGCGGCGCCAGGTCAGGCGCGGGACGGCCCGCGGCCTCGGCCTCCGCTGCGATACGGGGGAGCGCCTCGTCCAGCAGGGCCCGGCTCGGCATGAACGGATGCCAGCCCTCGCCGAGGCGGGCCGCGCGGCGCTGCGCGGCGGGGGAGTTGCCGCCGACCCAGACCGGCAGCGGGCTGCTCGCGGGGGCCGGTGCGGTACGGACTCCGTCGTACGAGACGTACGTGCCGTGGAAGGACGCCGGGTCCTCGCGCCACGCGGCGCGGATCGCCGTCAGGTACTCGTCGGTGATCGCGCCGCGCTCGCGGAAGGGGACGCCGAGCACCTCGTACTCGGCGGCCGACCAGCCCACCCCGGCGCCCAGGATGAACCCCGCGTCGTTCAGCTGATCGATGTTGGCGGCCATGCGGGCCGTCTGCAGCGGGTGCCGGTACGGGACGACGGTGATCGTCGTCCCGAGCCGCAGCCCCGGCACCCGGCCCGCGAGGTACGCGGCGAGCACGAACTGGTCGTAGAACGGCGCCGGATAGACCTCGTGGACGTCGGGCGTCACCGCTATGTGATCGGAGATCATCGCGAACTCGAACCCGAGATCGCGGGCGTCGGTCGCCTGCCGGAGCAGGGAGTCGGGGGTCGTGCCGGAGCCGAAGTTGAGGAGGTTAACGCCGTATCGCATGACCGCAGTCTTGATGATCATCGCTGCGCGTGTCGAATGACGTCACTTCACCAGTTGCGGGCGCAGGTTCCAGCTCGCCACCACGTGCCGCCGGTGCTCCGTGCTCAGCCGGCTCACCGTGCCGGTGGCGAGCAGGAACATCGAGCCGCCCGACGCGGGCAGGCCGAGCCGGCGGGCGGCCAGGACGCGCAGGAAGTGGCTGTGGGCGAAGAGGACGACGCTGCCCTCGTTGTCGGCGAGCGCCGCGTCCACCTTCGCCAGCATGCGGTCGGCGCGCTCGCCCACCTGCTCCGGGCTCTCCCCGGGATGCTCGGGCGGGCCGAGCGCGACCCCGTCCGTGAACAGGTACCAGTCCGGCCGGGTGCGGTGGATCTCGACGGTCGTGACGCCCTCGTACGCGCCGTACTCCCACTCGCTCAGATCCGGGTCCACGCGCGCGTCCCCGAACCCGGCGAGCTCGGCGGTCTCCCGCGCGCGCTGGCGCGGGCTGCAGAAGGCCGCCCCGATCCGGAACCTGCCGATGAGCGGGGCCAGCGAGCGGGCCTGCTCCCTGCCGTTGTCGGTGAGGGGGATGTCCGTCCAGCTGGTGTGCTGCCCCGACAGGGACCACTCCGTCTCGCCGTGCCGGACGAGGAGCAGATCACCCATGATCGCGCCGTTCCTGTTCTCCCGGTGGTGGCGGGCCGTCCGGCACCGCCACCACCGAGCCTGCCACGCCTCCCGGGGCCCGCGCCCGGCGGGACCCGGCAAGCGGGGCGTCACCCCCGGGTGCTACCCCCTCGCGTTACATACCCTGCGGTACGCGCGCGGGCCGCCCCGACCCGCGCGTCAGCGCGTAGCCGCCGACGCCCGCGAGCGCCGCGAGGACACCGCCAGCCGCCGTCCAGAGCCAGCGCGAGGACCACCAGCCGCCCGCCCAGCCGTCCTCCGGCTCGACCGCGGCGACCTGCTGCTTGTCCGAGCCCGCGCCCGGCACCAGCGGCTCCGCGAGCGACCCGTCGACGGCCTGCGCGCCGCCCGCGTCGGTCGCGGTGACCTTCGCCTCGGCCCGCACCGGCAGCCCCAGGTCGTCCGCCTTGAGGTCGGTGACCGTGAGCCGCAGGTAGTACGTGCCGGGCAGCGGGTCGTTCGCCCACTGCTCCGACCAGGCCCTGACGGTCCGCAGCGAGCAGGACAGCGACACCGACGCGGCGTCCTGCGCGGCCGTCTTCGTGGGCGTGCCGAGCCGGCAGGCCTGACGGCGCCGCAGCCCGTCGTACACGTCGACCCGCCAGGTGGACGCGGCGTGCCGGGCCGCCGCGTCGGGCAGCTTCACCGTCGCGTGCACGGTGGCGCGCTGCCCGGCGTCCACGGGGAACGCCCAGTACAGGTAGTCACCCGTGGACGCCTCCGCCGTCGCCTCCTGGTCGATGCGGAGCGCGGTGGCGGTACGGAAGGACGTGCCCGCCTCCGTCACCTTCTCGGAGGCGTCGTCGTCGGCGGCGGCCGAACCGGCCGCCCCGGTCAGCGCCAGCAGGGCGGCGCCGGTCGTCACGGCGAAGCGCCGCAGCACACGTGTCGTACGCATCAGTTGGTCCTCCAGACCGCGAAGCGCCAGCGCGAGAGCCAGCCCCAGAGCAGACCGGCGAGGAAGCCGACCAGGACGAGCACGCCGAGCAGCCACCAGCCGTGGCCGAGCCCGAAGAAGGCGACGTCCGACGCGTCGTCGCCGGAGTCCACGAGGTCCACGGCCAGCTCGACGGGGAGGCCGGGAGACGTCTTCACGGCAGCGGGAGCGGAGAACGAGTTGCTGACGCGCAGACAGACGGTCTCGCTCGCCCCGTACTTGGCGTCCTCGTCGTCATCGTCCGCCTCGGGCCGCGGATACCGCAGACCCGTCGAGATCACGTCGGTGCGTCCGTCGCCGGACTCCTGGCCGCGCACGATCTCACGGCCGCCCGGCGTCTCGGCGCGCAGCAGCACGCCGTAGTCCTTGTTGACGGCCCGGTCCGCGGCGACGCTCACGGAGGCGCGCAGCTCCTTGCCCGCGGGGACGTCCACGCGGTACCAGCGGTGCTCGCCGAACTTCTCGCGGTCGGTGTAGAGGCCGGACTTCAGCTCGGGCGCTTCGGCGCACTGCGCGGCACCCTTCGCCTCCACGGGGGTGACGACCGGGTCGGCCGCGCGGTCAACCAACTGCTTGACGCGGCCCGCCAGCTCATCGGTGTGCCGGACCGACGTGTACGTGCCACCGGTGGCTTCCGCGATGCAGCTCAGCTGGTCACGGGTCTTGGCGTCGGGGACGAGGCCGAGCGTGTCGATGGTGAGGTGGATGCCCTTGGCGGAGATGTCGCGGGCGACCACGCACGGGTCGAGCGGCTGGCAGGTGTCCTCGCCGTCGGAGATCAGCACGATGCGGCGGCTGCGCTCGGCGTCGTCGTCCTTCGTCAGGTCGTCGGCGGCCTTGAGGAGCGTCGGGCCGATCGGGGTCCAGCCGGTCGGCGCGAGCGTCGCCACGGCGGTCTTCGCGTCGGTGCGGCCCGCCTTGTCGAGCTGCTCCACGGGGTAGAGCAGCTCGGTGTCCTTGCAGCCCGTCCTGCGGTCGTCGCCGCGGTAGTTGGCGCCCAGGGTGCGGATGCCGAGCGCGACCTCGTCCGGGGTCGCGTCGAGGACCTCGTTGAAGGCCTGCTTCGCGGCGGCCATGCGGGACTTGCCGTCGATGTCGCGGGCGCGCATGGAGCCGCTGACGTCGAGGACGAGCTCGACCTTGGGGTTGGGCCGTGCCGGTTCGTCGTCGTCATCGGCGGCGGCGGGACCTGCCGTGACGAGCCCGGCGGTCAGGGCGGCGAGCAGGGCGATGGCCCAGGCCGCCGGCCGTTGTCTTGTGATCATCGCCGGATAATATTGATCAAGGGTGTGCATCCCCAAAACGGCGTCAGAACGGTACGTGGAGCGACCGTCTGACCACGCATGACGTGCCGAGCACCTGGCACCGCATCAGCGCTTGAGCACGCGCCCCCCGAAGGCCCCCGACCCGTCGGCCCGCCTCCACCACGTCTCCATCGCGGCCTGGTCCATCGCCCGCCAGTCCGGCGTCGCCTGGACGAGCGCCCCGCCGAGCCGCCGTCCCAGGTCCACCATCGCGCGCCCGGAGACCGTGCGGTCGGTGTCGTACGTGTCCAGGGCGTCGTCCCAGGTGTCCGCCGTGGCGAGGGCGGACTCCAGGACCGTGGCGTCCTGCAGCGCCTTGACCGCGCCCGCGCCCGTGTGCGGCCGGGCCACCGCCGCCGCGTCGCCGACGAGCAGGACGCGGTCCGCCGTGCAGCGCGGCGCCGTGAAGTCGTACATGGGCTGGAGGAAGAGCTCGTCGGGCGCCGTCTCGCGCAGCAGTGCGCCCCAGTAGGGCGGCAGGAGCTCGTCGGCCACGAAGCCGAGGTGGGCGGTGAGCGCGTCGGTGAGGCCGCCGGGCGGCAGGCTCGTGGGGCCGGTGAGCCGCAGGTCGAGGCCGAGCCCGAGGTCGAGGTCCGGCGGCGGCGCGGTGTACAGGACCCAGTTGACCCGGTGGCCGCCCGCGCCGTCGGGGATGCGGTAGATGATCACGTGCCCGCCCGGGAAGACGGCGTACACGCAGTCGTCCTCGGCCCACAGCTCCGGATCGGCGAGCCGGGCCTCGGGGAAGGCGCCGCGCCAGGCGAGATAGCCCGCGTAGGCGGGGCGTACGTCCGCGAAGCGGGCGGCGCGGACGGCGGAGCGGTAGCCGTCGGCGCCGATCACGAGGTCGTGACGGGTGCTGTCCGTGTCCGTGGTCACCTCGACGCCGTCGGGCCCGGGACGCAGGTGCCGCACCGGGGACCCGGCACGGAAGTCCACGTCCCCCGGAACGCGGCCGCGCAGCTCCCGCCACAGAGGGCCCCAGTTGTACGTACGGAAGGGGAACGGCATCACGGCGATCTCCCGGCCCACCGGGGTGCCGGACGCGTCGTCCCGCACGTACCAGCGCCGCCGCACGAGCTGCACCCACGGCATGCCCGCGTCGAGGTATCCGGCCGACTCCAGCTCGGCGTAGCGCGAGTCGTGCACCGCGAGCCCCACGCCGCGGTCCGCGAGGTCCCCGGCGGCCCGTTCGTACACGGTGATCTCGTCCGCGCCGCCGCGGTGCGCGGCCAGGGCCGCGGCGCATCCGGCGATGCTGCCGCCCACGACGGCGACCTTGCCTCCACGCATCATGGCGCCATCCTGGCAGCCGCGGTGACCACCTGTCAGCGCAGTGACACCCCGCGCCCGGCGAAGAACGGCTCGAACGCGTCGGCGGTGAGCGCCGCCGTGCGGGTCGCCGCGTCGATGCCGGACGGATTGTGGAAGTGCAGGCGGCCGTCGGCCGTGCGCCCGGTGAGCAGGACCAGGTGGCCGCCCCTGCCCGGCGACGGGAGGTGCGGGCGGCGGATCTCGAAGTGCACCGAGGCGACGACCTGCCGTCCCTCGTCGAGGAGGGGGCCGATCTCGGCGACGGAGAGGTGCCGGTGGACTTCGGCGTCGACGCCGAACGCGTCGCGCGCGTACTCGGCGAACGGGGCGTAGACCATGCCCTTGATGACCCCGTCCACCTCGGTGTACGCGCCGTACTTGAGCGCGCCGTCCCGCAGTTCGAACAGGGGCGGCGCGGACGGACCGAGCGCCATCCGGAAGCACGTCAGGCCGCACAGGTGCCCGCACCAGCGCGCGTAGTCGTCGAGGGTGGCGGCGCCCGAGGTGCGCCAGGCCGGGTCGGCGGCGCGGTCGAAGCCCTCGTACACGATGGGCGCGACGAGGTCGGGCGAGGCGAACTGCGTGAGGACGGGTCGTCCGCAGTCGGTGCAGGGCGGCACGGTGCTCCCGGAGGTCGGCGCCGTGGCCGGCGTCACTGGCGGTAGCCGCTCAGGAAGCGGCCGATGCGGCTGATCGCCGCGTCCAGGTCGTCAGCGTACGGAAGCGTGAGGATGCGGAAGTGGTCGGGGCGGGCCCAGTTGAAGCCCGTGCCCTGGACGACCTGGATCTTCTCCTGGAGGAGGAGGTCGAGCACGAACTTCTCGTCGTCGTGGATCGGGTGGACCTTCGGGTCCAGGCGCGGGAACGCGTACAGGGCGCCCTTCGGCTTCACGCACGAGACACCGGGGATCTCGTTCAGCTTCTCCCAGGCCCTGTCGCGCTGCTCGTGCAGCCGACCGCCGGGCGCGGTGAGTTCACGGATGGACTGACGGCCGCCGAGCGCCGCTTGAATGGCGTACTGCGCGGGGGCGTTCGGGCACAGCCGCATGGAGGCGAGCATCGTCAGCCCCTCCAGGTAGCTCTTGGCGTGCTGCCGCGGCCCGGTGACGACCATCCACCCGGACCGGAAACCGGCCACCCGGTAGGTCTTCGAAAGACCGCAGAAGGTGAGGACGACGAGGTCGGGGGCGAGGGCGGCGACGCTGTGGTGCACGGCGTCGTCGTACAGGATCTGGTCGTAGATCTCGTCGGCGAAGACCATCAGGCCGTGCCGGCGGGCCAGGTCGAGGATGCCCTCCAGGATCTCCTTCGGATAGACCGCGCCCGTGGGGTTGTTGGGGTTGATGATCACGACGGCCTTGGTGCGGTCGGTGATCTTCGAGGCCATGTCGTCGAGGTCGGGGTACCAGTCGGCGGACTCATCGCACACGTAGTGGACGGCCTTGCCTCCGGAGAGGGTCGTCACGGCGGTCCACAGGGGGAAGTCGGGGGCCGGGACGAGGACTTCGTCGCCGTCCTCCAAGAGGGCCTGCACCGCCATCGTGACCAGCTCGGACACGCCGTTGCCGAGGAAAACGTCGTCCACGGAGACGTCGTCCAGGCCGAGCGCCTGGTAGCGCTGGGCGACCGCGCGGCGGGCGGAGAGGACACCGCGCGAGTCCGTGTAGCCGTGCGCCTGGGGGAGCATCCGGATCATGTCCTGGACGATCTCCTCGGGCGCCTCGAAGCCGAAGAGCGCGGGGTTGCCAGTGTTGAGGCGCAGGACGCTGTGGCCCGCCTCCTCCAGCGCGTTGGCGTGCTCGATGACGGGGCCCCGGATCTCGTAACAGACCTCGCTGAGCTTGCTCGACTGCCGGAACTCCATGCGCTGCGCCTCCCGCGACGTGTGCCACTCGGTGTTGCTTGGTTTTACCAAGTCCGCGCTTGGAAAGTCCAACAACTTGCATAGACTATGCCGCATGCCACCTCAGCCGCCGCGACCGAACGCCACCGCCCGGCCCCGCCGGAGCTACGACCAGTACTGCGCCGCGGCCCGGGGCCTCGACGCCGTGGGCGACCGCTGGACCCTGCTGATCGTCCGGGAACTGCTCGCGGGCCCGCGCCGCTACACCGACCTGCACGCCGACCTGCCCGGCGTCAGCACGGACGTCCTGGCGTCGCGCCTGAAGGACATGGAGCAGCACGGCCTGAGCACCCGCCGCAAGCTGCCCCCGCCCGCGGCGGCGTACGTCTACGAACTGACCGACCGGGGCCGCGCGTTGCTGCCGGTCCTCCAGGCCCTCGCCGCCTGGGGTGCCCCCGCTCTGGCGGAGCGCGGGCCCACGGACGCGGTCCGGGCGCACTGGTTCGCACTGCCGCTGCTGGGGTCCCTGGCGGCGCTGGACGCCGAAGGGGTGCTGGAGGTGCGGCTCGACGAGGGCGTGTTCCACGTGCGGACGGGCGGGGGCGTCGAGGGGTACGGCGAGGGGGAGGCTCCGGGTGAGCCCGACGCCCGTGTCGACCTGGACGCCGCTACGTGCGCCGCCGTCGTCCGGGGTGAACTCACCCTCGGCGAAGGCGTGCGGACCGGGCGGATCGGGCTGACGGGTGACGGCGCCCTGGCGAAGGCACTGCGCGAAACCTGACCGCGAGGATATTCGGTCACGTTCCTAGGGCTCTTAGGTTTAACCTAAGGGCCCTAGGAATGGCTGGAGGGGTGTCCATGGCGCGGGCCGGACTGACGGCGGAGCGGGTGACGATCGCCGGCGCGGAGCTGGCGGACGAGGTCGGACTCGACCGGCTGACCATGTCTCAGGTGGCGCGGCGGCTGGGCGTGAAGGACGCGAGTCTCTACGCGCACGTCCGCGGCCTCGACGATCTGCGGGGGCGCATCGCGCTGCTCGCGGCGGACGAGAAGACGATCCGCATCGCGGAGGCGACGGCGGGACGGGCGGGCAAGGACGCGCTGGTCGCGTTCGCGGACGCCTGGCGCGACTACGCCCGTCTGCACCCCGGCCGCTACACGGCCACGCAGACCCCGATCGACATCGACCCCGCGTCGGCCGCGGACGCGCCGGGTCCGCGGCGCGCGGTCGAGCTGACGTACGGCATGCTGCGCGCCTACGGCCTGGCCGAACCGGACCTGACCGACGCGGTCCGCCTGCTGCGCAGCACCTTTCACGGGTTCGTCGCGCTGGAGGCGGCGGGCGGATTCGCACACGAGCGCCCCGCCCAGGACTCGTGGAAGCGCGCACTCGACGCCCTGCACACCCTCCTTGAGCACTGGCCCTCGTCCGAGAGCGAAACCGGAGAAGAGAAGGCATGACCGAGCCGACCGTCGGAACCCTGCGCGTGAACGGCGCGACCCTGCACTACGAAGTGCGCGGCCAAGGCCCGCTCCTGCTCCTGATCCCGGGAGGGACGGGCGGCGCGGCCTCCCTCGCCACGGTGGCGGCCGACCTGGCCGACGCCTCCACGGTGGTGACGTACGACCCACGGGGGATGGGCGGGAGCAGGCTGGACGACCCGGAGGCGGAACAGAGCGTGGAGGAGCACGCCGAGGACGCGGCCCGGCTGCTCGACCTGCTCTCGCCCGACGCGCCCGCCCGGGTGTTCGGCTCAAGTTCGGGAGCGATCACCGCTCTGCACCTGCTCCTCGCCCACCCGGAACGCGTGCGACGCGTCGTCGTGCACGAACCGCCGGTGGTGGAAGTCCTCCCGGACGCCGCCGCGCACCGCGCGCTGCTCGCGCGGGTCCGCGAAACGCTCCGCGACCAAGGGCTGATGCCGGCGATGGCCGTGTTCGCCGCGGGCATGCGCAAGGAGGGCGACACCGCCGAGCCCCCGGCGGAACTCCCGCCGCAGGCGGCGGCACGGGCCGAGCGGACCATGGGCGACCTGCCGTACTTCGTCGGACGCATCGTGCCGGGCTTCATGTCGTACGCGCCCGACGTCGCCCGGCTCGACGCCCTGGCGGACCGGCTCGTGCTCGCCTGCGGTCAGGACTCGCGCGGCGAGCTCCCCTACCGCCCGGCCGCCTTCCTCGCCGAACGTCTCGGTACGGAACTCCAGCACTTCCCCGGCGGCCACATCGGCCTGACCACCCACCCGGCCGAGTTCGGCGAACGCCTGCGGAAGGCATTGCACGCCTAGGACCCGCGGCTCAACGCCTCCGGCCACCACGCCGCCCGGCCGGAGCGGTTACTTTCCGCACTCGCCGCGGTCCTACTTCCGTCGAGACCTCATCGACAGGGGTCACCTCATGGACAGGCGGTATCAGTGATGGACAAGCAGTTCACCGCGACCCTGCGGAAGAGTCCGGCCGTCGGAGGCTGGACGTACGTCGTGTGGCCCGAGTCGGCCGAGTTCTTCGGCACCCGAGGCCTGGTGAAGGTCCGGGGCACGATCGACGGTCATCCGTTCCGGAGCTCGTTCATGGCCCTGGGAGACGGTACGCACAAACTGCCGGTGAAGGCGGAGGTGCGCAGGGCCATCGGCAAGGAGGAGGGAGACACGGTGACCGTCCACTTGGAGGAGCGGCTGAACGCCTGACGCCCCCGTGGCACCGGTGTATCGCGGGCGTATCGGAAAACGCATACGTCCCCGCAACGGCCGCGCGCCTTGAGTGGAGCCACGGACCGCCGCGTACCGACGGACGGTCGGTCCGTCGATCAGGAGGGGCGTGGCATGGGCTCGGATCCCGTACGGGGCGTGGGGCGGCGGCGGTTGCTCGGATGGGGTGGCCTCGCGGCCGCGGGCGCGGCAACCGGGGGCGCGCAGATGGTGGGCGCCCGCGCGGCGCACGCCGGTCCGGCGCCGGCCGATCGCCGCGCGGTCCCACCGGACACACGACCGGGCGGCGCCTACGACCGTTACGTGGCGAAGCTGGCCGCCGAGGACAAGTTCTCCGGCGTCGTACTGCTGTCGCACCGGGGCCGGACGGTGCTGTCCCGCAGCTACGGCATGGCGGACAAGGAGAAGAGGATCCGCAACCACGAGGGCGTCGCGTTCAACCTGTCGTCGGCGGGCAAGCCGTTCGGCGCCGTGGCCGTTCTGCAGCTGGCGCAGCGGGGCGAGCTGCGACTCTCGGACACGGTGGGAACCCATCTGTCGGGCTTCGCCGAGGAGATCGCCGACAAGGTGACCATCCACCACCTGCTCTCCGGCACGTCCGGGCTCAACACCCCGGAGGAGGACTCGCAACGCGTCTTCGGGAGCCGGGAGGAGGTGCACGAGTTCTACGAGGGGTGGGCCCGGCAGACGAAACCGGTGGGCCCGCCCGGCACGCCCACCGACCACGCCGGTGCCGAGGTCGCCATCCCTGCGCTGATCGTGGAGGCGGTGACCGGCATGACGTACTGGGACTACGTGGAGGAGCACGTCTTCAAGCGGTGCGGCATGACCGGCACCGCGTTCTACACCAGACCGCAGTGGCTCACCGACCCGCACATCGCGCACTCGTACATGCGCCAGGCCGACGGCAGCCGGGTGGACGCCGTCCGCAACCTGGACAAGGGCAGCCCAGACCCGCTCCAGCTGGGCAAGAACCCGGCCCGCGGCTACATCGACTTCCCCGGGGACGGCGGCTTCGCCACCGCACCCGACCTGGTCCGTTTCGCCCACGCGCTGGGCGACGGCACGGTACTGGACCGGCCCTACGCAGAACTCCTCACCGCTCCGAAGATCCCCCTGGCGCCGCGAGGGGGAGGCCTGAGGGGCGGCCGCTCCACCCCCGCCGACGCGGCGTTCGCGACGTACATGATGCCGGTGAGCCTGATCGACGGGCAGTGGCTGAACGGCCGCGCGGGCGTCAACCCCGGCAGCGTCGCCAGCTGGAACATCTATCAGGGCAGCGGGTGGGTCGGCGTCGTCCTCGGCAATCAGGACGACGTCCCGTTCCAGGAGATCATCGAGCAGGAGATGCGGGCCGTCCTCGGCACCACCTGAGCGTGCCCGCGAAAACCTGATCGTGCCCGCACCGACCCCGGCATACAGTGGCCGGTGTGCTGCGTGATGTGACTGCTGTTCGATATGTGAACCCGCTGCGGACCGGCGGGTCCGTGCCCGGTGTCGTCGAGGCCGACGACCTCGGGACGTACGTCGTCAAGTTCACCGGATCCGCCCAGGGCCGCAAGGCGCTCGTCGCCGAGATCATCGTCGGCGAGCTCGCGCGCCGCCTCGGCCTGCGCTTTCCCGAACTCGTCCTGGTCCACTTCGACCCGGCGGTCGGCGCTGACGAACCGCACCAGGAGGTCCAGGACCTGCTGCACGCCAGCGCGGGCCTCAACCTCGGCATGGATCTGCTGCCGGGCGCCGCGGACTTCACCCCGGAGGCGATCGACGTCGATCCGCTGGAGGCCGGCAAGGTCGTCTGGCTCGACGCCCTCACCGCGAACGTCGACCGCACGGTGCACAGTTCGAACCTGATGATCTGGCCCACGTTCGGTGTGCACGAGCCGAAGCTGTGGCTCATCGACCACGGTGCCGCGCTCGTCTTCCACCACCGCTGGGGTGCCTCCGCCCCCGACAAGGAGTACGACTTCCGGCACCACGCCCTCGGGGCGTACGGCCCGGACATGGCGGCCGCCGACGCCGAACTGGCGCCCCTCGTCACCGAGGACGTCCTCCGCGAGATCGTCGCCCTCGTCCCCGACGCGTGGCTCGCCGACGAGCCGGGATTCGACTCGCCGGACGCGGTGCGCGAGGCGTACGTGGGCCATCTCCTGGCCCGCGCCCGCGCCTCGGCGGCCTGGCTGCCCACGTGCTTCCCCTCCCGTGACGAACTGGCCGCCGCCGACGCACGGCGCGCCGCCGCCACCGAGAAGGGCCGGCCCGCCTGGCTGAAGCGCGTCCCCGATCTGCATGGGAAACCCGCGGCCCAGCAGGACTGGTCGACCCACCTCGGCTGACGGCGGCTGCGACAGCGGTCGGCCGATGTCAGCTCTTCGGCATCAGGACCGTGTCGATGATGTGCACGTTGGCGTTGGCCGTCTCGACGTTGCCGCAGACGACGTTCGCCGAGTCGTTCACCTTGTACGACTCTCCCGAACCGGACGTCGTGAGCTTCGACTTCTCCAGCGTGTCGTAGGAGCCGCTCTTCAGGTCCTCGGGCGCGAGCCGCTGACCCACCACGTGGTACGTCAGGATCTTGGTGAGCCGGTCCTTGTCGGCCAGGACCTTGTCCAGGCCGGCCTTGGGGATCTTCGCGAAGGCGTCGTTCGTCGGGGCGAAGACGGTGATGTCCTCGGCGTTGTTCAACGTGTCGACCAGGCCGGCCTTCTTGACCGCGGTCACCAGCGTGGACAGGGCGGGGTTGTTCGACGCGGCCGTGGCCACGGGCTCCTCCGCCATACCGGCGAAGCTGCCCTTGCCGTCCTCGGGCACGGACGAACAGGCGGGCCCGAACGGCTCCGTCATGCTGCCCATCGTCTCGGACGGCTCGGCGGCCGCGCTCTTGGACGGGCCGTCGGCGGTGTCGTCCTTGCTGTCGTCGGAGCAGGCCGTGAGGGCGAGGGGGAGGATCGCGGCCGAGGCGAAGGCGACGGCGGCGCGGCGGACGCGGGGGGCTGTGGTGTTCATGGCTTCTCCCGAAAGGCGAGTGGGCGTGCGTGGAGCGTGCGGGGGTGTTCCGGGTCAGGTGACGGTGACCACCACCAAATGCCGGCCGCTCGCCCCGTCGGGGCTCGTGCGGGTCCGTTTCGCCGTCTGGACGGCGCCCGTACGGTCGGTCGCCCGCACCGTGAGGGTGTGACCGCCCGGAGCGGCCTTCCAGGGGAAGGACCACTGGCGCCAGGTGTCGCGCGTGTCCTCGGCGGCCAGGTCGGCGATCTGCCAGGGGCCGTCGTCGACGCGCACCTCGACCTTGTCGATGCCGCGGTGCTGCGCCCACGCCACCCCGGCGACCATCACCGTGCCCGCCTCCGGCCTGGCGAACGGCTTGGGAGTGTCGATGCGGGACTGGGTCTTGACCGGGGCCTCGGCGGCCCAGTCGCGCCGTACCCAGTAGGGGTCGTACGCGTCGAACGTCGTCAGCTCGATGTCCTCGACCCACTTGCAGGCGGAGACGTATCCGTACAGTCCGGGCACCACCATGCGGACGGGAAACCCGTGCGCGAACGGCAGCGGTTCGCCGTTCATGCCGAGCGCGAGCAGCGCGTCGCGGCCGTCCATCACGTCGTCCACGGGCGTGCCGATGGTCATGCCGTCCACGGACCGCGCGACCAGCTGGTCCGCGGGGCCGCCCCGGGCCGGGGGCACGACCCCGCACTCGGCGAGCACGTCCGCAAGCCGTACGCCGATCCAGCGGGCATTGCCCACGTAAAGGCCGCCGACCTCGTTGGACACGCACGTCAACGTGATGTCCCGCTCGACCAGTTCACGCCGCAGCAGGTCCTGGAAGGACAGGTTCGTCTCACGCGTCACGCCCTTGCCGTGGATCCGCAGCCGCCAGGCGTCGGCGTCCACCTTGGGCACGATCAGTGCGGTGTCCACCCGGTAGAAGTCCTCGGCGGGCGTGAGGAAGGGGCTGATGCCCGGCACGCGCAGCCGCGCACCCCTGGGGACGGCGGAGGCGGGCGAGGAGGGGGCGGGCAGCACGATGCCTTCGCGGGATGCGATGGCGTCCTTGCCGCGCGAGGCGTTGAACGACCTGCCGAGTGCGCCGACGCCCGCCGACGCCGCGGCGGCCGCGGTCGCGGCGATCAGGAACCCGCGCCGGTCCCACCCGGCGCCGCCCGTATCCCCTGCGTCCCCTTCGGAGTCGGGGGTGAGACGGCCCGCGAGCCCGTACAGCAGCGCCGCACCGGCCACGGCACCCACCAGGGAGGGGAGCGCGTCCACGGAGCCGGACGAATCCGGCCGGGAGACGGCGGCCAGGGCACCGACCACCCCGAAGAGCAGCACACCCGCGGCGCCGAGCCGGCGGTGGCGCAGGGCGAGGAGCCCCAGCGCGATCGCCAGGAGCGCGAGCACCGTGACGATGCCGGACTGCAGGACGAGTTTGTCGTCGGTGCCGAACTCCCGGATCGCCCAGTCCTTGACGGACGCGGGGGTACGGTCGATGGCCGCGCCGCCGACCGCCACGACCGGCCCGGCCTCGGGGCGCACGGCGGAGGACAGCAGCTCGGCCGTGGCGAGGGCGGCGAACCCGGCCAGCACCCCGCTCAGAGCACCGCCCGCGGCACGCCCCAGGTCGATGTGCGGTTTCCGGCGGTTCCGTTCTGTCGTCACATGAGGTATCCGAGGCCGACGGCCGCGCGGATTGGTGGATCCCCCGTCCGTCGCGAAAGACACTGAAAGGTCGGACGGGAAAGGTCAGACAGGCAGCTCCATCAACGCCACGGGAGACGAGGTCGGCGCGTCCGAACCGCCCGCCGGTTCCACCGTGATGCCCATGCCGGTCGCCTTGCCGATCCCGCCCCGCATGAGGACCGTCGCCGCGGACCGGTCGGGGTCCATGAGGCCGGCCGAGCGCATGGATCCGCCGTCGTCGAACCAGAGTTGGTAGACCTTGCCCTTGGGGGGCCGTGCCATGCCGTCGGCGACGAACACGGCCTTGTCGAGGCTCTTGGACACGACGACCGTGCCCCGGGCCCCGTCCGCGAGCCCGCCCGTACGGGTCCTGGCGTCCGGGGCGGCGAGCACGGCGGCGAGTTCCCGCGACTGTTCCCGGGTCTGCTCCTGAGCCTGCCGGACCCGGTCGTGCGCGTCCTCCGCGCGCTGGTGCTGCCAGACCGCGGTGCCGCCGAGGCCGACGACTGCGGCGAGACAGGCCGCGAGGGCCCACCGGTAGGCCCGGTGTGTCCGGCCCGGTGCGGGCCCAGGGAAGGTCTCCGCGTCGTCCGGACCGCCGGGCGGGACGTCCGGGACGTCCTGCCGGACGGTGCCGATGCGCCGGAGCACCTCGTCCTTCAAGGCGGGCGGGGGCGCGACGGCGGAGGCGAGGGCCAGGCGTGCGACGGTCGCGGTCAGCTCCCGTACCTCCTGGTCGCAGGACGGACAGAGCGCGAGGTGCTCCTCGAACTGCGCGCGCTCGGCGTCGTCCAGGGCGTCGGCGGCGTAGGCACCGGTCAGGGTGTGCAGGTCGGCCGCGCTGTTCACGCGCTCACCCCCAGGCAGTCGCGCAGTCGGATGAGTCCGTCGCGCAGGCGGGTCTTGACGGTGCCCAAGGGGAGGGCGAGAAGCTCGGCGACCTGGCGGTAGGTCAGGCCGCGGTAGTAGGCGAGGGTCACGGACTGGCGCTGGACCTCGGTGAGGGCGCGCAGACACCGGCGTACCTGTTCGCGCTCCAGATGCGCCTCGACCTCCTCGCTGACCTCGTCGAACGCGGGGGTGCGGGCGAGCTGCGCGGCCTTGCGGTCACGGGCCGCGGCCGCCTCCACGGAGCGGACCCGGTCCACGGCACGCCGGTGCGCGAGCGTGAGCACCCAGGTCATCGCGGTACCGCGGTCGGCCCGGTACCGGGGCGCGGTGCGCCACACCTCGACCAGGACGTCCTGGGTGACCTCCTCGGACTGGGCGTGGTCGCGCAGCACTCCGCGCACGACCCCGAGAACGGGGCCCGCCACGGCGTCGTAGACACCGGTGAACGCCTGCTGATCACCGCGGGCGACCCGGGCGAGCAACTCTTGCAGATCGGGCCCGGGCGCCGACCGTGACCCGATGCGGACGACTTCATTCACGCGCAGACCCTCCAGGGCGCAGACCGACGTACACCTCTGATACGTAGCGGACGGGGTCCCGGATTGGTCGCGGTGCCACCCGAAATGGCCGAAGTGCCACGCACGTCGCCCCCGGCGCTGTGCGGTGCCGGGGGCGATGCGTGGAGTACTTCTGGCGTGCGAGGTGTCAGCGCAGCTGCTCGTACGCGGGAAGGGTGAGGAAGTCCGCGTAGTCCGCGTCCAGGGAGACCTGGAGGAGGAGGTCGTGGGCCTGCTGCCACTTGCCGGACGTGAACGCCTCCTCGCCGATCTCCTCGCGGATCGCGGCGAGTTCCTCGGCGGCGACCTTGCGGGCCAGGTCGGCCGTGGCCGTCTCGCCCGTCTCGAAGACGACGCCCGCGTTGATCCACTGCCAGATCTGCGAGCGTGAGATCTCCGCCGTGGCCGCGTCCTCCATGAGGTTGAAGATGGCGACGGCGCCGAGGCCCCGCAGCCACGCCTCGATGTAGCGGATGCCGACCTGGACGGCGTTGACCAGGCCGTCGTAGGTGGGCTTCGCGTCGAGGGAGTCGATGGCGATCAGGTCGCCGGGCGCGACGGAGACGTCCTCGCGCAGGCGGTCCTTCTGGTTGGGCTTGTCGCCGAGGACCGCGTCGAAGGACTTCATGGCGATCGGGACCAGGTCCGGGTGGGCCACCCACGAGCCGTCGAAGCCGTCGCCGGCCTCGCGGTCCTTGTCGTTCGCGACCTTCTCGAACGCGACCTTGTTGACCTCCGCGTCCTTGCGGGACGGGATGAACGCGGCCATGCCGCCGATCGCGTGCGCGCCGCGCTTGTGGCAGGTGCGGACGAGGAGTTCGGTGTACGCCCGCATGAACGGGGCGGTCATCGTCACCAGGTTGCGGTCCGGCAGGACGAACTTCGAGCCGCCGTCACGGAAGTTCTTGACGATGGAGAAGAGGTAGTCCCAGCGTCCCGCGTTCAGGCCGGACGCGTGGTCGCGGAGCTCGTAGAGGATCTCCTCCATCTGGTACGCGGCCGTGATCGTCTCGATGAGGACCGTGGCGCGGACGGTGCCCTGCGGGATGCCGACGTAGTCCTGCGCGAAGACGAAGATGTCGTTCCAGAGGCGCGCCTCCAGGTACGACTCCGTCTTCGGGAGGTAGAAGTACGGGCCCTTGCCGAGCTCGATGAGGCGCTTGGCGTTGTGGAAGAAGTACAGGCCGAAGTCGACGAGCGCGCCGGGGACGGCCTTGCCCTCGACCTGGAGGTGGCGCTCGTCCAGGTGCCAGCCGCGCGGACGCATGACGACCGTCGCGAGCTCGTCGGCACCCTTCAGGGCGTACGACTTGCCGCTGCGCTCGTCCGTGAAGTCGATGCGGCGCTCGTAGGCGTCGGTCAGGTTGAGCTGGCCGAGGACGACGTTCTCCCAGGTGGGAGCGGAGGCGTCCTCGAAGTCGGCGAGCCAGACCTTCGCGCCCGAGTTGAGGGCGTTGATGGTCATCTTGCGGTCGGTCGGGCCCGTGATCTCCACGCGGCGGTCGTTCAGCGCGGCCGGGGCCGGCGCGACCTTCCAGGAGTCGTCCTGGCGGACCGCGGCGGTCTCCGGGAGGAAGTCCAGGGTGGAGGTGCGGGCGATCTCTGCACGGCGCTCGGCACGCCGGGCGAGGAGCTCGTCACGCCGGGGCGTGAACATCCGGTGCAGCTCGGCCACAAAGGCGAGGGCCGCGTCGGTGAGCACCTCTTCCTGCCGGGGCAGGGGCTCTGCGTCGACGATGGCCAGCGGCGACGGCGCTAGTGCGGACATGTCCTGTCACTTCCTTCAGAGAGCTGCACGGACGGTGCCGGGCGAGCCGCCGGGCAGACGCGGTGGCACTGGGTGCCACAGGAGCCGAGGTACGGCTTCGGGGCCCCGTCCGAGGTAACGGGCCTTCTGGTCAGTGGATACTAGTTTCCTCATAGTGGAAGTTCAATGGTTTGTTGATGTCGAGATTCTTCTCGTCGACAGAACGTGTCGCTGAGTGCCATGCCGGTCACTCCACGTGCGCCGGGCCTCCCGCGGTCCCGGAGGCCGGGGTTCCGGAGGCGGGAGTTCCAGAGGTCGGGGTTCCGGTGCCGGACGGCAGGACGCCCGGGTCCGGCGCCAGGCGGTGCAGATCCTCCGCCGTGTCGATGTCGTACGCCTGTGCCACATCCCCACACTCCACGAGCGTGATCTCGCCCCTGTGCTCCCGCAAGTAATCGCGTGCCCCCCGATCGCCGACCGCACTCGCCCTGATCCCCGCCCAGTGGCCGCTCCCGAACAGGACCGGATGGCCCCGCACCCCGTCGTACGAGGCCGCCGCCAACGTCGTCGGTGAGCGGTACGCGGCACGGACCCGCGCCGTCGCCGCCACGCCGATCCCCGGCTGGTCCACCAGCGAGACCAGCGCGGCGGACGCACCCGTGCCCGCGAGCGAGGCGAGACCGGCGCGCAGCGACGACCCCATGCCCTCCTCCCACTCCGGGTTGTCGACCAGTACGCAGCCGGGGAGCGAGGCCCGCGCGCGTACGGCGTCGGCGGACGCGCCGAGGACCACGTGCACCCGCGCGCAGCCCGCCTCGCGCAGCACCCGTACGGCGTGCTCCACGAGTGGCCTGCCCCCGTGCTCGAGCAGCGCCTTCGGCCGCCCGCCGAGACGCCGTCCGCCCCCCGCGGCGAGCAGTAGCCCGACGACCTCGCCCGCCCCGTCAACCTGCGTCTTCATCGGTTCCGTCGTCATGACTCCTGGATACACGAGATGTCCGCGCCACCCGCCTCCGGAGGCGTACGTCAAAGTGGCGCACCCCGTCCCGGGAACGGTTTACTGACCCGCGGTCCCCTGGTGCCCGACCAGTAACCGGGGAGCCGAGGAACGGCACGAGAACAGCCGCACGACGGTGTGCGCGGGGGAGCTGTGTTGCGGAGCGTGGAACAGAGGCAAGGGCACGTGACAGGGAGCGACGAAGACCCGCGGGTGGCGGAGTTGCGCGCCGCCGTGGCCCGGCTGCGCCGTGAGCTCGCCGCGCACCCGGCCGAGTTCACCGACCGAGGCATCGCCGAGGACGAACTGGCCGCGCTGGCGGAGATGGCGTACGGCGGTGCCCCCGAGATCCCCAGGATGCGCAGGTCCCTCCTGCTCGTGGCCGGCGCGATCGGCTCGGTCAGCGCGCTGGCGGCGGGCCTGGCGGCGGTGCGGGTGGCCGTGGAGATATTCGGGGAACCGGGCGGGCGGTAGGGCTGGGGAATCGGTTCTGCGGCCGCCTGGTGCGACCTCGCGACGGAGTGGCACGGTGGCGGACGCCGCGACCCCGACCCCGATCCCGACCCGGCCCCCGTCGGGGTCAGGCCACCCAGTGCCTGCGGCCGACGTCGTCACCCGTCGTGGGGCCCAGGTCGCCCGACAGGGCGGTCGCCAGTCGGCGTACGGCGTGCTCCGAGAGGTCCGCGGCCAGCGTGTACGGGATGCGGAGCCGGTGCTCGTGCGTCCCCGGATCCGCGCCGAACCGTGAGCCGCCCTCGATCCGTACGCCCTGCGCGAGCACCGCGCGGGCCAGCGAGGACGCGATCGGGCGGCCCAGGTCCACCCAGAGCGAGAGCCCGCCCTGCGGCGTCCGCCAGCGCCACTCCGGCACGTGACGGGCCAGCGACGCCGCGAGCGCGTCCCGCTGGGCCCGCAGCCGCGGCAGCCGCTCGCTCAGGACGCCGTCCATGCCGCGCAGCAGATGCAGCGCCACGAGCTGTTCGATGACGGGTGTCGACATGTCGCTCGGTACCCGCTTCGTCGCCAGCTCGGTGATCAGCCGGGATCCGGCCCGCACCCACCCGATCCGCAGCCCGCCCCAGTGGGTCTTGCTCAACGACCCGACGGTGACGACCTGTTCGCCCGCACCGTGCGGCGCCAGCGAGGCGAAGGGGGCGGGCGGCGGCACGTCCAGCGCGATGTCGGCGATGGTCTCGTCGATCAGCAGCCAGGTGCCGGTGGCGCGGGCGGTCTCCAGGATGCGTACGCGCTGCTCACGCGGCATCAGGGCGCCCGTCGGGTTCTGGAAGTCCGGCACGAGGTAGGCGAGTCGGGGTGCCGCCTGCCGCAGTGACGACTCGACGAGGCCGGCGTCCCACCCGTCCTCCGTGACGGGGACGGGGACGGCGCGCAGGCCCGCGCCGCGGATCGCGTCCAGGGCGTTCGGGTACGAGGGGTTCTCGACGAGGACGCGGTCGCCCGGGCGGCACAGCAGGGCGAGGGTCAGGGACAGCGCGTGCTGGGCGCCGGTGGTGATGAGGATCTGGTCGGGGAGGGTGGGCAGGCCGCGCCGTGTGAAGCGCTCGGCGACGGCGGCCCTCAACTCCGGTATGCCGTACGGGTGGTAGCCCGGGGTCGGCGCGTGCTCGGCCAGCATCGTGCCCGCGGCGGCGAGGGCGGCGCCGAGCTCGGCCTCCGGGGCGCCCGGCGCGGCGACGGCCAGGTCCAGGACGCCGTCGCCCGCGGGGAAGGCGGCGACGCTGGACGGCCGCTGTCCCTGCGGCAGCTCGGTCCAGGTGCCGGCGCCGCGCCGGCTCATGGCGTATCCGCCCTCGCGCAGCACGTCGTACGCCGCCGTGACCGTGGCCCGGCTGATCGCCAGCGCCGAGGCCAGCTCGCGTTCGGCGGGGAGCCGGGTGTGCAGGGGGATGCGACCGTCGAGGAGCAGCGTGCACACGCCACTCGCCAGCGCGCGGTAGCCGGGGCGTTCGCCGACGCTGCCCGTCAGCAGCTTGGCCAGCTGACGGCTGCCGAGCCTTCTGTCCACGGTGTGGACCACGCGGGTGTCTGCCATGCCAACTCCTGCCGATTGGCCCTGCTGTCCAGGCCAATCAGCGTACAGACTGCGGATCAGAGCACTTCGGTCGGCGTTTGGCCTGGGGAAGGAGCATGACGATGTCAGGGCGGGAAGCGGTGGTGGTCGGGGTCAGCGGTTCGCTCGCGAGCCTCGCGGCGCTGCGGGCGGGGGCGGAGCAGGCGCGGCGCGGAGGTCGCCTCCTGGTCGCCGTCCTGGCCTGGGAGCCGCCCGAGGGCGAGGGGCTCTACCTGCGCCACCCCGACCCGGCGTGGGCGCGCCACTGGCACGCGGAGGCGCGGGCCCGCCTGGACCGCGCCTTCGACGAGGTCTTCGGCGGGCCGCCGCCGGGCGTCGCCTCCGAGCGCCGCGTGATCCGGGGCCGCGCGGGGCGAGTTCTCTGCGACCTGGCAACGCACCCCGACGCCCTCCTGGTCATCGGCGCCCACCCCCACCGACACCACATCCCCCGAACCCACCGCTACATCCACACGCACGCCACGTGCGCGGTCCTCACGGCCCCGGCACCCCCACCCCCAAAGGGCATGCGCCGCACGCTACGAAGAATGACGACAGCGGACTTCGCCCTGGCCAACCAGTAACCCACCCTCCCCGGGGCACCAGCGAGACGCACGCCCCGGCGGTTCCCTGCCCGGCGCAAGACGACGCGATGACCCCCGCCGCACGGGCGGTCACCTACGCACGCGCCCACCACACGGCGGAGTTTGCCCGGCAGGATTGCGACCCCGGTGGGGCGATTGCCCCACCGGCAGGTCTGCGCTGCGTCGGCATCCCGCCTCCGGGACGAGTGCCCACCCCCGCCGAAGCCACCGACCTCAGAGCGGATGCGGCTACCCGACGGGGGGCGGCCAGGTTGCGGTGCAGGGAGGCCTGCCATCGGGCGGGGTTTCTAGGGTGAGGCCGGAGTGCCGGGCTGCCGGGGGACTGCGGCGAGGCAGGGCTCCTGCGGCAAGGCCGCGGTGCCGAGACGTCCCCGCCCGGCGGAGCCCCTACGGCATGGCTGTGGTGCCGGGGGTCGGGTGGGTGGGTGGGAAGAGATCCGGCGCGAAGCGGCGGGGCAGGGAACGGGCGGGGCTCAGGAGCCAGGCCCCGCCGAAGCCAGCGCCGCGGAGAGCTCCACCGCCACCTGCTGCAGCACCGGCACGATCTTGTCCGTGGCCGCCTCCGTCACCCGGCCCGCCGGGCCGGAGATGGAGATCGCCGCGGCCGTGGGGGAGTCGGGCACCGGCACGGCCAGACACCGGACGCCGATCTCCTGCTCGTTGTCGTCCACCGCGTACCCCGTGCGGCGCACGTCGTCGAGCGCGGCGAGGAACCCCTCGGGCGTGGTGATCGTCTTCTCCGTCGCGGCCGGCATCCCCGTGCGGGCGAGCAGCGCCCGTACCTCGTCCGGCGACGCGTGCGCGAGCAGCGCCTTGCCGACACCCGTGGAGTGCGGCAGCACTCGCCGACCGACCTCGGTGAACATCCGCATGGAGTGCTTGGACGGCACCTGCGCGACGTACACGATCTCGTCGCCGTCGAGGAGCGCCATGTTCGCCGTCTCGCCGGTCTCCTCGACGAGCCGGGCGAGATACGGCCGCGCCCACGTGCCGAGCAGCCGGGACGCGGATTCGCCGAGGCGGATCAGCCGCGGGCCGAGCGAATAGCGGCGGTTGGCCTGCTGACGCACGTACCCGCAGGCGACCAGCGTGCGCATGAGGCGGTGGATCGTGGGCAGTGGAAGGCCGCTGCTGGCGGAGAGCTCGCTGAGACCGACCTCGCCCCCCGCGTCCGCCATCCGCTCGAGCAGATCGAAGGCGCGCTCGAGGGACTGGACACCACCGCTCGCGGCAGGGGTCTTGGAGGCGGCGATTTCAGCAGGGGCGTCGCTGGCGCTTGACGTCGGCACGGCGCGTTCCTTTCGGTGCTGGCGGGCAAGGAAGCAGCCTACCGGTCGGTTCTTCGCGAGGGCTGTCGCTCGGCATGCCGTCGTCGCCGGTCAGGGGGCCTTTGTCCGTGTCTTCGCGGGGTTGTCCCGCGAACCCTCGCGGCCCTCGTTGTGCGTAGCTACGTTCTGTTCAGCGGAATTCTAATTCCACGTTGTGGAAACGTCCAGTCCGACGCGGGCCGCGCAGGTCGTGGGCAAGCACACCCTTGACGTCGCGAGAGCAAGCGTGAAAACTCCTTCAACAGAACGTTGAATTCCGTTAAGCGGAAGCAAAAGGTCTGTGTAGCGGAACAGAAGAAAGCAGAAAGGGGACGCGGGTGTCCGAAAAGGACGTGCACGTGGAGGTGGCGGTCGGCGCGGATGCGGCGGGCGCGAACGTGGAACTGGTGCTCCGCTCGACCCGCGTCATCACCCCGCAGGGCGCCCGGGCCGCCTCGGTCGCCGTGTCCGGCGGAAAGATCGTGGCCGTCGACGCGTACGACGCCGAAGTGCCGGACGGGGCCCGCCTGGAGGACCTCGGCGACGACACCCTGCTCCCCGGCCTCGTCGACACCCACGTCCACGTGAACGACCCGGGCCGCACGGAGTGGGAGGGCTTCTGGACCGCCACCCGCGCCGCGGCCGCGGGCGGCATCACCACCCTCGTCGACATGCCCCTCAACTCCCTGCCGCCGACGACGACCGTGGACAACCTGCGCACCAAGCAGGACGTCGCCCGCACCAAGGCGCACATCGACGTCGGCTTCTGGGGCGGCGCCCTGCCCGACAACGTCCAGGACCTCAAGCCGCTGCACGACGCCGGTGTCTACGGCTTCAAGTGCTTCCTCTCGCCCTCGGGCGTCGACGAGTTCCCCGAGCTGAACCAGGACCAGCTCACCGCCTCCATGGCCGAGATCGCCGGGTTCGGCGGACTCCTGATCGTGCACGCGGAGGACCCGCACGAGCTGGACGCCGCCCCGCACAAGAGCGGCCCCAAGTACGCGGACTACCTCCAGACCCGGCCCCGCATCTCCGAGGACACCGCGATCGAGGGGCTCATCGCCGTCGCCAAGCGACTCGGCGCCCGCGTGCACGTCCTGCACCTGTCCTCCTCCGACGCGCTGCCGCTCATCGCCGCCGCCAAGCGCGAGGGCGTCGAGCTGACCGTCGAGACCTGCCCGCACTACCTCACCCTGACCGCCGAGGAAGTCCCCGACGGCGCCAGCGAGTTCAAGTGCTGCCCGCCCATCCGCGAGGCCGGCAACCAGGACCTGCTGTGGGAGGCGCTCGCGGACGGCACCATCGACTGCGTCGTCACGGACCACTCACCCTCCACCGCAGACCTCAAGACCGATGACTTCGCGACCGCGTGGGGCGGCATCTCCGGGCTCCAGCTGAGTTTGCCCGCCGTCTGGACCGAGGCCAGGAAGCGCGGTCACTCCCTCGAGGACGTGGTGCGCTGGATGTCCACGCGCACCGCACAGCTGGTCGGACTCGACCAGAAGGGCGCCATCGAGGCCGGCCGCGACGCCGACTTCGCGGTCCTCGCGCCCGACGAGACCTTCACCGTGGACCCCGCGGAGCTGCAGCACCGGAACCGAGTCACGGCGTACGCGGGCAAGACCCTCAGCGGCGTAGTGAAGTCCACCTGGCTGCGCGGCGAACGCATCCTGCACGGCGGCGAGTTCAGCGAACCCGCAGGCCGTCTTCTGGAAAGGAACAACTGAAACGTGACGGCGCAGCACATATCCCCCGTGGCCACCTTCACCGGCGACGCGAGCCCCTACGGAGGCGGCGAGCCCTACGCCGACTACCGCACGGCCGACTTCCCCTTCACCCAGTACGCCAACCTCGCCGACCGGCAGCTCGGCGCCGGTGTGATCGCCGCCAACGACGAGTTCTTCGCGATGCGCGAGAACCTGCTGCTCGCGCACCCGGCCGTGTTCGACCCCGAGCACTTCGGCCACAAGGGCAAGGTCATGGACGGCTGGGAGACCCGCCGCAGGCGCGGTGTCTCGGGCGAGCACCCGTGGCCCACCGAAGACGACCACGACTGGGCGCTCGTCCGGCTCGGCGCGCCCGGCATCGTGCGCGGCATCGTCATCGACACCGCCCACTTCCGCGGCAACTACCCGCAGGCCGTCTCCGTGGAGGGCACCAGCGTCGACGGTTCGCCGACGCCCGAGGAGCTCTGCGCCGACGACGTGAAGTGGACGACCCTCGTCCCGCGCACGCCCGTCGGCGGCCACGCCGCCAACGGCTTCGCCGTCGACATCGAGCAGCGCTTCACGCACCTGCGCGTCAACCAGCACCCGGACGGCGGCATCGCCCGTCTGCGCGTGTACGGCGAGGTCGTCGCCGACCCCAAGTGGCTGGCCGCGCTCGGCACATTCGATGTCGTCGCCCTGGAGAACGGCGGCCAGGTCGAGGACGCGTCCGATCGCTTCTACTCCCCGGCCACCAACACCATCCAGCCGGGCCGCTCCCGCAAGATGGACGACGGCTGGGAGACCCGCCGCCGCCGCGACACCGGCAACGACTGGATCCGCTACCAGCTCGTCCAGCAGTCCGAGATCCGCGTGGTCGAGATCGACACCGCCTACCTCAAGGGCAACTCGGCCGGCTGGGCAGCCCTTTCGGTACGCGACGGCGCGTCGGGCGAGTGGGCCGAGGCGCTGCCCCGCACCCGCCTGCAGCCCGACACCAACCACCGCTTCGTCCTGGATGCACCGGTCGTCGGCACGCACGTCCGCATCGACATCTTCCCGGACGGCGGCATCTCCCGTCTGCGCCTGTTCGGTTCGCTGACCGAGGACGGCGCGGCCAAGCTGGCGGCCCGCCACCAGGAGCTGGGCGGCTGATCCGCCCCCGCTGAACGTGGGGCGCGCCGGGTGGACAGCCCCGGCGCGCCCCGCACCCACGCCCGGACACCGGCTCGTCAGGCCGCGTGACCGCCGTCCACCGACAACTCGGTGCCGGTGACGTACGCCGCGTCGTCCCCGGCGAGATAGCCGACCAGGGACGCCACCTCGTCGGCGGAGCCGAAACGGCCGAGGGCGGTCATGGCGCTTTGCCCCTCGGCGAAGGGGCCGCCCGCCGGGTTCATGTCGGTGTCGATCGGACCCGGCTGGACCAGGTTCGCCGTGATCCCGCGCCCGCCCAACTCCCGGGCCAGCGCCTTGTTGAGGCCGATCAGCGCGGCCTTGCTGGTCGCGTACAGCGTGCCGCCGGGGCCCGGGACGCGCTGCGCCATGCAACTGCCGATGGTGATGATCCGCCCGCCGTCGCGGAGCCGGGCGGCCGCCGCCTGCGAGGCCAGGAAGACACCTCGTACGTTCACGGCCATGACCCGGTCGATGTCGGCGAGCGTCAGATCACCGATGGGGCCGAGGACACCGATCCCCGCGTTGTTCACCAGGATGTCCAGGCCGACCAGGTCGTCGGCGGCGCGGTCGACCGCACCTGCCGCGTCCCCGGCGTCCGCCGCGTCCGCCCGGACGGCGAAGCCGCGCTGCCCCATGGCCCGGATCTTCATGACCACCTCGTCGGCGGCCGCCTCGTTGTGCACGTAGGTGAGGGCCACGTCCGCGCCCTCCTGGGCGAGCCGCAGCGCGATCGCCGCGCCCATGCCGCGGCTGCCGCCGGTGACCAGGGCCGTTTTGCCGGTAAGAGTAGACATGTCGGAGCCTTCCGTCTGAATCGCCGTCTTCGAGCGCTTGCGGGTCAAGTGCTTGCGGGTTCAATGAAATGCGTTCCGGCGGGCTTCGGCTGGCGGCAATCGGACACGGAGCTTTCGGATCGGCGCCGATGGGTTAACTCCCGGAAAATTCCCCTGACTTGTCGTTGACACGACAACCTCTACGCGCGTCACACTGGACCCATGCGAATCCCCCCACGAATCGTCAGCGTCACTGCCCTGGCCGCCGCCCTGCTCGTCGGCGGCCCCGTCGCGGCGAGCGCGGCTCCGGCGGCCCCGGCCCCTTCCGTCTCGCACTCCATCACCGCCGTCGGTGACATCTGCTACTCCGCGCTGCCCTCCCAGGCACACGACACCCTCGACCTGATCGAGGCGGGCGGCCCCTACCCGTATCCGCAGGACGGCACCGTCTTCCAGAACCGCGAGGGTGAGCTTCCGCGGCAGAGCTCCGGCTACTACCACGAGTACACGGTCGTCACGCCGGGCTCCGACGACCGCGGCGCCCGCCGCATCGTCACCGGCGAGAAGAACCAGGAGGACTACTACACGTCCGACCACTACGCGTCGTTCGACCTGGTCGACCGCGGCTGCTGAGGCGGAAGTCCGCGGAGCTGCTCTCAGTCGTCCCCGAGGCTCCGCAGTGCGGCGAACAGGGCGCAGGCCAGCACGATCAGCGTCACGCCCGCGTACGTCTCGTAACCGTCGAGGAAGCCGAAGCGCTGGATCAGGCCCCAGCCGCGCAGCTCGCCGGTGAAGCTGTGGACCAGGCCGACCGCGCCCTGCAAGAACAGGGCGACACCGAGAAACTCCAGTAGCTGCTTCATACAGAGATCCTCGTCCCGCACCTTCCCGGCGGACATCCGCCGCGGGGCGAGGATCTTCCCTTCGAGCGGGTCCGAAAGTCGCGGACCTGCGCGACTTTGGTAGACGATCACGCGTGAGGACCGTGCACGGCCGCCCGCGGTGCGTAGATTTATCGACCATGAGCGGCACTGATCCCGAGCGGTCCCCCGAGCGCGAGCGGACACCCGAGCACGGGCGTTCCCATGAGAGGCATCGATCGGCCGGGTGCGAGCGGGCATCCGGACCGGGCGCCGAGCCGGGCGCCGGGGCAGGCATCGGGCCGGGCCCCGGGGCGGAGCCCCTGCCCAGCCGCCTGCCCAACCACCTGCCCGGCCCCCTGGCCAGGAGACCCTGGACCCTGCCCTCCGCCATCGCCCGGGAATTCGACCCGAGCCGTGCCGGACGCAAGTCGCGGCGCACCGTCCGCGACTGGATCGCCGACTTCGCGTGCTTCTTCGCCGCCGTCGTCATCGGGATGCTCGGCGCCGACGCGGTCACCGACAACCCGCACATCTCCCCGGGCCACGCGGAGTTCGACCAGGTGCTCGGCGCCGTCGCCTGCGCCGCGGTCTGGCTGCGCAGACGGTGGCCCGTCGGTCTCGCCCTCGCGATGGTGCCGGTCTCGGTGGCCTCCGACACGGCGGGCGGCGCCGCGGCGGTCGCCCTCTTCACCCTCGCCGTGCACCGGCCGTTCCGGTACGTCGCCTGGATCGGCGGCGCCTCGGTCGCCGTGGTCCCCCTCGCCTACCGGCTGCGCCCGGACTCCACCATGTCGTACGGCATCACCATTGCCTTCGCCGTGCTGCTGACCATCTCGGTCATCGGCTGGGGCATGTTCGTACGCTCCCGCCGCGAGCTCCTGCTCAGCCTGCGCGACCGCGCCGTCCGCGCCGAGAACGAGGCCGCGCTCCGCGCCGAACAGGCCCAGCGGCTCGCCCGCGAGGACATCGCGCGCGAGATGCACGACGTCCTCGCCCACCGGCTCACCCTGCTCAGCGTTCACGCCGGCGCCCTGGAGTTCCGCCCGGACGCGCCCCGCGAGGAGATCGCCAGGGCGGCGGGTGTCATCCGGGAGAGCTCCCACGAGGCGCTTCAGGACCTGCGCCAGGTGATCGGCGTCCTGCGCGGCGGCGAGACGGACGCCTCCGGCCGCCCGCAGCCCACCCTCGCCGCCCTCGACACCCTGATCGCCGAGTCCCGCGACGCGGACATGAAGGTCGTCCTCCACAACCGCGTCGCCGACCCCGACTCCGTGCCCACGGCCCTCGGCCGCACCGCCTACCGCATCGCCCAGGAAGGCCTGACCAACGCCCGCAAACACGCCCCCGGCGCCGAAGTGACCGTCACCGTCACGGGCGCGCCCGGCGAGGGCCTGACCCTGTCCGTCCGCAACCCTGCGCCTCCCGGCCCCGTGCCCGCGGTGCCCGGCTCGGGCCAGGGCCTGATCGGGCTCGCCGAGCGGGCCTCGCTCGCGGGCGGCAGGCTCGGTCACGAGGCCGGGACCGACGGCGGATTCCACCTGGAGGCCTGGCTACCGTGGGCGTCATGAAACCGATCAAGCTGCTCATCGTCGACGACGATCCGCTCGTGCGGGCCGGGCTCTCCTTCATGCTCGGCGGCGCGGACGACATCCAGATCGTCGGTGAGGCGGGCGACGGTACCGAGGTCGCGCCGCTGGTCGGCGAACTCCGGCCCGACGTCGTCCTGATGGACATCCGCATGCCCACGATGGACGGCCTCGCGGCCACCGAGGCGCTGCGCAGACGTCCCGGCGCCCCCGAGGTCATCGTCCTCACCACGTTCCACGCCGACGAACAGGTGCTGCGCGCCCTGCGCGCGGGCGCGGCCGGGTTCGTCCTCAAGGACACGGCGCCGGCCGAGATCGTCGCGGCGGTACGCGCGGTGGCCGCCGGCGAGCCCGTGCTCTCGCCGGCGGTGACCCAGCAACTGATCACGCAGGTCACCGGCGTCGACCCCCAGCTCGACCGCAGACGCCGGGCGTTGGACCGGCTCGCGGCGCTGGGGGAGCGGGAGCGCGCGGTGGCCGTCGCGGTCGGCCGCGGCGGGTCGAACGCGGACATCGCGGCCCAGCTCTTCCTGAGCGTCGCCACGGTCAAGGCCCACGTGTCGCGGATCCTGACGAAGCTGGACCTCAACAACCGTGTGCAGATCGCGCTGTTGGCGCACGACGCGGGACTGCTGGACGAGGACGGCTGAGCGGGGCGACCGGACGGGACGGCTGAACGGCACGGCTGACCGCGGACGGATGAACGGGGCGCGGGGCGGGAACAGGGCGCCGCGTTCGGCACGTTGGCCACATGAGCACCTGGGAGGGGACCCACATGGCGGAGAGCATCGACCTGGACAGGTACGGCACGCGGTTCAGAGAAGACCCGCACTCCGTTTACGCGGAACTCCGCGCCCTGGGCCCCGTCCACCGCGTCCGCCTGCCACCTCCCGAGGACATGGACGACACGTACCTGGTGGTGGGGTACGAGGAGTGCAGGACCGCCCTCCGCGACCCGCGCTTCGCCAAGTCCGCCGCGGCCGCGGGTTTCGCCTTCCACGAGGAGGAGCTGATCGGCACCCACCTGCTGATAGCCGACCCGCCCCAGCACACCCGTCTGCGTGCCCTTATCACCCGTGAGTTCACCGCACGCCGCGTCGAAGGCATGCGGCCCCGGATCCAGAGCATCACCGACGACCTCCTCGACGAGATGCTCGTGCACGGCGAGTCGGCCGCGACCCGGCGTGCCGACCTGTTCGACGCGCTCGCCTTCCACCTGCCGATCACCGTGATCTGCGAGCTGCTCGGCGTCCCCGACATCGACCGTGCGGCGTTCCGCCGCATGTCGAACGGCGTTGTGGCGTCGCCGGACCAGGAGGCGGAGCGCGCCGCCTTCGAGGAACTCGCCGCGTTCCTCGCCGAACTGGTCGAGGACAAACGGCGTTCGGGGCAGGGCGAAGACCTGCTGAGCGCGCTGATCCGCACCACGGACGACGCGGGCGGTGACCGCCTCTCCACCTCCGAGCTGCGCGGCATGGCCTTCCTGCTGCTGATAGCCGGACACGAGACGACGGTCAACCTGATCGGCAACGCCGTGCACGCCCTGTTCACCCACCCCGAACAACTGGCCGCGCTGCGCGCCGACATGTCCCTCCTCGACGGCGCGATCGAGGAGGCCCTGCGCTACGAGGGCCCGCTGGAGAGTGCGACGTACCGCTTCGCGACCGAGCCCACCGAGCTCGGCGGCGTGGTGATACCGACGGGCGCGATCGTCCGGATCGGCCTCGCCGCGGCCAACCGGGACTCCGCCCGCTTCCCCGAGCCCGACGACTTCGACATACGCCGCGCCCCGCAGGGCCACATGGCCTTCGGGCACGGTCTCCACCACTGCCTGGGTGCCCCGCTCGCCCGGGTCGAGGCGAAGATCGCGCTCGGCTCGCTCCTGGAGCGCTGCCCCGGACTCGCGCCGGACGGCCCGCCGGGTGAGTGGCTGCCCGGGACTCTGATCAGGGGGATGCGGCGGCTTCCCGTCCGGTGGTAGTAGTCGGTCATGACCGAGCCCTCGACCGCGCAGCCGGTACCCGATCCCCTCGATCTCGCCATGGCCCAGAAGGTCCTGGAGGCCCAGCCGTTCAGCCGTCTCGTGCGGGCACGCATCACGCGGTTCGGTGAGGGCGCGGCCACGCTGGAGATCGGAATCCGCGACGAGCTCCGGCAGCAGAACGGCTTCCTGCACGGCGGCGTCCTGGCGTACGCGGCGGACAACAGCATCACGTTCGCCGCGGGCACGACGCTCGGCCCGGCCGTTCTGACATCCGGGTTCTCGATCCAGTACGTACGTCCGGCGACCGGCGCGCTCCTCGTCGCGCACGCCGTCGTGGTGCACTCGGGCCGACGTCAGGCGACGGTGCGCTGCGAGCTGGTCGCGGTGGGCGAGGAGGGCACGGAGACGCTGTGCGCGATCGCGCAGGGCACGGTGCTCTCCACGGCCTGAGGTCTCAGTCGGCGGAGGTCTCCACGGGGATCTCCGCCATCCGCACCGGCCGCCGCTCCCGCCGCGAGAGCTCGCACGCCTCCGCGATCCGCAGCGCGTGCAGCGCCTCGCGGCCGTCGCAGGGGTTCGCCCGTGCGCCGCGGACCACCTCGACGAAGGCGGCGAGCTCCGCCTCGTAGGCGGGGGCGAAGCGCTCCAGGAAGCCGGGCCAGGGCTTGACCGGAGCGGGCGGGCCCGTCGGTTCCGCGGAGGTGAGCGGTGTGCGCTCGTCCATGCCGACCGCCAACTGGTCGCGCTCACCGGCCAGTTCCATGCGGACGTCGTACCCCGCGCCGTTGCAGCGCGTCGCGGTGGCCGTGGCGAGCGTGCCGTCGTCGAGGGTGAGCACCGCGGCCGCCGTGTCGACGTCGCCCGCGTCGCGGAACATCGCGGGTCCCGCGTCGGACCCCGTGGCGTACACCACCGTGACCTCGCGCCCCGTCACCCACCGCAGGATGTCGAAGTCGTGGACGAGGCAGTCGCGGTACAGCCCACCGGAGAGCGGCAGGTACGCGGCCGGGGGCGGCGCCGGGTCCGAGGTGATCGCCCGCACGGTGTGCAGCCGCCCGAGCCGGCCCGCGCGCACCGCCTCGCGTGCCGCCGTGTACCCCGCGTCGAAGCGCCGCTGGAAGCCGAGCTGCAGCACCGTCCCCGCGGCCTCGACCTCGGCGAGGGCGGCGAGCGTGCCCGGCAGGTCGAGGGCGATGGGCTTCTCGCAGAACACGGGGAGGCCCGCGCGCGCGGCTCTGCCGATGAGCTCCGCGTGGGCGGAGGTCGCCGCCGTGATCACCACGGCGTCCACCCCCGCGGCGAAGACGTCGTCCGCCGACGACACCGCCGTCGCCCCGGTCCGCGCCGCGAGGGCGGTGGCCCGCGCGGTGTCGGCGTCGGCGATCACCAGGGACGTCACGTCGGGGTGCTGGCTGAGGGCGGCCGCGTGGAAGGAGCCGATGCGGCCCGTTCCGATCAGTCCGATGCGCATGCACCCACCCTCGCGACGCCGAACGGTCCTGTCAATCCTTTGTCCTGACAACAGAACTTAAGAGAGGGCGCTGCTCCGTGAGAGGGCGCTGGCCCTTGCCGGGGTGATGTCCCGTACCGGGGTGATGGCGTGACACCATCGCGTGGTGGCGCGGGTTCGGCGCGGCCACCGAAGTCCGGTGAGCACACAGAGAATTGGAGCGGCCCATGCACGGCGCGGGCGATCGGATCGACACGTCGACGGCGCATTCGGCGCGGGTGTACGACTACATCCTGGGCGGCAAGGACCACTACCCCGTGGATGCCGCGGCGGGCGACACGATGTGCGAGCACTGGCCCGCGCTGCCCGTGCACATGCTGGAGAACCGCCGGTTCATGCACCGCGCTGGGCGCTACCTGGCCGAGGAGCAGGGCATCCGTCAATTCCTCGACATAGGCACCGGGTTGCCCACCGCGCCCAACCTCCACGAGGTGGCGCAGGAGGTGGCGCCGGAGTCGCACGTGGTCTACGTCGACAACGACCCCATCGTCCTGGCCCACGCCCGCGCCCTCCTCCAGAGCGCTCCCGAGGGCGCGACGGCCTACATCGACGCGGACATGCACGACCCGGACGCCATCCTGGGCAGCGCGGAGTTCCGCGAGCTGATCGACCTGAAGGAGCCGGTCGGCCTGATGGTCATCGGCATCCTGCACTTCATCCTGCCCCCGGACGACCGCCGCCTGGTCCAGCGCCTCCTGGAACCGCTGCCATCGGGCAGCTTCCTCGCCATGACCATCGGTACCGCGGACTTCGCCCCCGCCGAGGTGGGCCGGGTGGCCGAGGAGTACGCCTCGCAGGGCATGCCGATGGCGCTGCGCGACCTGTCGACGACCTCGTCCTTCTTCGACGGCATGGAGCTGGTGGACCCGGGCGTCACCCAGGTCCACAAGTGGCGGCCGGGTCCCGAGCAGAGCGGCATCGACGACAGCGCGATCGCGATGTACGGGGCGGTGGCCCGCAAGGCCTGACCGGGCCCCGCACGCGAGCCGACGGGCGAGTCGAAGGGGTGAGTCGAGGGGTGAGTCGAGGGGCGGTTTGTCCGGACAACAGAACTTCAGAACTTCCCGTCATCATCTCCTGGGACTACGCTCGCCACGTGTCCAAACCAGTCGCCAAAGCAGCTCAGGACAAGCCGGTCCAGGACCCCACCGTGGACCTCCGGCTCGGCGTCGACCGCAGCAGTCCCGTCCCGCTCTACTTCCAGCTGGCCCAGCAGCTGGAAGCGGCGATCGAGCGCGGCGCCCTGACGCCGGGCAGCCTCCTCGGCAACGAGATCGAGCTCGCCGGCCGGCTCGGGCTCTCGCGGCCCACGGTCCGGCAGGCCATCCAGTCACTCGTCGACAAGGGACTGCTCGTGCGGCGGCGGGGCGTCGGCACCCAGGTCGTGCACAGCCAGGTCAAACGGCCCCTGGAGCTCAGCAGTCTCTACGACGACCTGGAGGCCGCGGGGCAGCGCCCCGAGACCCGTGTCCTGCGCACCGCCCTGGAGCCCGCCACGGCCGAGGTCGCGGCGGCGCTCGGGGTCGCCGAGGGAGACGAGGTGCACCTCGTCGAGCGGCTCCGCCTCGCGCACGGCGAGCCCATGGCCCACCTGCGCAACCACCTGCCCACCGGCCTCCTCGACCTCGACCCGGCGCGCCTGGAGGCCACCGGGCTGTACCGGCTGATGCGCGCGGCGGGCCTCACCCTGCACAGCGCCCGCCAGTCCGTCGGCGCCCGCGCCGCCACCGCCGAGGAGGCGGAGCTGCTCGCCGAGCCGGCGGGCGCCCCGCTGCTCACCATGCGGCGCACCACCTTCGACGACACGGGACGCGCCGTCGAGTTCGGGTCGCACGTCTATCGCGCCTCGCGGTACTCCTTCGAGTTCCAGCTCCTCGTACGGCCGTAAGCGACCCTCGTACGCACGCGCCTGGCGTCAGAATGTTCTGACAAACTTATTGACGGTGCGGCGCGCCCCCCGCTAGAACTCCCCCAGCCGCACCGAGGCGGCCGCGAGACGAGGGGTGGTCCAGCATGCGTACATCCCGCACAGCCATGCGTACGTCCCGCACGGCGAACGGCGTTGTCGCCTGTCTGGCGGTGATCGCGCTCGCCGCCGGATGCAGCGGCTCCGGCGGCAAGGACGACGAGGACAAGTCCGGGGACGGCGGGAGTGGGGGCAGGGGCGGTACGGGCGTGAACACGCCCCGGCTCAAGATCGCGATGGTCACGCACTCGGGCGAGGGCGACACCTTCTGGGACATCGTCCGCAGCGGTGCCAAGCAGGCCGCCCGCAAGGACAACGTCCAGTTCCTCTACGCCAACGACAAAGAGGCCAAGGGTCAGGCCGAGCTCGTCCAGTCCTTCGTCGACAAGAAGGTCGACGGGATCGTCGTGACCCTGGCCAAGCCCGAGGCGATGCGGTCCGTGCTCGGCAAGGCGAAGGCCGCCGGGATCCCGGTCGTCACGATCAACTCCGGCGGCGAGTTCTCCGAGAAGTTCGGCGCGCTCAGCCACATCGGGCAGGACGAGTCCGTGGCCGGCGAGGCCGTCGGCGACGAGCTCGACAAGCGCGGCAAGAAGAAGGCGCTCTGCGTCATCCACGAACAGGGCAACGTCTCGCTCGAACAGCGCTGCGCAGGGGTGAAGAAAAGCTTCGGCGGCTCCGTCGAGAACCTGAACGTCGAGGGGACCAACGCGCCCGCCTCCCAGTCCTCCATCAGCGCGAAGCTCCAGGCGACCAAGGACATCGACGCGGTCGTCACCCTCGGCGCGCCCATCGCCGCGTACTCGGTGAAGGCCAAGGAGGATACGGGCAGCAAGGCCGAGATCGACACGTTCGACCTGAACGCCGAGGTCGTGAAGAGGCTCAAGGCCAAGGAGGTCGGATTCGCCGTTGACCAGCAGCCCTACCTCCAGGGCTACCTCTCCGTGGACGAGCTGTGGCTCTACAAGACCAACGCCAACGTCCTGGGAGGCGGCAAGCCCGTCCTCACCGGACCCGCCGTCGTCACCGGGAAGGACGTGCCGAAGCTGGAGAAGTACACCGCACGCGGTACGCGATGAACACTCGCGGCACCCGATGGACACACACGTGATCCGCGTGGTCGATACTTGGGCGGCTGGGGCCGGGGATCCGGACCGGCCGCACAGAGCAGCAGAGCAAGAAGGGCACGGCGTCGTGGCAAGGGTGAAGACAGGGGTACGTACGGTGGGCGCCGTGCTGGTGGCGGTGCTCGGGGTCACCGCGGGACTCACCGGATGCAGCAGCACCGGTGGCAAACGCGCGGAGGACGCCCGCAAGGCGGCGACCGCCCAGGGGAAGGCGGCGGTGAACACGCCGCGCTGGACCTTCGGCATGGTGACCCACTCGGGCGACGGCGACACCTTCTGGGACATCGTCCAGAGCGGTGCCAAGCAGGCCGCCCGCAAGGACAACATCAATTTCCTCTACGCCCATGACGACGAGGCCCAGCAGCAGGCCCAGCTCGTGGACTCCTACATCGACAAGAAGGTCGACGGGATCATCGTCACGCTGGCCAAGCCGGACGCGATGAAGGGCGCCCTGGCCCGCGCCAAGAAGGCCGGCATCCCGGTGATCACCGTGAACTCCGGCTCGGCCGAGTCCAAGGACTTCGGCGCGCTCACCCACATCGGGCAGGACGAGACGATCGCGGGCGAGGCCGTCGGCGAGGAGCTCAACAAGCGCGGCAAGAAGAAGGCGCTCTGCATCCTGCACGAGCAGGGGAACGTCGGCCACGAGCAGCGCTGCGACGGAGCCAAGAAGACCTTCGACGGCAAGATCCAGAACCTGTACGTGACCGGCACCAACATGCCCGACGTGCAGTCCTCCATCGAGGCCCGGCTCCAGACCGACAAGTCCATCGACGCCGTCGTCACGCTCGGCGCGCCCTTCGCGGACACCGCGGTGAAGGCCGCGGACAGCGCGGGCAGCAAGGCCGAGGTCGACACGTTCGACCTGAACGAGAAGGTCGCGGCAGGCCTGAAGTCCGGCGACCTCGGCTTCGCCGTCGACCAGCAGCCCTACCTCCAGGGCTACCAGGCCGTCGACCTGCTGTGGCTGTACAAGTACAACGCCGACGTCCTCGGCGGCGGCAGGCCCGTCCTCACAGGACCGCAGATCATCACCAAGGACCAGGCCGCCGAGCTGGAGGAATACGCGAAGCGAGGGACCCGATGACCGCGACAGCACCGGCACCCGCCCCGGGCGACAAGACCGACGAGCGCCTGGTCAAGACCTCGCCGCTGAAGAAACTGATGGGCCGCCCCGAGCTCGGCTCGGTCGTCGGTGCCATCGCCGTCTTCATCTTCTTCTCGTTCGTCGCGGACAGCTTCCTCCAGGCCTCCAGCCTCGCGACGGTCCTCTACGCCGCCTCGACCCTCGGCATCATGGCGGTGCCGGTGGCGCTGCTGATGATCGGCGGCGAGTTCGACCTGTCGGCGGGCGTCCTCGTGACGACCTCCGCCCTGGTCTCGTCGATGTTCAGCTACCAGATGACGGCGAACGTCTGGGTCGGCGTCGGCGTCTCGCTGCTCGTCACCCTCGCCATCGGCGTCTTCAACGGCGTCATGCTGACCCGCACGGACCCGCCGAGCTTCATCATCACGCTCGGCACGTTCCTGATGCTGACCGGCATGAACCTCGGCTTCACCAAGATGATCAGCGGCACGGTCTCCACCAAGTCGATCTCCGACATGGAGGGCTTCACCTCCGCCAAGAAGATCTTCGCCGAGACGATCACGATCGGCGGCGTCGGCTTCAAGGTCACGATCCTCTGGTGGCTCGCGCTGATCGTGGTCGCCACGTGGATCCTGCTGCGTACCCGCGTCGGCAACTGGATCTTCGCGGTGGGCGGCGGCGAGGACGCGGCCCGCGCGGTCGGCGTCCCGGTCGCCAAGACGAAGATCGGCCTCTACATGGGCGTCGCGTTCGGCGCCTGGATCTCCGGCCAGCACCTGCTGTTCTCGTACGACACCGTGCAGTCCGGCGAGGGCGTCGGCAACGAACTGATCTACATCGTCGCGGCCGTCATCGGCGGCTGCCTCATCACCGGTGGCTACGGCTCCGCGGTCGGTGCGGCCGTCGGTGCGCTGATCTTCGGCATGGTCAGCAAGGGCATCGTGTACGCCGAGTGGAACTCGGACTGGTTCAAGTTCTTCCTCGGTGTGATGCTGCTCCTCGCCACCCTGCTCAACCACTGGGTCCGCAAGCGCGCGGAGGCGACGAAGTGACCACGGACATGACGAAGACCGACGCGGTCCCCGAGGACGGGGGCGGGCGCACGCCGCTCGTCGAGCTCGACGAGGTCAGCAAGTACTACGGCAACATCCGCGCGCTCGAAGGCGTCTCCCTCGAAGTGCACGCGGGGGAGATCTCGTGCGTGCTCGGCGACAACGGCGCGGGCAAGTCGACCCTCATCAAGATCATCGCCGGGTTGCACAGGAACGACTCCGGCTCCTTCACGATCGAGGGCGAGGAGGCGCGGTTCGCCACGCCGCGCGAGGCGCTGGACCGGGGCATCGCCACGGTCTACCAGGACCTCGCCGTGGTCCCCCTCATGCCGGTCTGGCGGAACTTCTTCCTCGGCTCCGAGCCGACGAAGGGCGTCGGTCCCTTCCGCCGTATGGACGTCGACTTCATGCGGGCGACGACCCACGCGGAGCTGCTCCGCATGGGCATCGACCTGCGCGACGTGGACCAGCCCATCGGTACGCTCTCGGGCGGCGAGCGGCAGTGCGTGGCCATCGCCCGCGCCGTCTACTTCGGCGCGAAGGTCCTCGTCCTGGACGAGCCGACCGCGGCGCTCGGCGTGAAGCAGTCCGGGGTCGTCCTGAAGTACGTGGCCGCGGCGCGGGACGCGGGCCTCGGCGTGGTCCTCATCACGCACAATCCCCACCACGCGTACCTGGTCGGCGACCGCTTCGTCCTCCTCAAGCGGGGTGCGATGTCCGGCAGCTACACCCGCGACGAGATCACCCTCGACGAACTGACCCGCCAGATGGCGGGCGGCTCGGAACTGGACGACCTCCGTCACGAACTGGAGGGCCGGGGCCCAGCCTGACGGCTGGGGCCCGCTTTTAGGGGCACGGGGAACTGCGCGACCACCACGTCCATGCCGCAGACGCGTCTGCTCGGCACCCAGCAGACGCGTCTGCGGCTTTTCGTGGGCTGAGCGCGCAGTTCCCCGCGCCCCTGGGGAGGCCGATCCCCGTACCCCGTCACGCGCCCCGCGAGATCCCGTGTGCGCGCCCCCGCGAGCGTGAGGCAGAATCGCCGCAATGAGCACCTACCGCGACCTAGCGCACCGCGGCTCCGCACGAGCCACCGTCCTGCGGACCGTGGGCACCCGCGAACGCCGATCGCATCTGACGGCGCCCCGCGTCAACACCGTCGGCATCGACATCGGCGGCACCAAGGTGATGGCGGGCGTCGTCGACCCGGACGGCAACATCCTGGAGACCCTCCGCACGGAGACCCCGGACAAGTCCAAGAGTCCGAAGGTCGTCGAGGACACCATCGTCGAGCTGGTCCTCGACCTGTCCGACCGCCACGACGTGCACGCCGTCGGCATCGGCGCGGCGGGCTGGGTCGACGCGGACCGCAACCGCGTGCTCTTCGCCCCGCACCTGTCCTGGCGCAACGAACCCCTGCGGGACCGCATCTCGGGCCGCCTCGCGGTGCCCGTCATGGTCGACAACGACGCGAACACCGCCGCCTGGGCGGAGTGGCGCTTCGGCGCGGGCCGCGGCGAGGACCACCTCGTCATGATCACCCTCGGCACCGGCATCGGCGGCGCGATCCTGGAGGACGGCGCCGTCAAGCGCGGCAAGTTCGGCGTGGCCGGCGAGTTCGGCCATATGCAGGTCGTCCCCGGCGGCCACCGCTGCCCGTGCGGCAACCGTGGCTGCTGGGAGCAGTACAGCTCGGGGAACGCCCTGGTCAGGGAGGCCCGCGAGCTCGCCGCCGCCGACTCCCCGGTCGCGTACGGCATCATCGAGCGCGTGAAGGGCAACGTCCCCGACATCACGGGCCCCCTCATCACCGAGCTGGCCCGCGAGGGCGACGCCATGTGCGTCGAGCTCCTCCAGGACATCGGTCAGTGGCTCGGCGTCGGCATCGCCAACCTCGCCGCCGCCCTCGACCCCTCCTGCTTCGTGATCGGCGGCGGCGTCAGCGCCGCCGACGACCTCCTGATCGGCCCGGCCCGCGACGCCTTCCGCCGTCACCTGACCGGCCGCGGCTACCGCCCGGAGGCCCGCATCGCCCGCGCCCAGCTCGGCCCCGAGGCCGGCATGGTGGGCGCCGCCGACCTGGCCAGGCTCGTCGCCCGCCGCTTCCGCCGCGCCAACCGGCGCCGCGTGGAACGCTACGAACGCTATGAGCGCTACGCCGAGGCGCGCCGCACCGACGACCGCACATCCCAGGGAACCCAGTAGATGACCGTGCCACGCCAGCCCTCGTCCCCGGACCACCCCGGCGCTCCCGAGCCGCCGGACGGGGAGGGGGGCCCGGCCCGCAAGACCGAGGGCCGCAGTCACATGATCCGCCGCCGCTGGCTGACGGCGATCATCATCGTGCTGCTCATCGGCGTGCCCGCCGGCTACTTGGTGATCTCCGCGAACCAGAGCCGCAACAGCGGCCGCGACAAGGAGGACAAGTACTCCGCGACGGGCCTCACCGCGGGCTGGCCGTCCCGGGTGCAGCGGCGCCTTTACGACGTACCGGTCCAGCCGTACTCGGAAGAGGTCGCCTACTACGAGACGAACAACTGGCGCACCAGCCGTCTCTACGTCCAGTTCCTCACCAGCAACGCGGGCCTGACGCGGTTCCTCAAGCAGATCGGCGCCTCCGAGAGCGCCTTCAAGGCCGACGACATCACCATCAGCAAGCGCGACCAGAACGTCGTCGGCTGGGAGTTCACGGGCCCCGGCCCCTGGTACGGCCTCACCCACACGCAGAAGGACCCGGCGCCCACCCTGGACGTCGTCGTGGACCGCTCGAACGCGCGGCACCCTATGGTGTACGTGGTCTCGACGACGACGCCCTGATCAGGACACCGCCCCGGAAACACACTGCGTCTTTGTGAAGATCAAGGCGATCCCCGGTGGGCCGCCGCCGTGGTTCCTACCGTGAGGTCATGAGCAGACACACGGAGTCAACGGAGTCAGAGGCGACGTACGACCGACGAAGACTGCACCAGTGGCTGGCGGGACAGGCCCGCGCGGGAGGGGTGGCGCGCCGCGACATGCTGCGGCTCGTCGCTGCCGCGGGCCTGGCCTCGACGGTGCCGGTGGCCCTTTCCGCGCCCCGGGCCGCGGCGGCGGGACCGGGCATCGTCAAGCCCCTGCCGCCGGAGTGGTTCATCGTCCACGGCACGAACGCGGAGGCCCGCTTCGAGTCGTTCGCCGACACCGGCTACACCACCCCGGCCGCCCGCTTCTTCGTCCGCAACCACACGACGACCCCGCGCCTCGACGCGGCGTCCTGGAAGCTGAACGTCTGGGGCGACGGTCTTACGGGCCGCGCGCGGGAGTTCACCCTCGCGGACCTCAGGCGCTTCAAGCCGGTGACCCGCACGGCGTTCGTCGAGTGCGCGGGCAACGCCAGGAGTTTCTTCGCGACGCAGCAGGGCCGGGCGGGCTCGGGCACCCCCTGGACGACGGGCGCGATCGGCGTGGCCCACTGGCGCGGCGTACGTCTCTCCGACGTCCTGCAGAAGTCCGGGCTCTCCCGCCGCGCGGTGGACATCATGCCGCGGGGGCTCGACGACGAGTACGTCACGTCGAACGGCACGAGCTACGGCCGGGTGCGCCGCCCCATGCCGATCTCGAAGGCGCTGGACGACGTCATCCTCGCGTATGAGATGAACGGCGCCCCTCTGCCGCCCGACCACGGGTACCCGGTGCGTCTCCTCGCCCCGTCCTGGGTGGGCATCTCCTCGATCAAGTGGCTGGGCGACATCGAGGTCTCCACCCAGCCCCTCTACTCGCCGTGGAACACGGACTTCTACCGCCTGTTCGGCGACGCCTACCCGCCCGAGGGCAGCGCCCCGCTCACCCGCCAGACCATCAAGTCGGCCTTCGAGCTCCCCTGGAACGCGGACCTGCCCGCGCACACCCGGCACCGCCTCACGGGCCGCGCCTGGTCGGCCGGCGGCGCGATCACCCGGGTCGAGGTGAGCACGGACGGCGGCGCGTCCTGGCGGGCGGCACGGCTGCACGACCGTGGGCAGGAGGGTTCCTGGACCCGCTGGTCGTTCCCGTGGAAGCCCGACACGACCGGCCCGGCCGAACTCCTCTCCCGCGCCACGGACTCCGCGGGCCGCACCCAGCCGGAGACGACGGTGCACAACACCCAGGGGTACCTGTTCGACGCGGTGCTGCGGCACGCGGTGACGGTCAGCGGCTGAGGGCCCAGGCCCTGCCCCTCACCCGCTCACCGGGCGGCTGCCCACCGTTTGTACGCGGCGGCCGCCACGGCCAGGTCCTCCCAGGCCATCCCCGCCGACTTGAACAGCCGCGGCCGCCCCTCCTCGGCCTTCACCTCGCCCCGGACCAGGGCGTCCAGCGTGTGCAGCCGCGCCAGGTCGAAGGCGCCGTCGGCGGCCGCGAGGACCAGATCGCCGCACTCCCGGGCCGCCACCGCCCGGGACTCCGCCACCACCGTGGCGCGGCCCACGAGACGGGCGTCGACCTCGCGGGCGTCCGGCTCGTGGGAGCCGACGGCGGCGACCGTGGCGTGGTCGGGCAGCAGGGTGCTGTCGAAGAGGGGCTCGCGTGCCGTGGTGCAGCAGCAGACCACGTCGGCGTGGGCCACGGCGTCCGCCGTCGCCGCGGACGCCGAGAGGCCGACGGCGCGGCAGCGCGCGACGAAGTCCGCCACACGGCCCGCGTTCCGCGCGACCACGTCGACGTGGCGCAGCCCCGGACGCACCGCCCGCACCGCCTCCACGTGGCCCCACGCCTGCGGTCCGGTCCCGAAGACGACGAGCCGCCCGGCGTCCGGCACCGCCAGCTTTCCGACGGCCACCCCGGACACGGCGGGGGTGCGCAGCGACGTCAGCGCGATGCCGTCCAGGAGGGCCAGCGGCGCGTGGGTCTCGCCGTGCAGGAGGACGTAGAGGCCCTGGACGCGGGGGAGACCGCGGTCCGCGTTGCCCGGCGTGACCGTGGCGACCTTCACGCCCGCGTACGACGCCGTGGCCGACGGCATCATGAGCAGCTGACCACCGGGCACGTCCACGACCCCGCGGTCGGGCTCCGCCTCCGGGTCGAGACCGGCGGCGAGGACGGCCTCCAGCGCGTCGATCGCGGCGGACATGGGGACGAGGCGTTCAATGGCTCCGGCATCGATGTGCATATCAGGACAACCTTCCATACAAGCGTTAAATTGCACTGGCAGTGGCCGTAGTGCGTCCTGGCCTCTCTGCCCAGGACAACTCCGGAAAGGCACTCCGTGACAAGCATCAGCACCACCGGTCCGGGATTCGGCGTCCATTCCGAGGTCGGCAGGCTCCGCAAGGTCCTGGTCTGCGCGCCCGCACTCGCGCACCGCCGCCTGACCCCGACCAACTCCGCCGACCTGCTCTTCGACGACGTGATGTGGGTGGAGAACGCCCAGCGCGACCACGCCGACTTCGTCGCCGAGCTCCGGCGGCGCGGGGTCGAGGTCGTCGAGCTGCACGACCTGCTCGCGGAGACCCTGGGCGTCCCCGGCGCCAGGGACTGGCTCCTGGAGCGGAAGATCACCGCGAACCAGGTCGGGATCGGCCTGATGGACGACACCCGCGCCTACCTGGAGACACTGGAGCCGCGACGGCTCGCCGAGTACCTGATCGGCGGCCTCGCCACCACGGACCTGCCGGACGAGTACCGCTCCGACTACGTCGCGCTCGTCCGCGAGTCCACTGGCGTGGGCGAATACCTGATGCCGCCGCTGCCGAACACCCTCTACACCCGTGACACCACCTGCTGGCTGTACGGCGGCGTCACCCTGAACCCGCTCTACTGGTCCGCCCGGCACGACGAGACGCTGCTGATGAAGGCGGTCTACCGGTTCCACCCCGACTTCACGGGCGCCACCGTCTGGTGGGGCGACCCCGAACTCGACTGGGGCCAGGCGACGTTCGAGGGCGGCGACATCATGCCCGTCGGCAACGGCGTCGTCCTCATGGGCATGAGCGAGCGCACCTCCCGCCAGGCCATCACGCAGGTCGCCGCCGCCCTGTTCGCCAACGGCGCGGCCGAACGGGTCGTCGTCGCCGGCCTGCCAAAACTGCGCTCCGCGATGCACCTCGACACCGTCTTCACCTTCGCCGACCGCGACATCGTCACCCTCTACCCGAAGATCATGGACGACGTCCACGCGTTCACGCTCCGTCCCGGCGAAGGCCCCGCCGGCGTCTCGATCACCGACGAGGGGTCCCGCACGTTCGTCGACGTGGTCACCAAGGCGCTGGGGCTGTCCTCGATGCGGGTGATCGAGACCGGCGGAGACGCCTACGCGTCGGAGCGCCAGCAGTGGGACAGCGGCAACAACGCCGTCGCCCTGGAGCCGGGCGTGGTCTTCACGTACGACCGCAACACCCAGACCAACGCCCTGCTGCGCCGGGCCGGCGTCGAGGTCATCACGATCGTCGGCGCCGAACTGGGCCGGGGCCGCGGCGGCGGCCACTGCATGACGTGCCCGCTGATCCGCGACGCGGTCGGTTTCTGAGCACCGAATGTTTCGGCGTTCTTTGCGAATCAAGTGAGAAGCATTGACGCCGCTTGCCCACTGCCCTTCAATCTGCTCGAAGCTTCGAACTCCGTTCGATATCACGAACAAGGTGAGGGAAGTCTCCATGCGCAGTGGGAAGTCAGGACGCAGACCTCTGTCCGGGGCGTTCACCGCCGCCGTCACCACCCTGATCGCGTTGGCGGCGATGCTCGTCGCCCTCCCGGCCCAGGCGGCCACGAGTGGCACCTTGCGCGGTGTCGGGTCGGGCCGGTGTCTCGATGTGCCCGGTGCCGCCCGGGCCGACGGCACATACCTGCAGATCCACGACTGCTGGACAGGGACCAACCAGCAGTGGACGTCCACGGACGACCATCAACTGACCGTGTACGGCAACAAGTGCCTGGATGTTCCGGGCCACGCCACCACATCCGGTACCCGGGTGCAGATCTGGTCCTGCTCGGGCGGTGCGAACCAGCAGTGGCGGGTGAACGCCGACGGCACGGTCATCGGTGTGGAATCCGGGCTGTGCCTGACCGTCACGGGCTCCGGTACGGCCAACGGCACGGCGGTGGAGATCCGGACGTGCGACGGCGGGAGCGGCCAGAAGTGGACCGGCCTCTCCCCGGGCGGCACGTGTGCTCTTCCGTCGACCTACCGGTGGACGTCGACGGGCCCGTTGGCGCAGCCCGCGAACGGGTGGGTCTCGCTGAAGGACTTCACCAGCGTGCTGCACAACGGCAAGCGCCTGGTCTACGCATCCAACTCGTCGGGATCCTCGTACGGTTCGATGATGTTCAGTCCCTTCACGAACTGGTCGGACATGGGGTCGGCCCGCCAGACCGGGATGAGTCAGGCCGCGGTGGCGCCCACGCTGTTCTACTTCGCCCCCAAGAACATCTGGGTGCTGGCGTACCAGTGGGGTGCGTCGGCCTTCGTCTACCGCACGTCGAGCGACCCGGCCGACCCCAACGGCTGGTCGTCGCCGCAGCCGCTGTTCACCGGCAGCATCTCCGGCTCCGGCACCGGCCCGATCGACCAGACCTTGATAGCCGACGGGCAGAACATGTACCTGTTCTTCGCCGGTGACAACGACAAGATCTACCGGGCGAGCATGCCGATCGGAAACTTCCCGGGCAACTTCGGCTCGTCGTACACGACGATCATGAGCGACTCGACGAACAACCTCTTCGAGGCGGTTCAGGTCTACAAGGTGCAGGGACAGAACCAGTACCTCATGATCGTCGAGGCGATGGGCGTCAATGGGCGCTACTTCCGCTCGTTCACGTCCTCCAGCCTGAGCGGTACGTGGACCCCGCAGGCGGGCAGTGAGAGCAACCCCTTCGCGGGCAAGGCCAACAGCGGCGCCACCTGGACCAATGACATCAGCCACGGTGACCTGGTCCGGAACAATCCCGACCAATCCATGACCATCGACCCCTGCAACCTCCAGTTCCTCTACCAGGGCAAGTCCCCGAACGCCGGCGGCCCCTACGACCAACTGCCCTACCGGCCGGGCGTCCTGACCCTGCGGCGCTGAACCGCGGGCGACCGTTCGGAGCACCGAAGCCACGAGCCGCGGCGGCGCACGGCGCTCAGTCCTCGGGCGGCGGCGCCGTGCTCTTGCGCACGACCAGGCTCGTGGCCAGCTCCAGGCGCGTGGACACCGGTTCCTCGGCCCGCAGCCGCATCAGCATCTGCGTGGCCTCCTCCGCCATCTGACGCAGCGGCTGGTGGACCGTGGTCAGGGCCGGGCTGGCCCAGCGGGCGATGGACACGTCGTCGTAACCGACCACCGAGAGGTCATGGGGGACGCGCAGGCCGTGCGCCCGGGCGGCCTCCAGTACGCCGAGTGCCTGGAGGTCGCTGCCCGCGAAGATCGCGGTGGGCCGCCGCGACCGGGACAGCATCTCGGCGGCGCGGTCGTACCCGCCCTCCACGTGGAAGTCGCCGAACACGACGAGTTCGGGGTCCGCCTCCAGGCCCGCCATGGCCATCGCCGACCGGTAGCCGTCGAGCCGGGCGCGGGAGCAGAGCATGTCCTCGGGTCCGGTGATGATGCCGATGCGCCGGTGCCCGCACTCGATGAGATGGCGGGTGGCGGCGAGGCCGCCGTTCCAGTTGGCCGAGCCGACCGAAGGCACGTCCGGGTCAGGGTCGCCGGCCGGGTCGATGATGACGAACGGGATGGAACGCGCCCTGAGCTGCTGTTTCACCTCGCCGGGCAGGGCGGAGAAGACCAGCACGACACCGAGCGGCCGACGCTGGAGCATCGCCTCCATCCAGTCGGGGCTGGGCGCGTGGCGGGTTCCGCTCTCGGTGAGGACGACGCCGGCGCCGTGAGCCTTCGCGACGTTCTGCACTCCCCGGATCAGCTCCATCGCCCAGATGCTCTCCAGCTCGTGGAACACGATCTCGATGAGCGGCGCCTCGCGGGCCGAGCGGGTGGTGCGCCGGTATGCGTGGGCCTCCAGCAGACGCTCCACCTTGACCCTCGTGGGGGCCGCCACGTCCTGCCGCCCGTTGAGGACCTTCGAAACTGTCGAAATGGAGACGCCGGCCCGCTGAGCCACCTGGGCCAGGGTGATGCGGCCCATTTCCTCGTCATCGCGCATGGCGAGGAGCATAGAACACGAGTCAACTGCCGCCGAGACATAACGCTTTGATAACGCGGCGACCGAGGGTTGACCCCCTCGAAGGGGGAGTCCTAGCGTCCCGCCTCAGGAAGTTTCGGTAATGCAACCGAAAAGTTTCGAGAGGCGAGTCGATGAAGCAACGCGCACGGTTCTCGCACACCGTTGTCGTCGGTGGTGCCGCGCTGGCACTGACGCTGTCCCTGTCCGGCTGCGGGGGAGACTCCGATGCGGCAGGCCGCGGCAACACCATCCACGTCCTGGTCTACGGGGACGACGCGAACAAGGTGGAGAAGGAACTCGTCGCCGCCTTCAACAAGACGTCGAAGGTGAAGGCCGTCCTCGACACGATCCCCGGCGCCGACTACCAGGCCAAGCTACAGACGATCATCAACAGCAAGCAGGCGCCGGACGTCTTCTTCAACTGGGGCGGCGGCAGCATCAAACCGTTCGTCGACGCCGGCCTGCTGCTCCCGCTGGACTCCTTCATCGCCAAGGATCCCGGCCTCAGGACGAAGTTCCTGCCGTCCGTGTTCAACAGCGCGGTGGTCGACGGCAAGCCCTACGGGATCCCCATGCGCGGTACGCAGCCCGTGCTGCTGTTCCACAACGGCAAGGTCCTCGAGAAGGCGGGGGTCGAACCCCCGAAGACCTGGGACGACCTGCTGGCGGCGGTCAAGGCGCTGAAGGCCGACGGCGTCACGCCGATCGCGCTGGGCGGCGGCGACCGGTGGCCGACGCTGATGTGGTTCGAGTACCTCTACGACCGCATCGCGGGACCGGAGCTGTTCCAGAAGGCCCTGAACGGCGACAAGGACGCCTGGGCGAGCCCGGACAGCCGCAAGGCCCTCGGCAGGATCAAGGAACTGGTGGACGCCGGGGCCTTCGGCACCAACTACGACTCGGTGAAGTTCACCGACAAGGGTTCCCCCACGCTCCTGGCGACCGGCAAGGCCGGCTTCGAGCTGATGGGTTCGTGGGAGTACTCGACGCAGCAGGACGCGCACCCGGAGTTCGCCAAGAGCGACCTCGGATACAGCGCCTTCCCCTCGGTCGAGGGAGGCAAGGGCGCCCGGGCGAACGTCGTCGGCAACACCAACAACTTCTACTCCGTGCTGAAGAGGACGAAGCCCCCACGGGCCGTCGCCGAGTTCCTGAAGCTCATGTACTCGGACCGCTTCGTCAAGGCGCAGCTCCGCATCGGCAACCTGCCGACCACGACGAACACCGAGGGCTTCCTGGACTCCGCCGCCGACCCGGAGTACGCCGAGTTCCAGTACGACCTGGTCAAGGACGCCCCGGCGTTCCAGCTCTCCTGGGACCAGGCGTACCCCCAGTCGGCGGCCACCACGATGTACCAGTCCCTCCAGCAGTTCTTCAACGGCTCGATGGACGAGGACGCCTTCATCAAGGCCATGCAGGCGCTGCCGACCTCGTGAGCACACTCAAATCCGGACCCGGAACACGTGACGTGACCCGAAGCGCCGCTCCTGCCGCGGACGGCGTGACGGTCCAGAAGGCCGGCGCGTCCGGCACCGGAGCGGGTCGGCCGGGATTCCTCTGGGCGGCTCCCGCCGCCGTCTTCTTCGGCCTCTTCGCCATCGTCCCGCTCCTCATGGTCGCCGTCCTCTCCTTCGCGAGCTGGGACGGCCTCAGCGACCCGCGATTCACCGGCCTCGACAACTGGAAGAAGCTCCTCGACGACTCCGTCATGATCGAGAGCCTCTGGCTGAGCGTCCTGCTCACCGTGCTCGGGGTCGTCGTCCAGACTCCGCTGAGCATTCTGCTCGGCGTCTGGGCGGCGGGACACCAGCGCAACCGGGCCGTCCTGTCCGCCATCTACTTCGTGCCGATGCTGCTGTCCATCACGGCCGTTTCCGTGCTGTGGCGCGCGGTCCTCGACCCCAACTTCGGCGTCCCCGCGCAGGCCACATGGCTGTTCGGCGACGGCAACCTGTTCGGGACGCAGTCCAGTGCTCTCGGCGTCCTGGTCTCCGTCAGCACCTGGCAGTTCACCCCCCTGCACACGCTGATCTACCAGGGCGCGGCGCGCGCTGTGCCGCCGGTCCTCTACCAGGCGGCGCAGATCGACGGCGCGGGCACGGTGCGGCAGTTCTTCCACATCACGCTGCCGCAACTGCGCAACTCGATCATCACCTCGATGATCCTGATGGTGGTCGGCGGACTCACCACCTTCGACACCGTGCTCATCCTGACCCAGGGCGGACCGGGCAGCGACACCACCATCAGCGCGTACTACATGTACCAGAAGGCGTTCAAGAGCTTCGACTACGGAGCGGCGTCCGCCATCGCCCTCCTCCTGGTCCTCGTCTCCACGGTCATCTCGCTGATCGTGGTGCGGCTCTCGGGCTACGACAAGATGCGCAGCACCATGGAGGGACTGTGAGGAAGAGCCGCCCCAACTACTTCGCCGGATTCGGCTCGCTGGTCTGGCTCCTCGTGGTGGGGCTGCCGCTGTACGTGATGCTCGTCGCCACGTTCCAGTCGCGCCCCGACTACGCGGCCAACGGCCCGCTGGCCTTCCCCGAGCACTTCACGCTCGACAACTACGTCGACGACGTCAACAGCGGCTTCGCGCAGTACTTCCTCAACACGGTCATCGTCACCGTGTGCGTGGTGGGCATCGTCGTGCTCCTCGTCCCGCCCCTGGCGTACACCATCGTCAGGAGCCGGGGCCGGGCCACCACCACGGTCTTCCGGCTGTTCCTCCTGGGCCTGGCGATCCCCTCGCAGGCGGTCGTCGTCCCGATGTTCTTCGTCATCAGCGAGGCCGGCCTCTACGACAACCTCATCGGCGTCATCCTGCCGACGGCGGCCTTCGCCATGCCGGTGTGCGCCCTGATCCTCACGGGAGTGATGCGTGACATCACCCCCGATCTGTACGAGGCGATGACGATGGACGGCGCCTCGTCCCGGCGGGTCTTCTTCCAGTTGGTGCTGCCGCTGTCCAAGAGCGGGATCTCGACGATCGTCGTCTTCTCCGCGCTCCAGGCGTGGAACGGCTTCCTCTTCCCCCTCGTCCTGACGCAGTCGGCGGAGACCAAGGTGATCACCATGGGGCTCTACGACTTCCAGACGGAACACGGAGTCGACACCCCCGGCCTGCTCGCCGCCGTCGTCCTGTCCATGCTCCCCATCCTGATCGTCTACCTGTTCGCCCGTCGTGCCCTCGTACAGGGGCTGATGGGGGTCGGAGGAAAGTGACCACCAACATCGACAACGCCGGAGCGCAGCCGCCCGCCGAGGCCGCCGACCCCCGGGTGACGGAATCCGGCGCCATGGACCACCGCACCGCGCCCTGGCGCGATCCCGCTCTCGCTCCCGAGGCCAGGGCCGACGCCCTGATCGCCGCCATGACCCTCCAGGAGAAGATCTCCCAGCTGTTCGGCGTCTGGGTGGGCGCCTCCGACGAGGGGGCCGAAGTCGCGCCGTTCCAGCACGACATGGAGGAGGCCGTCGCCCTCGACGACCTGCTTCCGCACGGCCTCGGCCAGTTGACCCGCCCGTTCGGTACGGCTCCGGTCGACCCGGCCGTGGGCGCCCTCTCGCTGGCGCGCACCCAGGAGCGGATCGCCGGGGCGAACCGCTTCGGCATACCGGCGCTCGCCCACGAGGAATGCCTCGCGGGCTTCGCCACCTGGGGCGCGACCGCCTATCCGGTGCCGCTGTCCTGGGGCGCCACCTTCCATCCGGAACTGGTCCGTGAGATGGCCGCCGCGATCGGCCGCGACATGCGTTCCGTCGGCGTGCACCAGGGACTCGCCCCTGTCCTCGACGTCGTACGCGACGCACGCTGGGGCCGCGTCGAGGAGACCATCGGCGAGGACCCCTATCTGGTGGGAACGGTCGCCACCGCCTATGTACGGGGACTGGAGTCGGCCGGGATCGTCGCCACGCTCAAGCACTTCGCCGGATACTCCGCCTCACGGGCCGGCCGCAACCTCGCCCCGGTCGGCATGGGAGCCCGGGAGCGGGCCGACACCATCCTCACCCCGTTCGAGATGGCCGTACGCGAAAGCGGCGTACGGTCGGTCATGCACGCCTACACCGACACCGACGGCATCCCCTCCGCCGCCGACGGGCAGCTGCTGACCGGCCTGCTCCGTGACACCTGGGGCTTCGAGGGGACCGTGGTCACCGACTACTTCGGCATCGCCTTCCTGAAGACGTTGCACGGTGTGGCGGGGACCTTCGGCGAAGCGGCCGGTGCCGCACTCGAAGCGGGTGTGGACGTGGAACTGCCCACCGTCAAGGCGTTCGGCGGCCCGCTGACCGAAGCGGTCGCCGAGGGGCTCGTCCCCGAGGCGCTGGTGGACCGTGCGGTACGCCGAGTGCTGGCCCAGAAGGCCCAGTTGGGGCTGCTGGACGCGGACTGGCGGCCCACGCCGTCCGCGCTCGTGGAAGCCGCGGACTCCGCGGACCGCACCGCGGGCGGGAACTCGGCGGCGCTGCGCGGAACCGTCCGTCTCGACACCGACGAGAACCGCGCCCTCGCCCGCCGCGTCGCCGAACAGGCCGTCGTGCTCCTGCGCAACGACGGCACCCTGCCCCTGGCGGCGGGCCCGGCCCCCGGGGCCCCGGCCCGTATCGCACTCGTCGGGCCCAACGCCGACACCCCGACGGCCGTCCTCGGCGGCTACGCCTTCCCCGTCCACGTCGGGGGGCAGCACCCCGAGACCCCGCTCGGCATCGAACTGCCCACCCTGCGCGAGGCACTGGCGGCGGAGTTCCCGCTCAGCGAGATCGTCACCGCGCAGGGCGCGGACATCGACGGCCCCGCCACCGACGGGTTCGGCGCGGCCGCCGAACTGGCCGGGGGCGCCGACCTCGTGATCGTCGCCCTGGGCGACCGGGCCGGTCTCTTCGGGCGCGGCACGAGCGGGGAGGGCTGCGACGCGGAGGATCTGGCACTGCCCGGCGTCCAGGAGCAGTTGCTCGACACCCTCCTCGACACGGGCACCCCCGTCGTCGCCGTGCTGCTCGCCGGACGCCCCTATGCCCTCGGGCGCGCGGTGGAGGAGGCGGCGGCGATCGTGCAGTCGTTCTTCCCCGGCGAGGAGGGAACGAGAGCCATCGCCTCGGTGCTCAGCGGCCGCACCGAACCGTCCGGCCGCCTCCCCGTCAGCGTTCCGCGCCACCCCGGCTCCCAGCCCTCCACCTATCTGGCGGCGCGGCTCGGCCACTCCAGCGATGTGTCCAGTGTCGACCCGACCCCGGCGTTCGGGTTCGGCCACGGCCTGACCTACACCGCCTTCGAGTGGAGCGACCTCGTCGTGGAGCACGGACGAGCCTCCACCCAGGGGGAGTTCACGCTCTCCTGCACCGTGCGCAACACCGGCGATCGGGAGGGAACCGAAGTGGTACAGGTGTATCTCCACGACCCGGTCGCCTCGGTGGTCCAGCCGGTGCAGCGCCTCGTCGGCTACGTACGCCTCGGCCTGCGACCCGGACGGGCGGCCAGGGTGCGGATGACGGTCCCGGCGGACCTCGCGTCCTTCACGGGCCGCGACGGCCACCGGATCGTCGAACCGGGCGATCTCGAACTGCGGCTGAGCGCGTCGAGCACCGACCCGCGCCTCACGGCCCGCTTCACGTTGACCGGGCCGGTACGCACGGTCGACCACACGCGTCGGCTGCACATGGCTGTCGTGACGGAGCCCCTCACGGACGCGCCGTAGCCCGGCGCCCACCGACCCGAAGGGCCCTCGCGGAGGGGACGACCACCGCGAGGACCCTTCGTCCTTCTCCCCGTATCGCCGTTCGTCAGGACGCGGTGCAGGCGCCGATGGTGGGCGGCGCCGTATCACCGTTCGTCATGACGGTGAAGCCGAAGCTCGTCGTCCCGCCGGCCGCCAGGCTGCCGTTGCCGCTCGGGGCCATGGTCATCACCTTTCCGGTGCTGTCCCAGCTCGGTGTGCCGTTCCAGGTGGCCGAGATCCGCTGCGCCGAGGAGACCGTCACCCGCACGTTCCAGCCGCTGATCGCCGAAGTACCCGCCGTGATGGTCACCTTGCCGTTGTAGCGGTCACCCCACGTCTCCTGCTTCGCGTACGAGACGGTGCACGTGCGGGTGCCGTTTCCCCCGTCACCGCCGCCCGTACCGCCCAGGGCGGACAGCACCGAGGCGTAGGCCGGCTTCTTGTTGTAGTTGCCGTCGAAGAGCAGCGGGGTGCCGCTCGCGCGCCAGGAGTACTTGTCGGTGACGCCCCATACGGTGAGGCCCGTGCAGCGCGTCACCGCGAGGCACGCCTTCACCACGTCGGCGTAACTCGTGGCCTGCGAGGACCCGGACCCCTCGATGTCGAGCTCCGTGATCTGCACGTCGACGCCGAGGTCGGCGAAGCGCTGGAGGTTCTGCCGGAAGTCGGCGGGGACGGGGGACTGGCCGTTGAAGTGGCTCTGGAAGCCCACGCAGTCGACGGGCACACCGCGCTGTTTGAAGTCCTTCACCATGGCGTACACGGCGTTGGACTTCGCGTTCACCCCGTCGGTGTTGTAGTCGTTGTAACAGAGCTTGGCGGCGGGGTCGGCGGCCCGCGCGGTGCGGAACGCCTCCTCGATGAAGCCGTTGCCGAGCTTGTCCTGGAAGGGCGAGCTGCGGCGCGCTCCGCTGCCGCCGTCCTGGAACGCCTCGTTGACGACGTCCCACGAGTGGATCTTCCCCTGGTAGTGCCGCATGACCTGGGTGATGTGGTTGTTCATCGCCGTACGGAGGTCGCCGGCGCCCAGGGACCCCACCCAGCCGGGCAGCTGGGAGTGCCAGACCAGGGTGTGTCCCCGCACCTTCATGCCGCGGCCCTGCGCGTGGCTGACGATCCGGTCGGCCGCTGCGTAGGTGAATGATCCCCGGGAGGCCTCCACCGCGTCCCACTTCATCTCGTTCTCGGGGGTCACCGAGTTGAACTCGGTGTTCAGCGTGGCGGCGTAGGGCGCCTCACCGAGGTGGTTCGCGGCGACCGCCGTGCCGAAGTACCGGCCCTTCGCGGCCGCCGACTCGCCGAGGGTGGTTGCCGCCTGGGCGGTGCCGGACAGGGCGACGACACCGGTGGCCGCGAGGAGCCCGGTGACGGAGAGGGCCAGGGCTTTGCGGGCGTGGGCGCGGAGGGGGGTGCGGCCTTTCCCGAAGGCGCTCAAGGTTGTTCTGATCATGACAACTACATCCTTCCGTGAGGGGTTGGTGAGGTGTTCGGCGTTGATCCCTGCGTGATGTCCGCGAAAGCTTTCAGGGCCCGACTGGTCCACCCCTACCGGCTGCAGCGCGGAAAGGTGACTGCCCAACAGATCCTGAGTGATGCGCGTTGTCGAAACAATGGCGCGTCACGCCCGAAATAGTTTCGGTCCCCACGGCCTACGTGCAGCCGATCCGGCTCCGGTGTCCGAGGCCTACGGTGGGATCGCAGGTGAGACGTGTTTGACCGAGTTGGGAACTTGCAGTCCAGGTCCGTCAACGCTGTTGGTGACTCGGGCGTGACAGATGTTGACCCCTGTCGGCTTGTTTCGGTGGGGGTTTTAACTTGCCGTCAGGATCGGCGTGGATGAGCGGGTTGTTGTTGCCATACGTGTAGCCGTGCATCTGCTGGGGATCAGCCGTGTCGATGATGAGCCAGCGGCTGGGGCGGCCGTCGGCAGGCGCGACGGCCGCCGCGGTGTGCGCCATGGCGATGCTGTTCATCTGACGTCGCACACGCCGAGAGGCCGGGCCCGCCAGGGACCCGACCTCTCAGAAGGTGCCGCTCCTACCAGTAGGTGCGCGTGACCGCGTCGGGCAGCCGCCCCTGCCGCTCCTTCTCCATGAAGAGCACCGCCGCGATCTTCAGGAAAGCGGTCCGGACTCCCGGGTCCGGGTCGGGGTTCTGCACATTCCCGACCCTCTTGTCGAGCAGCGTGTCACCGAGAGGATCTCCCGCCGCCGTACAAGGACGGGCGATCACCCCTTCCGGGTCGATCAGGATGTTCCCGGTGATCCCCTCCACGGTCGTCCACGCGTAGACGCCCGCTCCGGTGTCCAGGGAAGCGATCATTTTGCAGCTGAAGGACGCTGTCATCACCGGAACCCTATCCCGTCGGCCGCGGGCGCGTTCTCGTCCCAGACATGGCCCGCGTCCAGGATCGCCTTGTGAGCCCGGCGGTAGTTCTGGTCGCCGTGCTCCCGCATCCAGCTGGACTCGTACAACCCGTGGGCCAGCAGGTCGAGGTCGCTGGGGTGCGGGTTTCCGTCCTGGAGCCATTCCAAGGCCCTGGCGATATAGGGGTTGGAGTAGAACCGCTGCACGCCGTCGTCGAGTTGGTGCGTCTCGATGAATAGGTGCCGGTAGATCTGGTTGATATCGGCGGCAGAGTAGCCGGACGCGGCGGACTGGGCGACCCGGTCGAGCCGGGCGTCGGCGCGGATCGCGTCGTAGGCGTGGTCCGCCCACTCCATCCAGAAGTCTGTCTCGCTGCGGGGCCCGCGAAAGGACGTGCCGCCGGACTGGAGTTCCCGCTCCGTGGCGACGGCGGTCCGCCGCCACCCCGTGAGGCCGCCGACACCGGAGAGGACGAGCTGCTGGACGAGTTCGTCGGCGGTGTCGGAGTACAGGTCGGCGAGGGCGTCGCAGCCCTGCTGGCGGAGCATGTTCTCGGCGCGGTAGAGCCGATACGCGGGACGGACGGGCAGGTACTTGTCGACGAACCCGCCCGCGCCGCCGTTCTCGCCGGTGGCGGCGTCCTTCAGGTCCTTCTCACGAAGAAGCGGCACCAAGTGTCGCCCATGCGGGACTACATGAACGCCCGCGAGCGGACGGCCAAGGGTGGCACGCCTCACCGCCTGCCCGAACCGGTGAGCGGCAGGCGTGAACACAACTATCCGGGGGGGCGGGGCGTCGACGTACAGCGGCCTGTGGCTCTACGTGATGGACGAGGCAGTTGATCGCAGGCCCTCCGGAGCTCGGCTCCCCCGAGCAGGAACGTTCCCCCTTCGCCCTCTCCGACCCGACGTCGAAATCCGGTCGCACCCGTATCCCCGCTTCGGCAGCTTCACCTGCCTTCCAGCGGCAGCTGGAGATCGCGGCTCTCGTTCATGGTGCCGGGGAAGCGCTCAGGGACTCCCCCCTCAGACACGTCCAGGACCCCTGGTTCCACATCACGCCGTTTATCAATAGGTGGCGCCGAAAAGTCCAGGTGAAGCGGCTCACGTGGCCTCTGGCGTGTGAGGCACCTGATCGTCGACGAGCTTGCTTCGGGTACACCCCCGTCCACAGCGCCCAGCAACTGCAGCGCTCGGAGCGCGACCTGCAAGTGCAGCTCCTGAACCGCTGTCGGTGCGGGCAACGGATGCGTATGACTGACTTCGGCACGTCCTCGCGAGACGAGGTTCCCGTGAATCGTATGCTCGTCTCCGGACTCCTCTATGGTGGCGGCAATGGGGCCCTGGAGCCCCAACCTCGCCTTGTAGGAGGGCACTTGCATGTTGTGGTCCGAGAGTCTGCCGGAGGTCCTCACCCGGTCCGACTTCGCCGGGATGGTGGGGCGCGAACCGCGCAGCATCGAGCTGATGGCCAGCCGCGGACTCATCGCGAGCCCGACGCACAGCAACCGCGGGAAGTTCGTCTGGGAGGAGGAGCTCGCGAGGGGATGGTTCCGGACGCTGCACGAGCACGCCGTGGTCGTGCCCGCGAACGACCTGGCCGAGGAGGAACTCGCCGAGTACGTCGCCTATCTCTGTCCGCTCAGCAGCAGCCACGTCGGACTTGCCCGCCCCCAGCTCCTGGTGATGTACCGGCCGGGCGGCCAGGGGCAGATCTTTGACGTCATCGCGGTGGAGACCATCCACCAACAGGTTCCCGGAACCCGGGATACCTCTGCGGCGACCCAGAGCATCGTGCGCGACGGTGAGACGTTGAACGACTCCGGGAAGCCGTGGACCGTCTTCTACCTCATCGAGCTCGGTCCGATCGAAAAGATCACGCCGGTGATCCAGCAGGGACGGTACCTGCCCGTCGACCTGGTCCGGAAGTCGCTGACGTCCGGCCACCTCGTCGTTCCTACGCTCAACGAGGCATTTCCCGCCAGGAAGTGACGCCACCCTGATCGGGCAGTGGAGTGTTTTCCACGAAGCCAGCTGCGCCGATCATGGAGAGGATCGTGGTCGAGTGGGTGGCGTGACGAGCTACTACTCCCGGTGGGAATGGATGTGGGTTCCCACCGCCTGGGAGGGCTTGCACGGGGTTGCGGCGGAGGAGCAAGCGTGATCCTCGTGGTGTCCACCAGCCGAGCGCTCTGCCTCGCCCTATGGTGAGTGGATTGAGGGGCACGCAAAGTCCGTCTTCTGGCTGTGGACCGACAGTAGAGACTGGGGGATCCAACCGGCTGTGGCCAAGTCTTCCAACCGGCCCAGGGCTGGCCTGGGAAGGTCTCCAGATGGTCCCGGTGAGCCTCGTCCGTGCCACTACACTCTCGTTCCGGCAGCGACTGGCCTGCCGTCGCGAGAACCCCAGTCCCGATAGGTTCACCCCGGCGATGTGACTTTTCGTGACTGATGAGAGGGTCGGGCGGGTGAGTGAGACACCGAAGAACACCCTGCAATACCGCTTTGACGGGCCAGAAGACGCTCCAGTCCTGATCCTGGGTGCCTCACTGGGTACCACATGGCACATGTGGGACCGGCAGATACCGGAGCTGGTCCGGCAGTGGCGGGTGTTCCGCTTCGACATGCCGGGGCACGGCGGCGCGCCCGCGCACCCGTGCGGGTCCGTCGGAGAGCTCGCCGACCGGCTGCTCGCCACGCTCGACGAGCTCGGCGTGCACCGCTTCGGCTACGCGGGCTGTGCCTTCGGCGGTGCCATAGGGGCCGAGCTCGCGCTGCGGCACCCGCACCGCGTCGCCTCGCTCGCGCTGATCGCCGCATCGCCGCGGTTCGGCACCGCCGACGAGTTCCGGCAGCGCGGCGTCATCGTGCGCAGCAACGGACTCGACCCCATCGCACGCTCCGCCCCCGACCGCTGGTTCACGCCCGGTTTCGCCGCCGCCCAGCCCGCGATCACCGACTGGGCCGTGCAGATGGTGCGCACCACCGACCCCGGCTGCTACATCGCCGCCTGCGAGGCCCTCGCCTCCTTCGACGTGCGCGCCGAGCTCGGCAGGATAGGCGTGCCCACGCTCGTGCTCGTCGGCTCCGAGGACCAGGTCACCGGGCAGGGCGAGGCCCGTACGCTCGTCGCCGGGATCCCGGACGCGCGGCTCGCCGTCGTACCCGGCGCCTCGCACCTCGCCCCCGTGGAGCAGCCGGCCGCCGTCACGGACCTCCTCGTACGGCACTTCTCGACGGCCTGGCAGCCCGCCCCCGACGCCACCATGGGCGGCCAGTCGGCGCTCGCCGCCGCGCCGCCCAAGCCCGTCCTCGGCCCGTCGCCCGCGCCCGTCTCGCCCGTCGCCGAGATCGGTCCGGTGGAGCAGCCGGAGGCCGTGCCGGGCAACGCGGCACCCGACGTGTACGACGCGGGGATGAAGGTGCGCCGCGAGGTGCTCGGCGACGCGCACGTCGACCGCGTGCTCGCCGCGGCCGACGACTTCTCCGGCGACTTCCAGGAACTCGTCACGCGCTACGCGTGGGGCGAGATCTGGAACCGCCCCGGCCTGGACCGCCGCTCCCGCAGCTGCGTCACGCTCACCGCGCTCGTCGCGGGCGGCCACCTGGACGAGCTGGCGTTCCACACCAGGGCGGCGCTGCGCAACGGCCTCACCCCGGCGGAGATCAAGGAGGTCCTGCTCCAGGCCGCCGTGTACTGCGGCGTCCCCGCGGCCAATTCCGCCTTCAAGGTCGCGCAGGCCGTGATCCGTGAGGAAACCACGCCGCAGGAGTAGCAGGATGGGAGACATGACGACATCTCCCGACAGCAGGACCGGGCGCACGCCGCGCATGACGTTCACGAAGAAGTCCCACGCGTGCGTGCGGCTCGAAAAGGACGGGCGCACGCTCGTCGTCGACCCCGGCGGCTTCAGCGAGGAGGACGCCGCGCTCGGCGCCGACGCCATCCTCGTCACGCACGAGCACCCGGACCACTTCAACGAGGACCGGCTGCGGGCCGCCATGGAGGCCCGCCCCGGAGCCGAGATCTGGACCCTCAAGTCGGTCGCGGACCAGATCTCGGCGGCCTTCCCCGGGCGCGTGCACACCGTCGGGCACGGCGACACGTTCACCGCCGCCGGATTCGACGTCCAGGTCCACGGCGAACTGCACGCCGTCATCCACCCGGACATCCCGCGCATCACCAACGTCGGCTACCTCGTCGACGGCTCCGTGTTCCACCCGGGCGACGCGCTCACCGTCCCCGACCAGCCCGTCGAGACGCTGATGCTGCCCGTCATGGCCCCCTGGAACAAGATCTCCGAAGTGATCGACTACGTGCGCGAGGTCAAGCCGCAGCGTGCCTACGACATCCACGACGCGCTCCTCACCGACCTCGCCCGGCCGATCTACGACAACCAGATCGGCGCTCTCGGCGGGGCCGAGCACGTGCGTCTGACGCCGGGGGAGTCGGCGGATCTGTGACTGTCAGTGCCGCCCGGTAGGTTGTGAGGCATGCGCATTGCGACCTGGAACGTGAACTCGATCACCGCTCGTCTGCCGAGGCTCCTGACCTGGCTGGAGGCCACTGGCACGGACGTGCTATGCATCCAGGAGACCAAGACGACGGCCGAGCAGTTCCCCGCCGAAGCGCTCCGCGAGCTGGGGTACGAGTCGGCGGTGAACGCGACGGGGCGGTGGAACGGCGTCGCGCTGGTCTCCAAGGCCGGCCTCGACGACGTGGTCAAGGGCCTGCCGGGCGGGCCGGGGTACGACGGGGCGGAGGAGCCCCGCGCGATCTCCGCGACCTGCGGCCCCCTCCGCCTCTGGTCGGTGTACGTGCCGAACGGCCGCGAGGTGGACCACGCCCACTACGCGTACAAGCTCCAGTGGTTCGAGGCCCTGAAGACGGCGGTCGCCGCCGACGCGGCGGGTCCCCGCCCCTTCGCCGTCCTCGGCGACTTCAACGTGGCACCGACCGACGACGACGTCTGGGACCCGGCGCTCTTCGTCGGTGCCACGCACGTCTCCGAGCCCGAGCGCGCCGCCCTCGCGGCCCTGCGCGAGACGGGTCTCACGGACGTCGTGCCCCGCCCCCTCAAGTACGCCCACCCGTTCACGTACTGGGACTACCGCCAGCTCGGCTTCCCCAAGAACAGGGGCATGCGCATCGACCTCGTCTACGGGAACGAGCCGTTCGCGAAGGCCGTCTCCGACTCGTACGTGGACCGGGAGGAGCGCAAGGGCAAGGGCGCGTCCGACCACGCGCCCGTCGTGGTCGACCTCGACGTCTGAGGCCTCACGGCACGAGCAGGCGCAGGTCCACCGAGTCCGCGAGCGCCGCGAGGCCCGTGTCGCCCGGATGCAGATGGTCCCCGCTGTCGTAGGCGGGGAGGATCCGCGCCGGGTGCGCGGGGTCCCGCAGCACCGCGTCGAAGTCGAGCACGGCGTCGAAGTCGTCGCTGCCCCGCAGATAGGCGTTGACGGCCTCCCGCTGCTGGTTCGCGGCGGCCGTGCACAGGGACTCGCCCTCGCACGGCGCGATCGTCGCCGCCACGGTCCGCAGCCCGCGCGCCCGCGCGCGGTCCGCGATCTCCCGGAGCCCCGCGATCACCTGGTCCGCCGAGGCGCCCCAGCGCACGTCGTTGACGCCCTCGAAGACGACGACGGTACGTGCCGACGTCTGGGCGAGGACGTCGCGGTCCAGGCGGTGCAGGGCGCTCACGCCGCCCGTGTCGGTGGAGACGCCGTCCCCGGGATAGCGGTCGGCGACCACGCGGTTCGCGGAGATGCCCTGGTTGAGGACGCCAAAGGACGGTACGTCGGACTGGTTCAGGAGCCGCGTCGCCAGGACGTTGGGCCAGCGCCGGTTGGCGTCCTGCGTCGACTTCACGCCGTCGGTGATCGAGTCGCCGAGCAGCACGACCGAACCGGGCCCGCCGCCGACGTCGACGCCCGTGAGCAGCGGCCACGTCGTGATCGTCGAGGTGTACGCCGCCGGGGAGCCGTCCGCCGTGTGGTCGCCGGGGCCGCTGACGTACGAGCGCTGAATGGCCTGGCTGTGCACGGGCGCCGCCGCGACGGGGCCGGGCAGATGGAAGCTGACCAGGAGGTTCGCGTCGGCCGGCACGTCGAAGTCGAGGGGGTCGCTGAACGCCTGCGCGCCCGCCGGGAGCTCCGTGCCCGGGACACCGCGGAACGACAGCGGCCGCGGTGCGCCCCGCGCCCCCGCCCCGGCCTCCTGCACCGCCACCGTCGCGCTGCCGATCCGCACCGGGGCCGCCGCGAAGGTGTTGTCGAGCCGGATGCGCACCCGCGGCCCGCCCGTACTCGTGTGGACGACGAGCCGCACGGTCCGGTCGGCCCACGGCCCCACCGCCGGGTAGCCCGCGGTCGACGCCGACCAGGTGCCCGTCCAGCCCTTCGTCGCGGCCCGCACCGACAGGGCGAACACGTGCAGGTCCGGGGCGCCCGGGTCGCGCGGCAGGCCGACCGACGCGACCTCGCGTCCGCGGGCGAGCGGCACCGTCACCATGTACACCCGTGCCTTCTCGGCGAGTTGACCGCCGGGCGTGTTGATGTGCGGCAGGGCGACGGACTTCGTGGCGAGCGGTCCCGCGCGCCAGTCCGGGGCGGTGAGCCGGTAGGTGCCGCGCGAGCCGTCCCGATAGCGGACCGTTCCCGTGCCGCTCGCCTCGCCGCCCGTGCCGGCGACCAGGAAGGCGAGGGCGTCGCCGCGCCCGCGCACCCGTACCGACTGGCCGTCGGCGCGCACGTTGTCCGGCCTGCCCGGCGCGGTCCGCGGCCAGGTCAGCCGGGCTCCTTCGATGCCGAGCGTCCGCCCGGGCGTCCAGCCCGCGGCCGTCAGGTCCCGTGCGGACAGGGAGCCGCCCGAGCCGTCGAAGTCCGCGGCGGCGGGACGGTCGTCGTCGCTGACCGCGCGGTTGTCGAAGAGCCGCTCCAGAGGGAGCGGCCCGGGTCTGTGCGGTGCCGCGGCCTGCGCCGACGTCACCGGCACGAGGCCCGTGAACAAGGCGAGCACGGCGGCTGTTCCCCAGATACGTCGGCGCACGACAGTCCCCTCCCGCGGTGGCAGATGCGCCATGAAGCTAAGGAGGCACGGGAGGCGAGTCAATGAGGGACGCGTGAACACGACGCGAACTCACCGGACCGGTCCGTCGGAGGCTCGGTCAGCGGTACGTCGGCGGCCCGGCCGCACTCCGTCAGGACGTGGCCGACACCAGCCCCTTCTCGTACGCGACGATGTCCGGGGCCTCGGTGATGACCATGCTCAGGGCGGTGCGGACCGGGGCCTGGTCGTCGACCAGCAGGACGCGGATCGTCATCGGGCACCCGCCGTGCAGCCCGGCCGGCGTCTCCCGCCCAGCCTTCTCCACCGCGATCATCTACGTCGCGACGTACGAGGAGACCGTCAGCAACCAGGAAACGGCCACCCACAGACCGGGCGGCGCATGCTTGAGCAGGGAAGTCGCACGGGGAATCGATCCACAGGTGTACGACCACGGTCGACAGCCGTCCCGGTACGTGTGGCGCCGACGCTCCGTCAGATGCGTATCACCACGGCGTACGAGCCGACGCCGAGCAGGTGACGGCCGGGGACGCGGTCGCCGCGCGAGGTGTGGAGGGTGTCTATGCGGCCGGACCCGGGGTCGAAGGCGACGTCGGTGAGGGTTCCGGCGGCGTCGCCCAGCTCCGTCAGGAGCCGCTTGCCGAGCAGGTCCTGGCTCCCGGACGATTCCGTGGACGCGAACCGTGCCGCCGAGGCGGCTCTGACGACCAGTGCGTCCGGTCCCACCGCGTGCACGTCCGCCCAGGCCACGACGTCGCCGCCGTCCTTGGCCCCGTCCAGCCGGACCGCGGTGATCAGGGCGTCCTCCGGAGCGAGGACGAGACCGGCCACCGTGCCGATCTGCGCGGCGTCCGACGAGCTCACGACGGGGCGGCCCACGGCCTGGCTCAGCAGCATCACGAGGTCCGCTCCTCACCGGTCACGCCACGCCCGCCGGGACCCGCGAGCCGCTTGCGCCACAACGCCGTGGCGAGTTCGCCGAGTTCCCCGACGGCGTGCTCCGTGTCCTGCGCGGGCACCACCAACGTGTCGCCGGTCAGGGCGGGGCGGTCGCCGAGCGGCAGGAAGACCTTGCGCCCGTGCCGGCCGAGCGCCTCCGTGGACGACATCTCCACGCCGACCACCCGGCCCTCGCGGCCCGCCTCGACCACCACGTCCAGGACGGTGCCCACCCGCACCCCCTGGTCCGTCAGGACGCGCGCCCCGCGGACGAGGCCGCCGGAGGCCTCCTGCCAGGAAGCGACGGCCGACTTGTCCTCCAGGGCCTCGGCCGAGGTGATCATCACGGCGTCCACCCCCAACGCGTGCACCGCCGCCCACGGCAGGCTCTTGCGCAGCGGGCCGGACAGCAACCCCCGCCCGGCCAGCGTGAATCCGGCGATCCGGCCGCCCGCGCCGTCGAGCACGACATCCTTGACCTGGGCGACCGCCTCGCCGCCCAAGGTGACCACCGGACGCTTGGTGAGGTCGCCGGCCGACATCAGTGCCGCGGGCACGGAGGACGTCATCGCACCCTCCCTCGCCCGGGCCGCCGGCCGCGCCGCACCACGATCACGCCACCGCTGCGCCGCCGGGCCTGCACGCCGACCACCGCGGCGCCCAGCAGACCCACCACGACGACCACGGCGATCAACCACGCCCACCACACCATCGTCCACCTCCCGGAGCGACCAGGACCGAACCCACGGGGACCGGATACCCCCAGCCGGGAAACAGTCACCCGGTCCCTGAAAGCGGCCCCCCGGCCCCCGGCGGCCGCCCGGCTACCGCGCCAGTTCCGCCCGTATCGTCTTGCTCGACGCGTCCAGGCTCACGGTCACCACCCGGGCCAGGCGCTGCACCATCGGCCAGCCGAACCCACCCGTATTGCCCTTGAGGTCGGGCGTGCGTTCCTGCGGGGGCCGCGGGTCCGCGTCGGAGACGGCGACCGTGACGCCGTCCCTGCGGGCCTGCAGACGCAGGGAGCACAGGGTGCCCCGGGCGTGCCGGACCACGTTGGTGACGAGTTCGGAGACGACGAGCTCGATGCTCGACGCGTGCCGGTCCTCCACCGCCGGGGACAGCCCGGCGACGAAGGCCCGGGTGATGTCCCGTGCGTCGGCGACCGCTTCGGGTCTCTTGTCGAAGGTGGCCGTTTCCGGCGGTCGGGTGAGCGGTGCGCGCTGCGTCCGCATGAGACTCCTCCTCCCTGGGGACGGCCGTCCCGTCCGGAAGGAACATCTGCCCGAGGAACGGCGTAATCAACGCCTCCGTTCCGGCCGATGTGCGCGGCTTCCCGCCTCAGGGGCGGCCCCGCCAGTCCAGGCAGAGAATCATGGCGTCGTCGTCCGCGGCGGTGGGGCCGCGGTGCCCGGCGAGCTCGTGGAGCACCGCGCGCGGGACCTGTGAGGGCGGCAGGAGGCGGGTGCTGGTCATCGCCCGGGTGAGGGCGCGCTCGCTGTAGCGCTCACCCGTCGGGGACGCCACGTCGTAGACACCGTCACTGACGAACAGCAGCCGGTCGCCGGGCTCGACGCGGAAGTGCTCCGCGCTGTAGGGCGTGTCCTCGGACATGCCGAGCGGCAGCTGCGCGTCCAGCTCCATGGGCTCGGCCCTGCCGCCGCGCACGCGCCACATCCGCGGGGAGCCCGCGTCGATGATCTCGATCTCGCCCGTGGCGAGATCGAAGCGCAGGAGCAGCATGGAGAGGTGGACGGCGCCTTGGTAGTGGCCGTAGACGGCCTGGTCGGCCAGGCAGGCCTGGTCGACCAGGGACAGTCCGGCCCGGCGGGCGTTGCGCAGCGCGTTGATGGCCAGGCTGGTGAGGAGCGCCGCCTCGATGCCCTCGCCCATGCCGTTGGTGACGGTGAGGGTGAGGTGGTCGGCGGAGGCCGACCAGTCGAAGTTGTCGCCGTGGATCGCGTACGCCGGTTCGAGCTGGGCGCCGATGTCGTACTCCGGACGGGAGCAGGAGCGGCCGGGCAGCAGTTCCCACTGCATCTCGGCGGCGAGGGTGAGCCGGTCGGCGCGCCGTGCCTGGAGGTAGAGGTCGGTGTCCCGTTCGGCCACGACGATCTCGTGCCCGAGGATCTCGGCGAGGTCGCGGAGCTCTTGCACGGTCTCGGCGTCGCAGGCCTCATCGGGGAGGCGGACGCTGAGGATTCCGGTGCGGTCGCCGCGCACGCTCACCGGCAGGTGGACGGTGACGGGCTCGCCGTCGGCGCCGGTCTCGATGTGCGGTTCCTGTGCGCCGAAGGCGCGTCCTGCGGGGCTGCCGTTGATCGCCACGGGCGCCGCCGTATGCGGCAGCGCGTCGACCGGTTGGAGTATGGTCATCGCGTAGTCGGCCATGAGCAGGTCGACCGAGCAGGCTGTGTAGCGGCCGATGAGCGCGTTCCGCACTGTTTCGAGAAGAGCGTGCGGTGCTGAGGTGCGCAGGGCTCGCTCCACAGCCATGAATCTGTCCACGTGTTGGGTACCACCTGTTCCGGTTCGGGTCGGGAGTGCGGGAAGGGGCCGGGTGTCCGCCGTGTCTCAGCGACTGACAGGGCCATTGCGAAGTGTCACAGTTGAGGCCATGGACTCCGAAACTTCCATCAGGGGCGGTCAGGATGCGGCCACGCATGCTGCCCGGGAAGTCATCGAACTGCTCGAGGTGCTGTGGAGCAGAGGCAGGGACATTGCCTCGACAGCACCCGTGTCGTCGTCGCAGCTACGTGTGCTGTACGTCCTGGACGGCGCGCAGGGCATCAACCTGCGGACGCTCGGTGAGTGCCTGGGGTCGGCGCCGTCTTCGGTGAGTCGTATGTGTGACCGCCTTCATGCCCTGGGCTTCATTGAGCGAGCTCTCAGTTCAGCCAGCCGTCGCGAACTCGAACTGCGCTTGTCGAGCCAGGGCAAAAATTACCTCAACGAACTGCGGGCCCGCCGGGAGAGTGCGTTGCTCGACGCCATTTCGGCGATGCGCCCCGCGGAGCGCTCCGCGCTGGTGCGCGGCCTGAGCGGCTTTCAGCGGGCGGTGGAGGACACCGCCCCCGGGCAGCGGCCCCCCGCGCGGGACGGCACCGCCGAGTCCGCCTGACACGAGGTCCGGTCGGAGGCGGAGGCGTGCCGTAACGGTTCGCCCGATCACGTGAGTTTACTCCTGGCGCATCCAGGTACTCGCGTACGTCCAGCAGTGACGTACCCGACTTCCGCCTTCGAAGATCGCATCCCTCGGCTAACATTTGCCGTGCGACAACAATTGCTAAGGTGGATGGAATGAACTCCAGTGAGTCCGAAGCCCGGTTGCGCGTCAGCGCCGCCCTGCGCGAGCAGGGCGAGAAGGTGGCCGACCGTTGGGTGGAGCTCCAGTCGGAACAGGCGGTCCTGGAGACCGGCGTCACAGAGGCGGAGCTGAACGAAGAAGCCGACTCCTTGGTCGAAGCGCTGCTCGCCGGCCTGGAGACCGACCTGCCGGTGCAGGACGTGGTGGCTTCCCACCCCCAGCTGCGCCAGTGCGTCACCGACCTGTCGCTGCGCCGCGCCAGAGGCGGAGCCACGCCCACGGCGACCTCGCAGGCCGTACTGACGCTCAAGGAAGCGTTGTTGGAGGCGGTCCAGCACGAGACGCGGGACGTGACCGCGCTGTACCACGCCGCGCTCTTCATCAACCGCCTGCTCGACACCGCGGGCGCCATGTCCTTCGACATCTACGTGGACGGGCGCGAGGAGATCATCCGGCGGCAGAGCCGTCAGCTCCTCGAGGTGTCCACCCCGGTGGTGCGCCTGTGGGACCACGTGCTCGCCGTACCGCTGATCGGGACGCTCGACACGACCCGTACGCAGGTCGTGATGGAGAACTTGCTGGAGGCGATCGAGCGGGACGAGGCGCAGGTCGCGATCATCGACATCACCGGTGTGCCCACCGTGGACACCGCCGTGGCGCACCACCTGATGCAGACGGTCAACGCGGTGCGGCTGATGGGCGCCGACTGTGTGATCAGCGGCATCCGCCCGCCGATCGCCCAGATCATCGCGCAGCTCGGCATCGACCTGTCGGCCATCCTGACGCGTTCGACGCTGGCCGACGCGCTCGCCGCCGCCATCCCGCTGCTCACGGACCAGCCGACGCAGCGGGCCTCTCTCGCGGATGCGCGGTGAGCGGCGATTTGAGCGGCGTTCCGATCCTGCGTCTCGGCGATGTGCTGGTCACCGGCCTCCTCAACGAACTCGACGACAAGGCGGCCATCGCCGTCACCGAGGAGCTGACCGAGCGCATCGTCGCCGACCGTGCGCGCGCGATCCTGATCGACATCTCACGGCTGGAGATCATCGATTCGTTCGTGGCCCGCACGCTGATGGAACTGACGACCACGGCCCGGCTGCTGGGAGCCCGGGTGATCGTGGCCGGCATGCGGCCGGCCGTCGCCATCACCCTGGTGGAACTCGGCCTGGAACTGTCCGGTGTGGAGACGACCCTCAACGCGGAGCAGGGCATGATCGCGTTGGGCTGGCAGCCCGCTCCTCGACCCCCAAAGGGGGCCCGCGTTGTCCCTCTACGGTGATCTCGACAAGGCGACCACCCTGCCCACCCCGATGCGCTCCGGCAGCACCCCGGAGGACGACGTCCGTACCGTCCACGCCATCCGCTCGGAGGAGGACCTCCTCGCCGTGCGGCACGCCGTGCGGGACGCGACGCAGCGCGCCGGCTTCGGGCTCGTGGACCAGACGCGCGTCGTCACCGCCGCCAGTGAACTGGCCCGCAACGCCTACGTGCACGGCGGGGGCGGCACCCTGGCCCTGCAGACCGTCGGGCAGGGCGACCGGCGCGGGCTCCGGCTCGAGGTGAGCGACCAGGGGCCGGGCATCGCCGACCTCGACCAGGCGTTCACCGACGGATACACGACCGGCGCCGGACTGGGGCACGGCCTGGGCGGCGCCCGCCGTCTCATGCACGAGTTCCACGTGGACACGTCGCCGGGCCTCGGCACCACCATCACGGCCCTGCGCTGGAACGAACGACGATGAACACCGGCTCGACCGTACGCACTCTGCACATCGCCATAGACCATCCGAGCGCCGTGCAGAGCGCGGCCGACCAGGCCCGCTCGCTCGCGACCGCCTGCGATATGCCGGGCGCGCTGCCCGACCAGGCGGCGGTCCTCGCGAGCGAGCTGGCCAGCAACATCATCAAGCACGCGCGCAACGGCTCCCTGTTCGTCCAGCGCTCGCCCCTCGTGGGCGGCATGGACGTCATCGCCGTCGACAGCGGACCCGGCATACGCGACATCGGACTGAGCCTCAGGGACGGGTACAGCACCACCAAGACGATGGGAGCCGGCCTGGGCGCCGCACGCCGCATCGCCACCGACTTCGCCATCCGCTCCACCAAGGAACTCGGCACGCTCGCCCACGCCCGCATCGCCCCGCCCGGCGCCGCACGGTCCGCGGGTGACACCGGAGCGCTGTGCCTGCCCGCCGACGGGGAGGACGCGAGCGGCGACGGATACGCCGTCGCCGAACAGGACGGCATACGCACCGCGTTGGTCGTCGACGGCCTCGGCCACGGGCCCGAGGCGGCCGCGGCGACCCAGCGGGCCGAGCGCACGTTCCTCGCCCACCCCCACGCCCCGCTGGCCGAGATCATGACCGCGCTGCACAGAGCACTGCGACACACCCGCGGCGCCGCGGTCGCCGTCCTCCGCGCCGCCCCCGGACGCGCCGAATACTGTGGTGTGGGCAACATCCGTGCCGTGACGCTGACCTCCGAAGGCGTCAACCACCAGCTCACCGGGCAGGCGGGCATCGTCGGATACACCCTGCCCACCCCGAGGAGCCGGTTCGTGGACCTGACCCCGCACACCAGTGTCGTCCTGCACACCGACGGCATCGACCACCGGTGGGCCTACGCCGCCACGGCCGCGCGCCTCACCCTGCCCCCGGCACTCATCGCGGCCTCGCTGGTCCACACGCACCGACGTCGCCGCGACGATGCCACCGTCCTCGCTCTTGGCCCCCACCTGGGAATGAGATGACCCGCGAAACCGTCCGTACGCTCGCGGCGCTGCGGCACACCGTACGAAGCATCGCCCTCGGACACCGCCTGCCCGCCGACGAGCGGGCCCGTCTGGTCCAGTCCCTCAGCGAAGTCGCCGCCCCCGTCCTCGGCGGCGGCCGCCCCGTCACCCTGCTGAGCGGGCGCGGCACCGACGAGGACGGCGAACGCCGGCTGACCCTCGCCCTGCGCCTGCCCCACCAGGCCTCCGGCACGGAGCCGGTGGTGGACCCCCTGCCGCACGGCGCGCAGGCGCGGCCCGACGGGACGGTCGTGTGGAACCTGCCGCTGCCCGACGGACAGTCCACGAGCCGCCCCGCGGCCCTGCGCGCGGCCGCGGTGCGGCACGACGACGCCGACGTCGCGCTCCTGGAGGAGGAGCTCCGCGCGGCGCTGGCCCGCGCCGACGCGCTCGCCGACGAGCACCGCAGGCTCAAGGACGAACTGGCCGAGACCAACAGCGGGGTCCTGGCCCTCTACGTACAGCTCGAAGAGCGCGACGAGCAGCTGCGCACGGCGCACGGACGCACCCTGCGCGCCCTGGAGGACGCCCTGCGTCCCAGGCCCCTGCACGTCGCGGGCCTCGAACTCGCGGTGCACTACGCGCCTGCCAGCGACGAGGCCCCGACCGGCGGGGACCTGTACGACTGGTTCACCCTCCCGGACGGCACCGTCCACATCACCGTCGTCGACGCGCTCGGGCACGGCATCGCCAGTACGCGCACCGCGCTGACCGTCACCCACGCGGTGCGCACCCTCGCGCTCGAAGGCCACCCGCTGGAGAGCATCGTGGCCCGCACCGACAGCATCCTGGCGCCCTTCGACCAGAGCGTCATGGCGACCCTGCAGCTGGCCCGCCTCAACCCGGCCGACGGCCGCCTCGACCTGGCCAACGGCAGCCACCCGCCGGCCCTCCTCGCCCACGGTGACGGCACCGCGACGTATCTGGAGGTGCGCGGGCGCGGCGTCGGCTTCCCCCTGCCCGGCAGCGAACGCGTCCTGTCCACGCGGCTCGGGCCCGACGACGTGCTGCTGCTCTACACCGACGGCCTCACCGAGAGCCGCAGGGACCCGTGCGAGGGTGAGGCCAGGCTCAAGGACTCGCTGTGCCGCCACCGTGCCGAGCCGACCGAGCGCATCCCGGGGCTGGTGGCCGAAGAGCTGGTCAGCGAGGTGCTCCATCAGGACGACACCCTCGCGATCGCCGTGCGGCGCACGGGACCGACGCCCCTGTTGAAGGAGGACCCGGAGCCTCCGTCGTCTCCGTCGCCTCCGGAGTAGGGTGATTCGCCCGATTCCGTGATCAACTGATGCAAGAGACATTCTTGGAAAAGGGACACGGAGAGGTCGATCATGAACATCCCGTTCCTCGACAAGTGGCGCAGGCGGCACCCCGTGACGGGCCGGGCCCAGGGGCTCGCGGCCGTGTTCGAAGAAGACCCGGACGGCGTGGCCGCCCTGCTGTCCGAGTGTGAACTGCTGCGGTCCCAGGCCAGTGGCGCGGGTCTCGAACTCGACGACTCACCGGCGTCGTTGGCCGCCCTCGACCAGCTCCTGCCGCGCTGGCGCGACGACCCCGAGCTGCTGCCGTGGCTCGGCAACGACGCGGGTCTCTATCTGGGCACCGTGGTGGTGCGGACGGTGCCGGGCGCGACCTGGCACGTGTGGCCCGGCGGCAGTCCCGTCGTACGACTGAAGACCGGGCGGGACATCCAGGTGGTCGAGGCGGGACTCGACTGGGCGGTGCACGGCGCTCCCGAGCTGTCGCAGGTCTACGGCGAGGCGTCGGAAACGTAACCCGAATTGCCTCAAATACGGTTAATGCCCATAAGTGCGTGTCGTCCAGTAAGTCCCGTTTCGACGTGGATAGTTTGCGCGGACGAACACAGCTGAGAGTGGGCAGGTCTTGCCATGGCCGTCGATCCTTTGATCGAGCTGCGTGATGTGAACAAGTACTACGGAGAGCTGCATGTCCTCCAGGACATCGACCTCACCGTCGGCAAGGGGGAGGTGGTCGTGGTCATCGGCCCTTCGGGGTCGGGCAAGTCGACGCTGTGCCGGACGATCAACCGGCTCGAGACCATCCAGTCCGGAGAGATCAGACTCGACGGGCGGCCGCTGCCCGACGAGGGGAAGGCGCTCGCGAGGCTCCGTGCCGAGGTCGGCATGGTCTTCCAGTCCTTCAACCTCTTCGCGCACAAGACGGTCCTCCAGAACGTCTCCCTCGCGCAGATCAAGGTGCGGGGCCGCAAGAAGGACGAGGCGGAGAAGCGTTCCCGCGAACTCCTGGAACGCGTGGGCCTCTCCGCGCACGCCGAGAAGTACCCGGCGCAGCTCTCCGGCGGCCAGCAGCAGCGCGTGGCCATCGCCCGCGCGCTCGCCATGGACCCCAAAGCGCTCCTCTTCGACGAGCCGACCTCGGCCCTCGACCCCGAGATGATCAACGAGGTCCTCGAAGTCATGCAGCAGCTCGCGCGGGAGGGGATGACGATGGTCGTCGTCACCCACGAGATGGGCTTCGCCCGCTCCGCGGCCAACCGGGTCGTCTTCATGGCCGACGGCCGCATCGTCGAGGACAGGACCCCCGAGGACTTCTTCACCCGCCCGGAGAGCGAGCGCGCCAAGGACTTCCTCTCCAAGATCCTCAAGCACTGACGGGGGAGGGGACGTGCTCGTGAAACGACACACCACGCGCGACACCGCGCGTACGACGCGCCTGCTCGCGGCGCTCGTGCTCGCCGCCTGCGCCGCCGCCGCGTGCGGCAAGGAGGGCAGCCCGCCCACCAAGGGCCCCTCCGCGGAGGAGCTGCCGAAGTACCGGATCGCCACCGGCTTCCGGCTGCCCGAGTCGGGGACCTGGAAGAAGGCGAAGAGCCGCGGCCGCTTCGTGGTCGGCGCCAAGGAGGACCAGCCCTACCTCGGCGAGAAGGACCCGGCGAGCGGCGCCTACTCGGGCTTCGACATCGAGATCGCCAAGATGATCTCGGCCTCGCTCGGCCTCGACCCGAAGAAGATCGAGTACAAGACCATCGCGTCGGCCAACCGCGAAACCGCCCTGCAGAACGGGCAGATCGATTTCTACGTCGGCACCTACACCATCAACGACAACCGCAAGAAGCTCGTCGGGTTCGGCGGCCCCTACTACATGGCGGGCCAGGGCCTGCTGGTCCGCACCGACGAGAAGGACATCAAGGGCCCCGGGGACCTGGCAGGCAAACGCGTCTGCTCGGCCGCCGGATCCACGCCGTACCAGCGGATCCAGAAGGACTACCCGAAGGCCACCCTCGTCGCCTACGACACGTACTCGATCTGTGTCGACAACCTGCTGACCTATCAGGTCGACGCCGTCACCACCGACGACGCGATCCTGATCGGCTACGCGGCGAAGGCGCCCGACGAGCTCAAGGTGGTCGGCAAGCCGTTCTCCGAGGAGCCGTACGGCGTCGGGGTTCCCCGGGGCGACAACGCCCTGCGGTTCGCCGTCGACGACGCCCTCGCCGCCCGCGAGAAGGACGGCGACTGGAAGAAGGCCTACGACGCCACCCTCGGCCTCTCCGGGGTCCCGGCGCCGAAGCCGCCCGCCATCGACCGCTACCCGGCGAACTGAGGAGGCGTCGTGGACGTACTGACAGACAACTTCTCCACGTTCGGCAGGGGATTCCTCGGCACCGTCGAACTCACCGTCTACGCCTCGCTCCTGGCCCTCGCGCTCGGCTTCGTCATGGCGTCGTTCCGCGTGGCACCCGTCGGGTCCTTCCGGGCCTTCGGCACGGTATGGGTGACGGTCCTGCGCAACACCCCGCTCACCCTGCTCTTCTTCGCGGTGCTGCTCGGACTGCCGCGCTTCGGCCTCGTGCTGCCCTTCAAGGTGTTCGCCGTGCTCGCCCTCGGCTGCTACACCTCCGCCTTCATCTGCGAGGCGCTCAGGTCGGGCATCAACACCGTGCCCAAGGGGCAGGGCGAGGCGGCGAGGAGCCTCGGCATGAGCTTCGGCCAGACCCTGTCGATGGTCGTGCTGCCGCAGGCCTTCCGGTCCGTCATCGCGCCGGTCGGCTCCAACCTCATCGCGCTCGCCAAGAACTCGGCGATCGCGGGCGCGTTCAGCGTCACCGAGCTGCTCGGCTCGTACAAGACGCTCAGCGAGCTGGGCTACAACATCATCTGGACCTTCGTCTGGATCGCCCTCGGCTACCTCATCATCACCCTCGCCATCAGCGCGATCTTCAATGTCCTCGAAAAGCGCTGGGGAGTCGCCCGATGAAAGCCCTCTCCCACGATTCGACCGCCCTCTACGACATCCCGGGCCCGAAGACCGTGCGCCGGCACAGGCTGTACGGCATCATCTCCACCCTGATCGTGCTGGCACTCGTCGGGTGGATCCTTTATCTGCTCTTCGACACCGACCAGTTCACGGCCACGAAGTGGACGCCCTTCGAGTACAAGGGCATCCAGGAACTGCTCCTGCGGGGCCTCGGCAACACGCTCAAGGCCTTCGCCATCTCCGCGGTCTTCGCGCTCGCGCTCGGCGGACTGCTCGCCATGGGGCGGCTCTCCGACCACCGCCCCGTGCGCTGGCTCGCCACGCTCGTCGTGGAGTTCTTCCGCGCCATGCCGGTGCTTGTGATGATCTTCTTCGTCTTCGTCGCGCTGAAGGTCCAGCCGCTGCCCGCACTGGTCGCCGGACTCACGCTCTACAACGGCTCCGTACTCGCCGAGGTCTTCCGATCCGGCGTCAACTCCGTCGAGAGGGGACAGCGGGAGGCGGCCTACGCGCTCGGAATGCGCAAGACACAGGTCATGGGACACGTCCTCGTACCGCAGGCCGTGCGGGCCATGTTGCCCGCCATCATCAGCCAGTTGGTGGTGGCCCTCAAGGACACCTCGCTCGGATATCTGATCACCTACGAGGAGTTCCTCCATGCCGGGAAACTCATCGCTTCGAACCTCGACTACGATTTGCCCTTCATCCCCGTTGTCATGGTGATCTCACCGATCTACATCGGGATGTGCATGTTGCTGTCGTGGTTCGCCCAGTGGGTGTCGAAGCGGCAGCGGCGCAGTCCCAAGACCGAGGCCGCGGACGTGGCCCCGGCGGAACCAGGGACGCTGCTGCCAGGTACGCAGTAGCCAACAGGGCCAACGCCCAACCCGGCAGCAGCCGGAGATCACTGCTCGCGCAGGGGGACGGACACGTACGACGGGTCCGACTCCGGCGAGGAGAAGGTCAGCTGCGCGCCGGACGGGTTGTGCTCGATGTAGAGCGGGTCGACCGTGTCGACGACCAGGGCGAGCCTGTGCCCTGCCGGTACGTCGTAGGCCGTGGAGAACAGCTCCAGGTCCGCGCCGAACGGCTTGCCGGGCGTCTTGCCGTGGAACGTGTACGGCGCGTTGCTGACCAGCTTGCCGAGGCCGAGCGGGCCCACGTCGTAGAGGTATGCGACGAGGGTGCCGCTCTCCTTGGTGCTGGTGAGCGTCGTGTGCAGCTTCGCGGTCCCGCGCACCCGCTGGGCGGACGCGTACCTCTCCGACTGCCAGACGCCCGTGTAGCGGCGCGGGAGCAGCGGCACCGATGCCGTCGGCGGGATCTTGAGGAACTGGTCGAGGGCGTTCGACAGGATGGCTATGCCGCCGTTGGCGCCCGAGTCGACGTTCGTGCGGATCGTGGTGGTGCCCGCCATGTCGATCTTCTCGCGGGTGGGGCCGACCGACTTCCAGTCCGGGTAGCCCTCGTAACCGCCGTCCGAACGGGACTTGAGCTGGACCGGCTTTTCCTTGTCGATGCCGTTGTCCGCGCCCTTGAGGTAGTGGTCGAACCACCGCTGGGTGGAGGTCCAGGTGTCGTTGGGCAGGCCGAGCAGGCCGGTCGCCTCGGCCGTCGCGTGGTCGCCCGGGCGGAACTCCAGGCGCTTGGGGCCGGTCAGGCGCTCGTAGAACTCGGCGTACTGGTTGGGCGGGAAGAGCGTGTCGCCCCAGGCGTTGCCGAGCATGATGGCCGCGCCGTTCTCGTTGATCTGATCGAGGTGGGTCACGGGGGAGCGCTTCGCGCCCCACGCGATCATCTCGTCCTCCTTGTCCAGGTCGGACCCGAGGAAGTCCTTGAGGGTCTGCTGGAGTTCGGCGCTCGGGCGGCCCGTGAGCGCGCCCGCGCCGCCGAGCAGGGCGGCGGCCTGCGCGTGCTGGGTGCGTCCGCTGTAGATCGAGTCGATGAGGTCGGCCCAGCCGCTCAGGGCGGCCACGGCCTTGATCCGCTTGTCGTGCCCGGCGGCGAGCAGGCTGATGCCCGCGCCGTAGGAGACGCCCGCCATGCCGACCTTGTCAGGGTCGGCGGGGGTGTTCGCCAGGGTCCAGTCGATGACCTTGGAGGCGTCCGCGATGTCCTTCGGGCCGGCCGTCTCGATCTCCCCGCCGGACTGCCAGAAGCCGCGGGAGTTGTAACTGACCACGACGTAGCCGGAGTTCGCGAGCTTCTGGGCCTGGGCGACGTACTCGATCTGGGGCATGGCCCAGCTGGTGGGCAGCACGATCGAGGGGTATCTCGTGCCGGGCCTCGCGTCCTTCGGGGTGAAGACGTTGGCCTTGAGGACCGTGCCCCCGTCGCCGGGGATGTCGACGAAGCGGACGTCCGCGGCGCTGGTGGCCCGCGGCCCGGCGGCCGGTGCCGCCTGCGCCGTCGGGGCCAGGCCGAAGGCGGCGCCGGCGACGAGGGTCGCCGAGACGGCGCCCACGGTGGTCGTGCGCAGGACGCGGTGCGGGTGCGGATGGCTCACGGGTCACTTCCTCACTCGTTGAAAGTGCAAAGTGACCCGACGGTAACCGCGAACCCTTACCGGGGGTAACCCGTCGGTAAGTTACACCCCGGTAACGATCGTTGAAGCGTACACGCTTACTTCAGCGCGCTCTTCGCCTGCCAGTCGGACCAGGAGATGTTCCACTCGCCGTAGCCGTTGCCCGGGTCCGGGACGCCCTTGGAGCCGCTGCCGGTGACCTCGAAGGGGTCGCCTATCTGGGCCTGGCCGTAGAGCCATCCCGCGTCGCCGTCGCTCATGCCGACGCAGCCCGAGCTGTGGTTCGTGTTGCCGAAGTACGAGGCGTTCCAGGGGGCCGCGTGCGCGTACATGCCCGACCAGGTCAGGCGCATCGAGTAGTCGACCATCTTGTCGTAGGAGTCGCCGAGGCCGACGGTCTCGGAGCGCATGTTGATCGTGCCCTCCTTCGACATCAGGACGGAGGTGCCGCCCCAGGAGGCCTTGTCGCCGCCCGGCGTGCCGGCCGACATCGGCAGCGACTTCACGGTCTTGCCGTCGCGCGTGAGCGTCGCCGTCTTGCTGTCCAGGTTCACCTTGACGACCTGGCTCCTGCCGATGGTGAAGTTCGTCGCGTAGTCCCGTACGAACCAGTCGTCGCCGCCCGAGTCGATGCCGTTGAGCTGTGCGTCCAGCTTCACCTTCGTGCCGGACTTCCAGTACTCCTTGGGCCGCCAGTCGACGCGGTCCTTGCCGTCGTAGTTCTTGATCCAGCCCCAGGAGCCCTCGGTGTCGTTCGAGGTCGTCACCTTCAGGTGCTTCTCGACCTCGGCCTTGTTCCGCACCGGGTTGTCGAAGGTGATCGACAGGGGCTGGGCGATGCCGACCGTGGTGTTCTTGCCCGGGGCGAGGGTCACCTTGTTGACCTTCTCGGGCGCGGCCGTCCTGAACGACGACTTCGCGCTGCCGCCCTCGGCGGTGGTCGCCTCCACCTTGTAGGCGGTGCCGGGCGCCGCCTTGCGCTCCGATGTCCAGGTGGTGCCGTTCGCCGACACCTTGCCGGGCAGGGCGGCCCCCTTGTCGTCGGCGACCGTGACCTTCTTCAGCTTGCCGTCGGCGAGGCTGACCCGCACGGGCTTGCCCGCCTCGGCCTGCGGGCCTGAGAGGTTCACCTTGATCTGCGGCTTCTCGGCGGCCTCGGCGGAGGACGACTCGCCGCCGCCCGAGCAGGCGGTCAGGGCGGCGGTGAGCACCGCAAGGCCCGCGGCCGCCGCATGGCGGGTGCGAAGCGGGCGTCGGCGGCTCGTGGAGCTCTGGGGGGTCAAGGAACGTACCTCCGTGCGAATGTGGAACTGCACGGAGAGAGCCCTGAAGGCGCCTTCAGGTTGCCCGATGTGCGGAAATTGCCTGCTAGGTCACAGAAGAGCCCCGAGGGTATCGGCGCACGGTGAGCGCGGAGTCACTTGGCGCGATGGGAGGTGCGGACCGACGGTGTGGGGATCGGGGTCTGGGCGGCACGTGTCACATCCGCGACGAGCTCGACGACGTCGGGTCCGTACGCCTGCGAATTGACGACCTTCAGAAGCAGGACGAAGGAGTTGTTGCCGTGCTTGCGGGCGAGCTTCTCGTGGTGGCGTGCCAGATAGCGGGTGGCCGCCTGGCTGGTGACGGCGCGCTGGCCGCAGAAGAGGAAGACGGGTCTCGCCTCCTGGCCCTGGCCGGCGGTGAGGCGGGCGAGGATCACGTACTCGGTGAGGCCGGCCTCGAGGCGGTAGCGCTCGCTGCCGATCTGGAAGGCTCCGCGGTCGGGCACGGGATCCGGCTCCGAGTTCACACGGACGCCGGGCAGCAGGGAGTGCATGTGCGCGGCCATGCGGCGGTTCGCCACCGGGTTGCCCACGCAGAACTCCGTGCGCTCGCCGAAGCCCTGCTGGGGCGCGTCGTGCGCCACGACCTGGGCGTGCGCACCGCACTCCTTGATCACGGCGGACAGCTCGATGAGCGCGAAGACGTCCTGGCGCACCACGGTCGGCTCGGGGCCGCCCGCGTCACGGTTCACCACGAGCAGCGACTCGGAGTTGTCGGGCAGCCCGAAGAAGGCCTGCCTGCGGCGGAGCCTGCGCTTCCACAGGTAGCCGCGGGCGAGCCAGCCAAGGACGGCACTGACGCCGACCGCGATCAGGCCGAGGACGAGGTTGCGCACGTCTTCAGTCATGGGGGCGCATGCTAGCGGGCCGCCGGACCCGTGTTCGAAGAGGTCCTGACGCGACGGGCGCCGCGAAGTTACGCTGCGCAGACGCTTGTTGACTGGAGGTACGAATGCGTCGCGCTGTCGTACGGAATCTGACGCTATTGGCGGTCGGAGGGGTATTGGTATCGGTCGGTGCGGCCGCGCCCGCTTCGCCTACGCGCTCAGCGGAACCGGCTTCGCCCACGAGCCCGGCGGAACCGGCCGCACCGGCGAAGACGCCGGTCGCCGTCGGCCACGGCGGCGCCGTCGCCAGCGTCGACCCCGACGCCTCGGCGGCCGGCATCGAGGTCCTCAGGAAGGGCGGCAACGCCGTGGACGCGGCCGTCGCCACCGCCGCCGCGCTCGGCGTCACCGAGCCGTACTCGGCCGGCGTCGGCGGCGGCGGATACTTCGTCCACTACAACGCGAAGATCCACAAGGTCAGCACCATCGACGGCCGCGAGACCGCCCCGCGCACCGCCGACTCCGGCCTCTTCCTGGAGAACGGCAAGCCGATCCCCTTCGACCAGGCCGTCACCAGCGGCCTCGGCGTCGGCACCCCCGGCACGCCCGCCACCTGGCAGTCGGCGCTCGACGCCTGGGGCAGCCGAAGCCTGGGCGCCCTGCTGAAGCCCGCCGAGCGGCTCGCGCGCGACGGGTTCACCGTCGACCCGACCTTCCGCTCGCAGACCGAGTCGAACGAGAAGCGGTTCAGGGACTTCCCCGACACCGCGAAGCTCTTCCTGCCCGGCGGCAAGCTGCCCGTGGTCGGCTCGACGTTCAAGAACCCCGACCTGGCGCGCACCTATCAGGAGCTGGGCCGCAAGGGCGTCGGGGCGCTGTACCGGGGTGACCTCGCCAAGGACTTCGTACGGACGGTGAACAAGCCGCCGGTCGACCCGGCGGCCGACCGCGAGGTGCGGCCCGGCGACCTCTCCCTCAAGGACCTCAAGGCGTACGCGGTCAAGCGCCAGGCCCCCACGAAGACCTCGTACCGCGGACTCGACGTGTACTCCATGGCACCGTCCTCCTCCGGCGGCACGACCGTCGGCGAGGCGCTCAACATCCTGGAGCGCACCGACCTCTCCCAGGCGTCGAAGGCCACGTACCTGCACCGCTACATCGAGGCCAGCCGCATCGCGTTCGCCGACCGCGGGCGCTGGGTGGGCGACCCCGCCTTCGAGGACGTACCGACGAAGGAGCTCCTCTCGCAGCGGTTCGCCGACTCGCGGGAGTGCCTGATCAAGGACACGGCGGTGCTCAAGAGCCCGCTCGCGCCCGGCGACCCGCGCCGGCCCGAGGCGTGCGGCAAGGGTGACGCGGCGGCCCCGACGACGTACGAGGGCGAGAACACCACGCACCTCACGGCCGCCGACAAGTGGGGCAACGTCGTGGCGTACACCCTCACCATCGAGTCGACGGGCGGCAGCGGCATCACCGTCCCGGGCCGCGGCTTCCTGCTCAACAACGAGCTCACCGACTTCTCGTTCGCGCCCGCCGACCCTGCGGTGCACGACCCGAACCTGCCCGGGCCCGGCAAGCGGCCGCGCTCCTCGATCTCCCCGACGATCGTGCTGAAGCACGGCAAGCCGGTGGTGGCCCTCGGCTCGCCGGGCGGCGCGACCATCGTCACGACCGTCCTGCAGACCCTGACGGGCTTCGTCGACCGCGGCCTCCCGCTGGTCGACGCGATCGCCGCGCCGCGCGCGAGCCAGCGCAACGCCGCGCAGACCGAGCTCGAACCGGGCCTCTGGAACAGCCCGCTGAAGGGCTCGCTGGAGGCCATCGGGCACTCCTTCAAGCAGAACCCGGAGATCGGCGCGGCCACGGGCGTGCAGCGGCTGCCGGACGGCAAGTGGCTCGCGGCGGCGGAGAAGGTCCGCCGGGGCGGCGGCTCGGCGATGGTGGTGCGCCCCGAGAAGTGAGTGAGATCGGCGCCGGGGGCCGCACGGCGCGGCGGCCCCCGGCGCTCCAGCCGGGCGAGGGTGAGCGCGCGGACGGGGGCGGTGTACCGGTATTTGAATGCCGGTATACAAATGGGTTCAGGGTAGGGTGGGGGCATGGTTCGGACTCCTTTGACCCCGGAAGAGCGCGAGCGCGGCGAGCGTCTCGGGGTGCTCCTTCGTGAGGCCCGCGCGGAGCGGAGCATGGTTTCGGTCGCCGCGGAGGCGGGCCTCTCGGCGGAGACGCTGCGGAAGATCGAGACGGGGCGCGCGCCCACTCCCGCGCTGTTCACCGTGGCGGCGCTGGCGTCCGTGCTGGGCCTCTCGCTGGACGAGCTGGTGCTCCGGTGCGAACTGGTGGTGGCGTGAGCGCTGACGGGCGTGGTGCGAGTGGTGGCGGACGTGGTGCGGGAGGTGGCGGTTGCGGTCCGAGCGTCGACGGCTGCGGCCCGAGCGTCGGCGGCTGTGGCCTGAGTCATGCGTGCCGAAAACTGCATGTAGTCGTCCCGTAACACGTCTGGTGTTATCTTCCGGACCGGAAGACTCCAGGCTTCACGGGACGGTGCTGGTCACATGGCGGTGGGACAACTCCCGGTTCAGGTCAGGGAGTTCGCGAGATACCTGAGTGAGCTGCTGGGACGGCTCGACCAGTCGGCGGGCTGGTGCGGCGTGTTCTGGCAGCGCGACCCGGACGGCATGCGGGCCTGTCTGGAGGGCGCGGAGGTGCCGCCCTGGGACGTGGTGCAGGCGCTGCTCCACGACCTCGCGGCCGACCGCGGCATCGCGGAGGCCGAACGCGAGACCGACACGGCACGCATGCTGCACCGGGCCTCCGTCGCCGCGTACGACGCCCGGCCCGGCGGCCGCGAGCTCCTCGGCGACCGGCTCGACATGATGCTCACCGAGCAGCGGATCGCCCTGGAACGGCAGGCCGACCTGACGCGACAGCTGGGCACGGCCGCGGACCCCGACGACATCGACCGCATCAACCTGGACCTCGCCTGGGTCCGCGACGACCACGACCGCGCGACGGCCCGCTGCGCCGAGATCCAGGAGCGGATGGACCGCCTCGTCGACGCGGAACGCCCGTCGTGGGTCGACCTCGGGGCGGCGTCGGGCGACGGGTTCGGGGTGTTCCCGGCGGCGTCCACCGCCGAGGGCCGCAGCCCGGACCGGAACCCGGACCCGGGCTCGTTTCCGGACCCCGGCTCGTTTCCGGACGGCGGACCGCATGTACCCCGACAGGACTCCGCGCTCGCCGCGGAGGCCCTCTACGGCGCCCGGCCCGAGCCCGAACCCGAACCCGTGTCCGACGCCGTGCGGGAGCTCATCAAGCTGCGCGGCGAGGGCCGCAGCGGCGAGGCGCACGGCGTGCTCGTGGAGGCCGCCGGCTGGCCCGCGGACCGACTGCCCGGGCTGGCCGCCGAGCTGCACCGCGCGGGTCTCGCCGCCGACTGGGCGACGCTGCTGTGGGAAGCCGCGTCCCTGCCGCCGGACCGGCTCGTCGCCCTGGCCGACGCCCTGGCCGGCTCCGGCCGCGCCGACGACTGCAGGAAGCTGCTGCGGCAGGGCGTCGCGCGCCCGGCGCCGGAGATCGCCGAGGCGATCGTCGCGCTGCTCGACGCCGGCCGGGAGCGCGAGGCCCGCGCCCTGCTCGACTCCTACCTCCGCGTCCGCACCCCCGAGGACGTGGCCCGCTGCGCGCACACCGACCCGCACCGGCTCATACCCCTGCTCCTCGAGACGGCACGGGGGGTCTCCGAGGAGCACCACTGGGACCTGGTGCACGCCCTGCGCGTGGCCGGATTCAGCGCCTGACCGGGTCCTGCGCGCGTTTCGGCCGGGAGCGACCGTCGCCCGCACGGGTGCGAAACATGATCGTCTCCGCCGGTTGACGGCGATGGTCTTGCTCAGCCCCTCGGGGGAGGCATACGTTTTCCTGATCCACGCAGCAGATCTACGTGCGTAGAGGCTCTCTGACGTCCTCTCAAGGGCATACGAAGGAGCAGCTCATGGCCAACGTCGTACGCGCCGCACTGGTCCAGGCGACCTGGACAGGCGACACCGAATCCATGATCGCGAAGCACGAGGAACACGCCCGCGAGGCGGCCCGGCAGGGCGCGAAGGTGATCGGCTTCCAGGAAGTCTTCAACGCCCCCTACTTCTGCCAGGTCCAGGAGGCCGAGCACTACCGCTGGGCCGAGCCCGTGCCGGACGGCCCCACCGTCACCCGCATGAAGGAGCTCGCGCGCGAGACCGGCATGGTGATCGTCGTGCCCGTCTTCGAGGTCGAGCAGTCGGGCTTCTACTTCAACACCGCCGCCGTCATCGACGCCGACGGCAGCTACCTCGGCAAGTACCGCAAGCACCACATCCCCCAGGTCAAGGGGTTCTGGGAGAAGTACTACTTCAAGCCGGGGAACCTGGGCTGGCCCGTCTTCGACACCGCGGTCGGCAAGGTCGGCGTCTACATCTGCTACGACCGCCACTTCCCCGAGGGCTGGCGCCAGTTGGGCCTGAACGGCGCCCAGATCGTCTACAACCCCTCCGCCACATCCCGCGGCCTCTCCGCCTACCTCTGGCAGCTCGAACAGCCCGCGGCGGCCGTCGCCAACGAGTACTTCATCGCCGCGATCAACCGCGTCGGCCAGGAGGAGTACGGCGACAACGACTTCTACGGAACCTCGTACTTCGTCGACCCGCGCGGCCGGTTCGTCGGCGAACCCGCGAGCGACAAGGCGGAGGAACTCGTCGTCAGGGACCTCGACTTCGGCCTCATCGAGGAAGTACGCCAGCAGTGGGCGTTCTACCGCGACCGCCGCCCCGACGCCTACGAAGGGCTGGTGCAGCCGTGACCGAACTGTACGACCGCCACCGGGCCGTGCTGCCCGACTGGCTCGCGCTCTACTACGAGCGGCCCATGGAGCTCACCCACGGCGAGGGGCGCCACGTCTGGGGCGCCGACGGCAGGAAGTACCTCGACTTCTTCGGCGGCATTCTCACCACCATGACGGCCCACGCCCTGCCCGAGGTCACCAAGGCGGTGAGCGAGCAGGCCGGGCGGATCATCCACTCCTCGACGCTCTACCTCAACCGCCCGATGGTCGAACTGGCCGAGCGGATCGCGGCGTTGTCCGGCATCCCCGACGCCCGCGTCTTCTTCACCACCTCGGGCACGGAGGCCAACGACGCGGCCCTGCTGCTCGCCACCGCGCACCGCCGCTCCAACCAGATCCTGGCGATGCGCAACAGCTACCACGGCCGGTCCTTCACGACCGTCGGCATCACCGGCAACCAGTCGTGGTCGCCGACCAGCCTCTCACCGCTCCAGACCCTGTACGTCCACGGGGGCGTCCGCAGCCGTGGCCCGTACGCCGCCCTGAGCGACGCCGAGTTCACCGCCGCCTGCGTCGCCGACCTGCGCGACATGCTCGGGCAGGGCCGCGGGGGAGTGGCCGCGCTCATCGCCGAACCGGTCCAGGGAGTCGGCGGCTTCACCTCGCCGCCCGACGGGTTGTACGCCGCGTTCAAGGAAGTCCTGGACGAGCACGGCATCCTGTGGATCGCCGACGAGGTGCAGACCGGCTGGGGACGCACGGGCGACCACTTCTGGGGCTGGCAGGCCCACGCCGGGAACGGGCCGCCGGACATCCTCACCTTCGCCAAGGGCATCGGCAACGGCATGTCGGTCGGCGGCGTCGTGGCCCGCGCCGACGTCATGAACTCCCTCGACGCCAACTCCATCTCGACGTTCGGCGGCTCCCCGGTCACCATGGCGGCCGGCCTCGCCAACCTCGCGTACCTCCTGGAGCACGACCTTCAGGGCAACGCGCGGCGCGTCGGCGGGCTCCTCATCGAGCGGCTGCGCGCCATCTGCGCCCAGCTGCCCGTCGTGCGCGAGGTGCGCGGGCGCGGCCTGATGATCGGTATCGAGCTGGTCGAGCCCGACACGGGCGGGCCGAACCCGCAGGCGGCCGCCGCCGTCCTCGAAGCGGCCCGCGAGGGCGGACTGCTCATCGGCAAGGGCGGCGGGCACGACACCAGCGTGCTGCGCGTGGCGCCACCGCTCTCGCTGACCGTCGCGGAGGCGGAGGAGGGTGCCGCCATCCTCGAACGGGCGCTGCGCGGCGCCTAGTTCGGATCCGCGCAGTCCTCGTAGGTCCGCAGGTACCTGAAGGTCCGCAGAAGCTCGCAGGTCCGCAGGAAAGGGAGCGCACCACATGAGTACCCGCACTCTGATCACCGGCGGCCTGGTCATCACGGCCTCCGACGAACTGCCCGTCGACGTCCTGGTGGAGGACGGCCGCGTCGCCGCGCTCGCCACCCGCGACGGCCACGGCTGGACGGCCGACCACGTGATCGACGCGTCCGGGAAGTACGTCATCCCGGGCGGCGTCGACGCCCACACCCACATGGAGATGCCGTTCGGCGGCACCCTCGCCGCCGACACCTTCGAGACCGGCACCCGTGCCGCGGCCTGGGGCGGCACGACGACCATCATCGACTTCGCGATCCAGCCCAAGGGCGGCACGCTCGCGGAGGGCCTCGACACGTGGCACGAGAAGGCGGCCGGGCGGTGCGCGGTCGACTACGGCTTCCACATGATCATGTCCGACGTGAACGAGTCCTCGCTCAAGGAGATGGACACCCTCGTCTCCTCCGGAGTCACCTCGTTCAAGCTGTTCACCGCCTACCCCGGTGTCTTCTTCTCCGACGACGGACAGATCCTCCGGGCGATGCAGCGCGCGGGCGCGAACGGCGGCCTCGTGATGGCGCACGCGGAGAACGGCCTCGCCATCGACGTCCTGGTGGAGCAGGCGCTGGCACGCGGGGAACGGGATCCCCGCTACCACGGAGAGGTCCGCAAGGCGCTCCTCGAGGCCGAGGCGACGCACCGGGTCATCCGGCTCAGCCAGGTGGCGGGCGCCCCGCTGTACGTGGTGCACGTGTCGGCGCAGGAGGCCGTCGCCGAACTGACCCGGGCACGCGACGACGGGCTGCCCGTCTTCGGCGAGACGTGCCCGCAGTACCTGTTCCTGTCGACCGACAACCTCGCGGAGCCGGACTTCGAGGGCGCGAAGTACGTCTGCTCGACCCCGCTGCGCCCCAAGGAGCACCAGGCGGTCCTGTGGCGCGGGCTGCGCACGAACGACCTCCAGGTGGTCTCCACGGACCACTGCCCGTTCTGCTTCAAGGGGCAGAAGGAGATGGGCCGCGAGGACTTCTCGAAGATCCCGAACGGCATGCCGGGCGTCGAGAACCGCATGGACCTGCTGCACCAGGCCGTCGTCGACGGGCACATCAGCCGGCGCCGCTGGATCGAGGTCGCCTGCGCGACACCGGCCAGGATGTTCGGCCTGTACCCGAAGAAGGGCACGATCGCGCCGGGCGCCGACGCCGACATCGTCATCTACGACCCGCACGCCGAACAGATCATGTCGGCGCGCACCCACCACATGAACGTGGACTACTCGGCCTACGAGGGCAAGCGGGTGACGGGACGCGTGGAGACCGTGCTGTCCCGGGGCGTCCCCGTGATCGACCACCGCACGTACGCCGGGCGTGCGGGGCACGGGTCGTTCCTGGAGCGGGGGGTCTGCCAGTACGTGTGACCCGGGTCACTTTGGGGGCCCCTTGGCCCGAAGGTGCCGCCCGTGTCACTATTTCTGCGCGCCGACTCTGCCCAAAATCCGCCGTGAGGCCCTGAGTCGAGTGCCGTAGCCGCCGGTTCGTACAGGCGAGGCCGAGTCCTCTCTCGGCGCAGTACCGACTCCCTTTCACATCCCGTCGCGTGTGACGGTCCCCTCCCCCCTTGCCGCGCTTTTTCGCGGACCGCGGGGACCGACAACCCCACGTTGCGCCGCGGCCCCGGCGATCGACAGACGCCAAGATCGATAAGTGGAGGAATAATGTCAGAAACCACCGACTTGAAAGAGCTGTACTCGATCATCGAGAAAACGGCTCAGGTGGTGGATGTTACCGCTTCGCACGACAAGGTCTGGCCCATCCTGAATGCCTTCCAGGATGTTTTCGGTCGGGCTGTGATCTCTTTCCGGGCGGCGACGGGAAGAACCACGGACGAACTCGACTGCCGGTTCACGATGCTGCCGAAGGGCCTCGACCCCTACGCCCGCGCCCTGGAGCACGGCCTCACCCCGAAAACGGACCACCCGTCCGGCAGCCTGCTGAAGGAAGTCCACCAGAACCTCCCCATCGACAGCTGTGGCGTCGACTTCGGTGTCGTCGGCGGTTTCGCGAAGACCTGGTCCTTCCCCAGCGCGACCAACCTGCTGTCGATCGACCAGCTCGTCGAACTTCCTTCGATACCGGGCGCCGTGGCCGAGAATCGCGACTTCTTCAAGAAGTACGGCCTCGACGACATCGTGAGCACGGTCGGGATCGACTACAAGAACCGCACCACGAACCTGTACTTCGGGGCGGGCGGCGGGCGTGAGGTGCCGGCCGACTGCTTCGAGGCGCAGGGCGTCAGGGCGATCCTGGCCGAACTCGGACTGCCGGAGCCGAGCGAGGAGCTGCTGAACCTCGCCGAGCGGGCCTTCTCCATCTACACCACCATGAGCTGGGACTCCCCGAAGATCCAGCGGGTCAGTTACGCCGCCATGACGCCGGAGCCGTGCGGCCTCGCGGTCGCGATGACGCCGGTATTCGACCGGCTCCTCGAGAACGCCCCGTACAGCACGGAGGGCCACAACTTCGTCTACGGCATCGCGTCGACGCCCAAGGGTGAGTACCACAAGGTCGCTTCCTATTACCAGTGGCAGTCGACCGTGGAGGGACTGCTCCATTCAGAGTCCTGACACACATATAAAGAACCAGGGCTTGTGGAGAAGCAGCGAACTGCTTCTCCACAAGCCCTTTTTTATCCCAGAAGACCGGATGGCGCGATCTCCATGCAGAAAAGACAGAGGGAGCTGAGTGCATTGTCGCCGACATCGGCGGAGGGGGTGTCGGAAATCCGCCGCGAAGGGTCGATCGGTATCGGTCGCGCTCATGCGAAAGTCATTCTGTTGGGAGAGCACGCGGTCGTCCACGGCGCGCCCGCACTCGCGCTCCCCGTGCCCCAACTGCCGGTCACGGCGAGCGTCGGCTGGTCCGCCACCTCCACGGCGGGCGCCGGTGCCGTGTCCCTGACGACGACCGGCTCCGCCTCGCGCCCGCTCGTGACGCAGGCCTCCGCATGGCTCCAGCGGCTGACCGCCGAATTCCGGGCCACCATGGGCGTCACCGAAGACATACACCTCGACGTGATCCTGGACGGCGCCGTCCCGCCGGGCCGCGGACTCGGCTCCAGCGCCGCGGGCGCACGCGCCGTGGTCCTCGCCCTGGCGGACCTCTTCGGCCGCGACATCGACGCACAGACCGCGTTCGACCTGGTGCAGACCGCCGAGAACGTGGTCCACGGCCGCGCGAGCGGCGTCGACGCCACCGCCGTGGGCGCCACCGGCCCCCTGCTGTTCCAGCGGGGCAGGTCCGAGCAACTGCCCGTCGGATGCGACGGGTTGATCATCGTCGCCGACAGCGGCGAGACGGGCAGGACCAAGGACGCGGTGGACCTGCTGCGGGACGGCTTCCGGCGCGACGAGGGAGCGCAGGACCGGTTCGTGCGCCGTGCGACCGAACTGACCGACCGGGCCGGGCACGCCCTGGCCGACGGGCGGCCGGACGACGTCGGCACCTGCATGACGGAATATCACGAGCTCTTACAGAGAGCCGGATTGAGCACGGCGCGGATCGACGCGCTGGTCGACGGGGCGCTCGCGGCGGGCAGCCTCGGCGCCAAGATCACGGGGGGTGGCATGGGCGGCTGCGTGATCGCGCTGACCCGGTCGGAGCAGGCGAGAGCGGTGACCCGGCGACTGCACGAAGCCGGCGCCGCACAGACATGGGTCGTACCGCTGAGGGGGAGCGCCGGACATGAGCACTGAACAGCAGACCACCGCGGTTCGTACCGCACCGCGAGCGGCGGAGGGCACCGCGACCGCGGTGGCACACCCGAACATCGCGCTCATCAAGTACTGGGGCAAGCGCGACGAGCGGCTCATCCTGCCGCGCACCGACAGCCTCTCGATGACCCTGGACATCTTCCCGACCACCACCAGCGTCCGACGGGTGCCCGGGGCGGACCAGGACGAAGTGGCGCTCGGCGGCGCACCGGCGGAAGGGGAGGCGCGGCGGCGCATCGTCACCTTCCTCGACCTGGTGCGCGAGCGCGCCGGAGTCGCCGACCGCGCCGTCGTCGACACCGAGAACACCGTCCCCACCGGGGCGGGCCTCGCGTCCTCGGCGAGCGGCTTCGCCGCCCTCGCCGTCGCCGCGGCCGCCGCCTACGGTCTCGACCTCGACGCCACCGCCCTGTCCCGCCTGGCCCGGCGCGGATCCGGGTCGGCGTCCCGCTCCCTCTTCGGGGACTTCGTGGTCTGGCACGCCGGACACCACGAGGGCACCGAGGAGGAGGCGGACCGCAGCTCGTACGCCGAGCCGGTCCCCGCCGGGCCGCTCGACCCCGCCCTGGTCGTCGCCGTCGTCAACGCCGGACCCAAGGACGTGTCCAGCAGGGCGGCCATGCGCAGGACCGTCGACACCTCACCGCTCTTCGAGCCGTGGGCCGTCTCCAGCAAGGACGACCTGGCCGACATGCGCACGGCCCTCGGCCGCGGTGACCTCGAAGCGGTCGGCGAGATCGCGGAGCGCAACGCGCTCGGCATGCACGCCACGATGCTGGCGGCACGCCCCGCGGTGCGCTACATGTCGCCCGCCTCGCTCACCGTCCTCGACAGCGTGCTGCGACTCAGACGGGACGGCGTCCTCGCCTACGCCACCATGGACGCCGGACCCAACGTGAAGGTGCTCTGCCGCAACGCGGACGCCGACCGGGTCGCGGGCGTCGTGCGCGGCGCGGCGCAGGGCGGCGCAATCCACATCGCCCGCCCCGGCCCCGGCGCCCGGCTGCTGACCGGGGACGGACGGTGACGCGACGGCCGACGGTCGTCCGGCGCGCCCCGGGCAAACTGTTCGTCGCCGGCGAGTACGCGGTGGTGGATCCGGGCAACCCGGCCGTCCTGATCGCCGTCGACCGGTACGTCACCGTCACCGTGTCCGACCCCGGCGACCCCGGCGTCGTACTCTCCTCCGACCTCGCCCCGCGCCCGGCGCACTGCCGATGGCGGGACGGCCGGCTCGGCGGGACGGAACCGCGGGACGAGCAGCTGCTCCACGAGAGCTTCGGCCACGTGGCGGCGGCCATCGAGACCGTCGGCCGGCTGCTCGCCGAACGAGGTCTGCCCGCACCCGCGCTCGACGTGTCGGTCAGCAGCGAACTGCACGACAACGGCACCAAGTTCGGGTTCGGGTCGAGCGGCGCGGTCGTCGTGGCGACCGTCGCCGCCATGGCGGCCCACTGCGGCCTCCACCTGACGCGCGACGCCCGCTTCCGGCTCGCGATGCTCGCCACGGCGGGCCTCGAACCCAAGGCCTCCGGCGGCGACCTCGCCGCCGGCACCTGGGGCGGCTGGATCACCTACCGGGCACCCGACCGGGCCGCCGTCCTCGACCTGGCCGGCAGAGCGGGCATCGAGGAGGCCCTGCGCGTGCCCTGGTCCGGCCACGAAGTGCGCGCGCTGCCGCGGCCCGCGGGCCTCGCACTGGAAGTCGGCTGGACCGGGACACCCGCCTCCACCTCGTCCCTCGTCTCCGGCCTCGACCGGCGGACCTGGCGGGGCAGCGCCTCGCACCGCAGGTTCGTGGAGACCAGCAACGACTTCGTGCGGGCATCGGTCGACGCGCTCGAGGGCGGTGACGGCGAGGGCCTGCTGCGGCAGATCCGGCGCGCCCGGCACGAGCTGGCCCGCATCGACGAAGAGGTCGGGCTCGGCATCTTCACCCCACGGCTGACCGCACTGTGCGAGGCCGCCGAAGCCGTCGGCGGCGCCGCCAAACCCTCGGGAGCGGGCGGCGGCGACTGCGGCATCGCGCTTCTCGACGCGGAAGCGGCACAGGACATCGCTCAGGTACGGAAACGGTGGACCACGGCGGGCGTGCGGCCCTTGCCGATCCGTCCCGCCATGGAAGGGAACGCACAATGATCTCTCAACGCAAGGACGACCACGTCCGGCTGGCTGTCGAGCACCAGCGTCAGCACAGCGGACACAACCAGTTCGACGAGGTGTCGTTCGTCCACCACGCCCTGGCCGGCATCGACCGGCCGGACGTGTCCCTGGCCACGACCTTCGCCGGCATCTCCTGGCCGGTGCCCCTCTACATCAACGCGATGACCGGCGGCAGCGTCAGCACCGGCGTCATCAACCGCGACCTGGCCATCGCCGCCCGCGAGACCGGCGTCGCCGTCGCCTCCGGGTCCATGAGCGCGTACTTCAAGGACCCGTCGTGCGCCGACACGTTCAGCGTGCTGCGCAAGGAGAACCCCGACGGGTTCGTGCTGGCCAACGTCAACGCGACGGCGTCGGTCGACCGGGTGCAGCGCGCCATCGACCTCGTACAGGCCAACGCCCTGCAGATCCACATCAACACCGCGCAGGAAACGCCGATGCCCGAGGGCGACCGGTCGTTCTCCTCCTGGGTGCCGCAGATCGAGAAGATCGCGGCGGCCGTCCAGGTCCCCGTGATCGTCAAGGAGGTCGGCAACGGCCTCAGCCGGGAGACCGTCCTGCTCATCGAGAGCCTCGGCGTCCAGGTCGCGGACCTCGGCGGCCGCGGCGGCACGGACTTCGCCCGCATCGAGAACGGCCGGCGCGCACTCGGTGAGTACGCGTTCATGCACGACTGGGGACAGTCCACCGCGGCCTGCCTCCTCGACACGCAGGACGTCGGCATCCCCGTCCTCGCCTCCGGTGGTGTGCGCAACGCGCTCGACGTCGCCCGCGCGCTGGCGCTCGGCGCGTCCGGCGTCGGCGCGTCCGGCGGGTTCCTGCGCACCCTGAAGGACGAGGGCGTCGCCGCGCTGATCGCGCAGATCTCGACGTGGCTCGACCAGCTCGCCGCCCTGCAGACCATGCTCGGCGCCCGCACCCCCGCCGACCTGACGCGCTGTGACCTGCTGATCCACGGCGAACTCCGTTCCTTCTGCGCCGACCGAGGCATCGAGACGGGGCCGTTCGCGCAGCGTTCGCGCTCCGCCGAAGCCGCCCACCAACTGACGGGAAGCACCCGATGACCGAGACACACGCGATAGCCGGCGTTCCGATGCGGTGGGTGGGCCCCCTGCGCATCACCGGAAACGTCGCCTCCGTCGAGACCCAGGTTCCGCTCGCCACCTACGAGACACCGCTGTGGCCCTCCGTGGGCCGCGGCGCGAAGGTCTCCATGCTCGCCGAGAACGGCATCGTCGCCACCCTCGTCGACGAGCGGATGACCCGCTCGGTGCTCGTGGAGGCGACGGACGCGCAGACCGCGTACGTCGCCGCCCGGGCCATCGAGGCGCGCATCGACGAGCTGCGCGAAGTGGTGCGCGGCTGCAGCCGGTTCGCCCATCTGATCGACATCCGGCACGAGATCAACGCCAACCTGCTGTTCATCCGGTTCGAGTTCACCACCGGTGACGCGTCCGGGCACAACATGGCGACGCTCGCGTCCGACGCCCTCCTGAAGCATCTGCTCGACACCATCCCGGGCATCTCCTACGGCTCCATCTCCGGCAACTACTGCACGGACAAGAAGGCCACCGCGATCAACGGCATCCTGGGCCGCGGCAAGAACGTGGTCACGGAGCTCCTGATCCCGCGCGACGTCGTCACCGACGTCCTGCACACGACGGCCGCGAAGGTCGTCCAGCTGAACATCCGCAAGAACATGCTCGGCACCCTGCTCGCCGGCGGCATCCGCTCGGCGAACGCCCACTACGCCAACATGCTGCTCGGCTTCTACCTCGCCACCGGCCAGGACGCGGCCAACATCGTCGAGGGCTCGCAGGGCGTCACCATGGCCGAGGACCGCGACGGCGACCTCTACTTCGCCTGCACCCTGCCGAACCTGATCGTCGGCACGGTCGGCAACGGCAAGGGGATCGAGTTCGTGGAGACCAACCTCGCCCGGCTCGGCTGCCGGGCCGAGCGCGAGCCCGGCGAGAACGCCCGCCGCCTCGCGGTGATCGGGGCGGCGACGGTCCTCTGTGGCGAGCTCTCGCTCCTCGCCGCACAGACCAACCCCGGTGAACTGATGCGTGCGCACGTCCAGTTGGAGCGCGGCGACAAGACGGAAAAGGTAGGTGTGTAGAGCATGGCCAGTGAATCGGGCACAGGAATCCACGACCTGTCGTTCGCGACGACGGAGTTCGTGCTGCCGCACACGGCGCTCGCCGAGTACAACGGCACGGAGATCGGCAAGTACCACATCGGCATCGGCCAGGAGTCGATGAGCGTGCCGGCGGCCGACGAGGACATCGTCACGCTGGCCGCCGCCGCGGCCGCCCCGATCGTGGAGCGGCACGGCGGCGACCGGATCCGCACGGTCGTCCTCGCCACGGAGTCGTCCATCGACCAGGCCAAGTCGGCCGGTGTGTACGTCCATTCGCTGCTCGGGCTGCCCTCGGCGGCGCGCGTGATCGAGCTGAAGCAGGCCTGCTACGGGGCGACCGCCGGGCTCCAGTTCGCGCTGGGCCTGGTGACCAGGGACCCCTCGCAGCAGGTCCTCGTGATCGCCAGCGACGTGTCCAAGTACGAACTGGACAGCCCCGGCGAGGCCACGCAGGGCGCGGCCGCCGTCGCGATGCTGGTCGGCGCGGACCCGCAGCTCATCAGGTTCGACGGCCCGTCCGGGCTGTTCACCGCGGACGTGATGGACTTCTGGCGGCCCAACTACCGGGACGCCGCGCTCGTCGACGGGCAGGAGTCGATCTCCGCGTACCTCCAGGCCGTCGAGGGCTGCTGGAAGGACTACTCGGAGCAGGGCGGGCACTCACTCGACGAGTTCGCCGCGTTCTGCTACCACCAGCCCTTCACCAAGATGGCGTACAAGGCCCACCGGCACCTGCTCAACTACTGCGGGCACGACACCGACAAGGACGCCATCGAGGGGGCGCTCGGGCAGACCACGGCGTACAACCGGGTCATCGGCAACAGCTACACGGCGTCCGTGTACCTCGGCCTCGCCGCGCTGCTGGACCAGGCCGACGACCTCACGGGCCGCTCCATCGGCTTCCTGAGCTACGGGTCGGGCAGCGTCGCGGAGTTCTTCGCGGGCCAGGTCGTCCCGGGCTACCGCGACCGGCTGCGCACCGCCGAGCACCGGCAGGCCATCGCGCGCCGCACGGTCCTCGACTACGCGGGCTACCGGGAGCTGCACGAGCGGTCGTTCCCGACCGACGGCGGGGACCACCCGACGCCGGTGCAGAACGGCGGGCAGTTCCGTTTCGCCGGGCTCCGCGACCACAAGCGGATCTACGAACGGCGGTAGGCACGAAGGTGGCCGTGGGAAAAAGGCGCGTGTCCCCGCCCCCCCCCCCCTGGGGTCCTCCTCGCCCCCCCCCCCCCTCTCCCCCCTGGTCAGCCGAAACTTCCCCGACAACATTCCCTTCCCTCCCCCCTCCG
>NZ_JBWKJS010000005.1:0-417379 GCF_056432085.1 Streptomyces sp. NPDC045678
CTAATCCACCCCGAAGGGCTTCATCGTTCGACTTGCATGTGTTAAGCACGCCGCCAGCGTTCGTCCTGAGCCAGGATCAAACTCTCCGTGAATGTGTACCGGTAATCCGGTGCAACACCACGAGAGCGGAACCAGGGAGAGGAATAATCCCCCCGGTTCACAGCGTCCTCGCTGTGTTTTTTCAAAGGAACCTCGTCCCAGCTGATGCTGGAGACGGGGTAATCAACATATCTGGCGTTGACTTTTGGCACGCTGTTGAGTTCTCAAGGAACGGACGCTTCCTTTGTACTCACCCTCGCGGGCTTTCCTCCGGGCGCTTCCCTTCGGTGTTTCTTTTGTTCTTGCGTTTCCGACTCTATCAGACTCTTTCGTGTCCGATTTCCTCGGTGCCTTTCCGGTTCCCGCTCCGGCCTTTCGGCTTTCGCGTTGCCCTTTCCGGCGGATCCGACTTTATCAGAAGTTTTCGGCCGGTCTTACCGGCTTCGGATTCCGAATCATCGGGGCGGCTTCTTGCATTGATGAGATTCAAGAAGCAGGAAGATATTAACCGTTACCGCCGAACTTGTCCAGCTGTAGGCAACTGTTCGAATCTACCTCCCCGGTCCTTCCGTGTCAACGGTTTTTCCGGGGCGATGAGGAGACTAGCAGGTCGGATGCGCCCTATGCACATCACGCTGCGAGAGGGACGGAAGCGCTGCGTTCGGCGCTGTCGAGGTCGCCCGTCTCGCCTGCTCGGGCGGCTCTTCCGCCCAGCACGTAGACGTACACGAGGAAGGCCGTTTCGGCGCCGATGCCGATGACGATGCGGGCCCAGGTCGGGAGGCCCGACGGGGTGACGAAGCCTTCGATGGCGCCCGAGACGAAGAGGACCAGAGCCAGGCCGATGGCCATCCCCAGAGCGGAGCGGCCCTCTTCCGCGAGGGCCGTGCGGCGCGTGCGAGGGCCCGGGTCGATGACGGTCCAGCCGAGACGTAGGCCTGTACCTGCCGCGACGAACACTGCGGTCAGCTCCAGGAGGCCGTGGGGCAGGACCAGGCCCAGGAAGGTGTCCAGGCGGCCGGCCGAGGACATCAGGCCGATGCCCACCCCGAGGTTGAGCATGTTCTGGAAGAGGATCCATAGGACGGGGAAGCACAGGAACGCACCCAGGACGAGGCACATTGCGGCTGCCTGGGCGTTGTTCGTCCACACCTGGGCGGCGAATGAGGCTGCCGGGTGACTGGAGTAGTACGTCTCGTACTCGCCGCCGGGGCGGGTCATCTGCCGGAGCTCGCTGGGGGCGGCGATCGTCGACTGCACTTCGGGGTGTGCGGCGATCCACCAGCCGATGATCGCCGCCAGGACCGTCGACAGGAGGGCCGTGGGGATCCACCAGCGTCGGGAGCGGTAGACCGCGGCGGGGAAGCCCTGTGTCAGGAAGCGGGTCACGTCGCGCCAGGAGGCGCGTCGCGTGCCGGTGACGGCGCTACGCGCGCGTGCAACCAGTTGGGTCAGCCGTCCGGTCAGCTGTGGGTCCGGTGAGCTGGACTGGATCAGGGAGAGATGGGTGGCGGTGCGCTGGTAGAGGGCGACCAGTTCGTCGGCCTCGGCTCCGGAGAGGCGGCGCCGACGGCGCAGCAGGGCGTCCAGTCGGTCCCACTCGGCTCGGTGGGCGGACACGAAGACGTCGAGGTCCATCGGAAGACTGCTCCTCGTACTGCGGCGCGTGATTGTTCAGCTTGGCAGACTGGCCACTCCTACGGCAGGGCAGGGAAGGGTGGCCGGCGTGAGTGAGCTTGTGACGGGCGAGGCGGTGGCGCTGGAGCTGCGGCCCGCGAAGTTGCCGAGCCGGGCGCTGGCGGTGCTGATCGACCTGGCCGTGGCTTTCGTGGTGTATCTGGTGGTGACCTTCGGGATCATCGCCTCTACTTCGTCGTTGGACGATGCCGCGGCTGCCGCGGTGGCGGTCGCCAGTTTCGTACTCGTTCTGATCGGTGTCCCCATCGCGGTGGAGACGCTGAGCCATGGGCGGTCGCTCGGGAAACTGGCGTGCGGGCTGCGGGTGGTGCGGGACGACGGCGGGCCCATCCGGTTCCGGCACGCGCTGGTGCGGGGGGCCGTCGGGGTCGTCGAGATTCTGATGACGTTCGGGGTCGTCGCGTGCATCGCGTCGCTGGTCTCGGCGCGGGGGCGGCGGCTCGGGGATGTGTTCGCGGGGACGCTGGTCGTACGTGAGCGGGTGCCTGCGGGGCGTGCTGCGTTCGTTCCTCCGCCGCCGCCCTGGCTGGTCGGGCGGTTCGCCGAGCTGGATCTGTCCGGCGTGCCCGAGGGGCTGTGGCTGGCCATTCGCCAGTACCTCACGCGGATGGGGCAACTGGATCCGCAGGTGGGCGGGGCGATGGCTGAGCGGCTCGCGGGGGATCTGGTGGAGCGGACGGGGGCGCCGGCGCCGTACGGGGTGCCGGCGGCCGCGTATCTCGCCGCGGTCGTGCATGAGCGGCAGGCTCGAGATGCTCGGCGGGCGTTTGGTGGGCCGGGAACGGAAGCGGGGGGTGGGCTGGGCGGGCTCGACTCTCGCTCCGGATATGGGTACGGGGGCGGGGGTGGGGGCGGCTCTGTGGCTGCGGCTCACTCCGGGGCTTTTGCTGCTCCCGTTACTCCGGGTGCTCCGGGTGCTCCGGGTGCTCCGGGTGCTCCGGGTGCTCCGGGTGCTCCGGGTGCTCCGGGTGCTCCGGGTGCTCCGGGTGCTCCGGGTGTGTTTGGGGCTTCTGCTGGCCCCCGTGTTCGTGGTGCCGGCACTGGCGGGTCGGGTGCGGAGGAGGCTCCCCCGGCCACGGGGTTCGTGCCGCCTGCGTGAGGCGCCGTGTCAGGCGAAGGTCGACGGTGGGGTCTCGAGGTGTTCCAGCTCGATGCCGGGGGCCGCCAGGACTACGTCTCCGGCTATGTGGACGGCGTGCTGTTCGCCCGTGTCCAGGGCTGTGACCTGGTATTCGTCGACGATCAGGGAGCCGTTGTCAGTGGCGTGTGCTTCGCTTTTCTTCAGGGCCCAGGACTGGTCGAGCGTGCGGGGGGCGAGGACCGGGTCCGTGAAGGCGACCAGGCGGAGTCTGGTCGAGGGGGAAGCGGGGGTCAGGTTCAGGAGCCTGGCCGTTGCGACGAGGAAAGCGGGGGATGTGCCGGTGAATGCGTGGGCGGGGGCGTTGTCTTCGGTGGCGTGCGCGCCAGTGGGGTCGGTGCGGACCCAGGTGACGCCGTTGAGGGCGCCGGCGCGGACCTGCCAGTCGCCTGCGCGGAGTTCCAGGCGGATGGGTCGGCCCCGGGCGTCGAGTGCGAGGTCGACGGAGCCTGCGGGGGTGCCTTCGGGGGTGATTCGTTGGGAGACGTAGCGCCAGCCGGAGGGGCCGGGTGCGCAGTGGAAGTGTTCTTCACCGAGGGGGGTGTGATCGTGCGGATCGTGGAGCGAATAGCGGCCGCGGGGCATGGGCTTGGGTCCTGGTCCTCGGTCGGGTTTCCGCGCTGAACCGGTGGGGGGCGGTGGCGGAGCGGTGGAGCGTCGGGGTCGGGGTCGGGGCGTTGCGGCTCGTAGAGAGCTGGGGCGCCGGGGCTGGGGCGTCGCGTTGTCGGGGCGTTGGGACGTCGGGGCTAGGGGGTCGGGGCTGTGGCGGTGAGTCGTAGGCGGGAGTACGGGGGCGCTGAGCCGTCGCCACGCCCGTCGCGTTGAGTCCACGGCGGGATGGGTGGGCTGTAGGGCGTGCCGTCCACGCGTCTGACTGTCGCGTTGGGTCGACAGCGGGATGGTGAGCGGTGGTGCGTGCCGTTCATGTGTCTCGCTGTCGAACCATCGGCGAGCCTAGGGCACGGAGCTGACGGGGACGTGTGTGGTGCTGCGGTGTGCGTGAGACCTCGGTGCAGGGCCACCTATGTTTCTGGGCGGTCCGCCGGTGGCGGGATTGGCCGGAACCGCCGAGGCCGTCCGCGTAGCTGCGGTGCGCGAGGCTCGGCAGGCAGATTCACCGCGTCCGGTCGGCCGCGTACCCGAGATACCCCGAGCAGGTCCGTGGTGTCCCGCCGTCCGCGAAGCTCCGGTGCCCGGGGCTCGGCAGATCCACCCTGACCGGCCGGTCGCGTGCCCGGATTGCCCCTTGCGGGCCCGCAGTGTCCCGGCGTCCGCCTACCTGCGGTGCCCGGGGCGCGGCGGATTTCGGGGGGGCTCGAGCGGTCGCAGGTTCGCGGTGCCGGGGTTCGGCGGGTCCCCCGTCGTGCCCGGTCGGCCGTGTGCCTGCGGTGGGGTTGTGCGGCGTCGGCGGGCCGTATCCGCCGGGTAGGCCGTATCCGCCGGGCGGGCCGCGCGGCCGAGCCCGGGTGGCAACGGGGCAGGCCCCCGCCGGGAGGGCGAGGGCCTGCTGAGGTGACTCCGTGCTGCGCTGAGCCGGATTGTGCTGAGCCGGATTGTGCTGGCGGGCTTGTAGGACCGTCGGGGTCAGTAGCGGTAGTGGTCCGGCTTGAAGGGGCCCTCCACCTCGACGCCGATGTACGCGGCCTGCTCCGCGCTCAGCTTCGTGAGCTTGACGCCGAGGGCGTCCAGGTGGAGGCGGGCGACCTTCTCGTCGAGGTGCTTGGGCAGCACGTAGACGTCGGTCGGGTACTCCTCCTGCTTGGTGAACAGCTCGATCTGGGCCAGCGTCTGGTCCGCGAACGAGTTGGACATCACGAAGGACGGGTGGCCGGTCGCGTTGCCGAGGTTGAGCAGGCGGCCCTCGGAGAGGACGATCAGGACCTTGCCCTCGGGGAAGGTCCAGGTGTGCACCTGCGGCTTGACCTCGTCCTTGACGATGCCGTCGATCGCCGCGAGGCCGGCCATGTCGATCTCGTTGTCGAAGTGGCCGATGTTGCCGACGATCGCCTGGTGCTTCATCCGGGCCATGTGCGAGGCCATGATGATGTCCTTGTTGCCCGTCGTGGTGACGAAGATGTCGGCGGTCTCGACGACGTCGTCCAGGGTGGTGACCTGGTAGCCGTCCATCGCCGCCTGCAGCGCGCAGATCGGGTCGATCTCGGTGACGATCACCCGGGCGCCCTGGCCGCGCAGCGACTCCGCGCAGCCCTTGCCGACGTCGCCGTAGCCGCACACGACGGCGGTCTTGCCGCCGATCAGGACGTCCGTGGCGCGGTTGATGCCGTCGATCAGGGAGTGCCGGCAGCCGTACTTGTTGTCGAACTTCGACTTCGTCACCGCGTCGTTCACGTTGATCGCGGGGAAGAGGAGCTGGCCGTCGCGCTGCATCTCGTACAGACGGTGCACGCCCGTGGTGGTCTCCTCGGTCACGCCGCGGATCTCCGAGGCGAGCTGGGTCCACTTCTGCGAGCCCTCGGTGATGGTGCGGTTGAGGAGCTGCAGGATGACGCGGTGCTCGTCGTTCTCGGCCGTGTCGACGGCGGGGACCTTGCCGGCCTTCTCGTACTCGACGCCCTTGTGGACCAGGAGGGTGGCGTCACCGCCGTCGTCCAGGATCATGTTCGGGCCGCCGGTGGGCGTGTTCGGCCAGGTCAGCGCCTGCTCCGTGCACCACCAGTACTCCTCCAGGGTCTCGCCCTTCCAGGCGAAGACCGGCACGCCCTGCGGGTCCTCCGGCGTGCCGTTGGGGCCGACCGCGATGGCCGCGGCCGCGTGGTCCTGGGTGGAGAAGATGTTGCAGGAGACCCAGCGGACCTCGGCGCCGAGCGCGACCAGGGTCTCGATGAGCACAGCGGTCTGCACGGTCATGTGCAGCGAGCCCATGATGCGGGCTCCGGCGAGCGGCTGGGTGGCGGCGAATTCCTTGCGGATCGCCATCAGACCGGGCATCTCGTGCTCGGCCAGCGTGATCTCCTTGCGGCCGAACGCGGCCAGCGAGAGATCGGCGACCTTGAAGTCCTTGCCGTTGATGAGAGTCATGAGTGAGCTGCTCCTCGTGGATGGGTCGAGGGTGGACATGGCTGACCTGCGGCGTTGGGTGTGTTGGGTGGACACGGAGGTGGCCACACCGGTGCACCGACGCGCGCAGCGCAGTCCGTCGGAGGCCCTCTCTCCCTCGGACAGCCCGTGCGCGGACCGCCCGACCGCCATCAGCAGCGACGTCTGGCTCGTGTCCAAGCTACACCGATTGGCCCAGCAAGCCCCAGCCCGCCTTCGGTGACGTGATGTCTGGCGAGCAGGGCGTCATGAGGCCGTCAGACCTGGACGAGATGGGACCTTTGCGCTTTTGATCCTGCGCTTACGTGTTGCAGGATGCCTTGAGATCGGGAACATTTGCGCGATCTTGTTCGGAGCAAAGGCTTAAGGAGATCCACGTGACCAGTCCGGCCGACCCCCCCATAGGCGGTGGCAGCGGCGAGCGGAAGAAGCTCAAGCTGCTCGCCGTGACCGCCTGTCCGACCGGCATCGCTCACACGTACATGGCCGCCGAGAAGCTCTCGCAGGCCGCGGAGAGCCTCGGCGTCGACATGAAGGTGGAGACGCAGGGCTCCATCGGGGCCGAGAACGTCCTGACTGACAACGATGTCAGAGAAGCCGACGGCATCATCATCGCAGCCGACAAGGACGTGGACCGCAGCCGGTTCGCCGGTAAGCGTGTGCTGTCCGTCGGCGTCTCCGAGGGCATCAGCCGCCCCGAGCAGCTCATCGAGCAGGTGCGGAGCGCGCCCGTGCACGGCGGGGGTGCGGGCGGTGGCGCCGCGGAAGGTGCCGCGACCGGCGGCGGAGGCAGCGGAGGCGGCGGTCGGGAGCGGAGCGTCGCGTACAAGGCGCTGATGAACGGCGTCTCGTACATGATTCCGTTCGTCGTGGTCGGCGGGCTGCTGATCGCCATCTCGCTCTCGCTCGGCGGGCACACCGACCCCAAGGGCGGGCTCGTCATTCCGGACGACTCGTTCTGGATGCACGTCAACCAGATCGGCACCATCGGGTTCACGCTGATGGTGCCGATCCTGTCGGGATACATCGCGTACGCGATCGGCGACCGGCCCGCGCTGGTGCCGGGCATGATCGGCGGCTGGATCGCGAACACCGGCGAGCTGTACGACTCCAAGGCGGGCGCGGGCTTCATCGGCGCCATCGTCACCGGTTTCCTGGCCGGTTATCTGGTGCTGTGGATCAAGAAGGTCAAGGTTCCGAAGTTCGTCCAGCCGATCATGCCGATCATCGTGATCCCCATCATCGCGACGACCGCGCTCGGGCTGTTCTTCATCTACGTCATCGGCAAGCCCATCTCGTGGGTCTTCGAGCATCTGACCAGCTGGCTCAGCGGGATGACGGGTACGAGTGCGATCCTGCTCGGCGCGATCCTCGGGCTGATGATCGCCTTCGACATGGGCGGTCCCGTCAACAAGACGGCCTTCCTGTTCGGCGCGGGACTCATCGCGACCGGCAACCAGACCGTCATGGGCATGTGCGCCGCTGCCATCCCGGTCATGCCGCTCGGGCAGGGTCTCGCGACGCTGCTCCGCAAGCGGCTCTACACCGAGCAGGAACGGGAGACCGGGCTGGCGTCCTTGTTCATGGGATTCTTCGGGATCTCCGAAGGGGCCATTCCGTTCGCCGCCGCGCGGCCCGCGCAGGTCATTCCCGCCAACATGCTCGGTGGCGCCGTCGCCGGTGCCATCGCCGGCATGGCGAGCGTGAAGGACGCGGTGCCGCACGGCGGGCCGATCGTGGCGGTGCTTGGTGCGGTCGGCGGGGTGCCGATGTTCTTCGTCGCCCTCGCCATCGGTTCGGTCGTCACGGCGCTCGCCACCGTGACGCTGGTCGACCTGAGCGAGCGCAAGCGGCGTGGGGCATCCCCGGCCGACGCGCAGGGCGCACAGGGCGGGCTCGGCGGTCCCGAGCCGGTGCTCGCGGGGGTCGGTACCACCGCGAGCGGCGCGGCCGTGGCCGCCGGGTCCTCACAGGGCGGGACGGCGCAGAAGCAGCCTGCCGTTCCCTCCCCCGCGCCCGCGAAGGAGGAGCAGGCCGGTGAGGTCCTCTCCGGCTACCTCACCGAGCAGACCGTCGAGGTCCGGCTGGCCGCCGCCGACAAGGAAGCGGCCATCCGGGAGATGGCGGCGCTGCTTGCCTCCACCGGCAAGGTCAACGACGTCGAGGAGCTCGTGCGGACCGCGCTGCGGCGCGAGGCGCAGGGCACCACGGGGCTCGGCGAGGAGATCGCCATTCCGCACGCCAAGACGGACGCCGTGGACTCGCCGCTCGTCGGGTTCGCGCGGTCGCCGGAGGGCATCGAGTGGGGCTCGCTGGACGGTACGAAGGCGAAGCTGATCTTCATGATCTCCGTGCCGGAGGCGGCCGCGGGCGACGAGCACCTGCGGATCCTCGCGCTCCTGTCGCGCAAGCTCATGGACACGGGCTTCCGTGAGCGGCTCGAGGCCGCGCCGGACGACGCCGCGATCCTCGACGTGCTGCGCGAGGTCCGGTAGCGGCAGGGTTTCCCCCGTTACGTCGATGGGGTCTCGCACCATGCTCGGTGCGGGGCCCCATCGACGTACAGGCGTACGCGCGCGACTCGACGTACAGACGTAGGAGCGCGACGGGCTCAGTGGCCGCCGGGCGACTTCGCCGGGTTCTCGCCCGCGGCTGCGGCCGACTCGCTGTAGATGTCCGGCTCGAGGTAGATCACGCGGGCGATCGGGACGGCGGCGCGGATACGCTCCTCCGCCGCGTTGATCGCGCTGGCGACCTCGGTGGCCGTGTCGTCGTGCTGAACGGCGATCTTGGCGGCGACGAGCAGTTCCTCGGGGCCGAGGTGGAGCGTGCGCATGTGGATGACCTTGGTGACGGTGTCGCCGTCGACCACGGCCTTCTCGATCTTGGTGACCTCTTCCGTGCCCGCGGCCTCGCCGAGCAGCAGGGACTTGGTCTCCGCGGCCAGGATGATCGCGATCAGGATGAGCAGGACACCGATGCAGAGCGTGCCGATGCCGTCCCAGACGCCGTCGCCGGTGGCCAGGGCGAGGCCGACGCCGCCGAGGGCGAGGATCAGGCCGACGAGCGCGCCGAGGTCCTCCAGGAGGACGACGGGCAGCTCGGGAGCCTTGGCGCGGCGGACGAACTGCGCCCAGCTGAGGCCGCCGCGCGTCTGGTTGGACTCCTTGATGGCGGTACGGAAGGAGAAGCCCTCGGCGATGATCGCGAAGACCAGGACCCCGACGGGCCAGTACCAGTGCTCCAGCTCGTGCGGGTCCTTGATCTTCTCGTAGCCCTCGTAGATCGCGAACATGCCGCCGACCGAGAAGAGGACGATGGAGACGAGGAAGGCGTAGATGTAGCGCTCGCGGCCGTAGCCGAACGGGTGCTGCGGGGTCGCCTCGCGCTGCGCCTTCTTGCCGCCGAGGAGCAGCAGGCCCTGGTTGCCGGAGTCGGCGAGCGAGTGGACGCTCTCGGCGAGCATCGACGACGAGCCGCTGAAGATGAACGCGACGAACTTCGCCACCGCGATCGCGAGGTTCGCGGCGAGTGCCGCGACAATCGCCTTTGTTCCGCCTGACGCGCTCATGAGTGCGGGGTGTCCCTTCGCCTTCGTACGTATCGACCCTGTCGGGCGGGGCTTTGCCCGCCCTTTGCGGTGGGTCATTGTTGCAGCACGGGAGGGCGCTGGTGCGTCAGGCCACCACAGTGGCCCGGAAAACCGTGCCAGCGCCGGACACTTCGGCCTTTTCGCCCGCGGGGACGAATGCGGACTGACCGGGCGTCAGGGTGAGTTCGCCCGCGTGAACCGAGCCCGCCGTGCAGAGCAGGATCTGCGGCGTCGCGGCGGTGAGGTCGTGCGGGGCGGTGCCCTCGGGGAGGACGAAGCGGGAGAGGCGGAATTCGTCGATGGGGGTTTCGTAGACCTCTTCGCCGTCGGGCGATGCCTCCGGGCGCAGCACGCCGGGGTCGGTCGCCTCGAAGCGCACGATGCGCAGGAGTTCGGGGACGTCTACGTGCTTGGGGGTCAGGCCGCAGCGCAGGACGTTGTCGCTGTTGGCCATGATCTCCACGCCGAGGCCGTCGAGGTAGGCGTGCGGGACGCCGGCGCCGAGGAACAGGGCCTCGCCGGGCTGCAGCCGGACGTGGTTGAGGAGCATCGCCGCGATGACGCCGGGGTCGCCGGGGTAGTGGTGGGCGATGCCGGCGTACGGCTCGTAGGCACCGCCGAGGCGCTGGGCGGCGGCCGTGACGTCGGCGACCGTCTCGGTCATCTGCTCGGGGTCGGCGGTCAGTACGGCCGTCAGGACCTCGCGCAGGGCGGCCTCTTCGGGCTGGGCGCGCAGCAGGTCGACGTACGGCTTGAGGGAGTCGACCTCCAGCGCCTCCAGGAGGTCCGCGGTCTCGGCGGGCGGGCGGAAGCCGCAGAGACCGTCGAACGGCGTGAGGGCGCAGATCAGTTCGGGCTTGTGGTTGGCGTCCTTGTAGTTGCGGTTCGGGGCGTCGACGGGGACGCCGCGGTTCTGCTCGTCCGCGTACCCCTCCTTGGCCTGCGCGAGGTCGGGGTGGACCTGGAGGGAGAGCGGGGCGCCGGCGGCGAGGAGCTTGAGGAGGAAGGGCAGGCGCGGGCCGAACTTGGCGGCGGCCGCCGTGCCGAGCTCGCGCTCCGGGGCGGCGTCGATGACCTCGTTCAGTGCGCCGCGCTCGGTGCGTGAGGGGGCGCCGGGGTGGGCGCCCATCCACATCTCGGCCTGTGGTTCACCGCTCGGTTCGGCGCCGATGAGCTCGGCGATGGCGGTGGTGGAGCCCCATGCGTAGGGGCGGATGGTGTTGGTGAGGCGGTCCACGGAGGGGCTCTCCCTTGCTTACTGCGTACGCGGGTGCTGATCGGCGGCGGTGACCGGGGGCGCGGCCCGGACGGTGACCGGCGGGGTGGCCGGCCCGGGGCCCGTAAGGGTGACCCGGCCGGTGACCGGCGTGCCTCTCCGAACCGTGGCCGGCGTAGCCTCCCGGACCGTGACCGGCGCGGTGGTCATGATCCGCCCCTCGGGGCGAGCGCCAGGTAAACGGCGGCGAAATCCGTGATGGCGATCAGCTCCGCGAGGGCTTCCAGTTCGTCGCCGGTCTCCGGTTCCAGCTCGCTGAGCGCGACGTCGTGGCCGTGGGCCAGTTCGCGCGCGGCGGGGGCGGCGGTGAGGCCGCCTGCGTCCGTGGGGCGGTCGCGGAGCAGGACCACGCGCGGGCGGAGGGCCGCCGGGTCGTCGACGCGGTCGCGGAAGAAGTCGTCGGTGTCGTCGCCGCCCGTGGTGTTGCCCGCGAGGACGGCGCCGTGCGCGGGGAGCGCCTCGGGCAGTTCGGCGGCGAGCGCGGCGTGCCCGGCGAGTTCGGCGAGGGTGGCGGCGAAGCGGCGGCCCGCCGCGCCCGCGGACTGCCCTTCGGTCCAGATCAGCGGGAGCGCGTCGGTGAGCTCGGCGGCGAGCGTCTTGGCGGGGTTGCTGTACGTCGCGACGGCGGGCCCGCAGCGTTCGGCGACGTGGTCGAGGCGGTCGGCGACCTTCTGCAGGGCGTCGACGGGGGCGGTGACGAGGCCGGTGCGGTCGAGGAGGACGAGGAGCGGGACGAGGAGGGCCCACAGGGTGCCGGGGGCGCCGGGCGCGGCCTCGTCCTCGACGCGACGTGCCTCGTACGACGCGGAGCCGCGGGTGGCTTCGTCGTTCGCGCCCTCGTACGCGCCGTAGGGCGAGGTCGCCAGGGGCACGGTGAGGCCGTGGCTGCCCTCCACGCTCTCGGCGAGCGGGGTGCGGGCGGGGGCGACGGCGACGACGGTGCAGCCGCGGCGGTAGGCCTGCTCGGCGAGGAGCGAGAGGCCGGGCTCGGTGCCGTCGGGGGTGGCGATGAGCAACAGGTCGACGGGGCCGACCCAGCCGGGCAGCGCCCAGCGCAGGGCTCCGGCGGCGGGTGCGACGCCGGTCGGGGCCAGCCTGATCACGGGGCACCCGGAGCCCACGAGGCCGTCGAGGAGGTCGGCCACGCAGGCGGCGGCGGTGCCGGGGCCCGCGAGGAGGACGGCGCGGGGGCGGCCGTCGGGCTTGAGCTCGGTGAGCCCCGCCTCCCCGGCGTGCCGGGCGGCGGTGCGGACGCGGGCGCCTGCCTCCGCCGCGCCGCGGAGCAGTCCGCGGCGGTCGGCGCGGGCGAGCGCCTCGGGGTCGTCGAGATGCGACTCGTCGAGCATGGGGTCAGGTCTCCGATCGCGGGGCGCGGCTTCCTGCGGGTGCCGGTCGGTGACCGGTTGCTGTCGCTACGCGGGGCGGCGTGCCTCGTCGACGAGGAGTACGGGGATGCCGTCGCGGAGCGGGTAGGCGAGGCCGCATTCCTTGGCGTCCGCCGTGCAGACCAGCTCGGTCTCCGTCTCCTTGAGGGGAGCGTGGCAGGCCGGGCAGGCGAGGATCTCCAGGAGGCCGGCTTCGAGCGGCATGGGGTGGGTCCCTTCGAACGGATGTGATGGGTGGTGCGCTGCTGCGGCGGGGTGTTCGCACGCGGTGGTCCGCCCGCCGAGAACCGCGCCGCCGCCGCGCAGGATGCGGCCTGGTCAGCCTACCTCCGAGCGGGGCGGGGCGTGGGGGCCGTCACGGGGTCTGCGGTGCGGAAGGGCAGTGCCGTGGCCGGTGGCGACGGCACTGCCGCTGCTCGCGGTGGGCGTCAGGCGCGGATGATCCCCAGCGCCTCGTCCCGCACCTTGGCCATCGTCGTCTCGTCGCGTGCCTCCACGTTCAGGCGCAGGAGGGGCTCGGTGTTCGACGCGCGTACGTTGAACCACCAGTCGGCGGCGGTCACGGTGAGTCCGTCGAGCTCGTCGAGGGTGACGCCGTCCTGGTCCTCGTACGCCGTCTTGATCGCGGCGAGGCGGGCGGTCTGGTCGTCGACGGTGGAGTTGATCTCGCCGGAGCCCGCGTAGCGGTCGTATTGGGCGACGAGTCCGGAGAGCGGGCCTTCCTGGCCGCCGAGGGCCGCGAGGACGTGGAGCGCGGCGAGCATGCCGGTGTCCGCGTTCCAGAAGTCCTTGAAGTAGTAGTGCGCCGAGTGTTCGCCGCCGAAGATCGCGCCGGTCCTGGCCATCTCCGCCTTGATGAAGGAGTGGCCCACGCGCGTGCGGACCGGTGTGCCGCCGTTCTCCTTCACGACCTCCGGGACCGACCAGGAGGTGATGAGGTTGTGGATGACCGTGCCCTTGCCGCCGTGCTTGGCGAGCTCGCGGGAGGCGACCAGGGCGGTGATGGCCGACGGGGAGACCGGGTCCCCGTTCTCGTCGACGACGAAGCAGCGGTCCGCGTCGCCGTCGAAGGCGATGCCGAGGTCGGCGCCCTCCTCGCGGACCCGCTGCTGCAGGTCCACGATGTTGGCCGGGTCCAGCGGGTTGGCCTCGTGGTTGGGGAACGTGCCGTCGAGTTCGAAGTACATCGGCACGAGTTCGAGGGGCAGGCCGTCGAAGACGGTGGGGACCGTGTGTCCGCCCATGCCGTTGCCCGCGTCGACGACGACCTTGAGGGGGCGGATGGCGGTCAGGTCGACGAGGCCGCGAAGGTGCGCCGCGTAGTCGGTGAGGGTGTCGCGCCGGGTGACGGTGCCCGGGGTCGCCGCGGACTCGGGGGCACCGGAGTCGCGCCAGCGCTCCACGAGGGCGCGGATCTCGGCGAGTCCGGTGTCCTGGCCGACGGGGGCGGCGCCGGCCCGGCACATCTTGATGCCGTTGTACTGGGCGGGGTTGTGCGACGCCGTGAACATCGCGCCCGGCAGGTTCAGCGCCCCCGACGCGTAGTACAGCTGGTCCGTCGAGCACAGCCCGATCTCCGTGACGTCGACGCCGAGGGCGGCGGCGCCGCGCGCGAAGGCGCGCGAGAGGCCCGGCGACGAGGGGCGCATGTCGTGGCCGACGACGATCGCGTCCGCCACCGTGACCCGCGCGAAGGTCGCCCCGAACAGCTCGGCGAGCGACTCGTCCCACTGGTCCGGGACCACCCCGCGGACGTCGTACGCCTTCACGATCTGGGACAGATCAGCAGTCACGGCCAACCCTCTCTGCAGGTTCTGCGAGTTCAGCGCGCACGGAGAGTCCTCCGCGCATCACAAAACTACCCGCTGGCGCCGACAGCGGGCCGGGCCCCGGCCGCGGGTCTCGCGCCACGGACACCTCACGGCAGCATCCAGCCGAGGACGGCCGTGCTCTGCCCCACCACGATCAGGCACATCACCAGGAGCAGGCCGAGGCTCCACGGCAGCACCTTGCGCAGCAGGTCGCCCTCCTTGCCCGCGAGTCCGACGGCGGCGCACGCGATCGTGAGGTTCTGCGGGGAGATCATCTTGCCGAGGACGCCGCCGGAGCTGTTGGCGGCGGCGAGGAGTTCCGGGGAGAGCCCGGACTGCTGAGCGGCCGTCACCTGGAGGGCGCCGAACAGCGCGTTGGCGGAGGTGTCGGAGCCGGTCACCGCGACGCCGAACCAGCCGAGCACGGGTGACAGGAAGGCGAGTCCCGCGCCGGCGGCCGCTACGTAGTGCCCGATCGTGGCGGCCTGCCCGGAGAGGTTCATGACGTACGCGAGGGCCAGCACGGACGTCACGGTGAGGATCGCGAAGCGCAGTTCGTGGACGGTGGCCCCCCATTCCCGTACCGCCACGCGCGCGTGCACCCCGATGACGGCGGCGGTGCCCACGCCCGCGAGCAGTACCAGCGTCCCGCCCGTGGACACCAGCGGCAGCGAGAAGACGTTGCCGCCGACCGGGTCTCCGGAGGGGTCGGCGACGTTCAGGAAGGGCCAGTCGAAGGTGCGGGTCGCCTTCGCGAGGAAGTCCTTGACGGCGGGGATCTGGGCGAGGGAGAAGACGGCGACGATGAGGGCGTACGGGGCGTAGGCGCGCAGCACTTCGGGGCGCGGGTCGTGCTGGTCGAGGTCTTCGCTGCGTGCGCCGGTGAGGACCGCGGCGCGGACGGGTTCGGCGGCGGGCCTGCGCGCGTGCGGCACGGCCATGAGCGCGGCGGCGCCCGCCAGGGCCGCGCCGATGTCGGCGAGCTGCGCGGAGACGAAGTTGGATGCCACGAACTGTGCGACGGCGAAGGCAGATCCGCAGGCCAGGGCGGGCACCCAGGTCTCGCGGAGGCCGCGCCGCCCGTCCACGAGGACCACCAGGAGCAGTGGCACGACCAGGGCGAGCAGCGGTGTCTGGCGGCCGACGACCGTGGCGACGGTGTCGAGCGGCAGGCCCGTCACCTGAGCCAGCGTCACCACGGGGGTGCCCATCGCGCCGAAGGCCACGGGCGCGGTGTTGGCGACGAGGGCGACGACCGCGGCGCGCACCGGGTCGAAGCCGAGCGCGACGAGCATGACGGCGCTGATCGCGACGGGCGCCCCGAAGCCGGCGAGCGCCTCCAGGAGCGCGCCGAAGCAGAACGCCACGACGAGTGCCTGGATGCGCGGGTCGTCGGAGAGCCTGCCGAAGGAGCGGCGGAGGATGTCGAAGTGCCGGGTGCGGACCGTCATGCGGTACACCCACAGGGCGTTGACGACGATCCACAGGATGGGGAAAAGGCCGAAGAGGGCCCCTTGGGCGGCGCTGGAGGCGGTCTGGCCGAGCGGCATGCCGTACGCGAGCCAGGCGACGAGGACGGCGACGGCGAGGCCGATGAGTCCGGCCCTGTGGGCCTTCATGCGGACGGCGCCGAGGAGGACGAGGACGGTCAGGAGGGGCAGGGTCGCGACGAGTGCGGACAGGCCGAGCGAGTCGGCCACGGGCTCCAGTTGCTGCACGAACACAGGACGCCTCCCGGCTGTGGGGTGGCGAAATCCTCAGGGCCTCGGCAAACACGCGTCAACGATGCGGACGGCGAAGATCCGGTGAAGGGCGCGGAGGCGTGCCCGGAGCCGGCGGGGCCGGGGGCTCAGTTGTCCGGTGAGCGCAGCACTCGCAGGTGGCCGCGGCGCGCGACCTCCATGGGGTCGGCCCTGCGGGCGCCGCCGCCGGCCTCCGCCGCGCGCTCCTGGGGGCGGGCGGCCTCGCGCACGGCGTTGGCGAGCGCTTCGAGGTCGTCGCCGGAGGGGCGGGCCGGGCCCGAGGCGTCGGCGAGCCGGACGACCTCCCAGCCGCGGGGCGCGGTGAGGCGCTCGGAGTGCTCGGCGCACAGGTCGTAGCAGTGGGGTTCGGCGTAGGTGGCGAGGGGGCCGAGGACCGCGGTCGAGTCGGCGTAGACGTACGTCAGCGTCGCGACGGCGGGACGGCCGCAAGCGGTGCGCGAACAGCGACGTACAGGGCTCACAGCGTTGGACGGTACCGCACTCTTGAGCGGGCCGCGACGACTCTCCATGAGGTCACTCCACCGTGTCGTCTGACGGTCCGTCCACCGGCGCGTCACCCGAACACCTGCTTGACCTGCGAAGACACCAGTGGCCACTGGGGCGGGTGGGGTTGAATCCGGTCATCACATAGCTTGGATCAGGTCATTTGGCGTGAGATCGACGGTCCAGGAGAGATACGGAATTGAGTCCAAGCTCGTCGGGAACGGTCATGAAGCGACATGTCGCGCACCGCGCGGAAAGGCCGATCTCGGGGACTACGCTTCGTCAGTGATGGACGACCCCGTACAGCCCCGCGCCGCCGACCCGAGGCCCCGCCGCCGCGACCGCCACGGCCGGGGCATGCGCGGCCCCGTGGCTCCGCCTCAGGTACCGCTCTCCACCAGCCGGGGGGAGGCCTTCACCGACCTCGTGCAGGACTCCGTGGAGCGGCTCGAGCGGCGCTGGCCGCAGCTCACGGAGATCGAGTTCGTGGTGCTTGAGGTGCCGCCCGTGGGCGGGCCCGACGCGGACTGGCAGGACGAGGTGGTGCCGCTGGGCGGCACGATCTCGGCGGCCGAGGGGCGGCCCGCGCGGGTGGTGGTCTACCGCCGCCCCGTGGAGATCCGTACGAAGGGGCGCGACGAGCGGGCGCACCTCGTGCACGAGGTGGTCGTCGAGCAGGTCGCGGAGCTGCTCGGCCTCTCCCCCGAGTCGGTGGACCCGCGCTACGGGGACGAGGAGTGAGCCGCCGCCCCCGCGCGGGACGTCCGTTCCCCTCCTGAAGGACCGCCGGACCTACTTCTGGAGCACCGCCAGGTCTACTTCTGGAGCACCGCCAGATCCCGTTCCGCCTTCGGCACCTCCACCGTCCCCCGGTCGTCCGGCAGCGGCTGGACGGTGAACATGGGGAGGCCTTCCTCGGGCGCCGACAGCATCCGCGATCCGTGGACCGGGCCGCCGGAGACCGGCTCCACCGTGAGCGCGTACGCACCCTTCAGGCCCGCGGGCGCCGGCGGGTCCGCGATCTCCAGGGTGGTGCCGCCCTTGACCGTGTACGTCTTGGTGGCCGGTGAGCCGCCCTCGGTGCCCGCGGACGCCGTGACCTTCACCTTCGCCGACTTCTCCGGGGCGACCAGCGAGAGCGTGGAGCCCTTGGCGCGGTTGTCGGCGACCGTGGCGCGCGCGCCGACCGCGGGGGTCGCCGGGATGAACGCCGTCTCCTGCTTGCTTCCCTTGCCGCGGGTGACCCGCAGGGCCGCCACCACGGGCACCGACCTGTCGGTCGGCGACAGGACCAGCGAGCCCGCTTCGCCCTTGGTGATGTCGCCGAGGTCGACGGCGGCCGTCATGCCGGACTTGACCTGGAGGCTCTCGTGCCCGGCCGGGGTGATGGTGCCGGTCGGCGAGGCGAGCTGGACCTTCAGGTCGGCGTCGTCGGAGCCCGGCGTGTAGGCCACCAGGCGGACCGAGGTGGCGTCCTTGGGGATGCCGGGCAGGACGAGGCTGTCGGCGGGGTCGGCCGACGCGGGCAGCCAGTCGCCGCCCAGCTTCTCGTCGGAGGACTGCACGGCGGCCGCGACGCGTCCGCTGCGCGCGGTCACGTGCATGGTGAGGTTGGTGACCTTCTTGTCGGCGAGCGTGGACAGCAGCACCGGGACGCTGGAGTGCGGCTGGACCTGGATCGAGTCGCCCACCGCGGACGTGACCTCGCCGTCGGGGCCGAAGAGCTCCACGTCGACGACGGCGGCGGAGTCGTCCGGGTTCGTCAGGTGGATGTAGTCGCTGCGGTCCTTGGCGGTGCTCGCGCCGGGGAACCAGAAGTCCGTGTCGGGCGCCGTGCAGTTGGTGCCGTGCATGCCGCGGCCGCTGCCCGCCGCGTACGTCGTGGTCTGCTGCACGGTCCAGCCGGGGGCGAGCCCGCCGTCGGCGGTGCCGATGAGCGCGGGCGACTCGGCGCCGGACGCCTCGCCCGCGACCGGCTCGCCGGGCGCCTTCTGGGACAGGAAGGGCTTGGCCTTCTTGTCCTTCTCCTTGGCGGCGTCCGTGAGTGCCTTGCTGACGGGCAGCAGTTCCGCCTTGCCCTTGTCCTCGGCTCCGTCCGCCTTGGGGGTGAACGCGGTGTACGAGGTCTCGGCGAGGTCGGAGGAGCTGGGCACCGGGCAGAGCAGGCTGGTGCGCTCGACGGGCAGCCGCACCGCGGCCTTCGCCCCGGCGTCGTCCGTGCCGTCCGAGCCGCCGAACGCGGCGAACCCGGTGACGGCGCCGAGCGCGACGACCACGGCGATCAGGGACTGGGTGGTGCGGTTCACTGCTGGCTCCCGTCGGGGCGCTCACTGTCGGTGCCGTGGGGCGGCTGCGGGGGCGGCGGCGGCATCGGGGGCTGCTGCTGGTCCTGATGCGACTGGCCCTGATGCGACTGGCCCTGGTGCTGCTGATGGCGGTCGTAGGACGCGTCGTACGACGCGTCGAAGGACTGCCCATACTGCTGGTGCCCTCCTCCGTAGACACCGCCCGCCCCTCCGTAGGACGCGTACGGGTCGTACTGGGCGCCGCTCTGGTAGGCGTCCTGCTGGTACGCCTCCTGCACGTACGTCCCTGACGGGTACTGGCCGCCTTGGTACTGGCAGCCCTGATACTGCTGCCCGACGTCGTACGCACTCTGCTCGGCGCCCGCGGAGGCGGGGGCCTGCCACGCGTCGTAGGACTGCGACTGCTGGTGCGGGACCGCGGCGAGTGCCTCCTCCGAAGGAGGAGGCGGTACGTCCTGGCCCGCCTCCTGGGCCGCCTGCTCGTTCTGGGCCCGCAGCCTGCGCGCCCTGCGGCCCTCGCCCTCGACGGCCTGGGCCGGGACGACGGGCTCGTCGGGCAGGTCGTCGTCGACGTCGCGGCGGCGGCCCGGCAGGGCCATCACCACGAGGACGACGGCGAGCGCGCCCTGCGCCCACAGCCAGGCCGTGTGGGTCATCGGGGTGTCGTAGGTGACGTCCAGTCGGCCGCCCGCGGTGGGCAGTTCGAAGCCCTGGGCCCAGCCGTCGACCGTGGTGCGGGGCAGCGGGCGGCCGTCGAGGGTCGCCGTCCAGCCCGGGTCCGCGGAGTCGGCGAGGCGCAGGACGCGGCCCTCGTCGCCGGACTCGATCTTCGTGTGGAGCTCGACGGGACCTGCCGCGACGGGCTCGGGGTCGCCCGTCTTCGGGACGACGGCGGCGCGGGCCACCTGCCGGTCCACGCGCCACAGGGCGCTGCCGTCCTCCTGGCTGAGCCGGGTCAGGCCCGGGGTCGCGTCCAGGGTGCGGCTCATCTGGCGGGGCGCTCCGTCGCGTACGAGGACGTACCGCACCGCGTAGCCGCCGAGCTGGTCCGCCTGGTCGGCGCCGGAGCCCGCGACGAGGCGGGCGACGATCTTGTCGAGCCGCTCGTCGTCGGCGGCCGCCGCGGCGAGTTCCGCGTCGCCGAGCCGGGCGCCCGAGCCCCGTACGAGCGAGTAGGAGACCTGGGCGGCGGAGTCGCTGCCGAGGACGAGGGTGCGGGCCTGGTCCTCCGTGCCGCTCTCCTCCGCGACGAAGGCGGGCACCTGCACGGGGTCGCGGCGCTCCAGCGGGCCGTCGGCGCCGCCGATCATCCAGCCCGCGGCGACGAGCAGCGGTCCCGCGGCCGCGGCGAACGCGATGAGCGCGGCGACCGGCTGGCGCCAGCCGAAGCTCTGCTCGGCGACACGCGCGCGTGCGCCGTCGGCGCCGAGTGCGGCGGCGGCCAGGAGCGCGATTCCGTAGCCGAGCGTGGCGGGTCCTGCCCAGGTCGAGCCGTTCGACAGGACGGCGAAGACCAGCGAGACCAGGGCGGCGGCCCATGCGGTGCGGACCGCGCGCTGCCGCTCGCCGCGCAGCAGGGCGCCGAGCGCGGCGAGGACGATGCCGATGAGCAGCAGGCCGTCCACGGTGCCGGGGCCGCCGGGGCTGGCGCCGAGCAGGTCGGTGGCGGTCGCGGAGTCGGCGCCGAACTCCAGGCCCGCTTCCTTGAAGAAACCGAAGGGCAGCAGCGTCAGGGACCAGGGGGCGAGGACGAGCAGCGGGGTGCCGAGCGCGGCGAGGAACCGCAGGCCGTACGCCGTGATGTCGCCCCGGCGCACCACGAGGAGGGCGAGGCCGAGGACCAGAGCGATCGGCCAGACGATGGGCGCGAAGGCCGTGGCGAGGGTCAGGAGCAGCGTGTACGCCCAGGTGGCGCGCCAGGTGCCGCGGGTGCCGTGCGGGGCCGCGAGGCCGCTCGCGGCGATGCCCGCGCGGGCGATGAGCGGCAGCAGGACGGCGAGGGCGGCGGTGCCGATGTGGCCGCCGGCGAGGGCGCCGGTGGCGGCGGGCAGGAAGGCGTACGCGATCGATGCCCAGGCGCGCAGCAGGCGCGAGGTGACGAGCGGGCGCGAGGCGAAGTACGCGGCGAAGCCCGCGAGGGGGACGGAGCCGACGAGCAGGACCGTGACCGCGAGTCCGGTGGAGCCGAAGAAGAGCGTGGACAGGCCCGCGACGAGCGCGACGTAGGGCGGTGCGCCCTGGGTGCCGCCGGTGCCTACGGGGTGCCAGACGTTCAGGTAGCGCGCCCACAGGTCCGAGGAGTCCGCGGGTGCCGGCAGCAGGGCGCCGCCCGCGAGAGCGCCGGAGCCGAGCAGGGCGCGGCAGGCGATGAGGGAGGCGAAGAGGAGTACTACGAAGAGCATCGGTCCCGGTTTGCGGGCGATGCGCTTGAGGCGGGCGAACTGCTCGATCTCCAGGAAGTCGGCGTCGTCGCCGCCGGGTCCCGACTCGACGGCTCCGTGCCGTCCCGCGCCCGCGGGGGCTTCGGCGTCGTTGCGTCCGACGAGGCTGCCCGCGGCCTGTTCGACGGTGGCGCGCACCGTGGCGCCGGGCGGCGGGAAGAGGGCGCGCATCTCGCCCGCGTCGGGCACGGGCTTGCCGCGCTGTTTACGGGCGGCGAGGAGGCGTCCTGGCCGCAGCAGGGTGGCGAGGAGCCCCGCGACTTCGTCGAGGGCCTGCACGGGCGCCTTGCCGACGAGGTAGGCGACGGTGCGCAGGAGGGTGCCGACGACGACTCTGAAGAGCACCCAGGGGAGCACGGCCGTGCGGGCGTTGACGAGCAGGGTGTACGTGGCGCCGGCCTTGTCGACGCGGTGCGGTGACGTCGCCGTGCGGCCGACGCAGTCGACGGTGCGGCGCTCGCGCGAGGAGGCCTCGGCGTGCCGGACGACGGCGTCGGGGGCGACGAGGACGCGGTGGCCCGCGGCGTGTGCGCGCCAGCACAGGTCGACGTCGTCGCGCATCAGCGGCAGGCGGCGGTCGAAGCCGCCCAGCTGTTCGTAGACGTCGCGGCGGATCAGCATGCCCGCGGTGGAGACGGAGAGCACGGGACGGACGTGGTCGTGCTGGCCCTGGTCCTGTTCGCGCCGGTCGAGGCCGGTCCAGCGGCGGCCGCTGTTGGCGATGGAGACGCCGACCTCGAGGAGTTGCCTGCGGTCGTACCACCCACGGAGTTTGGGGCCTACGACGGCGACTTCCTTGCCGAGCTCCTGTTCGTTCTCGACGACGCGGAGCATTTCGGAGAGGGCGTCGGGGTCGGGCGCGCAGTCGTCGTGGAGCAGCCAGAGCCACTGCACGGGCTCGCCGTGCGGCAGTTCCGGCATGTCGTACGTCTCGTCGCGCCAGGTGCGGCTCACCGGGTCCCAGCCGCTGGGGCGCTTGAGGTACGGCAGCTCTTCGGGGGTGAGGACGGCGGCGGCGCGGACGGCCTCGTCGACAGCGGTGCCGAAGCCGGAGCGGCGGGCGAGGTGCAGCACGCGGTCGGCGCCGAGCGCCTCGGTGACGAGCCGGGCGGAGTCGTCCGCGCTGCCGGTGTCCGCGGCCACGGCGTTCTGCACGGGGCGCTCCTGGCCGAGGAGCCCGGCCAGGGCGTCGGGCAGCCAGCGGGCGCCGTCGTGGGAGACGAGGACGGCGGTCACGATGTGCCGCGGGAACGCGGGCGGGTGTGTCGGGTCGAACCCGGCGGCGGCGGCCTCTTGGTGGGCTGCCGAATGGCTGTGCACGGACATCGAGGTACGGGCCCCGGTTCGATGGACTGCGGTGGACGCCTGCGCCCTGCGGGGGCGCCGGGGCGTCTCGGACGGGGCCCCACACTAACGGCTGGCACAGGAACGGCCCGCCGCCTGTGGATAACCCCTGGGCGACGGGCCGTTCGTTGCGCATTGTTTGAGGGATATGTGTGCCGTACCGGTCGTGCGGCGCGGGCCGACGGGGGTTCAGACCGCGGCCTTTTTCAGTCGGCGGCGTTCACGCTCGGACAAGCCGCCCCAGATACCGAATCGTTCGTCGTTCGCGAGTGCATACTCAAGGCATTCGGAGCGGACTTCGCAGGCGAGGCAGACCTTCTTGGCCTCGCGCGTGGAGCCGCCCTTCTCGGGGAAGAAGGACTCGGGGTCGGTCTGGGCGCACAGTGCGCGCTCCTGCCAGCCGAGTTCCTCGTCCGCGTCCTCGACCAGCAGTTCCTGAACCAGCTCGGTCATGTGCGCCCCTCGTCTGTCTGTGCGTCCCCGTGGTGCTGCTGTGCCGATTTCGGGTGAACGACACGAGTGAAATTACAAGTGCGCCGATCCGGGCCAGTCAAGCCGAGATCTGCTATTGGGCCCCTTATTCACTCTGCGGAACCAAGGCTGTGCGGAAAGTGTTCAAATCGGCCTAAACCATGACACCGTTCGGCGGCCCGCCCGGCGCTCCGCAACGCGTTCCCCCAAAAAGTGATCTCAGTCGGAGATCACTCGGTCGGGTCCCAACGAGAAAGACGACGATGTTTGAGCGTCGGTTGCTGCGCCATGTGTCCGGAGGGGCGTCTGCACAAACCTTTCGCCTGACAGAACAACCGGATGAGGTGAAACATATTCCACATACTGGACACTGAGTTGACACCGGAGGTGTGAAGCGCTGTCCTGGTGGGCATGCTCGCGAACATGGCTCTTTCGATGACCCGCACCAGCGGGTCCATCGGTGCTGCCCACGCGCGCTGTCGCTGTTCCTGCTCCAGCTGTTGAGTCCACTCCAGCTGTCGAGCCGCTTTCTCGCTCCACCTCTCTTCTCCTCCCCTCTCAGCTCTTCTCCACCGTTCTTTCGCTCTCCCTCTGCGCTCCACCTTCCTTCGCGACACCCCAGCACTCTTACGTTGAGGAACCACCGCACGATGAACAGCGACAGCGACCTCCAGATCGCCGGCGACATCCTCGAAGTCCCGCACCTCCTGCAGCCCGCCCGCGAGCACCCCGCCACCGTGGCCGAGTTCGTCGGCCTCGCCCGCGCCATCGCCGCCGACCGCTCCCAGTGGGAGCACCTCGTCGAGTACGACGCCACCAGCCGCTGGTACCACCGCCTGCGCACCGTTCCCCAAGCTCTCGACTCCGCTCGAGCAGGGGAGGCCCCTCTCGGCTACGAGGTGTGGCTGCTCTCCTGGGTGCCCGGCCAGGGCAGCGGTCTGCACGACCACGGGCCCTCCTCCGGCGTCCTCACCCTCCTCGAGGGCGAGCTGACCGAACGCACGGAACACGGCACACGGGCGCTCGGCGCGGGCGCGCAACGCGTCTTCGCGCCGGGGTACGTCCACGAAGTCGTCAACGACTCCCTGGAACCCGCCGTCAGCCTGCACATCTACTACCCCGGCCTCACCGAGATGCCGATGCACTCCGCCCGGTGCGCCGCCGCCGTCGCGCCGGGCGCCGCGGAGGATGTCGTAACCGCCTGACACGGTGTCGTATGCGCCTGACATGCTGGGGGCCATGCGCATTGTGGTTCTGGCCGGCGGCATCGGTGGCGCCCGTTTCCTCCGTGGCCTCAAGAAGGCCGCGCCCGACGCGGACATCACGGTCATCGGCAACACCGGTGACGACATTCACCTGTTCGGTCTCAAGGTCTGCCCCGACCTCGACACCGTGATGTACACGCTCGGCGGCGGCATCAACGAAGAACAGGGCTGGGGGCGTACGGACGAGACGTTCAAGGTCAAGGAAGAACTCGCGGCCTACGGAGTCGGGCCCGAGTGGTTCGGGCTCGGCGACCGGGACTTCGCCACGCACATCGTGCGGACGCAGATGCTGGGCGCCGGGTACCCGCTCAGCGCCGTCACCGCTGCGCTGTGCGAGCGGTGGCAGCCCGGGGTGCGGCTCATCCCCATGTCCGACGACCGCATCGAGACGCACGTCGCGGTCACCGTGGACGGCGAACAGAAAGCCGTGCACTTCCAGGAGTACTGGGTGCGGCTGCGCGCCTCCGTGGACGCGCACGCCGTGGTGCCCGTCGGCGCCGAGCAGGCCAAGCCCGCGCCCGGCGTCCTGGAGGCCATCGCCGACGCCGACGTCGTGCTCTTCCCGCCGTCCAACCCGGTCGTCAGCGTCGGCACGATCCTCGCCGTGCCCGGCATCCGCGAGGCCATCGCCGACGCGGGCGTGCCCGTCGTCGGCCTCTCCCCCATCGTCGGCGACGCCCCCGTGCGGGGCATGGCCGACAAGATGCTCGCCGCCGTCGGCGTGGAGACGAGTGCCGCGGCCGTCGCCGAGCACTACGGAAGCGGACTGCTCGACGGCTGGCTGGTCGACAGCGTCGACGCGGGCGTGGTCGAGCGGGTGGAGGAGGCCGGGATCCGGTGCCGGGCCGTACCGCTGATGATGAGCGACCTCGACGCCACCGCACAGATGGCCCGCGAAGCCCTCGCGCTGGCCTCGGAGGTACGGGCGTGACCTCTGCGACCCCTGCGTCTTCTGCGTCTTCCGCGTCGTCTGTGACCGCTGCGACCCCTGAGACTCCGCCGTCGTACCGCGTGTGGGCCGTGCCCGGGCTGCCCGAGGTGCGGCAGGGCGACGACCTCGCCAAGCTGATCGCGGCCGCCGAGCCGGGGCTCGCCGACGGGGACGTCGTGCTGGTCACCTCCAAGATCGTCAGCAAGGCGGAGGGGCGGATCGTCGAGGCGGCCGACCGGGAGGCGGCGATCGACGCGGAGACGGTACGGGTCGTGGCGCGCCGTGGGGCGCTGCGCATCGTCGAGAACCGGCAGGGACTTGTGATGGCGGCGGCGGGTGTCGACGCGTCGAACACGCCCCCGGGGACCGTGCTGCTGCTTCCGGCCGATCCCGACGCGTCGGCCCGCGCGGTGCGCGAGGGGTTGCGGGACGCGCTGGGTGTCGACGTCGGCGTCATCGTCACCGACACGTTCGGGCGGCCCTGGCGGGCCGGGCTCACCGATGTCGCCATCGGGGCGGCGGGGGTGCGGGTCCTCGACGACCTGCGGGGCAGCGAGGACACGCACGGCAATCCGCTCGGCGTGACGGTCGTCGCCACGGCGGACGAGCTCGCCGCGGCGGGGGACCTGGTGAAGGGGAAGGCCGCGGGGCTGCCGGTCGCGGTGGTCCGGGGGCTTTCGCGGGTGGTCGCGGGTTCGGGAGTGGGTTCGGGTTCGGGTTCGGGTGTGGCTTCGGGTTCGGGTTCGGGCGTGGGTTCCGGTGACTCGGGTGGCGTTGATGCCGGGGCTCGGGCGCTGGTGCGTGCGGCTCGGGACGACATGTTCCGGCTCGGGACGTCCGAGGCGGTGCGCGAAGCGGTTACGCGGCGGCGGACCGTGCGGGAGTTCACCGACGAGGAGGTCGACCCGGGTGCGGTGCGGCGGGCCGTCGCGGCGGCGGTGACCGCGCCCGCGCCGCACCACACGACGCCGTGGCGCTTCGTGCTCCTCGAGTCCGCGGCGTCACGGGTCGAGCTGCTCGACGCGATGCGGGACGCGTGGGTCGCGGACCTGCGGCGGGACGGGAAGTCCGAGGAGGCCATCGCGAAGCGGGTGCGGCGGGGGGACGTCCTGCGCAAGGCGCCCTACCTGGTGGTGCCGTGTCTGGTCATGGACGGCTCCCATACGTACGGGGACGCGCGGCGGGATGCGGCCGAGCGGGAGATGTTCGTCGTCGCGATGGGGGCGGGCGTGCAGAACTTCCTGGTCGCGTTGGCCGGGGAGCGGCTTGGGTCCGCGTGGGTTTCCTCGACGATGTTCTGTCGGGACGTGGTGCGGAATGTGCTGGGGCTGCCGGGGTCCTGGGAGCCGATGGGGGCGGTGGCCGTGGGGCATCCGGTGAGGGAGCCGGGGGTGCGGGGCGGGCGGGTCGTCGAGGAGTTCGTGGCGGTTCGCTAGGGCGGTGACTTGGGTGCGGGCGGTGTTTTTTGCGCAGTTCCCCGCGCCCCTGGAACTCGCCCTCCGGCCGTTGTCGGCTGCGGGCCGTGGGTTGTTTTTGCGCAGTTCCCCGCGCCCCTGAAACTCGCCCTCCGGCGGTTGCCGCCTGCGGGCCGTGGGTTTTTTGCGCAGTTCCCCGCGCCCCTGAGACTCGCCCTCCGGCGGTTGTTACCTGCGGGCCGTGGGTTGTTTTTGCGCAGTTCCCCGCGCCCCTGGAACGCTTCCCCGGCGCCGTGACATCCCGCCCGCGGGGCGCGTTCAGCTGGGGATCGTGGGCTGATTTTGCGCAGTTTCCCGTGCCCCTGGGGCGCTTCCCCGGTGCGTTTCGTGTGGGGTGGTGGGGGTGGGTCAGGGGCGCGGGGAACTGCGCGGCCTGCCCCCACCGGGTCGCGGTGGGAGACGAGGCCAGTCGGCGGGGCGCAGTGGGCGGTTGGCGCGGCAGGGCGCAGTGGGTGGATGGCGTGGTGGGGGTTACCAGTGGGCGATGTTTGTTTTGCGCATTTTGGGGTCTCTGCGGGGTGGGGTTCGGCCGCTCAGGAGGATGAGGCGGGCCGCCCTGTGGCGCTGGCCCTCGTAGGGGGCGAGGAGGGCCAGCATGTCCTCGTCGTTCGCGTCGCGGTTGTCCGCCAAGGCGTGGCCGATGATGCCGGGGAGGTGGACGTCGCCGACCGTCACCGCGTCGGGCGCCCCATTGCTGCGCTGGACCGTTTCCGCCGAGGTCCAGGGGCCGATGCCGGGGATGAGTTCCAGGCGCGTCCGGGCCTGCGGAGGGTCCATCGATGCCGCCTCTTCCAGGCGGCCCGCCCGCGCCACCGCGCGCAGAATCGTGGACGACCGCTTGTTGTCGACGCCCGCCTTGTGCCACTCCCACGACGGGATGAGGGCCCAGGCGCGCGGGTCCGGCATCACGTGCATGCGGGCCTGCGCGGGGGTCGGACCGGGGGCCGGCTCGCCGTACTTGCGGACCAGGAGGCGCCACGCCCGGTACGCCTCGTCCGTCGTGATCTTCTGCTCCAGGATGGAGGGGATCAGGGATTCCAGGACCAGGCCCGTACGGCCCAGGCGCAGCCCCGGGCGACGGTGGGCCGTCATGGCGACCAGACGGTGGCGGGGGGTGAAGAGCGTGGGGTCGTCCGTCGCGCCCAGGAGGGCGGGGAGGCCGTCGAGGAGCCAGGGGGCTCCCGGCCCCCAGGCCTCCGCCTCCACCGAACCGCCGCGCGCGGCGACCCGCAGCGTGCCGGGACCCAGCGGCGTACGGCTCGCGCGCCACACCGAGCCGTCCGGCGTCGCACGGAACGTGGGGTCGTGCGGACCGCGGCGCAGCGGGCCCAGGGTCAGGCCCAGGTCCAGCGCGTAGGGCGGCTGCCAGGTGCGGGTCAGGGCCGCGGTGGCCTGGCGGGGAACGCCGGTGGGTACCGCCGTCTCGCCGCCGCGCACAGTGGTGCGCGTGGGGCGCGGGGCGAAACGGGACGACATGTGTATGAGGGTAGGGGACGTGCCGCCCCCGGTGCGTGCTTGCTACTGGTCCGAGGAGAAGCGAACGGCACCTGCCGGCAGCGTCGCCTCGCACCACACCCGTACGCCGTCGCGCAGCTCGTTGTCCGCGCCGACGGTCGCGCCGTCGCCGATCACCGCTCCCGACAGCGTCGAGCGCGCCCCGACCCGGGCGCCCGCGCCGATCAGGGAGTCCGAGACGACCGCGCCGGGTTCGACGACCGCGCCGGACAGGACCGTACTGCCGGAGATCCGCGCGCCCTCTCCGATCCGCGCGTTCTCGCCGATCACCGTGCCGCCGGTGAGCTTGGCGCCGGGCGCGACGTCGGCGCCGGCCATGACCAGGTGCTCGCCGCAGCGGCCGGGCACCGCCGGGGAGGGCGCGCGCCCGAGGACCAGATCCGCCGAGCCTCGTACGAACGCCTGGGGCGTCCCCAGGTCCAGCCAGTACGTCGAGTCGACCATGCCCTGGAGGTGGGCGCCGGAGGCGAGGAGGTCGGGGAAGGTCTCGCGTTCGACGGAGACGGGGCGGCCCGCGGGGATCGTGTCGATGACCGAGCGGCGGAAGACGTACGCTCCCGCGTTGATCTGGTCGGTGACGATCTCCTCGGGGGTCTGCGGCTTCTCCAGGAAGGCGGTGACCCTGCCGGTCGCGTCGGTGGGGACCAGACCGTAGGCGCGCGGGTCGTCGACCCGGGTCAGGTGCAGGGAGACGTCCGCGCCGGACGTCTCGTGGGTGTCGACCAGGGCGCGGATGTCCAGGCCCGTGAGGATGTCGCCGTTGAAGATCAGGACCGGTTCGTCGGGGCCGGAGCGCAGCCGCGACGCCACGTTGCGGATGGCGCCGCCCGTGCCGAGGGGCTCGGTCTCCGTGACGTACTCGATGTGCAGGCCGAGGGCCGAGCCGTCCCCGAAGTACGGCTCGAAGACCTCGGCGAGGTAGGAGGTGGCGAGGACGATGTGGTCCACGCCGGCCGCGCGGGCCCGCGCCAGCTGATGGGTGAGGAACGGGACGCCTGCCGCCGGGACCATCGGTTTGGGGGTGTGGACCGTGAGGGGCCGCAGCCGGGTTCCCTTGCCGCCGACCAGGAGGATCGCTTCTGTCACCTGTCGTCTCTGCTTCCTGCTGGGGCCGGCCGAACTTGAGTTTCGGCCGGCCAGTGTATGCAGATGGATGTGCAGGTCGTGCAGGGCGTGCGGGTCTTACAGCCTGCGGGTGGTGCGAGGCGTACGGGTGGTGCATGGGCCTACGGGTGGTGCCGGGGCGTACGGGTGATGCTGGGACGTACGGATGGTGCCGGGACGTACGGGTAGTGCCGGGACGTACGGGTAGTGTCGGGCGTGTCCTCAGCGGCCCTGGAAGCGGGCCGACGTGGACCGGGCCTTGCCGAGCTTCATGTACAGGCGGCTGCCGGGGCACTCGGTGGCGAATCCGTCCCGATGCCCGGAGATCACGCGGAGCCGGACGTTCTTGCCCTTCTTGTACAGGTTGCCACCGCCCGACTTCAGGTAGGTAGTACCGCGCGGGTTGGCTCCGTACAGGCCGAGCTTCCACGCGGTCAGCCGGGCGATGGCGTTCACGGCCGCCTTCGGCGGGCTGGAGTAGCTGTAGGTGCCGAGGACGGCGATGCCCGTGCTGTTGGTGTTGAATCCGAGAGTGTGGGCCCCCATGACCGGCTTGGCCACACCTCCGGCACGTCCTTCGTAGATGTTTCCGCACTTGTCGACGGCGAAGTTGTAGCCGAAGTCGCGCCAGCCGCTGCTCTTGACGTGGAAGCGGTAGATGCTGCGGATCACCGCGGCGGACTGTGAGCAGCGGTAGTTGTTGCCGGTCGCGCTGTGGTGGACGAAGGCGGCCTTGACCGTCTTCGTGTAACCGAAGCCCCTCTCACGGAGCTTCTCGTCGGCGCCCCAGCCCTTGCGGGTGATGATGCGCGGGCGCGGGCCGACGTACGGGCGTGCCTTGGTCCCCGCCTTGCCGCCGCGCGCGGCGATGAGGTCGTCCTCCGTCTGCCGCTTCGTCAGGGCGGGGATCACGGGGGCGCCGATGGGCGCGAGGTCCGCGTTGGCCGCGGAGGACTCGGCGGACAGCTCGCTCATCGAGGGGGCGCGCGGCGCCTTGTGCCCGGGGTTCCGTGCGGGTGGCTCGTCGCCCGGGCCGACGAGTTCCAGGCGGAGGCCTTCGGGGAGAGGGGTGGCCGCGGAGCCGGTGACGAGGGCGCGATTCGTGGCGGCGGGGGCTTCCGCGCGTACGCGGATCTCCACGCCGTCCGAGTCGCCGACCCACAGCGGCGCGGTCGAGCCGCGGACCGTGCCGGCGGCGCGCTCGGGGGTGCCCGGGTCGGCGGCGTGCTCGTGGTTGTGAGTCTCCACGTGCTGCCAGTCGGACCAGCTGGTGGTGCCGGTCGCGCGGGTGCGGACCTGGACGGTGCCGTGCAGTTCCGCTTCGGGGTCGTTCCAGACGACGCCGACCAGGGAGAAGGGGCTGACATCGCGCCGGTCGAGACCCTGTTCCCGTGCCTCGGCCGCGCCGAGTGCGCGGTCGGAGCCGAGCGGAGTGAGCGGGATGGACTGGGTGGTGCCGGGGACCGCCTCCGTGGCGGGCCCGGCGGCCGACGGTGCGCCTGGCGCCGCGGCTCGGGCGCCGGACGACGGCAGTGTGAGGGGCAGGGCCAGGGCGGCCGCGCACGTGACGCCGATCGAGGAAGCTAGAAATCCACGCATACGTACGATCGTTGGCATAGCGGTGCTTTTCTGTCCATTGGGGAACTGACGGGGCGTCGGCCAAGTGTGGGTGATCCGGTCACGCGGTACTCCCCCGCCACGCCGGGGGCGCGCGGTGGTCCGCGTACGCTTGCGCCCGTGAACGCCAACGACCGCACCCCTGCCGACCTGCTGCGATCCGCGCTCGCCTCGGACCCGGGCCGCCCACTCGTCACCTTCTACGACGACGCCACCGGTGAGCGGGTGGAATTGTCCGTCGCCACCTTCGCCAATTGGGTGGCCAAGACCGCCAATCTCCTCCAGGGCGATCTCGCCGCGGAGCCGGGCGACCGGGCCGTGCTGCTGCTGCCCGCGCACTGGCAGACGGCCGTGTGGCTGCTCGCCTGTTCGTCGGTGGGCGTGGTCGCTGACGTGGGCGGCGATCCGGCGTCGGCGGATCTCGTCGTCAGCGGGCCCGACTCGCTCGATGCGGCGCGCGCGTGTTCCGGGGAGCGGGTCGCTCTTGCGCTGCGGCCGCTCGGGGGACGCTTTCCGCAGCCGCCGGCCGGCTTCGCCGATTACGCGGTGGAGGTGCCGGGGCAGGGGGACCGGTTCGCTCCGTACGCTCCCGTGGACCCGGACGAGCTCGCGCTCGTGGTCGACGGGGTCGAGCTGACGGGCTCGGAGGTCGTCGCTCGGGCGCGTGCGGACGCGGGGCGGTTGGGGGTCGCGGAGGGGGGCCGAGTGCTGTCCGGGCTGCCCTATTCGACGTGGGACGGGCTCAGTGCGGGGCTTTTCGCGGCGCTGGCCGGGGGTGGTTCTGTGGTGTTGTGCCGGAATCTGGACCGGCTGCCCGAGGGTGGGCTGGAGAAGAGGGTGGGGGATGAGCGGGTGGGGGTTGTGCGGCGGTAGGTGGGCGGGGTTGGGGGGGCCGGTCCCCGGTGCGGGTCCGTCGTGGCTTGTCGCGCAGTTCCCCGGCGCCCCTGACACACCGCCCTGCGCGTCCCCCGACGCCCCTGGTATGCACCCGGGTGCGGGCCCGTCGTGGCTTGTCGCGCAGTTCCCCGCGCCCCTGAAGAACCCCCGGCACCGTTCCCCGGCGCCCCTGACACACCGCCCTGCGCGTCCCCCTGCGCCCCTGGCGTGCACTCGGGTGCGGGTTCATCGTGGCTTGTCGCGCAGTTCCCCGCGCCCCTAAAGAACCCCGGCACCATTCCCCGCGCCCCTCTGCCCCTGTCCCCTGTCCCTGTCCCTGTCCCCCGTTCAGCCCAGCCCCTCCCCCGGCCCAGAGGCCTGCCGGGGCTTTGCGGGCCATGGTCGTAGTGGACGCAGTACGCAGCTACGCAGCCGTGAGGGGTGGACGCACACGTGGGTGAGGATGCAGGCAGCCACTCCGGAGTCGGTCCCTCTGGAACGGGAGAGGGGCCGGCCCCCTACGGGCCCGGCGTGGGGGCCAGTGCCAGCGGAGTGGGGGTGGGGCTGCGGAAGAGGCGGTGGGTGCGGTACTGCGCCGTCGGGGTCGCTGCCGTGGTGCTCGGGGCCGGAGGCCTCGGGTGGGCCGCGTACCAGAAGCTCAACGGGAACATCACCACGGACACGGACGCCGCCGCCGAGCTGGCCCGGTACGAGAAGGAGCGGCCCACGCCCCTCGTGCACGACGCGCAGAACATTCTGCTGCTCGGCTCCGACACCCGGGCCGGCCAGGGCAACCGCAAGTACGGCAGGGACCCCGGCACCCAGCGCTCCGACACCACGATCCTGCTGCACCTCGCCGCCGACCGGCGGAGCGCGACCGCCGTGTCGATCCCGCGCGACCTGATGGTGGAGATCCCCAGCTGCCGCAAGCCGGACGGCTCCCGGACACAGGCGCGGTTCGCCCAGTTCAACTGGGCCTTCGAGTTCGGCGGGACGGCCTGCACGATCCGTACGGTCGAGAAGCTCACCGACATCCGCGTCGACCACCACATGGTCGTGGACTTCGCGGGGTTCAAGGGCATGGTCGACGCGGTCGACGGCGTACAGGTCTGCCTGCGGGCGCCGATCGACGACTCCGACGCGCACGTGAAACTCGCGCCGGGACTGCGGACCCTCAACGGCGAACAGGCGCTGGGTTTTGTCCGCGCCCGCAAGAGCCTCGGCAATGGCAGCGACACCGACCGGATGGACCGGCAGCAGAAGTTCCTCGGCGCGCTCGTCAACAAGGTGCAGAGCAATGACGTCCTGCTGAATCCGACGAAGCTGTATCCCGTTCTCGACGCGGCGACTTCCTCGCTGACGACCGACCCGGGACTCGCAAGTCTGCGGGGTTTGTACGAACTGGTGCGCGGCATGCGCAATATCCCCACGGAACGGGTGCAGTTCCTCACCGTGCCGCGTCAGTCGTACACGTACGACGCCAATCGCGACGAGCTCGTCGAGCCCGCGGCGAAAGAGCTCTTCGCGCGGCTGCGCACGGATGCCCCCGTGGCCGTCGACCCGCGGCAGCCCGCGGAACAGGCGCGTCAGGAGTCGCCGGAGGGCGCGTACGAAGAGGGGTCCTCCGTTGAAGGCGAGTCCTCCGCCGAGGAGGAGTACGACGGCTCCGGCGAGGAGTGGAGCGACGAGAAGCCGGACGATCCGTCGGAGACGCCGTCACCCGCGCCGACATTCCGGGGCAACACGGCCGCCGGATCCACCTGTGAGTAAAACGATCCCCAAGCGAAGGGCTCGCCCCACTAAGAAATAGGGCGGATTGCCCAGTTGTAGGGGAGTGGAATTTGTCACCGGCGTCGTTCGACGCTGAACTGGGCGGATAGTGTGAGCGATCCGGTGCGCCAAGGCCCTCTCGGCCATGCACCGCTGAACCTGACCGAGCGCCTTCTTGAGGGGGGAAAGGCGCCGCGTGGCCCCGACGGAGGACGCAAACAACCGTGGACGCGCAAGGCCGTGGGCGGGCGGAGAACATCGACCCCGCAGACCAGTGGGTTCTCAACCCGGACACCGGTGACTACGAACTGCGACTGAGCCCCTCCGCTGGGCAGTCGTCGGTGCCAGGACCCCGTGGATCGTCACCCCGGCAGGGCGGCCGCGGCCGCTCCGCGCCGGGCCGTGAACGCTCCCGCCCGGACGAGCGCGACGAGCGCCGCGAGGTGCCGGGGCAGCGCAGGCGCCGGGTGAAGGAGCCGGAGCCCGGCTCGGGCGGACGGCGCAAGCAGAATCCCCGCAGTAAGTCCAAGGGCAAGGGCAAACCCAAGGCCAAGGGCAAGAAGGTGCTGGTCTGGACGGGCGGCACGCTGGCCTTCCTGCTCGTCGCGGGCTGCACCGGCGGCTATCTGTACTACCAGCACCTCAACGACAACATCACGTCGATAGACGATGACGGCGCGGGCACCGGCGGCTTCAGCAAGGACCGCGCCATCAACATCCTCGTGATGGGCACGGACAAGCGCAGCGGCAGCGGCAACAAGGGGTACGGCGACGAGGGAAGCGCCGGTCACGCCGACACGACGATCCTCCTGCACGTCTCCAAGGACCGTACGAACGCGACCGCGCTCAGCATCCCGCGCGACATGATCGTCGACATTCCGGACTGCCCGACGAAGCAGAAGGACGGCAGCGAGAAGGTCATCCCGGGCAGCCAGAAGGTCCGCTTCAACGAGAGCCTCGGCCAGAGCGACCGCACGCCGAGCTGCACCATGCGAACGGTCACCAAGATCACCGGCATAAAGATGGACCACTTCATGGTGGCCGACTTCAACGCGGTGAAGACGCTCTCCAGCGCCGTCGGCGGTGTGGACGTCTGCCTGGCCAAGGACATCGACGACCCGAAGTCGCACCTGAAGCTCTCCAAGGGCAAGCACACGATCGAGGGCGAGGACGCGCTCGCGTTCGTCCGTACGCGCCACTCGGTGGGCACCGGCGGCGACTTGAGCCGCATCGAGCTGCAGCAGCAGTTCCTCAGCGCGCTCATGCGCAAGCTCAAGTCGAACGACACCCTCTCCAACCCGAAGAAGATGTTCAGCCTCGCGGAGGCGGGCACCGAGGCCCTCACCGTCGACTCCACGATCGCCGACATCATGAAGCTCAAGGACCTCGGCATGGAGCTGGGCAAGCTCGACATGAAGAACCTGAGCTTCGCCACGGTCCCGGTCGTCGACAACCCGGCCGAGACGGTCCACACCACGGTCGTGCCGAATCCGACCAAGTCCGAGCAGCTCTTCGCGATGATGCGCGCCGACCAGTCGCTCACCGTGGTGAAGAAGAAGGAGAAGAAGGAGAAGGCCGCGGTGGCCGCCCGCCTCAAGGGCCCCAAGGCCGACGCCTCCGAGGTGCGCGTCGACATCTACAACGGCAGCGGCAAGACGGGCGCCGCTCAGACAACTCTCACGTGGCTGCAGAACACTGAGGGCGTGCTCAAGTCCAGCCAACTGGGGAACGCGCCCTCGGACATCAAGAAGACGACGCTCGAGTACGCGCCGGCCCAGGCGGACCAGGCCCGTCGGCTCGCCGACATGATGGGGCTTTCCGGCGCCGCCCTCAAGCCGGGCAAGAGCGAGAAGAACGCACAGGGCCTCCCGGCCATGAAGCTGACGCTCGGCGGAGACTTCAAGGGCGCGGGGGTGCCCGTTGATGCTTCTTCGAAGGCACCGAAGGACATCGACAAGGTCGAAGCGGACAAGGTTAAGTGCGCCAAGTGACCTGAAGCGGTCGTTCTGCGTCTAACAATGCGCCAAGGCGTCGCGGAACGACCGCAGTTCATGAATGGGGCGGGGAGGGGCTGGGGATGAGGCAGAACAGCGTGCGTAAGGAGGGGGCGCGACAACGCGCTCCGCACGCAAGTGATCACGGCTGGGACGAGGACACCGACGACGGGGCTCGTGAGGGGTCTCGTAGCGGGTCTCGTGAGGGCTCTCGCAGCGGCTCTCGCAGCGGCTCTCGTAGCGGCTCTCGTGAGGGCGGAGCTCACTCCGCGAAGTCGTCGAAAGGCGGCGGCGAGCCCCCGGAGGGCAACGCCAGACACCGGCGCGGCACGCGCGGCGGGGCACGTCCGCCGCGCCGCAAGCGCCGTGTCCTGCGCTGGTCGGCGACGATCCTGTCGGTCCTGATACTCGGCACGGCCGGCGCCGGATACCTCTACTACCAGCACCTCAAAAACAACCTCGAGACGGACGACCTGAACCTCGGCGAGCACCGGGCCCCCGAGCCCACGCCCAACGCCGCGGGCCAGACCCCGCTGAACATCCTGCTCATCGGATCGGACGCGCGGGACTCCAAGGCGAACCAGAAGCTCGGCGGCGCCAAGGACACCTTCGGTTCCCCGCCCCTCGCGGACGTGCAGATGCTGCTGCACCTGTCGGCCGACCGCAGCAACATGTCGGTCGTCAGCATGCCGCGCGACACCCTGCTCCAGATCCCCAAGTGCACCGACCCGGACGACGGCAAGGTCTATCCGGAGACCGGCCCCAAGTACATGACGAACGAGTCGCTGGGCCGCGGTGGCCCCGGCTGCACCGTCGCCACCTGGGAGAAGCTCACCAACATCCACATCGACCACTTCATGATGGTCGACTTCTCGGGTGTGGTCTCCATGGCGGACGCCATCGGCGGCGTACCGGTCTGCGTGGACAAGAACATCCACTCGCGCACCAGCGAGGGCAAGGGCTCGGGCCTGAAGCTGAAGAAGGGCACCACGGAGATCCAGGGCGAACAGGCCCTGCAATGGCTGCGCACCCGCTACGGCTTCGAGGGCGGCACCGACATCAGCCGCGCCAAGGCCCAGCACATGTACATGAACGCGCTGGTCCGCAAGCTCCGCGAGAACACGGGCCTGACCAGCCCCAACCAGCTGCGCAAGCTCGCCGACAAGGCGACGAAGGCGCTGACGGTGGACGACGGCCTGGGCAGCCCCAAGAGTCTGTACGACCTGGGCAACGAGCTCAAGAAGGTCACGCCGAGCCGTACGACGATGACCACCATGCCGTTCGACTACGCCGGCGCGCGCGTCGTTCCCAAGCCCGACGACGCGGAGCAGCTGTTCCGACTGGTCCGCGACGACGTCCCACTGGACGGCAAGGGCAAGAAGAAGGCCAAGGAGAAGGTGTCGGACGACCCGGCCGCCGCGGACGGCGAGATCGCGGTGCAGGTCCAGAACGGCACGCGCAGCTCCACGGAGCCGCCGGTCAGTGGCCGGGCGTCCACGGTGGCCCAGCTCCTTGCGGGCAAGGGGTTCAAGAAGGCGACGCCGGACTCGACGGCGGCGCTTGCCGAGGAGAAGACGGTCGTCCGCTACCCCAGCGCGGACCTGGAGGGCGACGCCCAGCGGATCGCCAAGTCCCTCGGTCTTCCGCTGAGCGCGGCGAAGAAGTCGACGGACGTGTCGGGGGTGACGCTGGTCGTCGGCGCCGACTGGCGCGAGGGCGACGGGCCGCCCAAGGCGAAGAAGAAGGACGACTCGACGCCGGACTCCGCGGACGCGCTCAGCGGGTCCGACAAGAAGGCGTGCATGAAGGTCGACCCGAACTTCACCTGGTAACCGGCCCAGGACGCGCGAAGGGCCCCGGCGCGATGCCGGGGCCCTCGTCATGCGGCTGACCGCGTGACCGCGTACTCGCTACGCCTCCTGCGTCTCCCCGAGCACCGCAGGGCGGCGCGAGGCGATGACCCGCTTGGCCAGCGAGCGCGGGCTGGTGAGGAAGCCCCAGCCCCACGACATGTGCATGGTCGCGAGGGCCACCGGGATCTGCAGGCGTGCCTTCAGGGGCAGGCCCTTGCCCGCGGGGACGGACCCTGCGGCGATGGCCGCGAGGTAGCCGCCGGGGATCACGAAGCCCCACGGCGTGAGGGCCGCGCCCACGACGATGCCCGCGGCGATCGCGCAGACCGCGGTCGGCGGCGCGAGGTAGCGGAGGTTGATGGAGCCTTCGTGGTAGCGGGCGACGACGTGGCGCCACCTGCCGTAGTCCTTGTACTGCTTGGCGAGCGCCTTCACGCTCGGCCGCGGGCGGTACGAGACCTTCAGCTCGGGCGAGAACCAGATCATGCCGCCGGCCTCGCGGATGCGGAAGTTCAGCTCCCAGTCCTGGGCGCGGATGAACTCCACGTTGTACCCGCCCTGCTGCTCCAGGGCCTCGCGGCGGAACACACCCAGGTAGACCGTCTCGGCCTGCTGGGCGTCGCCGCCGGTGTGGAAGGCGGCGTTGCCCACGCCGATCTTCGACGTCATGGCGGCGGCGACCGCGTGCTCCCAGTCGTTCTGTCCCTCGGCGTGCATGATGCCGCCGACGTTCATCGCGCCGGTCTCCTCCAGGAGGCGGACGGCCGTCGTGATGTAGCCGGGCGAGAGCGCGGCGTGGCCGTCGACGCGCACCACGATCGGGTGACGGGATGCCTTGATGGCGGCGTTGAGCGCCGCGGGCGTGCGCCCCGTCGGGTTCGGGACCGTGTGCACCCGCGGATCTTCGCGGACTAGCTCGGCGGCGATCTCGTCCGTGCGGTCGGTGGAGGGGCCGAGCGCGACGACGACCTCCATCTCGCCCGCGTACTCCTGCTGCAGGATCGCGTGCACGGCCTCGCGCAGATGCCGCTCCTCGTTGAGGACCGGCATGATCACGGATACGGCTGGAGGCTGCACCTCAGACTTCGCGTTCATCACGCGTCACGTTACCGCGAATGGGGGACACGGGTGCGCGCCGTCCGGGTCGCTACCCCGGGCCGCATTTCGTATGGCCTTACGTTTCTCGGGTTACCGGCTCGTCCTCAAGCGGGCCACGGCCCGTCTCGCGGAGGTGCCCCGCACGTGCCCACACCGCCCCGCCGCTCCCCCGCCCCGCCACCGCGCCGCCCCCGTCCACCGGCTCCGAGGGCCGAGCGGGCCATGCGTGCCGAGCGGGTTCCCCGGAAGTCCGCAGGGCGGCGGAGACGGCCGCGCTGGGTCATGCGTGTGGCGACCGGGTTCTCCGTGACGGTCCTCGCCGCGGCCGGCATCGGGCACGCGGTCGTGACCGGTCTGGACACCGGCATCAAGCGGGTCGACGCCTTCCGGGACATGAAGAACAGGCCCGAGCCGGGCCACGGCATGAACGTGCTGCTCGTCGGCACCGACGGCCGCGACAAGCTCTCCCCCGAGGACAAGCAGAAGTACCGCCTCGGCGGCGCCCCTTGCCACTGCACGGACACGATCATGATCGTGCACATCTCGGAGGACAGGGACCGCGCCAGCGTCGTGAGTCTGCCCCGGGACAGCTACGCCGACCTGCCCGCGCACACCGACAGGAACACGGGCGAGAAGCACCACGAGCACCCCAACAAGATCAACGCGGCGTACGCGGAGGGCGGCCCGAACCTGACGGTGCGCACCGTCGAGCACATGACGAAGGTCAAGATCGACCACTACTTGGAGGTCGACTTCACCAGCTTCATGAAGACGGTGGACGTGCTCGGCGGCGTGGAGATCTGCACCGCGCGGCCGCTCCAGGACTCGCACACCGGTCTGAACCTGGCGGAGGGCACGCACCTCATGAACGGCGGCGAGGCGTTGCAGTACGTCCGTTCCCGGTACGTCGACGGGGCGTCGGACCTCGGCCGCATGCAGCGTCAGCAGCGCTTCCTCGCGGCGCTCATCGCCAAGGCGACGGGCAGCGGCGTGCTCCTGAACCCGGTCAAGTTCCGCGACGTCACACTGACGCTGCTCGGCGCGGTCCGCGCGGACAACGGCTTCGGGACGGACGAGATCCTCGACCTCGGGCGGGCGATGCGGGGCTTCTCGCCGTCGTCGTCGGAGTTCACGACCGTGCCGCTGAACGACAAGGGGACGAACATCCCGGGCATCGGCTCGGCGCTCGTCTGGCAACCGCAGAAGTCCGAGAAGCTGTTCGAGGCGCTGCGCGAGGACCGTCCGCTGGCGGTGCGTCACGGCAAGGGCAGGGCCACCATGGTCGGCGTCGCACCGCAGCAGATCCAGGTCCAGGTCGACAACGGCACGGCCGACCCGGGGCTCGGGAAGCGGGTCGACGCGGCGCTGCGGAAGACCGGTTTCCGGACCTCGCAGCTGCCGGGGAACGTGCCGGGGGCCGCGGCCAGGCCCGTCGCGCGGACCGTCGTCGCGTACGACCCGCGGTGGGACCGGTCCGCGAAGGCCCTGGCCACGGCCCTGCCGGGGAGCGAGATGCGCGAGGTCGCGGGGCAGGGCGCGACCTTGAAGGTCATCGCGGGGACGGACTTCAAGGAGGTACGACGGGTGCGCGCGGAGGATGTGCGACTGGGCGAGTTCGGCGCGGTCACCGGGGACGAGGTGGTCTGTCCCTGAGCCGGGGGGCCGAAGCGGCGGGTCGGGCGTCCGGGTCCTGGGCGGGGCTGCCGGGTCGTGGGCCGGGGCTGCCGGGCTGTGGGTGGGGCTGCCGGGCTGTGGGCCGGGGCTGCCGGGCTGTGGGTGCGGCTCCCGGGCCGAGGGCCGGGGCTGCCGGGCTGTGGGCCGGGGCTGCCGGGCTGTGGGCCGGGGCTGCCGGGCTGTGGGCCGGGGCTGCCGGGCTGTGGGCCGGGGCTGCCGGACCGTGGGCCGGGGCTGCCGGACCGTGGGCCGGGGCTGCCGGACCGAGGGTGGGACTCCCTGACCGAGGGCCGGGGCTGCCGGGCTGTGGGCCGGGGCTGCCGGGCCGAGGGTGCGGCTCCCGGGCCGAGGGCCGGGGCTCCCGAGCCGAGGGTGCGGCTCCCGGGCCGAGGGCCGGGCTCCCCGGCCGCGGTCGGGCCGGGGTCAGTCGTCGAAGCCCTCGGCCGCGCGGGACTCGCGCAGCTCCTTGATTGCGCGGCGGCGGGCCAGGCGGTGGGTGCGGCGGATCTGGGCCTCCTGGTAGCGGCGGCGGTCGCGGTCGGTCTCGGGGACGACCGGGGGGACCGTGCGGGGCTTGCCGTCCGCGTCGACCGCGGCGAAGACCAGGTAGGCGGAGCCGACCTGCTGTGCGGGCGTCGACTCGTTCCAGCGCTCGGCGAGGACCCGGACGCCGACCTCCATGGAGCTGCGTCCGGTCCAGTTCACCTGGGCCTTCACATGGACCAGGTCTCCGACCCTGACCGGCTCGAGGAACACCATCTCGTCCATGGACGCGGTGACCGCGGGGCCGCCGGAGTGGCGTCCGGCGACGGCGCCCGCCGCGTCGTCCACCAGTTTCATGATCACACCACCATGCACCGTACCGAGGAGGTTGGTGTCGTTGTGGGTCATGATGTGGCTGAGCGTGGTGCGGGATGCCGAGGTCGGCTTACCCGGAATATCCGATTCCGGATGGGGAGCCTGGTCTGTCATGCCCTCCACCCTATGCCGGACGTATGACCGAGCCCTCCCCCGGCCGCTTTGCATCAGCTCTGCAACAGCCGTGACCCGAATTCCCGACCGCCCTGTAAGGCACGGCCCCAAAGACGGCAGACTGGGCCACATGAGCGATTGGCCTGACGATCAGGGTGGCGGCCGGGGATACGGCCGCGGCAGCGGGAACTCCCAGCCCGAGGGTGCCCGTGCGATGCGGCACATCCAGCGCGGCCGGCCCTCCCGTCCGGCCGGACCGCCGCCCGGCGGGGTCCCGCAGCAGTCCGGGTACGACGACGGGTACGACGAGCCGCGCGGCAACGGGCAGCCGTACGGCGACGCCCGGGACGAGGTCTTCGAGCCGCGCGCCGCACGCCGGGACCCGTACGCGCAGAACCGGAGCCAGGGCTACGACAGCGGCTACAACACCGGCCAGGTCTACGGCAGGCCCGGCGCGGCCGACGGCGGCGGCCCGGGTGGCGACGGACGCCCGCCCCGCGCCCCGCGCCCCGCGCCGAACTGGCGCAAGCGGATCAAGTGGACCGCGATCACGCTGGTCAGCGTGCTGGTCGTAACCTCCGTCATCACGTACTTCTGGGCCGACTCCAAGCTCAAGCGCGAGGTCGACCTCTCCAAGGTCATCGAGCGGCCCGAGGGCGGCGCCGGCACGAACTACCTGATCGTGGGCTCCGACAGCCGCGAGGGCATGTCCGACGAGGAGAAGAAGGAGCTCCACACGGGCTCCGCCGAGGGCAAGCGCACGGACTCGATGATGATCCTGCACGTCGCGGACGACGGCGGGAACACGATGATCTCGCTGCCCCGCGACTCGAACGTCACAATCCCCTCCTTCAAGGGCGCCGAGTCCGGCAAGCTCTACCCGAACCAGGGCCGCCAGACGAAGCTCAACGCGGCGTACGCGGAGGACGGCCCCGAGCTCCTCGTGCGGACCGTCGAGTACAACACCGGCCTGAAGATCGACCACTACGCCGAGATCGGCTTCGGCGGCTTCGCCAAGATCGTGGACGCGGTCGGCGGCGTCGAGATGGACATCCCCAAGGCCTTCAAGGACAAGTGGTCGGGCGCCGACTTCGAGAAGGGCAAGCAGACGCTCAACGGCCAGGAGGCCCTGGCCTTCGTCCGCACCCGGCACGCCTTCTCCAGCGACCTGGACCGTACGAAGAACCAGCAGAAGTTCCTCGCGTCCCTGGCCCACCAGGCGGCGACGCCCGGCACGGTCATGAACCCGTTCAAGCTGTACCCGACGATGGGCGCCGGCCTGGACACGCTGATCGTCGACAAGGACATGGGCCTGTTCGACGTGGCCTCCATGTTCTGGGCGATGAAGGGCGTGACCGGCGGCGACGGCACGTCGATGAACATGCCGATCGCGGGCCAGACGCGCGGCAACCTCCTCTGGGACAAGGCCAAGGTCAAGCAGCTGGTCAAGGAGCTCAACAACGACGAGAAGGTGACGGTCTCGGACAACCGGTGACGCCGTTGACCGCTCACGTGTGAGAGGGCCCCGCCGATCCAGGTCGGCGGGGCCCTTTCGCGTACCGCGGCGGCCGCCCCGTACCCCGAACGCTCCGTCCGCCGCGAAGCCGTGGCCACGCCGTGCCACGGTTTATTCGAACTGCCACCCGCCGAGCCGACGTCCGGAGCACCTGCCATGGCAGACCTGCAGGAGGAATTCAGCGCCACCGCCGAGGCGGGGGCCCTCGATCAGGCCCTCGTCCCACCCGGCGACCAGGCCCTCGTCCCGCCCGACCCCGTGCCCGACCCCACCCTCGCGTCCGCACCCGGCGCGGAGACGGTCCGCTGCGCCTCCCCCGCGGACCGGGCCCGCGCCCTGCTCGCCGCCCACCCCGTCGCCGACGGCTACAGCGGTCTGCCGTGGGCGCTGCGCGAGCTGCCCCGGCACGACTTCGAGACCGGCGACAGCGGGCTCGAGGGCGACGTGCCACGGCTGCGGGCGGGCCGGGTCGGCGCGCAGTTCTGGTCGGTGCACGTGCCCGACGGACCGAGCGGCGACCGCACCGTCCGCACGACGCTCGAACAGATCGACCTCGTCAAGCACGTCGTCGCCACGCACCCCGAAGCACTGCGGCTCGCCCGCAACGCCTCGGAGACCGCCGACGCCCGCAACTGCGGCCGCGTCGCCACCCTGATCGGCCCGGCCCGCGGCGCCGCCCTCGGCGACTCGCTGGGCACGCTGCGGGCGCTGCACAGCCTGGGCCTGTGCGTGGTCACGCTCTGCGGGACGTCGTGGGCGGGCGAGGGCGGTCTGACGCCGTTCGGCGAGGAGGTCGTCAGGGAGATGAACCGGCTCGGGGTCCTCGCGGACCTGTCCGGCGCCTCCGAGGTGACGGCGCGGCGGGTGCTCGCTGTCTCCAAGGCGCCGGTGGTCTTCACGCGCTCGGGGGCCCGCGCCCTGTACGACCATCCGTCGAACCTCTCGGACGGCCTCCTCGCGGCGGTCGGCGCCGCCAAGGGCCTGGTCCTCGTCCCGCTCGCCACCGGGCGGACCGGGCCCACGGTGCGCACGGTGGCGGACCACCTCGACCACGTGCGCCGGGTCGCGGGGCCGGAGTGCGTCGGGATCTCCGGCACGCACGACACCCGCGAGGCGCACCCGGAGGGTCTGGCGGACCCGGCGGGTCATCCGCGGCTGATCGCCGAACTCGTCGAACGCGGCTGGCCCGAGGCCGACTTGGCGCTGCTCACCTGGGGCAACGTCCAACGCGCGCTGCGCGGTGCGGACTTCACGGCGCGGGCGATGCGGGAGCGGCGGTCCGCGTCGACGGCGACGATAAACCGACTGGACGGGTGAGCCCCGCCCAGTCGTCCCGCCGCCCGGCCGCCCGGCCGGTCCGGTAGCCCGATCGTCGGGTCGGTCCGGCCCGTCAGGGGATCTTGCAGAGGCAGAACGGGTGACCCGCGGGGTCGGCGTACACGCGGAAGTCGCGCCTGCCTCCGTCGTCGTCCAGGTCGAGGGGTGTCGCGCCGAGCGCGAGCACCTTCTCCTGGGCGGCGTCGATCTCCTCGACGGTGCGTCCCGCGTCCAGGTCCAGGTGGACCTGTTGCGCGTTGACGTCGGAGCGGGGCCATTCCGGCGGGCGCAGGCCCACCACCTTCTGGAACGACACCTTCACGCGGCCGGGCGACACGAGGTCGATCCAGTCCCCGTCCTCTTCGATGGTGCCGCCGATGAGGGCGGCGTAGAACTCGGCGAGTGCGCGCGGGTCCGGGCAGTCCAGGACGACGTTGCGCAGGCGGGCGATGGGTTGCGTCATGTCCATCTCTCCATGGTTACCCCGGAGCCGCCCATGGTCACTTCTAAGCCGCGGGGCGGCCCATCGCCCGGTACGTCCACCCGGCGGCGCGCCACACCTCCGGGTCCAGGGCGTTGCGGCCGTCCAGGATGAGCGGGGCGGTCGCGGCGGCGGCGAGCTCCGCCGGGTCGAGCTCGCGAAACTCGCGCCACTCGGTGAGGTGCAGGACCACGTCGGCGCCGCGGACGGCGTCCAGGGCCGTGTCCGCGTACCCGAGGGTGGGGAACAGCCTGCGGGCGTTCTCCATGCCCTTGGGGTCGTAGACGGTCACCTGGCCGCCCTGGAGGTGGATCTGTCCTGCCACGTTCAGGGCCGGGGAGTCGCGCACGTCGTCCGAGTCCGGCTTGAACGTGGCGCCGAGGACCGCGACCCGCTTGCCGAGGAAGGACCCGCCGCCGAGCGCCTCGCGCGCCATCTCGACCATCTGGCCGCGGCGCCGCATGTTGATGGAGTCGATCTCGCGCAGGAAGGTCAGGGCCTGGTCCGCGCCGAGCTCACCGGCCCGCGCCATGAAGGCGCGGATGTCCTTGGGCAGGCAGCCGCCGCCGAAGCCGATGCCGGCCCGCAGGAACTTCTTGCCGATGCGGTCGTCGTGGCCGAGGGCCTCGGCGAGCTTCACGACGTCGCCGCCCGCGGCCTCGCACACCTCGGCCATGGCGTTGATGAAGGAGATCTTCGTGGCGAGGAACGAGTTCGCTGACGTCTTCACGAGCTCCGCGGTCGGGAAGTCCGTGACGACGAACGGCGAACCCTCGCCGACGGGCGACGCGTACACCTCGCGCAGCAGCTTCTCCGCGCGCTCGCTGCGCACGCCGACGACGATCCGGTCGGGGTGCAGCGTGTCCTTGACGGCGAAGCCCTCGCGCAGGAACTCGGGGTTCCAGGCCAGCTCGACCTCGTCGCCCGCCGGGGCGAGCTCGGCGAGGCGGGTGGCGAGGCGGTCCGCGCTGCCCACCGGGACGGTGGACTTGCCGACGACCAGGGAGGGCTTGGTGAGGTGCTTGGCGAGGGACTCCAGGGCGTTGTCTACGTACGACATGTCGCACGCGTACTCGCCGTGCTTCTGCGGGGTGTTCACGCAGATGAAGTGGACGTCGCCGAAGTCCGCGACCTCCGCCCAGTCCATCGTGAAGCGCAGCCGCCCGCTGGCGCCCTCGATGCCCGCGACGTGCTTGCGCAGGAGCTCCTCGAGACCGGGCTCGTACATGGGGACCTCGCCCCGCTGGAGCATCTCGATCTTCTCGGGCACCACGTCGAGACCCAGGACCTCGAAACCGAGCTCGGCCATGGCCGCGGCGTGTGTGGCGCCGAGATAGCCGGTACCGATCACGGTGATCTTGAGGGCCATGCGGTGCTCCAGGGGGCTGTGGCGTCAGTGCGCAGACGAGCATAGTCCCGCGTGTCCCGGCCTCTCACCGGGCAGGATTTCCGCTGTCGCGAAGCTCACGTATCCCTTGCGTGGGGGGCACCACTAAAATTTGGGTTACTTAACGGTAATTAGCATCCTTGGAGCGTGAGAGACCTTGGCCGGATCGGCTGATTTCGACCTGTACCGCCCGTCCGAGGAGCACGACATGCTCCGCGACGCGATCCGTTCGCTGGCCGAGGCGAAGATCGCGCCGTTCGCCGCCGCGGTGGACGAGGAGGCCCGCTTCCCGCAGGAGGCCCTCGACGCCCTGGTCGCCAGCGACCTGCACGCCGTGCACGTCCCGGAGAGCTACGGCGGCGCGGGCGCCGATGCCCTCGCCACGGTCATCGTCATCGAGGAAGTCGCGCGTGTGTGCGCCAGCTCCTCGCTGATCCCCGCCGTCAACAAGCTCGGCTCGCTGCCGGTCATCCTCTCCGGCTCCGAGGAGCTGAAGAAGAAGTACATGGCGCCGCTCGCCGGCGGCGAGGGCATGTTCTCGTACTGCCTCTCCGAGCCGGACGCCGGTTCGGACGCGGCGGGCATGAAGACCAAGGCCGTGCGCGACGGCGACTTCTGGGTGCTCAACGGCGTGAAGCGCTGGATCACCAACGCGGGCGTCTCCGAGTACTACACGGTGATGGCTGTCACCGACCCGGAGAAGCGTTCCAAGGGCATCAGCGCGTTCGTCGTCGAGAAGGGCGACGAGGGCGTCTCCTTCGGCGCCCCGGAGAAGAAGCTCGGCATCAAGGGCTCCCCCACCCGCGAGGTCTACCTCGACAACGTCCGCATCCCCGCCGACCGCATGATCGGCGAGGAGGGCACGGGCTTCGCGACCGCCATGAAGACCCTGGACCACACCCGCATCACCATCGCGGCCCAGGCTCTCGGCATCGCCCAGGGCGCGCTCGACTACGCCAAGGGGTACGTCAAGGAGCGCAAGCAGTTCGGCAAGCCGATCGCCGACTTCCAGGGCGTCCAGTTCATGCTCGCCGACATGGCGATGAAGATCGAGGCGGCGCGTCAGCTGACGTACGCGGCGGCGGCCAAGTCCGAGCGCGGCGACAAGGACCTCACCTTCCAGGGTGCGGCCGCCAAGTGCTTCGCCTCGGACGTGGCGATGGAGGTCACCACGGACGCGGTGCAGCTCCTCGGTGGGTACGGCTACACCCGCGACTACCCCGTCGAGCGCATGATGCGCGACGCGAAGATCACGCAGATCTACGAGGGCACGAACCAGGTCCAGCGCATCGTGATGGCGAGGAACCTGCCGTAGCCCCGTCAGGGGCGCGGGGAACTGCGCGAGCAACCAAGAGCAGAGCCGCACCCGCCGCCGAACCGCCGTAGGCAGACGCGGCTGCGGGTGCGTCGTGGCTGAGCGCGCAGTTCCCCGCCCTCAGCCGTCCAGCTGCTCCAGCGTCGCGATGGACGGGCCCCTGCGGGACTGGAGGTCCCGCGCCACGTCCTCCGCCGCGCCGAGCACCCGTACCGCGTTCTGCCACGTCAGCTTGGCGAGGTCGGGCCTGGACCAGCCGCGGTCGATGAGCTCCGCGATCAGGTTCGGGTAGCCCGCCACGTCGTCCAGGCCGGACGGGGTGAACGCCGTGCCGTCGTAGTCGCCGCCGATGCCGATGTGGTCGACGCCCGCCACCTCGCGCATGTGGTCGAGGTGGTCGGCGACCGTCGACGCGGTGGCGACCGGCCGCGGGTTCGTCGCCTCGAAGGCCTCGTGGACCTTCATCGCCTCCGGCCGGGTGTCCAGGTGGTGGAAGCCGTTGGCCCGCATGTTGTCGTCGGCCGCCTGCGTCCAGTCGACCGCCGCCTGGAGGACGAACTTCGGGACGAAGGTCGCCATCGCCACGCCGCCGTTGGCGGGCAGCCGCTCCAGGACGTCGTCCGGGATGTTGCGCGGGTGGTCGCAGACCGCCCGCGACGAGGAGTGCGAGAAGATCACCGGAGCCGCCGACGTGTCCAGGGCCGCCCGCATCGTCGTCGCCGCGACGTGGGAGAGGTCCACGAGCATGCCGACGCGGTTCATCTCGCGTACGACCTCGTGGCCGAAGGGCGAGAGACCGCCGACGCCGGGCTCGTCCGTCGCCGAGTCCGCCCACGCGATGTTGTCGTTGTGCGTGAGCGTCATGTAGCGGACGCCGAGCGTGTGCAGCGCCCGCAGCGTGGCGAGGGAGTTGTTGATGGAGTGCCCGCCCTCGGCGCCCATCAGGGAGGCGACGCGGCCCTCGGCGCGGACCTTCTCCATGTCCGCCGCCGTCAGCGCGCGGGCCAGGTCCGCCGGGTGGCGGGTGAGCAACTGGTCGACGCAGTCGATCTGTTCGAGCGTGGCGCTGACCGCCGCGTCGCCGGTCAGGTCCGTGCGGACGTACACCGACCAGAACTGTGCGCCGACGCCGCCCGCACGCAGCCTGGCTATGTCCGTGTGCAGGCTGCCCCGCTGGTCCGTCGCGATGTCGAGCTTGCCGATGTCGTAGCCGGCCTTCTCGCGCAGGGCCCACGGCAGGTCGTTGTGGCCGTCGACGACGGGGAAGTCGGCGAGGAGTGCGCGTGCTTCGTCGAGGGATGTCATGCGATCACTTTCCCGAGCCGAAGCCGAAACCGGAACCCGCTCCCTCGACCTTGGCCCGGAGCCGCTTGCCCTTCTCCGTCGCCTGGTCGTTCAGCTCCTGCTGGAACTCCCGCATGCGGCCCAGGAGTTCGGGGTCGTGCGCCGCGAGGATGCGGGCCGCGAGCAGGCCGGCGTTGCGCGCGCCGCCCACGGAGACCGTCGCGACCGGGACGCCCGCGGGCATCTGCACGATGGACAGGAGACTGTCCATGCCGTCCAGGTACTTGAGCGGGACGGGCACGCCGATCACCGGGAGCGGGGTCACCGACGCCAGCATGCCGGGCAGGTGGGCGGCGCCGCCCGCACCGGCGATGACCGCCTTGAGGCCGCGGTCGGCCGCCTGCTCGCCGTACGCGATCATCTCGTGCGGCATGCGGTGCGCGGAGACGACGTCGACCTCGAAGGGGATCTCGAACTCGTCGAGTGCCTTGGCGGCGCCCTCCATCACCGGCCAGTCGGAGTCCGAGCCCATGACGATGCCGACAACAGGTGCAGTCATTCGGTGATCGTTCCTCTGAGATAGCCGGCCGCGTGCCGGGCGCGGTCGAGGACCTCGTCCAGATCGTCGCCGTAGGTGTTCACGTGACCGACCTTGCGGCCGGGCTTCACGTCCTTGCCGTACATGTGGATCTTGAGCTGCGGGTCGCGGGCCATGCAGTGCAGGTACGCGGTGTACATGTCGGGGTAGTCCCCGCCCAGCACGTTGGCCATCACGGTCCACTTGGCGCGCGGGCGCGGGTCGCCGAGCGGCAGGTCGAGGACGGCGCGGACGTGGTTGGCGAACTGCGAGGTGATCGCGCCGTCCTGCGTCCAGTGGCCGGAGTTGTGCGGGCGCATCGCCAGTTCGTTGACGAGGATGCGGCCGTCGTGGGTCTCGAAGAGCTCGACGGCGAGGTGTCCGACGACGCCGAGCTGCTTGGCGATGCGCAGTGCCAGTTCCTGTGCCTGGCCCGCGAGGTCCTCGGAGAGGCCGGGCGCGGGGGCGATCACCGTGTCGCAGACGCCGTCGACCTGCTGGGACTCGACGACGGGGTAGGCGACGGCCTGGCCGTGCGGCGAGCGGACGACGTTCGCCGCCAGTTCCCGCACGAAGTCGACCTTCTCCTCGGCGAGCACCGGGACACCGGCCCGGAAGGGGTCTTCGGCGTCCTCGACGGAACGTACGAACCACACCCCCTTTCCGTCGTAGCCGCCCCGCACCGTCTTCAGGATCACGGGGAAGCCGTCGCCGCCGTCCTCGGCGCCCTCGGCCGCGAAGGCGGCCACGTCGGCCGGGTCCTTCACGATCCGGTGGCGCGGGCAGGGCACGCCGATCTCCGTGAGCTTCGCGCGCATGACGCCCTTGTCCTGGGCGTGCACCAACGCGTCGGGCCCCGGACGCACGGGGATGCCGTCCGCCTCCAGGGCCCGTAGATGCTCGGTGGGTACGTGTTCGTGATCGAAAGTGATCACGTCGCAGCCCCGCGCGAACTCGCGCAGCGTGTCCAGGTCGCGATAGTCGCCGATGACGACGTCGCCGACGACCTGCGCCGCGGAATCCTGCGGGGTGTCACTGAGGAGCTTGAATTTAAGGCCGAGGGGGATGCCCGCCTCGTGGGTCATGCGGGCGAGCTGACCGCCGCCGACCATGCCGACTACCGGGAACGTCACGCCCCCAGGGTATCGGCCGGTATCGGCCACCGCGGAACGGCCGGAACCCGCGCCCCGCGGCCCCTCCTGTCACAGGGGCGCCACAGTGTCCGGGCGCCCGCGAGCGCCCGCGATGGCCGCTGGTTAGCATGGCTGGGTCGACACGACCGAAACACCAATCCGTCGGCACGTACACGACCGGTACGAACGACCGGTACGGAATCGACGGGGGCTGGGGCGACACCATGACGGAACGGGGCTCACTGCGCGTGCGGCTGGACAGGCTCGGGCGTGAAGTTGCCAAGTTCGGAGCCGTGGGGGCGGTCGGAACCCTGGTCAACTTCGGTGTCTTCAACCTCGTGCGGCACGTCACCGACCTCCACGTGGTGCGCGCGAGCGTGATCGCCACGGTCGTCGCCATCGCGTTCAACTACGTCGGGTTCCGCTACTTCACGTACAAGGACCGTGACAAGAGCGGCCGCACCAAGGAACTCACGCTGTTCCTGCTGTTCAGCGCGGTGGGCCTGGTGATCGAGAACGGCGTGCTCTACGCCGCGACGTACTGGTTCGGCTGGGACAGCCGTCTCCAGTCCAACTTCTTCAAGTTCCTCGGCATGGGCATCGCGACGCTCTTCCGCTTCTGGTCGTACCGCAGCTGGGTCTTCAAGGCCCTGCCCGTGCGCGAGACGACGGTCGCGCATGCGGAATCGTTCCTGGAGGAGACGGCCGCGGACGAGAAGCCCGTGGCCCGCCGCCCCTAGGGGTCGCGGGGTCGCGGGGTCGCGGGGTCGCCGAGGAAAGGCCCTAGCGGATCGTCTTGTCGTCCGCTTCGCTGTCGGTGCTCCTCGACAGCGGCGTACGGGACAGGAAGAGACCGAAGACCGGCGGCTGCGTCTGCAGCATCTCCAGGCGGCCGCCGTCCGCCTCGGCCAGATCCCGCGCCACCGCGAGGCCGATTCCCGTCGAGTTGCGGCCACTGATCGTCCGCTCGAAAATGCGCGCCCCCAGATCGGCGGGGACGCCCGGGCCCTCGTCCGTGACCTCGATGACCGCCTGATTGCCGGTGACACGGGTACGCAGCGCGACCGTGCCGCCACCGTGCATCAGCGAGTTCTCGATCAGCGCGGCGAGGACCTGCGCCACCGCTCCCGGCGTGCCCACCGCCTCCAGGTGCCGCTTGCCCGAGCTGACGATGGCGCGGCCCGCACTGCGGTAGGCGGGCCGCCACTCCTCCAACTGCTGCTTGACGACCTCGTCCAGGTCGAAGGCGACGGCGGAGCCCGTACGCGGATCGCGGGAGTTGGTCAGGAGCCGCTCAACGACGTCGGTGAGCCGCTCGACCTGCGCCAGCGCGATCGTCGCCTCCTCCTTCACCGTGTCCAGCTCCTCGGTGACGGTGATCTCCTCCAGGCGCATGGAGAGCGCGGTCAGCGGGGTGCGCAGCTGGTGCGACGCGTCGGCGGCCAGGCGCCGCTCGGCGGTCAGCATCCGCCCGATGCGCTCGGCGGAGGCGTCCAGGACGTCGGCGACACGGTCGAGCTCCGGTACGCCGTACCGCTTGTGGCGGGGGCGGGGGTCGCCCGAGCCGAGGCGCTCCGCGGTCTCTGCGAGGTCGGTGAGCGGGGAGGCGAGGCGGTTGGCCTGCCGGACCGCGAGGAGCACGGCGGCGACGATGGCGAGCAGCGCCACGGCGGCGATGATGAGCAGGGTCCTGCCGACCTCGCGGGTCACCGCGGCCTTCGACTCCTGCACGGTGACCTTCTCGCCCTGTTCGCCGGGGCGGGTGGCGCTGATGACCTGGCCACCGGGGCGCTTGCCGATCTGGATGTCCTTGCGGCCGGGGATCTCGATGCGGGCGTACCGGTCGGAGGCGACCTGGTCGCGCAGGATCTCGCCGCTGATCTTCTCCTCGCTGATCAGCCGGCTGTCCACGATGCTGGCGAGCCGCAGCGCCTCGGAGTCGACGCGCTCCTGGGCGCTGCTGCTGATGGTCCTCGTCTCGACGATGACGAGGCTCACCCCGAACACCGCGATGACCACGAGGACGACGGCGAGGGTGGAGTTGATCAGGCGACGGCGCATGCACTCAGTCTCGCGGATCGAGCGCCCCGTCAGGGGCGCGGGGAACTGCGCGAGCAACCACGACCAGAGCCGCACCCGCCGTCATAGTGCCGCAGGCAGACGCGTCCATAGTGCCGCAGGCAGACGCGTCCGCGGGTCCGTCGTGGCCGAGCGCGCAGTTCCCCGCGCCCCTGGGGAGACTTCGCGCACCGCCCCCGCAGGGGTGACGTCAGCTCTTCTCGAAGCGGAAACCGACGCCCCGTACCGTCGCGATGTAGCGAGGATTCGCCGCGTCGTCGCCGAGCTTCTTGCGGAGCCAGGAGATGTGCATGTCGAGGGTCTTCGTGGAGGACCACCACGTCGTGTCCCAGACCTCCCGCATCAGCTGGTCGCGCGTGACGACCCGGCCCGCGTCCCGCACCAGGACCCGGAGCAGGTCGAACTCCTTCGCGGTGAGCTGGAGCTCCTCGTCGCCCATCCACGCCCGGTGCGACTCGACGTCGATCCGCACGCCGTGCGTGGCGGGCGCCTCCTTCTGCTCCGTGGCGCCGCGCCGCAGCAGCGCCCGGACCCGGGCGAGGAGCTCGGCGAGCCGGAAGGGCTTGGTCACGTAGTCATCGGCTCCCGCGTCCAGACCGACGACCGTGTCCACCTCGTCGGCGCGCGCGGTCAGGATCAGGATCGGCACCGTGAGCCCGTCGGCCCGCAGCCGGCGGGCGACCTCCAGGCCGTCCATGCCGGGCAGCCCCAGGTCGAGTACGACAAGGTCGACGCCGCCCTGCAGGCCTGCGTCGAGGGCGGTCGGGCCGTCCTCACGGACTTCGACCTCGTAACCCTCCCTGCGCAGGGCACGGGCCAGCGGCTCCGAGATGGACGCGTCGTCCTCGGCGAGCAGTACACGGGTCATGGGGTGATGGTAGTCCGCAGTGGACAACGTCAGGGAGGTGATCGCAGAGTGTGGGAGCGACCCTGCGGCTATGGGAAGCAATTCTGTGAAACACCTTTGAATGTGTGCCGTTGGTTGCAGCGACACCTGTGATCCATCTCTCAAGTCCTTCCATATGCCTCCCTGACGTGTCGTATGGTGACCCAACGCCTGATGCACTACTCAAGGACCTTTGGCCCGCTGTGCGCGCCTTAGGTCTCTTTTATGTGCGGGCCGGCTTCGGCCAGCCTTGAAAGGAATGACCTGTGGTCGGGCCCTGTGCGCGAGGATGCGCCAGGGTGTGGATCCCGGAGTCACCGCCCCTCGCCTCTTCAGCGGGGTGAACTCCCCCTGGGCGTGGGGGTGGGCGGCCATGACGACGGTGCCGACCGCCCCCCACCGGGCGCGCTCACGCTCCTGCCGCGCGCGTCCCGAACCCACGAGGATCGACCCATGGCGTCCAGCCTGACGAAGGACTCCGCCAGCACCCCTGGCTCCGAGAAGACCTTCTTCGGCCACCCCCGCGGACTGGCCACTCTGTTCATGACCGAGATGTGGGAGCGGTTCTCCTACTACGGCATGCGCGCTCTGCTCGTGCTCTACCTGGTCTCCGGCGGCGCCGACGCGGCCACCGGCAGCCAGGGCGGCGGTCTCGCGTACACCGCGGCGGCCGCCACGGCCATCTACTCCGTCTACGTGGCCATGGTCTACCTCATGGCCATGCCCGGCGGCTGGATCGGCGACCGCGTCTGGGGCGCCCGCAAGACCGTCGCGATCGCGAGCTGCGTGATCGTCGCCGGCCATGTGTGCCTGGCCCTGCCGAGCTCGGTGATGTTCTTCGTCGGCCTGGCCCTGGTCGCGGTCGGCTCGGGTCTCCTGAAGGCCAACATCTCGACGATGGTCGGCCAGCTCTACAGCGACCCGAAGGACCTCCGTCGCGACGGTGGCTTCACCATCTTCTACATGGGCATCAACCTCGGTGCCTTCGCCGCGCCCTTCGCCATCGGCATCCTCGGCGAGAAGGTAAACTGGCACCTGGGCTTCGGCCTGGCCGCCGTCGGCATGGCGCTCGGCGCGATCCAGTTCATGGTCGGTTCCCGGCACCTCTCCGCGGAGAGCAGCCTGGTCCCGAACCCGCTGTCGGCCGAGGAAAAGCGCGGCGTCATCGTCAAGACGCTGGGCGCCGTCGCCGTCATCGCGGCGTGCTACCTCGTCGTGGCCTTCACCGACGTCTACCGCCTGACCCTGAACTGGGCGCTGCTCCCGATCACCGTCGCCGGTCTGCTGATCCCCGTCGCGGTCCTGGTCAAGATCAAGCGGGACAAGGAGCTCAACACCGAAGAGCAGACGAAGATGACGGCGTTCATCTGGTTCTTCGTGGCCGCCGCGATCTTCTGGATGATCTTCGACCAGGGCGCGTCGACGCTGTCCCTCTTCGGTGACTCCCACACCTCCCGGGACATCTTCGGCTGGGAGATGCCGAACACCCTGTTCCAGTCGCTGAACCCGGGCTTCATCATGCTGCTCGCCCCGGTCTTCGCCGCGCTGTGGATCAAGATGGCCCGCAGCAACCGCGAGCCCAGCACCATCGTGAAGTTCTCCTTCGCCCTGGTGATGGCCGGCGCCTCGTTCTTCGTGTTCCTCGTCCCGATGGGCATGGCCACCGGCGACACGAAGGTCACCATGTGGTGGCTGGTGCTGATCTTCCTGATGCACACGGTCGCCGAACTGTGCCTGTCCCCCGTGGGTCTCTCCCTGACCACGAAGATGGCGCCCGCGAAGTACGCCTCCCAGATGATGGGTGTCTTCTTCCTCGCCGTCACCGCGGGCGACAGTGTGACCGGCATGCTCGCCATCGCCGGCGTCGACCTCAACGGCCGGGGCATGGTCGCTCTGGAGGCCACGGCCGCGGTGCTCGCGGGCATCTCGGTCTACATGGCGCGCAAGAAGGTCAGCGGGCTCATGGGCGACGTGCGCTGATCCACCGTTCACCTTGATCCCTCCGTGGTGGCCTCGTCTGCACATGCCGACGGGGCCACCACTTTCATTCGTGTGGCGCGATGACCATGCCCCGCGGCGGGCCGGGCCGGTCCTTGGAGCTGACGGGCACTCACACCCGAGTGCGGGCCTGCTGACCTCGCCGCAGCTGGGCGTGGACCTGAACAATTGAGTTCCTCGACCTTCTTGCGGGGCATCCAGATTCCCAGGCCCGCGAGGACAGCGATGATCACTGCGACGGCGACCGCCCCCGAGCAGCGGCCCTCTCCGCGTTCATGGCCGTTCGGGGGGAGGGGTGCGGGCGAACAGAGGAACGCTCTGCCACTCGCACAGGTGGTGCGCAGGGGTTGCGCGGGAAGCGGGCGCCCGCGCGGTGCAGCATCTCGCCATGCGTCGTACGTTGCTCAGCCTGGCCCTCTGCGGGGCGCTGCTGTCGTCCAGTGCCGCCGCCGAGGCGGCCCCCGAGCCGCCGCACGGGCAGCTCTTCCACTACGGGGCACACCCCCGCCAGAACATCACGGTGTACGGCGACGGCGGCACCCCGCTCGTCATCGTGCACGGCGGCTACTGGTCGAAGGACACCGACTGGAGCGGCTGGGCGCGGTGGTTCGCGGCGCGCGGGTTCACCGTGTACGACACCGACTACCGCCTGACCTCGGACGCGGTCTGGCCCGCGCAGCGCGACGACGTCCTCGCGGCGCTGCGCTGGGTGCGGCTGCGGGAGGACGGACGGCGGCCCCTCGTACTCGGCTCCTCGGCGGGCGGGCACCTCGCGCTGCAGGCCGGGGCGTACGGGGCGGGGCGGGCGCGGACGCCGGGTGTGGTCGCGCTGTCGCCGGTGGCGTCGCCGCGGCGGGCGTGGCGCGACGGGGCGAGGCCGGGGGCGTCCGCGGAGCGGCGGGCGCTGCGGAGGGCGGCGGTGCGGCTCGCGGGGTGCGTGCCGGGGGACGGGGCGGGGCGGGCGTGCCGGGCGCGGTGGGCGGACCTGTCGGTCGCGTCCCACGCGTCAGGGGCGGACGACGCGCCGCTCCTCCTGGTCCACTCGGCGGGGGACTTCGTTCCGCGGACGCACTCGTCGGAGCTGGCGGGTGCGGAGCGGGGCGCGGGCCTCGGCGACGTCACCGTCCGCACGGTGCCGGGCTCCGCGCACGGGGGCCCGCTCCTCCGGGGCCCGGGGATGGCCCAGTCAGTCCTGCGCTGGCTACGAACACACGCGTGAGCCCGGTTCCGGAACGTCTCGGGGTCGTCTGCGGGCCGCCTTCGGTTGCTCGCGCGGTTCCCCGCGCCCCTAGCCGGAACCAGGGCTCGCCCCACCCGCCACGCAACACTCCCCGCACGGAGGTTTACCCAGGGGCGCGGGGAACTGCGCGCCCAGCCACCCACAACCCGCAGACCCGTCTGCCCACAGCGGTGCAACGGCGGCTGCGGCCCATCGTGGGGCCGCTCGCGCAGTTCCCCGCGCCCCTGGGCGGAACCGGGGCGCAGGTCACCCGCTACGCAACCCGCACGGACGTGCCGTTAAGGGGCGCGGGGAACTGCGCGATCAGCCACGACGGCCAGCAGCAGACCCCGCACCCGCCCAGCGCAACGTCAGCGCAGGCCTCCCCGGCGCCTGGGGAGGAAGGTGAAGACCGCTCCGCCGAGGAGGATCACCGTGCCGGCGACCAGCCCGAGCGCCCGCAGCGTTCCGTGGTCGCCCGCCCCCGTCTCCGCGAGGCCGCCGCCCGACGCGGAGCCGCCCGTCGCGGACGAGCCCCCCGCCGTCCCCGAACCCCCCGTACCGGAACCACCCGTACCGGAGGAACCCCCCGCCGCCCCGCCCGGCTGCGCGGACGTGTCGAGTTCGAGGGAGACCTCCGCCTTCGCCGGTGTACACGTCGTCGTCGTGCCCAGCGCCTTCACCGTCAGGACCCCCGGCGACAGCGTTGACCTGCCGTCCGCCCCCGGCTTGTACGTCCCGGTCAGGTCCGGAATCGTCATCGGGTCGCCCGACTTGATCGGCTCCTTGTTGGTCGGCCCCTCCACATGCACCGTGCCCTTGTCCGCACCGCCCAGCGCGACCTCCATCGACGGCTTCACGGAGTCCGCGGGGATGTCCGCCGGGCTGTCCATCACCGCCTTCTTGAACTGCACGGTCAGGCCGTAACTCCCGCCGTTCTTCCTGGCGTTGATCTGGACCGGCGAGGTCGCTTCCTTGTCGCCGATGGGTGTCTTGCACTTGTACGGGGTCTGGACCTCCTTGCCGGGGAAGTCGGTCTGCCCGCCACCCCCGCCGGAGGAGGAGCCGCCCGCGTTCCCGCCGGCCGAGCCACCCGTCGAGCCGCCGGTCGAGCCACCCGTGGAGCCGCCGGAAGACCCCGCCGTCGTACCGCCCGACGAACCACCCGTCGAACCGCCCGAACTGCCGCCCGCCGCCGTCACCTTGATCGTCGCGCCCGCCCCCACCTGCTCCTTGGGCGTGCACTTCGTGTCCGTCGAGATCGGCTTGTTGACGTTGATGTTGTACGCGTCCGGCGTCAGCGTCACCTCGCCCGCCGCCGTCAGCTTCAGCTTGCCCTTCATGTCGGAGAGGATCATGGGGCTGTTCTTCTTGATGGGCGGGTTCTTGCGCTCACCCGTCATCTTCAGGTCGCCCGTCTGACCGCCGCCCAGCTTGATCGTGCCGGTCGGCTGCACGGTGTTCTCGCCGAGGTCCAGGACGTCCGGGTTCTTGGACGCGGCCTGCGTCGTCTTCCACACGACGTCGACCTCGTCGCCCACCTTCGCCGTCGCGGGCGCGGTGATCTCGACCTGGGTCGTGCCCTGCACGGGCGGCAGGTTGGAGATCGGCGGCGGGATGCACTCCGTCTTGTAGGCGACCGCGGTGGCTCCGGCGGCCGCGGCGGCGTGCGCGGGCCCCGCGGTCAGCAGGATGCCCGCTCCGCCCAGCAGGAGCGCGACCGAGGCCGCGCCCGCTCTCCGTCGTTGCGTGATCACGTGGTTCCCTTCGTCGGACTGTCGTCGGACGGTGCGGAGAGCCGGCCTGCGGGTGCGCCGCCGGGGTCTGTGTCGGGGGTGAACCAGGGCAGGGCGGCGGTGGCGGGGCCGGGGGCGGTAGCCGTCGGTTCGCCCGAACCACCCGTACCGCCCACACCGCCCGCTCCACCCGTACCGCCCGTGCCCGCCGCCCCCGCGGGATTTCTGCCGGGCGTACGCGCCGCGTGCGACGCCCGCCCCTTCCGGTCCGCGTCGACCGCCCCCTGCGGCATCCGCAACCGCGGCACACGCCGCGCCAGTTCGGCGAAGCGAGCACCGCGGCGGCGGCCCGACCGGGAGGCGCCGCGCCGGTGCGGCCGGAACCGGTCCACGACCGCCATGCCGATACGGAAGACGGCCGCGGGCACGACGACGCAGAGCAGGATCCAGAAGAGCGTCACGCCCCACGGGCGCCCCACGCCCCACGGCTGTTCGGCGAGGACCTTCCCGCCGAACTTCAGCGAGACCAGGTAGTCCCCGTGCGCCCCCGCCGAAAGCCCCACCGGCAGCTTGATCTGCGCCTTCTTGCCGGGAGCGATCGTGCCGCGCCACTGCTGCTCCTCCCACTGCGGCGCGAACACGCCGTGGGACGTGCCGACCTGGAAGACGGGGTCCTTCACCGGCGCCGAGCCGACGTTGCCGACGGTGAATTCGAGCGTGCGCCGCGGCGGGGCACCGAACCAGGTGAGCACCCCTCCGGACCCCTCCAGAGCGGTGTCCGTCAGGACGGACAGCTTGCCGCCGCTCGCCTGCTCGGGCAGCGCCTTCACGGGGTGGCCCGCGACCTTCAGTACCGCGTCGACCTGCTGTTTCTCACCCGTCACCGTGGCCACGTGGACGACACAGGGGCAGGGCTCCGGCGGCTCGGCGACGGGGAGCTTCTTGCTGAAGGCTCCGTCGTCGTCCGTGGTGACGGCGCGGCCGTCGGAGTTCGCGCACGAGTTCGTGCCGCCGACGACGCCCTTGCCGGGCGCCGACTGACCGCAGACGAGCATCATCAGGAGGGCGTCGGGCCGCCACCCCGCGCCCTTGACGGTGACGGACCCGCCCTTGCCCGCCTGGGACGCCGAGAGCTTCACGGTGGGCCCGTCCGCGGCGGCGGCCACCGGGGACAGCGGCAGCAGCGCGAGGCCGAGGAGGACCAGGGAGGCGAGGACGGCCAGAGCCCCCCGTACCGCCGCCACCACCCGTACCGCCGAAACCACCGGCGCCACCCGTACCCGCGACACCACCGACACCACCCGTACCGACGACACCCCCCGCACCACCGGAACCACCTGCACCACCGGAACCACCTGCATCACCGGCATCACCGGCACCACCGCTCCCCCTCCCGCTCCCCCTCGCCCACGCGCCCCCGGGCCGGGCCCGTTCGTACCGTTCACAGTTCGTCTCCCGTCCCCGCTCGCGCCAACTCCCGCGTCGCGCCCGCCTGTTCGGCGCCACCGCCCTGCGCAGGCTCCTCCGTACGCCGCCGCCCCCGTCCGCGTACGAGATGCAGCCCCCGTCCGCGTACGAGATGCAGCGCCCCGCCCGCCGCCGCGAGCAGCAGCGCTCCCCCGCCCGCCACGGCGCCCCACGGCACGAAGCGGGCCGAGGCCGTGGCGGTGCCGCGGGCGCCGCCCGCCGCCGTGGCCGTCAGCTCGACGTCGACCGCGTCAAGCGCCGGGGCGTCTGGCCACGGCTCGGTCAGGGAGACCCGGCGCCCGGGCAGCAGCTCGACGGGCAGTGTGCGCGCGGGGCGGTCGAGGAGGGTGCCGAGGGCACCGTCCGCGTGCACCGCGAGCTTCGGCGTCAGCACGGTGTTGCCGCGGTTGACCAGGTCGTACGAGATGCTGCCCGCGTCGGTGTCGACGTCGACGCGTTCGACGGTGAGCGCGGAGAGTGTCGGCCCGTCGACCCGCAGGTCCACGCGTACGCCCACGGTGCGGCCGCCGCCGCTCGCGACGATGGCCCCCGGGTGGTCGCCGGGCATCGCGTCCGTGGGGACGGTGATCGTGAACGGCACCTCGGCGCGAGTCCGCGCAGGCACCTTGACCTGGCGTTTCGCGAAACTGATCCACGCCCCGGTGTCCTTCGGCGTGCCCTTGGCCGGGGTGACGGAGAACGCCCCGGAGCCGGTGTTGCGGGCATCCGCGCCCCGCAGGGTGACCGTGCGGGGCTTCGGTCCCGGGTTGGTGACGGAGAGGGTGTCCCGGAGCACGGCTCCGGGGGTGCCCTCCGCGTAGAAGGAGGGCCGCCCGTCCTTCGCGGGCCGGGTGCCGCCGCCGGACGAGGGCGCGACGGACCACGCGGCCGGGCCGTCGCCACCGCCACCATCGTCCGCGTGCGCGGGACCGGCGCCGACGGCCGCCACCACCGGCGCCAGTGCCAGAGCCGACGCCACCACCAGCGTCCGAGCAGCCGCGCACAGCGCACCTCGCGCGGAAAACGTCATCGGCGGCTCCTGACCTTCCTGCGGGACCTGGCTCGCGTAGTCGTCCGGCAGGCCTACCGCGAGCGAGCCGCCTGGTTCCTGCGCGTCAGCCACAGCGCCCCGGCCGCTCCCGCGAGCAGCACCGTGCCGCCGAGGGTGCCGAGTGCGACGGCGGAGTCCGCGGGGCCGGTCTGCGGGAGCTCGCCGCCGGAGGGCGCGCTGTCGGAGCCGCCCGTGGTGCCGGAGCCGCCGGACGTACCGCTGCCCCCCGCATCGGAGCCCCCGTCCGACCCGCCTCCGGATCCTCCGGAACCCCCGGAACCCCCGGATCCCTTGACGTCCAGTTCGAGGGACGGCTTGGGATTGTTGGACGGCGTGCACGTCGTGGTCGTACCGAGGGCCTTGATCGTGAGGACGCCGGCGGTGAACGTGACCTTGCCGCTCTTCTTGGGCGTGTACGTCCCGGAGAGGTCACTGATCTTGATGGGGGTGTTGGCGGGGATGGCCTCGGCGTTCGTGGCGCCGGACACCGGCACCGTCCCGCTCTCGGCGCCACCCAGCTTGATCACCGCGCTCGGCTTCATCGCGCCCTTGCCGAGCTCCACGGGGCTGGAGGAGACGCCCTTCTGGAAGGACATGGTGAGCTTGTAGCCGCTGCCGCTCTTGACGCTCTTGATGTCGATCGGCGAGACGGCGCTCTTGTCCCCGATCGGCGTCTTGCACTGGTAGTTGACGTCCTGGACGGTGGCCTGCGCGGCGGGGGCGGCCAGCAGCACCGCTGAGCCGCCGGCCAGGACGGTGGCGAGCGCGAGCGCGGCCGATTTTTTCGTGTGCGACACCTCGTTTGTCCCCTCATGCCGGTCGTGGCGTGCCGCGGTGCGGAGTTACGGGTGTTACTGACGGCACATCAGATTGGGCGCTCAAGGTACGCCGGGGACCTTGACGAGGGAAGACAAAATACGCGCCGGATCCGTGGTGATCCGGCGCGTGTACGAACTGTCTGTAACCGTGGGTAACGCTGCTGGGCAGAGCCGAGGGGTCGTGCGACTGCCGGGCCAGGACCCGTGCGAGGGCCTGGGTCAGGGCCTATGCGAGGGCCTGGGCAAGTGCCCGTGCGAGGGCCCGCGGACTACGCGGGCGCCCCCACCTCCGCCCAGACCGTCTTGCCCGCGACTCCGGGGCTGCGGACGACACCCCAGTCCAGGCAGAGCCGCTGCACGATGAACATGCCGTGCCCACCGGGCCGCCCGGCGCGGTGCGGGGTGCGCGGCGCGGGCTGTCCCGTACCGCGGTCGGAGACCTCGATGCGCAGCACCTTGCCGTCGGAGGACAGCCAGAGCTCGTCGGGCCCCTCGGCGTGCAGGCAGGCGTTGGTCACCAGCTCGGAGACGACGAGGAGCACGTCCTCGGCGGCCGCGCGCCGGTCGGCGCTCTCCGCGGGGAGCCAGCCCCACGCGTGCAGCGCCTCGCGCGTGTAGTCGCGGGCGAGCGGGACGATGCCGCTCGCGCCGTTCAGGCTCAGTCTGCGGACCTGCCGGGCGGCGGGCGCGTGCGAGGCCCGCTCCGCGGGAGCGTCCGCGACTGCGGCCTCGGACTCCGGGCCGCGGTCGCCCGGCGAGTAAGGCCGGGTGGTGCTCATCAGCGCTTCACCTCACCGACAGGAGGACTGGACTGGATACATCGGCTGCTGCTTGCCGTTCTGACTGTTGACTCCGCGGATCGCCGACTGCGGGATCCAGGTCTCTCCTGCCCGGACGAACCGTGAGAACACCCACTAGTTCGGCACGGCCCGTGTGACGCTGGTAACGCCATGATCACACAGAGACAACTGACGCATAACTTTCGCGTGTGACCACGACATTTTCTCGCACGACCGCTTCGGAGTCACTCTCAGAGGGCCGCTTCGAGGTTGTCATGGACGGTGAAGACCGCTTCCGCGCCGGTGATCTCGAAGACCCTGGCGACCACCGGAAGCATCCCGGCCAGATGAACGCCGCCGCCCGCGGCCTCGGCCTTGAGCCGGGCGCCGAGGAGCACGTTGAGTCCCGTGGAATCACAGAACTCAAGGCGTGAGCAGTCGACGACAAGCCGTGCGTAGCCGTCCGCCAGGCAATTCTCGAGTGGTTCGCGCAACACGTCGGCGGTGTGGTGATCCAACTCACCCGCCGGGGTCACGACGGCACTCGCGCCCACCTTCCGGACTTCGACCAGAAGCCGGCCCCTGTGTGCGCTGCCGACCGTCCCGCGGTCCATGCCGTCTCTCTCTTCCGACCGTCGTTGCTGTTGATGACGCCCCTGAACATTACGCCCTCCTGGCGCTCCGGGGTACCCGAACATCCCCCCGAATTCGGACATTTAGCCTCAGAACGCACTTGCGACCGGAGCGCGGAAGCGGGTAGGGGTAGAAGAGACATCAATCGACACGGACGGCTTTGGAGGCGCCGCACACCGCAGTGCACGTATTGGCATCGGCAGCCATATGCCGAGAACGATGGAGGACACCATGTCACCCCGGCTCGACGAATCGCATACTGACCAGGCGACGTCGACACTCCCGCCGCACCGCTCCGCCCCCGAGATCCCGGCCCCCGCCAACGAGTCCGTCCCGACTCAGGGTGCCCACGAAATCGCCGAGGACACCTACGACGGCCTCGACGGTCTCCCCGAGATCCCGCCGTACGACGAGGTGGCGCCGCTGGACGCGAGGGCCCTGTCCAAGACCCTCTTCGAGCGCCTGGAATCCCTCGAAGAAGGCACGCACGAATACGCGTACGTCCGCAACACCCTGGTCGAACTGAACCTCGCCCTGGTGAAGTTCGCCGCCTCCCGGTTCCGCTCCCGCAGCGAGCCCATGGAGGACATCATCCAGGTCGGCACGATCGGCCTCATCAAGGCGATCGACCGCTTCGAACTCAGCCGCGGCGTCGAGTTCCCCACCTTCGCCATGCCGACGATCGTCGGCGAGATCAAGCGCTTCTTCCGCGACACCAGCTGGTCGGTGCGCGTCCCGCGCCGTCTCCAGGAACTCCGACTGGACCTCGCCAAGGCGGGCGACGAACTCGCCCAGCAGTTCGATCGCGCCCCCACGGTGGGCGAGCTCGCCGAGCGCCTGGGCATCTCCAACGAGGAGGTCGTCGAGGGCATGGCGGCGTCCAACGCCTACACGGCGAGCTCCCTGGACGCGCAGCCCGAGGAGGACGACTCCGAAGGCGCGCTCGCGGACCGCATCGGGTACGAGGACCACGGCCTGGAGGGCATCGAGTACGTCGAGTCCCTCAAGCCCCTCATCGCCGAACTCCCCCCGCGCGACCGCAAGATCCTCTCCCTCCGTTTCGTCGCGAACATGACGCAGTCGGAGATCGGCGAGGAGCTCGGCATCTCGCAGATGCACGTTTCGCGACTGTTGTCGCGGACTCTCGTCAAGCTCCGCAAGGGACTTACGGTCGAGGAGTGAGGTGGCGCCGCGCTGTGCGTCAGCGCGCGAACGCCGCTGTAGGGCCCGCCCCTTGAAGGGGCGGGCCCTACTGACGTCCCGTCACCCGCTGCCGGCGAGTGCGGCGTCGATCGCGGCTTCGGCGTGGAGACGGGTGGTCGGAAACACGGGTACGGGGCTGTGCTCCTGCCCGATGAGCAGCTCGATCTCGGTGCACCCGAGGATGACGCCCTGCGTGCCTCTGTCGACCAGGCTCCGGATGACCTCCTGGTACGCGGCACGGGACTCCTCGCGTACGACGCCGAGGCACAGCTCTTTGTAGATGACGCGGTGGACGAGGGCCCGCCCGGCGTCGTCCGGCACGATCACGTCAAGGCCGTGCTGCGCCAGCCGCTCACGGTAGAAGTCCTGCTCCATGGTGAACGCGGTCCCGAGCAGCCCGACGCGGGTGATGCCCGCTCGGCGTACGGCTTCGGCGGTGGCGTCCCCGAGGTGCAGCAGCGGCACGGAGATCGCGGCCTGCACCTGGTCGGCGACCTTGTGCATGGTGTTGGTGCAGAGGAGAACGAGCTCGGCACCGGCGGCCTCGACGCCCTTGGCGGCGGCACCGAGAACCTCGCCGGCCCGCGCCCACTCCCCCTGTACTTGGAGCTGCTCGATCTCGGCGAAGTCGACGGAGTACAGCACGCACCGCGCCGAGTGCAGCCCGCCGAGCCGGTCCCGTACGAGTTCGTTGAGCAATCGGTAGTACTCGGCGCTGGACTCCCAGCTCATGCCGCCGATGAGGCCGATGGTCTTCATGGGGCCAGTGGTCTTCATGGGGCCAGGATGCCGGACGGCTCCGCATGGCGGAGGGCCCCGAGATGGGCGAGATAGGGGCGGGTGAGGGGGACGCCGGTGACGTCGACGGTGCGGTCTTCGGTGACTTCGCGGGCGTACGGGCTGCGGGGCCGGAGGTCGCGGGCCCCGGGGCGGGCCTGCGGCCGGCACTCACACTCCCCCTCCCCCTCCTCCTCCCCCTCCCTCGGCGCGCGGCGCGTACCCGTGCCGGGCAGGAGTCGACTCAAGAGGCGGCGCAGCACGTGCCTACCCCTCCCCCAGTTCGCACCAGACGGTCTTGCTGTCGGGCCCCTGCTCCACGCCCCACCGCAGCGAGCCGGCGTCGAGCAGGGCGAGCCCTCTTCCCGTCTCGTCGTCGCGGCCCGCGCTGCGGAGGAGCGGCCAGGCGCGGGGGTCCGGGTCGGTGACGGCCACGCGGATGCGGTCGCGGGAGGTGGTGAGGCGGACGGTGACGGGTGTCCCCTCGCCGAGGTGCCGGATCACGTTGCTGAGCAGCTCGCTGACGCAGAGTTGTACGTCGGGGTGGGGGCTGCCGTGGGGGTGCTCACTCAGGGTGCGACGGATCTCGGGGACGGCCTTTGGGACGGCCAGCAGGGAGAGTTCGAAGGGGGGCGGGGATGTGGGGGCCGGGGCGGGGGGGTGGCTCTTGCATGGGGGAACGCCTTCCGTGCACTCTGTGATGGTTCGGTCACACAGTGGCGTCGCGCGGCGTAACGTGACAGGGGTTTGGGTTCCACAGTGCGAAGTGTGGAAGGCGGTCAACTGTGGCGGTACGCAAGGACATCGACGGCTCGGCGAGCGTGCCCGCCTTCTACGGCAAGGAGCTGCGCTGGAAACGGGAAGCGGCGGGCCGCACGCTCCAGGAGACGGTGGAGGGCAGCTACTTCGGCGCTACGTATCTGAGCGAGATCGAGCGCGGGCAGCGTCGGATGCCGGTTGAACTGGCCCGCCACGTAGACCAGTTCCTGCGGACGGACGGCTTCTTCGAACGCCGCTGCGCGGACGTGCACAAAGCCCGCAGGAGCAAGCACGCCGAGTACTTCGCCCACGTCGCCGAGATGGAAGCACGCGCCAAGGAGATCGAGGAGTAGAACCCCACTCTGATCCCTGGTCCCCTTCAGCTGGAGCCTTACATCCGTGCCGTCGTTCACGCCGCCCACCCTCGCGAGACCGAAGAGGCGACCAAGGCCAAGGTCGAGGCCCGGCGCGAGCGGGCGTGGGTCTTCGAAGACGCGAAGGGACCCGAGTGCTGGCTCGTGCTGCACGAGTCGGTTCTGCGACAACCGATCATCACGGGAGACGCGATGGCGGAACAGCTGGCTCACATCGTCACCGTCGCCGAACGGCGCCGGTTGATTCCACAGATCCTTCCGTGGAACTCCGGAGCGCACCCGTTCATGATGGGTACGACCTGGCTCATGACGTTCAGCGACGAGCCACCGGTCATGTATACCGAGGGCATGTACAGCGGGCAGATCATCGACGAGCCCGAACTCGTGCACCAGTACACCAGCGCGTACGGCCGCCTGAAAGCCGCAGCCTTGCCGCCCGAGCAATCCCTGAAGATGATCGCGAAAGCAGCGGAGGACTACGCAAATGGCAAGCACCCCGATTGACTTCGGCGCCCTCCACTGGCGCAAGAGCAGCTACAGCAACGGATCCGGCGGCCTCTGTCTGGAGGATGACCCCGCCACGGTTCTATGCGACAACGTGACTGAACTGCTGGGCGCCTTGCAGTCCGGGCATGACTGTCCGTAGCTTTCTGGCTACAAGAACCGGAGGCGCTCAGTGAATGAACTGCGGATGATTGCCGGTGGCTCGTGCAGGAGTGACGACGACAAGTGCGGGAACGGTGACTGCCCGACCGTGTACGAGACGTTGGACCCCGCAATGCTGGCGATCCAGGGATACGACATGGCTCACCCGACGCCCGAGGGTGAATCGGTCGTACTGATCCCGGAAGACATCCTGAAGGAGGCGGCTCGTGCCCGTGGATGGCTCTAGCCCCGTACTGCTGGACGGCGACGCGTGGCAAGCATACTTCCGCGACTTCAAGCGTTCCGCCTTCCGGCTCGAAGTGCATCAGACGTACACCATGCCCGCCGAGGCCTCGACGGTCCGCGCATTTCTTGCCGGGGCCGAAAGGCCCGAGGCCTTCAACACGTCGTGGCACCGCACTATCAGAGATCACGCGTCGGCCGGTCGGACGATGACACGCGCAAAGATCGTGCATCGGCCGCTCACGCCGTACAGCAGGTATCTGTTCGAGTGGTGCATCCCTGGAAACGTCGCCGCTGGGGAGGACTACCGGATAGTCGACGTGACGGACCGACCGAATCCTGGACTTCCCGAGCAGGACTTCTGGATGTTCGACGAAACGACCGTCGTACACCTCAATTACCGTCCCGACGGCACACAGATCAACCGCGAACTCGTCCAGAACCCCGACATGGGCAAGTACCTCGCCTGGCGCGACCTCGCCCTGGAAAGCGCCATACCGTTCAGTGCCTATCGAACCTGAGAAACAAGCACGAGAACGGAAGGATCTGGCGGAGACCCTGCGGGGTCTCCGTCTCGCTTCCGGTCTCAGTGGAGAACGTCTGGCACTGCGTTGCAACATGAGCCAGACGAAGATCAGCCGTATCGAAACCGGTCGCGCGTTGCCCACGGTCATCGACGTCGAGCGGATCCTCAAGGCTTTGTCAGTGCCCGACGAGGTCGCAGGCGAACTGATACGACTGGCACGCAGAGCGAATGTTGATTACGCATCTTGGCGCGCATATGCGCGCGTTGGCCTTCACCACAAGCAAGGGGAACTCAAAGCACTTGAGTCGTCCTCGCGAGTGATGCGGCACTTCCTACCTGCCATCCCTACCGGACTTCTACATGTCCGCGAGTACGCCACGGAGACGCTGTCACCATCGGTGGGCAGCGATCCCGCGAGGGATGTCGGCAGAGCCGTACAGGCCCGCATGGATCGGCAGGCCATCCTGGACGACACATCGCGCTCATTCTGGTTCTTGATGACCGAGCAGGCTGTCAAGTGGCGACGGGCGAGCACCGAAACCATGGCGGCACAATGTGCACATATGGCGGAGGTCAACAGGAAACCCAACGTTGAGATCGGAATAGTCCCGCAGGAAGTGCGGGTATCAGGCACCCCGATGAACATCTTCGTCGTATACGACGACCGCCTGGTAACAGTCGAACTCTTCTCCGGAGAGGTCGTGCTGCGCGACCCACGGGACGTATCGCAACACCTGCACCTATTTGAGCTGTTCTGGTCTCACGCCATCACCGGTGACGAGGTTTCCCATTACCTCAATGACGCCGCTGAAGAATTTATGCGATGACGCAACTGAAACTCCACATCGTCCGACGGGGGCGTCACCATGGGTTCGCACAGACCCGACAGATCTCCCAGAAATAGGAAGGTGCGGCAATGTATAGCGAAACCGACCTGTACAGCATCCCGCTCCCCACATCCCTTGTGGCCAACAAGGCTTGCGGTGGCAACACTCACCCGGACGGTGAAGCGTGTGTGACCCTCGCGAAGATCGGCGAGGGCACTTGGGCCGTGGGTGACAGCAAGCGGCCCGGCGCCGAACCACTGCGTTTCACCACGGCTGAGCTGGACGCCGCCGGCATCAACCCGGCGCGGTTCGGGCTCTCCACCTGACCGCTCACGCTCCTCCGGCCGGGCTCCGCTCCCTGCACCGGGCGGCGACCGGCCGGACTCCATATCGCTCTCCGTAATCCGTACTCCCCGAAGGGGACGACAGGTGCACCACCACGGATATTTGTGGACCGGTCCCAAAGAGCGGTACGACGACGAGGCGCTGCGGCGGCCTCCGCCACCACACCAGCCCCCGGACGGAAGCCGCCCCGAACTCGTGCTGCGTCACCGGGAAGTGAAGGCGGAGTTCCCGACCGTGGATCTGCCGCCGCTGGAGACGGCGTACTGGCTGATCAAGCCTGGAAAGCTGGTCCGGGGCACGTGGGAGGGACCGAAGGAAGCTGCGGACTGGCTCGGGACGCAACTGGCCGAGTACGCCGTCCGCTTCGACTCCAAAGGTGGACGAGACCGCGGGCGCCTTGCCATGCTCGTCGCGTCCGCAGCCGAGCGGCTTGGTCAGGGAGGGGACGTGTCCCACGGCTGCTACCTGGAACGCCCCACGTTCCTGTCCTTGGCCCTCGTGTGCTGCTCCCCGAATCGTTCTCTGCCCGCACTCCCGTGCCCTGTGGGCGGGTCCTACGCAAAGGGCAGGCCGCACAACTGACTTCATCTGCGCACACCGGCACCAATGAGAGGAAGCACTCATGAGGGCGGACACGCCTGAAGGCCGCGCGAAGACCTGGGATGAACTGCACCGGGAGGGCATGGGACCGACGCAGGAAGCGTTTCTGGATCTAGTGCGGGAGACCAAGGAAACCAAGCACTATTGCCCCGACGTGATCTGGGGAAGTCTTCAGACCCCCGAGTACGTGCGAGCCATGCTCACTCTTGTCGTCGACTTCCTCGAGACGCCGCGGGACATCGAGGCAGGTGTCAAAGCACGGACGGCGCGCGCGGAGCTTTTCGGCAAGGACGGGCGGACGTACAAGACCCTGCTGGGCGAGCAGGCACTCCGCTGCAACATCGGTGGCAGCGACGTCATGCGCGGACAACTCAGCCGCGTCCTCGAGTCGTTCGCACTCCCCGGCGTAACACTCGGGATCGTCCCGAGCCGCGCCCGGCTCCACGTGTTCCCGGGCAACAGCTTCGGAATCTTCGACGGGAAGCGCGTCGAGGTCGAGCTGTTCGGAGAGGCCCCGACACTCACCGACGAGACCCAGGTCCGGCTCTACGAGAAGGCCTTCGGCCTTCTGGAGCGGTCAGCGGTCTACGGCGAGGACGCGAAGGCGCTGGTGCGTGCGGAACTGGCGGCGTTGGGCTCGTAAGCCTGACTTCCGGTGAAAGAAGCGGGTCACATCGCAAGGAGGACCTATGGGCAAGCGCAAGGGCGAGCCGAGCGACAAGCCGTGGACGCCGCCTCCGGAGCCGCCGAGCCCCGATGGCAGCGGCCCGAGTAAGCGGGTGGAATGAACTACCGGGCAATCGCTCGCCGGGAACTCGACGTCATGGGGGCGTTCCGGTCCCCATGGCTTCGGGCGGCCTTCGACGCTGTGGACCGCGAGGCCTTCGTTCCCGACGCGTTCTGGGGGTACGGCACGGACGACCGCGGCCGGCACGAGGTGATCGACAGGACGGTCGACGAAGACGCGTGGCGCAGGGCCGTGTGGAACACCCATCGCTCACTCATCACCCAGATGAACGACGGGGACACGGCAGAACTGGGCCCTGTCTCAGGGGACTTCAGCTCTTCCATCTCGGCGCTGGACATCGTCTTCGAGAAGCTGAACCAACTCGCGGTCGCACCCGGCCACAGGGTTCTGCACATCGGCACCGCGTCGGGTTACGACTCCGCGCTGCTCAGCGAAGGCGTGGGAATCGGTACGGGGCATGTGACGACGGTCGAGTTCGATCCGGTGCTGGCCGCGGGCGGCGCAAGGAACCTTCGAGGGGCCGGGTACACGCCGACAACGGTTTGCGGCGACGGCCTGGAGGGGTGGGCGGCGAACGCGCCCTACGACCGCATCATCTCGACGGCAGCCGTACAAAGCATCCCTCTTCAGTGGCGCGAGCAGTGCAACGACGGGGGGATCATCCTGACGCCTTTCAATACCCGCTACGCCCGTGGGGGCCTCCTGAGGCTGCGGATGCGGGGACGGGCCGCGTCAGGCCGGTTCGTCGGTGGTGCCTGCTACATGTGGGTACGCAGCCATCGCCCCGAGCATCGGCTGTCCCCTCCTCCCGACAGCCGGAAGAAGGCCTCGCCCATCGACCCCGCGGAGGTCCTGGAGCGGGGCTGGGCCCAGGACTTCACGCTGGGCCTGTACCTGCCGGACGTATCCCTCTGCCATCGCGGGGAGGGCGAGGACAAGCAGGTACAGCTCTGGGACGAGGCGGGGACGTCGGTCGCGATCGTCGACCACGACGAGTGGTGGCGGGCGGACGCGGTGACCGTTTACGGAGACCGCGACCTCTGGAGCGAGCTTGTCGATGCGTACAGCGCTTGGCGGCTCGCGGGACAGCCGCACTACACACGCTTCGGGGTCACCTGCGACGAGGAAGGCGAGCACTTCTGGATGGACCGTCCGACAGGCGCAATAACAGCCGCAGCGACGAATCCCCTTGTGGCAAGATCGCCGAATGCTACGACTAACTGACTTCATCATCGACTGCCCGGACGCGATGAAGCTGGCAGCCTTCTACTCCGAGGTGACGGGAGTCCCGGTCAAGGAGGACAGCACCGAGCACTGGGCCGGTATCCAGCTCGGCAACGTCGAGCTGGCCTTCACCCCGGTGGAGGACTACCGCGCCCCGCAGTGGCCCGGCAGCGAGCACCCCAAGCACTTCCACCTGGACTTCGAGGTCGACGACATCGAGGCCGAACAGAGCCGCGTCCTCGCCCTCGGCGCGACCCTGAAGCAGGACATGGTCGGCCCCAACGGCTACGGCTTCCGCGTCTACACCGACCCCGTCGGCCATCCCTTCTGCCTCTGCCGCAACAAGGGCGTCATCTGGACTGACCAGGGCCCCATCTGGCCCCGGCACGACTAGCAAGCTGTCTTCCCGGCGGTGCGGTGCGGGCGTCAGCCCGGTACGTCCATGCGCTGCGTGCCGATCACCGACAGGAGTCGCATCGCCTCCTCCGATCCCGGCGCCGCCGTGTAGATGAAGACCCGTTGGTCGCGGTCCGTGATGTCCAGGACGTCGCAGTGGACGGCCACGAAGCCGACCGTGGGGTGCTGGAAGGTCTTGCAGAGGGTGGGGCGGGTCGCCACCTCGTGGGCCGACCAGTGGGCGGCGAACTCGGCGCTGCCCGCGCGGAGTTCGGTGATGAGGGTCTGGACTTCACGGTCGTCGGGATAGCGCGCCGCCGTCGCCCGGAGGTGTTGCGCCATCGTCCGGGCGAACTCGTCCGTGTCCGAGACCCCGTACAGCGGGCGGTCGTCCTCGTGCGGGCCCAGGAACGTGCGGCGGGCCAGGTTCCGGTCGGGGCGGGACAGGAGGGAGAAGTCCTCCATCAGCGCTGCCGCCAGGTTGTTCCAGGCTATGACCTCGTACGTCGCCGACATCACGACCGCGGCCGCCTCCGGGAGTCTGTCCAGGAGTTGGGTGATGCTCGGCCTCACCTCCCTCGATGGGCCCGAGGGCGGGGCCGGTGGGACACCTGCCAGGTGGTGGAGGTGGTCGCGTTCCGGGTCCGTCAGGCGGAGGGCCCTGGAGAGTTGGGCGAGGACCTCTCGGGACGGGTGCGGGGCGCGGGCCTGTTCCAGACGCGTGTAGTACTCCGTCGAGATGTACGCCAGCTGCGCCACCTCCTCGCGGCGCAGGCCCGGCGTGCGGCGGCGCGGGCCCGCGGGCAGGCCCACGTCGGCGGGCGTGATGCGTTCGCGCCGGCTGCGCAGGAAGTCCGCCAGGTCCCGTTCCCGTGCACGTTCCCGTTCTTGTCGGTTCACCGGTCCAGTGTGCCGGGCGTCGTCGCAGCTCAGCCAGGTACTGGTGGGGCCTGGATGGGGGGCGCGGGGCGGCTCAGGCTCCTCGGTATGAATGACATGACGAATTCCAGTGGTGCTGGTCTGCTCTGCGGCAAAGTCGCCCTCGTCACCGGTGCCGGTCGCGGCATCGGTGCCGCCGCCGCCCGGCTCTTTGCCCGGGAAGGGGCCCGGGTGGTTCTCGCCTCGCGTACCGAGGCGCAGTTGAAAGGTGTGGTCGAGGAGATTCGGGGCGGTGGTGGTGTCGCCGAGTACGTCGTGTGTGATCTTGCCGATGGCGTCAGTGTCCGGCGTGCGGTTGAACGGGCCGTCGAGCTGTACGGGCGGCTCGATGTCGCCTTCAACAATGGGGCGACCGGGCAGCCGCCCGGGCCCATGGACGAGTTGTCCGAGGACGACTTCGACCGTGTTTGTGGCGTGAACCTCAAGGGGCCGTGGCTCGCCATGAACGCGGAGATCGCCGCCATCCGCGCCACGGCGGAGCGCGGCGCCATCGTCAACACGTCCAGTGTCGGGAGCCTCATGGCCAACCCCGCCCTGCCCGTGTACGGGGCGACGAAGCGGGCGCTCAACAGCCTCACCGCGTCCGCCGGCGTCACGTACGGGCCCGAGAACATCCGTGTCAACGCCGTCGCGCCCGGCACCACGCTCACCGAGATGCTCCGCGAGTGGGACGACACGTCGCCCGGCACCATCGACCACCTGAACTCCCAGACTCCGCTGGGGCGTGCCGCCGATCCGGAGGAGATCGCTCAGGCCGCCGCGTGGCTGCTGAGCGACCGGGCCTCGTACGTCACCGGCACGGTGCTGCGGGTCGATGGGGGGATGTGGGCGGCCTGAGGCCTCAGCTCTGAGAGCTGATCACGGGCCGCCTCCCCTTCAGGCCACCCGCGCGCCCCGGCGCCACACCTCGCTGACCAGCGGGACGCCCGGGCGGTACGCCAGGTGGACGTGGCTCGGGGCGTTCAGGAGGGCGAAATCCGCTCGGGCCCCTACCGCCACCCGGCCCACGTCGTTCCTGCGCAGGGCCGCCGCGCCGCCCGCCGTCGCCGACCAGATCGCCTCGTCCGGGGTCATGCCCATGTCCCTTACGGCCAGGGCGATGCAGAACGGCACCGAGGACGTGAAGGACGAGCCCGGGTTGCAGTCCGTGGAGAGGGCCACGGTCGCGCCCGCGTCCAGGAGGCGGCGGGCGTCGGGCCACTCGGCCCGGGTGGAGAACTCGGCGCCGGGGAGAAGGGTTGCCACGGTGTTGCCCTGGGCGAGCGCGTCGACGTCGTCGTCCGTCAGGTGCGTGCAGTGGTCCGCCGATGCCGCGTCCAGTTCCACCGCCAGCTGCACTCCGGGGCCGTACGACAGCTGGTTCGCGTGGATGCGCGGGTGCAGGCCCTTCGCCCTGCCGGCCGTCAGGATCGCGCGGGCCTGGTCGCCGTCGAACGCGCCCTTCTCGCAGAAGACGTCGATCCAGCGGGCGTGGGGGGCGCAGGCCTCCAGCATCTCCCCCGTCACCAGGTCCACGTACGCCGCCGGGTCCTCCGCGTAGTCCGGGGAGACGATGTGCGCGCCGAGGAACGTCACCTCGTCGGTGTGGCGGGCGGCGATGCGGAGGGCGCGGGACTCGTCCTCCGTGTTCAGGCCGTAGCCCGACTTCGTCTCGAACGTGGTCGTGCCCTGGCGGAGTGCCTCGTCGAGGTAGTGGGTGAGGTTCGCTTCGAGCGTCGCGTCCGTGGCGGCTCGGGTCGCCGCGACCGTCGTACGGATGCCGCCCGCCTCGTACGCGCGGCCCGACATGCGGGCGTTGAACTCCTGGGTGCGGTCGCCGGCGAAGACGAGGTGGGAGTGGGAGTCCACGAAGCCGGGGATCGCGGCGCGGCCCGCGGCGTCGTACGTCTCGTCTGCCGACGGGGCCTTGGCTGCCGGGCCCACCCAGGCGATGGTCTCGCCGTCGAGGACTACGGCCGCGTCGGTCATGAGGCCCAGGGGGCTTCCGTCGCCCTGCGCCGGGTCGTTCGTGACGAGGCTTGCGATGTTGGTGATCAGGGTGGTGCGGGGCATGGGGCGTCTCCCGGGGTGGGTGGGGGCTGGGGTTCAAGCGGGATCACTTCCCCGATCCCGCCCCTTCCCGAAACCGGGGCTCCGCCCCGGACCCCGCTCCTCAAACGCCGGAGGGGCTGAAATCCGGAAATCCGCGGGATCGGGGAACGCGTCAATCTCTCAGCGCCGCGATCGCCTCCGTCAATGCCCCCGGTACGTCCTGCACCAGCGCATGTTCCCCGTCGCGTACGACATGCGCGCCGCCCACCACCGTATGGCGGACGTCCGCCGCCGTCGCCGCGAAGACCGCCGTCTCCGCCGCCAGGCGTGGGAGGGGGCCCGCCGTGCGGACCGAGTCCAGGGCGATCGTCGTGAGGTCGGCGAGCGCGCCCCGCTCCAGCGTGCCCGCGTCGGGCCAGCCCAGCGCCGCGTGGCCGTCCGCCGTTGCCGCGCGGAGCAGCGCCGCCGCCGTCCAGTGGCCGCGCGTGTGGGAGCGGAGGCGTTCGTTCAGCTCCATGGCGCGGGCCTCCTCCAGGATGTCGATCACCGCGTGGCTGTCGCTGCCCAGGGAGAGGGGGCTGCCCGCCCGCTGGAGGCGGAGCGCCGGGCCGATGCCGTCCGCCAGGTCGCGTTCCGTCGTCGGGCACATGCAGGTGCCGGACGACGAGCCGCCGAGCAGGGCGATGTCCTCGTCGGTGAGGTGGGTGTTGTGGATGCCCGTCGTGCGTGGGCCCAGGACCCCGTGGTCCGCGAGGAGTTGCGTGGGCGTGCAGCCGTGTGTCGACATGCACGCGTCGTTCTCCGCCGTCTGCTCGGAGAGGTGGACGTGGAGGGGGGCCGTGCGGGCGGACGACCACTCCGCCACCGTGGCCAGCTGCCGTGCCGGTACCGCCCGCACGGAGTGGATCGCCGCACCGACCCTGGCGTGCGGGCGGTCCTTGAGGAGCGACGCCCGCTCCGCCCACGCCTGGGTCGTACCGTCGGAGAAGCGCAGCTGGTGGCGGTCGGGGGCCTTGCCCCGGTCCGCGTCGAGGAGGCCCGACGCCACGTACGCCGTGTCGAGGAGGGTGATGCGGATGCCCGCGTCCGCCGCCGCCTGGATCAGTGCCTCGCCCATCGCGTTCGGATCTGCGTACGGGGTGCCGCCCGGCGCGTGGTGGAGGTAGTGGAACTCGCCGACCGTCGTGATGCCGGCCAGCGCCATCTCCGCGTACACGGCCCGCGCCAGCGCGTGGTACGTCTCGGGGGTGAGGCGGTCCGCCACCGAGTACATGACCTCGCGCCACGTCCAGAACGTGCCGGAGCCGACCTGGACCGTGCCGCGCAGGGCACGGTGGAAGGCGTGCGAGTGGGCGTTCGCGAGGCCCGGGAGCGTCAGGCCGCGCAGGACCGTCGCGCCGGGCGGAGGCGCGTCGACGCCTTTGCGGACGGCCGTGATCCGGTCGCCCGCCACGTCGACCGCGACGCCCGGCTCGACGTTCGTGTCGAGCCAGGCCTGCTCCAGCCAGTAGGTCTCCGTCGTCACCTGCACGCCAGCCCTTCCAGTACGTCGGCCAGTGCGGTCACCCCGGCCAGGCAGTCGTCCTCGGCGGCGAACTCGGCCGGGGAGTGCGAGACACCCGTGGGGTTCCGTACGAACAGCATGGCGGTGGGGATCGAGCCGGACAGAATACCCGCGTCGTGTCCCGCCCCCGTGCCGAGGACCGGGAGCGGGCGCTCCGCGCGTGCGCCGAGGATCGAGCCCAGCTCGTCGCGGAGCGCGTCCTCGAACTCGACCACCGGTGTGAACGATTCGCGGGCGACTTCGAGGTCGATGCCGTTCCGCTCCGCGTACTCGCGGGCCGCCTTCTCGATGCCGGTGACGACCGTGTCGAGCGTCGACTGGTCGGCCGCGCGCGAGTCCAGCCAGCCGCGGACGAGCGACGGGATCGCGTTGACGCCGTTCGGCTCGACCGAGATCTTGCCGAACGTGGCGACCGCGCCTGCGAGTTCGGCCTCTCGGCGCGCCGCCAGGACCGTCTCCGCGTACGAGAGCATCGGGTCCCTGCGGTCCACGAGGCGCGTGGTGCCCGCGTGGTTGGCCTCGCCCCGGAAGTCGAAGCGCCAGCGGCCGTGCGGCCAGATGGCGGACGCGATGCCGACCGGGTCGCCGGACAGGTCCAGGGCGCGGCCCTGTTCCACGTGCAGTTCCACGAACGCGCCGATGCGGGCGAGGCGTTCGGGGTCCGGGCCGATGCCGTACGGGTCGTAGCCCGCCGCCTCCATGGCCCTCGGCAGCGTCACGCCGTCGCCGTCCGTGAGCCTGTGCGCGGCCTCGACGGTGAGCTGTCCGGCGGTGAGCCGGGAGCCCACGCAGGCCAGGCCGAAGCGGGCGCCCTCCTCGTCGCCGAAGTTGACGATCGCGAGGGGGCGGGTGAACTCCGCCTTGCGTGCGCGGAGTTCGTCCAGCGCCGCGAACGAGGACACCACGCCCAGCGGGCCGTCGAACGCGCCGCCGTCCGGGACCGAGTCCAGGTGGGAGCCCGTGACGACGGCGTCACCGGCCGCGGGGTCGCCGAGCCAGGCCCACTGGTTGCCGTTGCGGTCCAGCTCGTAGGTCAGTCCGCGGGTGTCCGCCTGCGCCTTGAACCAGGCGCGGCAGTCCGCGTCGGCGCCGGTCCAGGCGTAGCGGCGGTAGCCGCGGCTGCGGGCGTCGCGACCGATGGGCAGCAGCTCCGCCCACATGCTGTGGAACGTGGAGGTCACGCGTCGCCGTCCTCGCGCATGGGAACCCGCACGCCCCGCTCGTCCGCCACGGTCTCCGCGATGTCGTACCCCGCGTCCACGTGCCGGATCACGCCCATCCCCGGGTCGTTGGTGAGGACCCGGCGGATCTTCTCGCCGGCGAGCTTCGTGCCGTCGGCCACCGAGACCTGGCCCGCGTGGATGGAGCGGCCCATGCCGACGCCGCCGCCGTGGTGGATGGAGACCCAGGACGCGCCCGAGGCGACGTTCACCATCGCGTTCAGGAGCGGCCAGTCGGCGATCGCGTCGGAGCCGTCGAGCATGGCCTCCGTCTCGCGGTACGGCGACGCGACGGAGCCGCAGTCCAGGTGGTCGCGGCCGATCGCGAGGGGTGCGGCGAGCGTGCCGTTGCCGACCATGTCGTTGAACATGTCGCCCGCCTTGTCGCGCTCGCCCTGACCGAGCCAGCAGATGCGGGCGGGGAGGCCCTGGAAGTGGACGCGCTCGCCCGCCATCCTGATCCAGCGGTGGAGGGATTCGTTCTCCGGGAAGAGGTCGAGGAGCGCCTTGTCCGTCTTGTGGATGTCGGACGCCTCGCCGGAGAGCGCCGCCCAGCGGAACGGGCCCTTGCCCTCGCAGAAGAGGGGGCGGATGTAGGCGGGGACGAAGCCGGGGAACGCGAACGCGCGGTCGTATCCGGCGAGTTGGGCCTCGCCGCGGATCGAGTTGCCGTAGTCGAAGACCTCGGCGCCCGCGTCCATGAAGCCGACCATCGCCTCGACGTGCTTCGCCATCGACTCGCGGGCGCGGGTGGTGAAGCCTGCCGGGTCCTTCGTCGCGTACGCCGCCATGTCCTCGAAGGCGACGCCCGTCGGCAGGTACGACAGCGGGTCGTGGGCGGAGGTCTGGTCCGTCACGATGTCGATGGGCGCGCCCTCGGCGAGCATGCGCGGGAGCAGGTCGGCGGCGTTGCCGAGGAGGCCGATGGAGAGCGGACGGCGGGCGTCGCGGGCCTCCGTGGCCAGCTGGAGCGCGTGCTCCAGGGAGTCCGCCCGCACGTCCAGGTACTTGTGCTCGATGCGGCGCTCGATGGCGCGCGGGTCGCAGTCGACGCAGATCGCGACGCCGTCGTTCATCGTGACGGCGAGGGGCTGGGCGCCGCCCATGCCGCCGAGGCCGGCGGTGAGGGTGATCGTTCCTGCGAGCGTGCCGTTGAACCGCTTGGCGGCGACCGCGGCGAACGTCTCGTACGTGCCCTGAAGGATGCCCTGCGTGCCGATGTAGATCCAGGAGCCCGCGGTCATCTGGCCGTACATGGTGAGGCCGAGCTGCTCCAGGCGGCGGAACTCCTCCCAGTTCGCCCAGTCGCCGACCAGGTTGGAGTTGGCGATGAGGACGCGCGGCGCCCACTCGTGGGTCTGCATGACGCCGACGGGGCGGCCGGACTGGACGAGCATCGTCTCGTCCTGCTTGAGGGTCTTGAGGGTGCGGACCATCGCGCCGAAGGAGCGCCAGTCGCGGGCCGCCTTGCCCGTGCCGCCGTAGACGACGAGCTTGTCGGGGTGCTCGGCGACCTCGGGGTCGAGGTTGTTCTGCAGCATGCGGAGGGCGGCTTCCTGCTGCCATCCCAGGGCGCTCAGTTCCGTACCGCGCGGTGCCCGTACGGGGCGGGGTCCTGACATGGCGATGCCTCCTCGAAGCTGTGACCTCGTTGCTGTGACCTTGTTATTCACATCCTGGGGGCCTGAATAGAGCTAGTCAATAGCGAACGAATGCGCGAGTACGGCAGCGGCGTCCGGTCGTGAGTGATTGGCTGAATCACATGGGCCACGACGAGGACAACGACCAGACCACGGTTCTCCGCACGGACGCGACACCCGGAACCACCCCAGCCCCCACCTCCGGCGCCACCCCGGGCAGCGACGCCGCCGCCCGCCGCGACCGCGCCGTCCGTGCCGCCGTCGAGCAGGGCGTCGTCGGCCCCGACACCCCCGTCGCGGGCCTCCTCGACGTCACCGGCATCCGCGCGAGCGCCGCCGCCCTGCACGCCGCCTTCGAGGCCGTCACCCCGCCCGGCACCCCCGTCCTGCACGCCTTCGCGGTGAAGGCGACCCCGCTCGTCCCGGTCCTGCGGCTGCTGCGCGCGGCGGGGATCGGCGCCGAGGTGGCGAGCCCCGGCGAGCTGGCCCTGGCGCGGGCCGCCGGGATGCCGCCCACCGCGACCGTCCTCGACTCGCCCGCCAAGACCCCCGCCGAACTCCGCGAGGCCCTCGCGCTCGGCATCGCCGTGAACGCGGACAACCCGCAGGAACTGGCCCGCATGGACGCCATGACCCGGTCGGCGCTGACCGGCTCCCCCCTCGGCATCCGCGTCAACCCGCAGATCGGCGGCGGCGCGATCGGCGCCCTCTCGACGGCGACGGCCACGTCGAAGTTCGGGGTGCCGCTGCGCGACGAGGACGCCAGGGAGTGGGTGGTCCGGGCGTTCCTCGACCGGCCGTGGCTGACCCGCCTGCACGCGCACTCCGGGTCGCAGGGCATGCCCCTGGAGATGATGGTGCGGGGCGTGGCGGCCACGTACGAACTGGCCGAGGAGATCAACGAACGCGCAGGGCGGCAGCAGGTCGACACCGTCGACATCGGCGGCGGCCTGCCGGTCAACTTCGGCTCGGACGACGAGACGCCGACCCACGCGCAGTACGCGCGCCGCCTCAAGTCCCGGGTGCCGGGGCTGCTCGACGGCCGGTACGGCATCGTCACCGAGTTCGGCCGCTCGCTGCTCGCCAAGCACGGCACCGTGCTCGCCCGCGTCGAGTACGCGAAACGGGCGGGCGGCCGGCCCATCGCCGTGACGCACGCGGGCGTGCAGGTGGCGACGAGGACCGTGTACGCGCCCGCGTCGTGGCCGCTGCGCATCGCCGCGTTCGACGCGAAGGGGCTGCCCAAGAGCGGTCCCGCCGTCGGCCAGGACGTCGCGGGCCCCGCCTGCTTCGCGGGTGACCTGCTCGCCGAGAACCGCCCGCTGCCACTGCTCGAACCGGGTGACTACGTGGCCGCGCTGGACACCGGCGCCTACTACTTCGCCCAGCACTACTCGTACAACAGCCTCGCCAGGCCGGGTGTCCACGGCTTCGCCGCGGACGCCGAGCACGTGCGCTTCGCCGTGGTGCGCGAACCGCAGACGCTGGACGAGATCGTGGCGGAGGCGGGCGGCGGAACGGAACGGGACGCGCTGCGGAACCTGTGAAACCCCGCCGGAGGCCCACGGACCCACACCCGACCCTCTGGCCTTCCTCAACTTCCGCATAGTGACCTGCGTCACGGGCAAAACCTCCTCGACCCGCACTCGGTCTCGGGGGAGGCACCTGTGACGACATCCGACACGTCCACCACCACCGCACCACCGCCCGCCGAAGAGGGCGCGCTGCACCGCGCCATCGGCCCCAGGCTGCTGATCCTCTTCGTGGTCGGCGACATCCTCGGCACCGGCATCTACGCCACCACCGGCAAGGTCGCGGGGAAGGTCGGCGGCGCGCTCTGGCTGCCGTTCGCCATCGGCTTCGTCGTGGCCATCCTGACCGCGGCGTCGTACGTCGAACTCGTCGGCAAGTACCCGAAGGCGGCCGGTGCCGCGCTCTACACGCAGAAGGCGTTCAAGGCACCGTTCCTCACCTTCATCATCGCCTTCATGGTGATGTGCTCCGGGCTCTCCTCCGCGAGCGCCGCCGCCCGCGCCTTCAGCGGCGACTACCTCGCCGAGCTGACCGGCGACGCACTGCCGCCGACCCTGATCGCCATCGCCTTCATCGTGCTGCTCGCGGCGCTCAACATGCGGGGCGTGTCGGAGTCCGTGAAGACGAACGTGGTCCTCACGCTCGTCGAGCTCACCGGCCTCGCGATCATCCTCGCGATCGGGGCGTACGCCGTCCTGAGCGGGGACGGCGAGACCTCGCGCCTCACCGAGTTCGAGTCCGGCGGCACCGGATACGCCCTGATGACCGGGGTGCTGGGCGCCACGGCCCTCGGCTTCTTCGCCTTCGTCGGCTTCGAGGACTCCGTGAACATGGCCGAGGAGACGAAGGATCCGGTGCGCACCTTCCCGCGCGCGATCTTCATCGGCGTCGCGGTGACCGGCACGATCTACGTCCTCGTCGCGCTGGTCTCGTCCCTCCTCGTCGACTCCGAGACCCTGGCGGGGTCGAGCGGTCCGCTGCTCGACGTCGTGAAGGCGGGCGGCGTCGACTTCCCGCACGAACTCTTCGCCCTGATCGCCCTGTTCGCCGTCACCAACTCGGCACTGATCAACATCATGATGGCCTCCCGGCTCTGCTACGGCATGGCCAACGAACGCATCCTGCCGCGCGCGATGGGCCGCGTCCTCGCCGGGCGCCGTACCCCGGTCGTCGGCATCGTCTTCGTCTCGCTCCTCGCCGTCGGGCTGGTCTCCACGGGCGAGATCGAGGGCCTCGGCGACACGACGGCGTTCCTGCTCCTGTGCGTGTTCGCGGTGGTCAACGTGGCGGTCCTGGTCCTGCGCCGCGACCCCGTCGGGCACCGGCACTTCCGCGCGCCGACGGTCTTCCCGGTGCTCGGCGCCGTCACGTCCCTGATCCTCGCGAGCCCCCTCGCGGACCGCCCCGCGGAGGTCTACGTCCGCGCCGGCGTCCTCATCGCGATCGGCGTCGCCCTCTGGGGCGTGAACAAGGTGGTACTCCGCACCCGCGGCGAGGACTGACACCGTCCCGGGGGACGCCTCGATCACGTGACCGGCACATTCGGTCAGCGATGGGCCGACCAGCGCCATGACCGAACGCGTCCCGTCGGGCTCGAACGCATTCCCGCGGAATATGCCCTTTCACCGCGAACTCCGGTTTCCCTGCGTACTTTCCTCTCCACCGGGTGGCGGGAGCCGCCCGGTCGGGTGGTGGGGACCACCCGGTTCCACCCGGGGAAGGGGAGGCCGCGTGCCCGGAATCGACGAGTGTCTGTACGAAGCGATGACACTGCCCGGTGCCCGTGGAGCCGCCATCGTCGACTGGACCAGCGGACTCGCGCTCGGTTCGGTCGGCGACTCCCCCAACGGAGACTACGAAGCGACCGCCGCCGAGACCGCCGAGGTGGCCCGCGCGGCCGCCGAGTACCAGGCGTTCGCACCGGTCGACGACGCGGACGGTGAGTACGGCGGGGACGGCGCGGACGACGTGGACGGCGCGACCGGCAAGGGGCTTCCGGTCGAGGACCTCATGCTCACGACCCAGTCCGGATTCCACCTGATCCGCTACGTGGAGACGACCTTCGACAGCAGCGTCTTCCTCTACCTCTGGCTCGACCGGCACACCGGCAACCTCGCCATGGCGCGGATACGGCTGCGGAGCCTGGCCGAACGGCTGGTGCTGGTGTGAACGGCCTGCGGGCCGCCGAGCCCCCCTCCGCCGTCCCGCGGGCCGTCGCCGCGCCCACCGTCTCGCCCCTGCTGACGCGGCTCGCCGCCGAGCGGGCCACCGGCGCCTTCCTGCGCTCCCAGGGCACCCTCTACCTCGTGGACGGGCGCGTCGTGCACGCCGAGAGCCCGGCGGCGCCCGGCATAGACGTCCTGCTCACGGCCGGCGGCGCGCTCGCCGCGCAGGGCTGGCAGGAGGTCCTGTCCACGGCGGGCACCCGGCACGAGGTGGGACGCGAGCTCGTCACCAGCGGCCGGGTCACCGCGGGCGAGCTGGAGATGTGCCACCTCGGCGCGCTCTTCGACGCCGCGTTCTTCGTGCTGGGCGCGGCGAGCGGCCCCACCCGGTTCCGCTACGGCGTCGCGCACTGGCTCGGCGGGGTCCGCCCGGTGCCCGCCGCGGTCCTCGAACGCGAGACGCTGCGGCGCCGGGCGCTCCTGGACAGCATCTGGCCCCGGCCCGAGGTCGACACCGCACCGGTCGTGCCCCGCGCGCCCGCGCCCGGCCAGACCCTCACCGTGCGGCAGCGTGCGCTGCTGCGGCTCGCGGACGGCGTACGGACGCCGACGGCCATCGCCTGGGCCCTCGGCAGGCCCTCGTTCCACACCCTGATCGAGGTCAGGCGGCTGGCGGCCGCCGGACTCGTGGAGGTTCCGGGGACACCGGCGCGGGAGCCGGTGTCCGTCGCCCTCCCCTTCCCGGCCGCGACGGACTGCGCCGATCCCGACATCGCGCTGCTCCGCCGGGTCCGTGACGCCCTGGAGGCGCTGTGAAACTCCCCGCCGTCCCCCGGGCCGGGACCTCGACCACATGAAGTTCTTCGCGTCCTGGCGGCGCGCAGGGAGGAGAGAGCTGGTGGCTGCCGAAGCCGACGTACTCGGCGAACTGAAACGGCTGCGGACCCGGATTCCCCAGCTCCGCGGCGCCCTGACGGCCAGCGTCGACGGGCTCCTGCTGGCGCAGGACGCCTCCGACGTGGAGGCGGAGGGCGTCTGCGCGCTCACCGCGGCGGCGCTCGGCGTGGCGCTGCGGCTGTCCGACGCCACCCATCAGGGCGACTTCCGCGAACTGATCATCCGCGGCGAACAGGGCTACGTGGCCACGTACGCGGCCGGTTCGTCCGCCGTGCTCACGCTGCTCGCCGAGCCCCGCATCAACGTGGGCCGGCTGCACCTGGAGGCCCGCCGTTCCAGCGCGCTCATCGGAGAGCTGGTCGACGCCGCCGTCGATCGAGCGGAGGAAACCTGACCCATGCCCCCCACCACACCCTCGTCATCCCCCTCACCGCGGACACCCGGCAGACGGAAAGGAAGCACCAAGCACATGACCGACACGGAGACCGCACTCAAGGAAGCGACCACCACGATCGAGGGCGTCATCGGCGCCGCTCTGGTCGACTACACGAGCGGAATGGCCCTCGGCACCATCGGGGGCGGAAAGGACCTGGACCTTTCGGTGGCGGCGGCCGGCAACACGGACGTCGTGCGCGCCAAGCTGCGCACCATGGAGATGCTCGGGCTCAAGGACGAGATCGAGGACATCCTGATCTCGCTGGGCACGCAGTACCACCTCATCCGGCTGATGAAGGGGCGCAACAACAACGGCCTCTTCCTGTATCTGGCCCTGGACAAGGACCGCGCCAACCTGGCGATGGCCCGCCACCAGCTCAAACGCATCGAGACCGGCCTGGACGTCTGACGTCCCACCGCCCCGGCGGCGCCGTGCTCCCTCGGGACGCGGCGCCGCCTTCGCGTGCTCCGCCCTACTCCACGAAGAGTCCGCGCGCCGCCGCCCGTACGTCGAACTCCTCCAGGCGGGCCTGCGCGTCCGGCAGGTTGTCGCACATGGCCTCCAGGAGGACGCGGCCCAGGAGCATCGGTGCGCAGGCCGTGTCGAAGGCGAGGCCCGTGCCGACGGCCGCCGGGAGGAGGAGGTCGGAGTGGGCGGCGACGGGGGCGAAGGCCGAGTCGGCGACCGTGACGACGGTCAGGCCCGCCGACCGGGCGTAGGCGAGCGCGTCGACCACCTCGCGGGGGTGGCGGGGCAGCGCGAAGCAGAGGAGGGCCGACGCACCGGCGCGGACCGCCGCGTCGATCCGGTCGGCGAGCATCGTGCCGCCCTCGTCGAGGAGGCGCACCTCGGGGTGGACCTTCGCGGCGAAGTACGAGAAGCCGTACGCCTGCGACGCGGCGGCCCGCAGGCCGAGGACGGGCAGGGGCCGGGACGCGGCGAGGACCCGTCCCGCGCGCTCGACCGGTTCGGGGTCGGCGAGGACCTCCGCCAGGTGCCTGAGGTTCTCGATCTCCGCGTCGACCGCCTGCTGGTACTCGTTGGCGGCCGTCGCCCCCGACTCCTCCGCGGGTGCCACGTCCCGCAGGTGTCTGCGCAGCGCCGGATAGCCGTCGAAGCCGAGGGCGACCGCGAAGCGGGTGACCGACGGCTGGCTGACGCCGGCGAGTTCGGCCAGCTCCACGCTGGAGAGGAAGGGCGCGTCGGCGGCCCTGCGCACCATGCAGTGCGCGATGCGCCGCTGGGTGGGTGTGAGCCGGTGGCCCTCGAAGAGCACTTGCAGTCGCGCGGCAGGGCTGTCACTCATGCCGTCCCCCTCATGATGTCCGTACCCGCTGTCGTTCCGGCGGTCGTTCCTGCGCCGAGCTCCGACCACACCGTGGTGAACCGGTCGAGCAGGCCCGCCGCCGCCGTCACATCATCCGTCAGCGGCCGGTCCGCGAACTCCGCTTCCAGAACGGAGTCGGCGAGTTCGAAGGCCCGCGCGAGCGGTGTGTCCGGATCGAGTCGCATGTCCCGCTGCCGCAACGCCCGGACGGCGGCCACCAGTTCACACCCCACGACCATGCGGAACGCCTCGCAGGCGCGCAGGGTCTGGCGGGCGGCGAGCGAGGCGAAGCTCGCCTGTTCCTCGACGCCGCGCGAGAGCACGGCGTGGCCGAGGGAGGCGGGCGCGGAGAAGGCCCGCAGGTCACCGAGGGCGGCCCCGGCCGCGTATTCGAGGATCATGACGCCGGACGAGGCCGGTTCGCCGTCCGCGAGGAAGGGGCGCAGGCGGGTGAAGGCCGGTTCGTTGAGGGTGGAGAGCCGGGAGGTGGAGAGACGGGCCGCCTGGGTCACCGCGAGCCTGAAGTGGTCCAGGGCAAGGGAGAGTTGGGCCAGGTAGAAGCCGCCGTGGTGGTACGCGGCCAGGTCCTCCGGGGAGATCAGCGGGTTCTCCGCGGCCGCGTTGATCTCGACGGTCAGGACATCCTCCAGGGCGTCCGCCGCGTCGTGCGCGGGACCGTGGATCTGCGGCACGCACCGGAAGCCGTACGGGTCCTGGATGCGGCCCAGGGGCGGAGTGGGGCGATCGGGGGCGCCCAGCAATCGGCGCATGCGCTCGGCGACCGCGTACGAGCCGGGGTGGCGTCGCGCCTCGTGCACGGGCAGCGCGTACGCCTCGTACGACCCGTCGACCGCCATCAGCGACAGTGCCGCGACCACCTGTGTGGCGCCGATCAGACCGCGCAGTTCGTGCAGGGCGAGCGCGGACTGGCCGAGGGTGAGGGCGTTGCTGCTGATCAGGGCGAGGGCGTCGTTGTTGTCGAGCGGTTGCGGTTCCGGGGGCCTCCCGGCGCCCCGCCAGGGGTGTTCACCGGCGAGCGCGAGACCCATCTGGGAGAGGGCCGCGATGTCGCCGGTGCCGACCGAGCCGAACTCGTTGACGGTGGGGTACGCGCCCGTCTCCAGGGCTTCGCAGAGCGCCGTGACGACGCTGGGGCGCAGTCCGGCGCCGCCCGCGAGGAGTTGGTTGGCGCGGACGGCGAGCATCGCGCGGACCTGCCGTGCGGGCAGTTCGGCGCCGATGGCCCCGGCGTGCGAGCGGAGCAGTCTCAGGCCGTGGTCGGCGGCGGCCTCGGTGGGCACGTCTTCATTCCGGTTGGCGCCGACGCCGGTGGAGCGGCCGTAGACGCGGCCCCATGCGGCGATCTCCCTCGCGGCGTTCCAGGAGTTCTCGGCGCGCTTCATCCCGTCGGTCGCGGGGACCGGCCGGGCATCGGATTCGGCCAGACGTACGACGTCTGCGACCATCATTCCCCGGCCGTCGAGGACGACGACCGCTTTTCTGTCGTTGGCCGCGGTGTCCGCGATACGAGACGACTTCACTCGTGAATCCTCCTCAACCGGACGTTCCGTCTTGCCCATCGGCCATTTATCGCTCAGCGATTTATGCCGGAGCGCCGCGAACTATTGACAACCTATTCAGACAACGAGAACTCTGCATGACGATATACAGCCGGGCAAGGGACTCCACATGATCCAATTCGATACGGTCCACAAGCGCTTCCCGAACGGCACGACAGCGGTCCACGACCTCACCCTCGACATGCCCGAAGGCGGCGTGACCGTCCTCGTCGGATCTTCCGGTTGCGGCAAGACGACGACCCTCCGCATGATCAACCGGATGGTCGACCCGACCTCCGGGACCATCCGGGTCGGCGGCCGCGACGTCCTGGAGCAGGACGCGGCGGACCTGCGCCGCTCCATCGGCTACGTCATCCAGCAGGCCGGTCTCTTCCCGCACCGCACGGTCCTCGACAACATCGCCACGGTGCCGCTGCTGCTCGGCTGGGGCCGCAGGAAGGCGCGGGCGCGGGCGGCGGAGCTCCTGGAGACGGTCGGGCTCGCGGCGGACGCGGGGCGGCGGTACCCGCACCAGCTCTCCGGCGGGCAGCAGCAGCGCGTCGGCGTGGCCCGCGCGCTCGCCGCGGACCCGCCGGTCCTCCTCATGGACGAGCCGTTCGGGGCGGTGGACCCGGTGGTCCGTACCCAGCTCCAGGACGAACTGCTGCGCCTGCAACGAGAGTTGAGCAAGACCATCGTCTTCGTCACGCACGACATCGACGAGGCGGTGCGGATCGGTGACCGCATAGCCGTGTTCCGCACGGGTGGCCATCTCGTGCAGTGCGCCGAGCCCGCGGAGCTCCTCGCCCGGCCCGCGGACGACTTCGTCGCGGACTTCCTGGGTGCGGAGCGCGGCCTGAAGCTCCTTTCCCTGTCGACGTTGTCGGGCGTCCCGCAGGGCCCTGCCCCGGAGGGCGGCGCGTGGACGCTCCGCCTGGACGCGTCCGGGGCCCCTCTTGCCTGGCGCCACGTCGACGGCGACGCGCCGGACGTCCCCGTACGTCCTCTCCGCGACACGGACTCCCTCCTCTCGGCGCTGGACGAGTCCCTGTCCGCCCCGACGGGGCTGGTGGCCCGCGTGGACGCGGAGGGTGTGTTCACGGGGGTAACGCCCCGAGCCGACATCCACGACGGCGCTGCCGCGGCGCACGAGCGGGGCCGCCTCTCCGCCCGCGGCCCGGTGGGGGCTGATCGCGCAGTTCCCCGCGCCCCTGAGTCACCCCCCGACCCCGGCACGAAGAAGCCCCCGCCCCCGAAGGCGCCGGCCGAGGTGGACTCCCCAGGGGCGCGGGGAACTGCGCGAGCAACCCACGAGGAGCCGCACCCCGAAGCACCGGCCGAGACGGACCACCCAGCGGCGCCGGCCCAGGTGGACCACCCAGGGGCGCGGGGAACTGCGCGAGCAACCCACGACGACCCGCACCCCGAAGCACCGGCCGAGACGGACCACCCAGCGGCGCCGGCCCAGGTGGACCACCCAGGGGCGCGGGGAACTGCGCGAGCAACCCACGAGGAGCCGCAGGCGAGTACGGCGGGAACGGCCCCAGGGGCGCGGGGAACTGCGCGACCGGCCCGCAACCACCCGCACCCAGAAGACGGCCCCGCGTCAGCGGAGCGCAGTTCATGACCGTCGACTGGTCGTGGATAGCCGACCACACCGACGACCTCACCACCCTCACCCTCTCCCACCTCCAGGCCGCCCTCTCCGCCGTAGCCCTGGGACTGCTGATATCCCTCCCGCTGGCGGTGGTCGCCCACCGCATCCGCCCCCTCCGCGGCCTCCTCCTCGGCCTGTCGAACGTCCTCTTCACCATCCCGTCCATCGCCGTCTTCGTCCTGCTCCTGCCGGTCAGCGGCCTCACCCGCACCACCACCGTCATCGGCCTGACGATCTACACCCTCGTCGTGCTCCTGAGGAACACCGTCGAGGGCCTCGACTCCGTCCCGGCGAAGACGAAGGAAGCGGCCAAGGCCATGGGCACCCGCCCCCTCCGCACGCTGCTCACCGTCGAACTCCCCCTCGCACTGCCCGTGATCATGGCCGGCGTACGGATCGCGACGGTCATGTCGATCTCCCTCGTCTCCGTGGCGACGTACATCGGCGACGGCGGTCTCGGCCAGCTCTTCACCGACGGGTTCCAGCGGAACTTCCCCACCCCCGTGATCGCCGGCGTGGTCCTCACGCTGCTCCTCGCGCTCGTCGCGGACGCGCTGCTCGTCACGCTCCAGTACGTCCTGACGCCCTGGACCCGCCGCCGGAGGAGCGCCTGACATGTACGAACTCTTCAAGGACCTCGGCGCCTGGCTGGTCAGCGGCGACCAGTGGACCGGCCCCGACGGCATCGGGCACCGGCTCGTCGAGCACCTCCAGTACTCGCTGATCGCCACCTTCGTCGCCGCCGCCATCGCCCTGCCGGTCGGCCTGCTCATCGGCCACACCGGACGCGGCGCGTTCATCGCCATCAACCTGTCCTCGTTCGGCCGCGCGCTGCCCACCGTCGGACTCGTCGTGCTGGTCTTCCTGGCGAGCGGCCTGTCGATGTGGCCCGTCTACATCGCGCTCGTCGCGCTCGCCGTCCCCTCCATCGTCACCAACACGTACGCGGGCATGACCGCCGTCGACCCCGAGGTGCGGGACGCGGCGCGCGGCCAGGGCATGCGGGCCCACCAGGTGCTGACGCGGGTCGAGTTGCCGCTCGCGCTGCCGCTGATCATGACCGGGCTGCGGCTCGCGCTGATCCAGGTCGTCGCGACGGCGACCATCGCCGCGTACGTCTCGTTCGGCGGTCTCGGCAGGTACGTGTTCGACGGTCTCGCCCAGCGCGACCTCGTCCAGGTGCTCGGCGGCGCCGTGCTCGTGGCCGTCGTCGCCGTCGTACTCGATCTGGCGCTCGCCGGCCTCCAGCGCGCCCTCTTCCGCCACCGTCCCGCCCAGCAGGCCTGAGCGGCCCCCATCGAAGGCCCCAGCAGGTCTAGGAGCGATCCCCCATGAACCGTAGAACTCTCCTCGGCGGACTCTTCGCCACCGCCTCCGTCCCCGCGCTCGCCGCGTGCAGCGGCGGCATCACCTCCCTCGACGGCGGCGGCGCCGGTGCCGGCGGAGGCGGCTCCAGCAAGGACGGCGTCACCATCGGCACCGCCAACTTCACCGAGAACCAGGTCCTCGGACACCTCTACGCGGCCGCCCTGGAAGCGGCGGGCGTGAAGACGAGCGTCCGCCCCAACCTCGGCACCCGCGAGATCCTCATCCCCGCGCTCAAGGGCGGCGACATCGACCTGCTCCCCGAGTACCAGGGCGCCCTCCTGCACTACCTGGACCCCAAGGCGAAGGCCACGGAGGAGGGCGAGATGCAGAACGCCCTCGCCCTGCGCCTCCCCCGCGGTCTGCAGATCCTCCCGTACGGGCGGGCCGAGGACTCCGACGCGTTCGTCGTGACGCGCGAGACCGCGAAGAAGTACGGCCTGAAGTCCCTCGCCGACCTGGCCGAGCACAACGGCAAGCTGGTGATCGGTGCCGCGGCCGAGGTGAAGAAGCGGACGGTCGGCGCGGTCGGCCTCAAGGACGTCTACGGAGTCGAGTTCAAGGAGTTCAAGTCGCTCGACTCGTCCGGGCCGCTGGTCAAGGGCGCCCTGCGCAAGGGCGACGTCGACGTCGCGAACCTCTTCACCACCGACACCGACATCGCGGCCGAGCACTGGGTCGTCCTCACCGACCCCAAGAACCTCGTCCCCGGCCAGCACATCGTCCCGCTCGTCGCCGACCGCAAGGCCGACTCGACGGTCCGCAAGGCCCTCGCCCGCGTCGGCGCCCTCCTGACGACGGACCAGCTCACCGAGCTCAACCGTCTGGTGGACAAGGACAAGAAGGACCCGGAGGACGTCGCGCGGGACTGGGCGGACCAGCACGGCATCACGCAGAAGTAGGCGCACCGACAGCGGCGGACGCACCGACAACAGCGGATGTACCGACGACGGCGGACGTACCGACGACGGCAGGCGTAACGACAACGGCAGGCGTACCAACAACGGGAGTTGACCGGCATGGCAGCTGAAGACCTGGTGGAGCGGCACTCCATCGACGTCGTCCCGGACGACGAACGGCACGGCACCGCGTTCAGCCAGTTCACGCTCTGGCTCGGCGCCAACCTTCAGATCACCGCGGTCGTGACGGGCGCCCTCGCCGTCGTGTTCGGCGGCGACGTGGTGTGGTCGCTCGCCGGCCTCGTCCTCGGCAATCTGCTCGGCGGCGCCGTCATGGCGCTGCACTCGGCGCAGGGGCCGAAGCTGGGGCTGCCGCAGATGATCCAGTCGCGGGCCCAGTTCGGGGTGAAGGGCGCGGTCGTCCCGCTGCTCCTCGTCATCCTCATGTACGTCGGTTTCTTCGCGAGCGGCAGCGTCCTCGCGGGCCAGGCGACGGCGAAGCTGACGCACACGAACGACACCACGGGCATCGTCGTCTTCGCCGTCGTCACGGCGGTCATGGCGGCGGTCGGCTACCGCGTCATCCACGCGCTCGGCCGGGTGGCGAGCGTGATCTGCGCGCTCGCCTTCGTCTACCTCGGCATCCGGCTCCTGGACCGCGTGGACCTGTCCGCGCTCCTCGGCGACGCCCACTTCGACCTGCCGATGTTCCTGCTCGCCGTGTCGCTCTCGGCCTCCTGGCAGCTGGCGTTCGGCCCGTACGTCGCCGACTACTCGCGCTACCTGCCGCGCACCACCTCCGCCAAGGCCACGTTCTGGTGGACCCTGTCGGGGTCGGCGATCGGCTCGCAGTGGTCGATGACGTTCGGGGTGCTCGTCGCGGCGAGCGCGGGCGACGCGTTCCTCGCCCACCAGGTCGGCTACGTCGTCGGCCTCGGCGGCACCGGCCTCATCGCCTCCTTCCTCTACTTCGTGATCGCACTCGGCAAACTGACCATCAACGTCCTCAACACCTACGGCGGCTTCATGTCGATGGTCACGAGCATCAGCGGCTTCCGCGGCCAGAAGGTGCTCGGGGCGCGCGGGCGGGCCGCGTACATCGCCGTGATCATGGTGGCGGGCACGACGGTCGCCCTGCTCGGCAAGGACAGCTTCCTGTCGTCCTTCAAGGACTTCCTGCTGTTCCTGCTGACGTTCTTCACGCCGTGGTCGGCCATCAACCTGGTCGACTACTACCTGATCTCCCGCGAGCGGTACGACATCCCCGCCCTCTTCGACCCGCGCGGCCGCTACGGCGCCTGGCGCTGGGACGCCCTGGTCGTCTACGGCGTGGGACTCCTGGCCCAGCTCCCGTTCCTGGTCACGCACTTCTACACGGGCCCGCTGGTCGAGCCGCTGGGCGGCGCCGACATCTCGTGGATCGTGGGTCTTGTGGTGCCCGCGGTGCTGTACTGGGCCCTGGCCAGGCGGAACCCGCCCGTCCCTGGGGCTGGGACCCGTTCGGAAAGGGGGGTTAACCCCAGCGCCGAGAGCGCCCCGGCGACGTAACGTGAACCGGTATGGAAGCCCGTGACGCCGAACTCAAGAAGGAACTCGACGCCACTCTGCACGCCCGCAGAGAGCTCGGCGAAGAGTACGACTCCGCCTTGGTCGACTCGTTCCTCGGGAAGATCGAGCAACGCCTGGACGGCACGGTCGACCGCCGCATGCGACGCCATCTGGCGGAGCAGCAGATGGTGGTCGCCCGCGGCACCCGCTCCCCCGCGAGCGGAATCGACTCCTGGGGCGAGCGCTTCGGGTTCGCCGTCATCTCGCTGATCCTCGCGATCCCGCTCTCCGCGATCGCCGTGGTCAACGCGGGACTGACCGGGCTCTTCGTGTGCTGGGCGGGGATCGTGGGCGTGAACGCGGTCACCTCGTTCCGCGGCCTGTCCTTCGGCCGCAGGCGCGAGGACCGCAAGTCGGAGTGGGACGACTGAGACCGCTCCCCGCACGGGGGCCTCACGCCTGCCGCGTGGGGAGCACGATCAGCTGGCGCAGGTTGACGTGGCGCGGGCGGCTGGCCGCGTACGCGATCAGATCCGCGATGTCCTCCGAATCCAGCGAGCCGACGGCTCCGAACATCCCTTCGAGCTCCCCGCTGAGCTCGGCATTGGCTATGTGCCCCCGCAGCTCGGTGTCCGTGAAGCCCGGCTCGACGTTGGTGACGCGCACGTCGCGCGGCCCGAGCTCGGTGCGCAGGCACTCCGACAGATGGGTCAGCGCCGCCTTCGTGGCCCCGTACACCGCGTAGTTGGTGAACGGGATGTGCGCGCCGATCGAGGAGATGTTGACGAGGTCCGCGGCCCCGCCCTCCGCGGCCGCCGCGATCAGGTCCGGCGTGAAGGCGCCGATGACACGCAGCGCGCCGGACACGTTCGTGTCCAGCATCCGCTGCCACTCGTCGGTACGGGCCTCGGTGACGGGGTTCGGCAGCATCACACCCGCCGAGTTCACCACGAGGTCGACGCGGCCGTACGTCGCGTGGGTGCGCTCGGCGGCGGCGTCCACGGATGCCTGGTCGGTGACGTCGGCGGTGACGGCGAGTGCGTGGCCGCCGTCCGCCCGGATGGTGCCGGCCAGCTCTTCGAGCCGATCCGTGCGGCGGGCGAGCAGGACGACGCGCGCGCCGTGGGCGGCAAGGAGCCGGGCCGCGGCTTCGCCGATGCCGCTGGCGGCGCCGGTGATGAGGGCGGTGCGGTCCTTGAGGGTGGCGTACGACATAAATGATCTCCTGTACGAGTAGGGGTGGGGGGAGTCGGTGTGTCCGAGGAGTGACCTCGACGCCCCGCCTCCCCCACCCTCGACCGCCCGCTCCCCACTACCCAGGGCTGCGCTTTTCCTGGGTCCGCCAGTACCAGGATGGCAACGTCCGCGCGACCTAGGATCGAACGCATGGACGGTGACCTCGGAGACTTCCTTCGCTCACGGCGTGCCCGCATTCAGCCCGCCGACGTGGGCCTCACCGCGTACGGCAGGCGGCGCGTGCCCGGGTTGCGCCGGGAGGAGGTCGCGCAGCTGGCGGGCGTGAGCGTGGACTACTACATCCGCCTCGAACAGGGCCGGGGTTCGTCGGTGTCGGACGCGGTGCTCGACTCCGTCGCGCGTGCGTTGCGTCTTGACGAGACGGAACACGCGTACCTGCGTACGGTGGCGCGTCCTCGGCAGGCCCGCGCTCGTACCGGCAGGACCGTCCGCCCCGGGCTGCGGCTGCTGCTCGACAGCATCGACCGGGCGCCGGCGTTCGTCTTCGGCCGCCGCATGGACGTCCTCGCGTGGAACGCCATGGCCGACGCGCTCAACGGCTTCTCCCGCCTGGCCCCGGCGGAGCGCAACATCCCCCGCCAGGTCTTCCTCGATGCTCCCGGGCGTGACTGCTACCCGGAATGGGAGTCGGTGGCGGCGGAAACGGTCGCCTACCTTCGCCTGGACGCGGCGCGCTTCCCCGCGGACGCGGAACTGTCCGCCCTGGTGGGCGAGCTGAGCGTGAGGAGCGAAGCCTTCCGCCGTCTGTGGGCGGACCACGAGGTGAAGGAGAAGACGCACGGCGTCAAACGCATCAACCACCCCGTGGTGGGCGAACTGGTCCTCCCCTACGAAACGCTGACCCTGCCCGCCGATCCGGACCACCTGATGGTCGTCTACACGCCGACGCCCGGCTCCGAATCCGCGGACCGCCTGTCCCTACTCTCCAGCTGGACGGCCCCACCACCACCCGAGCACGCAAACGCCTGACCACTGCCGACAGCCCGCCCCCCGGGCCCGGGGCCGCATGCCCGTCGCCGTCTGCGGGTCGGCGGGGGTTGCTCGCGCAGTTCCCCGCGCCCCTGAAAGCCCACCGGCACCGCCCGTACGGGGCACCTCCAGTAAGACACCAGGCAGGCCTACCCAGGGGCGCGAGGAACTGCGCGACAAGCCCACGACGCCCCGCAGACGAAGCCGCACGGCAACCACCCCCAGGGGCGCGGGGAACTGCGCGAGCACCCCCCACCGGCCCGCAGACAAAACCAAACGTCGACCAGACCACCCCAGGGGCGCGGGGAACTGCGCGAGCAACCCCCACCGCCCCGCAGGCGAAAACAGCTACCCCGCGGAGGGGTCGTCACCACGGGGGGCCGCCGCACCCCCGGGTGTCCAGGGGGCGGGACGACGGCGACCCCCCGCGCGGGACAACGCACCGGGTCAGAACCGGCCGCGCCCAGGCGTCCACGGACCCGGGAGCCGCTCCGGAGTTCCTGACGCCGACAACCACCAGCATGCCCGCACCGTGTTAAGCAGGTGCTGCGCGCACATGACGTCCTCGTGCCACCCGCGTTACTGCGACTGCCGTTACTGCGCCTGCCGTTACTGCGACCGCCGTTACTGCGACTGCCGTTACTGCGACTGCTGCTCCGCGAGGAACGCGAGCAGGTCCTGACGGCTCACCACACCCGTCGGCTTCCCCTCGACCAGCACGATCGCCGCGTCGGCCCTGCCCAGCACCGACATCAGGTCGGCGACCGGCTCACCGGAGCCGACCTGCGGCAGCGGGTCCGACATGTGCTTCTCCAGCGGATCGGAGAGCGACGCCCGCTGCGCGAACAACGCGTCGAGCAGCTCGCGTTCGACGACCGACCCGATGACCTCCGCCGCCATGACGTCGGGATGCCCCGCGCCCGGCTTGACGATCGGCATCTGCGAGACGCCGTACTCGCGAAGGACCTCGATCGCCTCCCCCACCGTCTCCTCGGGGTGCATGTGGACGAGCGAGGGCAGCTCGCCGCCCTCCTTGCGGCTCAGCACGTCGCTGACGCGCGGCTGGTCGCCGGCCTCCTCCAGGAAGCCGTAGTCGTTCATCCACTCGTCGCTGAAGATCTTGCTCATGTAGCCGCGCCCGCTGTCCGGCAGCAGGACGACCACCACGTCGTCCGGACCGAGCCGCTCCGCGACCCGCAGCGCCGCCACGACGGCCATGCCGCAGGACCCGCCGACGAGGAGCCCCTCCTCCTTGGCGAGCCGCCGCGTCATCTGGAAGGAGTCCTTGTCGGACACGGCGATGATCTCGTCGGTGACGTTGCGGTCGTACGCCGTCGGCCAGAAGTCCTCACCGACGCCCTCGACGAGGTAGGGCCGCCCGGACCCGCCCGAGTACACGGACCCCTCGGGGTCGGCACCGACGACGGTGACGGCGCCCTTGGAGATCTCCTTCAGATAGCCGCCCGTACCGGAGATCGTGCCGCCGGTCCCGATGCCCGTCACGAAGTGGGTGATCTTCCCCTCCGTCTGCTCCCACAGCTCGGGGCCGGTGGAGTGGTAGTGGGAGAGGGGGTTGTTCGGGTTGCTGTACTGGTCGGGCTTCCAGGCGCCGGGCGTCTCGCGCACGAGCCGGTCGGAGACGTTGTAGTACGAATCCGGGTGCTCGGGGTCGACGGCGGTCGGGCAGACCACCACATCGGCGCCGTACGCGCGCAGCACGTTGATCTTGTCGAGGGACACCTTGTCCGGGCAGACGAAGATGCACTTGTAGCCCTTCTGCTGGGCCACGATGGCGAGACCGACCCCGGTGTTCCCTGAGGTGGGCTCGACGATGGTGCCGCCGGGCTTCAGCTCCCCGCTCTGTTCGGCCGCCTCGATCATGCGCAGCGCGATGCGGTCCTTCACGGAACCGCCGGGGTTGAAGTACTCGACCTTGGCCAGGACGGTCGCCTGGATGCCCGCGGTCACGTTGTTGAGTCTCACCAGCGGGGTGTTGCCGACGAGGCTGATCATCGAGTCGTGGAATTGCACCGTTGTCTCCGGGCTGCGATGTAGTGCGACGAATTGGTGCGGTCAGCCTAAGGGTCCGGCTCATCCGTTCACCTCCGCTTGCGATTGGCCGACCGTGCTTACGGGGCAATGAGTGGATGTACGGCCGTACGAACCGGTACGGCACGAGGAGGTGGCTGCAGGGCATGTCGAGGGCGAGGGTGGCGCGGCGGATCGCCGCGGGCGCGGCGTACGGCGGCGGAGGCATCGGGCTGCTCGGGGCCGCCACGGTGGGCGTGGTGCTCGCCGAGGTGCAGCTGGCGAAGCGGACGGTGGGCAACGGGCACGTGGATCCGCCACGGGCCGACGGGCGCTACGGCGGGGCGTTCGCCGCGGAGGCCGCGCGGCCCACGCACGCGGAACCGGTGCGGTTCGCGATGCTCGGGGACTCCACGGCGGCGGGGCAGGGCGTGCACCGGGCCAGGCAGACCCCGGCGGCGCTGCTCGCCTCCGGGCTCGCGGCGGTCGCCGAGCGGCCGGTCGATCTTCGGAACGTGGCGCTGCCGGGTGCCCAGTCGGACGACCTGGACCGCCAGGTGACGCTGATCCTCTCGGACCCCTCCTGGGTGCCGGACGTCTGCGTCATCATGATCGGCGCGAACGACGTGACGCACCGGATGCCGCCGACGCGGTCGGTGCGGCATCTGTCCTCCGCGGTACGCAGGCTCCGTACGGCCGGTTCGGAGGTGGTGGTCGGCACGTGTCCCGACCTGGGCACGGTCGAGAACGTCTACCAGCCGCTGCGGTGGCTGGCCCGCCGTGTCTCGCGGCAGCTGGCCGCGGCGCAGACGATCGGGGTGGTCGAGCAGGGCGGCCGGACGGTGTCGCTGGGCGACCTCCTGGGCCCCGAGTTCGCGGCACACCCCCGGGAACTGTTCGGCCCCGACCGCTACCACCCCTCCGCGGAGGGGTACGCGACCGCGGCGATGGCGGTGCTCCCCACGTTGTGCGCCGCGCTCGGCCTGTGGCCCGAGGAGGACCGCCCCGACGTCTCGCGCCGCGAGGGTTTCCTGCCGGTGGCCAGGGCGGCGGCTCAGGCGGCCTCGGAAGGCGGCACGGAGGTCACGGCCGCGATGCCGACAGGCCCCCGCGGCCCGTGGGCCCTCCTCAAACGCCGGCGCCGCCGCCGCATCCATCCCCCGACCCCGTCCTCCCTCTCCCACTGACTCGAGGATTGCCCGCGCCCCCTGCACGAGGTCAGAGAATGGCGCGTCCGGTACGGCGGGCCGCCTTGCTCGCAACGGAACGAACTGCGCAGGAGGACCGCCCCGGCACGACCACCACCCGAAACAAGCTCTGATTTGCTCTCCGAGATCGTCGCCCGGTTCCCGACTCATAGCGGTGCGCGACACATACGAGCCAAGAGTGATCAAAGACCGCCCCAACTCTGCCGGTATGCGCCCATCTATGCCCTCGCCCGGCGCCCCTGCCGCTGGTGCCCTCCACCCCTCCTGGATAGCTTGGTTCACTCCAGAGAACCCTCGCCCCTCGGGAGCCGTACGTGAACCGCCGTCCCACCCTGCTCGCAGCGGCCGCCATGACCGCCGCCGCGCTCCTCTCGCTCTCGGCGTGCGGAGGGGGTGACGGCGACTCCACGGACAAGATCGCGGGCGCCGACTCGGACTCGGGCGGCAAGAAGAAGGAGTCGCCGTCCCCGAAGGCGTCGGACGACGGGATCGACCGCCCGCAGATCAAGCTGCCCAAGGACGTGAAGAACGTCTTCGAGGGGGGCGGGACGACCGGGGACCCGGAGAAGGATGCGGTGCTCGCCGATCACGAGCGGATGCTCGATTCCATCGACGAAGCCATCACAGTCCACGCCGAGGACCACCCTGCGCTGAAGTTCTACTCGAAGGGCGACGCCCTACTCAGTGCGGGTCGGTACGTCGAGTCGTTCTACAAGGCCAACACGACGTGGGTCGGCGAAACCAGGTACTTCAACCGTGAGGTCACCTTCCTCAAGGGGAGTGCGGCCGCGGTGACGTACTGCGGTGACGACACGAAGGCCTACAGCAAGGACCGCAAGACCGGCAAGGTCGACAGATCAGGCGACTCGGACGACTCGAACGACTTCACCTTCTACAACACCCGTATGGAGAAGAACTCGGAGGGCGTATGGCAGGCGGTCCGAATCATCTCGGATGAGGGGTCGGAGAAGTGCGGGCGGTGAAGCGGACCCAGTTCCGCACCCTGATCGTTTCTGGCCTCGTCCTGGCAGCGGCGGCGACTGTCGCCCCTGCGCATGCCGGTGACAAGAATCCCGGCGCCGCCCTCGGCAGCGCGAAAGGTGATCGCCAGGACCAGCACCTCACCGTCGAGACGAAGGTACAGACGACGGTCGAAGGCAGCCCCAGGTCCGCGAAGACCGGCACGCTCACCCCGGCCAACAGCAACTGGAATCCGCCCGCCTGCTGGTACGAACCGGCGTACTCCCCGAAGGAGATCCAGGCCTCGGTCAAGGCGATCCGGCAGATCGGAATCCTCGGCATCGGCGACCTTGTCGGCGGGATCTTCGACTCGTACTTCAAGGAGGGCCGCCCCTACAAGAACTACAACCTCGACAAGCAGGGCGAGGGACAGTTCTGGGCGGCCGCGGTCGACGAGAAGCGCAAGGACGAGCCAGAGGCCCAGGCCTGCGACAGGATGCCGTTCTGGGTGCCCAAGGGCGAGCCGCCCAAGGAGCCGCTCGCGGTCTCCCCCAAGGTCCTCGCCGAGTACGCCTACGGCCAGATCCCGGTCCCCGACACGGAGATCAAGATGGCCCCCGAGGGCGAGACGAAGGTCAATCTGCCGACCTGGGTGTGGTTGGACAAGGCCAGGTTCAAGAAGATCTCGGTGACCGCGAGCCTGCCGGGAACGGGCCTCTCCGCGACGACGACCGCCGAGCCCGTCTCCCTGAAGATCGACCCGGGAACGCCGGACGCCGAGACGTACCCGTCATCCGGCGAGTGCCCGATCGGGGACGACGGCCGGATCGGCAAGCCGCGTGCCAAGGGAACTCCGGGGGACACAGACCCGCCGTGCGGCCTGCGCTACCTGCGCTCCTCCGCAGACACCCCGTACGAACTCGGGGCCACCCTCACGTGGCGGGTCACCTGGAAGAGCACCACTGAACCGGGTGGCGAACTGCCCCCCGGCGAGTTCGGTACGACGCAGGACGTCGACGTACGCGAAATCCAGTCCGTCAACCGCTGACCGCTGACCACATACCGCGACCACGACCACGACCACGACCACCCAGGGAACCCGGACACCGACATGAGCGACCTCCGCCTCGACGGGACGATCTTCGAAGACCTCAAGAAGACCTTCTCCTCGGTCAGCGACCGCATGGACGCCGCACGCAGAACCCTCAAGAACACCGACGGGTCGGTCGTCGGGGCCGAAAAACTCATCGAGGACGTACACGAGTTCGCCGACGAGTGGGGCTACGGCGTCAAGCAGCTCGGCAAGCACACCGAGGGCGCCGTCAAGATGATCAACAAGATCGACGAGGAATTCAGCAAACTCGACCAGGCCCTCGCCGAATCCCTCAAGTCCGCCAAGAAGAAGAGCAAGTAGCGTGAGCGGCACCAAGCGCCCCGCGCTCCCGAACATAGGCTGGGACCCCACCCCCGGAAACGTCGAGGACACCCGCGACCTGGCGAAGAAACTCGGCGGCCTCGCAGGTGAACTGGGCACTGCGGTCCGGGACCTGGAACGCATCGAGTGCGGCGCCTGGAAGGGCAAGGCGGCGCTCGCGTTCACCGAGTACATCGGCGAGGACGTCACCCCACTCATCCGCAAGAGCCACGAATCCTTCGACAAGGCGTCGCGCGCGCTGTACCGGTGGGCCAGGGAACTCAAGGACTTCCAGGACGAGACAGACCGCCTCGAGAAGAAGGCCGGCGAAAAACTGGACGCCCGCTCTGAGGCGAAGCCCAACAGCAAGGAGAGCGGAAAGGCCTCGGGCGACGTCGACGAGGTCATCGCCCAGGTCCACGACCTGGAGGACCGCTACGCCAAAGCGGCCGGAGCGATCAGCAAGGAACTCGACAAGGCGAGCGACATCGCCCCGGACGAGCCCGGCTTCTGGGACAAGCTGGGCAAGGGGCTCGCTGAGGCATGGGACGCCACTGGAGAGTGGTTCAAGGAACACGCCGACATGATCAAGGCGATCGGCGACGCTCTGAGCCTGGTCAGTAATGCCCTCGGCGTCCTGGCCATCATCACCGCCCCCTTCGAACCTCTAGGAGCCATCTTCGCCGCCGCTGCCATGGTGACCAGCGGAGCAGCACTTCTGACCCACTTGACGGCCATGGCGGCCGGAGCGGACGTCAGTTGGACGTCCCTCACCTTTGATGCACTCGGTGCCCTTCCTGGCGTCAAGGGACTCATCGGAGGGGCTGCGCTGGCCAAGGGCGGCAATGCCGCAGCACGTGCCGCCAAGCTCGGCTCCGGCTATCGCGGGGTGACGAGCATCGGCAAGGCGTACAAGCTCTTCGGGCCGCTGAAGGCCACGCCTGTCGTCAAACTCGGAGAGGGCGGCAGCCGCCTGAGGCTTGCCGCGGAGAGCGGTCTGCAGAACTTCAGAGGGGGGCAGCTGGCCGGCACGAAGACAGTCAACGCCCTCGGCTCGAAGCTTCCGTTCGTCAAGAGCGATGAACTGATCGCTCCCATGAGCCATGGTGGCCGCGCCTTGGATGCTGCCATCAAGACCGGCCTGACCGGCTACAAGGGCTACACCATCGCGCACACCGACTACGGGAACTGAGAGCAAGCGCAATGAACAGTCTCGGCCCACCCAGTGGCTCCGACGGCACAGCCGAGCGGGTTCTCTCAGTTGAGGGAGTCTCGCTGCCGCCCATGACGTTCGACCTCCCCGAAGGCATGCATGCCATCGAGGTCTCTCTCGACGCTGACGAACGCGCGGAGGCCGTCCGGCAACTCGTGCGCGACATATACCCGAACGGCGACGAGCCGCTCTGGGAAGCCATGAGCATGCTGTACAGCGAGACAGCCGACGGAATGCTGGCCGACGGTGTCGCCTTCTTCGGCATCGGCCTGTACGAGATCGACGGCGGCGGCGTCGCGCATTGCTCCCTCACGTTGTCGGTCTTCGAATCCGGTGCCGTCGATCAAGAGGTCGTGGCCCAGGGAATTCGGGCCGCCCTCGGCGCCGACCCCCTGCACGACGTGACGTGGCTCGACCTGCCTTGCGGCCCCGCAGTGTCGTCGATCTCCGCCCGACGCCTCCTCATTGACGGCCAGTACACCCAGAGCGGCAATGACGAGGAACTGGTGATGGGCCAGTTTCAGGTGCACATCCCCTTCGGGAACGGCCCGTACACGGCAGTAGTCACTCTGGATACGGCGTCCATGGAACAGTGGGAGGAATTCACCCATGCCGTCGCTGGCATCGTCGGATCCGTGGCGTTTCCCACTGACTCAGATGAAGGACGACACGGTGTCCGCGACCCTCAGAGGGAGGCGACGCACTGATGGACTGGTACCCGAACTCCGATGAGCAGTTGCTCCTGCGCACGTCGGCCAGGTTCGCCACCGGCCTGGCACCGGCCGTCTCGGGCTCACGCTGGTTCCGCGACCCCGAACGTCGTGACGTACAGGCCGAGTTGCCCGGCTGGCCACCAGGACCGACGTACCAGCTGCGTTCCGCCGGGGACAAAGCGGCCCGTCGTACCGGTCGCGCTCTGCTGGTCGGCATCCCGCTGGTCGCGAACCTCATCGCGAACCTCGGAGGAGCCTCGGGCACTCCGCTGGGAGACGTTCCGGGCCGGGGCAAACCGGACGAACCCGAGAACGAGGTGCACGACTTCCCCGTCATGTGGGCTGCGCCCGGCAGCCTCGCCAGGACCGTCCCCTGGCAGCTCGATCCCGGACGGCGCCCCGAGGACTGTGTGACCGATCTGGTCCTGACAGACCGCCGGCTGCTCTTCCTCGCAACCCGTAAGGGGAGCCTGGAGAAAGCCGAGATCCTTGGTGAGTTCGCACGCGACACCGTCGCCGAGGTCCGTCGCATGAAGTTCAGCGAGGTCAACGCGGATGTGCGCGTCACGTTCACCGACGACTCCTGGGTGAGATTGTCCGTCGGCAATCCGGACAATGCCGAAAGGCTCGGGCAGGTACTCGGTGGCACCGTCCGCATGCTCACGGAGAGCGAGTTGCCCGAGGGGCAGCGCGCCCGAGTAGCACGATTCATGGCCGACCTCCCGAAGACGGCTCACCCGCCGACGTACAGCCGTCTACGCAGTGGCGTCACGCTGGTCGAGTCGCGTGTCCCGGTGAAAGCCGGGTCGGGCCTCTTCGAGACCCACTCGATCCTGATGGACGACTCGGGACAGCCAGCAGAACCGGCCCCTGGCGATCTGTGAAGCAGCAGTTCGCCGGAGAGCCACCGCTTCCGCTGTTTCCGAGCCGAGAAGGAGCCGACCCCGCATGGCACCATGGCAGCCAGCCCCCGGCGAGACCCTCCTCGCCCGCGACGCCGCCGAGTTCGCGAGCGGCACGGCGCCCGCCGTATCCGGCATGCGCTGGTTCCGCGACACCGAGCGCAAGGACGTACAGAACGCGCTGACCGTACAAGCCGGTTGGCCCGAGGGCCCGTCCTATACTCCCGGTCCGCCTCCACCGCGCCGTAGCACCGCCCGCAGAGCCGGACGCTTCGGGCTCGGCGCCCTGATCGCCGTCGTCGTGATCGCCCTCGGGGTGCTCCTGGATGGCCTGGGAGGCGCCGGGCCAGGCAGCAGCAAAGACCCTGGCCGCCCGCGCGAGCCCGAGAACGAGGTCGACGACTTCCCCGTCATGTGGGGCGTCCCCGGCTCCCTCGCCCGCACCCTGCCTTGGCAGCTCGACCCAGCCCGACGCCCGGCCGACTACCGGACACACTGCATCGTCACCGACCGCCGCGTCGTCATCGTCGGCTTCCCCAACGACAACCCCGGCCAGGACGAAACCCTCTGGGAGATCGACCGGCAGCACATCGCCCGGGTGGAACGCATGACCTACAGCAAGGTCTGGGGCGAGGCAAAGATCCGCTTCACCGACGGTTCGTGGTGCCGACTCGCGCCGCCTGCCGCGCGGTACGGCTGGACGGTGCTGCGCCATCTCGCCCATCCCACCGAGCTGATGCCGCTCGCCGAGATGACGCCACGCCAGCGCAAGTACGTCGAGCGGTACGCCGCGTCGGTCACCGCCAGGGACCCAGATGTGACCCCCGTGGTCACCCGTCGACCGAGCGGCCGGTTCCTGATCGAAGTGAGTACGACCGCACCCGTCAGTGCCAAGTACGGGATCGAGAAGAGCCACTTGCACATGAGCAAGCGGGGACGACGCGGCGCGATCAGACAAGGGGATCTCTAAGCGGCAGCGGCTGCGCGAGCGCGCAGCGTCCCTCCCGTCACGGGGAACTCGGCGTGACCTCGGCCCACAACAACTTCCCCGCGTCCCCCGCCCCCATGGCATAGGACCCCCAACTGTCCGCGCAGGCCCGCACGATGTGCAGCCCCCGCCCGCCCTCCGCCGTCTCCGGCGGTCGGCGGTCGTCGTCACGGCCGTCCTTTCCGAACCCGGGTGGGATCTGCGGATTGGAGTCCCACACGGCCACGCGGATCCCCTCCGGGGAGGAGGAGCGGAGGCGGAGGGCGTAGGGGCCGTCGGTGTGGCAGTGCGCGTTGTTCAGGAGTTCCCCCGCGAGGAGTTCGGCGGTGGGGGTGAGCTCCCCGAGCCCGTACGTCTCGAGGACCGCGCGGAGGGTGGCGCGGCCGATCCCCGGGGCGCGGGGATCGTGGGGGAGTTGGAGGGTGTAGGTCCAGGGCGGGACTACGGTTGTCATGGAACGGCCCTTCATGGTGGGGAGTTGAACGGCGTTGCCCAGTGACGGTGCCGCTCCGGCGAGCGGGGTACTTCCGGGCGAGTGGCCTGAGACACAGGCTAAGGGCGCGCAAATATAATTTGCACCCATTCCATGGAATGCAGTGCACAATCCCCCGTGTGAGTGACGAACTGAGCTGCCTCTAGGAGGAGTTGCATGGCCGGAAGGTCAGCGCCGACGGTCCGCCGCATCCGGGTCGCCACTGAACTTCGGCGGCTCCGCGAGCATGCGGGCATGACCGCCACCGAGGCCGCGCGTGTCCTCGGGACAAGCCAGGGGCAGCTCAGCAACGTCGAGACCGCGCGCTTTGGGGTGAGCGCGGCCCGCATCCGCGCGATGGCGTGCAGCTACGACTGCTCTGACCAGGAATTCGTCGACGCCCTGGTCTACATGGCCGAGGACCGCACGCGCGGCTGGTGGGAGGAGTACCGCGAGATCCTGCCCGCCGGGCTGTTGGACCTGGCCGAGGTCGAGCACCACGCCACGCACCTGAGTACCGCCATCACCGCGCACATTCCTGGCCTGCTCCAGACCACCGACCACGCCCGCGAACTGTTCCTCCAGGTCGTCCCCGAGCTCCCGCCCCCAGAGGTGGAACACCGGGTGTCGTTCCGCATCAAGCGGCAAGCGGTCCTCTTCCGAGACCCGCCGACGCCGTACCGGGCGATCATCCACGAGGCCGCCCTCCGGATGCAGTTCGGCGGACCTGACGTAACCAAGAGGCAGTTGCAGCATCTACTGGAGATGAGCGAGCGGGAGCATGTCACGATCCAGGTGCTCCCTTTCGCCGCCGGTTCCTTTCCGGGATCGGGACAGTCCCTCTTCTACTCCGGTGGCTCCGTCCCTCGACTCGACACCGTCCACCTGGACCAGTCGCACGGCCCCGTGTTCCTCGATGCCGAGGCCCAGCTCTCCAAGTACCGCGTACTCCTGGAGCGCATGGAGGCCAAAGCGCTCCCGGCCGAGAAGTCGCAAGACCTCATCCGCAGCATCGCCCAGACCTTGTGAAGGGAACCGAGATGACCGTGTTCACGTGGCAGAAGTCCTCCTACTGCGGCGAGGGCGACTCCTGCGTCCACGTCACAGCGACAGCGACCGGCACGGTCAAACTCGCCGAGAGCAGCGACCCCACCCGAGCGATACTCAACACGTCCCCCACGGCCTTCGCCGCGCTGCTCCGCACCACGAAGCGGCGCGCGGACGCCGAGACGGCCTGAGGGGACGTGGAGGTATGTGCGCCCGGAGCACGGTGAGCCACGCTCCGGGGGTGCCCGGTCCGAGGCCCCGCGCCGGGATGGCGAGGACGTACATACCTCCGCGGCCCCGCCCCACAGACGAAGAGAAGGCGCAGACCCAAGCCATGACCGAGACCTCCCGTACCCCCCGTACCCCCCGTATCCCCACCGACCTCGACTGGACCCGCGCCGCGCCCGAGGACGCCGAGGGCCCAGGGCCCTGGATCGAGATCGCCTTCGGCACGGACGACGACGCCGTCTACCTCCGCGAGACCAGCGACCCGGACAACGTCGTCACGACCACCCGCAAGAAGTGGGACGCCTTCGTACTCGGCGTACAGGCAGGCGAGTTCGACCACTTCGTGGAAGGTGTGGAGGGGGCGTAGCCACCGCTCACCTACCGCCCGGTGGGGGCCTGCCGCGCAGTTCCCCACGCCCCTGAGTGGCCCACCCGAGGGCCCGAGCAAGGGTGCCGATCCCGTTCACGGCCCCGCGACCTGAGCGCCCGCTTAGAAATGCGGTCGGAGTCACACACCCCACCCGGTGACCGACAGCAATACGTGCAGGTAACTTCCCAGTGAGTCCATCCCCTTCGCCACTGGAGCCCCTGATGCCCGAAGCCGTGATCGTCTCCGCCGCCCGCACCCCGATCGGCCGCGCCTTCAAGGGCTCGCTGAAGGATCTGCGGCCGGACGACCTGACCGCGACCATCATCGAGGCCGCCCTCGCCAAGGTCCCCGAGCTGGACCCGAAGGACATCGACGACCTGATGCTGGGCTGCGGACTGCCCGGCGGCGAGCAGGGGCACAACCTCGGCCGCATCGTCGCCGTGCAGATGGGCATGGATCACCTCCCGGGCTGCACCATCACCCGGTACTGCTCCTCGTCCCTCCAGACGTCCCGCATGGCCCTGCACGCCATCAAGGCGGGCGAGGGCGACGTCTTCATCTCCGCGGGCGTGGAGATGGTGTCGCGGAGCGTCAAGGGGACCAGCGACGGGCTTCCCGACACCCACAACCCCCTCTTCGCCGACGCGGAGGCCCGCACCGAGGCCGTCGCGAAGACCGAGGGCTCCACGTGGCACGACCCGCGCGAGGACGGCCTGATCCCGGACGCGTACATCGCGATGGGCCAGACCGCCGAGAACCTGGCCCGGCTCAAGGGCATCACCCGCCAGGACATGGACGAGTTCGGCGTCCGCTCGCAGAACCTCGCCGAGGAAGCCATCAAGAACGGCTTCTGGGAGCGGGAGATCACCCCGGTCACCACCCCGGACGGCACCGTCGTCAGCAAGGACGACGGCCCGCGCGCCGGCGTCACCCTGGAGGGCGTCCAGGGCCTCAAGCCCGTCTTCCGCCCCGACGGCCTCGTCACCGCCGGCAACTGCTGCCCCCTCAACGACGGCGCCGCCGCCCTCGTGATCATGAGCGACACGAAGGCCCGCGAGCTCGGCCTGACCCCGCTCGCCCGCATCGTCTCCACCGGCGTCACCGGCCTCTCCCCCGAGATCATGGGCCTCGGCCCGGTCGAGGCGAGCAAGCAGGCCCTTCGGCGCGCGGGCCTGACCATCGACGACATCGACCTGGTCGAGATCAACGAGGCGTTCGCCGCCCAGGTGATCCCCAGCTACCGCGACCTGGGCATCGACATCGACAAGCTCAACGTCAACGGCGGCGGCATCGCCGTCGGCCACCCCTTCGGCATGACCGGCGCCCGCATCACCGGCACGCTCATCAACTCCCTCCAGTTCCACGACAAGCAGTTCGGCCTGGAGACGATGTGCGTCGGCGGCGGCCAGGGCATGGCCATGATTATCGAACGCCTCAGCTAATAACGGCCGGTAACAGCGGAAAACTGCTGACACACAGTTCTCTTTGCTGACCCTCCGTCCCTGCATCACTTCGTGACCCAATCTCCCCCAGGATGTGACCTATCTCCTGGGGGAGATGGATATGACCAGCTCAGAGCACATCTGGGGTTAAACCTCGGGCCCTAAGTCCTGTCCCATTCGTGACGTAATGCACTGACAGGTGGATCGTGCAGGCTTCAAGCTGATGTAGGAAGTCGGGGGTCGACTTGAAACCGGGAGTACGTCAGTGAGCGCCTTGCCTCTTGCCCTGCTGCTCTCCACGGCCGCTGCCACGGCCGTGGGCGTCGCTGCCCTGCACGCGGTGCACGGCCTGCGGAAGCAGCTCGCCGAGATCACAGCCCTGCACACCGAGCTGGCCGACAACCGTGCCACGAGCGCCCCGCACCCCACGGTGCCGGGCGCCCGCAGCACGGTGGACACCGACGAGATACGCGCGGCCGTGACCGAGGCGCTCGCCGAGGAGCGCGAGCGCGAGCTCGCCGAGGCCCGTGCGTTCTGGGCCGCCCAGGAGGCCCGCGAGGGCGCCGACGGGCCTTCGCTGCTCGGCGGCCTGCCCGGCCTGCCCGACGGCATCGCCGACGAACTGTTCCTGCCCCGGCAGGCCGACTTCGCGGGCCTGGAGGCCGACAGCCTGGAGCCGGTGACCGAGCCGTTCGCCGAGTCGACGGGCGCGGACGAGTTCGCCGGGGACTCCCCGGAGCTGGCCGCCGCGCGCCGTCGGCACCCCTCGCACCCGGACTTCGTGCCGGTGCAGACCCCGACGCCCGAGGGGCACGGCGACCACGGCGACCACGAGCGCACGGTGGCGTGTCTGGAGGAGCTGGCCGACGCCCGCACCGCCCTCGCCGACGTCCGCCCCGGCCCGCTGGGCACGCTGGACGTGTACGTCTTCGCGGACGGCACGACGCTGTGCATGACGCCCGGGCACCGCGAGACCGCGGAGCTCCTGGCGACCGCGCTGCGCGAGGGCCGCACCCCGTTCCTGCTCGGCGGTTCCGGCATCTCCGGTGCGTACGCCCTGACGTTCGAGTGCGGCACCGAGAACATCTACATCCTGGCCGACCGCGTCATCGCCTCGGTCTGAGCGACAGCCGACGACAACCGGCGCCAACCAGCGACCACCGGGCGACCACTGGCGACCACCGCCGACCACCAGCGTCAACCACCGAGCAGCCCACCACTGAGCAGCGCGCAGAACGGGGCCCGGGGCCTGCGTCGGAAGCCCCTAGACCCCGGCCCGCTTCTGCGCCTCCTCAACGAGTTCCAGCGCCCGCGCGAGCTCCTCGGGGTCCGTCAGGACGAGGGCGAGATCGCGCCCCGCGACGGTGATCTGGTCGGCCGCGGCGAACATCCCCGCGTCCGGCATCTCCCGCGGCCGCGCCTCCGGTTCCTCGATGCGCTGGGCGCGGGCCGCCAACTCCCTGGCCAGAGCGAGCGCTTCGGTCGCCGCCCCCCGCTGCAGGCGGCTCTGCGGGGCGGCCCGCAGACGATCGGCGAATTGGTCCACTGCGGCTGTCAAAGGCGTCGTATCGAGCACGCAGCGACCTTACTGCGCCCTACGGGCACTGTTGCCAACACCCCAACGCTCAGGCACGGTGGCGTGAAGGACGGAACACATCGCGACGCGTCCGGAGGCGCCGATGTCCCAAGTCTTCTCCGAGGAGACCCACCGCAACCTGCTCGCCCGAATCCCCCACTGCACCGGTCGTGAAGTCTCCGACTGGCTGCGGGCCGTGGACGAAGGACCCTCCCTCTTCCGCTTCGAGGAAAAAGTCAGCTGGCTTCGCTCCGAACACGATCTCGCGTACGGGCACGCGAAGGCGATCATCCACGAGTACGACCTCAGGCGGGCCGCCCGCAAACTTCTCTGACCCCCACCCACACGGCGAAGGGCCCGCGGACCGTCTCCGGTCCGCGGGCCCTTCAGCTTCCAACTGGTGCGACGACCAACTGGTGCGACTACGCGTCTCAGTCGTTGCCCGAGAAGATCGCGATCAGGCGCAGGAACTCCATGTAGATCCAGACGAGCGTCATCGTCAGACCGAACGCGGCGAGCCACGCCTCTTCCTTCGGCGCTCCGTACGCGATGCCGTCCTCGACCTGCTTGAAGTCCAGGGCCAGGAAGCACGCGCCGAGCAGGATGCCGACGATGCCGAACACGATGCCGAGGCCGCCGCTGCGGAAGCCGAGGCCGTCACCGCCGCCGAAGACCATGAACAGCAGGTTCACCGCGGTCAGCAGCAGGAAGCCCATCGCCGCGGCCATCACGAAGCCGTAGAAGCGACGGTTGACGCGGATCCAGCCCGCCTTGTACGCCACGAGGACGCCGATGAAGACGGCCATCGTGCCGAGCACGGCCTGCATGGCCGCGCCGCTGGCGATGCGGTTGTCGACCACGCTGGAGACGACGCCGAGGAAGACACCTTCCAGCGCGGCGTACGACAGGATCAGCGCGGGCGAGGCCTTGCGCTTGAAGGCCTGGACGAGGCCCAGGACCATCGCGACGAGACCGGCGCCGATCGCGATGCCGTACGACTTGCTGATGTTGGCGTCGTCGACCGGCAGCAGCGCCCAGGCGAGCGCGGCGGTCACCACGAGGGTGCCGAGCGTGGTCGCCGTACGCATGACGACGTCGTCCATCGTCATACGGCCCGCGGTGGTCACGGGAGCCTGGGGCGCTCCGTGCTGCAGGTCCTGCTGGGCGTACGGATTCGTGGCGTAGGGGTTGCCCGCGGGGGCCTGCTGGCCTCCGGCGTACGGATTGCCCTGCGCGTACGGGTTGCCCTGATGGGTCTGGGTCGCGCCCGCGGGTCCCCCGGCCTGCGGCTGCTGGCCGAAGCCGGCGAAGCCGTTGTCGCGGCTGAACCCCCGTCGCGAGAAGACCGGGTTACTGCTCCTCATTTCACTCCTCCATGGCCACCGTGTGTGGCTTTGCCTCAAGAGTAATGCGTAGGCAAAGGGATGAGCCTAGTGCTTGGGGAGGATCTTTCCCTCACTGTGATGGAGAACGCGCACGAAGGGGCCACTGTTCCCGGATCGGCAGCCTTGCGCCGCCCGGGTGACCCCGGAGAGCGACGAAGGGTCGACGGTGAGGCACGGCGGGTGTGCAGCGGATGTGCCCGGAGCCGGACTCGAACCGGCACGCCCCCGAGGGGCAGCGAGGTTTAAGCTCGCCGTGTCTGCATTCCACCATCCGGGCAGGCCATGGGCTCCGCGTCGAGGCTTCGACCCTATCGGGAGGCATCCCCCGAACAGCGGAAGGGCAGCCCGATGTTGTCTTATTTTATTGACGTCTGAGGGTGCATCAGACCCTGACACGGTCCGTTGGTACATGCCGGAGGCCTTGTCCCGGCCTCGGCCGGTCTCGTGGCTCTCTGCGCGGAATGACGGAATTTAGCCGCCCGGGCGGTCCCGGTCCCGCTTTCACCCCCCTTCTCCGCCTTCTCCCGGCCGCCTCGCCTCCTCCCGGACTCAGGGATACGTGTCATCCCCAGGTATGACAGGCCGACCTCAAGTCCGACTGGAGACGGCCCCGGGAACCGGAACAGCGGCTGACTACAGGGCGGAGATCGGCCAGGACGATGGAGTACGTCCCCACTCGTCGTCCCGACAGGAGCACCGTCCCGTGACCACCACCCCCTTCGCCGCCCGCGCCACCACCGTGGCCGCGCGCGCCACGGATCTCTCCAAGGTGTACGGACAGGGTGAGACCCAGGTGGTCGCCCTGGACCACGTCTCAGTCGACTTCGGGCGGGGCGAGTTCACCGCGATCATGGGTCCCTCGGGCTCCGGCAAGTCGACGCTGATGCACTGCGTCGCGGGCCTGGACAGCTTCAGCTCCGGCTCCGTGCGCATCGGCGAAACGGAACTGTCCACGCTCAAGGACAAGCAGCTCACCAAGCTCCGCCGGGACAAGATCGGCTTCATCTTCCAGGCGTTCAACCTGCTGCCGACGCTGACGGCGCTGGAGAACATCACGCTGCCGATGGACATCGCGGGCCGCAAGCCGGACAAGCGGTGGCTGGAGCAGGTCATCGAGATGGTCGGCCTCTCCGGGCGGCTCAGCCACCGGCCGACCGAGCTCTCCGGCGGCCAGCAGCAGCGCGTGGCCGTGGCCCGCGCGCTCGCCTCCCAGCCGGAGATCATCTTCGGTGACGAGCCGACCGGAAACCTCGACTCGCGCTCCGGCGCGGAGGTCCTCGGCTTCCTCCGCAACTCCGTGCGGGACCTCGGGCAGACCGTCGTGATGGTCACGCACGACCCCGTGGCCGCGTCGTACGCGGACCGCGTGATCTTCCTCGCGGACGGGCGGGTCGTCGACGAGATGCACCGGCCGACGGCGGACGGGGTGCTCGACCGGATGAAGCACTTCGACGCCAAGGGCCGGACGAGCTAGCGCTCCGGGCGACGTCCGCGGTTCCTCCCCGCGCGCACGTCGTGCCTTGTCGCGCAGTTCCCCGCGCCCCTGAGGAGGCCCTTCGGGGCACTTCTCCCGCCTTCACCTCACCCTGGACTCACACCCATGTTCCGTACCGCCCTGCGCAACGTGCTCGCGCACAAGGCCAGGCTGCTGATGACCGTGCTCGCCGTCATGCTCGGCGTCGCGTTCGTCTCCGGCACGCTGGTCTTCACCGACACCTTCGGCAACGCCTACAAGAACAAGTCGGCGAAGAGCTTCGACCACGTCTCCGTCGCCATCACGTCCGACAGCACCTACTCCGGTGACGACGGCGACCACGGCCCCAAGCAGAAGCCCGAGCTCACCGACTCCCTCCTGAAGAAGGCCGACGGACTGCCCGGCGCCGACTCCGCCATCGGCTCCGTCTCCGGCTTCACCGCGCTCGCCGACAAGGACGGCAAGCTGGTCGGCGGCGAGTGGGGCACCACCGGCGCCAACTACTTCCCGGGCAAGGACGGCAAGGACCCGCGCTACGACTTCACCGAGGGCGCCGCCCCGAAGTCCGCCGGCGACATCGCCCTCGACTCCCGCACCGCCGACCGCACCGGCTACAAGGTGGGCGACTCCGTCCGCTACTCCACCGACGGACCCGTGCGCACCGCGAAGGTCAGCGGCGTCTTCGACACCGACGAGGGCAGTGTCGTCGCGGGCGGCAGCCTGGTCGTCTTCGACAACGAGACCGCGCTCAAGGCGCTCAACAAGAACCAGTACGACGAGATCGACGTGAAGGCGGCCGCGGGCACCTCCGAGGCGGCCCTGAACAGCGCGGTCGAGAAGATCCTGCCCAAGGACTCCTCGACGATGACGGGCGACGAGCTCAAGTCCCAGCAGGACGACATGATCGAGAGGCAGACCAGCTCGATGAGCCAGGTCCTGCTGATCTTCGCCGGCATCGCGCTGTTCGTCGGCATCTTCATCATCGCCAACACCTTCACCATGCTGGTCGCCCAGCGCACCAAGGAGCTCGCGCTGATGCGGGCCGTCGGTGCCTCGCGCCGCCAGGTGACGCGCTCCGTGCTGATCGAGGCCTTCCTCGTCGGCATGATCGCGGCCGTGAGCGGTTTCGCGCTCGGCATCGGTGTGGCCGTGGGTCTGGAGTCCCTGATGAACTCCGCCGGCGCCTCGCTGCCCGACGGTCCGCTCGTCATCGCCCCGACCACGATCGTCGTGGCGCTGCTCATCGGCGTGGTCGTGACCATGCTGGCCGCCTGGCTGCCGGGCCGCCGCGCCGCGCGCATCCCGCCGGTCGCCGCGATGAACAGCGTCCACGCGACGCCGACCGTGCGGGGCCTGGTGGTCCGCAACACCATCGGTTCGCTCATCGTCGCGCTCGGCGTGGTGATGCTCTTCATGAAGGACAACTACGTGAAGTCGGGCGGCGCGGCCGTCATGCTCGTCGGCGTCATCGTCCTCACGCCGTTGCTGTCCCGTCCGTTCATCGCCGCGTCGGCGCCGCTCCTGAAGCCGTTCGGCGTCACCGGCAAGCTGTCGCGCCTCAACTCCGTGCGCAACCCGCGCCGCACGGCCTCCACGGCCGCGGCCCTGATGATCGGGCTGACCCTCATCACGGCGATGACCGTGGTCGCAGGATCGATGAGCACCGCCATCAACAAGATGGCCGCCGGCGCGATGAAGGCCGACTACAGCGTCTCCATGGCGAACTTCCAGCCGCTGGCCCCCGAGGTCCGCGAGAAGCTGGACAAGCTCCCGGACGTCGAGGCGAGCAGCCCCCTGCGCAACACCTCCGGCGAGGTCGACGGCGGCTTCGTCTCCGTCTCCGGCGTCGACCCGAAGACCTTCGGCAAGCTGGTCGGCCTGGACTTCACCAGCGGCTCGCTGGAGGGCCTGAAGTCCGGCGGCGCGCTCGTCGACACGGACACCGCCAAGGACAAGGGCCTCAAGACGGGCGACACCTTCCCGCTGAAGTTCGACGACGACGGCAAGAAGGTCGAGCTGAAGGTCGCCGGTGTCTATGAGGGCAACGAGATGCTCAACGGCCTCTTCGCGCCGACCTCCGCCGTCGACCCGCACCTGACCAAGGTCGTCGACAAGCAGGTGCTCGTGAAGATGAAGGGCGGCGCCTCCGACAAGGCCGAGGACGCCATCGTCGACGCCCTCGGCGACAACCCCGCCATCACCATCCAGGACAAGGACGCGATCAGCAACCAGGTGGCCGGCGCCATCAACCTGATGCTGAACATGCTCTACGGCCTGCTCGCCATGGCTGTCCTGATCGCGGTGCTCGGTGTCATCAACACCCTCGCGATGTCGGTCTTCGAGCGCAAGCACGAGATCGGCATGCTGCGGGCGATCGGCCTGGACCGCGCGAAGGTCAAGCAGATGGTGCGCCTGGAGGCGGTCATCATCTCCCTGTTCGGAGCGGTGCTCGGCATCGGCCTCGGCCTCTTCATGGGCTGGGTCGCGGGCGGCACCATCTCGAACACCGTCTCCACGTACTCCATGGAGATCCCGCTCGGCCGGATCGTGATCTTCCTCGGGATCGCGGCCCTGGTCGGTGTCCTCGCGGCGATGTGGCCGGCCCGCAGCGCGGCGAAGCTGAACCCGCTGATGGCCATCAAGAGCGAGTAGTCGCGCGGGCTGGAGCGGTACGTGAGTGGGGCCCCGGACGCCGACGCGTCCGGGGCCCCACTCGTATCGTCCTCAGCCGCCGGGCGGGCTGGACCTCACCGCCAGTCCCTGGCTCTCAGCGGCATCCCTGAAGCCCCGCCCTCCGGCGTCTTCACCGCGAGGACCTGGTTGACGCCGATGCGGTTGCGCTCGAAGGCGAGCGCGGAGGCGGCCATGTAGAGGCGCCAGATGCGGGCGCGGCCGGGCGAGGTGAGCCGCTGCCCCTCCGTCCAGCGGGCCTCGAGGTTCGCGACCCAGCGGCGCAGGGTGAGGGCGTAGTGCTCGCGGATGGCCTCCAGGTCGCGGACCTCGAACCCGGCCTTCTCCAGGAGTGCGACCGTGCTGCCCACGGGTGCCAGCTCCCCGTCGGGGAAGACGTACGCGTCGATGAACTCGTCCACGGAGTACGCCGACTCGTCGGCCTGGGGCCGCCGCGCGATCTGGTGGTTCAGGAGACGCCCGCCGGGTCGCAGGAGGGCGTACAGGTCGTTGGCGTACTCCAAGTAGCGTGTCGAGCCGACGTGTTCGGCCATGCCGATGGAGCTGATGGCGTCATACGGTCCGTCACGTACGTCGCGGTAGTCCTGGACGCGGATCTCGATCCGGTCGGTCAGGCCCTCCTCGGCGATCCGCTTGCGTGCGTAGGCGGCCTGCTCCTGGGAGAGGGTGACGCCGACGACGCTCACGCCGTACTCGCGGGCCGCGTGGACGGCCATGGAGCCCCAGCCGCAGCCGACGTCCAGGAGCCGCATGCCGGGCTTCAGGCCGAGCTTGCGGCAGACGAGTCCGAGCTTGTCGCGCTGGGCGTCCTCCAGGGTGCCTTCGGGCGACTCCCAGTAGGCGCACGAGTAGACCATCGACGGGCCGAGCACCAGCTCGTAGAAGTCGTTGCCGACGTCGTAGTGGTGGCTGATGGCGCGGCGGTCGCTGCCCTTGGTGTGGAGGTGGAGGCGGCCGTGTCTGCGCATCTCCTCCGGCGGCGGGGCGGGTGGCAGGAAGGGCGCGGAGAGGGTGAGCAGGGAGCGGGCCGCGGTGCGGAACTCCGGGTCGCGCAGGGACTGCCGCAGGCTCCTGGCGTTGTCGTCGCGCTCCCAGATGAACTCCGCCAGCACGTCCAGGGCCTGGTACAGGTCCCCGTCGACGTCCAGGTCGCCGGCGACCCAGGCGCGGGCCAGGCCCAGCTCGCCCGGCTTCCACAGGAGGTGGCGCAGGGCCCGGCGGTTGCGCACGACGACGACGGGAGCGGTCGGCGGGCCCGATTCCGAGCCGTCCCAGGCGCGGATACGTACCGGCAGCGGGGCTCCCATGAGCTGCTCGGCGAGGGTCTTGAGCCGCTGTGCGGCGTCCTGCATGGCGCACACCTCCGTGGATGGGTCCAACACCACGTAAACACCAATGGACGGCGTGCGCAGTCCCGTTGCCGCGTCATGGAAAGGCAAAATAGATGCGGGGGGCACCTAGTTGCACGGCGGGGAAAAGAGGCGAAAAGAGGTGAAAAGCCCGAAGGGGCCACTCGCACCACGGATGGCGAGCGACCCCTTCAGGTTGGTTCGGCCGACCTCAGGAGGCCTTGGCCTTCTCCTCGTTCTTGACCGCGGGAGCGGGCTCGGCCGCGACCGCGGGCTTCGGAGCCGGCTTGGCCGCCTCGTAGAACTCCTCGCGCGGCGTCTCCATGGCGCCGAGCGAGACGACCTCGCGCTTGAGGAACATGCCCAGCGTCCAGTCCGCGAAGACGCGGATCTTGCGGTTGAACGTCGGCATCGCCATGCCGTGGTACGCGCGGTGCATGTACCAGGCGAGACGGCCCTTGAGCTTGATCTTCATCTTGCCCATGACGATCATCGCGACGCCCTTGTGCAGGCCGAGACCGGCGACCGCACCCTTGTTGGCGTGGCTGTACTCCTTCTGCGGGAAGCCCCGCATGCCGGAGATCACGTTGTCGCCGAGGACCTTGGCCTGACGCAGCGCGTGCTGGGCGTTCGGCGGGCACCAGGCGTTCTCGTTGCCGGCCTTGCGGCCGACCATGTCCGGCACCTGGGCGTTGTCGCCCGCGGCCCAGATGTAGTCGGTGCCCTGGACCTGGAGGGTCGTCTGGGTGTCGACGTGGCCGCGCGGGCCGAGCGGCAGACCGAAGCGGGACAGCGCCGGGTTCGGCTTGACGCCCGCGGTCCACACGATCGTGTTCGAGTCGACCTCGAGGCCGTTGTTCAGGACCACGTGGCCGTCCACGCAGGAGTCCATGCCGGTCTTGAGGTAGACCTCGACACCGCGGCCCTCGAGGTGCTCCTTGCCGTACTGGCCGAGCTTCGGGCCGACCTCGGGGAGGATCTTGTCCGCGACGTCGACCAGCACGAAGCGCATGTCCTCGCGCTTCACGTTGTTGTAGTACTTGGCCGCGTCGCGGGCCATGTCCTCGACCTCGCCGATGGTCTCCGCACCCGCGAAGCCACCGCCGACGAAGACGAAGGTCAGCGCCTTGCGGCGGACCTCCTCGTCGGTCGTGGAGTCAGCCTTGTCGAGCTGCTCGAGGACGTGGTTGCGCAGGCCGATGGCCTCCTCGATGCCCTTCATGCCGATGCCCTGCTCGGCGAGGCCGGGGATCGGGAAGGTGCGGGAGACCGCGCCCATCGCGATGACGAGGTAGTCGAAAGGCAGCTCGTACGCCTCGCCGACGAGCGGCGCGATCGTGGCGACCTTGCGGTCCTGGTCGATGGTCGTGACCCGGCCGGTGAGGACCTCTGCCCTCGGGAGTACGCGTCGCAGCGGTACGACGACGTGCCGAGGCGAGATGCTGCCGGCGGCGGCTTCGGGGAGGAAAGGCTGGTAGGTCATGTACGACCGGGGGTCGACGACCGTGACGGTCGCCTCTCCGAAGCGCATCTTCTTGAGAATGCGCCGAGCTGCGTACAGGCCTACGTACCCACCGCCTACTACGAGGATCCTGGGACGCTCCGTGGTGCTCATGCCATCGAGTATCCACCTGCCCGACGAGGGTCGCTCGTGCGCCCCTTCACAAGCATGCCAAGGGCCTCTGCTACACTTCGCCGCCCACGTGACCCAGGTCATGGTGTCCGTGGGGAACCACAGCGTCACGCGAGTCGTTGTGCACCCCTTGTGAGCTGCACTCCGAGGCTCCGGCCCGGATGAACCAGGGCCCCGCGACACACTCCCGTCACCTGCGTGAAGCACACCGGCCACGGGGCCGAGCCTTCGAAAAGCCCCCTTTAGGCGGTCCGTCACCGACGAACCTCGCCCATCGGGGCCGTTTTCCTTGTGAAGAACTTCACGAACTTTCCCGACGGAGTGTCGTCGGGGGGCCTTCCGACCCCCCTCCCGACCGCTCAGACGCTACAGGACGCGCTCAGGCGATGGACCAGCCGATGCCGTCCAGGATGTCGTGCTCGCTCACCACGACCTCGCGCGCGCCCACCCTGTCCATGATCGCCAGCAGGACCAGGGCGCCCGACGCGATGACGTCGGCCCGGCCCGGGTGCATCACCGGGATCGCCGCGCGCTCGGCGTGCGTGGCGCGGGTCAGGCGGTCCACGATCGCGCTGACCTGCTGGTACGGGATGCGGGCGTGGTGGATCGCCTGCGAGTCGTAGACGTCGAGGTCCAGGGCGATCGCGGCGACGGTGGTGACCGAGCCCGCCAGGCCCACCAGCGTGCGGGCCTCCTTGAGCGGGACCGTGCGCTCGGCGAGGTCGAGGGCGGACTCGATGTCCGCGCGGATCGCGTCGAGCTGCTCGGGCGCAGGGGGGTCGGTGACCACGCCGTCGCGCACGAGGTGCCGCTCGGTCATGCGGACACAGCCGATGTCGACCGACCGGGCGGCCTCCACCCGGTCCGTGCCGACCACGAACTCCGTGGAGCCGCCGCCGATGTCCACCACCAGGTACGGCTTCGCGAGGTCGTCACGGCCCGTCAGTTCCTTGGTGGCGCCGGTGAAGGAGAACTCCGCCTCCTGGTCGCCGCTGATGACCTCGGGCTCGACGCCCAGGATGTCCAGGACGCCGCGCACGAACTCGTCGCGGTTCTCCGCGTCGCGGGACGCGGACGTGGCGACGAAGCGGACGCGTTCGGCGCCGTGCCGCTTGATGACGGCGGCGTACTCGCGGCAGGCCGCGAAGGTGCGGTCCAGCGCCTCCTGGGCGAGCCGGCCCGTCCTGTCCACGCCCTGGCCGAGCCGGACGATCGTCATGCGCCGGTCCAGGTCGACGAGTTCACCCGTGGCCGGGTCGGCGTCCGCCACGAGCAGGCGGATCGAGTTCGTGCCGCAGTCGATGGCGGCGACCCGGGTCACTCGGCACCCTCGGTGGCGCACGGCGTGACGCAGGGGCCCTTGGCCCACCACTCGGGGAGCATCGCGATGGCCTCGTCGCCCAGCGGGTTCACGCCGGGTCCCGCGGCCAGGGAGTGGCCGACCAGGACGTGCAGGCACTTCACGCGGTCCGGCATGCCGCCCGCGCTCGGGAAGCCCTCCAGGACCTCGATGGCGTCGCGGCGCGCGATGTAGTCCTCGTGCGCGGCGCGGTACCGCTTCGCCAGTTCCTCGTCCGTCGTGAGCCGCTCCGACATCTCCTTCATGACGCCGTTGGCCTCGAGGGTGCCGATGGCGGAGGCGGCCCGCGGGCACGTCAGGTAGTACGTCGTGGGGAACGGCGTCCCGTCCGGGAGGCGCGGCGCCGTCTCGACGACGTCCGGCTGTCCGCAGGGGCAGCGGTGCGCGATGGCCCGCAGGCCGCGCGGCGGGCGGCCGAGCTGCTGCTTGAAGGCCTCGACGTCGGCGTCGGTGGGCTCGGTGCGCGGGGTGCTCGGCGGGGGCGTTTCCATGCCTGTCTTTCGTGTCGGTCCGTGTCGGGAAGTCAGTCGTCGGGGCGGTCCGCCTTGTCGACGCCGTCCCAGACGTTCGAGTACCAGGGGCGCGTCGCCGCCCCCTGGTCCGCGCGGCGGCTCTCGATCGCCGCGGGGTCGATCACCGTGAAGCCGGTCTCGCCGGGCATCACGTAGTGCAGGCGGTCGCGGACGCGTTGCTCCGCGTACGCGTCGTCCTGCCAGCGGGCCTTCTCGTCGCGCAGCTTCTCGACGTCCGCCCGGTGCTCGGCCTGCTGTCGGCGCAGGTCGTCGATCTCGGCGCGCTGCGACACGTACTGCCGCATCGGATACGCGAGGGCGACGACCAGGGAGCAGAGCACGAGCGCGAGGAGCGCGGCGCGGCCGGTGAGCCGGGAGCGGCGCGCCTGGCGCTTGGTCTGAGAGCGGTAGACGCGCTCGGCTGTCTGCTCGCCGAGCAGCCGCAGGCGGGTCGCGGTGGAGAACCGGTCCTTGGTCCCGGCCTTGGCCATGGTTCCGCCTCCCCAGAGCTGCGCAGCGCTTACACGTACGTACGTCCCCGCACACGGTACGGGACCGCGTGCGGGGACGTAGGTAACCACGTGGCTACGTGGGTTCAGCCCTTGCTGTGCTCACTAGACCGCGGAGCGGAACCGCGGGAAGGCGCTGCGGCCCGCGTAGACCGCCGCGTCGTCCAGGATCTCCTCGATGCGCAGGAGCTGGTTGTACTTGGCGACGCGCTCGGAGCGGGCCGGGGCGCCGGTCTTGATCTGGCCGCAGTTGGTGGCGACGGCGAGGTCGGCGATGGTGACGTCCTCGGTCTCGCCGGAGCGGTGGGACATCATGCACTTGAAGCCGCTGCGCTGGGCCATCTCGACGGCGTCCAGGGTCTCGGTCAGCGAACCGATCTGGTTGACCTTGACGAGCAGGGCGTTGGCCGAGTTCTCCTCGATGCCGCGGGCCAGGCGCTCGGGGTTGGTGACGAACAGGTCGTCGCCGACGAGCTGCACCTTGTCGCCGAGCTTCTCGGTGATGGCGTTCCAGCCGGCCCAGTCGTCCTCGAACAGCGGGTCCTCGATGGAGACGAGCGGGTACGAGGCGACGAGCTCCTCGTAGTACTCGGTCATCTCGGCGGCCGAGCGCTCCTTGCCCTCGAAGGAGTACTTGCCGTCCTTGTAGAACTCGGACGCGGCGACGTCGAGGGCGAGCGCGATCTGCTCGCCGGGGACGTAACCGGCCTGCTTGATGGCCTCGAGGATGAGGTCGAGCGCGGCGCGGTTGGAGTCCAGGTTCGGGGCGAAGCCGCCCTCGTCGCCGAGGCCGGTCGACAGACCCTTGTCCTTCAGGACCTTCTTGAGGGTGTGGTAGACCTCGGTGCCCCAGCGCAGCGCCTCGGAGAAGGACTCCGCGCCGATCGGGGCGATCATGAATTCCTGGATGTCGACGTTCGAGTCGGCGTGCGACCCGCCGTTCAGGATGTTCATCATCGGGACGGGCAGCAGGTGCGCGTTCGGGCCGCCGAGGTAGCGGAACAGCGGCAGGTCGCTGGCCTCGGAGGCGGCGTGCGCGACGGCGAGCGAGACGCCGAGGATGGCGTTGGCGCCGAGCGAGCCCTTGTTGTCGGTGGCGTCCAGGTCGAACATGGCCTGGTCGATCAGGCGCTGCTCGGTGGCGTCGTAGCCGACGAGCTCCGGGCCGATCTGCTCGATGACGGCGAGGACGGCCTTCTCGACACCCTTGCCCTGGTAACGGTTGGGGTCACCGTCGCGGAGTTCGATGGCCTCGAAGGCACCGGTGGAGGCACCGGACGGAACGGCGGCACGACCGGTGCTGCCGTCGTCGAGGCCGACCTCGACCTCGACCGTGGGGTTGCCTCGGGAGTCCAGGATTTCCCGGGCTACGACGACGTCGATGGACGGCACGAGCATCTCCTTCTGGGATGTGACGCGTTTACGCGAGCCGCTTCGGCCCTGCGTCTCCTGAGCCTAACCGGCTCCGGGCCTTCGGCCAGCCGACCGCCCGTCCCCTGGGACGGCACAAAGGCCATATGGCGCGGAAACAGGGCGTAAGACCATGTTCTCTACTCGCTAGTAGCGAACAAGAGGGGGCCGGGGACGGCGGGGGAAGGGGTGCGGACATGGCCCCGCCCCGGTGCGTACGGGGGATACGCGCACCGGGGCGGGGAGCCCGTGGGGACGGGGGGTACGGCCGTGCGTCCGCCGAGGCACGGCCGTGACCGTCCGGGTCAGCTCAGGTGGAGCTGCTGGCCCGGGTAGATCATGTCGGCGTTGTCGATGATGTCGCCGTTGAGCTTGTAGACCTTGTGCCAGCCGCCCTTGACGTGCTTCGCCTCAGCGATCTTCGACAGGGTGTCGCCCGTCTTGACCTTGTACTCGCCGTCGCCCTTCTTGACCGTCTTGCCGGTCGGGGTCTCGACGGTCTTCTTGGACTCGGTCTGCGGCTGCGGCTTGGGCTGCGGCTTGGGCGCGGCCTGCTGCTGCGGGGCGGCCTGCTGCTGCGTCTGCTGCGGCTTCGGCGCGGCCTGCTGCTGCTGCGGAGCCTGCTGCTGCGAGCCGCCGCTGTTGGGCGAGGCGCCCGAGAGGCCGACGCCGCAGCTCGGCCAGGCACCCTTGCCCTGGCTGGCGAGGACCTTCTCGGCGATCTCGATCTGCTGGGCCTTGGAGGCCTTGTCGGCCGTCGGCGCGTACTTCGTGCCGCCGTACGCGGACCACGTGGAGGCGGAGAACTGCACGCCGCCGTAGTAGCCGTTGCCGGTGTTGATGGACCAGTTGCCGCCGGACTCGCACTGCGCGACGGCGTCCCACTCGGAGGTGGTGGCGGCCGAGGCGGAACCGGCGGCCATCAGCGGGGCCGCGACTGCGGCACCGGTGACACCGGCGAGCGTGACGACACGGGTGGCCTTGGACGGACGACGGTGCTTGCCCTTGCTGGAAAACAGCATGCGTTGATCCCCTCACCGACGCCTGCGAGGTGAGCTGTCGGGTTCGGGCCGATGTGGTTGCCCGGCCGCACTCCTTCGAGTGCGGCTTCACCCCTAGCCGCATGACGCGGCGCTTACCTTGGGTCCCCCGCTCCTGCCTACGGCGCTCAAAGCGACGACTGTTCCCGTCCGGCCGTTGGCAGGATTCGGCGTACCGACCGGCGGGGCTCACGAGTGGCGAGCGGTGACGACGGTAATCACGCGATCGCCGGAATTTCAAAGACGATCAGGGCTTCTGAGACCCATCTCTCACTCGCACCAAACCAGACATACGACGCGAAGCCCCCACCCGACTCTTCGTCAACTACCGTTACTTTTCGCCCAGATCGAGGCTCTGACCGGGGAGAATGAGGTCCGGGTCCTTGCCGACGGTCTTCTTGTTCTCGGTGTAGAGCTCGTGCCATCCGCCGTCGACGCCGAGGTCGTCCGCGATGACCGAGAGGTTGTCTCCGGAGCGCACCGTGTACGTCCCGTCGGCGATCCCGCCGGAGCGCTTCTCACCGCGCGAGGCGTGCCGTCCGGACCGGCCGTCCGCGTCCGCACCCTCGTCCGCGCGGTCGCCGCGGTGGCGGCCGGAGGCGGAGTCGCCGGAGCCGTCCGCGTCGTCAGCGCCGCCTGCGGGGTCGGTCGAGTTCTCGGGAGTGGGCGAAGTGGCGTCTTCGTCGCCCGACTTGCCGGAGTCACCCTTGTTGCCGCCGGTGTCGCCCTTACCGCCCTTGCCATCCTTTTCGCCGGACTCGTCGTGATTCTTGTCTCGGGAGTCCTTGCCGGAGCCGGGCCTGTCGCTCGCGTCGTCGGAGGGCTTCTCCGGGTCGGCGGACGGGTCGGCCGAGTCGGAGGCGTCGCCGGACGATTCGCCCTTGCCCCCGCCCTTGCCCGAGGGGCCCTTGGCGTCCTTGCCGTCCTTGCCGTCCTTGCCGTCCTTGCCGGAGCCTGTGGGGTCCGACGGCTCGGTGGGCTTCGGCGTGACCGGGGCGCCCGGGTCCACGTCGGCCGCGGCGCCGTCCTGGGTGAGGCCGGCGATCGGGGCGCAGCTCGGCCACGCGGCGGTGCCCTTGTCGTCGAGGACCTGCTCGGCGACGGCGATCTGCTGGGAGCGGCTCGCCTGGTCGGCGCTCGGCGCGTAGTCGAGGCCGCCGTACGCCTCCCAGGTCTCCTGGGAGAGCTGGAGGCCGCCGTAGTAGCCGTTGCCGGGGTTGGCGCTCCACTCGCCGCCGCTCTCGCACTCGGCGAGCTTCTCCCACGTCGTGGTCTCGGCGGCGTTCGCGCTCGTGGCGCCGAGGAGTGGAATGGCGATGGCTGATCCGGTGACTCCTGCCGCGACGATGAGGGCCGGGGCTTGGCGGGGGCGTCGGTGACGACCATGGCCGGAGAGCATGCGGGTGCCTTTCACGAGACTGCAGCGACGACTTGTGCGCGTGGGGCGCTCAAGTCGTCGTGAACGTAGCCGCAGTCGAACGCTTGTCACAAGTCGATGCAGCGGAGATCACGCGAACATCACAGTCGTGACGGGGTGTCAGCCGGACACCGTTGTCTGTGCGGTCGTGAACTTCACCGGCAGGGTGCGCAGTCCCCGCATGATCAGTCCGCCACGCCACCGCAAATCATCCGGTTCCGCCGCGAGTTGCAGGTCGGGAAGGCGCCGGAGCAGCGTCGCGAGGGCGGTTTGGCCCTCCAGACGGGCGAGCGGGGCGCCGAGGCAGTAGTGGATTCCGTGCCCGTATCCGAGGTGCTGGTTGTCGCTACGGGAAAGATCGAGCGTGTCGGGGTCCTCGAACCGGGCGGGGTCGCGGTCGGCGGCGGCGAGCACGACGAGGACGGGGTCGCCTGCGGCGATGTCCTGCCCGCCGATGGTGAGCGGCTCCGTCGCGAAGCGCCAGGTGGCGAGCTCGACCGGCCCGTCGAAGCGGAGCAGTTCCTCGACGCCGGTCTCCAGGAGCCCGGTGTCGCCCTCGGCCAGCGCCTTCTGGAGGCGGGCACGCTGCTCGGGGTGGGTGAGGAGGGCGTACGTCCCGTTGCCGATGAGGTTCACCGTGGTCTCGAAACCGGCGAAGAGAAGGATGAACGCCATGGCGGCGGCCTCGTTCTCGGTGAGGTGCTCGCCGTGGTCGGAGGCCTTGATGAGCCCGGAGATGAGGTCGTCGCCGGGTTCGAGGCGCTTGCGGTGGATGAGTTCGGCGAGATAGCCGCGCATCTTCTTCACCGACCGGGCGACGCCGCCGCGCGGACCGCCGCCGTGCCGGATCATCATGCCCGCCCAGTCGCGGAAGTCGTCCTGGTCCTCGCGCGGGACGCCGAGGAGGTCGCAGATGGCGTAGATGGGCAGGGGGAAGGCGAATTCGTGGATGAGGTCCGCGGAGCCCTCCTCGATGAACCTGTCGATGAGCTGGTCCGTCAGCTCCTGCACGCGGGGGGCGAACTCGGCCACTCGGCGGGGGGTGAAGGCCTTGGAGACGAGGCGGCGGAGGCGGGTGTGGTCCGGCGGGTCGATGTTGAGCAGATGCGTCATGAGATTGGCGCTGCGCTCGCCCGGGATCCCGGTCTTGCTCCTCGCGTGCGCGGGCTCGTCGTGGTGGGCCGGGTTCTTGCTGAGGCGCTGGTCGGCGAGGGCGTGGCGGGCGTCCGCGTAACGGGTGACCAGCCACGCCTCCACTCCGCTCGGGAGCGGTGTCTTCCTCACGGGGGCGTTGTCGCGGAGCCAGGCGTACGCGGGGTACGGGTCTGAGGCGAACTCCCACGTGAAGAGTTCTGGCCCCTTGGGCTCGGGTGACTCCGGGGTGCCCCCGGTCGGCTGTCGGTCGTGCATGCGTCGACGGTATCCGGGTGCGGGTCCGTTGTGGCTGGTCGCGCAGTTCCCCGCGCCCCTAAGGGGCGCCTCCGTCGCGTGACGGGTGCGGGTGCTTCGTGGTTGGTCGCGCAGTTCCCCGCGCCCCTAGGGGGGTGGGTGTCCCCGACGGCTGTTGGGTGCGGGGGCTTCGTGGCTTGTCGGGCCGTTCCCCGCGGCCCTGGGGGACTTCGTGCGGGGGCTACCTCGTTGACGTCTCCGCCGTCAGGACCGCGTCCCTGTAGGCCCGCGCCGCTGCCCTCAGTGCTGACTCCGGGTCGACTCCCTCCGACTCCGCGCGCAGGGCCAGGGTCAGGAGTTCGTAGCCGATGCCCTCGCCCGGCGGGAGCGGGACCTCCAGGCCCGCCGTCCGGGCGCGCGAGGCGAGTTTCGCGGCCAGGGACAGGGCGGGCTGACCCAGCGGGATGCCCTCCGTGAGCGACGTGCGGCGCTTCTCCTCCGCCTTCGTGCGGAGCCAGTGGGCGCGTACGTCCTCGGGGGTCTGCGCCGAGGCGTCGCCGAAGACGTGCGGGTGGCGGTGGATCAGCTTCTCCACGATGCCGGCCGCCACGTCGTCGATGGAGAAGGGGGCCTCGTCCGTCGAGTCGCCGGTCGCCTCCTCGGCGATCCGCGCGTGGAAGACGACCTGGAGCAGGACGTCGCCGAGCTCCTCGCGGAGTTCGTCCCTGTCGCCCTCCTCGATCGCCTCGACGAGTTCGTACGCCTCCTCGATCCCGTACTTCGCCAGACCCTTGTGGGTCTGCTGGGAGGACCACGGGCATTCGGCGCGGATGCGGTCCATGACCTGGATCAGGTCGAGCAGGCGCGCGCCCGGCAGGTCGTACGAGGCGGGGAGGAGCTCCAGGTCCGGCATGGCGACGCGGCCCGTGCCCGCGAGCCGGGCCAGGCCGTCCGTGAGGGCCCGGTCGCCCTCGGCCGTGGCGACGATCAGGACCGTGCGGCCGCCCGCGCACGCCTCGACCAGCTCCTGCGCGGTGGGTGCCGCCCGCTCCACCCGCACGCCCGCCTCCCGCAGGTACGGCAGCTGCGGGTGCGTCGCGTCGGCGCACAGCACCTCGTCGGCGGCGTGCAGCGCCTGCCAGGCGGGCCAGGAGAGCAGGCCGGGCGCCACCCGGTGGCTCGTGGTGAGCAGGATGACGCGGCCGACGGTCGCGTCGGCGGAGTCTGCGGAGTCGGCCGGGGGCGGAGTCTCGGTCTCGTTCACCCGTCGAACGTAACCCAGCCGGGCCTGGCGTTCCTACGCCGGCTGCTCCGCCGTCCCCGAACCCGCCCCCGCCCGCGTGACCTGCCGCACCCACGGCGTCTTCGCGTCCGTGCGCTTGTTCTTGTCGACGTCCCACGTGCCGTACCGCGGGTTCAGGTCGATGTCGAGCTTCTTCGACGCGGCCGACAGCGCCTTCCAGAAGACCGCCTGGCCCTCCGGCGCGTTCATGTCCGCGTCCAGCTTCGCCGAGAGCTTCTGCGCCTCGATCTCCGTGCGCAGGCTGTCGTCGAGGCGGGCCGGTGCGACGTTGTACTGCTGCAGCCAGCCCTCCTCCAGGGCCTTCCTGCCGCCGGACTGCTGCTCCATGCCGCGGCGCATGGTCTGGATGTCGCGGCGCGTGACGGTCACCCCGGCGTCGGTGGCCGCGCGGTGCAGGACCTTGTCCAGGACCATCGTGTGCAGCGTGGCGCGGGTGAGGCCGCCGGACTTGGCGATGGCCTGCGCGTACTGCGCATCGTCGGGGATGGCCGAGCGCTGCGCGTCCCGCACCTCGTTCACCCGGCCCTCCAGCTGCGCGACCGTGATGCGGTCGTCGCCGACGACGGCCGCGGCGCCCGGGTGCGCGTCGCTGCCGCAGGCGGTGAGGAGAGGGGCCGCGGCGATCGCGGCCGCGGAGAGGATGAGCGCTGTGCGACGACGGCGGTGCAAGGAAGCCTCCCGAGGAGATTGTGCGGCGGTGCACAAAGTCTTGCGGTGATCGATGTTAGGCAGTGACCGTGTTCTCGGCCAGCCATTCGACACCTATTCGACCAACGATTTCCCGGCAGTTGGGGCACCGTCAGCCGCGCACTTGTCCGAGCCACTGCAGGGTGCGCATGACCTCCGCGGGGAACGGGTGCCCGGGACCGTGCAGCAGCTCCGCGTCGTGCAGCAGCCGCGCCAGCGTGTCGTGGGCGGCGCTCCTGTCGCCGAGGGCGAGGAGCAGATGTCCGATGCGGCGGCGGATCTCCAGGGACTGGCGGCGGTCGTCCGTCGCGTACTGGTTCTCGTAATAGGGGAGCAGCGAGCGGTACTCGGCGAGCGCGGCCGCCGGTTCGCCGAGCTGTTCCAGGCACTGCGCCACCTCGTAGCGGAACTGGAGCGAGTGCGGATCCGCCTGCCCCGACTCGGCGGCGCGCTCGTCGGCGAGGCGCCGCAGCTCGGGCAGGGCGCGGCGGTACTGGCCGTCGTCCATGAGCGTCGCCGCGTACTGCTTGCGCAGGGTGCGGACGACGGGCGAGTGCTCGCCGTGCTCGGCCGCGGCGGCCGGGAGGATCGCGCCGAGGATGTCGACGGCCTGGGTGATGCGGCCCTCGCCGAGGAGGCGCTTGACGTCGTCGACGGCACGGGCGACGTCCTGCTGGGGCACGGCGCCCGGCGGCTGCGTCGGCATGTCGGGTGCGGCGGCGGGTGTCGCGGACCGGTCCGGCCACGGCGCGTGCGGGCGCAGGAAGGGGCGGGTGGGGTCGAGCGGGCGGCCGGAGGGGATGCCGCGGGCGGGCAGCAGCGGCGCCAGTTCCTCGTAGACCTCCTGGGCGCTGCCGTGGCGGTGCTGGGGGTCCTTGGCGAGCAGCCGCAGGACGAGGGCCTCCAGGGCCTCCGGCACCTCGGGGCGCAGGCGGCGCACCGGCAGGGGCGGTTCGTAGAGGTGGCGGTGGAGGACGCCGAGCGCGGTGGACCCCGAGAACGGGACGTCGCCGCTGAGGAGTTCGTGCAGGAGCACGCCGAGCGCGTACAGGTCGGTGTACGGGCCGACGGCGCCGCCCATCGCCTGCTCCGGCGCCATGTAGGCGGGGCTGCCGATCGGGGAGCCGGTGTGGGTGAGGCGGGTGGTGTCGGTGTCCATCACGGAGGCGATGCCGAGGTCGAGGATGCTGACGGTGCCGTCCTGTTTGACCATGACGTTCCGCGGCTTGAGGTCGCGGTGCACGATCGGCACGGCGTGGACGGCGGAGAGCACGGCGCACAGCTGGGCGGCGATCGCGACGGCCCACTGCCAGGGGTAGGGGTCGTGCTCGGCGAGGTGGTCGCCGAGGTCCGCGCCGTCGACGTACTGCATGACGAGGTAGAGGTCCTCGCCCTCGCTGCCCGCGTCGTGCACGGTGACGAGGCCCGGGTGGTCGACCTGCGCGGTGACGCGGCACTCGCGCACGAACCGGCGGCGCAGCTCCTCGGCCTCGGCGCCCGCGACCCGGTCGGGGCGGAGCAGCTTCACGGCGACGCGGCGGTCGAGGCGCTGGTCGTACGCCGTCCAGACCTGGCCCATGCCGCCCTGGCCGATGAGGGTGGAGAGTTCGTAGCGCCCCGCGACGACACGCACGGTCAGCTGCCGCCTTCCTGCTTGCGCAGGTAGTCGCTCAGCTCGTCGAGCTCGGCACGGACCTGGTCGATGCGGACGGGCGCGGGGCGCGCGGGCGCGGGCGGCGGCGGGGTGTGGCCGTGGCCGAGCTGGGTGGGCCGGAGGTGGACCGGGCCGGGCGCGGGGGCCGGGGCGGGAGCGGGGCCCGGGGCCGGAGCGGGGGCCGGGGCGGTCTGCTGCGGGTAGCCGTACGAGGCCTGCGGCTGCTGCGGTACGTACCCCGTGTACTGCGGCTGCTGGGGCTGGTGGAGCTGCTGCCGGTACGGGCTGAAGTGCCGGATGTCCCCGTACAGGTAGTAGGCGACGGCGGCCACCATCGTGCTGAGCATGACCACCATGCCCGCGCTGCCCGGAGCCTGGAACTCCTCCTCTCCCGGGTCGACGCCGACGAGGACGACGGCCAGGACGTCGAGCGCCGTCACGATGCCGAAGAGGGCCCAGTTGTGGGCCTTGCGCGTCACGAGGGCGAGCCGCAGCATCGCGGCCCACGCCAGCAGGCCGCACGTCAGCACCGTGAGCACCACGAACATCACGCGCAGCGTCACATGCGTCCCCCTGGAGGGAGGGTGCGGGTGCTGCGGCGCATAGCCGTGGCCGTGCATGGCGGCTCCTGTTGCCTGTTGAACGAAGGGACGAGGATTCGAGCGTATAGGCCGACCGCGACGACGGGTCCCGGGTTGTACCGAACCGTTGTCGTACTGGTCACGCGGCCCCGGGCGGAAGGGTTCCCTCCGTCAGTCCGTCGTGCATGCCGCGCACCAGCCGGTCCCCGAGCAGGGCCGCGTGGCGCACGGCGTCCTCGAACGCGGCGAGGCGGCGGAAGCGCTCGCTGTACGCGTGCTGTCCGGCGAGCGGCAGCCGGGGCAGCTGGAGGCGGCGGACGTCGAGGCGGGCGGACGTCGACGCGTAGCTGCTGGCCTGGCGGTGGTTGGCGGTGCCGCGCAGGAAACCGGCGAGGAACCACGGGTCGAGCGCGGCGGGGTCCGGGCGCAGCAGGGCGAGGCCGCGGCCGAGGGCGGCGCCCGCGGTGGCCTCGTCGATCACGCGGGCGGCCGTGCCGCCGCCGAGCACGGGGACGACGACGTCGCCGGGGGCGGTGCGCACGGGCTCCACGTCGTCCTGGCCCGCCGTGCCCGCGTGGGCGGTGCCCTCGTAGGTGGTGCCCGAGGGCGCGGCGCCCGTCAGCACGTCGTGGTCGGTGAGGACGGGCGTGCCGCCGGGTCCTTCGCCGGTTCCGGTGTACAGGGTGAGGGCGCCGGCGCGGGCCAGTTCGCCGACGGTGGTGAGGGGCGGCCGTGCGGTGCCGGTGTCGGCCGGGGCGAGGTCGTCCGGCGGGGGCGCGAGGTCGGCGGCCCGGCGCAGGGCCTCGCCCAGACCGTGCCGGACGGTCAGGAGCTCCGTGCCGTCCGCGGCCGCGGCGGGCGGCGGCAGATGGCGGGCGGGGGCCAGGTCGACCTCGTCGTCGAGGAGTTCGAGCACCGGGACGCTGCGGGCGGTGCCGGGCCGTTCGTCGAGCGTGCCGTGCCGTTCGACGTGCTGCCAGGCGTCGAGCACGGCGTCCTGCACGGCGGGCCACAGCTGTTTGTCACGTCCGTCGGCGGTCGGCACACCGGCCGTCTCGACGAGCAGCAGCTCGGGCGCGGGCCGCGCCGCCGGGCCGGGTTTGCGCAGCACCCAGATGTGCAGGGGCAGGTTGTACGGGGGTGCGGTGCCGGCGGGCAGGGCGATGACGGCGCGCAGCGCGCCGCGGCGCAGCAGGTCGGCGCGGATGCGGCGTCCTGAGCGGCGGGACGCGGCGGCGGGCGGCATGAGGAGGACGGCGGTGCCGCCGTCGGTGAGCCGGGCCAACGCGTGCTGCACCCAGGCGAGTTCGGACTCGGAGCGGGCCGGGAAGCCGTACTCCCAGCGGGGGTCGTAGGCCAGTTCGTCGTGGCCCCAGTTGCGTTCGTTGAACGGCGGGTGGCAGAGCACGGCCTCCGCCTTGCGGTCGTCGTAGGCGTCGGCGCGCAGGGTGTCGGCGGCCATGGTGCGCACGGTCGCGTCCGCGTGCAGGGCCAGGCGCAGCGCGGTGAGGGCGGCGAGCTCCGGGGAGCTGTCCTGGCCGTACAGGTACTGGTCGGGGCGTGGCGGGACGGCGCGCAGCAGGGCGCCGGTGCCGCAGGCGGGGTCGAGGACGGTGCGGGCGGGGGCGGTGCTCCCGGCGATCCGCGCCATCAGCTCGGCGGGGCCCGCCGGGGTGAGCGTGTACTGACGGGGGTTGGCGTCGGTCTGCCTGCCGAGCAGGAACTCGTACGTCTGCTTGGCGCCCAGCTCGGACGCCAGCTCGGCGGCGCCGCGCAACAGCGGGACGGACGGCAGGAGTTCGGCGGCCGCCGGGATCTGGACGGCCCGTCTGCGCCGTACGCCGAACCGCATCGTGACCGGTTCGTCGAGCGCGCCCGGCAGCAGTTGCGCCATCCGTTCGTCCGAGACGGCGCTCACCGCGAGCCAGTCGGTGGGCCTGTCGCGGAGCAGGAGCAGGGCGCATCCGGTGTGCAGCAGGGCGGTGACGGGGCCCGCGGGGTGGCCCGCGAGCTGCTGCCAGAGGCGTTCGCGGAGGGGGACCTCGACGAGTTTGCCCTGGGCGCGCAGCCAGTGTTCGACCTGGGCGAGCGCGAAGGAGGGGCTGGTCTCGGTGCCGCCGACCGGTTTGGGGAAGTCGCCGTGCCTGCGGCGCCAGTTGCTGACGGCCGCCCGGCCGACTCCCGCGAGGCGGGCGATTCCGGCGGCGGTGACCTCGGTCGTGTCGTCCAGCGGCGTCATCCTGTGGCTCCCCTCGAACGCGCGGGGTCAGTCGCGCGGCGTCGAGCATACCCAGCGATCGCCCGCACGGGCCGCTTCACGCCCGTTAACTCATGTTCCACTCTTGCTCGTGTTGACTCGGTTCACAGGCACCTGGTCTCATGTTCCCCACCGAACGAGTTCCCTGGGGGGATTTCCATGCGTCACCACCACCTGCGCCGTACCGCTGTCGTCGCGGCCACCCTCGTCGCCGCGACCGTCGGCCTCACGGCCTGCGGCTCGGAGTCGGGCAAGGCGTCCGACGCCGGCAAGCCGAAGGAGCCCTTCGCGGGCATGAGCGGCACCGAGATCGTCGACAAGGCCGTCGAAGCGACGAAGGGCGCCACGTCGCTCCGGCTCGCGGGCGACATCGACGACGACGAGACCGGCCGGATGAAGATGGACCTGGCCCTCGACACCTCGGGCAAGTGCGCGGGCACCATGTCGATGGCCGACGAGGGCTCGTTCGACCTGATCGTCCCAGGCAACGGCACGGTCTACATGAAGTACGACGAGAAGTTCCTGCGCTCGCAGAGCAAGGGCGAGCCCGAGGACCAGACGGCGGCCGCGGTCGAGATGCTCGCCGACCGCTGGTCGAAGACGAAGGCGTCGGGCGCCGACGCGAAGGACATGGCCGGCATGTGCGACCTCGACGACCTGCTCGAGGAGTTCGAGGGCGGGATCAACTCGAACGCCCGCCGGGGCGCGACGACGGACCTCGACGGCACCCCCGCGATAAAGATCGACGCGCACGACGCCAAGGAGAAGTACACGATCTACGTCGCCGCCGAGGGCAAGCCGTACCTGCTGAAGATCGTCGACGCGGAGGCGAAGAAGGCCGCGCCGGAGCGCATCACGTTCAGCGAGTACGACAAGCCGGTGAAGACGACGCCGCCGGCCGGCAAGGTCATCGACCTGGACAAGCTGGGCGCGTAACGGCAGGCGCCCGGGCGGGCCTCAGAGCGTGTGCCGCACCCACACGTTCGGCTCGACGTACACCCCGTAGCCGCGCGCCGGTTCACAGTGCACGGGCACCAGCGCCCCCGGCACCTCGACCGGTCCCTCCGTGTCGAACGGCAGCCCGGTCCACTCGCGCCACTGCGCGGTCGAACCGGACACGGTCATGGACGCGTGCGCGACCTTCTCCACCACCCCGCCGGCCCGCACGTGCACCCGCAGCCACGGGTCGTGCGGCAGGCCGTCCTCGCGGGTGCGGTACGCGTACTCGTCGATCCGCGCCGCCGGTTCGAGGTGCTTGGCGTTGGGCCGCACGGGGGCGACGACCTCGGTGAAGCCGTGGGCGCGGGCGTTGTCCCGCATGGCGTCGAGCATCCGCCCGGAGAGGCCCTTGCCCCGGGCCGTCTCGTCGACGGTTATCTCGATGGCGCTCACGGTGTCGGCCCGCTTGCCGTGGCGCAGGTCGGAGAAGGCCCACAGCAGGACCTGGTCCCAGCCGCCGTCGGGCAGTTCACCGGTGCCGCGGGAGCGCAGCGCGAACGGCACGCTGAAGGCGCGGGCGACGACCTTGCCGCCGTCGTCCTCGTCGGTGGCGACCAGGACGTACTCCGGGAGTTCCTTGACGATCCGACCGATCAGCGACCACCCGACAGGGTCGTGGAGGATGAACTCCGGCCAGTCCTCGGCCATGTTCCAGAGCGGGTCCGTGAGCTCCGGGCGCTCGGCGAGGGTCGTGATCTTGAGGTCCATGTGACCGGACGGTACGCGTCCCGCGGGGTGAGCGGTATTGATTTTTCCGCAGGTCCGCGGGGGCTGGTCGCGCAGTTCCCCGCACCCCTGAAAGGCCCCTCGGGGCCACCTCCGAGGGGTCTGGGTCAGCGGGCGTGGAAGCGGGCAGGCGCCTTGGTCGGGGCGTTGCCCGTCGGGAGTTCCTCGTCCGGGCACGTGGTGAGGACCTTCTTCATGGCGTCGCGTTCGGCGCCGGTCACCCACACCCCGTACTTCTTCTTCACCGCGACCTGCCCGGCCACGTACGTGCAGCGGTAGGCCTTGTTCGGCGGCAGCCACGTCGCCGTGTCGCCGTCGCCCTTGCCGCGGTTGGGGCCCGCGTCGACGGCGAGGAGGTTCAGCGGATCGTTGGCGAACGCTATGCGCTTGGCGGGCTCCCACTGGAACGCGCCCTTCTGCCAGGCGTCGGAGAGCGCCACGAGGTGGTCGATGTCGACCTGGCTGCGCCCGCGCCGGAACGTCACTTCCTTGCCGGTGTACGGGTCGGGCGCGAGCTTCCCGGACGCCACCCGGCAGTCGCCGCCCTGGTACGTGACGTCCTTGAGGTCCCGCTTCAGGATGTCGTCCCGGGTCGGGCAGCGGTTGGAGTCGGTGTCGGCCCACGCGGTGCCGAACCGGCTCCGCTCGTAACCGGTCTTCGGGGCGCGCCCCTTGACGGTGAGCGTGTCCACGGCGGCGAGCGCGGACCCGGCCTTGGCGTCAGGTCCTGCGGCGCTGCCCTCCGCCTTGTCCTTGGTCGCGGTCTCGCAGCCGGTGAGGAGCGCGGGCACGGCGAGGAGGGCGAGGAGGGCCGGAGCGGTGCGTCGAGTGGTACGTCGGGTCATCGGACGACCACCGTGTCGCCGAGGGCCAGCGGGGCGGGCGCCACCACGTCCGTGTGGACGCCGATGCACATGCCGCGGGCGGCGGTGAGGGTCTTCAGGACGCGGTTGTCGGCGGGCAGGCCGGGCTGGGCCTGGGTGACCATGACGCACCGCTTGACGCGCTTGCTGACGCGCAGCAGCAAGGGCTCGCGGCCTTCGCCCCCGCCCAGGGCGATCTCCCGTCCCACCCAGCTCTCCTCGATCCACGGTTCGTCGGTCTCCACGACGATGTTCTTGCGCAGGCGTCGTACGTCGACGGGGCCGGGGTCGCCGAGGAGGTCGCCGAGCGCGCGCAGGGAGGCGGTGCCGACGACGGAGACGGGGGAGACGTCCTTGTGGGAGTCGTCCCCCTCCTCACGGACCAACTCGACGCCCTCGCCGAAACGTTCCGGTATGCGCGGGTCGCCGGGGCGCAGCTCCGCACCGTCGGGTGCGAGGACGACAGGAGTTCCGTCACCGTCGTAGACCACGCGGTGTTCGAGCATGCCGGGTGTCCGGCGGAACCGCTCGTGGTTCTTCCCGCTGGCCAGCTTGCCGTCCGGGTACCGCAGGGCCCACAGCCGGTCGCCGACGACGCCGGCCGCGCCGAACTCCAGCCGGTCGTGCGCGTCGCCGAGCATCGACTTCACCGGGAACCGGTGCAGACCCACGACTTGGAACGTCACTGCGCTCTCCCCTCCCCTGGGCGGACTCCGAGTGGGCGGGCTCCGGGACCACGCGGAAGATCATGAGAATATCTCCTGTTCCTTCCCTATCAGGAGATTCATGCTCAAGCGTCTGCCGCGGCTCGCCCTGCCGCTGCTCACTGTCCTCGTCCTCGGTACCACGGGGTGCGGTGCGTCCGACACCTCCGGCTCGTCCGACAAGCCGCGCACTCCGTCGGCGAGCGCGACCACCACGCCCTCCGCGGCCGCCACGCCCTCCGCGCCCAAGGGGCGCGGGCTGAAGGGACCGGCGGCCGAGTTCTTCCTCAAGACCCTGCGGAAAAACTACCCGGACCTCGACCACATCGACGACGACGCGCTCGTCGCCGAGGGGGACGCGCTGTGCACGATCCGGGGCGCGGCCCTCGGCGAGCAGTTCAAGAAGTCCACACGCCGCCTCGGCACGACCAAGAAGCAGACGTCCCGCATCATGGGCGTCGCCCACTCCCTGTGCCGTGACAAGGAGGACCAGCTGTTCGGCGACTGACGATTACCTGAGCGGTAATCGACCGTCCCCCTCTCCCCCGGCAGGATCGGCCGCATCAGCCCAGCGAGATCCCCGTAGGAGAGCCCCATGACCGCCGAGACCGCCGAGACCGTCGCCGCCCGCACCCGCTCCGTCGTCCAGGAGTTCCTCCAGGCCCGCCTGTCCGGGAACACCGAACGGATGGTGGAACTCTTCGCCGACGACGTGGACTGGCTGCTCGCCGAGAACCCCGTCGTCCCGTGGATCCGCCCCCGCTCCACCGGCGCCGAGTGCGCCGCCCAGTCCGCGGAGCTGGCCGAGCACACGGTCGCCGAGGACGCCGACGCCTCCCTCGACACGTTCCTGGTGGACGGCACCGACGCCGTCCTCTTCGGCCACCTCAAGGGCACCGTGCGCGCCACCGGCAAGTCCTTCGGGGGCCCGTTCGCCCTGCGCCTCACGGTGGAGAACGGCCGGATCACCCGGCACCACCTCTACGAGAACAGCGTGTCGATCGCGGCGGCCTGCACGGTGGCGTGACCACGGCCCACGCACCCGTCACTCGTAACGGGGCAGACCCTCCGTGGAGATGGTCCACTCGGCGATGGTGACGTCCTCGCCGTAGACGAAGTCCTTACGGGTGGCGTAGCGCGGCCCGTCGGGCGTGGAGTGGATATCGGAAAGGACGGCGCCGGAGCCGGTACGCGGGTCGAAGATCGCGTACACCGGGATGCCGAGGAGCGGATAGTCGCGGGTCTTGCCGACCCAGTCGTTGTCGGGGTTCGAACGGGAGACGATCTCGATGGCGGCGATGAGGGTGCGGGGGTCGAAGGAGCCCTGGCCTGCCATATCCGCCTGGGCGATCACGATGATGTCCGGCAGCCGCATGATGTTCTCCGGCTCGTCCTCGACATCGGGCGCCCCCGTATGTGCCCAGAGCTCGTCCGGCATGACCCGCTGCAAACGGCGGCTGATCTGACCCGAAGTGAATTCGTGCGGCCGGTTCGGCGCCATCATGTCGTGGACGATCCCTTGCTTGGTGATCTCGAATTTGCCGGGAAGGGTGTCGTCCATCGACTGAACGAAGTCCCGCATGGCTCGATAAGCGTGATGGGACGCGGCCCGCCGGGCGTCACCTGAGGCGATGGTCATGGCGTGCGCTCCTCGTCTGTGCCCAGGGGCAAGGGTCGTCACGTTCATGCTAGGCGGCCCGCCGCAGCTCGGGGCCGCAGTCGCGGCACCGCCCGGATGTCGGAGCGCGGAAGGCCCGATCACACCCCGCGCAGTTCTGGAGCGGATCGGGACGGGCCGGTGCGGCACCACCGACCGGCGCCACGGGCAGGGGCGGTGGCAGCAGGGCGGTGAGCCGGTGGGCCAGGAGGGCTGCCGGGTGCCGCAGGTCGTCGGGGAGCGCGGCCGTGAGCGTGCGGCGTACGGCATCGGGGGCCACCGCGCGCCCCAGCCAGGCGGCGGCCGCGGGGGCGAGGCGGCGGACGTCCCGTTCGGCGAGGAGCAGGCGCGGGTCGTCGCGGCGCAGGTCGGAGAGGAGTTCCGTGGCGGCCCTGTGCCGGTCGAGGTCGGGGGTGTCCGGCTCGGGGAGGGGCTCACGGGGAGGCTCGCGGTCGACTCGTACGGGCTTCTCCGGTGCGGGAGCGGGACGCGGGTCGGCGTCGGGCCGCGTGCCGGGCCGGTTGTACGAGACCGTCCGGGTGACCACCTCACCCCCGGGCAGGCGCTCCCGCGTCCGGGAGAGATATCCGTGCCGCTCCAGTTCGCGCAGGGCCCCGGCGATGCGGTGCTCGCTCTCCGGGAAGCGGTCTGCGAGGACCTTGATGCCGATGCGGGCCCCGGCGGGCAGCGACTGGATGTGCACGGCGAGCCCGATCGCGAGCAGGGAGAGCTCGCGGTGCTGGGCGAGGTGGTTGCCGACGACCGTGTAGCGGGTCGTGTGCCTTGAGTTGACGTGAACGACACCGGATCGGGGGGTGTCGGCGGGTACGGAGGACCCGGCGCGCGAGGGCGCGCTAGGCTGCTGGAAAGCCATCAGGAAGCTGTTCTCTTCCTAGTTGGTCAGGCCCTCGGCCGGGATGCCAGTCCCGCCGGGGGCCGTCGTATGTCTGCGGTTGTCGCGGCGAGCATATGCCCGCGAACAGGCGGGAAAGCCAGCCCAGTTGGCAGATGTCACCCGCGTGGGTGACGGACGCCGATGCGTCGACGGGTGGGTCGGTGGGGAGGTATTTCCCTCAGGACTTTCCCGAAAGGCTTTCAAGCTTTTATGTCGTGGCGCACCGAGTCACGGCTGACCGGGTCGCGCACGTCCGCGACCCGGTCGACCACACCCAATGCCACCTGCCACCCGATTGCGTGTTCTGCGAACCTACGACCCCAGAATCGACGTCAGGAACTCCCCGACCCAGGACAGCAGTTCGCGGCCGACCAGCGGCTTGCCGCCCACCTTGGCGGTCTTCGGGCGGGGGACCAGGAGCTGGTTCGCGGTCGGCTTGATGACCGTTCCGGGGTAGAGGCGTTTGAGGCGGAGTTCCTGGGATTCGCGGAGGTCCACCGGGGCGAAGCGGATGTTGTTGCCCTGGAGGACGATCTCGCCGACCTCGCAGGCTCGGGACAGCATGCGCAGGCCCGCCACCAGGAGGAGGTTCTCCACCGGCTCCGGGAGCTTGCCGTAGCGGTCGGTGAGTTCTTCGCGTACCGCCTTGATGTCCTCCTCCGTGTTCGCGGAGGCGATGGCCCGGTAGGCCTGGAGGCGGAGGCGCTCGCCGGGGGCGTAGTCGTGGGGGACGTGCGCGTCGACCGGGAGCTCGATCTTGACCTCCAGGGGCGGCTCCTCCTCGACACCACCCTCCAGGGACGCGCGGTAGTCGGCGACGGCCTCGCCGACCATGCGGACGTAGAGGTCGAAGCCGACGCCCGCGATGTGGCCGGACTGCTCGCCGCCCAGGAGGTTGCCCGCGCCGCGGATCTCCAGGTCCTTCATCGCCACGTACATGCCCGCGCCCATCTCCGTGTGCTGGGCGATCGTCGCCAGGCGCTCGTGGGCCGTTTCCGTGAGGGGCTTCTCCGGGGGGTAGAGGAAGTACGCGTAGCCGCGCTCGCGGCCACGGCCCACCCGGCCGCGCAGCTGGTGGAGTTGGGAGAGGCCGAAGTTGTCGCCCCGCTCCACGATCAGCGTGTTCGCGTTGGAGATGTCGATGCCCGATTCGACGATCGTCGTCGAGACCAGGACGTCGAACTTCTTCTCCCAGAAGTCCACGACCACCTGCTCCAGGGCCTGTTCCGACATCTGGCCGTGGGCCGTCGCGATGCGCGCCTCGGGAACGATGTCCCGGAGCCTCGCCGCCGCGCGGTCGATCGACTCGACACGGTTGTGGATGTAGAAGACCTGGCCCTCGCGGAGCAGTTCGCGGCGGACCGCCGCGCCGATCTGCTTCTCCTCGTACGGGCCGACGAAGGTCAGGACCGGGTGACGCTCCTCGGGCGGCGTCGTGATCGTCGACATCTCGCGGATGCCGGTCACGGCCATTTCGAGCGTACGGGGAATGGGGGTCGCCGACATGGTCAGCACGTCGACGTTGGCGCGGAGCTTCTTCAGCTGCTCCTTGTGCTCGACGCCGAAGCGCTGCTCCTCGTCGACGATGACCAGGCCCAGGTCCTTGAACTTGGTCTCGGAGGAGAACAGGCGGTGCGTGCCGATGACGATGTCGACCGAGCCCTCGCGCAGGCCCTCCAGGGTCGCCTTCGACTCCGTCTCCGTCTGGAAGCGGCTCAGCGCCTTCACGCTGACCGGGAACTGGGAGTACCGCTCGGAGAACGTGCCGAAGTGCTGCTGGACCAGGAGAGTCGTGGGGACGAGGACCGCTACCTGCTTGCCGTCCTGGACCGCCTTGAAGGCCGCGCGGACCGCGATCTCCGTCTTGCCGTAGCCGACGTCGCCGCAGATGAGGCGGTCCATCGGGACCGTCTTCTCCATGTCCTCCTTGACCTCGGCGATCGTGGTCAGCTGGTCGGGCGTCTCCACGTACGGGAAGGCGTCCTCCAGCTCGCGCTGCCAGGGCGTGTCGGGCGCGAAGGAATGCCCTGGCGCCGCCATGCGCGCGGAGTACAGCTTGATGAGGTCCGCGGCGATCTCCTTGACCGCCTTCTTCGCGCGCGCCTTCGTCTTCGTCCAGTCGGCGCCGCCGAGCCGGTGCAGCGTCGGTGCCTCGCCGCCCACGTACTTGGTGATCTGCTCCAGCTGGTCCGTGGGGATGTAGAGCCGGTCGCCGGGCTGGCCGCGCTTGGCGGGCGCGTACTCCACGACGAGGTACTCGCGGGTCGCGCCCTGGACGGTGCGCTGCACCATCTCGATGTAGCGGCCCACACCGTGCTGCTCGTGGACGATGTAGTCGCCGGACTCCAGGGTCAGCGGGTCGATCGTCTTGCGGCGGCGGGCCGGCATGCGCTGGCCGTCCTTGCCCGCCGCCTTCTGGCCGGACAGGTCGGTCTCGGTGAGGACCGCGAGCCTGAGGGCCGGGTCCACGAAGCCGTAGTCGATCGAACCGCAGGAGACGTGCACCAGCGACGGCGTGAGTTCGCCGAGGTCGCCGTCGAGGCGGGCCGCGATGCCCTCGCCGCCGAGCACCTCGACGGTACGGGCCGCGGGGCCGTGGCCCTCGGTGACGTAGACGACGCGCCAGCCGTCGGCGAGCCAGCCCTTGGTGTCGGCCAGGGCCTTCGCCGTATCGCCCCGATACGTTTCCGGGGCGTGCATGCCCAGCTTGAGCGTGTCGTCGTCCAGCTCTTCGTCGGCGGCGAACGGGCTCACCGACCACCACATCATGTCGAGCTCGCGGGCGTGGTCCCGGACGTCCGCGATGCCCCACAGGGACGCCGCGCCCACGTCGATCGGCGCCTCGCCGCCGCCCGCCGTCGCCGCCCAGCTCGCCTGGAGGAACTCCTGCGAGGTCGCCACCAGGTCCGCCGCGCGCGTCCGCACCCGCTCCGGGTCGCAGACCACGGCCATGGAGCCCTTCGGCAGGACGTCGACGAGCAGCTCCATGTCGTCCACCAGGACCGGCGCGAGCGACTCCATGCCCTCCACCGCGATGCCCTCGGCGATCTTCCCGAGCAGCTCGCCCAGCTCCGGGTGCTCCTCGGCGAGGACGGCGGCCTTCTCGCGCACCTCGTCCGTGAGCAGCAGCTCACGGCAGGGCGGCGCCCACAGGCCGTGCTCGGCGACCTCCAGGGAGCGCTGGTCGGCGACCTTGAAGTACCGGATCTCCTCGACGTCGTCGCCCCAGAACTCCACGCGCAGCGGGTGCTCCTCGGTGGGCGGGAAGACGTCGAGGATGCCGCCCCGCACGGCGAACTCGCCGCGCTTCTCGACCAGCTCCACGCGCGAGTACGCGGCCGCCGCGAGGGCCTCCACCGTCTCGTTCAGGTCCGTGGTCTGCCCGGAGCGCAGCGCTACGGGCTCCAGGTCACCGAGGCCCTTGACCTGCGGCTGGAGAACGGAGCGGACCGGCGCGACGACCACCGAGACCGGGCCGGTCTCCGGGTCGTCCGAGCTGGGGTGCGCGAGGCGGCGCAGGACCGCGAGGCGGCGGCCGACGGTGTCGGAGCGCGGCGAGAGGCGCTCGTGCGGCAGCGTCTCCCACGACGGGTACTCCGCGACGCCGTCCGGCGGCAGGATCGTCCGCAGCGCCGCGGCGAGGTCCTCGGCCTCCCGGCCGGTGGCCGTCACGGCCAGGACGGTGCGGCCGGACTCGCGGGCCAGCGCCGCCACCGCGAAGGGCCGGGCCGCGGGCGGTCCGACCAGGTCGACGTGCGTGCGGTGGCCGTCGGACGCGGCCTTGGCCGCTTCGGCGAGTGCCGAGTCCTTGACGACAGCGTCGAGCAGACCGTGCAGGCTCATTGGAGGCTTTCCGTCCAGATAACCGGAGTGAGTGGACAACAGACCGGGAGTGAGTGGGCAACGACCGGGAGTGAGTGGGCAACGCGAACCGCCCGGCACGTCGCACGGGCCGGGGGTATCCAGCGTACGACTCCGTGCTGATCGGCGCGGCCCGGTCGGGCCGGGTCCCGGGCCCGGGGCTCCCCGCGCCCTCCCGCACAATGTCCCGAAACCGCCGTCCGAAAATATTTTCCCCACGGGTGTAAACCGGCCGCGCTCCCCGGGCGTACTGCCATCAAGAGCACCGCACGCGCACCAGGAGACCACTTGACCGACGAGGAGTTCGAGGCGTTCTACGCGCACTCCGTGAGACCGCTGGTCGGACAGGTCTATCTGATGACGGGAGACCTCCACGAGGCGCAGGACGTGGTCCAGGAGGCCTTCGTCCGCGCGTGGACGCGCCGCGCGCGGCTGGATCGGGACGCCGGGCCCGAGGCGTGGGTCAGGACCGTCGCCCGGCGGCTCGCCGTCAGCCGGTGGCGGCGGCGCGGGCGGGCCGCGGAGGCGTGGCGGCGCCACCACGGGGAGCGTGCGGGCACCGCGCCCGCCCCGGATCCGGGGACCGTCGCGCTGGTCGCCGCGCTGCGGCAGCTGTCCGAGCGGCAGCGGTGGGTGGCCGTTCTGCACTACGTGTGCGACCTGACCGTGCAGCAGGTCGCCGCGGAGACCGGGATCGCGGCCGGGACCGTGAAGTCCCACCTGTCCCGTGCCAGGGCGGCGCTCGCGCCGCATCTCGACGACGCGCCCACCCCGGACCTCGACCTCGGAGGAGCACCGTGACCGAGCCCACGCCCCCGGTGGGCGACAGCGACATCCTCGCCGCCGCGCTGAAACGGGCCGCCGCGTCGGGCGGGCGGGCCGCCGCGCCGCTCCCGGTCCAGCAGGTGTCCGCGCGCGGGGCCCGGCGCCGCCGGCGGACGTACGCGGCGGGGGCGGCGCTCGCCGTGTGCCTGGTCTCGGGCGGGGCCGCGCTCGCCGCGGCGCAGCTGGGCCGAGGGGGTGAACCGGTGGGCCCCGCGGTGCCGCCGAGCCCGACGAAGTCCGCGTCCCTGCCGGAGTCGTCCCTCGCCGACCGGTCGCCGTCGCCCGACCCGGGCTCGTCCTCGCCGACGCGGACGCCCACGCGCACGCCGACGCGGCTGCCGTCGACGGTGACGCCGTCGACGTCGCTGCCGCCCGGCGACTCGGCGACGGCGACTCCCTCGGGGGACTGAGTATCTTCGAGCGCGCCACCGCCGCCGCACGGGCCCCGCCCCGGACCCCACTCCTCAATCGCCGGAGAAGGCTGACATCTGCACCCGCCTCCCACACGCCCGAGGAACCGGCACACCCCCGCGCGCCGCCCGCGCCCCCCTGACCGGAACGCCCCGCCACCCCCCACACGTCTCAGCAACCACACCCCGCCCCGCTCTCCACCAGAAAGCCACCCCATGCCCGGTCCCGAAACCGATCTCCCCGTCCAGGAGCGTGCCGACGAGCTCATACCCGGGCGGGACCGGAGCGTCTCCGTTCCCGTCGCCGACGGGAGGAGACGGCTCTGGGACCGCACCCCGCACCTGCTCGCCGCCGGGCTCTTCGTCGCGTACGCCGTCGTGTCCGTGTGCCGGTACCGGCGGCTCGAAAGCCTCTCCTGGGACCTCGGGATCTTCGAGCAGGCCGTGCGCTCGTACGCGCACCTCAGCGTGCCGGTGGCCGACCTCAAGGGGCCCGGCGCCAACATCCTCGGCGACCACTTCAGTCCCGTCACCGCCCTCCTCGCCCCTGCCTACCGGCTCTTCCCCTCGCCCCTGACGCTGCTCGTCGCGCAGGCGCTGCTGATCGCCGTCTCCGTCGTGCCCGTCACCCGGGCGGCGACCCGGATCCTGGGGCGCGCGTCGGGGCTCGCGATCGGGGTCGCGTACGGGCTGTCGTGGGGGATCCAGCGCGCCGTCGACTTCGACTTCCACGAGATCTGCTTCGCGGTGCCGCTGATCGCCTTCTCCCTCGAAGCGCTGCTGCGGCAGCGGTGGCGGGCCTCGCTGCTCTGGGCGCTGCCGCTGGTCCTCGTCAAGGAGGACCTGGGGGTGACCCTCGCGGCCCTCGCCGTGGTCGTGGCGATCCGGTCCCGTCGTACGGACCCGAAGGCCCTGCCCTACGCCCTCGGCGTCGCCGCGTTCGGCGCGGTCGCCACTCTGGTCACGCTCACGCTGGTCATTCCGGCCTTCAACTCGGTCGGCGGGTACGACTACTGGGACAAGGTCGGGGACGGGGGCGGCGCCGCCGGGGTCCTCGACGGGTTCGGTACGAAGCTGCGTACCCTCGCCTGGCTGCTGATCCCCACCTCCGGGCTCCTCGCGCTGCGCTCGCCGCTGCTCCTGGTCGCGCTGCCGACGCTCGGCTGGCGGTTCCTCTCCGCCGACGACCACTACTGGGGCACGGACTGGCACTACAGCGCCGTCCTGATGCCGGTGGTCCTGCTCGCCCTCGTCGACGCCGTCGCCACCGCGCGCCGCAGCGCGAGGCCGTGGCTGCGCCGGTACGCGGACCTCCTTCCCGCGTGCGTCGCCGCGGCCGCGCTCGCCCTCACCACGTCCCTGCCGCTCGCGGGCCTCACCGAGGGGGCGACGTACCGGAAGAGCGAGCAGGTCGTCGCCATCGAGAAGATGCTCGACCGGATCCCGGACGGCGCCACCGTCGAGGCGAACATCGGGCCGATCACCCGGCTGACCTCCCGCACCCGCGTCTTCTGGACCGGCGCGGCCGACCCCGTCGTGCCCCGGTACGTCGCCCTCGACGTCCGCTCCGGCTGGACGAAGGACCCGGTCGCGTACGCCAACGGCCTGCATCCGGGCACCCGTTACGTGGCCGAGGACACCGCGTACGGCTACGTGCTGCTGCGCCGGGAATGACGGCGGCCGGCCCCGGCGGGCGCGCATGGTGTGCGCGCCCGCCGGGGCCGGCTCCCCCGTTCCCCCGATTCCCCCGTCGTGGTGGCTATTCGGTGGCGATGGCGTTGAGTACGTTCATCCGGCCGGCCCGGAACGCCGGGACCAGCGCGGCGAACAGGCCCACGAAGGCCGACCCGATGAAGACCGCGATGATCGTCGGCCACGGGATCTCCAGGACCTTCAGGCCTTCCAGCGCCAGGAGCTTCTGGGCCGTCGCTCCCCAGCCCATGCCGAGGCCGAGGCCGAGCAGGGCGCCGAAGAGGGCGATGACCACGGACTCCATGCGGATCATGCGGCGCAGCTGGCGGCGCGAGAGGCCGATGGCCCGCATGAGGCCGATCTCGCGGGTGCGCTCCACCACCGAGAGGGCCAGGGTGTTCACGACACCGAGGACCGCGACGATGATCGCGAGGCCGAGCAGGCCGTAGACCATGTTCAGGAGCTGGCCGACCTGGTCCTTCAGGGTCTGCTTGAAGTCGGTCTGGTCCATCACCTTGTACTGCGGGTAGGCGTCCAGGGACTTCTTCAGGGAGGCGTAGGCGGCCTCCTCCTGGCCCTTGGTGGCCGAGGCGAACATCATGTCGTTCTGCGGGATCCGGTCCGCGGGGACGTACTTCTCCATCGTGGTGATGTTGAGGTACATCGCGCCCTTGTCGACGGACGTGTCGTCGGAGGTGATGGCCGCGAGCCTCAGCTCCGCCGTCCTGCCGTGCTCGAAGGCGATCTTCAGCTCGTCGCCGACCTTCAGGCCGTGCTTCTTGGCGAAGTCGTCGCCGACCGACATGGCGTTCTTGCCGTAGGCGGCGGACAGCTTGCCCGCGGTGGTCTCGCGCCGCAGGTCCGTGGCGTAGGAGGGATCGGCGGCGCTCAGGCCGACGCCGTCCACGGTCTTGCCGGAGGGCGTGGTCATGTCCGCGTTGATCTGCTTGTAACGGGTGACGTGGGCGATGTGGTCGGCCTTGCCGAGGGACTGCGCGGCCTTCTCCGTGATGGAGATGCCGGGCTGTGTGGGCTGGACGATGAAGTCCGCGCCGACCGACTTGTCGAGTTCGTCGGTGGCCGATGCGACCATCGAGGAGCCGACGACGGAGAGGCAGGCGACCAGCGCGAGGCCGATCATCAGGGCGGCGCCGGTGGCGCCGGTGCGGCGCGGGTTGCGCAGCGCGTTGCGCTCGGCCATCCGGCCGACCGGGCCGAACATCCGCAGCAGGACCGCGCTGATGACGCGGACCACACCGGAGGCGAGCACGGGGCCGATGACGACGAAGCCGATGAGGCTGAGGACGACTCCGCCGCCGAGGAGGAGCGAGCCGTCCTTGGCCTTGTCGGCCTGCGACGCGGCCCAGAGGGCGCAGCCACCCGCGCCGGTGAGGACGAGTCCGATGACGGCGCGCAGCGCGCCCGCCCTGCCGTCGGCCGGGGTGCCCGCGTCCCGCAGTGCGGCCATCGGCGAGACCTTGCCGGCCCGTCGTGCGGGGAGGTAGGCGGCGAGGACGGTGACGACGATGCCGAGGGCCAGGCCGACCACGGGGGTCGTCCAGTCGACGGTGAGGTCGCCGGTGGAGAGTTCCATGCCCATGCCGGACATGAGCTTCATGAGGCCGACGGCGAGGCCGATGCCCGCGCCGACGCCGAGGACCGAGCCGAACACGCCGAGCAGCAGGGCCTCGACGAGGACGGAGCGGTTGACCTGCTTGCGGCTCGAGCCGATGGCGCGCATCAGGCCGATCTCGCGGGTGCGCTGGGCGACCAGCATCGAGAAGGTGTTGATGATGAGGAAGATGCCGACGAGGAAGGCGATCCCCGCGAAGCCGAGCATCGCGTACTTCATGACGTCGAGGAAGCTGCCGACGGACTCGCGGTTGTCGTCCGCGGTCTCCTTCTGCGTCTTGATGTCGTACGACGAGGTCTTGCCGTCGAAGGCCGCGGCGACGTTCTTCTTCAGCTCGGTGTCGCTGACGCCCGCGGTGGCGGTGAGGTTGACGTGCGTGAACCGGCCGGTGGTGCCGAGGAGTTGGCGCTGTGCGGTCGCGGTGTCGAAGTAGACGATCGCGGCGCCGGGGTTGGTCACCTTGAAGGTGGCGATGCCGGAGACCTTCGCGGTGAGGTCGCCGGTGGCGGCGACGGTGCGCAGTTCGTCGCCGAGTTTCAGGTCGTGCTTGTCGGCGGTGTCGGCGTCGATCATCACCTCGGTGGGGCCGCGCGGGGCGTGGCCGGAGGTGATGTCCATGGAACGCAGGTCGTTGTGCGTCCAGTTGCCCGCGATGGTCGGGCCGCCGTTGGTGGGGCCCATGTTCTTGTTCTTCGCGTTGACGACGGTCACGCTCTGGCTGCTGACCGCGCCCTCGGCCGCCCGCACGCCCTTGGCCCGCTTCGCCTGCTGGACGACGGAGGCGGGCATCGACTCGGGCTTGCCGCTGCGCGGGGTGTCGCCCGCGTCCTCGGCGGACTTGGGGGTGACGGTGACGTCGGCGGAGGTCGCCGCGAAGAGCTTGTCGAAGGTGGTGCTCATGGTGTCGGAGAAGACGAGCGTGCCGCACACGAACGCCACCGACAGGATCACCGCCACGGCGGAGAGCGCCATGCGGCCCTTGTGCGCGAAGAAGTTGCGCATCGAGGTCTTGAGGACGGTCATGACGTACGTCCCCGGGCGTCGAAGGACTTCATACGGTCGAGGACCTGGTCGGCGGTGGGGTGGTGCATCTCGTCGACGATCCGGCCGTCGGCGAGGTACAGGACGCGGTCCGCGTACGAGGCGGCGACCGGGTCGTGCGTCACCATCACGATGGTCTGGCCGAGGTCGGTCACCGAGCGGCGCAGGAAGCCGAGCACCTCGGCGCCGGCGCGGGAGTCGAGGTTTCCGGTCGGCTCGTCACCGAAGATGATCTCGGGCCGTGAGGCGAGCGCGCGGGCCACGGCGACGCGCTGCTGCTGGCCGCCGGAGAGCTCGGTCGGGCGGTGCTTGAGGCGCCCCGCCAGGCCCACGGTCTCCACGACCTGGTCGAGCCAGGCACGGTCGGGCTTGCGGCCCGCGATGTCCATGGGGAGCGTGATGTTCTCGATGGCGTTCAGGGTGGGGAGCAGGTTGAACGCCTGGAAGATGAAGCCGATCCGGTCCCGGCGCAGCCGCGTCAGCTTCTTGTCCTTGAGGCCGGTGATCTCGGTCTCGTCGAGGTAGATCTGCCCGCTGCTGACCGTGTCGAGGCCGGCGAGGCAGTGCATCAGGGTGGACTTGCCGGAGCCCGACGGGCCCATGATGGCGGTGAACTGACCGCGGGCGATGTCGACGTCGATGTGGTCGAGCGCGACGACGCGGGTCTCCCCGGAGCCGTACGCCTTCACGACCTGGCGCGCCCGTGCCGCCACGGCCGTACGCCCTCCAGTGCCCCCGTGCCTGGGTGCCGTTATAGCCGTTGTCACGGTAAGTCTCCTATGTCGGTCCTGCGACGAGCCGGGTGGATACACGGCGCGCTCTCGCGCTGTCAGTCTGGTGTCACGACGGGTCCCGGCGCGCTGGTGCTCAGCGCAGTCTTTTCCGGGGGAAAACCCCACCCCCGCCGGTGTGGTTCACCACTCCGGCGGGGCGGGTTGTCACGAGCCGGCCCCGTGCCCGGCCCGTAAAGCAAATCTAAGGACCGCCGCGGCCCGCCTCATCCTCCGGCGGGACGAACGCTCCCCGGTCCGTTGTACGGAGGTACCCCTAGGGGATCTCCACCCGCCGGTGGAGACCTTCTCGGGGTTGCCTCCACCCGGCCGTCCACCCTGCCCCCGGGCTCCCCCGGGTGAGAAGGTGGCCCGCAGCAACCGGATGCAGGGGGAAGGAAGTTCTGTGGGCACCCAGGACGCGATACGCGGCAGGGGTGCGGTCGTCGCCGCGCTCATGCTCGCCATGGCGCTGGCCGCCGTCGACTCCACCATCGTGTCGACCGCCGTCCCGCAGATCGTGGGCGCGCTCGGCGGCTTCTCGATCTTCTCCTGGCTCTTCTCCGGCTACCTCCTCGCGGCCACCGTCACCCTGCCCGTCTACGGCAAGCTCTCCGACACCTTCGGCCGCAAGCCCGTCCTCATCGCGGGCTGCGTGCTGTTCCTCCTCGGCTCCGGACTCTGCGCCCTCGCCTGGAACATGGAGTCGCTGATCGCCTTCCGCGTCGTCCAGGGGCTCGGCGGCGGCGCCGTCCAGGGCACCGTGCAGACCCTCGCCGCCGACCTCTACCCGCTCAAGGAACGCCCCAAGATCCAGGCCAAGTTGTCGACCGTGTGGGCCACCTCGGCCGTCGCCGGGCCCGCGCTCGGCGGGGCCATCACCTCGTACGCGGACTGGCGCTGGATCTTCCTGATCAACCTGCCCATAGGGGCGCTCGCGCTCTGGCTGATCGTGCGCCACCTGCACGAACCCGAGCGCGAGGCGGTCCCGCGCGGCCGCGTCGACTGGCCCGGCGCGCTCGCCGTCTTCGCCTGCGGCGGCACCCTCCTGACCGCGCTCGTGCAGGGCGGGGTCGCCTGGGACTGGGTGTCGGCGCCGTCCTTCGCGCTGTTCGGCGCCGGGCTCGCGCTCATCGGCGTCGTCGTCCTCGTCGAGCGCAGGGCGGCAGAGCCGATCATCCCCGGCTGGGTCTGGCGGCGGCGCACCATCGCCGCGGTGAACCTCGCCCTCGGCGCGCTCGGCCTCCTGATGGTGGCGCCCACCGTCTTCCTGCCCACGTACGCGCAGTCCGTCCTCGGACTCGCCCCGGTCGCCGCCGGGTTCGTACTGTCCGTGATGACGCTGAGCTGGCCGGTCTCGGCCGCCCTCAGCCAGCACGTGTACCGCAGGATCGGTTTCCGCAACACCGCGATCACCGGCATCTCCGGGGCCGCGCTCATCCTCTTCACGTTCCCGCTCCTGCCCTACCCCGGCACGGCGTGGCAGCCCGCGCTGCTCATGCTGCTGCTCGGCGCGGCCCTCGGGCTCTTCCAGCTGCCGCTCATCGTCGGCGTCCAGTCCAGCGTCGGCTGGGCCGAGCGCGGCACGGCGACCGCGTCCGTGCTGTTCTGCCGGCAGATCGGCCAGACGCTGGGCGCCGCCCTGTTCGGGGCGGTCGCCAACGGAGTGCTCGCCGCACGGCTCGACGGGGCCGGCTCGCTCGACTCGGTGGCGCGCGTCCTGGACGACCCGGATTCCGTGGCCGACCCCGAGCCGCTGCGGCGCGCGGTCGACGCGGCCGTCGACTCGGTGTACCTCGGCGCGGGGTGTGCCGCCGTCGCCGCCCTGGCCGTCCTGCTCTTCCTGGCGCCCCGCCGCTTCCCCGTCCTCGACGAGAGGCAACCGGGCCCGCGGAAGGACCAGTTGTCACCCACACAACAGAGCGACTGACCGGTTCCACGAAAACCCCGCGCACCGGCCCTACTTACGAGTAACGTCTCGGCTCCTCTCGCTCCCTGCGGTCCGCACCACCGGACCGGAAGCCGCGCAAGGAGAACCGGGATGACCCACCCTCCGTACGACGCGCATGACGCGTACGACGCGTACGACGCCCCCTTCCCGCACGAGCCGTACACCCCGCACGCCCCGTACACCCCGTACGAGCAACAGCCCCACCTCACCTACCCCTGGCAGCCACCGCCGCCCCAAGCGCCCCCGGCCCCCCGACTCCCCCGCCACCCCGCTCCCGGCCGCCACAGCGACCTGCGCAAGCTGCGCGGCGCCTACCGGACCCAGCGCCGGGTCGCCACCCTCACCGCGCTCGGCCACTTCACGCTCTTCCTCGTCCTGTCCGCCCTCGCGCCGTCCTTCATGACCGGCACCGTCTCCGGCGGCCTGACCACGGGGCTGCTCCTCGGCCTCTGCCAGCTCCCCGTGACCTGCCTCGCCCTCGTCCTGTTCGAGCGCACGGCACGCCGCCGCCTCGACCCGCTCTCCGAACGCCTGCGCAGACAGCGCGCGTCGACCGCCGCGCCCGACGGGGAGGCCCCGTGAGTCACGAAGCGCAGACCATGTCCCTGGTCGCCTTCACCGTCGTGGCCACCCTCACCCTGCTGTTGTGCGTCATGACCGGGCCCGACCGGGACGAACTCGACGAGTTCTACACCGGGTACGGCGCTCTCTCACCGCTGCGCAACGGCCTCGCCATCGCGGGCGACTACATCTCGGCGGCCACCGTCCTCGGCACCGGGGGCGTGATCGCCCTGGTCGGGTACGACGGCGTGGTCCTCGCCCTGAGCACGGCGCTCTCCCTGACGCTCCTGATGTTCCTGCTGGCCGAACCCCTGCGCAACGCGGGCCTGTTCACCATGGGCGACGTCGTGGCGCGCCGCATGCCGGGCCGCGCCGTCCGGATCGCCGCGTGCGCGGCCACCATCGCCGCCCTGCTCCCGCTGATGCTGGTCCAGCTGGCGGGCGCGGGCGACCTGCTGGCCTTCGTCCTCGGTTTCTCCGACGACGGCCTGAAGACCGGCTGCGTCGTCGCGCTCGGCGCCCTGATGATCAGCTACGCGGCCATCGGCGGCATGAAGGGCACCGCCCTCATCCAGATCCTGAAGATCGTGATGCTGCTCGGCTCCGGCGCGGTGGTCGCCGTCCTGATACTGCGCCGCTTCGACTGGAACCCGGGCGCCCTGCTCGCCGCCGCACGGGACGGCAGCGGCGCGGGACCGGCGTACCTCCGCTCCGGGCTCCAGTTCGCGGACAGCCCCCACCCGCGCCTCGACATGATCAGTTCGGAGCTGACCGTGGTCCTCGGCGGCGCGGCACTCCCGCACGTCACGATGCGGATGTACACGGCCCGCAGCGCCCGCGAGATACGGCGCTCCATGTCCTGGGCGGTCTCGTCGGTCGCCCTCTTCGTCCTCGTCATCACCGTCGTGGGGTTCGGCGCGACGGCGCTGCTCGGCCGCGCGGCGATCGCGGCGGACGACCCGCAGGGCAACACCGCCTACCTCCTCGGCTCCCGCGCGGCGTTCGGCGCGCACAGCTCGGCCGCCGAGACCCTGATCTTCACGACGGTCACCACGGCACTGTTCCTGACGCTGCTCGCCTCGGTCGCCGGCATGATCCTCGCCTGCGCCAACTCCCTGGCCCACGACGTCTTCGCGCAGGGCCGCCGCGCCCCTTCGCCGCGCCGCGAGCTGACGCTGGCCCGCGCCTCCGCACTGGCCACAGGAGTGCCCGCGATCGCCCTCGCGGTCCTGGTCGAGGACCACAATCTGCAGCCCCTGGCCACCCTCTCGTTCTGTCTGGGCGCGTCCGCCCTGGCGCCCGCCCTGGTCTACAGCCTCTTCTGGCGCCGCTACACACGGACGGGCCTGCTCTGGACGCTGCTCGGCGGCACGCTCGGCTCGCTGATCCTGATGACCGGCACGAACCTGGTCTCCGGGAGCCCCGGCGCCGCGTTCCCGCACCACGACTTCACCTGGTTCCCGTTCACGACGACGGGCATCGCCTCGATCCCGCTGGGCTTCCTCCTCGGGTGGCTCGGCACCCGCTTCTCCGGGCGCGCGGAGGCGGAGGAGCACCGCAGGCGGTACGAGGTGGTGGAGGGCCGGATCCTGACGGGGCCGGCACGGCGGGGGAAGTGAGCATTTGATGAGGGAAAGTCAGACATTCCAGGAAGTCGGGGTGTTACCGTACTCGCTGGTAACCATTTCTGGCGGGTACCCGTCAGAAATACAGCCTCGGGGGGTCACATCGTCATGGGCGTAGTGCCCCCATGACCTAGGAACGCATGCACCACAGAACCACCACCAGGCTCGTCACGACGGTGGCCGCCCTCTCCCTCTCGTTCACGTCGGCCGTCGCGGCGGGCAGCCCGGCGGCCGCCGCCGAGAAGGAGCCCGCGAGCCTCCTGGAGATCGCCGAGCGCGTCTCCCACTACGCGCACTGCGACGATCTCGGACTCGTCGAAAAGGCCGGCTGCCTGAAGGAATTCAGCCGCAAGGCCCTGATCGCGGGCGTCGGCACCGCCCTGTTCCTCTACGGCACACAGTCGATCATGAAGGACCACGGCGCCCGCTTCAAGACGCTCGACACGGAGCTGAACGAGCTGGGCAAGCTGAAGCTCGCCGAGCTCAAGGACCCCTCGTCGACGTCCGACCCGAAGGAGCAGGAGAAGATCCTGACCCAGGCGGTCAAGACCGCCAAGGCCGCCCAGCCGCACCTGGTCAACCTCGCGAAGAACGTCGCCAAGGCCGACGAGATGATGGGCACGACGAGCGACTCGCTCTACGCCCTCAGCATCCTCACCGTCGTCGTCGGCGACTACGGCTACCCTCCGTCCCGCAAGGTCGAGCCCATCAAGGACAAGGACCTGCCCGACTGGGGCAAGGAGCTCAGGGAGCTCAACGCGGCGTTCGACCAGATGAACAAGGGCTTCGCCCAGATGAACCGCGGCCTCAAGACGATGAACGACGGCGTGGACGAGGTCAACAAGGGCCTCGCCAAGGCCAACAAGGGGATCTCCAAGGCCAACAAGGGCATGAAGGAGATGAACGACGGCATCGCCCAGGCCAACCGCGGCATGAAGACCGCGAACAAGCACGTCCCCGGCATCAAGAAGGGCGCCGAGCGGCTCAGCGAACTCCCCGACATCGACTTCGACTTCTCCCGCGTCGGCGACTCCTGGGGCTCCGGCTCCTCCGGCCTCGACGAAGCCACGCAGCAGCGCCGCATGTCCCTCTTCCTCGACCTGGTGCCGGGCATCGGCGACGGCAAGGGCATCGTCGAGGCGCTGACCGGCAAGGACCTGGCCACCGGCAAGGAACTCAGCGGGGCGGAGCGGGCGGCAGGCTCCCTCGCCGTCCTGCGCTGGCTCAAGGTCGGCGCCAAGGTGGGTGCGAAGGCCCTGACCGCCGACGACGTCCGCAAGGCCCGCAAGGGCGGGTCGACCGCCGTCTCGTGCGCGAGCAACAGCTTCCTGCCCGGCACGCCGGTGCTCATGGCCGACGGTTCCGCCGTCCCCATCGAGCAGGTGCGGGAGGGCGACCAGGTCCTGGCCACCGAGCCGGGCACCGGCACGACCCAGGGGCAGCCCGTCACGGACCTCATCGTCGGTGACGGCGAGAAGAACCTCGTCAAGGTCGCCGTGGACGTCGACGGCGACAGCGGCGACCGCACGGCCTCGCTCACCGCGACCGATCTGCACCCCTTCTGGACCGGCGGCGACCTGGACCAGTGGACCAACGCGGCGGACCTCGCACCCGGGATGACGCTGCGGACCGACTCGGGCGCACCCGCCCGCGTCGACACGGTCACCTCCTGGACCGCACCGGCCCAGGAGGTCCGCAACCTCACCGTGGCCGGCGCGCACACGTACTACGTGCTGGCGGGCGACACCCCGGTCCTCGTGCACAACGCCGCCCCGTGCAAGATCATCACGTCGGCGATCGGCAAGGACTCGCAGCTGTCGAAGGCGGCCCAGCAGGCGGGCAAGAACCAGGCCGTCCAGCGCGACCTCGACGGTCTCTTCGAGCAGCTCTCCCGTGGAAACATGAACCCCGGGCTCGGCAGCAAGGCGCTGGCGGGCACCGACGTCACGTACGCCCGCGGCCGGAACGGCGGACGCCTGTTCTTCCGGAACGTGGAGGGCGGCATCGAGATCGTCGGCAAGTCCGACAAGGGCAACGAGCCCAAGGTGATTGCGAGGCTGAAGCAGCTCTATGGAAAGTGACCTCTACCACATCGTCACGGACGACCGGTTCACCGCCCTCTTCCTGCTGGGAGCGGACGACCGCGCCGAGGACGTCGAGAACGCCGACGCGGAACTCCGGCTGCCCGACGGCACGCGGTGGAGCGCCACCTTCATGACGCTCCGCGAGATCGCGGCCGTCATGGACCGCTGGAAGCAGACGGGCGAAGCGGCGGGCGGCGCGTTCTTCCATTGCCCGGACCTGGTCGTGGTCCCGACGGGCGGGGTCGACGCGATGATGACGGCGTTCCGCGCGATCGTGGACGAGGGCGGGCCCGCGGGGATCCTGCCCGAACTGGAGGCCTAGGCAAGCCGCTGCCTCACTCCCCCCGCTCGCTCACCGGGCGAGCGGGGGGGAAGCCTTTCCTACGGCGTCTCCTCGGCCGGCGCCCGGCCCGTCAATGACGCCAGGCTGCTGCGTACGTGGTCCATGTGGGCCCGTACCTCGTCCCAGCGCTCGCCGTGTTCGCGCAGGATCCGTTCCGTCTCGCGGGTCACCCGCTCCTCGCAGAGGACCGCCTCCGCGACGATCTCCGCGCCCCGCGCCTCCGCGTCCTCCTGCCCGTGCCGCGCCGACTCCTCCGCCTGCGCGAAGGCCCGCTTGGCCTCGGAGAGCCTCGCCTCCGCGGCGGCCACCCGCTCCGCGTCCCGCGCGTCCGACGCCGCCTCGCGCTCGGCCGCCTCGCGCTCGGCCGCCTCCCACCGCTCGCCCTGCTCCTTCTCCTGCTCGGCGAGCAGCCCCTCGCACCGCTGCCGCATCTCGCGCAGCGCCGCGAGCGCCTCGCCCCGCCACGCCTTCACGTCCTGCCGGGCGGAGATCCTGATCTCGTCGGCCGTCGCCCGGTCCGCCTGGAGCCGCCGCGCGGCCCGCTCCTCCGCGTCGGCGCCGATCCGCTCGGCGTAGGCGCGCGCGGCCTCCCGTACCTCCCGCGCCCCCGCCTCCGCGTCCTCCGTGACCGCCTGTGCCTCGGCCGCCGCGCTCTCCCGTACCGCGGCGGCCTCCGTCTCCGCGAGGGCCAGGATCTGCCGGGCCCGCTCGCCGAGCGTCTCGTACGTCTGGGGCGCGAGCCGCGACACCACGTCCCGCAGGTGCTCCGCCTCCGCCTCCATGTCCTTGGCGAGGACGGTGAGGCGGGCCGCGCGCTCCCACGCCCCGTCCCGCTCCTGGGAGAGGCCCGCGGCGTACGCCTCGACCTGCTCGGGACGGTAGCCGCGCCCCCGCACGGTGACGAAGCCGTAGGGCGACGACGATGCACCGCTGCTGCTCATCCTTGGATCCCCTCTCCGACGTACCGCACGCGTACAGCGCGATTGGCGCACATCTTGATGGATCAAGCGGAAGCGCTCATAACGCGACACTCCGCCCACTCCACCCGGTCAAGGATGCGTCAATTGGCGGCGGAAGTCGGAATCGGGGCGCCATTCCCGCCGCTCGCGCCCCGAATGGGCGAGGCGCCCGCCCCGTCCCCGGGCCGGGCGCCTCGATGTCACCTACAGGTCGCGCACTACAGCAGCCCGTCCCACATCTGCTCGAGCAGCACGGACCACCAGCTCTCCGGCGACGCGAGCGCCGCCGGGTCGAGCGCGGCCAGCTGGTTCTGGAAGTCGACGGTCCAACGGCCCGCCTGCTCCTGGTTGAGCCCGAACCGCAGCCGCCACATCCGGCCGAGCAGCGCCATGCAGCGGGCGAACTCGGGCAGGCCCGTGTTCACGAACTGCGGCGGTACGGGGGCGCCGCCGGGGCCTGCCTCCACCGGCACCGCCACGATGTTCGCCGTGCCGTACTGCACGCACAGCGCGCGCCCGAAGTCGCTGCCCATCACCAGGTACGACCCCGCGTCGGACGCCGGCTGCACCCCCCGCTCCTGCGCCAGCTCCGCCAGCGTCGGCACGGGGCGGCCCGGCTGCGCCTGCGCCCAGAAGAACGGCCCGAAGTCGACGGGCAGGCCCGCCACGACGAGGGTGTGCGCCACGATGTCCGGCACGCCCTGCCGCGACACGGCCCGCTGGTCGAAGCGGAAGACGCCGGGTCCGAAGGCCGCGGCCAGTTCCTGCGCGACGCCCTCCGGCGGGATCGGCGGCACGGGCGGCATCTGCTGCAGCGGGGCACGCACGGGGCCGGGCCGTGCGGGGCCGTCCGCGACCTGGTGCAGCTCGCCCTGGTGGGCGAGGAGCTGCTGCATGCCCTGCTGGCGGGACGCGTGGTCCCTGCCGTACGGCGCGATCGACGTGATCCGCGCCTGCGGCCAGGTCTCCCGGATCATCCGCGCGCAGTACGCGCCGGGCAGCTCGCAGGACTCCAGCTCGGTGTGGAGCTCGAGCACCTGCTGCGGCGGCACGTTCATGCCGCGCAGCTCGTGCAGGATCTGCCACTCCGGGTGCGGCGTACCGGGCGCCGAACGCCGGATGAGCTGCTGCTCGGAGCCGTCGGCGGCGCGGTAGCGCAGCACGGCCTGGTAGCCGGGGCCGACGGTGGGCTGGCCGGTGGGCGGCTGGGGGTAGCCGTACGGCTGACCGCCGGGGGCGCCGGGACCGCCGGGCATGCCGGGAGGTACGCCGGGTCCGGGTGCGTGGTGGCCCGGGGCGGGGGGCGACGGCATGCCGGGTGCGCCGGGACCACCGACCGCGGGCCCGGCCAGCATGGTCGCGGCGTGGTGGACGCCGCCGCCGGGGGGCGGGGTGCCGGGGGCGCCGGGAGCTCCCGGGGCACCGGGCGGACCGGGAGGCTGCGGGGCGCCGGGGGCACCGGGCGGGCCGGGCGGGCCGGGCGGGCCCGGAGGCTGGGGCGCGCCGGGGGCACCCGGGGCGCCGGGCGGCTTCAGGCCACCGCCCATGCTCGGGTCGGCGAGCATCGTCGCCGCGTGGTGCACACCACCCGGAGGCGTACCGGGAGCGCCGGGCGGACCGGGAGGCTGGGGGGCGCCGGGGGCACCGGGAGGGCCGGGAGGCTGGGGCGCGCCCGGGGGCGTACCCGGAGCGCCGGGAGCTCCTGGCGCACCGGGTGCACCCGGCGGCTTCGGGCCGCCACCCATGCTCGGGTCGGCGAGCATCGTCGCCGCGTGGTGCACACCACCCGGAGGCGTACCCGGAGCCGCGGGCGGCTTCGGTCCGTCCGGGCCCAGCGAGGAGACGAGCTGCGTCGGTACGTAGCCACCGGCAGGCGTGCCGGGAGCGCCGGGCCCGGAGGGCGGCGGCGTGCTCGTGCCCGCCTTGCGGGTGGCGGCATCCGCGATGTCCCCGGCCGCGGGCGCGGCGGGCGGCTTCGGATACCCGTACGCGGAGGCGTCGGGAGCACCCGGCGACGGAGGAGTGGACGTCGGCGAACCAGCAGGGGCCGGATACCCGTACGCGGAGGCGTCAGGAGCACCCGGCGACGGAGGAGTGGACGTCGGCGAACCAGCGGGAGCCGGATACCCGTACGCGGAGGCGTCAGGAGCACCCGGCGACGGAGGAGTGGACGTCGGCGAACCAACGGGGGGCTGCGGCGCGGCGGCGCCCGGGGCACCGGACGGCGGCGGCAGGGGCGCCGGCGAACCAGCAGGGGCCGGATACCCGTACGCGGAGGCGTCGGGAGCACCCGGCGACGGAGGAGTGGACGTCGGCGAACCAGCGGGGGGCTGCGGCGCGGGGGCGCCCGGGGCACCGGACGGCGGCGGCAGGGGCGCCGGCGAACCGACGGGCGGCTGCGGCGCGTTCGGCGGCGGCCCGGCGGGTGTGGCCGGAGCCTCGTACGGCGCGGGGCCGCCCGGCGCCGGGTTGTTCAGCGCGGGCGCGATCGCCGTCGCAGGCAGCTGGCTGCCCCCGTGCATGAGCGCCGTCTTGGCCTCCGGCGTGGCGGCCGGCGGCGGCGTCTCGTCGTCGTCCAGGCCGGTCAGCGGCGGCGCGAACACGGTGGCGGGCAGCGGCACCGAATGGTCCTCGCCCGCATCGGCGTTGGTGTCCGTACCGGCCCACGGGGTCGCGTCCGCCGGCACGCCCGCCGACGTCGCGGGCAGACTGTCGTCGAACTCGGCCACGGATTCGGGCATGCGCTCCGGCACGGCGTCCTCGACCGACCCCTCGGCCGCGGGCCACGGCGTACCGCCCCCGGGCGCGGTGGGCGCGGCAGCCGCGTAAGGCGAAGCAGGCGCACCCGGAGCCTCGGGCCCGGAAGGCACCTCGGGAGCCGCGGATGCCCCAGGCGCTACGGGCGCCTCAGGCGCGGAAGGAGCGGAAGGCGCGGAAGGCGCGGAAGGAGCAACCGGAGCCTCGGGCCCGGCGGGCGGGAAAGACGCGGGCGCGGCGGGCGCGAAAGGCGACGGAGTCTCGGACGCGGCAGGAGCGCCCGGAGCAGCCGGAGCCTCGGGCGCGGCGGGCGCACCAGGCGCAGCCTCGGACCCCGCGGACGCGAAGGGCTCAACGGGCACGCCAGACGCAGCCTCGGACCCCGCGGGCGCGAAGGGCGCAGCAGGCGCCTCGGGAGCCGCAGGCTCTCCGGGTGCTCCGGCACCTCCGGGTGCTCCGGGCCCCCCGGCGCCTCCGGGTGCCCCGGACCCCGCGGCACCCGCACGCTCCTCGCGGTCCGAACTCCGCGTCTCCGCCCGCCGGTCCGGGATGCCCAGCTTGTCCGCCGCCTCCTGGAGCCACTCCGGAGGAGTCAGCAGGAACGACGTCTGATTGAGGTCGACCCGCTCGGGCGGGGCAGGAACCGCGTCCTGCGGTGCCAGGTCCGGCAGCCCGTACTCCTCCTCGTACCGGCGGATCACCTCACCCACCGCGAGGCTCGGCCAGAGCGTCGCCTCGCCGCTGTCCCGCGCGATGACGAGCCGCTGCCCGCCGCCGTCGGACACCGGACCGTTCTCCCGGTCCTCGGCCCACACCACGAACCCGAGGTCGAACTCCCGGACCCGCACCTCACGGTGCTGGTAGCCCGGCACGTCGCCGTTGATCCATTCCTCGGCGCGCTCCTGCGCCTGTGCGAAGGTCACCATCGTTACGTCACTCCCCACCCGAGGACACGGAGACGGCGTGCGCGAAGCCGCCGTCCACCATCAGGTTCGCCACGGTCTCCAGCTCCGGCGGATTGCCCGCGAGCCGGGACAGGAACGCGTCGAAGTCGTCGCCGCACGGCAGCAGCAGCTGCCGCACCCGCTCGGCAGGAGGCCACCCGGCCGCCTCCGAGACGTCGCGCGCGTCGTCGTACGCGCAGAACCACACCGAGCCGATCCGGTCGCCCTTCACCTTCACGGCGAGCAGACCGCCCTGCACGAAAGCGACACCCAGGTAGTCCTTGGTGAGGTGGTCGCGCAGGCACTTGTTCACGTACACCAGGTCGTTGACCGCGGCCTCGTCCCGCACCGTGAAGAACGGCTGGTCCACGAGGAGTCCCAGTTCGGCGTCGAGCGCGGCGCCGACCGGCGCGCAGCCGCCCGCGGCCTTCAGGAACGAGCGGTAGGCGCCCGGCAGCCGGTAGCCGAGGTCCTCCTCGACGCTCTGCACCTGCTGTTCCGTCACCGCGACCGCGGCCTTCGGCAGACCGAAGTGGGCGGGCCGCGTCTCCTGCAGCGGACGCGTCCCCCTCTTGTTCTGGTCCACGGCCGTCGTCGCGATGCCGCCGTGGTGCCGCAGCAGCGCCTTCACCTCGACGGGGACCAGTTCGAGGCGACGGCTGTTCGGCACGTGGTGCCAGGTCCAGCCGTGCGGGGTCGCCACCGCGGGAATCGTGTCCCACAGGTCGTGGTCCGCCGCCGCCATCGCCGCGTTCGCCGACACGTAGTCCGTCAGGCGCAGTTCGTCGACGCCGAAGCCCTCCGGGGGCTCGGCGATCTCGGCGGCCGCGCGGGCGTACGCCGAGAAGTCCGGGTAACCGTGCTCGTCCACCCGCACGCCTCTGGGATGGCGGGCGGCACGGACCGGGTCCGGGAAGTGCACGACCTGCCCGGCGTAGGCCGCGTTCGGCGGCGCTGACTGCTGCCCCAGCCGACCTGTCGTCATGGCGGTTGCCCCCTGCGGCACTGTGGAAGGTTCTGGTTCTGTCTGTGCGGTTTCTGGTCCCGCTGCTGCGGATTCCGGTCCCACTGCTGCGGATTCCGGTCCCGCTTCAGCGGTTTCCGGTCCCGCGATGTCGACACAGCCTATGCGCAAGCACGGCACCGGTCACCGGGCCTCCGGTTCCATGACCACCAGCCACCGGACGGTCACGGTGTGACGAATCCCGGCGGAAAGCCAGGCGTGTCGCGGTGCCCCAGCTTCCGCACCACCCGCCCCATTTGGCAGGCTGTCCCCGCGACGCGGGGGCGTTGTACACGCGGTGACGGCCGCGAGCAGGGGGAGGGAAGAGCACGATGCAGACGGCACAGAGCAGCATGTCCGGCCAGACACTGGCGACGACGGCGGGCGCAACGACCGGCGACGGCACGGCCCCGGGCACCGTCCCGACGGCCGCGCAGGCGGCGCAGGCCGCCGGAGACCCACGCGTCGGCTGGAGCGCGACCGCCGCCAACGCTCCCATCCTGCGCCAGCGCCGCGACGGCATCCTGCCCACCGTCGCCGCCGCCCTCTCCGTACGCGGCCAGACCACCCTCACCTGCACCGCGGGCCGCGGCGAGGAACCCCCCGCCCTGCACCCGCTCGTCCAGGACTTCCTCGACGCCCTCACCAGCGGGCAGCGCGAGCGCTTCACCGGCCGCTGCGCCGAGGCCATCCTCATCTCCCGCCACCTCACGGCGGCCGACGCGAGCCGCTCCAAGCGCGCCTCGCGCAAGCCCATGACCAACGGCGAGGCCCGCAAGGCGCTCAAACACGCCAAACTCACCACCCGCCGCATCCGTGAGGACGGCGACCCCCTGCACGGGCACTTCGCCCAGCCCTGCCGTTCCTGTACCGCGCTCACCGCCCACTTCGGTGTCCGCGTCGTCGACCCCACGGCCACCGAAGCCTGAGAGCCCGCCCGGCCGACCGTTCCCACCACCCGAACGAGGGTTACCACCCCATGCACCCCGACCACCCCGCCACCGCCGCCGCACCCGGCACCGGCGGCAGCACCCGCTTCCCCGTCCCCGTCGACGCCGCCCTGCGCGCCGCCGGCTGGCGCCCGGGCCACTGGGACATAAAGCAGGCCGAGATCTGGGCCGACGCCCTGCGCCGCCACACCTCGCCCGCCGGGCACCGGCACACCGTCTTCCCCGCGGCCGTCGAGGCATGGGCCGAGTTCGGCGGCCTGCACATCACCCCGCAGGGCCCCGGCCGCCAGATAGCGCCCGCCACCGTGCACCTCGACCCGATGTACGGCCTCCACCTCGCCCGCACCTTCGGCGACCTGGGCCGCGCCCTCGGCACCGAGGTCTGCCCCATCGGTGAGGAGCCGGACACCCAGGCGCTGCTCGCCATCGACACCGAGGGCCGCGTCTACAGCCTCGACCACAGCGGCGACTGGTTCCTCGGCGCCCACATCGACCAGGCCCTGGCGACCCTCATCACCGGCGCCCAGCCCACCCGTCTGTCGGCGAGTTCGGGGATATAGCTCGGGAATCTCGGGGGATACGGCTCGGCGATACAGCTCGGGGATACAGGACAACCCGCCCCGGTCACCCGACCCTGCTACAGGCGACCCTGCTGTACGGCGACCCTGCTACACGGCCGCCGGAAGCACCGCCGACACCCGGAAGCCGCCCCCGTCCGTCGGACCCGAGACGAACACCCCGCCCAGGCCCATGACACGCTCCCGCATGCCGACGAGGCCGTTGCCGCCGCTCGGCAGCCGGGCGTCGGACGAGGCGTCGGCGTCCGGCGGGGGTTCGTTCTCCACCTGCATCGCGATCTCCGCGCTGCGGTACGCGAGCCGCACGTGGGTCTTGGCGCCCGCCGCGTGCTTGTGGACGTTGGTCAGCGCCTCCTGCACCACCCGGTACGCCGTCTGCTCCACCTCGGCGGAGCAGTCACGCGCCTCGCCCTCCACGGACAGGTCCACCGCCATGCCCGCGGCCCGCGACTGGCCCACGAGCTCGTCGAGCTCCGCGAGGCACGGGCCGTCCTCGTCGACCGCGCGGGACGCCGCGGCTGCGGCCGCGAAGGCCACGGCGGCCAGCGGCGGCTCGGCGGGCCTCTCCGCCTTCGCCTTCGTGCCGTCGCCCGTACGCAGCACCCCGAGCATCTCGCGGAGCTCGGTCAGCGCCTGACGTCCCATGTCGCCGACGAGCGCGGCGTTCTTGACCGCCTTCTCCGGGTCCTTGCGCGCCACCGCCTGGAGGGCCGCGGCGTGCACCACCATCAGGCTCACCCGGTGCGCCACCACGTCGTGCATCTCGCGGGCGATCCGCGTCCGCTCCTCGTTCCGCGCCCACTCCGCGCGCTCCTCGGCGCGCTCCGCGAGGAGTTGGAGCTCCCGCTCCAGGCTGTCCGCGCGTTCCCGCATGCCCTCGACGAGGCGGCGGCGCGCTCCCACGTACAGCCCGAGGAGGACGGGGGGCGCGGTCACGCCGATCGCGGCGGTCACCGCGAAGAAGGGGATGAACTCGCTGCCGATCGAGGGGCTGCCCTCGGCCATGTCCTGGTTGGCCCGCACCAGCGCGACGATGAGGGTGCCCGCCATCGACATGCCGGCCAGGGCGCCGATGATGCGGCGCGGCAGCTCCGAGGCGGCGAGCGTGTACAGGCCGACGACGGTCAGCAGGACGCCCATCTGGGCGGGCGTGATGGCGATCGATATCAGGACGACCGCGATCGGCCAGCGCCGCCGGATCAGCAGCGCGGCCCCCGCGAGCGCGCCGAAGCCGACCCCCACCGGGACGGGCAGTCCCGCGTCCCGCGCGAAGGCCACTCCCTCCGCCCCGCACTCCGCCGCGGACAGCACAGCGAGCCCCGCGTCCAACGCGGCACCGCGCCACCGCTCCCACCACCACGGCCCGGTCATGGCCGTGGTGCGGTCGTCCCCCGTCGTGGTCATGTCTTCCAGCGTACGGGCGTTCCGCCCCGGTTTTCCGGTGAGTTTCCGGCTCGGTGATCCAGCACACGCCCTGTTCGACCGGAAGCGAAACCTTCCGATATCCCTCGAACTGCTGAACCCCTCATGATTTCGGACCGGACGTCCACATTCCGCGACCGGACGCCGATCTCCACCGTCGCGTCGAAGGGGGTCGGTACGGCATAGTGTTGCGTGCCGACTCGGCAACCTGACGGAATGTCCGGTTCGGTCGGTTTTGATCCCCCATGGTGTAATCAGGCAGCACTGCGGTTTTTGGTACCGTCTGTTCAGGTTCGAATCCTGATGGGGGAGCTGCACTCTTTCTCCGGGTCCTGACCGCCGAGGTCGGGACCCGCCCTCATTTCCACCGCACAACGCCCCGGTATCCTGCGGATGTCCTCCCAGAGGAACCCCAACCCATCCGAAGCCGAAGGGCATCCCCCGTGAGCGCAACCCGCCCGGCAGCCGTCGTCGTCCTCGCAGCGGGTGAGGGCACCCGTATGAAGTCGGACCGGCCCAAGGTCCTGCACGACATCTGTGGACGTTCCCTCATCGGACACGTGCTCCACGCCGCCTCCGCGCTCTCGCCCGAGCAGCTCGTCACCGTCGTCGGTTTCCAGAGCGACCAGGTCCGCGAGCACCTGGGGGTCATCGCCCCGCAGGTCCGCACCGCCTACCAGGCCGAGCAGAACGGCACGGGGCACGCCGTCCGCATCGGCCTCGAGGAGCTCGGCGGCACGGTCGACGGGACCGTCGTGGTGGTCTGCGGCGACACTCCCCTGCTGACCGGCGCGACGCTCCAGAAGCTCGCCGCCGTGCACAGCGGCGACGGCAACGCCGTGACCGTGCTGACCGCCGAGGTGCCGGACGCGACCGGCTACGGCCGCATCGTGCGCGACGGTGCCGACGGCTCCGTCACGGCGATCGTCGAGCACAAGGACGCCACCGAGGCGCAGCACGAGATCCGCGAGATCAACTCCGGGGTCTTCGCCTTCGACGGCCGGCTCCTCTCCGAGGCCCTCGGCAAGGTCCGCACGGACAACAGCCAGGGCGAGGAGTACCTGACCGACGTACTCGGCATCCTGCGCGAGGCCGGGCACCGCGTCGGCGCCGCCGTGGCGGACGACCACGAGGAGATCGCGGGCATCAACAACCGCGTCCAACTGGCACAGGCCCGGCGCACGTTGAACGACCGGCTGCTGACCGGCGCGATGCTGGCCGGCGTGACGGTCGTGGACCCGGCGTCGACGTGGGTGGACGCGACGGTGACGTTCGAGCGCGACGCGGTCATCCAGCCGGGCACGCAGCTGCACGGTGCCACGCACCTCGGCAAGGGCTGCGAGGTCGGCCCGAACACCCGCCTCAAGGACACCTCGGTGGGCGCGGGGGCACGCGTCGACAACAGCGTCGCGGACACCGCGGAGATCGGGGAGCAGGCGCTCGTCGGCCCGTTCGCGTACCTGCGCCCCGGCACCCGGCTTGGAGTGCGTTCAAAGGCGGGTACGTATGTGGAGATGAAGAACGCGACGATCGGCGACGGCTCGAAGGTGCCGCACCTGTCGTACGTGGGCGACGCGACGATCGGCGAGCACTCCAACATCGGCGCCGCGAGCGTCTTCGTGAACTACGACGGCCAGGCCAAGCACCACACCACGGTGGGGTCCCACTGCCGGACCGGTTCGGACAACATGTTTGTGGCTCCTGTCACGGTCGGGGACGGTGCGTACACCGCCGCCGGGTCCGTGATCACGAAGGACGTGCCGGCGGGTTCGCTGGCCGTCGCGCGGGGCCAGCAGCGGAATATCGAGGGCTGGGTGGCCCGAAAGCGTCCGGGGAGCGCGGCCGCGAAGGCGGCCGAGGCGGCGTCCCGGGAGCCGGCCGGCGAAAGCTGACCGGAAACGGGTGCGCCGGACACGGCGTACCGTGATAGTGCACATTCGGCCGACTCGACGCACCGGGACGCGTGAGTACGGCAGCGGGAAGAACTCTCTGAGGAGACAGTGCTGTGACCGGGATCAAGACGACCGGCGAGAAGAAGCTGATGCTCTTCTCCGGCCGCGCCCACCCCGAGTTGGCCGAGGAGGTCGCACACAAGCTGGGTGTCGGCATCGTGCCGACGAAGGCCTTCGATTTCGCCAACGGCGAGATCTACGTCCGCTACCAGGAGTCGGCGCGCGGCGCCGACTGCTTCCTGATCCAGAGCCACACCGCTCCGATCAACAAGTGGATCATGGAGCAGCTGATCATGATCGACGCGCTGAAGCGCGCGTCGGCCCGCTCCATCACCGTCATCGTGCCGTTCTACGGTTACGCGCGCCAGGACAAGAAGCACCGCGGGCGTGAACCGATCTCGGCGCGTCTGATCGCGGACCTCATGAAGACCGCGGGTGCCGACCGCATCCTCACGGTCGACCTGCACACCGACCAGATCCAGGGCTTCTTCGACGGCCCGGTCGACCACCTCTTCGCGCTGCCGATCCTCGCGGACTACGTGGGCGCGAAGGTCGACCGCTCGAAGCTGACCGTGGTCTCCCCCGACGCCGGCCGCGTGCGCGTCGCCGACCGCTGGTGCGACCGCCTCGGCGCGCCGCTCGCGATCGTGCACAAGCGCCGCGACAAGGACGTCGCGAACCAGGTCACCGTGCACGAGGTCGTCGGTGAGGTGAAGGGCCGCGTCTGCGTCCTGGTCGACGACATGATCGACACGGGCGGCACGATCTGCGCCGCCGCCGACGCCCTGTTCGCGCACGGCGCGGAGGACGTCATCGTCACGGCCACGCACGGTGTCCTCTCGGGCCCCGCCGCGGACCGCCTGAAGAACTCGAAGGTCAGCGAGTTCGTCTTCACGGACACGCTGCCGACGCCGAGCGAGCTGGAGCTCGACAAGATCACGGTGCTCTCCATCGCGCCGACGATCGCGAACGCGGTGCGCGAGGTCTTCGAGGACGGTTCGGTGACGAGCCTCTTCGACGAGCAGTAGGACCCGCTCGGAAGATCCTTTTGGTGCGGCCTCCCGCGCCGAGTAGACTGCTGAAGTTGCTCGGCGAGGGAGGCCGCACTTTTCGTGTGCGGCTGTCCGTTATCGACGCGCTCTTCGTAGCAGGCCGTTCGTGGCCGGGTGACCGATTCTTTTCCGTCACTGCATATACGAGGAGTGCACATGTCCGAGGTGAAGATCACCGCCGAGACCCGTACCGAGTTCGGCAAGGGTGCCGCCCGCCGTCTGCGTCGCGCCGACAAGCTGCCCGCCGTTGTCTACGGCCACGGCTCGGAGCCGGTCCACATCGCCCTTCCGCACCACGACACCCTCATGGCGCTGAAGACCTCGAACGTCCTGATCAACCTGGACATCGACGGCCGCAGCGAGCTCGTCATCCCGAAGGCCGTCCAGCGCGACGCCCTCCGCATCGGCATCCTCGAGCACGTCGACCTGCTCATCGTGAAGCGCGGCGAGAAGGTCACCGTCGAGATCCCCGTCCACACCGAGGGCGACCTGGCGCCGGGCAACAACCTGCTCGAGCACGTCCTGAACACCCTCCCGGTCGAGGCCGAGGCCACCCACATCCCGGAGTCGGTCACCGTCTCCGTGGCGGGCCTGGACGCCGGCGCGTCGGTCCTCGCCAAGGACATCCCGCTGCCCTCCGGCTCCACGCTGGCCGTCGAGGACGACACCGTCGTCCTCCAGGTCCTGGCCGCGCAGGCCGAGGAGGCCCCGGCCGAGGACGCCGCGGGTGACGCGGCCGCCGAGGCCTGAGCCTCCGCGACACACGTCCGCACGGCAGCCGCCGCTCCCCTGGGGGGCGGCGGCTGCCGCGTGTGAGCCTACGAGCCTCTGAGCCAGTGATGCGCGTATGAAGGAGACATGCACGTGACGACCGACGCCAGCGCCCCCTGGCTGATCGCGGGCCTCGGCAATCCGGGTCCCGAGTACGCCATGAACCGGCACAACGTGGGCTTCATGGTGGCCGACCTGCTCGCGCAGCGCATCGGCGGCAAGTTCAAGCGGGCCGGCAAGGCGCAGGCACAGGTGGTCGAGGGCCGGATCGGGGCGCCGGGCCCCGCGAACCGCCGCGTCATCCTGGTCAAGCCCATGTCGTACATGAACGTCTCGGGCGGTCCCGTCACCGCGCTCCGCGACTTCTACAAGGTCCCCACGGCGAACATCGTCGCGGTCCACGACGAGCTGGACATCGACTACGGCACGCTGCGCCTGAAGCTGGGCGGCGGCGACAACGGCCACAACGGCCTGAAGTCGATGACCAAGGCGATGGGCCCCGACTACCACCGCATCCGCTTCGGCATCGGGCGCCCCCCGGGCCGCATGCAGGTCGCGGACTTCGTCCTCAAGGACTTCTCCTCGGCGGAACGCAAGGAGCTCGACTACTTCGTGGACCGCGCGGCGGACGCGGTGGAGGCCCTGATCGCGGAGGGCCTGGAGCGCGCCCAGAGCACGTACAACTCCTGAGGACGCTCAGGCTGCGTCGCCGGGGGCGCCGGTGCCGGTCAGGGGGCGCGGGGAACCGCGCGACCAGCCACGACGAACCCGCGGCCGAAAGACGAACAGGGCCCCGCACCACCCGAGTGGCGCGGGGCCCTGTCACGCGGGCAAGGGCGTCAGCCGGTGTTGCGGAGGCCCGCTGCCACGCCGTTCACCGTGAGCAGCAGGGCCCGCCCGAGCAGCGGGTCCGGGTCGGTGCCCGCGGCCGCCGCGTCTCGCTGGCGCTTGAGGAGCGCCACCTGGAGGTACGAGATCGGGTCCAGGTAGGCGTCGCGGATCGCGAAGGTCTGCTGGAGCGCCGGGTGGGAGTCGAGGAGTTCGTTCCCGCCCGTGATGCGCAGGACCTCGCGGACGGTCAGCTCGTGCTCTTCCTCGATCATGGCGAAGACGTGCTTGAGCTCGTCCGGCACGAGCGTGTCCACGTAGTGCCTGGCGATCCGCAGGTCCGTCTTCGCGAGCGTCATCTCGACGTTGGAGACGAAGTTGCGGAAGAAGTGCCAGTGCTCGTGCATCTCGTCGAGGACGGTGTCCAGGCCCGCCTCGCGCAGCGCCTTCAGGCCCGAGCCCACGCCGAACCAGCCGGGCACGATCTGCCGGGACTGGGTCCAGCCGAAGACCCACGGGATGGCGCGCAGGCCGTCGAGCGAGACGCCCGAGCCGGGGCGGCGCGAGGGCCGGGAGCCGAGGTGCAGGTCGGCGAGCTGGTCGACCGGCGTCGACGCGAGGAAGTACGTCGGCAGGTCCGGGTCCTCGACCAGCTTGCGGTACGCGGAGTGCGCGGCGTCCGAGACGACGTCCATCGCGGCGTCCCAGCGGGCCAGAGCCTCGTCGGACTGGCGCGGGGCGGTGTGCAGGGCGGAGGCCTGCAGCGTCGCCGCGACGGTCAGTTCGAGGTTCTCGCGGGCCAGTGACGGCACGAGGTACTTGTCGGAGATGACCTCGCCCTGCTCGGTCACCTTGATCTCGCCCTCCAGCGTGCCCCACGGCTGCGCGAGGATCGCGTCGTGCGAGGGGCCGCCGCCGCGGCCGACGGTGCCGCCGCGGCCGTGGAAGAGGCGGAGCCGCACGCCGTAGCGGTGCGCGACGTCACGGAGCCTGCGCTGGGCGCGGTGGATCTCCCACTGGGACGTGGTGATGCCGCCGAACTTGGAGGAGTCCGAGTAGCCGAGCATGACTTCCTGGACGTCGCCGCGCAGGGCGACCAGGCGGCGGTACGACGGGTCGGCGAGCATCTCGTCGAGGATGACGTCGGCGGCGCGCAGCTCGTCGGTGGTCTCCAGGAGCGGCACGATGCCGATCTTCGCCCAGCCGGCGTGCAGATCGATGAGGCCCGCCTCGCGTGCGAGGACCGCCGCGGCGAACACGTCGTCCGCGCCCTGGCACATCGAGATGATGTACGACTCGATGACCTCGGGCCCGAAGACTTCGAGGGCCTTCTTGACGGTGAGGAAGACGCCGAGGGTCTTCTCGCCGGCGGCGTCCACCGGTGCCGGGGAGGGGCCGAGCGGCCGCCGCGAACGCAGTTCCTTGGCGAGCAGCTTCTGCCGGTACTCGCGCGGCATGTCCGCGTACCGCCAGGACTCCTCGCCGAGCCGGTCGAAGAGCTGGCCGAGCGCGTGGTGGTGGGCGTCCGCGTGCTCGCGTACGTCCATCGTGGCCAGCTGGAGGCCGAAGGCCGCCAGCGTGCGGATGGTGCGGTTCATCCGGCCGTCGGCGAAGAGGGCGCCCTTGTGCGCGCGCAGCGAGGTCTGGATGAGCGTGAGGTCGTGCAGGAGCTCGGCGGTGCCGAGGTAGTCGCGGCCTTCCTCGTGCGGGATGCCCTTGGCCAGGCGCTGCTTGGTGTTCTCCAGCTTCTGCCGGATGCAGGTGGCCTTGAGGCGGTAGGGCTCCTCGGAGTTGAGGCGCTTGTAGCGGGGGCTGATCTCGGGCAGCCGCTCCAGGTCGCACTGGAGGGAGGCCTTCAGCTCCTCGGTCGCTCCCGTGTAGCGGATGGAGTTGGAGAGGAAGCCGCGCAGCTCGTCGATCATGTCGAGCGCGTCGTTGATCCCGTGCTCGTGCTGGAGGATCAGGACGTCCCAGGTGACGGCGGGCGTCACGTTCGGGTTGCCGTCGCGGTCGCCGCCGATCCAGGTGCCGAAGCTGAGGGGGCGGGTCCCCTCGGGCAGCTCGACGCCGACGCGCTCCAGCTCCGCGGTGAGGTCCTCCAGGACGTCGCCGACGGCGCCCGCGTGCAGTTCGTCGAGGTAGTAGATGGCGTTGCGCGCCTCGTCGGCGGGCTCGGGGCGCACCACGCGGAGCTCGTCGGTCTGCCACACCAGGTCGATGTTCTCGGCCAGGCGGATGTCGTGGCGGCGCCGGTCGGACTCGATGACCGGCGTCTCCAGGAGCTCGGCGACGCGGCGGAGCTTGTTGAGCACGGAGCGGCGGGCCGCCTCGGTGGGGTGCGCGGTGAAGACGGGGCGCACGTTGAGGTGCTGCACCGTCTGGCGCAGGTGCTCCGGGTCGGCGTCCTTCAGCCGGTCCGCGGTGCGCGCGAGCAGTCCGCCCTCGGCGGCACGCTTGGCGCGCAGCTCGCGCCCGCGGTGGACCTGCTCGGTCACGTTCGCCAGATGGAAGTACGTGGAGAAGGCACGGACCAGCTTGGCCGCGGTCTCCAGTTCCGTACCGCCGAGGAGGGTGGCGGCGGCCTCGCCGTCCTCGCGCGTCAGGCGGCGGACCTTTTCGACCAGTTCGAGGAGCTCGGGGCCCTCCTGGCGTACGAGGGTCTCGCCGAGCAGGTCGCCGAGACGGCGGATGTCGGCGCGCAGCTCGGTGCTGGCGGTGCTGGTGGCCTGCTGGCCCTGGTCGTCGGCACTGCTCACAGGTGCGGCTCCTTGCAGTGTTGAAGCGCTTCAAGACTGGGAGGGGTCCCGGTGGGGAACCGGGGAGATACAGAGCGGACCGCGCTGTCCGACCGTCTCCAAGGATAGGTGTCACCTCGGGCACGGAGCTCGCGGCCTCTTGCCGCGAGGCTCCGCACTGCCATACTTACGTCGCCGTAGGTTACGGAACCGTAGGAAACGCGGTATTGCAGCCGCTGCAGGAACCGTGCCCGTGCACTGCTCCCACCTCAACCCTCGACCCCACAGGGGACGTGCCCATGACGACAACCTCCGATGCGTACTCCGAGGCCGATGTGATCGACGACGCTCCACGCGCGGACGCGAGCTCCGCCGCCACCGCCACGACCACCGCCGTCGCGCCGCCCTCGGCGACGCTGGGCGGCGAGCAGAAACGCTCGCTCGAACAGCTGGCCCTGCTGCTGTTCATCACCGTCCCCTTCCTCGCCCTGGTCGCGGCGGTGCCGCTGGCCTGGGGCTGGGGCGTGAGCTGGCTGGACCTCGGCCTGCTCGTCTTCATGTACTACCTGGGGTGCCACGGCATCACCATCGGTTTCCACCGCTACTTCACGCACGGCTCCTTCAAGGCCAAGCGGCCGCTGCGCATCGCGCTGGCCGTCGCGGGATCCATGGCGGTCGAGGGGCCCCTGGTGCGCTGGGTGGCCGACCACCGCAAGCACCACAAGTTCTCGGACGCGGAGGGCGACCCGCACTCCCCGTGGCGCTTCGGCGAGACGGTTCCCGCCCTGATGAAGGGCCTGTGGTGGGCGCACATCGGATGGATGTTCGACGAGGAGCAGACGTCGCAGGAGAAGTACGCGCCGGACCTGGTCAAGGACCCGGCGCTCCGCCTGATCTCGCGGCAGTTCCTGCTCTGGACCATCGTGTCCCTCGCGATCCCGCCGGTGGTCGGCGGCCTGGTCACGATGTCGTGGTGGGGCGCGTTCACGGCGTTCTTCTGGGGGTCGCTGGTCCGCGTCGCGCTGCTGCACCACGTCACGTGGTCGATCAACTCGATCTGCCACGCGGTGGGCAAGCGCCCCTTCAAGTCCCGTGACCGTTCGGGCAACGTGTGGTGGCTCGCGGTGCTGTCCTGCGGTGAGTCCTGGCACAACCTCCACCACGCCGACCCGACGTCGGCGCGGCACGGGGTGATGCGGGGCCAGGTCGACTCGTCGGCGCGGATCATCCGCTGGTGCGAGCAGCTCGGCTGGGCGTACGACGTGCGGTGGCCGTCGCAGTCGCGCATCGACTCGCGCCGCAAGCCGGAGGGCGCGGCCGAGTCCCGGCGCGGGGCTGCCGCCTCCGACGCGGCATGATTGACGACGTGGCGACCGACTCCAGCAATTCCATCCCTGCCGGCAAAGAGAAGCAGCCCCGGCGTACCCGCCGGACCCGTATGACGGGGGCCGAGCGACGGGAACAGCTGCTGGACATCGGCCGCACCCTGTTCGCCGCCAAGGGCTTCGAGGGCACGTCCGTGGAGGAGATCGCCGCGAAGGCGGGGGTCTCCAAGCCGGTCGTGTACGAGCACTTCGGCGGCAAGGAGGGGCTGTACGCGGTCGTGGTGGACCGCGAGATGCGACAGCTCCTGGACATGGTGACCAGCGCGCTCACCGCGGGGCACCCGCGGGAGCTCCTCGAACAGGCCGCGTTCGCCCTGCTCGACTACATCGAGACGTACACGGACGGCTTCCGCATCCTGGTCCGCGACTCGCCCGTGGCCCAGTCCACGGGCACCTTCGCCTCCCTCATCTCCGACATCGCCACGCAGGTCGAGGACATCCTCGGCCAGGAGTTCAAGGGCCGCGGCTTCGACCAGAAACTCGCTCCGCTGTACGCGCAGGCGCTGGTCGGCATGGTCGCGCTGACGGGTCAGTGGTGGCTGGACGCGCGCAAGCCGAAGAAGGCGGAGGTCGCCGCGCACCTGGTCAACCTGGCGTGGCACGGACTGGACGGCCTGGAGCCGAAGCCGCGCCTGATAGGCCACCGCAAGAGCTGAGAGCCCGCCTGATCACTCGAAAGCACGACGGGCCACCGCGAACACCCTGCGGAACGGGAACACCGTGCCGTGGGGCGTGGGCGGGTAGGCCTCGCGGAGGAGGGATCGGTACTCCTCCAGGAACTTCTCCTTCGCCGCCCCGTCACCCTCCAGGGCCGTCAGGACCGGGCGCAGGCCCGTGCCCTTCACCCAGTCCAGGACGGGGTCCTCGCCCGCGAGGAGGTGCTGGTACGTCGTCTCCCACGCGTCGACCTCGCAGCCGAGGTCCGCGAGCCGTGCCAGGTACGCACCCGGCGAGAGCACCGCGTCCGCGTGGCGCAGAACGTCGCCGAGGCGGTCGCGCCAGCGGGGGGACGCGGCGAGGTCGCGCATCAGGACGTGGCTCGGGGCGTCGAAGTTGCCCGGCACCTGGAAGGCGAACGTGCCGCCGGGGGGCAGGGCCTCGATCCACGCCGGGAAGGACGCGGCGTGGTCCGGCACCCATTGGAGGGTGGCGTTGGAGAGGAGGAGGTCGTACGTCCCCGGGGGCGGGGCCCAGTCCGTGGCGTCCGCCCGTGCGAAGTCCAGGCGGCCGCCGCCCTCCGTGGGGCCCGCCAGCTCGTCCGCCCTCGCCAGCATCGCCGGAGAGTTGTCCAAGCCGGTGACGTGCGCGGTGGGCCAGCGGTCCGCGAGGAGCCGGGTGACGTTGCCGGGGCCGCAGCCGAGGTCGGCGATGCGGGGCGGGCGCCGAAAGGCGGGGAGTTCGGGGACGCGGGCGAGCAGGTCGACGAAGGGGCGCGCGCGGTGGTCGGCGTGGCGCAGGTACTGGTGGGGGTCCCAGGTGGCGGCGGCAGGCATGGAGACGACCTCCTCGGGTCACGGGGTTCTGATCTCATCCTGAACCCGAGGTATCTTGACGTCAAGAGACTTCATGTCGACAGACCCCCTACACTGATCGTCATGGAGGACGAGGTCGATCGGCTGGTCGCAGCGTGGCGCCGGGAGCGCCCTGACCTCGACGTGGAACCACTCGAGGTGCTCAGCCGCGTGAGCAGGCTCGCGCGGCACCTGGACCGTGCCCGCAGGCTCGCCTTCTCGGAGCACAACCTGGAGCCGTGGGAGTTCGACGTCCTGACGTCGCTGCGGCGCGCGGGCGCGCCCTACCAGCTCTCCCCCGGCCAGCTCCTGACGCAGACCCTCGTGACGTCCGGCACGATGACGAACCGCATCGACCGCCTCGCGAAGAAGGGCCTCGTCGAGCGCCTGCCGGACCCGAGCGACCGGCGCGGCGTCCTCGTACGCCTCACCGGCGAGGGCCGGGACCGCGCGGACCAGGCCCTTGCCGGACTGCTGGAACAGGAGCGGGCGATCCTCGCGGAGCTCTCCCGCGCCCAGCGCGCCGAACTGGCCGCGCTGCTACGCCAGTTGACCGCCCCGTTCGACAACATCCCCGGCTAGATCGGCCGGCCCGACGCCCGCGCGCCGGGCGAGCGCCACGGCGGCGAGGGTGGAGTGGACGCCCAGCTTCCCCAGCACGTTCTGCATGTGCGTCCGCACCGTGTGCGGGGAGAGGAAGAGCCGCTCGGCGACCGCCTTGCGGCCGAGCCCCGCCACCATGCAGCGCAGCACCTCCCGCTCGCGCGGGGTCAGCGACTCCACGAGCCGCTCGGACTCGGTGCGGTGCTTGCGGGCCGCGGTCAGCTCGCGCAGGACGCCGGTGAGCAGGGCGGGCGGCAGGTGGGTCTCGTCGCGGAGCACGCCGCGTATGACCGTCAGGAGACGGGAGAGCGAGCAGTCCTTGGCGACCCAGCCCGACGCGCCGGCCTGCAGGGCGAGGGCCGCGCGGCGCGGGTCGTCCTTCTCGGCGAGCACGACGGTGCGCACGGCGGGCTGGCCCGAACGGACGCCCGCCACCAGCGAGATGCCGTCGACGAGCCCTTCGGCGTTGCCGTCCTGCACGGTGGCGGCGATGGGTGTCCCCCCTGCCCGGGCGAAGCCGAGAGCCTGGGGGCGGGCGCCCTGCAGCGCGCTCGCGGTGCTGCCGAGGTCGGCGTCGACGAGCAGCACGTCGTATCTGCGGCCTTCGGTGACCGCCCGCTCCAGGCAGCGCAGCGCGGCGGGGCCGCTGCCGGCCGCGGACACGTCGACGTCCGGCTCGGCCGCGAGCGCGGCCGCCAGCGACTCGGCGAAGATGCGGTGGTCGTCGACGACCAGGACTCGAATGCGAACCACGGAAACCCCCTTCCCCACGCTCCCTGCCGGAAGCGGGGGATACCCCATCATCGGAGAACGCCTGGTGCGGGTACGGCGTACGGAGCGGAGGCCGACGCGGCCGCACGGCCGCCGCCGCGCTGTCACCGCCACCCCCATCGCCGGGCGCCGTACCCGACTGTCTCGCCCCCTGATCAGTGCCGGCCCCCACCGGCACTGCCCTTCAGAGTAGGGCCGGACGCCAGGAGCGGAAGGTGATTTGCAGAACTGGTTGGCCAGCGCGTTTATGGTGAGCCTTATGTTTCGTATTGAGACGGGAGTCGACAAGGAGCGGCTCGGTCTGCTTCGCTCGCGGCTGAGCGAGACGAACACGGCGGCGTCACCTGAGCTCAGAGCCCTGCGCGGAACGCGCGAGGACCAGGAAGTCCCGTTGGCGATATGGGCGTTGGACGAGCGGGGCGGCCTCGCGGCGGGCCTCGCCGCGCACACGTGGGCCCGCTGGCTGCACGTGAACCACCTCTGGGTCGACGACCGGCACCGCGGGGCGGGGCTCGGCTCCCGCCTCCTGGCCGAGGCGGAGCGGGTGGCCCGTGAGGATCGGGGGTGCGTCAACTCCCGTGTGGAGACATGGGACTTCCAGGCACCGGGCTTCTACCGGAACCGGGGGTACGAGCTGGTGAGCGTGATCCCCGACTACCCCGAGGGCGTCAAGGAGTTCACGCTCATCAAGCGGATCGGCTGAGGAGGGCGGGGGCGCCCCGACTCAGGCCGCGAGGGCCAGGGCGCCGATCACCGGCGCCGCGTACATCAGCGGGAACGGGATGTGCGTGTACCAGCGCGCCCGCACCACGGTGACGACGGCCCCGGCGAAGTACAGCACCAGGCCGATGCCCGCCACGAACCCGACGACCGGGACGAACAGGCCCGCGACCAGGCCGAGCGCGCCCGCGGCCTTGGCGGTGCCGAGCCAGGGCAGCCATGCCATGGGGATGCCGTAGTCGGCGATGGGCTTCACCACCCACTCGGCGCGCAGGAAGACCGATACGGCGGAGAAGGCCACCATGGCGGCGGCGATCAGCGTGACGACTGCACAGGTTGTGGACATGGCGGGTGCTCCTCATCGGGCGGTGGCTTTTTCACTGCCCTGACGGAACCGGCCACAGGAGTGTGACCGGTTCACGGCACCTCTTTCCAGAAACTTTTTCCGGCTGCTTCCGACGGCGGCCTTCCCGGGCGCTCAGGCCTCCCGCCGCGCCCCCGCCGACGCCTCCGCCGGGAAGACGCGCGGCGCCGTGAAGCCCGCCGCGGCGAAGGCGTCAAGGACCGACTTCGTCACCGTGTCCTCGTCCGCCGACTCCACCAGGACGACCGCCGAGCCGCCGAAGCCGCCGCCGGTCATCCGGGCGCCGAGCGCGCCCGCCGCGTTCGCGGAGGTCACGACCAGGTCCAGCTCGGGGCAGGAGATGCGCAGGTCGTCGCGGAGTGAGGCGTGGCCCTCGGTGAGGACGGCGCCGGTCGCGCGGACGTCGCCGGAGTCGAGGAGGCCGATGACCCGCTCGACGCGGTGGTTGTCCGACACGACGTGGCGTACGTAGCGACGGATCTTTTCGTCCGTCAACTTCGTCAGGGCCGCGGGGAGTTCGCCGTACGCGACGTCCCGCAGATGCGAGACGCCCAGGACGCGCGCGCCCTCCTCGCAGCCGGCCCGCCGCTCCGCGTACGCCCCGTCGCCCAGCTCGTGCTTGACGCGGGTGTCGACGACGAGCAGGCGCAGGCCGTGGGCGGCGAGGTCGAAGGGGATCTGCCGTATCGCCAGGTCGCGGCAGTCCAGGTGCAGGACGTGGCCTTCCGTGGCGCACGCGGAGGCCATCTGGTCCATCACGCCGCACGGCACGCCGACGAAGGCGTTCTCGGCGCGCTGGGCGAGGACCGCGAGGCGCGGCCGGTCGAGTCCGAGTCCGTACAGGTCGTTCATGGCGAGTGCCGTGACGACCTCCAGGGCGGCCGACGAGGACAGGCCCGCCCCGGTCGGCACGGTCGAGGCGAGATGGAGGTCGGCGCCGCCGGAGACGTCGTGGCCCGCGTCCCGCAGCGCCCACACCACGCCCGCGGGGTAGGCGGCCCAGCCGCCCTGCCCGTACGCCGAGAGGGGTTCGAGCTCGTCGACGCGGAGTTCGGCGACGGGGGCGTCGATGTCCGCGGAGTGGAGCCGCAGGACGCCGTCGGTGCGGCGCGCCACCGCCGCCACGGCGGTGTGCGGCAGCGCGAGCGGCATGACGAAGCCCTCGTTGAAGTCCGTGTACTCGCCGATGAGGTTGACCCGTCCCGGCGCCGCCCAGACGCCCTCCGGCTCGTACCCGTACAGCTCGGCGAACTTCCCCGCTACGTCCATCAGTTACCCCTTGATCCCGGTCAGCGCTGGGCGAACGCCCAGGCGTCGGCGACGATGCCCGCGAGGTCCGCGCGGGACGGATTCCAGCCGAGCCGCTCCCGCGCGGTGGCCGCGGACGCGACGAGGACCGCCGGGTCGCCGCCGCGTCGCGGCGCCATGACCTCGGGGATCGGGTGCCCGGTGACCTTGCGGACGGTCTCGATGACCTCGCGCACGGAGAAGCCGTTGCCGTTGCCGAGGTTGCAGATGAGGTGCTCGCCGGGGGTGGCGGCCTCGACGGCGAGGAGGTGGGCCTCGGCGAGGTCGGCGACGTGGATGTAGTCGCGGACGCAGGTCCCGTCGGGGGTCGGGTAGTCGTCGCCGAAGACGCTGATCGCCTCGCGCCTGCCCTGCGCGACCTGGAGGACGAGCGGGATGAGGTGCGACTCGGGGTCGTGGCGCTCGCCGCAGTCGCCGTACGCGCCCGCGACGTTGAAGTAGCGCAGGGAGACGGCGGCCAGGCCGTGCGCGGCCGCCTCGCCGGTGATCATGTGGTCGACAGCGAGCTTGGAGGCGCCGTAGGGCGAGGTGGGGGCGGTGGGGTCGGTCTCCGTGATGGGGGTGTTCACGGGCTCGCCGTACGTCGCGGCCGTCGAGGAGAAGACGAGCCTGCGCACGTCGGCGTCGCGCATGGCGGCGAGCAGCGCCATGGTGCCGCCGACGTTGTTGTCCCAGTACTTCTCGGGCTTCACGACGGACTCGCCGACCTGCGAGAAGGCGGCGAAGTGGAGCACCGCGTCGTAGGAGGAGTCCAGCCACTTGGCGGCATCGCGGATGTCGCCCTCGACGAACGAGGCGCCGGCGGGGACGCCTTCGCGGAAGCCCGTCGAGAGGTTGTCGAGGACCGTCACCTCGTGCCCGGCCTCGAGCAGATGCTGGGCCACCACACTTCCGACGTAGCCCGCACCACCGGTGACCAGGTACTTACCGCTCATGAACTCGCTACCTCTCGCAGTCGCTGGGCCGCGGCTTCCGGCGGCACGTCGTTGATGAACACGCTCATACCGGATTCGGAACCCGCGAGGAACTTCAGCTTGCCCGAAGTGCGGCGAATCGTGAAAAGTTCGAGATGGAGGGCGAAGTCGTCCCGGTTGATCCCTTCATGTCCCTCCAGCGTCCCGAACGGCGCCTGGTGCCAGGCGGCGATGTAGGGGGTGGGGTTCTCCCCCGCGCCGAAGATCCGGTCGAAGCGCCGCAAGAGTTCCAGATAGATCAGGGGGAACTCGGTGCGCGCCTCCTCGTCGAGCCCGAGCAGGTCGGGCACCCGGCGTTTGGGGTAGAGGTGGACCTCGTAGGGCCAGTGCGCCGCGTACGGCACGAACGCGATCCAGTGCTCGCCCTCCAGGACGACCCGCTCCCCCTCGCTCTCCCTGGCGACGACGTCGTCGAAGAGGTTGAGGCCGCCGGACGACTCCTTGAACGCGGCGAGCGAGCGCAGCATCAGGTTCGTGCGCGGGGTGACGAAGGGGTACGCGTAGATCTGCCCGTGCGGATGGCCGAGGGTCACGCCGATCTCGGCGCCGCGGTTCTCGAAGCAGAACACCTGCTCGACGGAGGGCAGGTGGGAGAGCTCGGCGGTCCGGTCGGTCCATGCCTCCAGGACGAGCGCGGCCTGCTCGGGGGTGAGGTCCGCGAAGGACGAGGCGTGGTCGGAGGTGAAGCAGACGACCTCGCAGCGGCCCGCGTCGCCCGCGAGCGAGGGGAAGCGGTTCTCGAAGACCACGACGTCGTACGACGCGTCGGGGATCTCGCTGAGCCGGTCCCCGGCGGACGGGCACAGGGGGCATTCGTCGGCCGGGGGGTGGTAGGTGCGTCCCTGGCGGTGCGAGGCGATGGCCACGGAGTCGCCGAGGAGGGGGTCCTCGCGCACCTCCGATGTGGTGGCGACGGGCGCGAGCGGGCGCCGGTCGACGGCGTCGCGCACGGTGTCGTCGCGCACGTCGTAGTAGATGAGCTCACGACCGTCGGCGAGACGGGTCGAGGTCTTCTTCACGTCCGGGGCTCCTCACCACCCACCCAACAGAATCGAACATAACAAATCACAAGCCAACAGCGACGTCAACGATCACAATCAAACAAAGAACACCAACAGAACTGTTCAGTTATTGAAGCGAGAGGCGTAGGTTCCCGACTGATCCGTTCGCGCAACGAAGCGAGTTCACATGCAGTCCCCCACCACGACAACCCTGGCCGAGGGGCTTCGGCTGCCCACCAACGGCCTCGACTACGCGATCCTGGCGATCTACTTCGCCGTGGTCCTCGGCATCGGCTTCGCCGCCCGGCGCTCCGTGAAGACCAGTCTCGACTTCTTCCTCTCGGGCCGCTCACTGCCCGCGTGGGTGACCGGTCTCGCCTTCGTCGCCGCGAACCTGGGCGCCACCGAGATCCTGGGCATGGCCGCCACCGGCGCGCAGTACGGCGTCGCGGTCGTCCACTGGTACTGGATCGGCGCCATCCCGGCCATGGTCTTCCTCGGCCTGGTCATGATGCCGTTCTACTACCGCAGCAAGGTCCGATCCGTCCCCGAGTACCTGCTCCAGCGCTTCGACAAGCCGGCGCACCTGCTCAGCTCGGCGCTCTTCGCCTTCGCCGCGATCCTCATCGCAGGCGTGAACCTCTACGCCCTCTCGATCGTCGTCGAGGCGCTCCTCGGCTGGCCGCAGTGGGTGGCGATCGTCGTCGCAGGACTCTTCGTCCTCGCGTACATCACCATCGGCGGCCTCTCGTCGGCGATCTACAACGAGGTCCTGCAGTTCTTCGTGATCCTCGCCGCGCTGATCCCGATCTGCGTCATCGGCCTGAAGAAGGTCGGCGGCTGGGACGGCCTCACCGGCTCCATCGAGAAGCAGCACGGCGAGAACTTCATGACCGCCTGGGGCGGCACCGGCATCGGTGACGCCAACCCGCTCGGCGCCAACTGGCTGACGATCATCCTCGGCCTCGGCTTCGTGCTCTCCTTCGGCTACTGGACGACCAACTTCGCCGAGGTCCAGCGCGCCCTCTCCGCGAAGAACCTCTCGGCCGCCCAGCGCACCCCGCTGATCGCCGCCTTCCCGAAGATCTTCATCGTCTTCCTGGTGATGATCCCCGGCCTGGTCGCCGCCGTCCTCGTCCCGAAGATCGGCACGGCGGGCTCCGACCTGACGTACAACGACGCGATTCCGTATCTGATGCAGGAGCTGCTGCCCAACGGCGTCCTCGGCATCGCGGTCACCGGCCTGCTCGCCGCGTTCATGGCGGGCATGGCGGCGAACGTGTCGTCCTTCAACACCGTGTTCACGTACGACATCTGGGCGAAGTACGTGATCAAGGACCGTGAGGACCGCTACTACCTGAACTTCGGGCGGCTCATCACCGCGATCGGCGTGCTCGCCTCCATCGGCACGGCGTTCATCGCCTCGTCGTTCTCCAACATCATGGGGTACCTGCAGACCCTCTTCTCCTTCTTCAACGTCCCGATGTTCGTCGTCTTCATCATCGGCATGTTCTGGAAGCGGGCCTCGATGAAGTCCGGCGTGTGGGGTCTGGTCGCGGGCACCAGCGCCGCGATGGTCAACTACTTCTGGATCTACAAGCAGGGCGTCATCGACATCCCGACCGACCAGGGCGCGAACTTCGTCTCGGCGATCGTCGGCTTCGTCGCCGGTGCCGTCGTGATGGTCGTCGTCACGCTCTTCACCGCGCCCAAGCCGGAGGCCGAACTGGCCGGTCTCGTCTACGGGACGGCCTCGCCGGGCCTGGAGGACGAGGGGGCGGAGGAGGGTGACGACGCCTGGTACCGCAAGCCGGCCCTGCTCGGCTGGAGTGCCATCGTGCTCGCCGCGGCCTGCTACCTGCCGTACTCGCTCTAGACCGATCGGAGGACCGAAGACATGTCCGACCTGCACAACTCCGACCTGCACAACGAAGTCTCCGAGCTGGAGCGCAAGTCCGCGACAGCCGCGCGCCTCTTCGACATCCGGCGCATCATCGGCGGCCTGTTCGTCGTCTACGGAATCATCGTGACGATCGCCGGGATCACCGCGTCCGACGCCGACCTGAAGAAGGCCGAGGACATCAACATCAACCTGTGGACGGGCCTCGGCATGCTCGCCCTCGGGTTGTTCTTCCTGGGGTGGCTCTGGCTGCGCCCGGCGGTCGTGCCCACCGAGGAACCGGCGGACGACTGACCTCCTGCCGTACGACGACGGGGCCCGAGTTCACCGCGGTGGCTCGGGCCCCGTCGTCATGTCCGCGTCCTCCGCGGCGCCCGCATGGTGCGCGTAGGCCGACGCGGGACGCTCGGCGCGCTCCAGGAGGCCCGTGCGCGCCGCGAGCGCGGCGGCCTCCAGACGCGATCCGACGCCCAGCTTCATCAGAACCCGCTGCACGTGCGTGCGCGCGGTGCTCGGGGCTATCCCCATGCCCGCGGCGATCAGCCGGGTGTCCTCACCGTCGGCGACCCGCACCAGGACCTCGACCTCACGGGGCGTGAGCATCTGCAGCAGCCGCTGCCCCTCGTCGTCGGGCTGCGCGGCCGGATTGAGCAGTTCGCTGAACGCGCCCTGCAGCAACTGGGGCGCGACGGCGGCCTCTCCCGCGCGCGCCTTCATGATGGCGCGCTCCACTCCTTCGATGCGCTCGTCATGGCGTACGTAACCGGAGGCGCCGGAGGCGAAGGCCGCGGCGATCCCGCGCGGGCTCGGCACCGGGCCGAGCACCACGACCGCCACCTGCGGGCGGTCCCGCTTGATCTTCACGACCGGGTCGAACATCCCCGGTTCGGCCGGTGTGGCCGTGCCCAGGAGGCAGACCTCCGGGGCCCTGCTGATGACCAGTTCCGCGGCGCCCGCCGCGGGCGCGGCGGCGGCGAGCACGCGGTGCCCGCGTAGTTTCAGTGCCGAGGCGAGGGCCTCGGCGAGCAGTCGGTGATCGTCGACCACCATGAGCCGCACACCCATAGCAACCCCCCAGTTCCCCGCGGGCCCCCCGACCCTTCATCCCCCGGAAGCTACACGCTTGTTCGAGGTTACGCGCCCCCTACCGGCCAGAAGCGGCCCGGAATGCCGAAATCCGTGCCATTCGGGGGGCGTTGGAGAGACGCGGATGGTACGCGAACGGCGGCGGGGGCCCCCCGTGGTGCGTGGGGGCGCCCGCCGCCGTCCATGGCGCCGCGGCTGTTCGACTGCTTCGCGTCGAAGCGGCTTACTTCGCCACGAAGCCGAGTGCCACGTACTCCTTGTCGTCCTTCGAGTAGGGCTTGCTCAGCAGCTTCTTGCCGAGGAACAAGTGCCCGTTGGCGTAGAGGAGTTCGTTGGACTTCGGGACCATGCCGCTGATCGCCTCGGTGACCGCCTCGGAGCCCGGGGTCTCCAGGAGCTTGGTCTCCTTCATCGTCTTGCCGTCGAGCGAGACGACCTGCGCGCCCTGCTTGTAGCCGTGCGCCTTGTACGCGAGGACGTTCCCGCCGTCCATGCGGATCGGGAAGATCTCGCCGTTGTCGCCGGCGACCGCGCGGTCACTGGTGGGCTTGCCGGTGGCCAGCGAGAAGGACACGATCTCGTTGGTGCGGTTGTAGCTCTCGCCGCTGCCGTCGTGCTGGCGCGTCGGGACGTACAGCCGGTCGTTGCCGACCGCGATCGCCTTGCAGTCGTTGACCATGTTCACGCCGCAGTCGTGCTCGTACTTCCCGTCCGGCAGCGAGATCTTCGCGCGCAGCTTGCCGTTGCTGCCGAGCGAGAAGACGTCCGTGACACCGGAAGCCGTGATCTTCGTGGTGTCCTGGCCGAAGACGACCGGGTTCGTCGAGATGATCTTGGCGTTGTCGACGCCGGGGGCGATCGGGTACGTCCACTTGTCGTCGCCGGTCTTCGGGTCGAGCAGCTGGACCTTCAGCGTCTCGTCGCCGTACGTGCCGCACTCGCGGACCGCGACGAGCTGGTCACCGCCCGCGTACCCGACGTCCTTGCACTTGCCGACCTTCGGCTTCCACAGGGAGTTGCCCTTGACGTCCCAGGCGGCGCCACCGCTGGAGGTGCCCGAGCCCGCGGCGATCGTGGTGCCCGAGATGGTGACTTCCTTGAACGTCGCCTTCACACCGTTGGTCTCGGCGCTCTCGGTCCAGAGCTTCTTACCGGACTTCAGGTCGACCGCGGAGACGTTGCTGCACTGCTCGTAGTCGCCCTTCTTGTTCCGCTTGGCCTCTTCGGTGACGACCGCGGCGATGCCGTCCTCGGTGACCTCGGGAGACAGCGCGCAGGTCATGCCGGAGAGCGGAATCGACCACTTCTCCTTGCCGGTGTCCGGGTCGTAGCCGTTCAGCTCGTTGACGCCGGCCTTGACGTAGGTGTCGTCGGTGAGGACGGATCCGGTGGCGTTCCAGATCTGGTCCTTGGGGATCGCGGGCTGCGGGAGCTGCATGAGGACCTTGGCCGCGGGGTCGCCCGGAGCCTTCTCCTTGGCCGGGCCCTGGTCGGGCATCGCGCCGCCGCCCTCCTTGCCGCCCTTCTCGCCCTTGCCGCCCTTGCCGTTCGCGCCGCCCGACTCCTGCGCGGTGTTCTTGGAGTCGTCGTCCTTCGTCGAGGCGTAGAAGACGCCGCCGCCGACGATCAGCGCGATCGCGGCGACCGCCGCGATGATGATCGTCGTCTGGCTGCTGATCTTCTTGCCGCCACCGCCGGAGCCGGAGTCACCGGGCTGCGGCTGCATCGGCATGGTGGGCGGCTGCGGGTAGCCCTGCTGCTGGTATTGGGGCTGCGCGGGCTGCGTCGGGTAGCCGTAGCCCTGCGGGACCTGCGGCTGCGCGGGCTGCGTCGGATAGCCGTAGCTCTGCGGGGCCTGGGGCGGCTGGGGTGCCTGCGGCGCCTGGGGGTAGCCGTAGTTGGGCTGGCCCGCCGGGGGCGCCGGAGGTGCCGGGGGTGCCGCGGGCGGCGGGGTCTGCGGGGGCTGGCCGAGGGGCGTCGGCGGGGCCGCGGGCGGCGGGGTCTGCGGGTAGCCGTACGACGGCTCGGGGGCCTTGCCGAAGCCTCCGGGCGGAGGGTCCTGCGGGGCACCGAAGCCGCCCTGTGGGGGCTCGTTCGGGGGCTGCTGGGGTGGCTGGGGCGGCTGGGTCATGACGGGTCTATTCCTTGGGGACGAGAGCGGTCGAGCGGATGACGGGGTGGGAGCGCGTCACTTGCCGTAGGCGAGCATCAGCTTGGCCTGGCCGGACGTGCGCATGATGTTGGTCGTCGAGATGTAGAAGCGACCGTCCACGTAGTCGACGTCCTTCGAGTAGAAGCCGCTCTCGATCTGCGAGGTGCCCTTCGGGTGCTGCAGAAGGGTCTCGGGCTGGTGCGAGCCGGACGTCCCGATGGAGACGACACGGCCGCCGGAGTCGTACGACGGCTTGACGTACGCGATCAGCGAGCCGCCCTCGACCTTCAGCGGCAGCATCGTTTCGTCCATCGGCGACTTCACGCGCCAGGCCTCCTTACCGGTGGCCAGGCTGAACGCGACGATCTGGTTGGCGCCGCTCTTCTCGTCGGACGGCAGGTACAGGTACTTGTCGTCCGTCGTCACGCCCAGGCAGCCGCCGAGCTGGCGGTTGAGGATCGCCGTGTCGCACTCGGGCGCGAAGTTGTCGTCGGTGACGACCTCGGAGCGCGTCTCGTCGCTGTTCTCCTTCAGCACCGAGACGTTCCACTTCTTCTTGTCCTCATTGGTGAGGTACACGATCGTGGGACTGACCGAGTAGACCTTGCCGATCCGCCAGCCCTTGGGGAACTTCTTGGTCCACAGCGCGCGCCCGGTCTTCGGGTCGAGCTGCTGGAGCTCGTCATGCTCGGTGGGCGTGCTCGCGCCGCAGGAGAGAGCCATCAGGAGCTTCTCGCCGCCGGCGAAGCCGTTGGGGAAGCAGGTGCCCTCGTCCTTCTTCTTCGCGACGTAGAGCTTCTTGCCGTCGCTCATCCGCAGCGCCGTGCCGGACTGGTCGCGGCCGACCATCAGCACGTCGCCGACGAGGACCAGGTTGCTGGAGAGGGACGAGTCGAACAGGCCCTCCTTCTTGACCGGGTGGCCCCAGCCCTTGTCACCGGTCTTCAGGTCGATGACCTGGATCTGGTTGCACTCGGCACCGCTCTGCGAGCCGTCCTTGTACGCGACGACGATCTTGCCGTCGTCCGTCGCCGTCTCGGTCGCGGCGCAGAGCTTCTCCGGGAAGGTGATGGCCTTCCACGCGGTCCTGCCGGTCTTCACGTTGTACGCGAGGAGCTGCTTGTACGCGGCCTTGACCACGATGTCGCCCTGGATCCACATGCCCGGGGCGTCGCCGCCGGAGCCGGGCACCTTGGGCGCCTCCTTGTACCAGAGGACCTTCGCCTCGCCGGCCTGGCGGCCCTCGTTGAGGTCTTCCTTGCCCTCGTGGCCGTCGCCGCTGCCGTTGCCCGGGTTGACCGGGGCGGAGGCGGTGGGCTTTGGATCCTTGTTCTTCGCCTCGGGCTTCTCGCCGCCGCCGTCGTCACCGCTCACGACGGCGTAGGTGACGCCGCCCGCGACGAGCAGCGCGGCCACCGCCGCGGCGACGATCACGACGAGCTTGTTGCGCTTGCCGTTGCCGTTGCCGGGCGGAGTGCCGGGCGCACCGGGGCCGGAGAACTGCGGCTGCGTCGGCAGCTGCGCGTACCCGTACTGTGGCTGGTTTCCATACGGTCCCGGCTGCTGCGGCTGGCCGTAGGGGCCGGGCTGCTGTTGCGGCTGGCCGTACGGTCCCGGCTGCTGGGGCGCGCTGTACGGGCCCGGCTGCTGCGGGTAGCCGTAACCCGGCTGCGGCGGCTGGCCGGGCGACTGCGGCGGCTGGCCCGACGGCTGTTGCGGCTGGCCAGGTGGCTGCGGAGCTCCGAAACCGCCGGACGGCGGCTGGTTGGGCGGCTGAGTCATCAGCGCTCCCCCCTTCACTGATTTTTCGGCACGCCAAATGGTGCTGAGGGCAGCCTTTCTATCACCCTGCCCCCGTACCACACGGGCCCGGTCCTGTCCCTGTTCCCAAGGGAGGACCGGCCTGTAATGCGTCCGTTACGCGAGCTCCACGACAGCTCTACGCGTCCTCCGCAAGCTCCAACCAGCGCATTTCCAACTCGTCCCGCTCGCCGATCAGTTCACGGAGCTCGGCGTCCAGTTTGGCCACCTTTTCGAAGTCCGTGGCGTTATCGGCGATTTGGGCGTGGAGCTTGGCCTCCTTCTGGGAGACCTTGTCCAGCTGCCGCTCGATCTTCTGGAGCTCCTTCTTGGCGGCGCGGGCCTCTGCGGCGGAAACCGTCCTCGTCCCGGCGTCCCGCGCTGCGGCGGGCGCGGCCGCGGGAGCCGACGGGGTCGCGGCGGCCGCCATCCGCTGCCTGCGCTCCAGGTACTCGTCGATGCCGCGCGGCAGCATCCGCATGGTGGCGTCGCCCAGAAGCGCGAACACCTTGTCCGTCGTCCGCTCGACGAAGAACCGGTCGTGGGAGATCACGACCATGGAGCCCGGCCAGCCGTCGAGCACGTCCTCCAGCTGTGTCAGGGTCTCGATGTCGAGGTCGTTGGTCGGCTCGTCGAGGAAGAGGACGTTCGGCTCGTCCATGAGGAGGCGCAGCAGCTGCAGCCTGCGCCGCTCACCGCCGGAGAGGTCGCCGACCGGCGTCCACTGCTTCTCCTTGTTGAACCCGAACGTCTCGCAGAGCTGCCCCGCGGTCATCTCGCGGCCCTTGCCGAGGTCGACGCGCTCGCGCACCTGCTGCACGGCTTCGAGGACCCGGAGCGTCGGCTTCAGCTCGGCGACCTCCTGCGACAGGTAGGCCAGCTTCACCGTCCTGCCGACGACGATCTTCCCCTCCGCGGGCTGCACGTCGCCGTCGCTGCGGGCCGCGTCGGCCATGGCGCGCAGCAGCGAGGTCTTGCCCGCGCCGTTCACACCGACCAGGCCGATGCGATCGCCGGGGCCGAGCTGCCAGGTCAGGTGCTTGAGCAGCAGCTTGGGCCCGGCCTGGACGGACACGTCCTCCAGGTCGAACACGGTCTTGCCGAGCCGCGTCGTCGCGAACTTCATCAGCTCGCTGGTGTCCCGCGGCGGCGGCACGTCCGCGATCAGTTCGTTCGCCGCCTCGATGCGGAACTTCGGCTTGCTGGTGCGGGCGGGGGCGCCGCGACGCAGCCACGCCAGCTCCTTGCGCATCAGGTTCTGCCGCTTGGTCTCCTCGGTGGCGGCGATGCGCTCGCGCTCGGCACGCGCGAACACGTAGTCCGAGTAGCCGCCCTCGTACTCGAAGACGGAGCCCTTCTGCACGTCCCACATACGGGTGCACACCTGGTCCAGGAACCAGCGGTCGTGCGTCACGCACACGAGCGCCGAGCGCCGCGTCCGCAGGTGCTCGGCCAGCCACGAGATGCCCTCGACGTCGAGGTGGTTGGTCGGCTCGTCGAGCACGATCAGATCCTGCTCGGCGATGAGCAGCTTCGCCAGCGCGATGCGTCGCCGCTCGCCACCGGAGAGCGGGCCGATGACGGTGTCGAGCCCCTGCGGGAACCCCGGCAGGTCGAGGCCGCCGAACAGCCCGGTCAGCACGTCCCTGATCTTGGCGCTGCCCGCCCACTCGTGGTCGGCGAGGTCACCGATGACCTCGTGCCGGACGGTGGCGGCCGGGTCGAGGGAGTCGTGCTGCGTCAGCACGCCGAGGCGCAGCCCGCCGTTGTGGGTGACGCGGCCGGTGTCCGCCTCCTCCAGCTTGGCGAGCATCCGGATCAGGGTGGTCTTCCCGTCGCCGTTGCGCCCCACGACGCCGATCCTGTCCCCCTCGGACACGCCGAGTGAGACGCCGTCGAGCAGGGCACGGGTGCCGTACACCTTGCTGACTGCCTCGACATTGACCAGATTGACGGCCATTTCACTCCTGACAGGGGGGACGATCGACTTTCAAGCGTAGTCGCCCGCGCGGGCGGCCCTTCGACCGCGCACCGGTCACCAGTGCCGGGGGCCCGCGGGAGGCGGTGGCGGCATCCGCGTTCCCGGGTACGCGAAGCCGAGCCGGAGGTCCTGCATGGTCGTGATCGTCCGGATCATCACGATGCCGCAGATGCCGGCGGCTATCAGTGCGGCGTCGGAGAACATGAACATCAGCAGGGCCGCGCGTCCCTGCCCCACGTCGCCCTCGTCGGAGGCGATGAGCAGCAGCCAGCCGAGTGCGCTCAGCACGCTGGACGCGACCCAGGTCGCCCACCATGCGGTGACGGCACCCTGCCCCGGCCGGGCGTACGGCGACGGGTGTGCGCCGCCTGACGGGTGTACGCCGCCCGACGGGTCGCTGACCGCGACGATGTCGTCGGTGATCTGCTTCGGTATCCACCAGTTGGCGAACGGTATGAACCACGCGCCGATGGCCATGCCCGGCGACTGGCGGTGTCGCCCCGGGGCGAAGACCTCCGCGTTCGTCCGCACGCGGTTGAACCACGTCAGGAAGACGGGGATCGCCGCGAGGAATCCGATGCCGAGCAGCAGCACGGCGAAGGCCCAGAAGTCCCCGACGTCGTCGTCCCGGTAGAACGCGTACCAGGAGCGCCCCAACGTGTCGTACAGGTCGAAGTCCGCGACCAGCCGCAGCAACGCGAGCGCGGCGACGCCCCCGAGCAGCACCATGGCCGCCGTACCGATCCCGGCGACCGGGGCGGGCCGGGGCGGGATCGGCACGTAGTAACGGGGATAGAGGGCTGGGGGTGGCCCCGGCGGGCCCGGCGGGAACGGTGCGGGTCCGGATGGAAACGGGCCGGACGGAACCGGGCCGGGCGGGGCCGCGCCCATGCCCGGCAGCGGCGGACCCGGCGGAGGCCCCACCGGGTACGGCCCGCTCGCCGACGGCCCGCTCGCCGACGGCGCGTCCACAGGAGGCGCCCACGAGAACGGCACCCCCACCGTGGGCGCGACGGTCGGCGGCGGCCCCGGGGACGGCGGCTCCGCGGCCGCAGGCACGGCAGACTTGGAGATGTCCACCGGCGACCTGTCCTCCGGAGACGTATCCACCGGCGGCGTGTCCTCCGGAGGCAGGTCGAATGGCGCTTCCGCCGGATTGTCCGGCGAGTCCGGTGCGCCTGGTGGTGTGTGCGGCATGGTTCCCCCGATTCCTCTCGCCCCCAACGCAGCCGTCCGACCGCTGCGTTCCGTCCCCGGGGCCCTGAGAATTCAGGTTACGGCGATCACTCGTACCGTGCCCGACCCTGTGGACAACTCAGCGGTTGTGGACAACTCCGCGGCCCACCCGCTCGACCAGGAGCCATCTGACCAGCGCCATCGCGAACCACCTACTGGAGGAGCGTCCTAGAGGAGCATCGCGCCCGGCGCGGGCGACTGCGCGACCCGGGCCGCGCGGCACGTGCCGGACGCCAGGAGCGCGTCCGCCACCCGCACCGCGGACGCGTGGTCCCGCGCGAGGAACGCCGTCGTCGGGCCCGAGCCGGAGACCAGCGCGGCGAGCGCACCCGCCGCCGTGCCCGCCGCGAGGGTGTCGCGCAGCGAGGGGAAGAGGGAGAGGGCCGCGGGCTGCAGGTCGTTGGTGGCCGTGGCGGCGAGGGCGTCCACGTCACCGTCGCGCAGGGCCGCGAGCAGGGCGGGCGAGGCCTCGGGGGCGGGCGCGTCCGGGGTCAGCCGGTCGAACTCGCGGTACACCGCGGGCGTGGAGAGTCCGCCGTCGGCGACGGCGAACACCCAGAAGAAGGCGCCTCCGACGTCCAGCGGTTCCAGCTTCTCGCCGCGCCCGGTGCCGAGCGCGGCGCCCCCCACCAGGCTGAACGGTACGTCGCTGCCCAACTCGGCGCAGATGTCGTTCAGTTCGCCGTAGCTCGCCCCGGTCCCCCACAGCGCGTCGCACGCCACGAGCGCGCCCGCGGCATCGGCGCTGCCGCCCGCCATACCGCCCGCGACAGGGATGTCCTTGGCGATGTGCAGGTGGACGTCGGGGGCGATGCCGTGGCGCGCGGCAAGGAGCTCCGCGGCGCGGGCGGCCAGGTTCGTACGGTCCAGGGGGACTTGGTCCGCGCCGGGGCCCTCGCAGGTCACCCGCAGCTCGTCGGCGGCGGTGACGGTGACCTCGTCGTAGAGGCCGACGGCGAGGAAGACGTTGGCGAGGTCGTGGAAGCCGTCGGGGCGTGCGGCGCCCACCGCCAGCTGGACGTTGACCTTCGCGGGGACCCGTACCGTCACGCTCACGCGCCGGCCTCCTTGTGCTCGGCGATCCGCGCGAACTCCTCCACGGTCAGGGCCTCGCCGCGCGCCTGGGGCGAGACTCCTGCGGCGACCAGGGCGGCCTCCGCGGCGGCGGCGGATCCGGCCCATCCGGAGAGGGCGGCCCGCAGCGTCTTCCTGCGCTGTGCGAAGGCGGCGTCGACGACGGCGAAGACCTCACGCTTGGAAGCGCTGGTCCTGACCGGTTCGGCGCGGCGCACGAGGGAGACGAGTCCGGAGTCGACGTTGGGCGCGGGCCAGAAGACGTTGCGGCCGATGGATCCGGCGCGCTTCACCTCCGCGTACCAGTTGGCCTTCACGGACGGCACGCCGTAGACGCGCGACCCCGGTCCGGCGGCGAGCCGGTCGGCGACCTCGGCCTGCACCATCACGAGGGTGCGCTCGATGGTCGGGAAGGTGTCGAGCATGTGGAGCAGGACGGGTACGGCCACGTTGTACGGGAGGTTCGCGACGAGGGCGGTGGGCGCGGGGCCCGGCAGCTCGCCCACGAGCATCGCGTCGCTGTGCACGAGCCCGAAGGACGCCACCTTCTCCGGGAGGCGGGCCTGCACGGTGGCGGGCAGCGCCTCGGCGAGCACGTCGTCGATCTCCACGGCGGTGACGTGGGCGGCGGTCTCCAGGAGGGCCAGGGTCAGGGACCCGAGGCCCGGGCCGACCTCGACGACGACGTCGTCCGGGCGGACCTCCGCGGTGCGGACGATGCGCCGTACGGTGTTGGCGTCGATGACGAAGTTCTGGCCGCGCTGCTTGGTCGGGCGTACGCCCAGGGCAGCGGCCAGCTCGCGGATGTCGGCGGGGCCGAGGAGGGCGCCTTGCTCAGTGCTCACCGCACCAGGTTAAGGGGCGCCGGCGCGATGCCCGGCCGGTAGGCCGCGGCGCCCGGCCTACAGCCTGCTGCCGCAGTGGGGCCAGGGGGTGGCGCCTCGTTGCACGTAGAGCTTCTTCGCCCGGAACGTCTGCTCCGCCGCGGAGGCGTCCTGGGGGCGGCCCGAGCCACCGAGGGCCTGCCAGGTCCGCGTGTCGAACTGGTACAGGCCGCCGTACGTCCCGGAGGGGTCCACCGCCCCGGGCCGCCCGCCCGACTCGCAGTGCGCGAGTCCGCCCCAGTTGAGGTCGTCCGCACCGGCCACCGACATCGGCATCTGTTTCGTGCCGACCTTGATCACCCGCTTCTGCGGCTCGCGCACCACCTCGGACCCGACCCGCTTCGGCTTCTGCTTGACGCCGTTGACCGTGCGCACCGTGTACGTGACCCGTCTGACCCCCGCCTGTCCCGCGTGCGCCACGACCTCCGTGCCGCGGAAGAGCGACGGGTCCTCGGTCCTCTCCACGTCGAACGGGATCTGCTCCTCCCGTACCTCCCGCGCGCCCGTGACCCGCATGACGGTCACCGTCTGGCCGTCGCGCGGAAAGCTGTCGGGAGCGACCGACGTCGTGTCCTGGCCCCGCAGCGTCACCCCGGACTCGGCGACCGCTTCCCGTACCGTCGCCGCATTCGTACGGATCGTCCGCTCCCTGCCGTCCGCCATGATCGTGACGGTGCGTTCCGTGCGGACGTCGAGGGCGAGGCCGGCCCGCCCGATGCGGCTGCTGCGCGACGCCGACAGGTGCGCGCCCTCCGCGCGCACCCCGAGCTGCCGCAGCGCCCCGTCCACCGTGCGCGCCGTGGTCCACACCCGGCGGCGCTCCCCGTCGAGGGTGAGGTGGACGGGCCTGCCGTAGCGGACGGCGATCTCGTCGCCGCTGGCCAGGGCCGTACCGGACGCCGGCGCGACGATGTCGTGGTCGCCGACGTCCACACCCTCGTCGGCGAGGAGTTCACCGACGTCGTCCGCGAAGGTGTGCAGGGTGCGCGGCTTGCCGTCGACGATGAGCTCCACGGCCTTGTCGTCGGCGACGAACGCGGACGTGCCGCCTGCGAGGAACGCGACGACGAGCGCCTGCGGGACCAGCCGCCGCATCGCATCGGGACCGGCCCCGGCCCCGGCTCCGGCTCCAGTTCCGGCCCCGGCCCCGGTTCCGGCTCCGATCCGTTCGGGAGCCCGGGCGGGCTTCCTGCCGCGCCCGCCCCGTCGCGTCTCGGCCCGCCCGGGAGCGGGCACCACGGCCTCGGGCTCGTACGCGGGCTCCGGCTCCGGAGCGAGCGGCACGCTGTCCAGCGTCTCCTCGTACGCCACCTGGTAGGAGTACGACGTCTCCTGCCACACCTCGTAGGCAGGCTCGTACGACGGCGGGCCGTACTGCGGCTCGTACGTCGTCTCGTACGTCTCGTACTGCGAGTTGCTCACGATGACGCTCCAGGGGTCCGTACCGGGGCGGACAGAACCTAGCGGAGCTCTCGTCACTCTCCAAAGCGGCATGGCTACGCTGTGTCGCCGCGTTGACCTGAGCCGCCCCCCGCGAAGGGCTCGGGGCGTTATCGGTCAGTAAGCAAACGCGCGAGCCGTGTTCGCCGAGACCGCCGCGGCCATGGCGTCCTCGTCGATGCCGCGGATCTCGGCCATGGCCCGCACCGTGACCGGAATGAGATACGGGGCGTTGGGCCGTCCGCGGTACGGGGCGGGCGTCAGGAACGGCGCGTCGGTCTCCACGAGGACCAGGTCGAGGGGGGCCACGGCCAGCGCGTCCCGCAGCCCCTGCGCGTTCTTGAAGGTGACGTTGCCCGCGAAGGACATGAAGTACCCGTGCTCGGCGCAGATGCGGGCCATGTCGGCGTCGCCGGAGTAGCAGTGGAAGACGGTGCGCTCGGGGGCGCCCTCCTCCTTCAGGACGCGCAGCACGTCGTCGTGGGCCTCGCGATCGTGGATGACCAGCGCCTTGCCGTGCCGCTTGGCGATCTCGATGTGCGCGCGGAACGACCGCTCCTGGGCGGCCATGCCCTCGGGTCCCGTACGGAAATAGTCGAGGCCCGTCTCGCCGACGCCGAGCACATGCGGCAGGGCGGCGAGCCGGTCGATCTCGGCGAGCGCCTCGTCGAGCGCGGCGTCACCGCCGGGTTCGCGGGCGCCCTGCCGGGACCAGCCGTCGGGGTCGCCGAGGACGATGCGGGGCGCTTCGTTGGGGTGGAGGGCGACGGTGGCGTGCACGCTGTCGTACGCGGCGGCGGTCTCCGCCGCCCACCGCGAACCGCGTACGTCGCACCCCACCTGGACCACCGTCGTGACGCCGACCGACGCGGCCTTGGCGAGACCCTCCTCCACGGTGCCCGACTGCATGTCGAGGTGGGTGTGGGAGTCGGCGACCGCCACCCGGAGCGGTTCGGGCAGGGGCGGCGGTACGTCGGCGTTCTTCGAAGGCATGCCTCGATCCTACGAAGAAGCCCATCCGCCTGGGTGGGCCCCTTCTTACAGAAGAAGCACGTCCGGCCGACTCGGCCCCTTCTTACAGAAGAAGCGCGTCCGCCCGGACGGGAACCTAGTGCGCCCGCCGGTGCTGGAACGGGTGCAGCAGGTCGGACAGGTGCCAGTGGTGACGTTCCGCGCTGTCACCCTCGCCGGTTCCGAGGGCGCCCGGCTCGACCGCGTCCACCGGCCCGGCCGGCTTCCCGACGCCCTTCGCCGCTCCCGCGTGCTGCCGCCGCATCATGTCGAGCACGGAGGACACCTGCCCGGCACGCATGATCCGCACGACGTGGCCGCCGCAGTTCAGGCACGTGGGCCGGGTCAGCGGCGACGGCACGCGCGCACCGTCCGCCAGGTACGTCACGAACTCCTGACCCTTGCCGTCCACGTGGTGCTCTATCTCGTAGGACTGCTCCCAACCGTGCCCGCACCGCATGCAGGCGAAGGCGTACGACTCGTGAACGACATTCAGCGCCGTGGCGGGGTGGCCGGTGTCTGCGATCTCACTCATGCCAGCTGCTCCTCTTGCCCGAGGGACAAGCACTGCCGACGTCCGGGAAGGTCCCGGGCCGGAAGCGTGGGGACGGGTGCGTCCCTTCAACCAGTGGACGCCTTTCCGGGAGCGAGCGCATCAGACCTGTCGAGCATTGGAGCCTTTTTGGCCTTTCCTTAGGAAAGGGGCCCGAAAAGGGCCTGGCGCGCGGCCCGTGCTTTGCTTTTCACGATAGTCCTTTGCCTGCCGATGGGCTGTCCCGATCCGCATTCTTTGCCGCCACGACGGCATCGAAGACCTCGCGTTTGGGAAGTCCCGCTTCAGCGGCCACCGCGGCGATCGCCTCCTTGCGTCGCTCGCCCGCCTCCTCGCGCACCCGCACCCTGCGCACCAGCTCGTCCGGGCCCAGTTCCGCCGCGCTCTTCTCGGGCGCGCCCTCGACGACGACGGTGATCTCGCCCCGTACGCCGTCGGCGGCCCACTCGGCGAGTTCCTTCAGCGAACCGCGCTTGACCTCTTCGTACGTCTTGGTCAGCTCGCGGCAGACCGCGGCCCTGCGCTCCTCGCCGAACGCCTCGGCCATCGCGGCGAGCGTGTCGTCGATGCGGTGCGGCGCCTCGAAGTAGACGAGCGTCCTGCGGTCCTCCGCGACCTCCTTGAGGCGCGAGAGGCGTTCGCCCGCCTTGCGCGGCAGGAAGCCCTCGAAGCAGAAGCGATCGACGGGCAGCCCGGAGAGCGCGAGCGCCGTGAGCACGGCCGAGGGGCCCGGCACGGCCGTCACCCGCACGTCCCGCTCGACGGCGGCCGCGACCAGTCGGTAGCCGGGGTCGGAGACGGACGGCATGCCCGCGTCCGTCACGAGCAGCACGCGCGCGCCGCCCACCAGCGCCTCGACCAGCTCGGGCGTGCGCGCGGTCTCGTTGCCCTCGAAGTACGAGACGACCCGCCCGCCGACCTGCACGCCGAGCGCCTGGGTGAGCCTGCGCAGGCGCCGCGTGTCCTCGGCGGCGACGACATCGGCCGACTCCAGCTCGGCGGCGAGCCGCGGCGGCGCGTCGGCGACGTCACCGATGGGGGTGCCTGCCAACACAAGGGTTCCGGGGGAATCAGCGCTTCCTGTCACTCTTCCATCCTCGCAGGGCCCACGGACGGGACTCGCACAGTCTGGTTCCCTACGATGGCGCGGTGACCAGTACCGCGTCTTCCCCGGACACCCGCGAGGGCCAGGCAGCCGAGGGGCAGCAGCCTCCGTGGCAGCGGCGGCTGCGCAGATTCGGCCATGTGGAGCGGCCGAGGGAGGACGTGCGGGCGCGCCTCGTGCCCCCGTACACGCAGCCAGGGCCCCGCCTGTGGATGACGCTCGGCCTGTCGAGGAGAGCCGCGGACCTGGTGGGGCGGTGGTCCGGCTGGGCCGGGCCGCTGCTGATCACGCTCGTCGCCGGAGTGGCCCGCTTCTGGCACCTCGGCAATCCGAAGGCCGTGATATTCGACGAGACGTACTACGCGAAGGACGCCTGGGCGCTCATCCACCGCGGCTTCGAGGTCAACTGGCCCGAGAAGGTCAACGGTGACGTCCTGAAGCAGGGCAGCGACATCGCGATCCCGCACGACGCGGCGTACGTGGTGCATCCGCCCGTCGGCAAGTACGTGATCGGCGTCGGCGAGTGGCTGTTCGGCTTCGACCCGTTCGGCTGGCGCTTCATGACGGCGGTGCTCGGCACGCTGTCGGTGCTGATGCTGTGCCGGATCGGGCGGCGGCTCTTCCGCTCGACGTTCCTGGGGTGTCTGGCGGGCGCGCTGCTCGCGGTGGACGGCCTGCACTTCGTGATGAGCCGCACGGCGCTGCTCGACCAGGTCCTGATGTTCTTCGTGCTCGCCGCGTTCGGGTGCTTCCTGATCGACAGGGACAGGGCGCGGGCACGGCTCGCGGCCGCCCTGCCTGCCGACGAGGACGGGCGGGTGCGCCCCGACGCGCACGTCGCGGAGACGCTGCGCCTGGGGTGGCGGCCGTGGCGGTGGGCGGCCGGGCTCTGCCTGGGCCTCGCCTTCGGCACGAAGTGGAACGGCCTGTACGTCATGGTCTTCCTCTGCCTGATGACCGTCTTCTGGGACGTGGGCGCGCGCCGGGTGGCCGGTGCGGTGCGGCCCTACCGCGCGGTGCTGCGCCGGGACGTGCTCCCGGCGTTCGTATCGACGGTGCCGGTGGCGCTCGCCACGTACGTGATCTCGTGGCTCGGCTGGATCCTGTCGCCCACGGACGGCACCGGCGGCTACTACCGCAACTGGGCGGCGACGGCGGGCAAGAACAGCGACTGGACGTGGCTGCCGGACTGGGTGCGCAGCCTGTGGCACTACGAACACGCGGTGTACGAGTTCCACGTGGGCCTCTCCTCGCCCCACACCTACCAGTCCAACCCGTGGAGCTGGATCGTCGACGGCAGGCCCGTCTCGTACTTCTACGAGTCGCCGCTGCCCGGCAACGACGGCTGCCCCTCGGACACCACGGAGAAGTGCGCCCGCGAGGTCCTCGCGCTCGGCACGCCGCTGCTGTGGTGGGCGGCGGCCTTCGCGCTGCTGTACGTCCTGTGGCGGTGGGTGTTCCGCCGCGACTGGCGGGCGGGCGCGATCCTGTGCGGTGTCGTGGCGGGCTATCTGCCCTGGTTCTTCTACCAGGAGCGGACGATCTTCTACTTCTACGCGGTCGTCTTCGTGCCGTTCCTGTGCCTCGCGGTGGCGATGATGATCGGCGCGATGCTCGGCCCGCCGGGGTCCGGCGAGCGGCGCCGGGTCGCGGGCGCGGCCGCGTCGGGCGTTCTCGTCCTGCTCATCCTCTGGAACTTCATCTATTTCTGGCCGATCTACACGGGCACCGCGATTCCGATCGATTCCTGGCGGTCGCGAATGTGGCTGGATACGTGGGTGTGACACCCCGGTGCCACGCCTCGGTGTAGTACACACCTTGGACACCTTCGGATAACGACAGTCCCGTACCTCACCTCCGTTCCTCCCGGCCCTTTAGTGTTCAGGGCGAATGACCTTCCCGGCCACGTCCGGGAGGGCTCCTGGGGAGGGGGCGCATCGTGCGCAGAGGAGCAAAGGCCGCGTTGGTCGGTGGAGTCTTCGCCGCCATGGTGGGGGGCGCCGGGTACGGCGCGTACACGTTGGTGAACGACGTGAGCGGGGACGACGACGCACCGCGGTCCGAGGCGGCCGAGGTGAGGACGGGGCCGCTGTCGGACGGCGAGGTCCGTGAGACGGCCCGCGATTTCCTGAAGGCATGGGCCGAGGGCGACGCCCGGCAGGCCGCCGCGTACACGAACAACTCCGAGGCGGCCGCGAAGGCCCTGACCGGGTTCCGCGAGGACGCGCGCCTGACCAAGGCGAAGCTCGTCCCGAAGGAGGCGTCCGGCGCCCGCGTACCGTTCTCCGTCTCGACAACGGTGTCGTACAAAGGGAAGAGCAAGCCCTTCGCGTACGACTCCCAGCTCACCGTCGTCCGCGGCAAGACCACCGGGCGCGCGCTCGTCGACTGGTCGGAAGCCGTCCTCCACCCCACGCTGGAGAAGGGCGACACCCTCGTGACGGGCGAGTCCGCCGCCCCGCCCATCCAGGCCGTGGACCGCGCGGGTACGGTCCTGCGCAAGAAGGACTACCCCTCGCTCGGCCCGATCCTGGACACGCTGCGCGAGAAGTACGGCGAGAGCGCGGGCGGAAAGCCGGGCGTGGAGCTGTACGTCCAGCACGCGGACGAGGACGCGGGCACCCGTTCCCTGGTCAGCCTCGCGCCCGGCAAACCCGGCAAACTGCACACGACGCTCAGCGCGGGCGTGCAGAAGGCGGCGGAGCAGGCGGTCCTGCGGAGCGACGAGTCGTCCGTGGTCGCGCTGAAGCCGAGCACCGGTGAAGTCCTCGCGGTCGCCAACAACCGCAAGGACGCGTTCAACGCGGCGTTCCTCGGCAAGGTCCCGCCCGGCTCGACGATGAAGATCGTCTCGGCGGCGATGCTCATCGACAAGGGCATCACCAAGGCGAGCGGCCCCGCGCCCTGCCCGGCCACCGCGACCTGGCAGAGCCAGACGTTCAGCAACCTCAAGGGCATGGTGCCGAACGAGTCCGCGACGTTCTCGGAGGACTTCGCGCGCTCCTGCAACACCGCGTTCGTGAAGCTCATAGACGAGGACGGCATCTCCGACTCGTCGCTCACCGAGGAGGCGCGGAACAACTTCGGCCTGGGCCAGGACTGGAAGGTCGGCATCCCGTCCTACGACGGCTCCGTCCCCGAGTCCACCGGCCCCAACCGCGCGGCCAACGCCATCGGTCAGGGCGAGGTCCTGATGAACCCGCTGAACTTGGCGTCGGTCACGGCGACGGCGATGACGGGCACCTTCCGGCAGCCCGTGATCGTGCCGGCCTCCCTCGACGACCGCCAACTGGCCACCGCCCAGGGCCTGCGCGCCTCCACCGTCCAGCAGCTGCGCCAGATGATGAACCGCACGGCGGTCAGCGGCACCGGCGCACGCGCCATGGCCGGGCTGGGCAGCGACATCGGCGCGAAGACCGGGTCGGCCGAGATAGGTGGCCAGGAGGTGTCGGACAGCTGGTTCACGGGCTATCGGGGCGATGTCGCCGCGGCAGCGCTGGCGGAGCGGGGCGGGCACGGCGGCGACACGGCCGGGCCGATCGTGGCGGCGGTGCTGGGCGCAGGGTAGGCGGTGCGCGGGTCCGGCGCCCGGCCGGGCGCCGAACTGGTCAAGGGCTTCTCCGTACGCCTCTAAGGTGGCCTTCCGGTGAGGAGCCGGGGGTTCTGGGGAACTGCGGAGGGTTTGTGGGCAAGCGAAGGCGCGCCACCGGGCGCAAGAACGTCGGCGTCGGGAACGTGAAGGTGCACCCGGGTGTGCTCGGCGGGGCGGCGGCCGTGGTCGTGTGCGGCGTGGGGGCCGCCGCGTTCGCGCTGTCCGGTGGTCCGGGTTCCGGGGGCGGCTCGACCGTCGACGAGAAGCCGGTGGCGTCGGGCCCGCCGAAGCCCGCCGAAGTCCGCTCCACCGCGCGGGCGTTCCTCGCCGCGTGGGCGGAGGGCGACGCGGCGCGGGCGGCCGCGCTGACGGACGACCCCGCGGCGGCGAAGAAGGCCCTGACGTCGTACCGCAAGGACGCCCACCTCACGAAGCCCCGTCTGACGCCGGGCAAGCGCGCGGGCGCCGACGTGCCGTTCAAGGCCGCGGCCACGGTCTCGTACGAGGGAAAGAGCAAGGCCCTGTCGTACGAGTCCGAACTCACGGTCGTCCGCAGGAAGAGCGACGGGAAGACGCTGGTCGGCTGGGAGCCCTCGGTGGTCCACCCGGAGCTGAAGGAGGGCGACCGGCTGGTCACGGGCGAGGCCGGCGACCCGCCGATCAAGGCGGTGGACCGGGACGGGGCGGAGCTGACGGCGGCGAAGTACCCGTCACTGGGCACGGTGCTCGACGGGCTGCGCGAGAAGTACGGAAAGAAGGCGGGCGGCAAGGCGGGGGTCGAGCTGCGGGTGGTGCGCGCGGAGAAGCCCGGGACCAAGAAGGGCGGGGCCGGTAAGGGGGACGACGCGAAGTCGACGCCCGACAAGACGCTCCTCACGCTCTCCCCCGGCACCCCGGGAACGCTGAAGACGACGTTCAGCGGCTCCCTGCAGTCCACCGCCGAGCGCGAGACCGCCAAGCGGAAGCGGGCGTCCGTCGTCGTCGTCAGACCGAGCACGGGCGAGATCCTGGCCGCGGCGAACTCCGAACCGGCCGGCTTCAACACGGCGTTCCAGGGCTCGATCGCGCCCGGCTCCACGATGAAGGTCATCAGCTCGTCGATGCTGCTTGAGAAGAAGCTCGCCGGAGTCGACAAGAAGCACCCGTGCCCCAAGTACGAGACGTACGGCGGCTGGAAGTTCCAGAACGACGACAAGTTCCAGATCAAGAACGGCACGTTCCGGGCGAGCTTCGCGCGGTCCTGCAACACGGCTTTCATCAGCCAGGCCAAGAAGCTGGAGAACGACTCCCTCACCAAGCAGGCCCAGGAGGTCTTCGGACTCGGCCGCGACAACTGGTCGATCGGCGTCTCGTCGTTCGACGGGGCGGTGCCGGTGCAGAGCGACGCGCAGATGGCGGCCTCGCTCATCGGGCAGGGCGGTGTGCGCATGAACCCCCTCAACATGGCGTCGGTCGCGGCGACGGTGAAGTCGGGCACGTTCAAGCAGCCCTACCTGGTCTCTCCCGACGTCGACGACCGCGAGCTGGCGACGGCGACGCGCAAGATGTCGGGCTCCACGGCCGCGGCGCTGCGGGACCTGATGCACTACACGGCGGTCGCGGGCACGGCGGTCGAGCCGATGTCGGGCCTCGGCTCCGACATGGGCGCGAAGACGGGTTCGGCGGAGGTCGACGGCCAGAAGAAGCCCAACGGCTGGTTCACGGCGTACCGGGGCGACCTGGCGTCGGCGGCGGTCGTGCAGGAGGGCGGGCACGGCGGGGACTCGGCGGGGCCGGTGGTACGGGCGATGTTGCGGGCGGGAGGCTGAGCGACGCCCGCGGGGGGGGCGGGTCAGGGGCGCCGGGGGGGGCGGGTCAGGGGCGCGGGGAACTGCGCGATCAGCCACGACGAATCCGCGGACGCGTCTGCGCGCTGCTTCGGCAGACGCGTCCGCGGCTTTACCCGGATTGCTCGCACAGTTCCCCGCGCCCCTGACAGCGCGCTGCCCGCGTGCGACACGTGCCGGACGGGGGGCGTCCGCTATGCGGATACATGCTCGCGTGCCCCGTACACGGACCGCTAGCGTGCCGGGCATGAGCGCTACAGCACCCGAAGCATCCGACGCCCACCCCCGTTTCGCCGAGGCCCTCCGTCAGCTGGGCCTCGGCGATCTGCTTCCCCGGGTCCGCCGCTTCCCGGAGCAGACGCGCACCGCGCAGGAGGCGGCCGCGGCGATCGGCTGCGAGCTGAGCCAGATCTGCAAGTCCCTGATCTTCGCCGCGGACGGCGTCCCGGTCCTCGTCCTGATGGACGGCGCGTCACGGGTGGACCTGGACCTCGTACGCCGGGAGCTGGGCGCGGAGAAGGTGACCCGGGCGAAGGCGGACGTCGTCCGCGAGACGACCGGGTACGCGATCGGCGGCGTTCCGCCCTTCGGCCACGCCACACGGACCCGCGTCCTGGCCGACCGGTCCCTCCTCGCCCACGACGAGGTGTGGGCGGCGGCCGGCACGCCCTACGCGGTCTTCCCGATGGCCCCCAAGGAGCTGATCGCCCACGCGGGCGGCACGCTGGTGGACGTGCGCGAGACGGCCGCGTGACCCCGCTGGTCGCGGCGGCCGTCCTGCTCGCCGCCGTCACGCACGCGTGCTGGAACGCGATAGCCCACCACATCACCGACAAGCTGGTCGGCTTCACGCTCATATCCGGCGGCGGCACGCTGATCGGCCTGCTCCTGTCCCCCTTCGTCCCGATCCCGGACGCGGCCGCCTGGCCCTACCTGGTCCTCTCCGCCGCCATCCACGTCGGCTACTACGCGCTGCTCATGAAGTCGTTCAAGCTCGGCGACTTCGGCCAGGCCTACCCGATCGCGCGCGGCACGGCACCGCTCGTCGTCACCGTCCTCGCGGCGGTCTTCGCGGGCGAGGTCCCGGACGGCTGGCAGGCGGCGGGCGTCGCGGTCTCGTGCGCGGGCCTGACGGGCCTCGCCCTGTGGGGCATCCGGGGCTCGGGCCGCCGCCCCGACTGGGCGGCGATCGGCGCGGCACTCGCGACGGGCGTCTCGATCGCGGCGTACACGGTGGTGGACGGCCTGGGCGTACGGGCCTCCGGCTCCTCCATGGGCTACATCGCGTGGCTGATGATCCTGGAGGGCATCGCGGTCCCGCTCTACGCGGCGTACCGCTGGCGCACCGAACTGATCCCGCGCCTCCGCCCGTTCGCCCTGGTCGGCCTCGCGGGCGCGGCCCTCTCGGTCTCCGCGTACGGCCTGGTCCTGTGGGCCCAGACGCGAGCGGACCTGGCCCCGATCTCCGCGCTGCGGGAGTCCTCGATCATCGTGGGCGCGGCGATAGGCGCGATCTTCTTCAAGGAACGGTTCGGGGCGCCGCGGCTGGTGGCGGCGGGGTTGATGGTGGCGGGGATCGGGTTGATGTTGCACGCGGGGTAGTTCCGGCGGCGGTTGGCGGTGGGGGGTTGCCGTCTGCCCCGTCCGATCGGGGGGACGGTGACGCGCCGACGACTCACCCTGCTGCGCCCGCATAGCCGCCCACACCCTCAAGGATCCCGAGATCCCGAGATCCCGATAAGGCTCCCGGCCCGAAGGATCCGGGCACCCTCGTGGTGCGTGCGCCGGCGCCGCGGTAGGACCCGGCGCCCTTTCTGAGCCGCTCAGTCCAGCGCGAATCGCAGGGCGGGCAGGGTCGCGCAGCGGCGGCAGGCCCGGGCCGAGGTCGCCACGATCGCGTGGGCGGCGGCGGCGAGGGCTCCGGCGGCGGCGAGCAGGGGCCAGTTCGTGGCCAGGGCCGCGGCGGTGGCGAGGGCGAGGGTCGCGACGGCCATCGCGGCGCTCGCGGTGGTGCCGGCCCAGGCGACCACGAGGGGCAGCCGGTCCGGGGTGGGCAGCCGGCGGGCGAGGGTGCCGGTCGCGGCCAGTGTCGCCGCGGCGAGCAGCGCGGCGAGGGTCGCGACGAACGCCAGGTGGACTGCCAGGAGTTGTGCGAGTTGTGCCGCGTGCGGCAGTTGCCAGGCCGGCGCCGGGGCGCTGCCCGCCGTACGCGCGAGGTACCAGCAGGCGACCAGGAACGGCGCGGTGAGCGCGACCGTGCGTGCGGTGTGACGAGCCTGGACGACGGTCAGTTCGCGCTGACAGCCGGGGACGAGTTCGTCGACGGTACCGAACTCGCGTACCGCCAGACGCGCCGCCTCCGCCTCGTCCATTCCCGCGTCGGCGTACGCGGCCGCCGTGTCCACCAGACCGTCGTGCATCTCCTCGATGAGGCGGGACTTGGCGCGCATCGGGCCGCGCAGGGCCGCCGTCAGTGCGGCGACGTGGTCGTCGATGGGGCTCATGTGGCGAGTCCGGGCTGTGTACCGGGGTGTGCGCCGGGCTGGGTGCCGGGGTTCAGGACCGCGCCGATCGCCGCGGTGAACTCGCTCCACGCGGCCCGCTCCCCGGCGAGCGTCGCGCGTCCCGCGTCCGTCAGTTCGTACGCCCTGCGGCGACGCTCGCCCGCCGCCGACTCCCAGCTGCTGCTCAGCAGGCCGAGGCGCTCCAGGCGGTTCAGCGCCGGGTAGATCGTGCCCGTACGCAACTCCAGCGCGCCGCCGCTTCGGCGCTGCACCGAGGTGATGATCGCGTACCCGTGCAGCGGGCCCGGCTCCAGTACGGCCAGCAGCAGCCCGTCGAGGTGCCCTCGCACCGCATCCGCCTTCATGAGTAGGCAGCCTACACAAGGGATGGGTTGGCGGTGTATGTATTGGCAGCCAACGTATTAGTTCCGAGTTCCGGTGCGTGGGCGCCGTCCCGCGCCCCTGGAGGTTCCGCCATGACCAAGTTCCTGCTGTCCGTGCACGTCCTCGCGGCGATCCTCGCCGTCGGGTCGATCACCGTCGCGGCGTCGATGTTCCCGCGGTATGCACTGCGGGCCCTGGGCGCGGCCGGTGCCGGTGCCGGTGCCGGTGACAGGGGGCCGGCCGACGACCGCGCCCCCGGAATCGCCGCGCTCCTGCACCGCGTCTGCCGCGCCTACGCGGTCGCCGGCCTCGCCGTCCCCGTCTTCGGCATCGCCACGGCCGTCCAGCTCGGCGTCCTCACCGACGCGTGGCTGATCGCCTCGCTGCTCCTGACGGGGATCGCGGCGGGGTTGCTTGCGTTGGTGATTCTGCCGGGGCAGCGGGGGCTGCTGGACATGGCGGGTCTGGCTGGCCCGGCTGGCCTCGCCGGTCCGGCCGGTCCGGCTGGTCCGGCTGGTCCGGCTGGTCCGGCTGGTCCGGCTGGTCCGGTTGACCTGGCTGGTCCGGCTGGTCCGGCTGGCCCGGTTGACCTGGCTGGTCCGGCTGATCCGGCTGGCCCGGTTGACCTGGCTGGTCCGGCTGATCCGGCTGGCCCGGCTGCGGTTGGCCCGGCTGATCCGGCTGGCCCGGCTGCGGTTGGCCCGGCTGATCCGGCTGATCCGGCTGATCCGGCTGGCCCGGCTGCGGTTGGCCCGGTTGGCTCGGCCGGTCCGGCTCACCCGGCTGGCCCGGCTGGCCCGGCTGCGGTTGCCCCGGTTGGCTCGGTCGGCCCGGTCGAAGGCGCGCGGCGCGCAGCGTCCCGCCTCGCCATGCTGACCGGCGTCTTCAACCTCCTCTGGGCGACGGTCACCGTCCTGATGATCGTCCGCCCCGGCTCCACGACGGGGGCGTGATCGCCGTGCGTACGCTCCGCATCGCGGCGTTCGTGGAGGCCGCGTCCCTGGCCCTCCTCCTCGCCAACCTGTTCACGGTTCATGCCCGTCTGCTCTCGGGGCTGCTCGGTCCGTTGCACGGCACGGCGTACCTGGTGGTCATCGCGTCCACGTGGATGCTGACGCCCGCGTCGACTCCGGGTGCGCGATGGCGGGCGCTCGTCCCGGGTGTCGGGGGGCTGCTGGTCCTGCGCGGAGTCGAGGCGCGGGCGGATGTCTCCGATCGCTCCGCGTGGGGCGCCGACGAGCGACGGAGCCGGAGCTGAAGGCTGGCCACGACGGCGCAACGCTGCGGGACGCGGAGATTGCCGGCGAGGACGGTCGGGCGGGCGGTGCGTCGACGGCTGACCCGTGGGGCCTGAACGATGGCCTGGCCTGGGGGCTGTCCAGACCGCTGTTGAGGGCGGGTGGGTGGGGAGCTGGCGGGAACGCGCCAAGGGGGCGGGGCGAGAGGTGCGGACGCGGCCCCTGCGCGCAGCGGGGCGTCAGGGCAGACCCTGGGAGCCCCCCGGGGCCAGGACGGGCGCCGGCGCTGATGTCGGGGCGGGCGGGTGGGGAGCTGGCGGGAACGCGCCAGTGGGGCGGCGCCGGAGGCTCAGACGCGGCCCCCGCGCGCAGGGGGACATCAGGTCAGACCGTGGCAGCAGGGCACGGCGCGCGAACCTGGGCCCCCGCAGGGCCGTGGCCCCACCCGTTACAGAGACTCCCGCAGCGCCCGCACCAACGCCTGCGCCCGCGGGTCCGCCGTCACGCCCTTGTTCATGCCGTTGGTGACGTAGCCGAAGGCCACGCCCGACTCCGGGTCGGCGAAACCGAGGGCGCCGCCGCGGCCCGGGTGGCCGAACGAGCCGGGGCCGAGGAGCGGGGACGCCGCCCCGTGGAGCATGTAGCCGAGGCCGAAGCGGGTGTTGACGACCAGGACGCGGTCGGGGCCCGCCGACGCCTCCGTCCGCGCCAGCTCCGCCGTGGCGGGAGCGAACAGGCGCCGCCCGCCCTCCACATCGCCGATCAGCCCCGCGTAGAAGCGGGCCAGCGCGTCCGCCGTCGCGACACCGTTGGACGCGGGCAGCGCCGCCGCCCGGTACGCGGAGTCGTTCTCGTCCGGCGAGGGATCGATCGCCCCGAACGCCCGACGGGTCAGCGACTCCGCGTCCGCGTACGCCTCCGCCACGTTCCGCTTGGGCCGCATCCGGAGCCCGCCCGGCCCCGCCGGAGCCTCGATGCGGCCCAGGCGCCCGGCCCGGTCCACCTCCGCTTCCGGCAACCCGAGCCACAGGTCGAGCCCGAGCGGCCGCGCGATCTCGTCCGCGATCCACTCCCCGACGGGCCTGCCCGTCACGCGCCGCACGAGTTCACCGACGAGCCAGCTGTACGTCTGCGCGTGGTAGCCGTGGTCCTCGCCGGGCTCCCAGAAGGGGGCCTGCGCCGCGACCACCGCGGCGCCGAGGTCCGGGTCGAGCGCCTCGGCGGGCGTCAGCGGACGGTCCAGGGCGGGGACACCGGCGCGGTGCGCGAGGACGTGACGTACGAGAACGCGCTCCTTGCCGCGCGCCTTGAACTCCGGCCAGTACGAGCCGACCGGCGCGTCCAGGTCCAGTTCGCCCCGCTGGTGCAGGAGGAGTACCGCGGCCGCCGCCACGCCCTTCGTCGCCGAGCGCACGATCTGAGCCGTACCCCGCTCCCAAGGAGCATCCCCGGAGGAGGCGGGGCCACCGGAGGAGGCGGGGCCACCGGAGGAGGCGGGGCCACCGGAGGAGGCGGGGCCACCGGACGACGAGGGGTCCCCGTCGATGTCCTTCATGCCGCCCCACAGGTCCACCACCCGGCGCCCGTCCCGGTACACGGTCACCGCCGCGCCCCGCTCCCCGCGCTCACCGAAGTTGCGTACGAACGCGTCCCGCACCGGCTCGTATCCGGCAGCCACGGTGCCGTGCACCCGCGCCCGCACCCCACCCCTGACGCTCATGACACCTGCGACATCGCTCATAACAAGGCCAACAGCACCCAAGCGCCGTCGATTCCCTAGCCTCCAACCCGCACTGTCTTCGGATCGAAGCCGAAAGGCAGTTCCAGGCGGTGGGCTCCCATCAGATCCCCGTCGGAGAGCAGCTCGCCCGTCGGGCCGTCCGCCGCGATGACGCCGTCACTGAGGATCAGGGCGCGCGGGCACAGCTCCAGGGCGTACGGCAGGTCGTGCGTGACCATCAGGACCGTCACGTCCAGCGACCGCAGGATGTCGGCGAGTTCGCGGCGCGACGCCGGGTCGAGGTTCGAGGACGGCTCGTCCAGGACGAGGATCTCCGGCTCCATCGCGAGCACCGTCGCGACCGCCACCCTGCGCCGCTGCCCGAAGGAGAGGTGGTGCGGCGGGCGGTCCGCGAACTCCGCCATGCCCACCTGCCCCAGCGCCTTGTGCACCCGCGCCTCGAGCTCGGGCCCCCGCAGCCCGCCCGCCGCGGGTCCAAAGGCCACGTCCTCGCGCACGGTCGGCATGAACAGCTGGTCGTCCGGGTCCTGGAAGACGATGCCGACCCTTCGCCTGATCTCCGCCATGTGCGTCTTGCCGACGGGCAGCCCGGCCACGGTGACCGTGCCCGCGCCGCCGGTCAGGATGCCGTTGAGGTGCAGGACGAGGGTCGTCTTGCCCGCGCCGTTCGGCCCGAGCAGGGCGACGCGCTCGCCGCGCCCGACGGTGAAGTCGACGCCGAAGAGGGCCTGGTGCCCGTCCGGATAGGCGAAGGCGAGGCCCGAGACCTCAAGAGATGCGGTGGCCGCATCGATCACATCGGTCGCATCAGTCACAGCGTCCATCCCAACAGGCATACGACGAGAGCGGTCAGGGGCAGAGTCAGCGCGTACGTCCACTGGGCGCGGGAGGCCGTGATGTCGTCGATGACCGGCATCGACCCGGCATACCCCCGGCTGACCATCGCCAGGTGCACCCGCTCCCCCCTCTCGTACGAGCGGATGAAGAGCGCGCCCGCCGATTTGGCGAGGACGCCCCACTGCCGCACGCCCCGCGCCGCGAAGCCGCGCGACTCCCGCGCGATCTTCATGCGGCGCATCTCGTCGGTGATCACGTCGCCGTACCGGATCATGAACGAGGCGATCTGGACGAGCAGTGGCGGCAGCTTGAGCCGCTGGAGCCCGAGCAGGAGCTCGCGCAGCTCCGTGGTGGCGGCGAGCAGCACCGAAGCGGCGACGCCCAGCGTCCCCTTGGCCAGGACGTTCCAGGCGCCCCAGAGTCCGTTGACGCTCAGGGAGAGCCCGAGGACGTCGACGCGCTCGCCCTGGGCGACGAACGGCAGCAGCACGGCGAACGCCACGAACGGGATCTCGATCAGGAGCCGCTTCAGCACGAACCCGGCGGGGACGCGGGCGGCGTACGTGACCACGCCCAGCAGCACCGCGTACAGACCGAAGGCCCACATCGCCTCGCGCGGCGTGGAGACCACGACGATCACGAAGCAGAGGACCGCCGCGAGCTTGGTGTGCGGGGGCAGCGCGTGCACCGGTGAGTGGCCCCGCCGGTAGAGCCGGTGGGCGTGGCCCGCGCCCATGTCAGACCTTCTCGGAGGTGACGTCCTCGGGCACGGCGGCCGGTGAGGTGTCGTTCGTACGGCGGCGGCGCAGACCCCAGAAGACCGCCGAGCCCGCGACGACCGTGACGCCGACGCCGATCACGCCCGCGAGGCCACCGGAGAGGCGGGCGTCGGTGATGTCCTTGACGCCGTAGTCGGCGAGCGGGGAGTCCGCGGCGGCGTGCTCCTCGGCCTTCTTGTCGATGCCCTTGTCGTGGGCGACCTTCTCCAGACCGTCGGGGTCGGCGGAGGCGTAGAAGCTGACGAAGCCCGCGAGGACGAGGGAGGCGACGATGCCCGCGATCCACACCGTGCGGGTGGACCGGGGGGAGCGGGCAGCGGCGGGCACGGGTTCGGCGGCGGGCGCGTCCACCAGTTCCCCGGCGACGCGCAGCTTGAGCGGCCGCGTGAGACCCCGGGCTCCGTACACGAGGTCGGGCCGCACGGCGACGACCGCGCCGACGGTGAGGGCGGTGATGGCGGCCTCGCCGATGCCGATGAGGACGTGGACGCCGACCATCGCGGTGGCGACCTTGCCGATGGAGACGTCGGTCGTGCCGCCGAGGGCGTAGATGAAGGTGAAGGCGACCGCGGCGGCGGGCACGGACAGGAGCGCGGCCGCGAAGGAGGCCACCGTGATCGAGCGGCGGCCGCGGGGCAGCACCTTCACCAGGCCGCGGAAGACGAGGTAGGCGACGACGGTCGTGACGATCGCCATGTCGGAGATGTTCACGCCGAGCGCGGTCAGACCGCCGTCCGCGAAGAGCACGCCCTGCATGAGCAGGACGACGGAGACGCAGAGGACCCCGGTGAAGGGCCCGACGAGGATCGCCGCGAGCGCCCCTCCGAGGAGGTGGCCGCTGGTGCCCGCCGCGACGGGGAAGTTCAGCATCTGCACGGCGAAGATGAAGGCCGCGACGAGGCCGGCGAGCGGCGCGGTGCGCTCGTCGAGCTCGCGCCGGGCGCCCTTGAGGCTGACGGCGACGGCACCTGCCGCGACGACCCCGGCGGCCGCCGAGACCGGGACGTTGATGAACCCGTCGGGGACATGCATGCGCGCGCTCCTGGGCAGGGGCCCTGGACAGGGCGGACGGCTCGTGAACCGTTCAATGATAGTGCTCTGTTGCAAACGGCTTGCAAGAGCGCGTCGGTCCCGATTCGACTACGCCGACCGCCGGTGCCCTGCCGATGCCCGCCGATGCCCTGTCGATGCCCTGTCGATGCCCTGTCGATGTCATCCGCGGCGAAGTTCGGGACATATGGGACATTGGTGAGGAAGTGTCCGTAAGGATGAGGAGTTCAGCGATGTCCGCAGTCGAGCAGTACGCACGCGCCCACCTCGTCACGGACTCCTCCGAGGGCCACCGCGCCGTCCCCGTCATCCTCCACTACGACGGGGAGGCTGACCCGCACGCGGTGCGGATCGGCCTCCCCGGCTCCCCTCATCGGGTCTTCTCCCGGCAGCTCCTGGAACGCGGGCTCCGGGCGCCCGTGACCTCCGGCAATGTCCACGTATGGCCGTGCGGGCGGGTCCAGACGGTCGTGGAGTTCCACGAGGCGGACGGGGTAACGGTCGTGCAGTTCGACGCGTCGGCACTGATCCGCTTCCTGCGCCGCACCCACGTGGCCGCCACCCCGATCACCCACTGAGCCGTACGCGGCCCAGATGGCTCAGACAACTCAGACGGCTCAGACGCGTTCCAGTTCCCGGTCGCCGTCGGCGCCCTTCTCCGCCACCGTGCGCAGGCCCTCTCCCTCGACGTCGACGTTCGGCAGCGCGCGGTCCAGCCACTTGGGCAGCCACCACGCCTTCTTGCCGAGCAGCGCGAGGACCGCGGGCACCAGCGCCATGCGGACCACGAAGGCGTCGAAGAAGACCGCGATGGCCAGGCCGAAGCCGATCATCTTCACCATCTGCTCGGACGAGCCGATGAAGCCGGCGAAGACCGCGATCATGATGACGGCCGCCGCGGAGACCACCCGGGCCCCGTGCCGGAACCCGGTCACGATCGCCTGGCCGGGCCGCTCCCCGTGGACGTACGCCTCCCGCATGCGGGTCACGAGGAAGACCTCGTAGTCCATCGCGAGGCCGAAGACGACGCCCACCATGAAGATCGGCATCATCGACATGATCGGTCCGGTCTGCTCCACGCCGAAGAGCGAGCCGAGCCAGCCCCACTGGAAGACCGCGACGACCGCGCCGAGGGCCGCGAGCACCGAGAGCAGGAAGCCGAGGGCCGCCTTGAGCGGGACCAGGATCGAGCGGAAGACGATGATCAGGAGCAGGAACGCGAGGCCCACGACCAGTGCCAGATAGGGCAGCAGGGCGTCGTTGAGCTTCTGCGAGACGTCGATGTTCATGGCCGTGGTGCCGGTGACCATGATGTCGGCGCCCGAGTCGGACTTGATCTGCGCGCCGGTGTCGCGGATCGAGTGGACCAGGTCCTCGGTCTCGATGCCGCTGGGCTTGGAGGACGGGACGACGCTGATGATCGCGGTGTCCTTGTCCTTGTTGAGCATCGGCGGGGCGACGGTCAGGACGTCGTCGAGCTTGGAGATCGTCTTGGTGATCTCCCCGGCCGCGGCCTTCGGGTCGTCGGCGCCCTTGAGGTCACCGACGACCATCAGCGGGCCGTTGAAGCCGGGCCCGAAGCCCTCCGAGACCAGGTCGTACGCCTTGCGCTGGGTCGTGGACGTCGGCTGCGCACCGTCGTCCGGCAGGCCGAGCTCCAGCTGCGAGACCGGGATGGCCGCGGCGCCGAGGCCCACGATGCCGACGAGCAGCACGGCGACGGGACGGCGGACCACGAAGCGCGCCCAGCGGGTGCCCATGTTCTGCTTCGGCTCACCGGCCTCGCCTCCGTCGGCGGCCTTCTTCCTGCCGCCGCCGAACAGCTTGCTCTTCTCGCCCGCGGGCAGGACCCGCTTGCCCGCGTACCCGAGCAGCGCAGGGATGAGGGTGAGCGCGATGAGGACGGCGATGACGACCGTGCCGGCCGCGGCGAAGCCCATCTTGGTGAGCATCGGGATGTTGACGACGGCGAGGCCGACCAGCGCGATGACCACGGTGAGTCCGGCGAAGACGACCGCGGAACCCGCGGTGCCGACGGCCCGTCCCGCCGCATCCTCGCGGTCGCGTCCTTCGGCGAGTTCGCCGCGGTAGCGCGAGACGATGAAGAGGGCGTAGTCGATGCCGACCGCGAGGCCGATCATCATGGCGAGCGTCGACGTGGTGGTGCCGAGGTCGAGCGCGTTGGCGAGCGCGGTGATCGAGGAGACGCCGATGCCCACGCCGATCAGCGCGGTGATCAGCGGCAGTCCGGCCGCGATGAGCGAGCCGAAGGTGATGACGAGGACGACCGCCGCGATCGCGATGCCGATGATCTCGGTGGAACCGGTCTCGGGCATGGCCTGCAGCGCGTCGCCGCCGACCTCGACCGTGAGCCCCGCGTCCCGCGCGTCGTCGGTGGTCTTCTCCAGCGCGTCGCGGTCGTCGTCGGTCAGCTCCATCGAAGTGACCTTGTACGAGACGGAGGCGTACGCCGTGGAGCCGTCCTTGCTGACCGTCTTGGAGACGAAGGGGCTGTCCGCGCGGGCCACCTGGTCCGAGCCCGCCTTGACGGCGGCGACGGTCTTCTCGATCTCGGCCTTGTTGGCCTTGTCGGTGACCTTCTCGCCGTCCGGTGCCTTGAAGACGACGCGGGCGCTGGCTCCGTCGGCGCTGGCTTCGGGGGCCCGCTTCTCCAGCAGGTCGAAGGCCTTCTGGGCCTCGGTGCCAGGTATGGAGAAGCTGCTGGACGCGGCGGTGGGCGCGGACGCGGCGCCGACCCCGGCGAGCGTCAGGAGCGCCACCCATATGAGGGCGACGAAATGGCGTCGCCGGAAGGCGAGTTTGCCGAGTTTGTAGAGGAAAGTGGCCACGGAGGCGTACTCCCGGTCAGGTCGTGTGGTCCGGATTGGGCAGGGGAGATCAGCCCGACGACGTGAGCGGTGCGCGTCAGGAACAGGGGGCGGTCGGGTCAGATGCCGAGGGCGGGGAGGATCACGGCATCGATGTACGAGGCGAGGAACTCGCGGTCGACCGGGCGGTCCTCGATGAGGTCCCGGGCGACGAAACCGCCGACCATCATGTGGACGACGTACTCCAGCGCCGGATTGTCCGCGGCGACCTCGCCACGCTCCACGGCTCTGCGCAGCAGGTCGTTCAGGCCGGTGAGCTCCGGCTCGATGAGCAGGTTCCGCAGCGCCTGGTGGAGTTCCGGGTTGTCGTGGATGGCATGGAACAGGCCCCGCATCAGCGCGGCGTCCTTCTCCATCTGACAGTCGTCCGAGCGGGACACCATCTCGTCCAGGTCGCCGCGCAGCGACCCGGTGTCGATGTCCGCGAGGGACGCCGGCTTGTTGTGCCGCAGCGCCTTGGCGATCAGCTCCGGCTTGCTCCCCCACTGGCGGTAGAGGGTCGCCTTGCTGGACCGGGTGCGGGCGGCGACGGCGTCCATGGTGAGGGCGTCGTAGCCGACCTCGCGGAGCAGGTCGAGCACGGCCTCGTACAGCTCGGCCTCGCGCTCGGGCGTGATCCTGGTGCGCCGTGTTGTCGCGGTCTCCGCCACGATCGTCACCTCCTGCTCATCACTCGGTACTCGTCTCACGGAGCTCGTCTCATGGAGCTCGCCTCACGGAACTCGTCACGCGGAACGAAACGGTTTCGTACGCCACGACTGTACGCTCCCCGCCGAGCGAAACGAAACCGTTTCGTACGTGTGCTACGTCACCCGATCCGTCGACCCCCCGTTCACCCCGCCATTTCACCCCCGGCACGAGTTGCCGCCGCCTGCCGAGCGGAAAAGCATGGTGAGGTGACCGACGAGCGCGACGACCTCCAGGACGACCACGCCTACCTGCGTTTTCCGCACCTCAGCGGCGATCGCCTCTGCTTCGCGGCCGAGGACGACCTGTGGGTGGCACCCCTCACCCCCGAGGGCTCACCCGCCGACCGGGCCTGGCGGCTCACCGTCGACCGTACGAAGGTGAGCCACCCCCGCTTCTCGCCGGACGGCCGCCACATCGCGTACACGACCTGGCGCAGCCTCGACCCGGAGATCCACCTCGCACCCGTGGACGGCGGGCCCGCACGCCGCCTGACGTACTGGGGCAGCACCGACACCCGGGTCTGCGGCTGGTCCCCCGACGGCGACATCCTCGCCGTCTCCTCGCACGGCCAGCCGTTCTCGTACTTCTGCTGGGCCTACTGCGTCCCCACCGACGGCTCGCCCGGCGGCAAGCTGCCCTGGGGCCCGGTCTGGGACATCGCGATCACCGACGAGCTCGCCGACGGCGACGGGGACCGCAAGACCCTGCTCCTGACGGGCAAGCCGCCGCACGAACCCGCCGCCTGGAAGCGGTACCGGGGCGGCGCGACCGGCCGCCTGTGGGTGCACGGCGAGCAGATCCTCGCCGACCTCGACGGGCACCTCGACTCCCCCATGTTCGTCGCGGGACGCATCGCGTTCCTCTCCGACCACGAGGGCGTCGGCAACCTCTACTCCTGCCTGCCCGACGGCTCCGACCTGCGCCGCCACACCGACCACGACACGTTCTACGCCCGCCACGCGTCCAGCGACGGCACCCGTGTCGTCTACCAGTGCGCGGGCGACGTCTGGCTGGTCGACACTCTCGCGGCGGACTCCGTGCCCCGCAGGCTCGACGTGCGGCTCGGCGGACCGCGCGCCGGACGGCGGATCTACCAGGTGCCCGCCGCCCAGCACGTCGACGCGCTCTCCGTGGACACGACGGGCCGGGCCAGCGCCGTCGTCGTCCGCGGCTCCCTCTACTGGCTCACCCACCGCGACGGCCCCGCCCGCACCATCACCGACACCCCCGGCGTGCGCGTCCGGCTGCCCGAGATGCTCGGCACGGGCGGACAGGTCGCCTACGTCACCGACGCCGACGGCGAGGACGCCGTCGAGATCGCCTATCTGCCCAGGGCCAGCGGCGCCCGCGAGCCCCGCAGGCTGGCGGGCGGGCAGCTCGGCCGCGTCCAGGAACTGGTGGCCGACCGCGACGGCGAGCGCCTCGCCATCGCGTCCAACGACGGCCGCCTGCTCCTTCTCGACGTCACGGAGGAGTCCGACGGCGAGGTCACCGAGCTGATCCGCTCCATCAACGGGCCCGTCCGCGACCTGGCCTTCTCGCCCGACGGCTGCTGGCTGACCTGGTCGCACCCGGGCATCGGCCGGTCTCTGCGCCAGATCAAGCTGGCCCGTATCGCGGGCCCCGGCATGCGCGCGATCGTCGACGTCACCAACGGCCGCTTCGAGGACGAGAACCCCGTCTTCACCCGCGACGGCCGCTACCTCGCCTTCCTCTCCTGGCGCGGCTTCGACCCGGTCTACGACGTGCACACCGGCGACCTGTCCTTCCCGCTCGGCTGCCGCCCCTACCTCGTACCGCTGTCGTCGGCGACCCCGTCCCCGTTCGCGCTGCTGCCCGACGGGCGGCCCGCGGCGGGCGGCCTGGACCCGGCCGAGGGCAGCGGGGGCGACGGCACCACCACCGTGGAGATCGAGGGCCTGGAGTCGCGCGTCACACCGTTCCCCGTCGCCGCGTCGAAGTACTCGGCGCTGCACCCCGTCAGCGGCGGCGGCCTGGTCTGGCTGCGCTGGCCGATCTCGGGCGCGCTCGGCGAGACCTTCGTGAACCCCGCCGACATGTCGGGCCGCCCCACCCTCGAGTACTTCAACATCACCAAGGCCAAGAAGTCCCAGCTCGTCGACCACCTCGACTGGTTCGCGCTCAGCGGCGACGGCTCACGGCTCGTGGTCGTCGACGAGGGCGACCTGAGCGCCGTGCCCTCCACCGAGGTCGGCGACGGCGACACCACCGTCTGGATCGACCTGCGCCGCATCCTGCACGAGGTCGACCCGGCCGCCGAGTGGCGCCAGGCCTACGAAGAGGCGGGCCGGATCATCCGCGCCTACTTCTGGGACCCCGAGATGTCCGGCATCGACTGGGACGGCGTGCTCGCGCAGTACCGGCCGCTGGTCGAACGGGTCGCGTCCCCCGACGAGTTCGCGGACCTGCTCCGCGAGGTCCTCGGCGAACTGGGCACCTCCCACGCGTACGTCTCCCCCGCCCGCCGCAACGAAGGCCCGCCCCACTACCAGCGCGCCATGGGCCTCCTCGGCGCCAACCTCGTGCGCAGGGACGACGGCTGGATGGTCAAGCGGATCCTGCCCGGCGACTCCTCCGACTCCAAGGCCCGCTCGCCGCTGGCCGGCGCGGGCATCAGGGAGGGCGCGGTCCTCACGCACATCGACGGCCGCCCGGTCGACCCGGTGACCGGCCCCTACCCCCTCCTCTCGGCGGCGGGCGGCACCACGGTCGAGCTGACCTTCGAGCCGGAGGGCGAGGGCCGGGCCCGCCGGGTCGCGATCGTCCCCCTCATCAACGAACGCCCCCTGCGCTACCAGGACTGGGTGGCCAAACGCCGTGGCGTCGTCCGGGAGTTGAGCGGCGGCAATTGCGGCTACCTGCACATCCCCGACATGGGCGGCTCGGGCTGGGCCCAGTTCAACCGGGACCTGCGCCTTGAGGTGTCGCGGCCCGCCCTGATCGTGGACGTGCGCGGCAACGCGGGCGGCCACATCAGCGAACTCGTCATCGAGAAGCTGACGCGGAAGATCCTCGGCTGGGACCTGACGCGCAACGCCCAGCCGGTGTCGTACACCTCGAACGCGCCCCGGGGGCCCGTGGTGGCGCTCGCCGACGAGGCGACCTCCTCCGACGGCGACATGATCACGGCTGCCTTCAAGCTGCTCGGGCTCGGGCCCGTCGTGGGGCAGCGCACCTGGGGCGGCGTGGTCGGCATGACCGGGCGGCACGCGCTCGGCGACGGCACGGTGATCACGGTGCCGATGAACGCGGGCTGGTTCGACGCGTACGGCTGGGGCGTGGAGAACCACGGCGTCAGCCCCGACCTCGACATCCTGCGCACCCCTCTGGACTGGGCGGAGGGACGGCACGCGCAGCTCGACGACGCGGTGCAGCTCGCGCTTGACCTCCTGGAGCGGAATCCGGCGGCCGCGCCCCCGGACCACTCGGACGTGCCGGACCGCCGCCGCCCACCGCTGCCACCCCGGCCGTGAAGGTTCCGGGCTCGCCGTGAAGCCCCGTATGCAGGGCCTCACATGATCGAAATGCGCGAAATGTCCGACCGTGTAAATCTGGTCGAGGCCCCATCCCCCTCACCCAGAACCGGGAGTGAAACGCATGGGCATCAAGGACCAGTTCCAGGACAAGGCTCAGGACCTCGCCAACAAGGCCAAGGACTCCATGGGCGACAAGAGCGACGAGGCGCGCGACCGCGCCTCGCAGGCCCAGGACGAGGCGAGCGAGCGGTCCTCGCAGGCTCCGGACCAGGCCCGTGAGGCCGCGCAGGAGCAGCGGGACAAGTTCGACCAGGACTACGACGCCTGACGCCTGGCTCGTGCGAGGAGGCCCCCGGGACGCCGGGGGCCTCTGCCGTTTCCGCGCACCCGGGGGATCAACTCACCGCGCGCGCCTGCTCGTCCGCCGAGCCGCCCGCCCCGACGAGCCCCGTCGACACGCTGCCGAGCCGCGGCTCGAACCGCTTCATCTCGCGCTGGCCGACCGACCCGATGACCGCGGGCAGATAGCCGCGGATGCCCTGCATGCCCCGCAGCCACCACTGCGCGTACACATGGCTGGAGCGGCGCTCTATGCCCGCCACTATCCGGTCCACCGCGGGACCCAGCGGATACGTCTTGTTCGACGGCCACGGCAGCCGCTGCCGCAACTCCCGCATCACGTCGTCCTGGTCGGCGCCCCGCACCATGTCCGTGTCGGTCCACGACAGATAGCCGACGCCGACCTTGACGCCCTTGTAGCCGACCTCGGCCCGCAGCGCGTGCGCGTACGCCTCCACGCCCGACTTCGACGCGCAGTACGCCGTCATCATCGGCGCCGGGGTGATCGCGGCAAGCGAGGCGATCTGCAGCAGATAGCCGCGGCTCTCCATGAGGACGGGCAGGAAGGCCCGGCCGGTCACCGCGCTGCCGATGAGGTTGACCTCGATGACGCGGCGCCACGCGTCCGGGTCGGACTCCACGAACGGGCCGCCGCTGGCGACGCCCGCGTTGGCGACGACGATGTCGACCTTGCCGAAGTGCCGCTTGACCTCCTGGGCGACCTGCGCCATCGCCGCGTGGTCGGTGACGTCCGCGTGCCAGTGCGCGGACTCGGTGTGCAGCCGCTCCGACACCTGCTTCAGCTCGTCGGGCTCCAGGCCGACGAGTGCGACCTTCGCGCCGCGCGCCGACAGCTTGCGCGCGAGCAGTTCACCGACTCCGCGCGCCGCACCCGTGACGACCGCGACCTGTCCTTCGAGGCTGACCCTGCTCATGCGCCCTCCTTGACCTGTACGTACGTTCCGACGAGCTCCCTGATCCGTCCCGTGACGGCCTCGGGTGCCTCGATGGGTGTCATGTGTCCGATCCCGGCGAGCTCGGTGAGCCCCAGGCACTCCGGCAGGGCGGCCGCGATGCGCCGCGCGTGCACCACGGGCGTGAGGCGGTCGGACGTGCCGGCGACGACGGCCGTGGGCACCTTCAACCCGCCCACTTCCACGTCCAGTTGCAGCGCGTCCAGCACGCTCGACCAGCCGTGGCGCACGTCCCGGGGGCAGGCGTGCACGATGCGCGCGCAGGCCTCGACCTTCTCGGGCGCGGCGCCGGGGCCCATCGTCGCGTACTTGAGGATCCGCTTGGCCACGGGCGTGACGGGCCCGAGCGGGGCGCGCGAGCCGAGCACCGACCGCGTGATCCTGGTCCGCGCCCGCCCGGCCCGCAGCAGCGGCACGACCAGCGACTCCGCGACCAGCGCCGAACTCCCCGTGCTGCACAGCAGGACGGCGGCGGCGTGCTCCCGCACCCCGGCGCGGCCGCCCGCGGCCATGATCGTCATGCCGCCCATGGAGTGCCCCACGAGCACGGCCTTCTCGCCCGGCGCGAGCGTCTCGGCGAGCACCGCCTCGAGGTCGTCGGCGAGCGCCCGCGTGCTGTACCCGTCGGCGGCCGCGGGAGCCACACTGCGCCCGTGCCCCCGCTGGTCGTAGGCGATGACGCGGTGGTCGGCACGGAGGTCGCGTATCTGTGCCGCCCAGAAGGCCGTCGAGCAGGTCCACCCGTGGGCGAGCACCACGGCGGGCGCCGACTCGGGGCCGTGCACCTCGACGTGGATCCGGGCTCCGTCGGCGGAGACGGCGGTGACTTCGCGGGCGGCGGCGGGCGGGGCGTAGGCGCCGCTCGTCACATGGGTCAGTCGGCTCATGCCCCGGCCTCGACCTTCTTCGCCTCGCGGTCGCCCGCCGCCGCCTGCGGCTTCGGGGGCCGCACCACCTCGTACTCGGAGAGGTCGACCCGCCGCGTCGCCGCCCTGAACTCGGTGGTCGTGCCGGGCCAGACCGTCGTGTTGACGCCGTTCTCGTCGAGGTACCAGCTGTTGCAGCCGCCGGTGTTCCACACGGTCCGCTTCATGCGCTCCTGCACCCGGTGGTTCCAGGCGCTCACGGAGTCGGGCCGGGCGGCGAGGGCGGCGCGGCCCCCGAGGACGTCGAGCTGGCGCAGGTAGTCGGCCATGTAGTTCAGCTGCGACTCGATCATCAGGATCATGGAGGAGTTCCCGAGCCCGGTGTTCGGGCCGATGATCGTCATCCAGTTGGGGAAGCCGGCCGCGGTCGCGCCGCGCAGCGCGTTCATGCCGCCCTTCCAGCTCTCCATGAGGGTCTGGCCCTCGTCGCCCACCACGCGCTCGGCGATCGGCATGTCCGTGACGTGGAACCCGGTGCCGAAGATGATCGCGTCGACCTCGGTCTCCGTGCCGTCCGCGGCGACGACGGTGTTGCCGCGCACCTCGCTCAGACCGCTGGCGACGACGTCGACATTGGGCTTCGCGAGCGCCGGGTAGTACGTGTTGGAGAGCAGGATGCGCTTGCAGCCGATGCGGTACGTCGGGGTCAGCTTGGCCCGCAGCGCCGGGTCCTTGATGGCCCGGTACATGTTCCGCTTGGCGATCTGCTCGACCATGCCGAGCTCGTTGGGCCGCTTGGTGAACGCCTGGACCTGCAGCTCCCTGATGCCCCACAGGAGGCCGCGCCTGGCCTGCGTGGTGAAGGGCAGCTGCTTGTGCAGCCAGCGCTCGGCGCCGGTGATGGCGCGGTCGGCGCGCGGCATGACCCACGGGGGCGTGCGCTGGAAGAGGGTGAGCCTGCCGACCCGCTTCTGGATCTCGGGCACGATCTGGATGGCGGAGGCGCCGGTGCCGATCATGGCGACGCGCTTGCCGCCGAGGTCGTAGTCGTGGTCCCAGCGGGCCGAGTGGAAGACCTTGCCGGGGAAGGTGTCGATGCCGGCGATGTCCGGGGTCTTGGGGTCGGAGAGCGGCCCGGTGGCGGAGACGACGACGTCGGCGCTGTAGGTGCCGTTGCTGGTCTCGATCACCCAGCGGAGCCGGTCGGCGTCCCAGGTCATCAGCTTGACCTCGGTGTCGAGGCGCAGGTGCGGGCGGAGCCGGAAGGTGACGGCGACGTGCTCCAGGTACTCCTGGATGTGCTCCTGGCCGGAGAAGGTGCGCGGCCAGTCCGGGTTGGGCGCGAAGGAGAACGAGTACAGGTGCGAGGGCACGTCGCAGGCGCAGCCCGGGTAGCTGTTGTCGCGCCAGGTGCCGCCCACCGCGCCGGCGCGCTCCAGGACGACGAAGTCGGTGATGCCCTCGCGGCGCAGCCGCACGGCGGCACCGAGGCCGCCGAAGCCGGATCCGATCACCGCCACCCGTACGTGCTCGTGCTCTGTCATTCCGCCGCCTCCCGGAAGTACTGAACCCTGCCAGTGTCTACTGGCGCAATTGGGAGAGTAAGGCAGTCGCGTACTGATGGGTAGGGGTCCGGCGGGGGAAAGTTACCGTCGGTATCGCCGCAGCGGGGGTCCCGAGGGCCCGGCTAGGCTGCCCGCGTGGCAGACCAACGAGAAGGCGGAGCCGGGCACGGACCCTCCGGCGGCGGGGGCGGGGGCACGCCGAACGGCGGCGTACGCGAGTTCCGCATGGAGGCGCTGGCCGCGGAGGCCGGCATCACCGTGCGCACCGTGCGCTTCTACCGCGAGCGCGGACTGATCCCGCCGCCCCGCCGCGAGGGCCGTATCGCCTGGTACGACGAGCACCACCTGGCCAGACTCCGCACGATCGCCGCCCTCCTTGAGCGCGGCCACACCCTGAACGGGATCGCCGAGCTGGCCGACGCCTTCGAGAAGGGCCGCGATGTCGGCGAACTCCTGGGCCTCGGCGAGCCGACCGAGGAGCAGCCGGTCCGCCTCACGCCCGAGGAGCTCGCCGACCACTTCGCGGGCGAGGTCACCCCCGAGAACCTCGTCGCCGCCCTGGACCTCGGCTACCTGGGCACGGACGGCGACGAGCTCGTCCACATCAGCCGCCGCCTGCTCGACGCGTCGTCCACCCTGGTGCGCAAGGGAGTTCCGCTGGCCGCGGTCCTGGAGGCGGGCCAACGCGTGCGCGAACACGCGGACGCGCTCGCGGAGTTGTTCATCACCGTCATGCGCACCCATACGCCGGACGCCGCCGACGTCGACATCGACCAGCTGCGTCCGCTCGCCAAGAGCGTGGTGGAGGCGGAGCTGTCGATGGCACTGGACCGCAGGCTCAGCGACCGCGCCCCGGAGGACGCCGGCGGCCCCGGTGGTCCAGCGGAATGAACCAGCGCGCCTTGTAGATGCCGCCGCCGACCAGCTTGTAGCTCGACTCGGGCCGGTGCACGCTCACCGTGGTCGTCCACCAGGTCTCTTCGAGCCCGCCCTCCGGGACGGTCGTCAGGACCTGCCCGGTCCGCGGGTCGTCGCCGACGGCCTTCACGGACTTGCGGGAGATCTCCGCGGCCCCTGGGAAGTCCCGCACGAAAGCGCGGGACTCGATCTCGTACTGGAAGACGGCGGCGTTGGTCGTCACCCACAGCCGTCCGGGCCGCCCCACCACGGGGTGGAGATCGTGGCCGCCGGGCGTCTTCCCCGGCGTCCCGACGGGCAGACCGATCGCGGAGGTCTGCCGCAGCTCGGGCCGGGCGGGCGTCCCGCACACGTCGTACGTCACCAGCTCGTCGTCGCCGAGCGCCCAGAGCACGTTCCGCGCGCCGTCCCAGTGCAGCCCGTGCGCGCCCTTGAGCCCGGCCTCCGCGTACCGCGTGGCCCGCGGCCCCTGCGACGCCGCGTACAGCCGCACCCGCGCGCCCGTGCTGCACGCGACGGCCACGTTGCCGTCGGGCAGCATCTCGGCGCTGTGCGGGTTGAACAGGTCGTCGCCGGGTCCGATCGCCGTACCCCAGTATCGCCTGCCGGTCGGGTACTCGACGACGGCCACGAACCCGAAGGACGCCGTGGTCAGGACGTAAGTACGCCGCCGGTGCAGCCGCGCCTTCGCCTCGCACGGGTAGACCCAGCTCACGTCGGGCAGCAGGTCCTCGTAGCGCGGGTCGCCGACCGGCGAGAACGCCCAGCGCACGACGGACGGGTCGGCGGCCGGGTCCCAGACGCGGCGCCGCGGGTCGAGCACGAGGAGGCGTCTGGACGCCTGCTCGGTCAGCAGAACGGGCGGCGTGCCGACGGCAATCCCGCGGTCGCCGCCCGTTCCGTACGCGCGGGTGGCGGGCAGCGCCGCCGCGATCCCGGCGCCGGCCGCGCCCAGCACGACGGCACGCCTGGAAGGCCTCGACGGGATCAAAGAACTCGAAGGACTCGAAGGACTCGAAGGCCTGGGTACGGTCGGCATGAAATCCCCCCGGCAGCGCGGCAGTTGGTCATGTACGCGACGCGTGTACGCGACCGAAATCTGCCATGCCGCCCGGCACCGGGACAGCCTTCTACCGGACTTTGTGCCCGTGTCCCACCGTCAGCCACCCACCTGGGGCAGTCCTCTACAGGTCGTAGACCACCGTCACCGGCGCGTGGTCGCTCCACCGCTCGCCGTGGCTCGCGGCGCGCTCCACGTACGCCTTCAGCGCGCGCTCGGCGAGCCCCGCCGTCGCGACCTGGTAGTCGATGCGCCAGCCCGTGTCGTTGTCGAAGGCGCGCCCGCGGTAGGACCACCACGAGTAGGGACCCTCGACGTTCGGGTGCTGCGCCCGCACGACGTCCTCGTACTCCGCGAAGACCTCGTCCATCCAGGCACGCTCCTCCGGCAGGAACCCGGAGTTCTTCTTGTTGCCCTTCCAGTTCTTGAGGTCGGCCTCCCGGTGGGCGATGTTCCAGTCGCCGCAGACCACGACGTGGCGCCCGTCGGCGGCGGCCCGCGCCTTGAGCTCCTTCAGGTAGGCGAGGAACTCGTCCATGAAGCGGACCTTCTCGTCCTGCCGCTCGGTGCCGACCTCGCCGGAGGGCAGGTACAGGCTGGCCACGGTGACGCCCGGCAGGTCCGCCTCGACGTACCGGCCGCTGCCGTCGAACTCCTGCGACCCGAAGCCGACCCGCACCCGGTCCGGCTCACGGCGCGTGTACAGCGAGACACCGGCGCGCCCCTTGGCGGCGGCGGGCGCGTGCACGACGTGCCAGCCCTCGGGGGCCCGCACCTCGTCGGGCAGCTGGTGCTCCTCGGCCCGCACCTCCTGGAGGCACACCACGTCGGCCGAGGTCCCGGCGAGCCACTCCACGAAGCCCTTCTTGGCGGCGGCGCGCAGCCCGTTCACATTCACGCTGGTCACAGTGAGCATCCCGGCACGATACCGGCCCAGACCGGCACACTGGTCCGGCACCACCGCCACCACACCCACCATCCGTCACGCATAGAAGTACGATGGAGCGCATGACTATCCAGACGAACGCCGCCGAAACCGCCTCCGGGATACAGCTGCGCACCGTCACGTTCGCGCACCCCGACGCGGTCCGGCTCAACGACCTCGTCCAGCTCGAATACGCCGAGCGCTACGGCGACGAGGGGGACATCACGCCCCTCGACCCGACCATGTTCGAGCCGCCACGCGGCCGCTATCTCATCGCGTACGACGCACACGGCACCGCACTGGCGACGGGCGGCTGGCGCGGCATGGACGAGAACGAGGAGAACTACCGGGACGGCGACGCCGAGCTGAAGCGGATGTACGTCACTCCGGAGGCCCGCGGCCTGGGCCTCGCCCGCCACATCCTCGCGGCGCTGGAGGCCGACGCCAAGGCGGCGGGCCGGGTCCGCATGGTCCTGGAAACGGGCACGAAGCAGCCCGAGGCGATCTCCCTCTACACCTCCAGCGGCTACGCCCCCGCCGCGGAGAAGTTCGGCCTCTACCGCTTCGACGACCTGAGCCGCTGCTACGAAAAGCTCCTGTCACCCCCGCTGCCCCGCCCCCGCCCTACCCCCTGACGGCCGACCGCAGATCGAGCACGGCCTCGGCCCCGCCCCCCGCCGGATTGCCGAACCGCAGCCCGGCTCCGAGCACCCGCGCCTGCCCCTGCGCGATCGTCAGCCCGAGCCCGAGGCCCACCCCCTTCTCCCCGCACCCGCTCCGGAACCGCTGCGGCCCGGCGGACAGCAGGGACTCCGGGAAGCCGCCTCCGGAGTCCCGCACCCGCACCACCCCGCCGTCGACCTCGACCGTCACCGGCGCCGCCCCGTGCCGCAGCGCGTTGCTGACGAGGTTGGCGACGATCCGCTCCACGCGCCGCGGATCCGTCACCACCTCCACGTCCCGCACGACGTCGACGGTCACGCCATCGGCACCCGCGGCCCCCGCCGCAGCCGACCTGCGCACCAGCGCTCCCAGCGCGCACGGCTCGGCCGCGACCTGCTCCCCCGCCCCGTCGAGCCGCGCCACCTCGATGACGTCGTCGACGAGCTCCCGCAGCCGCCCCGCCGACTCCCGCACGAGCTCGGAGGGGCGCCCCGGCGGCAGCAGCCCGGCCGCCGTCACCATGCCGGCCACCGGAGTGCGCAGTTCGTGCGCGATGTTCGCCGTCACCTCGCGCTCGGCCTGCAGCCGGGCGGCGAGCGCGTCGGCCATGGTGTTCACGGCCGACGCGAGCCGGGTGATCTCGTCCTTGCCGCGCAGCGGCAGCCGCGCCGTGAGGTCCCCCTCCGCGATGCGCTGCGCCGCCGCGGCCTTGGTCCTGAGCCGCCGCCCGAGCCAGGTGGCGACGAGCAACCCGGCGACACACGCGAGCGCGGTCCCGAAGCCGCCCGAGATCCACAGCACCCGGTCGAGGTCCCGTACGGTCTCCGCCTCCCTGTCATAGGGCCGCTTCAGCGCGACGACCTCCTTGCCGTACTTGCTCGCCGCCCACAGCTGCGGAACGCGCCCGGACCGGTCCAGATAGACACCCCACTGCCCGTTCTCCACGGCCCCGGCGAGCGGTCCCGGCAGGTCGACGGGGTCGATGAGCGTACGGTCCCCGTCGACCCCGGCCGCGTGGTCCTGCACGGCGGTCTGCAGCCGGTCCCCGATCTGGCTGCGCGCGCCCGCGTACTGCGCGTCGACGGTGCGATGGTGGACGAGCAGCCCCATCACGACGGACACCAGGGCGGCGGTGCCCGCGATGGCGACACCGATCTTGGTACGCAGTCCCATGCCGCTCCCCGCGCCCTCAGATGTCCGGGATCGACAGCCGGATCCCCTGGAACTGCACGTTCACCGCCGCCGCGGGAAGGTCCTCCGGCTTCTTCGGCTCGACGGTCGCCCGCCGGTAGTACGCCATGCGCTCCTGCTGCTCGAGCCCGCTGAGCGTCAGCGTCGCGTCATACGGATCGCCGGAGCACTTGGATCCGCACCAGGGCCCACCGAGCTTCCCGGTGGCCCGCGCGGTCGGTCCGCCCCAGTCCCGCCAGCTCAACTGCGAGACCACGACGTACTCGGTGAGCTGAGCCGACGTCGGCTGCTGCAACGCGACCCCGGCCGCGTCCGCGACGTACACGGGCCCCGCCACCCGCGAAGGACGCAACGCGGGCCCTTCCACGTGCAGCCCCCGGGGCTCGGCGGCACACCCGCCCGCCCCCAGCACGACAGCCAACGCGACGGAAACCCTCAAAGGGGACGACATGGATCAAATGTATCCGTAAGACCTGCGTGGACAACGCAAAGATCCCGTCCAGTTCGATGAACTGGACGGGATCTCATGTGCAGTGGACCTGTGGGGATTTGAACCCCAGACCCCCTCGATGCGAACGAGGTGCGCTACCAGACTGCGCCACAGGCCCTTGCAACGAGTGAAACTCTAGCATCCCGATCGGGGTACTTGGAAATCCGTTCCTGGCTGGTCAGCCCAGGGGGACCGCTCGGTCCCTCACTCGTTCGCCGCGCGCGGCCGACCGCCGTCCTCGTACTGGTCGAAGAGCGGTGTGCGGCCGCGCTCACGGGCCCGCCGCGCGGACGCAGCCCGGCGCTTGTCACTGCGGCCGCCGGCGGCGTCGGAGCCGTCGGCCCCGTCGATGTCGCCCGGCCCCGCGGCGGCGCGCTCCCGCGCGTCCCGCGCTTCGCGGTCGGCCGCGGGCTCGGCGGTCGGTTCCACCGTGCTGGAGCGCGCCGCGCTCCACGCGTCGGGTCCGCCCAGGTCGACGCTGCCGGTGGCGCGCGGGGCGACCGGCGCGGTCACGTACGTCGGCAGCGGGACCGGGACCGGGTCCCAGCTGTCGCCGCGGCCGGGGCCGCGCTGCCGCTCGCGCTGCTGGTCGACCCACTCGGCGTGGTCGGTCTGCTCGACGAGGGCGCGGCGGTCCGCGGCGAGCGCCGAGAGGCCGGTCTCCGTCTCGGGCGCCGAGCCCTCCTCCGCCGTCTCGTCGGCCGACGGCTCCACGGGCCTGCGCCGGGGCTGCCGCTCGCGCAGCCGCTGCGCCGCGACCTCGGCCCTGCGCCGGTCCATCGTGTACGTGAAGCGGCGCCGTTCCTGGCCGCGCAGGTAGACGATGTACCCGCTCAGGAGCACGGCGGGCACGGCGGGCGCCCACAGGAAGGCGAGCCCGCCGACCGCGGCGACGATCGTGCCGATGGTGAAGGCGAGGAAGAGGAGGACCGTCGTACGGCGGCGCCGGGCGAGCACCTTGGTGCGCCGGGCGCGCGCGGCGGCTTCGGCCGACGCGGCGCGCTGCGCGGGTGTCGCGCGGGACGGTGCACCGGTCGCGGGGGCCGGCGCGGATTCGCGTTCACGCATCCGCTTCCCCACGGGCTCCCGCTCGCGCACGGGTTCGCGCGCGCGTTCGGGTTCTCGCTCGGGCTCCCGCTCCCGTTCGGGCTCGCGCTCGGTCAGGGGCGCGACGAAGGACCGGACGTCCACCGAGCCGGTGATGCCGTCCGGGTCGTCGAGCGACTCCCCTTCCTCGGGCGAGCGCGCTTGCAGGTCCTTGGCGTATCGGCGCTCCATCCCCGCCCGTCCGGACAGCAGCCGGATGGCGGTGCTGAAGCGTTCCGTCGGACGGGCTTCGTTCAGCTCGTCCTGCCTACGGAGCCACATCGGCACCAAGTAGGCGGCCCAGGCCCCGACGATGACTGCGTAGATGAGGCCGCTGCTGCTCACGCTCACACGGTAGAGGGGTTTGTGTGAGGCCATCTGCCAATTGCGCCGGTGTGTCGCACGATCTGGCTGATATCTCGAACTTTTTTTGTGACTGGTGCGATCAACGGGCCGCCGAGAGCGGGAAATTAATGCCTGAGACAAGTCTCATACGCGTCTCAGACGGTCGTTCGGGCGGTAATTTCGAACACTTATTTCATTTACGGGGGTCGAGAACCGGCCGGAGCCGTGAACAGGTCCGGACCAGCCCACCGGCTCATGGGGCCAGGTCACGGGCCGGGCCGCTAAGCCGTGTTCCGAGGCCGCGCCCGGTGCCAGCGGCGCAACAAACCTTCCGGAACCTCTTCGGTCGTGAGCGCGAAGACGAGATGATCGCGCCACGCTCCGTCGATGTGCAGATACCGCGGGCGAAGACCCTCCTCGCGGAATCCGAGTTTCTCCACGACCCGTCGGCTCGGGGTGTTCTCGGGTCGAATACAGACCTCGATACGGTGCAGCCCGACCGATCGGAAGCAGTGGTCGACGGCGAGCGCGACGGCGGTCGGCATGACCCCGCGGCCCGCGACGGACCGGTCGACCCAGTAGCCGACGTGGCCCGAGCACATCGAGCCCCAGGTGATCCCGGCGACCGTCAGCTGTCCGACGAGACGGCCCTGGTACTCGATGACGAAGGGCAGCATCCGGCCCGCGTTGGCCTCCGCGCGCAGATGACGGACCATCTGCCGGTAGGTGGGGCGGTGCACGATCGGGCCGCTCGGGGTGGGCGGCGGAATCGTCGCCTCCCAGGGGCGCAGCCAGTCCCGGTTGCGCCGGTTGACCTCGCGCCAGGCCCGCTGGTCGCGCATCTTTATGGGACGGAGGGCGATGTCGCCGTCCGTCAGCTCGACGGGCCAGGAGGAGCCGTTCAGCTCGCACCCCCCGGCGGACCCGGGTGGTCGCCGCCGCGCAGCTGGTCGACGGCGTGCTTCAGCAGCGGCTCCAGGACGGCGAGACCGTCGCGTACGCCTCCGGTGGAGCCCGGCAGGTTCACGATGAGCGTCCGGCCCGCGACACCCGCGAGTCCCCGCGAGAGCGCGGCCGTGGGGACCTTCTCCCTGCCGTACGCCCGAATCGCCTCCCCGATGCCCGGCACCTCGTGGTCGATGACGCGGCGCGTGGCCTCGGGCGTGCGGTCGGTGGGCGAGATGCCGGTGCCCCCGGTGGTCAGGATGACGTCGTAGCCGGCCTCGGCGCCCGCGCGCAGAGCCTGTTCGACGGGGTCGCCGTCGGGGACGACCCGCGGCCCGTCGACGGCGAAGCCGAGCGCGGTCAGGCCCTCGGCGAGGATCGGGCCGCCCTTGTCGGCGTAGACACCGGCGGCGGCGCGGTTGGAGGCGGTCACGACGAGCGCGCTGTACGGCGCGGGCAGCGCGCCGCCGACCGATGTGTCGAGGTCCTGGCTGCTCATGCCTGCTCTCCCGCCCGCTCCTTCGTCGGCTCTTGGGACCGCTCGCCGTCGCGCTGCCAGTGCCCCGACTTGCCGCCGGTCTTCTCCTCGACCCGTACGTCCGTGATGACGGCACCCTTGTCGACGGCCTTGACCATGTCGACGACCGTGAGGGCCGCGACGCTCACCGCAGTGAGGGCCTCCATCTCGACGCCCGTGCGGTCGGTCGTCTTCACGGTGGCGAGGATCTCCACGGCGTCGTCCGCCACGGAGAGGTCGAGCTTCACTCCGGAGACGGCCAGCGGGTGGCAGAGCGGGATCAGGTCCGGGGTGCGCTTGGCCCCCATGATCCCCGCGATCCGCGCGGTCGCCAGGGCGTCACCCTTGGGCACGCCCTCGCCGCGCAGCAGCTCGATCACGCGCGGCGAGACCAGGACGCGGCCGCTGGCGCGGGCGGTGCGCGCCGTGACGTCCTTGGCGGACACGTCGACCATGCGGGCGGCGCCCGCCTCGTCGATGTGGGTCAGTCGCTGCTGCTCAGGGGCTCCGGGGGTGTTCCCCCGGGAAATCGCGGTCATGTGCTTGGCGCTCCCGGTCCGGGCGCCGCGCGGTGCGGCGCGCGGGCCTGTTGTGCGCGACACGGTACCGCGCGGGCGGCCTCCTCAGCCGAGCAGGACCACCTCGACCTCGGCGGCGGGCTCCACCGAAGTGGTGTCCTCGGGGATGACGATCAGCGCGTTCGCGTGCGCGAGAGCCGCGATCAGGTGCGAGCCCGACCCGCCGACGGGCGTCACGCGGCCCGCCTCGGCGTCGTACCGCCCGCGGAGGAACTGGCGGCGCCCTGCGGGAGAGGACAGCGCCTTGTCCGACAGGAGCTCCGCGCGCGTGGTGGTCCTGCGCACCTCGGGCAGGCCCATGAGGGTGCGGATCGCGGGGCGCACGAAGAGCTCGAAGGAGACGTACGAGGAGACCGGGTTGCCCGGCAGCGCGAGCAGCGGTGTGTGGTCGGGGCCGATGGAGCCAAACCCCTGGGGCTTGCCGGGCTGCATGGCGACCTTGCGGAACTCGACGCCGCTGCCCGCCCCGATGCCGTCCCCGTCGTCGGGGTCGCCGATGGCGGACAGGGCCTCCTTCACGACGTCGTACGCCCCCACGCTCACGCCGCCCGTGGTGACGATGAGGTCGGCGCGGATCAGCTGGTCCTCGATGGTGGAGCGCAGCGTCTCGGCGTCGTCGGCGACGGCGCCCACGCGGTAGGCGATGGCTCCGGCGTCGCGGGCCGCGGCGGTGAGGGTGAAGCTGTTGGAGTCGAAGATCTGGCCGTCCGCCAACTGTTCGCCCGGCTGGATCAGTTCGCTGCCGGTGGACATGACGACCACGCGCGGGCGGGGGCGCACCTTCACCGTGCCGCGGCCGATCGCTGCGAGCAGGGCGATCTGCGGGGGGCCGAGGACGGCGCCCGCGGCCAGGGCGCGGTCGCCCGCCTGGACGTCGCTGCCGCGGGCCCGCACGTGCGCGCGGGCCTCTGCGGGGCGGTGCACGCGCACCTCGCCCGACGCGCCCTCAGGGGCGGCGCTGTGGGCGCGCATTCCGGAGACGGGGCCCTCGCCCAGGCCCCCGTCGGTCCACTCCACGGGGACGACGGCCTCGGCGCCGGGCGGCAGCGGGGCCCCGGTCATGATGCGGGCGGCCTGGCCGGGGCCGACGGTGGGCTGCTCGCCCGCGCCCGCGGCCACGTCGCCGACGACCGCGAGGACGGCGGGGAACTCCTCGCTCGCGCCCGCGACATCGGCGACCCGCACCGCGTACCCGTCCATGGAGCTGTTGTCGAAGGGCGGCAGCGAGACGGGCACCGTCACGTCCTCGACCAGGACGCAGCCCTGTGCGTCGAGGAGTTGGAGCTCGATGGGTTCGAGCGGACGGACGGCTTCGAGGATGTCGTCCAGATGCTCTTCCACCGACCAGAACGGGTTCTGGCCGGTGGGCGGTGTCGTCGTGCTGCTGCTCAAAGTGCTACATCTCCTCGGTGACGTAACTGCGAAGCCAGGACCGGAAGTCCGGCCCCAGATCTTCACGTTCGCACGCGAGTCTGACAATGGCACGCAGATAGTCGCCGCGGTCGCCGGTGTCATAGCGGCGGCCCTTGAAGACGACGCCGTGCACCGGGCCGCCGACCTTCTCGTCCGCCGCGAGCTGCTGCAGGGCGTCGGTGAGCTGGATCTCGCCGCCGCGGCCCGGCTCGGTCTTGCGCAGTATGTCGAAGATGTTGGGGTCGAGGACGTAGCGCCCGATGATCGCGTAGTTCGACGGGGCGTCGGCGACGTCGGGCTTCTCGACCAGGTCGGTGACCTTGACGACGTCGCTGTCCTCGGTGGCGTCGACGGCGGCGCAGCCGTAGAGGTGGATCTGCTCGGGGGCGACCTCCATGAGGGCGATGACGCTGCCGCCGTGCCTCTCCTGGACCTCGACCATGCGGGCGAGGAGGGGGTCACGCGGGTCGATCAGGTCGTCGCCGAGGAGCACGGCGAACGGCTCGTGTCCGACGTGCGGAGCGGCGCACAGGACGGCGTGACCGAGCCCCTTGGGGTCGCCCTGGCGGACGTAGTGCATCGTCGCGAGGTCGCTGGACTCCTGGACCTTGGCGAGGCGCGCCTCGTCGCCCTTCTTCAGGAGGGCCGACTCCAGTTCGTAGTTGCGGTCGAAGTGGTCCTCCAGGGGGCGCTTGTTGCGACCCGTGATCATGAGGACGTCGTCGAGACCCGCGGACACGGCCTCCTCGACCACGTACTGGATCGCCGGCTTGTCGACGACCGGCAGCATCTCCTTGGGCGTGGCCTTGGTGGCCGGCAGGAAGCGCGTGCCGAGACCTGCGGCGGGGATGACCGCCTTGGTGATCCGGCCGTGGGGGGGTTGCGACTCAGTCATGCCGCCACCATATCCGGTGCGTATGTGTGGAATCTGTGGGTCCGGATTATTCATCGGCATATGCGCCGACCAGGAAGGAATTGCGTGATCTCCATGAACGGAACCAGCGGTACCGAGACCGAGGGCCAGCCAACCAAGCGCACGTTGCGGCAAGGCTTCCTCGCGGTGAGGAGCGGGTTGACTGAGGATGACGCACGGAAGGCGGCCGCGGTTCTCGCCGACCGCGCGCTCGGCCTGCCGGAGCTCGCCGACGCGCGGACCGTCGCGGCCTACGTGTCCATGGGCGGCGAACCCGGCACCGGCCCCCTGCTCGACGCCCTCCACGCGCGCGGGACGCGTGTCCTGCTGCCGGTGCTGCTCCCGGACAACGACCTGGACTGGGGCGCGTACGACGGGGCGGGCTCCCTGACCCGCGTACAACACCCCGGAAAGATCGACCTTTTGGAGCCGTCCGGGCCGCGGCTCGGGCCGGACGCTGTCCTGGAGGCGGACGCCGTGCTGCTGCCGGGGCTCGCCGTGGACGCGCGCGGGATGCGGCTCGGGCGGGGCGGCGGATCGTACGACCGCGTCCTCACCCGGCTGGAGCGCGCGGCCGCCGATCCCGCGCTCGTGGTGCTCCTGTACGACTCCGAAGTCGTCGCGCACCTCCCCGACGAGGAGCACGACCGGCCGGTGCACGCCGTCGTGTCGCCTGCGGGGGCGCGCCGGTTCCGCTGAAGCCCCGCTGCCCCGGTATGCAGAGAGGGCCCCCCACGCGTGCGTGGGGGGCCCTCTCGGGATGTGCCGTACCCGGCCCTCAGGGGCGCAGGACCAGCTTGTCGCTCGTGCTGCCCTCGACCGCCTTGTCCGAGAACGCCCACGGCAGCAGTTCGCCCTTGGTCCACTTCTCCGTCTGGTCGGTGTAGTGGTCGTTGTAGGCGTGTCCCGACGCGCCGGTGAGGTTGATCCACTTGGACTTGTCGAGGTCCTTGAGGTTCACCACCATGCGCATGGAGGGCACCCAGAGCACTCCGTAGCCACCCGCCGCGTTCCAGCCGGTCGCGTTGACCGCCGCCTCGCCGCCGCCGAGGCTCCACGGGCCGCGGTTCAGGACCCACTGCAGCCAGCCGGGACCGTCGGTGCCGAGCGTCTGGTTCTTCAGTTCGAGCCGGTGCAGACGGCCCCAGCTCCAGGAGTCGACATCCTTGCCGAGCTTGGCCGTCAGGTCCCAGCGCGCGTCCTCAAGGGCCCGCTTGAACAGCTGGTCGCGGGTCTTGGTCTCCTCGTCGGTGCGGGTCTTCGGCGACTTCCACCAGTCGTTGGTCTCGTCGTCGATGATCTTGCGGATCACTTCGTAGTAGCGGTCGCCGCCGTCCGGCTGGGCCGAGTCGGCGTCGCGCTCACCGCACTCGCGGACCTTCTTGCCCTCGTCGGCCGGACCGGTGTTGCCGGCCGGCTCGACGCTCAGGCACTGCCCCTTGACGCGCAGCTCCTTGGGGAGCTTGTTGCCGATGGCCAGCTTGAGGATGTTGCGCCAGACCGAGTTGAAGTACGCGGCGGCCGCGGAGTCGGCGTCCTGGGTGTAGTCCCAGCCCTCCAGGAGCTTCTGCGCCTCGCGGACGTACTTGTCCTTGACGTCGATCTTCAGCAGCTTGGGCACGAGCAGCTTGGCGATCTCGCTGCTGTTGTCCATCTGCATGAGGCGCATGTCCTCGGTGGAGACCTTGCCGCCGTTCTTGATCTTCGACTGGATGAGGTCGTCGATCCGCTGGCTGCGCGCTCCGTAGCCCCAGTCCGAGGTGAGCTTGTACGGGTAGTCGGCCTGGTCGCGGTCGTCGATCACGGCCTGGTTGGCGGTGACGATGTAGCCGCGCTTCGGGTTGTACTCGTAGGGCAGCGCGTCCTGCGGGATGTAGCCGGTCCAGCGGTACGCGCGGTCCCAGCCCGGCGCGGGGAGCGAACCGTCGCCCTTGCCGCGCTTGGGGATCCGGCCCGGCGCCTGGTAGCCGATGTTGCCCTCGGTGTCGGCGTAGATCAGGTTCTGGGACGGCACTTCAAAAGAAGCGGCCGCCTTGCGGAACTCCGTGAAGTTCTTCGCCTTGTCGAGCTCGAAGACGGCGTCCATGGACTTGCCCGGATTCAGCGCGGTCCAGCGCAGCGCCACTCCGTAGCCGTCGCCCCGGTCGGGGGCCGCGGTGTCCACGCCGGCCTTCTTGCCGACCTTCACCAGCTCGTCGTCGCGGTCGGAGATCAGCGGTCCGTTGTTGGTCTCGCGGACCGTGATCTTCTTGTCCTTGCCGCCGGCGACCTTGATGGTCTCCTCGCGGGAGGTGAAGGGCTTCACCTTGCCGTCGTACTGGTAGCCGTCCCCGGTGAACTTCTCCAGGTACAGGTCCGTGACGTCGGCGCCGAGGTTCGTCATGCCCCAGGCGATGTCCTGGTTGTGGCCGATGACCACGCCCGGCATGCCGGAGAACGTGTAGCCCGAGACGTCGTACTGGCACTTCTCCGAGACCGAGCGGCAGTGCAGGCCCATCTGGTACCAGACGGACGGCAGCTGCGGCGCCAGGTGCGGGTCGTTCGCGAGGAGCGGCTTGCCGGTGATGGTGTGCTTGCCGGAGACGACCCAGGAGTTCGAGCCGATGCCGTTGCCGTTCGGGCCCAGGATGGCAGGGACCTCGTCCAGGGCACTGGAGACGCCGTTGAGCTGCGACTGCAACCCGTTGGGCGCCTCGCTGCCGCCCGCGAGGCCCGTACCGGCAGCGCCGCCGGTACCGGTACCGGTACCGGTACCGGTGCCGGTGCCGGTCCCCGTGCCACCGGTCCCCGTGCCACCGGTCCCCGTACCGCCTGTTCCAGTTCCGGTTCCGGTTCCGGTTCCGGACGTACCCGTGCCCGTGCCGCCGGCTCCGGACTGGGTCCCGGTGGCCTTGGCCTCGGGGTCGTACTTCCCGGTGACGCTGCTGTAGGCGCCCTCCCGCACGACGGGCTTGTTCCGCTTGTACGGGTACTCGGGGTACAGGTCCTTGATCTGCGACGGGCCGAGACGGCTCGTCATCAGCGAGCGGTCGATCTCGTCCTTCATGTTGCCGCGCAGGTCCCAGGCCATGGCCTTGAGCCACGCCACGGAGTCGACGGGGGTCCACTCCTGCGGCTTGTAGTCGTTCTCGAAGCCGAGCGCCGCGTACTCGACGGAGATGTCCTTGCCGTCCTTGCCCGCGAGGTAGGCGTTGACTCCCTTGGCGTACGCCTGGAGGTACTTCTTCGTCTCCGGCGAGAGCTTGGAGTCGTACTCCTTCTTCGCCACCCGGTGCCAGCCGAGCGTGCGCAGGAATTCATCGGTCTTGACCTGGCTCTTCCCGAACATCTCGGAGAGCCGCCCGGAGGTCATATGACGGCGGACGTCCATCTCCCAGAAGCGGTCCTGCGCCTGGACGAAGCCCTGGGCCATGAAGAGATCCGCGTCCGACTCGGCGTAGATCTGCGGGATTCCGTTCCCGTCGCGCTTCACGTCGACGGGACCGGCGAGGCCGTCGAGCTTGATCGTTCCCTTGGTCTGCGGGAAGGAGGCGCGCACGGTGCTGACGCTCCAGTACGCGCCGAAGCCGATGCCTCCGACGATGGCCAGGACCAGGACGATCACGACGAGTCGGGCTCGGCGCCCCTTCTTCTTGCCGGACTTATGACCGGAAGAGGCGTTGGTGTTGGAGGGCATCGCTGTCCTTGCTGTCCTTACGCGAGCGGCAGGGCGGGCTGTGCTGTCGACTTGGGCGGCTCTGGGAGCGCAGGAGCAACCATAGGCGCAGGGCGTTGCGGCTCCGGACGCGGAGTCAGGAACCAAGCCCCCTTGAGATCGAATAGTCATTCGACGGCGTCAAGAAAGCGTTAACAATTAGGTAAGGTAACGAAGTACTCCTACGTAGTACTCGGCTTCGCGGAGGACCCCCTACGTAGTACTCAGCTCACGGAGGAAGGAACGGCCCCTGACTGTCCACCACCTGAACCAGCTCCTGCTCGTCTGCTCGCTCGTTCTGCTCGTCGCCGTCGCGGCGGTCCGCATCTCGTCGCGCAGCGGGCTCCCCAGCCTGCTGCTGTACCTGGGCATCGGCATCGCCATGGGCCAGGACGGCATCGGCGACGTCCACTTCGACAACGCCGAACTGACGCAGGTCATCGGCTACGCAGCCCTGGTCGTGATCCTCGCGGAGGGCGGCCTCGGGACGAAGTGGAAAGAGATCAAACCCGCGTTGCCCGCGGCGGCCGTACTGTCGACCGTCGGCGTCGCGGTGAGCGTCGGCGTCACCGCGGCGGGCGCCCACTACCTCGTGGGCCTCGAGTGGCGGCAGGCACTGATCATCGGCGCGGTGGTCTCGTCCACGGACGCGGCCGCGGTCTTCTCGGTGCTGCGCAAGGTGCCCCTCCCCTCGCGCGTGACGGGTGTACTGGAAGCGGAGTCGGGGTTCAACGACGCCCCTGTGGTGATCCTCGTCGTGGCGTTCTCCACGGCGGGACCGGTGGACGACTGGTACGTACTGCTCGGCGAGATCGCCCTGGAGCTGGCGATCGGCGCCGCGATAGGCCTCGCCGTCGGCTGGCTCGGCGCCTTCGGCCTGCGGCACGTGGCACTGCCCGCCTCCGGCCTGTACCCCATCGCCGTCATGGCCATCGCCGTCGCCGCGTACGCCGCGGGCGCGATGGCACACGGCAGCGGATTCCTCGCCGTCTATCTCGCCTCGATGGTGCTCGGCAACGCCAGACTGCCGCACTGGCCGGCCACCCGCGGCTTCGCCGAGGGCCTCGGCTGGCTCGCCCAGATCGGCATGTTCGTCCTGCTCGGCCTGCTGGTCACACCGCACGACCTGCTCGACGACACCTGGCCCGCGATCGTCATCGGCCTGGTCCTGACGGTGGTGGCACGACCCCTGGAAGTCATCCTCAGCCTGCTGCCGTTCCGCGTGCCCTGGCCGGAGAAGGCCCTGCTGTCCTGGGCCGGCCTGCGCGGCGCCGTGCCCATCATCCTGGCGACGATCCCCATGGTGAGCGGCGTCGACGACAGCCAGCGGATCTTCAACATCGTCTTCGTCCTGGTCGTCGTCTACACCCTCATCCAGGGCCCCACGCTGCCCTGGCTGGCCAGGAAGCTGCGCCTGGGCGACTCCTCGGAGGCCGCCGACCTCGGCATCGAATCGGCGCCGCTGGAGCGGCTCCAGGGCCATCTGCTGTCGGTGGCCATCCCCAAGGAATCGCGCATGCACGGCGTCGAGGTGGCCGAGCTGCGGCTGCCCACGGGCTCCGCGGTCACGCTGGTCGTCCGCGACGGCGAATCGTTCGTGCCGCTGCCGACGACGGTCCTGCGGCGCGGCGACGAGCTCCTGGTGGTGGCGACCGACCCGGTCCGGGACGCCGCCGAGAAGCGGCTGCGCGCGGTCGGCAACGGCGGAAAGCTGGCCAGCTGGCTGGGAACCGACGGAGAAAAGCACCAATCGTAGGTGGCGGGGGTCTCATCGGCTGTAATCACAGGGGCTAATGGGACTCCCCCCTGTACGATAAAGGCATCTGATCGAACCAACTCTGCCTGAAGCAGAGCTGGCGCGACCGTATGGCGGTCGAGGCTCCCCCCGCAGTGGCGCCCGGCATCTACCGCAGTTCCGCGCAAGAGGACAGCTCTCGGCGCCCCCGCACGGGCGCTACCAGGCGGCAGAAAGGCACGGGCCGTGGCATCCACGGTCACCGAATCCCGCCCGGGCTACGGACAGCTCCTGCGCACCCCTCGCGCCTGGACGTTCCTGCTCCCCGGCTTCGCGGCGCGACAGCCGTTCGCGATGCTGACGATCTCCATCGTCCTGCTGGTGCAGCACACCACCGGCTCGTACGGTGCCGCGGGCGCCGTCTCGGCCGCCACCGGCGTCTCCATGGCGCTGTTCGCCCCCTTCAGCGGCAAGCTCGCCGACCGGTTCGGCCAGCGCGCCGTGCTGCTGCCCGGCGTCCTGGTCCACTCCGCCTCCGTCGTCACCTTGACGGTGCTCGCGCTCTCCGACGCCCCTCTGTGGACGCTGTTCGTGGCCGCCGTGCCCGCGGGCGCCTCCACGCCGCAGATCGGCCCCATGGTGCGCGCCCGCTGGGGCGTCATGCTCCAGGACACCCCCCTGGCCACCACCGCGGCCGCCTTCGAGTCGGTCACCGACGAGCTGACCTTCGTCCTCGGCCCGCTCCTCGCGACCGCGCTGTGCACCACCATCGACCCCTCCGCCGGACTCCTCGCCGAGGCCGGACTCACGCTGGTCGGCGGTCTCCTGTTCGCCGCGCAGAAGAGCACCCAGCCCAAGCCGTCCGCCGACGACGACCACGCACGCGTGGAGCACGTCTCTGCACTGCGCGTCCCCGGCGTGCGGGTCCTCATCGTCACGTTCCTCGGCATCGGCGCCGTCTTCGGCGGCATGCAGGTCTCGCTGGCCGCGTTCACCGAGTCGATCGGCGAGCCCGGCCTGAACGGTGTCCTGTACGGCACGTTCGCGGCGGGCAACATGCTCTCCGGCGTCGTCTGCGGCGCCATCGCCTGGAAGGTCTCCCCGCAGCGGCGGCTCCTGGTCGGCTACACGGCACTGACCCTGATGGCCTCCGGCCTGTGGGCGGCGCACTCCGTGCTGCTCCTCGCCGGGCTCGGCCTGCTGGTCGGCATCTGCATCGCGCCCGCCCTGATCACCGGCTACACGCTGGTCGACAAGCTGGTCGCGCCGACCGGCCGCACGGAGGCCTTCACCTGGCTGACCGGCGCGGTCGCGCTCGGCCAGGCGGCGGCCGTGACGGTCGCGGGACAGCTGGAGGACCGCTTCTGGGACGGGGCCGGGTTCCTGGTCCCGCTGGGCGGCACGGCACTGGCTCTCGTGGTCCTCGTGACGCTCCGCTCGCGGCTCGTCCCCAAGGCCCCGGGGCGCACGGTGGCGCGTGGCGTCGGTCACCGCGTGCCGGTGACGGTGGACTGATCCCGCGGAATACGTCACTATGGACCGTCGTTAGCACTCATCGAGTGAGAGTGCCAGGAGGAAGCAAGTGCCGACGTACCAGTACCAGTGCACCGAGTGCGGCGAGGGCCTCGAGGCGGTGCAGAAGTTCACCGATGACGCCCTGACGGTATGCCCCAACTGCGACGGACGCCTCAAGAAGGTGTTCTCGGCGGTCGGCATCGTCTTCAAGGGCTCCGGTTTCTACCGCAACGACAGCCGCGGCTCGTCGTCGAGCAGCACGCCGGCGAACGCCTCGTCGAAGTCGGGATCCGGCTCGTCGTCGTCCTCCTCGTCCACGTCGGACTCGAAGGCTGCTTCGTCCTCCTCGTCCTCGGACTCCAAGTCGTCCGGCTCCTCCTCGACGTCCGCGTCGTCGAGCTCGGCAGCCTAGGACTTCCCGCAGACCGTTCCGCCCGACCCCGCCGTCCTTGCGACGGCGGGGTCGTCGGCGCGTGCGGGAAACGTCGCGTCGGCGTGTGCCTCCCCGGACGGCCCGGCTACTGTGCGGGCCATGGTGAACACGGCGAACGCCACGCGGCCCGAAATCGGCGTCATAGGCGGCTCCGGCTTCTACTCCTTCCTCGACGACGTGACCGAGGTCCGGGTCGACACCCCTTACGGAGCTCCGAGCGACTCGCTCTTCCTCGGGGAGATCGCGGGACGCCGGGTCGCCTTCCTGCCCCGGCACGGTCGCGGCCACCATCTGCCGCCGCACCGCATCAACTACCGCGCCAACCTGTGGGCGTTGCGCTCCGTGGGCGTGCGCCAGGTCCTCGGCCCCTGCGCGGTCGGCGGGCTGCGGGCCGAGTACGGACCCGGCACGCTGCTGGTGCCCGACCAGCTCGTGGACCGCACGCAGACGCGCGCCCAGACGTACTTCGACGGGGCCCCGCTGCCGGACGGCAGCGTGCCGAACGTCGTCCACGTCTCGCTCGCCGACCCCTACTGCCCGGTGGGCCGCGACGCCGCCGTGCGGGCCGCCCGCGCCCGTGACTGGGAGCCGGTCGACGGCGGGACGCTCGTCGTGGTCGAGGGGCCGCGCTTCTCGACCCGGGCGGAGTCGCGCTGGTACGCGGCGCAGGGCTGGTCCGTGGTGGGCATGACCGGCCACCCCGAGGCGGCGCTCGCCCGCGAACTGGAGCTCTGCTACACGTCCTTGGCGCTGGTCACCGATCTGGACGCGGGTGCCGAGACCGGCGAGGGCGTCTCGCACGACGAGGTCCTGCGGGTCTTCGCCGCCAACGTGGACCGGCTGCGCGGCGTGCTGTTCGACGCGGTGGCAGGGTTGCCGGAAGGGGACGAGGGCCGTCGGGCGTGCCTGTGCGCGGGAGCGTTGGGCGGCGTGGACACGGGGATCCGGCTGCCGTGAGCAGTCGCGCGCCCTGGGGTGCGCCAGGCCCGTGAGCAGGCGGAAGCTCCCCTTCGGGTGAGGGAGTTGTCCACAACCGGCGGGTAGTCCACGGGGCTCAGCGGGGATCGGCGCGGGCCTGCATCGTGAGAGCGGAAGCCGAGCTCCTCGCATCGCAGGCGGTGGTTGTCGTGACGCACGTCCCTCCTCAGGCCCGACCGGAAGATCACGCATGTCCCGAGGGCCGCCGGGTCCCTCCCTTCCCGCCCGTGCGGGTGCGCGGCGGGCATCCGCGGCTCGGCCGGCTGCTGCGGCACAGACGCCGGGCGATGGCGGTGGGGCTCGCGATGACCGCGGCGGCCCTCGCCGGCACGGTCCCGCGTGAGGCGGTTCCACGGGAGGCGCCCGCGCCGCACGGGATCGCCGCTGCGGCGGAGAGGGCGGCGGGCAGGACTCCCGGGACGGCCACGGTGACCGCTCCCGTGCGCATCGCGGACGCGGACACCGTGCGACTGCTGCGCCCCGGCGACCGGATCGACGTGATCGCCTCCGCCGAATCGCCCGCAGGCGGGGCCGGGCCGCACGTGGTGGCGTCCGGGGCCCGGGTGACCGCCGTGCCCGAACCGGGGGAAGGCCCCGCCGAGAGCGGCGCGTTGGTCGTGCTGTCCGTCCCGAGGGACGCGGCGGCACGGCTCGCCGGTGCCGGAACGAGCGCGCGTCTGGCGGTGACCCTCCGATGAGGTGGAACGTTCACGATCGCACTCAAGACCTGTCAAGTCGCTGGTTCGTGGGAGCCAATTGGACAGGTCGGCCCAGGGCTCACGTAGGTTGCGAAGTTGTTTGTTCAGCAACCCGCACATGCAACGAAAGGCCTCGTGGTGAGCGCGAAGAAGGAACCGGGCGTCTGGGAGGGCTTCAAGGCCTTCCTGATGCGCGGCAATGTCGTCGACCTGGCGGTCGCGGTGGTCATCGGAGCCGCCTTCACGAACATCGTGAACTCGGTGGTGAAGGGCGTCATCAACCCGCTCGTCGGCGCCTTCGGCACGAAGGACCTCGATCACTACAGCTCGTGCCTGAAGTCCCCGTGCGAGATGAACGACGCGGGCGAGGTCGTCAAGGGCATCCCGATCATGTGGGGCACCGTGCTCAGCGCGGTCCTCAGCTTCGTGATCACCGCGGCCGTCGTGTACTTCCTGATGGTGCTGCCCATGGCCAAGTACCTGGCACGGGTGGCGGCCAAGAGGGCCGAGAAGGAGGGCACGCAGGAGGTCATCGAGGTGTCCGAGCTGGAGGTGCTCAAGGAGATCCGCGACGAGCTGGTGGCGCAGCGCGACGCGCGGCGCGAGGAGTAGCCCGGGCTCAGATGTGGTGGGGCGGCTTCTCGTCGAGGAAGCGCGCGAGGTCGGCAGCGCTGTCGCCGCGGGTGTCGGCCCGCTCGCCCCACCCACGGTCCGTGTCGTCCGATGACTGCTGCGCCAGCGGGTCTCCAAAGACCAGCGCGTTCTTCGGCTTGGGCGTCGGCTCGTCCGGATCGCGCGGTTCGGGGGCGGGGGCGGTACTCATGCCTCTAGGGTACGTCGGGCGCGGCTGCCCCCTCGATTCATACGGCTTTGAGGCCCTGAGCTGCGAAGATCTCCTTGGCGACGGTCACCTGCTCCGGGGTGGGCGACGGAGTGCCGCGCAGCGTGAAGTCCTTGCCGAGCGCGTCCCACTTCGCCTCCCCCAGCTTGTGGAAGGGCAGCACGTCGACGCGCGAGATGTTGCCGAGCGAGGCGGCGAACCGGGCGACGCCCTCGATGTTCGCCGGGTCGTCGGTCAGGCCAGGGACGAGGACGAAGCGGATCCAGGTCTCCTGGCCGAGGCCCGCGAGGCGGCGGGCGAAGTCGAGGGTGGGCCGCAGGGGGCGGCCGGTGACCGTGCGGTACGTCTCGGGGTCCCAGGACTTGATGTCGAGCAGGACCAGGTCGACGTCGCGCAGCAGGGCGTCGGTGGCGCGTGTGCCGAGGAAGCCGGACGTGTCGAGTGCGGTGTGCAGGCCCAGCTCGTGCTTGAGGCGGTGGAGCAGCTCGCCGGTGAAGACGGGCTGCAGCAGGGGCTCGCCGCCGCTGACGGTGGCGCCACCTCCGGCCGCGGAGATGAACTTCGTGTACTTGGCGGCTTCCGCGATCATGTCGTCCGCCGTGGTCCGCTTGCCGTCCCGCATCCGCCAGGTGTCGGGGTTGTGGCAGTACAGGCAGCTGAGGGGGCAGCCGGCGAGGAACGTGACGAAGCGCGACCCCGGGCCGTCGACGCCGGTGGACAGGTCCCAGGAGTGGATCGAGCCGGTGACGGGGCGGTGGGTGGCTGCCGCGGCGGGCGTGACCGCGTCGTCGTCGGTGGTGAGGGAGCGTACGGGGATGTCGGTTCCGAGCAGGACAGCCATGGCGTGACTCCTGGACTACTGGCAGGAAGCGGAGTGCGCGGCACCCGGGGCCCGGGTGAGGGCCGGGCCCCGGGGCCGCGGTTCGGGGGCGGCTCCCCGCAGGGAGCCGGTGGCTCGGGGAGAGCCGGCGGCTCAGAGGGAGCCGTGGAAGGTGCGGTTGATGACGTCGAGCTGCTGGTCGCGGGTGAGCCGGATGAAGTTGACCGCGTATCCGGAGACCCGGATGGTCAGCTGCGGGTAGTTCTCCGGGTGCTCCATGGCGTCCTCCAGGGTCGCCTTGTTCAGCACGTTGACGTTCATGTGGAAGCCGTTGCCTGCCATGAAGCCGTCCAGGACTCCGGCGAGGTTCGCGACCCGCTCCTCGGGGGTGCGGCCGAGGGCGTCCGGAGTGATGGTGTTGGTCAGCGAGATGCCGTCCTCGGCGTCGTCGTAGGGCAGCTTGGCGACCGACATGGCCGAGGCGATGTAGCCGTGCTCGTCGCGGCCGTTCATCGGGTTGGCGCCCGGGGCGAACGGCATGCCCGCGCGGCGGCCGTCGGGGGTGTTGCCGGTCTTCTTGCCGTAGACGACGTTCGAGGTGATGGTCAGCACCGACTGGGTGTGCACCGCGTCGCGGTAGGTGGGGTGCTTGCGGACCTTCTGCATGAAGTCGTGCACGATGCGCCGCGCGAGGTCGTCGGCACGGTCGTCGTTGTTGCCGTAGGCCGGGTAGTCGCCCTCGATCTCGTAGTCGACGGCGAGGCCCGTCTCGTCGCGGATCACCTTGACCTTGGCGTGCTTGATCGCCGAGAGCGAGTCGGCGGCGACCGAGAGGCCCGCGATGCCGCACGCCATGGTGCGCAGGATCTCCTGGTCGTGCAGCGCCATCTCGAGGCGCTCGTAGGCGTACTTGTCGTGCATGTAGTGGATGACGTTGAGCGCGTGGACGTACGTCTTGGCCAGCCAGTCGAGCATGGCGTCGTACTGCTTCACGACGGTCGCGTAGTCCAGGTACTCGCCCTCGATGGGCGTGAAGCCCTGCACGACGGTCTTGCCGGACTTCTCGTCGCGGCCGCCGTTGATCGCGTAGAGGAGTGCCTTGGCGACGTTCACGCGGGCGCCGAAGAACTGCATCTGCTTGCCGACGGCCATCGCGGAGACGCAGCAGGCGATCGCGGTGTCATCGCCGTACTTGGGGCGCATCAGCTCGTCGGACTCGAACTGGATGGCCGACGTGTCGATGGCGACCCGGGACGCGAACTCCTTGAAGCCCCGGGGCAGCCGCTGCGACCAGAAGACCGTGAGGTTCGGCTCGGGGGCGGGGCCGAGGTTGTAGAGGGTCTGCAGGGCGCGGAAGGTGGTGCGCGAGACGAGCGGGCGGCCGTCCTCCCCGATGCCGGCCATCGACCAGGTGACCCAGGTCGGGTCGCCGGAGAAGCCCTCGTTGTACTCGGGGGTGCGCAGGAAGCGGACGATGCGGAGCTTGATGACGAAGTCGTCGATGAACTCCTGGGCCTCGGCCTCGGTGATGCGGCCGGCGTCGATGTCGCGCTGCAGGTAGATGTCGAGGAAGTTGTCGATGCGGCCGATCGACATGGCCGCGCCGTTCTGCTCCTTCACCGCGGCGAGGTAGGCGAAGTACAGCCACTGGACAGCCTCGCGGCCGGTGGTGGCGGGCTTCGAGATGTCGTAGCCGTACGACATCGCCATGGCCTTGAGTTCCTTGAGCGCCTTGATCTGCTCGGAGACCTCCTCGCGGCCCCGGATGACGTCCTCGGTCGCCCACTTTTCGCCGAGTGCGGCCTTGTCGGCCTCCTTCGCGGCGATCAGGTGGTCGACTCCGTAGAGGGCGACGCGGCGGTAGTCGCCGATGATGCGGCCGCGGCCGTAGGCGTCGGGCAGGCCGGTGATGATGCCGGACGAGCGGCAGGCGCGGATCTCGGGCGTGTAGGCGTCGAAGACGCCTTCGTTGTGGGTCTTGCGCAGGTGCGTGTAGATGTCCCGGACCTCGGGGTCGGCCTCGTAGCCGTAGGCGTTGAGGGCGCCCTCGACCATGCGCCAGCCGCCGTTGGGCATGATCGCGCGGCGGAGCGGAGCGTCGGTCTGCAGGCCGACGATGAGGTCCTTGTGGTCGGCGGCGGTGCCGTCGACGTAACCGGGCCGGAAGGCGTCGATACGGGAGGGGGTCTTCACGTCGACGTCGTGGATGCCGCGCTCGATCTCCGCGGGGAACATCGAGAGGAGCTTCTGCCAGACCTCGGTGGTGCGTTCGGTCGGTCCGGCCAGGAAGGAGCCGTCGCCCTCGTACGGGGTGTAGTTCTGCTGCACGAAGTCGCGGACGTCGATGGCGTCCCGCCACAGACCGCCCTTGAAGCCGTCCCAGGCCCCGCCGTTCACAGTCGCTTCCGCAGGAGTGGCAGTCATGACCCGCACCTTCCGTTTCGCTTCTTCGGTACACCTCCATTCCACTCCTGTGTGGTCGATCAGAGGGTCGGCAATGGTCCTCGATCAGGGACCGATGGTCCCCGTTTCCTCCGATCAGCACCCAGCACACCCAACCTGACCTGCGATTTCTTGTGGGACTTTGGACCCAAGTTCGCTTGTGAACCCATTCACAAGAAATTCCCGACCGCTCCGTGGTACGGAACGGCCGGGAAGGGGGGTGGGTGCGAGGTGTCAGCTCGGCGACTCGGCGCCCTTGCGGGCGTAGAACCACCAGGCGACCACGATGCAGCTGACGTAGAAGGCCACGAAGCCCCACATCGCGCTGGTGACCGCGAAGTTGGCGAACATCGCCGGGATGAAGAAGAACCCGTACGCGGCGATGGCGGAGGTGAATCCGGTGACGGCGCCCGCCTCCATCTCCGACTGCTTGAGCGCCTTCGCGTACTCGGGCGTGCCCTCGGACAGGCCCTTCAGGTGCTGGTTGCGGAAGATCACCGGGATCTGCCGGAACGTGGAGCCGTTGCCGATGCCCGAGAAGAAGAACGCGAGCAGGAAGCAGGCGAAGAAGCCCCAGAAGTTGCCGTTGTCGCCGCCGGAAGGGAGGAAGTTGATGACTCCGATGATCGAGAGCGCCATGCCGACGAAGGAGATGATGGTGACCCTCGCGCCGCCGATCTTGTCGGCGATCCAGCCGCCGGCCCAGCGGGCGAGCGCGCCCACGGCCGGGCCCATCCAGGCGTAGGTGGCCGCGGAGTAGGCCGCGTCGATCGGGGTGAACGTGGTCTTGATGAGCATCGGCAGGGCCGCGGCGAAGCCGATGAAGGAGCCGAACGTACCGACGTAGAGCCAGGTCATCAGCCAGTTGTGCTTGCGCTTGAAGATGATCTTCTGCTGGCTGAAGGGGGTCGACGCGACCTTGAGGTCGTTCTGGCCGAACCAAGCGACGGTGGCCAGGATCACCAGGACCGGCACCCACAGGAACGCGGCGTTCTGCAGCCAGACCGCTGTGCCGTCGGCCTTGTGCTGGGCCGAGCCGACCGCGACGACCGAGCTCGTGATGACGATCGGGGTGAGCAGCTGCACGACGGAGACGCCGAGGTTGCCCAGGCCGCCGTTGATGCCGGTCGCGTTGCCCTTGTCCTTCTTCGGGAAGAAGAAGCCGATGTTGGCGAGCGAGGAGGCGAAGTTGGCGCCGCCGATGCCGCACAGGGCCGCGATGGCGATCATCACGCCGTACGAGGTGTCGGGGTTCTGGACCGCGATGCCGAGCCAGATCAGCGGGACGACAAGGACGACCGTGGAGAGCGCGGTGAAGCGGCGCTGGCCGATCATCGGGCCGAGGAAGGTGTAGAGGATCCGGGCCGTGCCGCCCGTCAGGCCCGGGACCGCCGTCAGCCAGAACAGCTGGGAGGTGGAGAACCCGAAGCCGACGTCCTTCAGGTTGGTCGCCGTCACCGACCACACCTGCCAGACCACGAACGCCACCAGCAGGGCGGGGACCGCGATCCACAGGTTGCGGGCGGCGACCTTCCTGCCGGTGGACTTCCAGAAGAGGTCGTTCTCCGGCTCCCAGTCGGTGATGGTCTTGCCGGGGCGGTACTGCCCGGGGTCGTACGACGTGGTCGTGGGCGCGGTGGGCGCGGCTTGGGCGGCAGGCGATCTCATGTGGGTTTCCAGTTCGCTCAGGGTCACGATCTTGCTTCGGGGCCTGATATGTCCACCTTCTGGCGTGCGGGCGGCCGGGGGCAGAGGCGGAGGACACCTCCCGGCCGGGCCGAAGTCCGGGAGAACGGGGGGACCTCAGACCTCGTGGACCGGCAGCCGGACGGACGGATCGTCCAGGCACTCCCCGGTCCGCAGGTCGAACTCCTGCTTGTACATCGGGGAGGTCACGACGGTGCGGCCACCGCGGCTGCCGAGGATGCCGTGGGCGATCACGTCGGCCCCGGAGAACGGGTCGCGGTTGCCGACGGCGTACACCCGCCCTTCGCCGTCCTTGAAGAGGGCGGCCTCGGTGCCGTCGGGCAGCACCGCCGCCCGGCCGCGGCCCGGCTCCAGGAACTCGGGAGACGGCTGCGCCAGGTGCTGCTCGAAGCGGGCAAGCGCCTGCGGGTCCGCGAGGACCGCCTGCCACTCGTCGCGGTAGGCCGCCGCGTGGCGGTCCATCTGGGCCTCCAGTTCGCCGCAGATGCCGAGGGAGTCGTCGATCAGGACGGCCTTCAGGTGGTCGAGGCCGCCGACGCGCTCGAACCACGGAGCGGTGCGCTCCAGACGCTCGCCGGTGCGCAGGTAGTACATGAGGAAGCGGTCGACGAGGCGGAGGAGTTCGGCGGTCGACAGGTCGGCGGCGAGGAGGTCGGCGTGGCGCGGCCGGGCGCCGCCGTTGCCGCCGACGTAGAGGTTCCAGCCGTTGGCCGTGGCGATGACGCCGATGTCCTTGCCGCGGGCCTCGGCGCACTCGCGCAGGCATCCGGAGACGCCGCCCTTGATCTTGTGGGGGGTGCGCAGGCCGCGGTAGCGCAGCTCCAGGTCGATCGCCAGCTGCACGGAGTCGCCCTGCCCGAACCGGCAGAACTTGGCGCCGACACAGGACTTCACCGTACGCAGGGACTTGCCGTAGGCGTGGCCGGACTCCAGGCCGACGGCGACCAGGCGGCGCCAGATCGCGGGGAGCTGGTCCGCGCGGGCGCCGAAGAGGTCGATGCGCTGACCTCCGGTGATCTTCGTATAGAGGCCGTAGTCGCGGGCGACCTCGCCGATCGCGATGAGCTGGCCGGGGGTGATCTCGCCGCCGGGGACGCGCGGGACGACCGAGTAGGTGCCGTCCTTCTGGAGGTTGGCGAGGAAGACGTCATTGGAGTCCTGGAGTGCGGCCTGCTCACCGTCCAGGACGTGGCCGAGGCCCAGTTCGGGGGCGAGGGCGCCGAGGATGTTCCCGACGACGGGCTTGCAGACGGCGCAGCCCTCGCCGCCCAGGCCGTGCGTGCGCATCAGCTCCCCGAACGAACGGATGTGTTCGGTGCGGACCGTCTCGTAGATCTCGGCGCGGGTCAGCGCGAAGTGTTCGCACAGTCCCTTCGGCCGCTCGACCCCGGAGGCGGCGAGCTCCGCGTCGAGCACGGACTGCAGGGTGGCGAGGCAGCCGCCACAGCCCGTGCCGGCCTTGGTGCACCGCTTGATGCCACCGATGTCGGTGAGGGAGTTCTCGGCGACGGCCGCGCGGACGGCCCCCTTGGTGACGTTGTGACAGCTGCAGACGACGGCGTCGTCGGGCAGGGCGTCGGCGCCCGGGAGTTCGGCGCCCGTGGCAGGCAGGACGTACGCCTCGGGAGGTGCGGGCAGAGCGCGGCCGGCGTGCGGCACCAGAGTGCCGTAGGCCTCGGCGTCGCCGACGAGGATGCCGCCGAGCAGCTGTCCCTCCGGCCCGAGCAGCAGCTTCTTGTACACGCCCTCGCGGGTGTCGGAGAAGACGACGGATACGGCGCCGCCCTCCGCGCCCTCGGGTGCGAACGGGTCGCCGAAGGAGGCGACGTCGGCGCCCATCAGCTTCAGCTTGGTGGAGGTGTCGGCTCCGGTGAAGACGGTGGTGCCGTCCCCCGCGAGGGCGTCGGCGGCCGCCTCGGCCATCCGGTAGCCGGGGGCGACCAGGCCGTAGACGCGGCCGTCGGCGCCCTGGGCGCACTCGCCGATCGCGTAGACGCGGGGGTCGGTGGTGCGGCAGTGCTCGTCGACGACGATGCCGCCCCGGTCCCCCACGACAAGGCCCGCCTCACGGGCGAAGCGGTCCCGGGGACGTACGCCGGCGGAGAAGACGACGACGTCCGCGTCGAGGGTGCGGCCGTCACTCAGGCACAGCGCGCGCACGGCTCCCTCGTCGTCCGTGTCGACCCGGCTCGCCCCGACGCCGGTGTGCACGGACACGCCCATCGACTCGATGGTGGACCGCAGGGCCGCGGCGCCTCCGTCGTCGATCTGGAGCGGCATGAGCCGGGGCGCGAACTCGACGACGTGGGTGCGGAGTCCGAGGGTGCGCAGGGCGCCGGCGGCCTCCAGGCCGAGGAGTCCGCCGCCGATGACGACGCCGGTGGTCCGGCGCTCCGCGGAGGCGTATGCGGAGAGGGTCTCCACGTCGTACAGGGTGCGGTAGGTGAAGCAGCCGGTCGCGTCGGCGCCCTGGATGGGCGGCACGAAGGGGTAGGAGCCGGTGGCGATGACCAGGATGTCGTAGGGGACGGTGGCGCCGGATGTCGTGGTGACCGTGCGGGCCGCGGTGTCGATGTGCTCGGCGGGGTCGCCGAGCCGCAGGTCGATGCCGTGGCGGGCGAGGAACCCGGTGTCGCACAGGGCGAGTTCCGCGTCGGTGGCGCCGGTGAACGCGGAGGAGAGGTGGACCCGGTCGTACGCGGGCCTGTCCTCCTCGGCAAGCACGGTCACCCGCAGGCCGGGGCCGTCCGGGACCGCGGGGTCGGCAAGCGCGCCACGCTCCGCGAGTGTCTCCAGGAAACGGTGCCCCACCATTCCGTGGCCGATGAGCACCAGGTTCTGGGTCATGGGAGTCACACTCCGTCACGCAGAGGGAATCCCCTGCCGGGCGGCCCCGGGGAGGGGATCTTCCCTCCGACGGTAGGCCGGGGACGGCACGGCACCGTACCGCCAAGGTCCCGACCGGTTGGGCCGAACGGCCCCTGTGGAAGGGGCTTTTGGCGGTGTCGGGCCATTGGGCGCGGGCATAGCGTCGTGGGCGACGGGCTGCCTCCCGACCACCACCGCGGCCCGGCGCGATGCGGTTTCCGGGGCGGGAATGCGGCGACACCTCTGTCCCGCCCCGGGCCTGCTCGCCGTGGTCCTGAGTTCTCCGGCTCCGGGTGGGGTGGAACGTGCGACCTGAGACAGAGCGGCTCGAGACGGAACGACCGCTGGTGCTGGCTGTGCACGGCAGTCCGGTGCCCGCCGCCGCGGGCACCCTGGGGCGGCTCTGCGACCGGGTCGAGGAGCTCTGCGGGGTTCGGCCCGCCCTCGGGCACCTCGACCACCAGGCCCCCTCCCTGGCCGAAGTGCTGCGGGACGGCGCCGTCGTCGTGCCCCTCCTCCTCGGCGACGGATACCACCGCACGGTCGACCTTCCCGCCGTCGTCCACAGCCGCGAAGGGCGCTGCGTGCTCACCGACGGGCTCAGCGGTGACCGTGCCGTGGCGCTCGCACTGCGCGACCGGCTGCACGAGGCGGAGCGGCGCGCGGGCGTGCGGGCCGACGCCGTGGTCCTCGCGGCGGCGGGCTCGTCGCGGCCCGGGGGCAACGGCGGGGCGCGGGTCGCCGTCCGGCAGTTGCGGCAGCTGCTGCGCGGGGCGCCGGTGTGCGGGGCGTACTGCTCATCGGCCGGGCCCACCGTGCCCGAAGCGGTGGCGCGGCTGCGGGGCGCCGGGTACCGGACGGTGGCGGTGGCCGCGCATCTGCTGGCGCCGGGGCGGTTCGCGACGGCGCTCGCCGAGGCCGGGGCCGACGCGGTGGCGGACCCGATCGCCGATCACCCCGAGATCGCGAGGCTGGTCCTGCGCCGGTACGAGAGCGCCTTGCATCGCCCGGGTGGCCCTGCCGTACGCTTCGGCGCCGCGGCCTGACTCGGCGTACGCCCTCTGCTGTCCTAGGGGGCATGACAGGCTCATCCGACTCATCCAGTCCACCGGTTTCCCCCTCCTCACCCGCCTCCCCCTTCACCAAACCGCTGCGGCCGCTGCTGGCCCGGGGGCGCGACGAGGAGCATCGCGCGGCGACTCCGCTGGAGCTCTTCTTCGACCTGTGCTTCGTCGTGGCGGTCGCACAGGCCGGTGCCGAGCTGGTGCACGCCGTCGCCGAGGGGCACGCGGGCGAGGGCGTCCTCAACTACGCGATGGTCTTCTTCGCGATGTTCTGGGCGTGGGTCAACTTCTCGTGGTTCGCGTCGGCGTACGACAACGACGACGCGCTGTACCGCGTGGTGACGCTGATCCAGATCGCCGGTGTCCTCGTCTTCGCCGCCGGGGTCTCGCGGGCCTTCGAGGACCACGACTTCCTGCTGGTCTGGCTCGGCTACCTGATCATGCGGATCGCCCTCACCTCGCAGTGGCTGCGCGTCGCGCGGGCGGCGACGGGCGCCGAACGCGGGACGGCCCTGCGGTACGCGGCGGGCGTGCTGATCTGTCAGGTCGGCTGGTCGGGGCTGCTGTTCCTGCCGGAGGGCGGCAGGCCCTGGCTGTTCCTCGTGATGGCGGTCGCGGAGATGAGCGTGCCGGTGATCGCGGAGCGCGCGTACACGACGGCCTGGCACCCGCATCACATCTCGGAGCGGTACGGCCTGTTCACCATCATCGTGCTCGGCGAGACCATCGCGGCGGCGACCGTCGCCGTGAAGTCGGGCATCGAGGAGAACGACGCGCTGGACGAGCTGCTGCCGATCGCGGCGGGCGGCCTGCTCATCGTGTTCGCCGCGTGGTGGATCTACTTCGTCGTGCCCATCCACGGCCGCCTGCGGAGCAACCGCCAGGCGTTCCTGTGGGGTTACGGCCACTACGTGATCCTGGGCGCGGCGGCGGCGATCGGGGCCGGGATCGAGGTGGCGGTCGAACAGGCCGTGGGCAAGGCGCACATCTCGACGGTGGCGGCGTCCGCCGCGGTGACCGTGCCGACGGCGCTCTACCTGATCACGGTGTGGGCGCTGCACTCCCGTTACTACAAGGAGGGGGTGGCGCAGCAGCTGGTGCTGCCGGTGAGCGCCTGCGCGGTCCTTGCGAGTACGTTCGCGGGCCGCTGGGCGGTGCTGGTGGCGGGACTCGTCACCGCGGCGACCGTCGCGACGGGGGTGACGCTCACCACCCGGATGGCGCGGCGCTCATGAGGACGGAGCGTGGTACGCCTGCTTCATGACATCTGCTTCCACCGGTCCGGCAGGAGCCGCGTTCCGGCCGAGGTCCGACTCCCTGACCGATGTCGCGGGCCTGCGGGTCGGCCACGCCACGCGGACCGGCGACGGCCGGCTCACCGGCACCACCGTGGTCCTCGCCCCCGAGGGCGGGGCCGTCGCCGCCGTGGACGTGCGCGGCGGCGGGCCCGGCACGCGCGAGACGGACGCCCTCGATCCGCGCAATCTGGTGCAGCGCGTCGAGGCGGTCGTCCTCACGGGCGGCAGTGCGTACGGGCTGGACTCCGCGTCCGGTGTCGTGGCGTGGCTGGAGGAGCAGGGGCGGGGCGTGCGGGTGGGTCCCGACCCCACCCACGTCGTGCCGGTCGTCCCGGCCGCCTGCGTCTTCGACCTGGGCCGCGGCGGCGACTTCCGGGCGCGCCCCGACGCGGCGACGGGCCGGGCCGCCGTCGAGGACGCCGCGCGCACGGAGCCGTTCACGCCGGTCGTGGAGGGCAACGTGGGGGCCGGCACGGGTGCGCTGGTCGGCAGGTTCAAGGGTGGCGTCGGCAGCGCGAGCGTGCGTCTGGACTCGGGGATCACGGTCGCCGCGCTGGCCGTCGCGAACGCCGCCGGGTCGGCGGTGGATCCGGGGACGGGGGTGTTGTACGGGCAGTACTTCCAGGGGCAGCGGGTGAGTTTCCCCGCGCCCGAGGTACACGAGGAGGCCACCCGGCGGCTCGCCGAGACCGCCGCCCAGAACGGGCCGCCGCCGCTGAACACCACCCTCGCCGTGGTCGCCACGGACGCCGAACTCACCAAGGCGCAGGCGCAGAAGCTGGCGGGCACGTCGCACGACGGCATGGCGCGCGCGGTGCGGCCCGTCCATCTCCTCAACGACGGCGACACGGTGTTCGCCCTCGCGACCGGGGACCGCGCCCTGGCCGCCGGCGACCCGCTCGCCCTCAACGAGATCCTCGCCGCGGGCGCGGACCTGGTGACGGAGGCGATCACGCGGGCCATGCTGGCGGCGGACTCGGTGGAGACGCCGGGCGGGATCTTCCCCTCGTACCTCAGCCTGTACGGCAAGCAGTAGACCTGTACGGCAAACAGCGGACCCGTACGGCAAGCAGTAGACCCGTACGGCAAGCAGCAGGACGGTCGGCACGAGAGAATGAAGGGGACAAGCCACCCAAATCGCCTCAGCCGCAAGCGCGTTGGGGCCTCCGAGTGTGCTCACACTCACACCGCCCAGGCGGAACCACTTCGGGCACAGGCCGCTCTTAGCTCGTACTGAGTCAGAACACGTACTTGGAGCAGCCCGTGACAAGGTCGGTCATAGTCAACCCCCGGCGCCGTGCCCTGATGGCCGCCACCGCGCTCGCTGCCGTGGGCGCGCTGACCCTCACGGCCTGCGGCGGCGACGCCGACGCCAAGGACGACAAGAAGGGCGGCAACTCGGCGGCCGCCAAGGGCGCCGACATCACGATCTCGTCCAAGGACGGCGCCACCGACGCCTCGATCAACGCCACCGGCGTCAAGGTCAAGAACGGCAAGCTGACCGACGTGAAGATGACGTCGGTGACATCCGGCGCCGCGGTCGAGGGCACCATCTCCGGCGACGGGTCCTCCTGGAAGCCGAAGGGCCAGCTGGAGCGCGGCACGAAGTACAAGGTGACCGCGAACGCCAAGGACCCCAAGGGCAACGCGGCGACCGAGAACGCCACGTTCACCACGATCTCCTCCGCCAACAGCTTCATCGGCACCTACGCGCCCGACGGCGGCGCCAAGGTCGGCGTCGGCATGCCGGTCTCCTTCAACTTCGACAAGGCGATCACGGAGAAGAAGGACGTCCAGTCGCACATCACGGTGACGTCCGACAGCGGCCAGAAGGTCGTCGGCCACTGGTTCGGCAACCAGCGCCTGGACTTCCGTCCCCAGGACTACTGGAAGGCCGGCTCCAAGGTCACCATGAAGATCAACCTGGAGGGCGTGAAGGGCGCGGACGGCGTCACCGGCGTGCAGAACAAGACGGTCACCTTCACCGTCGGCCGCGCGCAGGTCTCCACGGTCGACGTGCAGGCCAAGAAGATGACGGTCGAGCGGGACGGCAAGGTCATCAAGACCGTCCCGATCTCGGCGGGCAGCCCGTCGAACCCGACGTACAACGGCAAGATGGTCATCTCGGAGAAGTTCACCCAGACCCGGATGAACGGTGACACGGTCGGCTTCGGCGGTGAGTACGACATCAAGGACGTGCCGCACGCCATGCGGCTGTCCACGTCGGGCACCTTCATCCACGGCAACTACTGGGGCTCGCCCTCGATCTTCGGCAGCGCCAACACCAGCCACGGCTGCGTCGGCCTCCAGGACGCGCGCGGCGCGGGCGACCCCAACACGCAGGGCGCCTGGTTCTTCAACAACTCCATGGTCGGCGACATCGTGACGGTCAAGGGCTCCCCCGACAAGACCATCGCCCCGGACAACGGCCTCAACGGCTGGAACATGTCCTGGAGCGAGTGGACGGCGGGCAGCGCGAGCTGACGCACGGGCAGCGCGGGCCTGCGCACGCGCCCCCTGCGACCGCCTGCGGCCCCTCCGGCCGCCTGCGCGCCGCGCACCAACTGAGCGAGCCACGTGGGAACTTCCCGCGTGGCTCGCGCGTTTTCCGATTCCCGGGCTTTGTACTCGCGCGTTTTCCGGTTCCCGGGCATGATGTCGGACCCAGGGGCTACGGTATGCACTCACCAGGTGACATGTAGCAACGCCGGGAGAAACCTTGAGCGTTCCGTACGACACTGCGTACGAGCCACCCGAGTCGCCCGAGCCACACTCCCCGGAGGAGCATCTCGAGCGACTCCTCGGCCGCGCACTGAACTCCTTCGACCTGCCGGACGAGGTGCTGGTCCGGCTCGGCACCGCGCTCGCCCACGACAGCGCGCTGCACTCCGCGCACCACAGCTCAGGACTGCACCGCGAGACGTTCAGACACACTTGGCTGCTCGCCGACGCGTCCGTGCTCACGCTCTGGGAGCTCGTCCACAACACCACGCCGGGCAGCGCCCCGACGCACGAGCTCTACGTCGACGAGGAGGAGGCGGGCGTCGCCACGTCGCGGCTGCCGCTGCCGCCCGACCCGCCCACGTGCGGCCGGCCCGTGCTGCTCGAACTCCCGCCCGACTCCGAGCCCCGCCATGTGTACGTTCCGGACGACTCCGCGGACCACGCGCGCCGGCTCCTGCGCCGCGCGGAGAACCCGGACGGCGACCGGCCCGGCAAGAGCGTCGCGCGGCTGCTCCGTGCCGCGTTCGCGCACCAGATCACCCAGGCCTTCGGACGCCCGCAGCTCGCCGGTGAAGTGCGCATGTGCTTCTCGCTCTACGAGCACGCGTTCCTGCTCTTCGACGGTGGCGAGACCAGCCTCTGGGAGGTCGAGCACACGCTCACGCCCGACGGGCGGCACATGTGCGAGGTGTACGAGACGGAGGAGGCGGCCCGCGCCGCGATGGAGCGCAGGGCCCGCGTGTGGACCCGGGAACGCCGGGCGCGGAGCTAGGGCCCGCGTCGGACCCCAGGCCTAGGAGCGGCCCTCGCCGAACCGGCGTACGAGACCGGCGAACGCGGCGCGCTCGTCCGCCGTGAGCTCCACGGTCTCCGTGCGCGGCGGGCCCTGCTGGGCGGGCAGCGCGCGGAGTGACGGCGCCTGCCCCCACGTCTCGGCGTCCAAGGGGCCCTCGAATCGGTCCTTGCGCATCATCCGCACCAGGCCGACGGCCCAGACGCCGGTCGCCACGGCGAGCACGGCCACGCCTATCTGCTGAACGATCGAGACATCCTGGAGCATGCGGCCCAGTAGACAACAGGGGTGGGGTCTTCCGACAGGGGGCAATAGGACTTAGGTCCCGAAGTGACGCAAGTCGCACACTCCGGGACCCGTTGCCCTGTCAGGACGTTCAGACCGTGGCCGCCACCCGCGCCTCCGCGGGCGCCGTCTCGTCGGCCGGACTCGAAGGCGGCGTCTTCCTGGCACCCTTGAGCAGGACCACCACGGCCGTCGACACACAGACGCCGGCGGCGATCGCGACCAGGTAGAGCAGGGGCTGGCCGATCAGCGGGACCACGAAGACACCGCCGTGCGGGGCGCGCAGCGTGCAGCCGAACGCCATCGAGAGGGCGCCGGTCACCGCACCCCCCGCCATCGACGCGGGGATGACGCGCAGCGGATCGGCCGCGGCGAACGGAATCGCGCCCTCCGTGATGAACGAGGCGCCGAGGAACCAGGCCGCCTTGCCGTTCTCGCGCTCGGTCTTGGTGAAGAGGCGGCCGCGGACCGTCGTGGCGAGCGCCATGGCGAGCGGCGGGACCATGCCGGCCGCCATCGCCGCGGCCATCACCTTGAGGCTGCCGTCCGTCGGGTGGGCGAGGCCGCCGACCGCGAAGGCGTAGGCCACCTTGTTCAGCGGGCCGCCGAGGTCGAAGCACATCATCAGGCCGAGGATGACGCCCAGGATGATCGCGTTGGCCCCGGAGAGACCCTCCAGCCAGTCGGTCAACGCGCTCTGCAGCGAGGCGATGGGCTTGCCGACGACGAGGAACATCAGGAAGCCGACCACCGCCGATGAGATCAGCGGGATCACCACGACCGGCATGATGCCGCGCAACACGGCGGGGATGCGGACCCGTTGGATGCCCATGACGACGGCGCCCGCGAGCAGGCCGGCGGCGAGACCGCCGAGGAAGCCCGCGTTGATGGTGACGGCCACCGAACCGCCGACGAAGCCGGGGACCAGGCCGGGCCGGTCAGCCATGCCGTACGCGATGTAGCCCGCGAGGACCGGTACGAGGAACGCGAAGGCGAGGCCGCCGATCTGGAAGAGCAGCGCGGCCCAGCTGGTGTGGTCCGTCCAGATGAAGTGCTCGGCGACCGACGGCGCCTTGTCGATCTTCCAGCCGCCGATGGCGAAGCCGAGGGCGATGAGGAGGCCGCCCGCGGCGACGAAGGGGACCATGTAACTGACGGTGTACTTTTACTCAGACACTTGACCTGGAGAGGGAAGGCTAGCAGTGGCCAAAGCGTCTTCCAAGTGGCAGTTGCACCCGGATCTACAACGGGCACTTGCCGACGGCGGAACCTTCGAAGAGTGGCTAGGAGATCGGCGCCCATGCTGCTCGTACGCCCGCATCACGCAGGACCGACGCAACGAAGTCGGCGTGGGCCGTCAGCATCGCAACTGCGACGAGTTCGCCGCACAGCACGGATGCGCCGTGGTCTACCGCTACACCGACAACCACATCACGGCAGCCGACCCGGACATTGAGCGGCCAGCCTTCCTGCGCATGGTGCGCGACCTCCGAGCCCGCAAGGTCGAGGAGGGACACCCCGTGCATGGACTCTTCGTGGTGGAGGAAGAGCGGGTGGTGCGGCTCCCAGAGGACTACCTGAAGCTGCATCGCGCGCTCACTGTGGACAACCGCGGCTTGTATGCGGTGACGGACACGAAGACCGTCCTCGACGTACACAGCGACGGAGAGATGATCCGAGGGCTTCTCAACTCAGCCATGGGTGAACGAGAGGTCGTGAAGGTCAAGCGTCGAGTCAGGCGCAACGTTCGTGACCAGGCGGTAGAAGGGGCCCCGACGGGCCCCCGAAGGTTTGGGTGGTTGGGGGCAGACAAGAAGTCCGGCCGCCGCGTCAACGAGAAGTTGGACCCAAAGGAGTCGCCGGTCTTGCGGAAGGCCCTGGAAATGGGTCTCGCGGGCAAGCACTGGTCAAGCATCGTCGAGTTCCTGGACGGAAGTGGATTCCTCACAAACCGGGGGAACCGTTGGTCGACCACGCCCGTGCAGTACATGCTGACCAACCCGGCTCTTTGCGGATACCGCGTCATCAGTGGCGAGTTGGTCCGTGACTCCACAACCGGGGAACCGGTCGTGGGCGAGTGGGAAACCGTCTGCACGCCTGCGGAGTGGCTGAAGATGATCAGCCGCTGTCCTGTGTGGTTCAACCTCGACGGCGACACGGCCAGCACCCGCTACCGGGAAAAGGTCAGGCGCGAGGGCAAGAAGGACTACCGCGCACTAGCCGAGGCAACGCGACGGTTCTTCCTGACCAACCTGGCTCGCTGCGGCTACGTGGATGACGAGGGCAACAGGTGCTACGCGAAGATGAAGGGCAACCCGCCCAGTGGGACGAACAAGCAGGACAGGTACCGATGCGGCGACCCCCGTTGCAACAAGGTGAGTCGACGGGCCGACTACGTGGACAAGGCTATAGAGGAACTGGTCATCCTGGTCCTTGAGCGCCAGTTCTCCGAACTGGTCCCGGACGAGTGCACGTGGTATGGCGAGGAGACCTTGACGGCGCTACTCGCCAAGCGCGATGAGTACAAGCGGCTTCACAAGGACGGCACACTCAGCGTTGCCGAGTACCTGGAGTTCCGGGACGAGAACGAGCGCCAGATCAGCGAGTCCCAGAAGGATCGGGACGACTTCTATGCCGAGCAGGCGGCTAAGAACTTCCTGGCCGGATTCACGCGAGAGAAGTGGAAGGACTTCGATATGCGCCAGCGTCGCCAGGCAGCTGCGACCGTCCTACAGGCGGTGATCGTCCACCCGATTCCCGCCGGGCGCTCACGTAGCGCCGAGTTCGACCCTGATTTGTTGGAGCCGGTCTTCCGGGCTCCCTACTGAATCAGATCTCGCAGGATCTCTAGCTGCCCCTCGCCCAAGCGTGGGGCAGCTTCTGCATGTTGTGCGGCCCAGGCCGCCAGGCGGCTCGTGATCGGGTCTTCTACGTTGCCGCCGGTGCTGTTGTCCTTGAGGGCCGGGCTGGTCAGAGCCACGGCAGGCCCTCCGCCTTAGCCCGTTCATCACAGGCTCTGTCGTAACGGACCTGAGCGGCGAGCAGCTCCTCACCAGGGCGGTATCCGCTGCTGAGGTAGGTCCACGAGGAAATGGTGACGAGGGTGGTGTTCTCGTCCTCAGTAGGAAGACCGAGGCGAGCGCGAGCAGCATCGGCTTGCGCGAGGCGCCAGGACCGGCGTACGTCTCGGAGTGCGCCGAGGGTGGTTGAGTAGGCGCGGGACTTGCTGGAGAAGTGGCCACGGAAGCCGAGCATGTGAGCCCACTTCCAGAGTTTGAGGTCTGCGAACTCCGGGAGCCCCCCAAGGTCCCAAGCTGTGCGGATCATCTGGCGTACGTGCCGCTGAAGGGGCAGACATGTGAGCGGTTCGGCTTGGCCGGTGCCGTCGCAGTCGGCGCAGAGGTCGCGGAAGCCGTCAGGGCCGCGAACGTGGCCGTGACCGGCGCAAGGGCGGCACATGAGGGTGCGGTCTACGGTGCCCGCGCCTTCAGCGTTCTTGGTGGCGTACTTGGCGACGTATCCGGCGACTTTGGCGTCCGTCAGTTCACCGTTGCCCAGGGCTGAGATGGGGTCCACCTTGAACCGGTCGCCCCATGCGATGACGCGTTCCCCGATGGCGTCGGACTCGATGGTGAGCCGGGCACGTGTGACTGCCAGGCCCACGGCGACGTTAAGGGCGTCCAAGGTGGCCCAGGGCGGGGGCGCACTGGTGTGACCGTCGGGGCCGTCGAAACGGATCACGGCGTGGAAGTGGACGAGCCCACGCTTCTGGTATTCGGCGACCTTGGCAAAGGAGATGCGCACGGCGCCGTTCAGCTCCTTCTGGGTCATGCCGAGGTGCGCAGCCAGGGCGCGGCGGAGGTAGGTGGTGAAGCGTGCCCAGAGCTGCCCGGCGTGGGCGTTCCACAGCACTGCACCCGTGTAGTCATAGGTGGCTGGGTTGAGCGGGGTGCCCAACTCGTCTGCGTCTTCATGGTGGTGGGCGCCGCAGGCGCAGGGGCGGGGATTGCCTGCCGAGTCGGTCTTGCGGTTGTGGACGGGTCCGAAGGAGGGGGCAGTGAGGGTGACGAACGCGCGGGGGTGGTCGCGAACGCTCTCGGAAACGTTCTTGCCGCCGGAGAGTCCGGCTTTGATCAGGTGGTAGGTGTCGGCGGCGTAGACACGTGAGCAGGCGGGGCAGCGGGAGGAACGGCGGTTGCCGCAGGTGGTGAGCAGGCGTCCGGTCGGTTCGTCTTCGGAGCGGTAGGAGCGAACGACTTCCTTGGTGGCCTGGTCGGTAGTGACTGTCCAGCCGTGGAGGTTGACGGGGTTCGTGCAGCCGCGCAGGTCGCGGACTTGCTCGGTGACGCGGCCGAAGTCGCTGGTGTTGGCCAGGTCGATCAGGTCCCGCAGGCCGGGGCTGAGCACGTGGCGCAGGTCGAGGGGGCGGCGCATGAGGGGCGTGGTCTCCCATCTGGCATGAGAGGTGGAGCCTGCGGGCAGCAACGAGCGGTGGGGCGTGCTGCCGCCCGCAGGCATGACAGGGCGAGCCCAGGGGGCGAGAGGAGGGCGTGCCGGGGGCCGGCGGAGAAGCGGCTTACAGAGCGGCGTGGAGGGCGGTAGCCATCGGCAGGCCGATACCAAGTCGCATCTTGAGCTGAGCCGCGGTGATGGTTTCGCCGTGCTCGGAGTGGTGCGAAGCGGCGATGGACCGCGCTTCGGCCAACAACGGTGCGGGGACCTTTACCGCAGGCACCACGGGCGGGGAAGCCAGTACGGAGGAGTCCGGGGCCGGTTGTGAGGTCACCGGAACGGGTGTTGTTACCGGTGCGTCGACGGCTGCAACAGGCGTGGCGTCCATGGCCGGTTCGGCGGTCGGGGCGGGCTCATCAAGGCGGCCCGCCTGCGGCGTGCCGCGCGCGCTGGCGGCCGGGGCCGCCGCCGCTCCCTGTCTCCGCCACCGCTCCGGCGGCCCCCGCCACTCAGCGCGCAACAACGCCGAGACGGTCGATGGGACCAGGAAGCAACCCGACCACTTCGAGCACCACCAGGACCAGGCCGACGAGCACCGAACCGAGGCCGCGTCCGAAACGCCAAGGCCAGTCGGCGGCAGGGGCCGTGACGCATTGAGGCAGCGTGGCTGAGACCGGCACGGGGTTGATGGAGGCATACGTGGCGGGTGCTCGTTCGGCCGCCCCGCCGTCGTGGCTGACTTTCGGTGGCTGAGGTCAGAACTGGGGATGCACGGGCCGCGCCGCAATGCTGCTTCCTCTCCGACTCGACTGTAGGAAGCCGAGGTTGCAGCCGAACCCGCGTTCGGGCACGCCGTTCACCCCGGTACCATCGGCACCGGGGTCCTGAACAGGGATTCCTCGACCGGACCACCCGGAATGCTGTCCAGGCTGAGGGGTGGTCCGGTCTTTCGTTGTCGGGTGGGGATTCAGAGGGGCAGCGGGCCGGACGCCAGCGTGAAGCCGATGACCAGGCCGCAGGAGCCAGAGATCATGATGATCATCAGTGGGCCGGTGAACTGCCCCAGCCACGCGACGGTTCTGCGCATCAAGTCCTCCTCCAAGCTCGCCAGGGGCGCGTGATGATCTCGCGGTAGGTGTGGTGGGAGGGATGCTTGCCGCAGTGCTCCAGGACCCAGTCCTGAGGCGTCACCCAGTCCTCACTGACCGGTGAGGTCTCCTCGTCCACAGCGCACTGCATGGCGTAGGTGACCGGCTCTGAGTCGGGCTCGACGTCGGGTTCGAGGGTCCATGCCTCGTAGCTCAGGATGGCCCGGGGGCTCACAGTCCCCACCGCCCATTGGCAACCGACACTTTGGAGCTCAGCACTTCGGACTGGGTGGGTTCTCGGAGCGCGTCGAGAGGGACGTCCCACTCGGTACCCCCACGAGGCGGCCGGAGTTGCACACACGGGCCCTCGTGTCCCATGACTATGCCCGACCTGCCGTTGCGCGCATCCACCATGAGGGTGCCGACAGCAGGTAGAACCGCCTCGTCGATCACTTGCGCCTCCTCTTCGCCGGGGGAACGAATCGGCTCCGAGTCGGAGGGCCGTACCGCCGGGCGAGCGGATGGCTTCTTTTCGTTCGCCATGCCCGTAGCTTCGCGAGTTCGGGGTCTGTGCAGAAAGGCCCAGCTGATTACCCAACTTGGGTAACATCACCACGTGGTGACGTGCAGCAACGTTAGGTAGTCCGTAGGAGCTTCCCGATGACCGAGCAGGCCCGACCGCAGGAGCTGCCTGCGGGGCTGCTCACTGACCCCGAGATGATCGAAGCGTGCCGTGTGCGGGACTTCGCCCGGGTCTTCCGGATGGTGAAGATCAGGGCAGGCGTCTACCCCTCAATGATCGCCAGGCAGTGTGATCTGACTCCGAGCAGAGTCGGGGAAGTCATCGCGGGTCGACGCCAGTTGCTGCACATGGATGTGGTCGAACGGATCGCGGACGGTTTGCGCATTCCAGGGCACATGCTGGGGCTCGCGCGACGGCCCTGGGAAACCCCGCGGCCACTTGAAGTCAGCCAACCCGAGGGGTCGCGGGAGCCGAGTCCGGAGACGCTTGGACCGTCGATGCTGCCAGGCACTGACGTAGACAGCATCTTGGCGTTGACCACCAGGACGAGCCTCAACGCGGCGACACTCACGGCCTTTCAGTCGTCCATCGAGGGTTATTGGCGCCAGGACGACCAGCACGGAGGCGAGGCATTACGGCCGGCCATCGTCGGGCAGCTGCGTTATGTGATTGGGCGGCTCAAGGAGAACCGGCCCGCCGCCATCCAGAACGGCCTGTACGGCGTCGCCGCCGAACTTGCACGCATGGTGGGGTGGACCTACTTCGACGCCCGCCAGTACCACCAGGCCACGGCCTACTTCACGCAGGCGTTGCAGCTCGCCAGGGAGAGCGACGACCGGCAAGCCATGACCAACGTCCTGAGCTGCCTGAGCTTGCAAGCCACATATGAGGACAAGCCTGCGGACTCGTTGGCCTACGTGAACGCCGCCCAGGACCAAGCCCGGACAGCTCTGGGCACGACCCCGCGTGTCCTATCGATGCTGGCCATGCGCGAGGCTTTCGCGCACGCCACGCTCGGGAACCGGGACTCCACTCACCGGGCACTGGGGGAGGCACACCGCCAGTTCGAGCAGATCCAGGCAGTCGACCCGGACCCGTCGTGGGTGTCCTACTTCGACGAGGCAAAGCTCGTAGTGGACACCGGCATTGCCCACGGACGGTTGGGTGAAGCCGTGATCGCGGAGCCGCTGATCGCAGACGCATTACGTCGAGAAGACCGCGCCAACCAGCGCGGCCGGGCGTTCCATTCCTTCTGGCTTGCGCGTACGCAGTTGGATCAGGGCAAGCTGGATCAGGCTTGCCACACCGCCACGCAGGCCCTGGAGTCAGCCTCGACGGTGGCGTCCGAGCGGGTTTCGGGCCACCTCAGGGAGTTCTACGACCAGCTCGCCCCGCACAGGAACGAGCCCGTAGCCCTGGCCTTCGAGGCGAGGCTACGGGCGCTCCTCCCGCCGGTCAGCGGATCGATTCGTCCATGAGGAGGTACAGGAGGCCGATGAGCGATCCACTGCTCACGATCTCCTTGCGGTCGATCATCCCGCGTACCTCTGAGAGGGGAATCCACTCGATGCGGTCCGACTCGTTCTTCTCGGTCGGTGGGCCCGCATAGGTTCCGCCGTCGATGCGGAAGACGTGGTGCTGCGAGTCGGTGATCCCGTTGGCAGGCTCGCCGTAGACGAGGGGCTTGATGGGGCCAGGCTGGTAGCCCGTCTCTTCCAACACCTCTCGTCCAGCCGCCTCTTCAGGAGTCTCGCCCTCTTCCACCAGGCCCATGGGTAGCTCCCAGGCCCAGGACTTCGTGATGAAGCGATGCCGCCACATCATCAGGACCTCTTTGCGGTCGTTCACCACGGCAGCCACGGCCAGGTGCCGGAGGCGCACGACGTGGTACTCCCACCTGCGCCCATCTGGCTGTTGGACGTCGACCAGACACAGGTTCACCCACTTGTTGGTGTAGACCTGGCGCTCCCCGTGGGTCTTCCACTCCATACCTGCGGCCCCTCTCGATCAGTCTCCAGGATCGCAGACGCGCTGAGCGTCAGCCGTGAGCTCGACCCGTTCGCGTCAACCTGACGAGAGATGACTGTACTGCGGATCGACGCCCGAGGAGGTGAGGGCAGCAACTCCAGTGAGGTCGATGAGTTGAGAGCGGCAACCCGGTTTCCAAGTAGCGGGCTCAGCAGTTGGGTTGACCCGCATGCACTTTCCATCTTCTAGACCCGCTAAGTCGCGACACAGAAGAGGCCACTGACCCCAGGATTCACGAGTTCACACACCGACAAGGACTTAAGTCCTCTTTATCCGGTTGCACCTATGTGGCAAGTTATTCCTGGGCAGGCCGCACGACCACATCTTCAACTGCGGCCTGTCGTGCACGTATAGATGTTTCACCGGGGAAGGCTGCAATGAATAGCAGTACAGCTACACCAACCTTGGACACCAGTCGACGGCCCGCCCGGTTGCTGATCGCAGCAGCCTTTACCGCTCTCGCCGTGCTGTTCCTCACCGTGGGGCCAACGGCGCCCGCCCATGCGGCGTCAAAGCGCGTCTGCGCGCCGTCCAAGAAGTGTGTCACCACGAAGAAGTACTGCCCGCCGGGATCGAAGTGCGGCAAGAAGGTTTTTCGGGAAGTCCCTAAGAACCAGTACTGCTCTTCCTCCGTCGGGTGTTTCACCTACAAGGGAAAGAACTACCGCTACATAGGCGGGCCTTCACTGACCTCCAAGCAACAGCAGCAGGTATGGAAGTGCGCTTCCTCGCTTGGCGTGACCGGGCTGGGGGCGGCCGTTGCGACCGGCCCCGTAGGCGTCACCATCCTTGGCGTTGCCATCTCCCTCTGGGGCTGCACGTGATCCAGAGCTGTCCCTGAGTACGCAGTGTGGGCCCCAACCGTTGACCGGGTTGGGGCCCACACTGCGTACTCAGGAGGGGAGTTCGATGCCTAGCATGTCGGCAAGGTCCCGAAGGTCTTCGTCGGGGATGGAGGGAGCAGCAGCGGCCTGCTTGGCTGCCCAACGCTCCAGGATTTCGTCCATAAGGCTCTGACCTGCACTTTCTGCAAGTGTCTTGACGCAAGTGCCTGACGCCGGACATGAGCCACTTGCGGAGCTTGGTGCCGTAGCCGTCGCCGGTGTCACCGGCGTTGTCGACGGGGGTGGGGCCCGCGGGGGCGGTCGTCTCGCCGCGGGCCGCCTTCTCCCGCACCTCGGCGAGGAGCTCCGCGGGCCGGTTGATGCCCGCCTTCACTCCCACGTCGACGGTGGGTTTCCCGGCGAAACGGTCCTTGTCGCGTACGGGGACGTCGTGGGCGAACACGACGCCGTCCGCGGCGGCGATCACCGCGGGGTCGAGCCGGGTGAAGCCCGCCGAGCCCTGCGTCTCGACGGTGATCTCCACGCCCGCCTCGCGCGCGGCGTTCTCCAGCGACTCGGCGGCCATGTAGGTGTGGGCGATGCCGGTGGGGCAGGAGGTGACGGCTACGACGCGGAAGGGCTCGGCTGCGGGGCCGGGGGTGTCGGTGGTGGGGTCGTCGGTGTCGGTGGTGGGGCCGGGGGTGTCAGAGGTGTTTGGGGTGCCGGAGGGGTAAGAGGGTCCGGCGGGTTCGGAGGGCCCGGCGGGGTCGGAGGTGGCTGAGGTTTTGGCGGCGCCCGGAGCCTCCATGTCCTGCGCGTCCGCGTCCGTGCCGGTGATCAGCGCCGCCGCCGCGGCCCCGTCGTCCGCCGAGCGCAGCGCCCCCGTGAACTCCGCGTCCATCAGCTTCCGGGCCAGCGACGACAGGATCGTCAGGTGGGCGTCGTCCGCGCCCGCCGGGGCCGCGATCAGGAAGATCAGGTCGGCGGGGCCGTCCGGCGCGCCGAAGTCGATGCCGCGTGCCGAGCGGCCGAAGGCGAGGGTCGGCTCGGTGACGTGGGCGCTGCGGCAGTGCGGGATGCCGATGCCGCCGTCCAGCCCGGTCGGCATCTGTGCCTCGCGGGCGGCCACGTCGGCCAGGAACCCGTCGAGGTCGGTCACCCGGCCGAGGGCCACCATGCGTGCGGCGAGGGAGCGGGCCGCGGCTTCCTTGGTTTCGGCGGACAGGTCGAGCTCGAGGTCGACCAGATCCGCGGTGATCATCTCGCTCATCGCGGGCTCCTTTGCACGCGTATCGCCCGGTGGGCGGGGGGTGTTGCGGGGACAGGGGGTGCGGCAGGGGCGAAAGGTGTGGTGGGGACGGGGGAAGCGGGGCGGGTCATGGCGCCGGCTCCGTCAGGGCGCGGGTCAGCGGGACCTCCGCCGTCACCGTCACCGCGTCCGGTGCCAGGTCCGCCGGGGTCGGCATCGCGCTGCCGGGGAGCTGGACCGCGGCCGCGCCGTGGGCCACGGCGGAGGCGAGGGCGCGGGGTCCCGAGCCACCGGCGATCAGGAATCCGGCGAGGGAGGAGTCGCCGGCCCCGACGTTGCTGCGCACGGCGGCGACGGGGGCGCTCGCGAAGTACGTGCCGGACGCGTCGACCAGGAGCTGGCCGTCGGCGCCGAGGCTGGCGAGGACCGCGTGGGCGCCCGCCTTCCGCAGTTCTTCGGCGGCCTCGACCGCGTCGCCGACCGTGGCGAGGGGGCGGCCCACCGCTTCGGCGAGCTCTTCGACGTTGGGCTTGACGACGTCGGGGCGTTCGGCGAGCGCGGCGAGCAGCGCGGGCCCCGAGGTGTCCAGGGCGATCCGTGCGCCGGCCGCGTGCGCGCGGGCCACGAGCTCCGCGTACCAGGAGGGCTTCAGGCCGCGCGGCAGGCTTCCGCAGCAGGCGATCCAGTCGGCGCCCCGCGACCGTTCGCCGACGGTGGCGAGCAGCAGTTCCCGCTCCGCGTCGGAGAGTTCGGGGCCGGGCGCGTTGATCTTCGTGAGCGTGCCGTCGGGCTCCGCGACGGCGATGTTGGAACGCGTCTGCCCGGCCACCGGTACCGGGGCGGCTTCGATGCCCTGCTCGTCGAGGAGTTGGGCGACGAGCGCGCCGGGCGCCCCGCCGAGCGGCAGTACGGCGACGGTCTGCACGCCCGCCGCCGCGACGGCCCGCGAGACGTTGACGCCCTTGCCTCCCGGGTCCACGCGCTCGCCGGTGGCGCGGACGACCTCGCCCCGGTCGAGCGCCGGCACCTCGTAGGTGCGGTCGAGGGAGGGGTTGGGGGTGACGGTGAGGATCATGCTCGTACCGGCTGCTTCCTTGCTCGTGCGCGGAGCCGCTGCTTCCTTGCTCGTGTGCGAAGCCGCTGCTTCCTTGCTCATGCGCGTACTACTTCCGTGCCGCCGCGCTCGATCGCTGCGGCGTCGTCGTCGGTGAGGCCGGTGTCGGTGATCAGCAGGTCCACGTCGGCCAGGTCGCCGAAGCGCGCGAAGTGCTCCTGGCCGTGCTTGGCGGAGTCCGCGAGCAGCACGACCCGGCGGGCCGCGGCGATGGCCGCCCGCTTCACGGCCGCCTCCGCGAGGTCGGGGGTGGTGAGCCCGGCCTCGGCGGAGAAGCCGTTGGCGGCGAGGAAGAGCACGTCGGCGCGGATCTCGCCATACGCCCGCAGGGCCCACGCGTCGACGGCCGCGCGCGTACGCTGCCTGACCCGGCCGCCGATGAGGTGGAGCTGGATGCCGGGGTGGTCGGCGAGGCGGGCGGCGGTGGGCAGGCCGTGCGTGACGACGGTGAGCGTCGACTCCAGTGGGAGCGCCGCCGCGAGCCGCGCGACGGTCGACCCGGCGTCGAGGACGACGCTGCCCTCGGCGGGCAGTTCGGCGAGCGCGGCGCGGGCGATGCGGTCCTTCTCGTCGGCGGCGGTGCCCTCGCGCTCGGCGAGGTCCGGCTCGAAGTCGAGGCGTCCTGCGGGGATGGCACCGCCGTGCACGCGGCGTACGAGTCCGGCCCGGTCGAGCGCCTTCAGGTCGCGCCTGATGGTCTCCGCGGTGACCTGGAACTCCTCGGCCAGCGAGAGCACGTCGACGCGGCCGCCGTCGCGCGCGAGCCGCAGGATCTCCTGCTGCCGCTCCGGTGCGTACATGTCCGTTTGCCTCCGCCGCATGCCCGAGCTTGTGGTTTCACTCGGAGAGTACGGCCGGATTTCGGGAAAGTAAACAGGCTCGGGCCCAACTCGGACACAAACGGACTTCGGTCCTACGGTGATGTTGCTTTGGACCTACGACGCCGTGGGCCTACGACGCCGTGGGCCTGTGTCGCCGTGGGCCTACGGCCAGGGAAACGCGTCCAGCGCCGCGAGGCACCGCTCCGCCAGCGCGGCCGGACCACCGCCCTCCCATGAGTCCGCCCGGGAGCCCGCCCGGGAGTCCGCCGGGGAGCCCGTCGGCACGTCCTCCACCGCCCAGGTCTCCACCCCCACCCGCACCGCCGCACTCGCCACCGCCGCCGCGAGCCGCAGGTCGAGGGAGCGCGCGGCGCCCGCCCGCTCCCCCAGGACCGTCAGCAACGTCTGCTCCGACGCATGGCACGCGTCCGCCCACACCGCCCGCAGCGCCGCGCTCTCCACCGACATGCGCAGCAACGACCGCACCCAGTCCAGGGACTCGACCGCCCCGGCGGTGTCCGCCCCGAGCGCGCTCCTCACCGCGTGCCGCAGCGCGTCCGGAACGGACAGCTCCGCCGGAGCCCCGCGCACCGCCTCGGCCCACTGCTGCGCGCCCGCCGCGAAGAGCGGGGCGACGGACTCCTCCTTGGTCGGGAAGTAGCGGTAGAACGTGCGCGGCGCGACGCCCGCCGCCCGCGCGATGTCCTCGGCGCGGGTGGCCCGCAGCCCGTCCGCCACGAAGAGCGCCGCCGCGGTACGGGCGATGTCCAGGCGGGTCTCGTTCTTGCGTCGCTCCGTGAGCGAAACGGGAGGCATGTCAGGCATGCCAGGCAGGTTATGCCAGCCCCCTGACACGGCCTCATAGGCACACGATGCCCATATGGCAGAATCTGCCACCGTCAGATGCGCAGCAGATGCGCGGGTAGGTGCGGGCAGATGCGCGGGCAGGTGCGGGCAAGTGCGCATCCGCCGTCGCCGGATTCGCGGGGACAAACAGAGGGTGGCAATCAGCGGTGCGTCGTCGGCAGTTCCTTCTCCACACGGCCGGTCTCACCGGCGCCACCGCGCTCGGCGCCGCCGGACTCAGCGCCTGTTCCGCGGAGACCGACACCCCTCTGAAGCTCCTCGTGGCCAGCTACGACAAGAGCGTGGGCTCCTCCATCGGCGACCAGTGGGGCAGCCTCATCGGCGCCTTCAAGAAGGCGCACCCGGGCATCGACGTCGACCTCGAACGCGTCCCCTTCGCCAAGCTCGACCAGACCCTGGCCCGGCGCGTGAAGGACGGCGACGCCCCCGACATCGCCCAGTCCAACCTCTTCGCGCCCTACGCCGAGGACGGCAAGCTGTACGGCGCGTCCGACCTCTTCGACGTGCGTACAGAGGGCGATTTCATCCGGTCCTACGCGGAGGCGGGCATGGTCGACCGCGTCCAGTACGGCCTGCCCTTCCTGGCCAGCACCCCCCGGCTCTTCTACAACAAGGCACTGTTCAGGCAGGCCCGCGTCAAGGCGCCCCGCTCCTGGGCCGAACTGCGCGACGCGGCCGTGGCGTTGAAGGGGATCGGCGTGCCCACCCCGTACGGCCTGCAGCTCGGCCCGGAGGCCGCCGAGGACGAGGTGCTGGCCTGGCTGCTCGCGGACGGCGGCGGCTACGCGGGCCTCACCGGCTACGACTTCGCCAACCCCAGCAACATCGACACCCTCGCCTGGCTGCGCGACAACCTCGTCACGCGCGGCCTGGCGGGCGCCGACCCCAAGTCGCTGACGAGGACGGACGCGTACGCCCAGTTCCTGCGCGGCAAGATCGGCATGCTGATCGCACACCCGGTCCTGATGGGCGCCGCCGATCAGGCCGAGTTCCCCTACGCGCACGCCCCGTTCCCCCAGAAGCTGGGCGGCGCCGCGCCGCCCGTGGGGCTCAACGACTGGCTGATGGCGTTCAAGCAGAACGGGCGGCGCGAGCAGTGCGGCACGTTCCTGAGCTACCTGTACGGGCGCAAGTCCGCCCTCGCGTACGGCGGGAGCCAGTCCGCCCTGCCCGTGACGAGCTCCGCGTCGGACGCCCTGCGCAAGGACCCGAAGCAGCGCCCGATGTGGGACTTCATCGACCAGATGCCGCAGGCGCAGTTCCAGCCGACGAACCTCGGGTCGTGGCCCGAGGTCCGGAGCACGGTGCGTCGGCGCGTCGGCGAGGCGGTGGTCAAGGGCGGCAGCCCGAAGGCGGTCCTGGAGGCCCTGGACACGGCGGCGGCCCAGGCGGAACTCCGGTAACTCCAGAGTTCCGCGCCGGGCCACCGACATCACCGCAGCACGCCCCACGACGTCACCGCAGCACACGCCCCACGACATCACCGCAGCACACGCCCCACGACATCACCGCAGCACACGCCTCACGACGTCAGCGCGGCTTCCTTCGCCGGGGCGTCCGCGTCCGCCGCGCCCTCGCCGCCGCCGCCCTCGACATGCTGCTTCGGCTTCGCCGGCAGGGCGAACATCACCAGGAAGATGACGGCGAGCACGCCCGCCACCCACCACAGCGCGTTCTGGAACCCGTCCACGAACTCCGCCGGGATCCGGGCCGGGCCGACGTGCTCGTCGATGACTCCGAAGAACACCACCGACACGAGGCCGAGGCCGAGCGCGGTGCCCATCTGCTGCACGGTGTTGATCAGGCCGGAGGCCGAACCCGCGTGCTCCTGCGGTACGTCCGAGAGGACCGCGTCCGTGAGCGGGGCCACGATCAGGCCCATGCCGACGCCCATCACGACCAGCGGGAGCGCCATCTGCCAGGGCGCGATGTCCGCGCCGTACCGCCCGGCCTCCCAGATGTAGAGCAGGACGCCCGCGGCCATCGCGAGGGCGCCGGTCTGCAGCACCTTGCGGCCGAAGCGGGGCACGAGCTTCTGCACGGAGATACCGGCCGCCGCCGAGACGGCGATCGAGAACGGCACGCCCGTCAGACCGGCGCGCAGCGCGCTCCAGCCGAGGCCGACCTGCATGTAGAGCGTCCAGACCAGGAAGAAGATGCCGAGCGTGACGCCGAAGACCGTCTGCACCGCGATGCCCGCGGCGAAGCTCTTCACCTTGAACAGCGACAGCTCGACGAGCGGCGAACCGTCCTTCGCCGCCTTCCGCCTCTCGTACGCGATGAGGGCGCCGAAGACGACGAGGGACCCGGCCATCATCACGTAACCCCAGGTGGGCCAGCCGAGCTCGCGCCCGCGGGTGAGCGGGTAGAGCAGCATCAGCAGACCGGCGGTGACCAGGACGACGCCGACGAGGTCCAGCTTGAGGGCGCGCGGCGCCTTGGACTCGCTGATGAACTTCCGGCCGAGGATGATGCCCGCGATGCCGACCGGCAGGTTGATGAGGAAGATCGGCCGCCACTCGAGGCCGAAGATGTTCCACTCGGTGAGCAGCGCGCCGAGCAGCGGCCCGGAGACCGCGCCGAGCCCGACGATCATGCCGAAGAGGCCGAAGACCTTGCCGCGCTCGTGGGCCGGGAAGGTCGCGTGCACGATGGACAGCACCTGCGGCACCATCAGCGCGGCCATGCCGCCCTGGAGGATGCGCGACGCGACCAGCATCTCCGGGTTCGCCGCGAAACCGCAGAGCGCGGAGGCGACGGTGAACCCGGTGATGCCTATGAGGAAGATCCGCTTGCGGCCGTGGATGTCGCCGAGCCGCCCGCCGGTGACGAGGCCCGCTGCGAACGCGAGCGAGTAGCCCGCGGTGATCCACTGGATCTGGCTGAACGAGGCGCCCGCGTCGCGCTGGATGGACGGGATGGCGATGTTGACGATCGTGACGTCGACGAGGTCCATGAAGGCGGCGGTCATCACGATGGCCAGGGCGAACCAACGCCGCCGGTCACCGGCGGCCGCCTGCGTCCCGGGAGCGGAACTGGTGCTGGGTGAAGTCATGCCGCAAGGCTAGAGACCATATAGGTCAGTCTGTGTCCTAGTTCTCCGGCATCCTGGTCGGCATGACGACGGACGCGGACGGTACGACGGCGGCGGGCACCGACACTCCGGCCCGGCTCTTCCAGCTCCTCTCCCTCCTTCAGACGCCCCGCGAGTGGCCGGGCGCCGAGCTGTCGGAGCGGCTCGGGGTCAGCAGGCGAACGGTGCGGCGGGACATCGACCGGCTGCGGGACCTCGGCTATCCGGTGCGGGCCAGCCAGGGCGCGGCCGGCGGCTACCGCCTGGTCGCGGGCAAGGCGATGCCGCCGCTGGTCCTGGACGACGAGGAGGCGGTGGCCATCGCGGTCGGGCTGCGGGCCGGGGCGGGGCACGCGGTGGAGGGCGTGGAGGAGGCGTCGGTGCGTGCGCTCGCCAAGCTGGAGCAGGTGCTTCCGGGGCGGCTGCGGCACCGGGTCTCCGCGCTGCAGATCGCGACGACGCCGCTGACCAGCGGGGACGGGGCGAGCATCGCGCCGGAGACGCTGACGGTGATGGCGTCGGCCGCGGCGGGGCACGAGCGGCTGCGGTTCGCCTACCGCGCGGGGGACGGTACGGAGTCCCGGCGGCTCACGGAGCCGTACCGGCTGGTGTCGACGGGGCGCCGCTGGTACCTCGTGGCGTACGACATCGACCGCGAGGACTGGCGGACCTTCCGGGTCGACCGGGTCTCCGAGCCGTTCGCGACAGGGGCGCGGTTCGTGCCGCGGGAGCTGCCGCGGGGGGACGCGGCGACGTTCATCCGCGAGTCGGTGTGGCGCGGGCGTCAGCGCTCGTACGCACTGGACGTCACCTTCGCGGCGCCCGCGGAGTTCGTCACCGCGCGGCTGCCCTCGGCGCTCGGTCCCGTGCAGCCCGTGGACGAGCACAACTGCCGTCTGCGCTGCGAGGCCTCGGACTCCGTCGAGTGGCTGGCGGTCCGCCTGGCGGTCATGGACTGCGACTTCAGGGTGCGGGGCCCGCGGGAGCTGGCGGAGTGCGTACGGGAGATGGGCGCACGCCTGACCCGCTCCGTCATCTGATCCGCCTCGCACGGGCGGAGGCGGGTGGGAAAGACGCGTGAAGCGCGACCGATCAAGGGCGCGGCGCCGAGGGATGACCCCCGGTGCCGGGGAACGACACCGGGACCCCAGCGAGTGATCCGCCCAAGGCCGGCCGCCCGGGCCGACGCCTAGGCCGCCGCGTCGAAGCCCGTGTCCCGCGCCAGCTTCTTCAGCTCCAGCAGGGCGTGCTTCTCGATCTGGCGGATCCGCTCACGCGTGAGCCCGTGCTCCTTGCCGACCTCGGTCAGCGTGCGCTCGCGGCCGTCGTCGATGCCGTACCGCATCTTGATGATGGAGGCCGTGCGCTGGTCGAGACGGCCGATCAGACCGTCGAGCTCCTCGCTGCGGAGCAGCGAGAGGACGGACTGCTCGGGCGAGACCGCGGACGTGTCCTCCAGGAGGTCACCGAACTGCGTGTCGCCCTCGTCGTCCACGCCCATGTTCAGCGAGACGGGGTCGCGCGCCCAGTCCAGGACGTCCGTGACGCGCTCGGGGGTCGAGGACAGCTCCGCGGCGATCTCCGCGGGCTCCGGGTCGCGGCCGTTCTCACGGTTGAACTCGCGCTGCACACGGCGGATCCGGCCCAGCTCCTCCACCAGGTGGACGGGAAGGCGGATGGTGCGGGACTGGTCGGCTATGGAGCGGGTGATGGCCTGGCGGATCCACCACGTGGCGTACGTGGAGAACTTGAAGCCCTTGGCGTAGTCGAACTTCTCGACCGCGCGGACCAGGCCCGCGTTGCCCTCCTGGATCAGGTCGAGGAGGGGGAGGCCGCTGCGCGGATAGCGGCGGGCGACCGCGACGACCAGGCGGAGGTTCGACCGGATGAAGACGTCCTTGGCGCGCTCACCGTCGGCGACGAGGGCTTCGAGCTCCTCGCGGCCCGCGGTGACCTTGCTGTCCTCGACCTCTCCGTCCAGGATCTTCTGGGCATAGACGCCCGCCTCGATGACCTGGGAGAGCTCCACTTCCTTGGCGGCGTCCAGCAGCGGCGTACGCGCGATCTCGTCGAGGTACATGCCGACCAGGTCGCGGTCGGCGATCTCCCCGCCTACGGCGCGAACACTGCGTGCCGCGTCGGTCTCGCCGGAGGCGGACTTACGACGGGCGACGGCACGGGTTGCCATGCGTGCTCCCTTGCGATGGTTGTCCTGGTCGGCCCACTCGTGGGGCCTCTGTGGTGGATGGCACACCCTCGGGTGCCCTGCATCCGTTGGAAACAACGACTGGAATCCGGACAGAATTCCCAAGCCGCACATCTTTTTTCCTGACGGTGCAGTACCCTGTGGCGCCACACGGGCGCCCGCGTGCCACCGGTAGGCTCGGAGACGCAGGTCAGGCCGGACGTCGGGGCTGGTTCCGCAGCCCCCGCGGGCCCTGCGACCCCGCCGCGCGTGAGACGGCCGTCACCTTCGACACCGTCACGTTCGAACCGTCGCCTTCCTGCCGGAAGAGCGCGCCGCCCTTGGCCGCCCTTCCCTCCTGAAGACGGCCCGCGCCCCCTGTTGGTTGCTCAGGGCGCGCGATTCCGGTCTTCCGGTCTCCGCCCTGATCGAGTGCTCCGTTACGCGACGAGTAGTCATGTCCGATCGGCCGAAGTCTTCGGCCCTTATGTCCTCGGCCCCCGGACCTAGGGCCCGGGGCCGTTACCCGGCAGCAGGTCAGCGGCCTACCGTCCCTCCATGGACGACACGAGCGGCACGAGCGACACGAGCGGCACGGGCGACACCACGGGCATCCTCGACGAAGCCCTGGAGCGGCTGCACGGCACCGGGCCCGAGCGTCTCGGACGGCTCACCAACCATGCCCCGATGGCCGTCGAAGCGCTCGCCGCGCGCGGGCAGGCCGGCGCCGTCCACCGGTGGCTCGATCTCTACGCTCCGAAACTGGAGGGGTTTCCCGCGCTCGTGGAGCCGGTCACCGAGGCGAACTGGCCCGCGGCACTGGGTGACCCGCGCCGCGCCGCGGACTGGATCGCGCACTTCGAGAGGCAGATCGCTGAGCGGCCCTGGCGCGATGTGCTCGCCCAGTGGTGGCCCCGGCTGCTGCCCGGTCTGTACGGGGGTTCGACGCACCCCGTGATCCGGGTGGGCCACGCCGTGCGCACGCTGGAGGCGGGCGGCCCGGCAGCCGAGCCCCGTCTCTCGGAGCTCGCCCACGGCCTCGGCTACTGGGCCGCCCGCCACCACCCCCTCGCCGGAGTGACCGCGCTGCCGGGCATCCACAGCACGGCCGCCGACAGCCTCGACGCCGTGCCGCCCATCGCCCACCGCGCGGACGGCGGTTTCCCCGCGCGGCTCGCCCGGGTCGAAAGGCTCCCGCAGTGGGCCGCCGCCGTGGACGATCCGGAGGAGGCGCGGCGCGGGCTGACCGAGCTCGTGCGGGCGGCCACGCACCGCTACGTCACGCACGGCCACGGCGACGAGACGATGCTGGTGCACGCGGCGACCGCGCCCAACGCCGTGCTGCGCACCCTGCCCGCGCTCCCCCGCTCACTGTGGGCGCCGAGCCTGCACGCCGCGTGGACCGCGTCGGCGGCGGTCACTGCCATGTACGCGCCGGACGAGCCGGTGGCGTACACCCCGCCGGGCACGATCACCGCCGAGGAGGTCTTCGAGCGGGCCCTGGCCCACGGCGACGAGCATGTCATCAAGCTGACGGACACGGCGCTGGACGTCGGCGACGAGCGGGCCCTCGCGGCGGCGTTGCGCGCGATCGAGCTGAGCGTGCCGCTCGGCTAAGCGCCGCCACGGCCCATTTCAGGCGCCTCTCGCGCCCCTCGCACCCCTCAAGCCGCTCCCGCCCCTCACGCCTCTCACCCGAACTGCACCGACCTCTTCGCAAGCCCCATCCAGAAGCCGTCGATCACGCTCCTCTGACCGGCCAGGTCCCCCGTCGCGTCCGCCGCGCCCAGCGTCACGAAGAGCGGTGCGAAGTGCTCGGTGCGCGGGTGGGCGAGCTGCCCCGCCGGGGACGTGTGCCCGAAGTCGAGCAGCGCGTCCACGTCGCCCGCCTCCAGCGCCTCGTGCCCCCACGCGTCGAACTCCGCCGACCAGGACGGGATGCCGCCCTGCCGCAGCGCGGCCAGGTTGTGCGTGAAGAAGCCGCTGCCGACGATCAGGACGCCCTCGTCGCGCAGCGGCGCCAGCTTGCGGCCGATGTCCATGAGGCGGCGCGGGTCGAGGGTCGGCAGGGAGATCTGGAGGACGGGGACGTCGGCGTCCGGGTACATCTCCACGAGCGGCACGTACGCGCCGTGGTCGAGCCCGCGGTCGGGCACGTCCTGGACGGGGGTTCCGGGGGCGCGCAGCAGTTTCCGTACGGAGGCGGCGAGTTCGGGGGCGCCGGGCGCGGCGTACGTCACCTGGTAGTAGTGCTCGGGGAAACCCCAGAAGTCGTACACCAGGGGCAGTGTCTCGGTGGCGGACAGGGCGAGCGGGGCCTCCTCCCAGTGGGCGGAGACCATGAGGATCGCCTTCGGGCGCGGCAGCTCCGCGGACCAGGAGGCCAGCTCGCCGGGCCAGACCGGGTCGTCGGCGAGCGGCGGGGCGCCGTGGCTGAGATACAGGGCGGGCATGCGGGACATCGCGCACCTCCGGCGAGCGAACCAGGAACGTATTACTTGAAGTATCAAGTTCTGGGCCCCACCATACGACTGGTTTTGTTCAAATTTCAAGGAACGACCTCGTACAGTGGGGTACATGGATACGGCAGCGACCCCTCCCCCGGCCGGCGAGCCGCGCTGGCTGGACGGCGATGAGCAGCGCGTCTGGCGGGCCTACCTTCAGGCGACGACTCTTCTCGACGACTTCCTCGACCGGCAGTTGCAGCGCGACGCGGGCATGCCCCACATGTACTACGGCCTATTGGTCCAGTTGTCCGACGCCCCCCGGCGGCGGCTGCGGATGACCGAGCTGGCCAAGAAGATGAAGATCACCCGGTCCCGTCTCTCGCACGCGATCGCGCGTCTGGAGAAGAGCGGCTGGGTGCGCCGCGAGGACTGCCCCTCCGACAAGCGCGGACAGCTGGCGATCCTGACCGACGACGGGTTCGAGGTGTTGAGCAGGACCGCGCCCGGCCATGTCACCGCCGTGCGCCAGGCCCTCTTCGACCGGCTCACCCCGGAACAGCAGAAGTCCCTCGGCGAGATCATGAAGATCGTCGCCGAGGGACTTCAGCCCGAGGAGGCCGGGGCGGACCTCCCCTGGCTCCGCTAGGTGCCGCCCGGGGCCCGGGTCAGTGGGCCATCACCGGAATCTTGACCTCGTCCTCGACACCGTCCGACGAGTCGGCCGGAGCCGACGTGCCGCCCTGGTGGCCGGTGGTGATGAAGGTGGCCGCGATCAGCGCGGAGACCGCCAGGATCCCGACCGCCCACCAGATGGCGCTGGTGTAGCCCTCGACCATGGCCTGCGCCTGGAGGAGCTTCGGGTTGGTGGCGCCGGCCGCGTGGTCCGTGAGGTACGCGGTGGTCGCCGAGGCCGCGATGGTGTTCAGGAGGGCCGTGCCGATGGCGCCGCCCACCTGCTGCGAGGTGTTGACCATCGCGGAGGCGACACCGGCGTCACGGGCCTCGACGCCGTGCGTGGCCAGGGACATGGCGGGCATGAACGCCGTACCCATGCCGAGGCCCAGCATCAGCTGCGCGGGCAGGATCAGACCGGCGTACGAGGTGCCGATCTCCAGCTGCGTCAGGAGCAGCATGCCGACCGCGGCGAGCAGGAAGCCCGGGGCCATGAGCAGGCGCGGCGGGACGCGGGTCATCAGGCGGGCGCCGATCTGCGTGGAGCCCGTGATCATGCCGACGATCATCGGCAGGAACGCGAAGCCGGTCTTGACCGGCGAGTAGCCCTTCACGATCTGCAGGTAGTACGTGAGGAACAGGAACAGGCCGAACATCGCGATGATCGCGAGGCCGAGCGACATGTAGACGCCGCCGCGGTTGCGCTCGGTCAGGACGCGCAGCGGGAGCAGCGGCGACTTGACCTTGGCCTCGGTGAGGACGAAGGCGGCGAGCAGCACGACGGACGCGACGAACATCGTCACCGTCACGGCGTCGGACCAGCCCGCGGACTCGGCGCGCGTGAAGCCGTAGACCAGCGCGACCAGGCCGAGCGTGGACAGGATCACGCCGGGGACATCGAGCGGCGAACGGTTGCGGCCGCCGGCCGGCTCACGGATGACGAAGTACGCGCCCAGGGCGGCGATCACCGCGAACGGGATGTTCACGAAGAAGGTCCAGCGCCAGTTCAGGTACTCCGTGAGGAAGCCGCCGAGGATCAGGCCGACGGCGCCGCCGCCACCGGCGATCGCGCCGTAGATGCCGAAGGCCTTGGCGCGCTCCTTGGCGTCGGTGAACATCACCGCGAGCAGCGAGAGGGCGGCGGGCGCGAGCAGCGCGCCGAACACACCCTGGAGGGCGCGGGCGCCCAGCATCATGGCCTCGCTGGTCGCGGCGCCGCCGAGCGCGGAGGCCGCGGCGAAACCGATCAGGCCGGTCACGAAGGTGCGCTTGCGGCCCCACAGGTCGGCGATGCGGCCGCCGAAGAGCAGCAGACCGCCGAAGGCGAGCGCGTAGGCCGTGATGACCCACTGGCGGTTGCCGTCGGATATGCCGAGGTCCTGCTGCGCGGAGGGCAGCGCGATGTTCACGATGGTCGCGTCGAGGACGACCATCAGCTGGGCGAGCGCGATGAAGACGAGCGCCTTCCAGCGGTTGGCGTCGGGCCCGGTGTCGGGCCTGAGGGCTGTTTGAGACATGGGAGTAGCCACCTAGCGGTACGGAGTGGTGAAAAAGGTACGAAAAATATGAGCCGGTCAGTTCTGCCGGAGGTCCTCCAGCGTCGCCGCCGCCCCCGGAAGCTCTGACCGGGCGGGCGCCATCAGGCCGTCCAGGAACAGCTGGAGATGACGGTGGATGAAGCCGTCCATGCCCGGACAGGCCGTGCCCGGCAGCGGGCGGGTGAGCTGGGAGAGGGCGACCATCAGGTCACCGACGGCGATGTCGGTGCGCAGCTGACCGGCCTGGCGGGCCCGCTCCATGAGGGTTTCGATGGATCCCTCCAGGCGCTCGCGGGCGCCGAGCAGGTCGGGGTGGAAGGGGTCGAAGTCGGCCGACAGGATCGGGCACATGGCTCCGATGCGCTCCTCGGCCGCGGCGTGCACGAAGGTGCGCAGCGCGTCGAACGAGGCGCTCGCGTCGGCGTCCGCCGTGGCGATGCCCTGCTCGGCGTGGGCCGCGACGCGGTCCGTCACGGAGAGGACGACCTGACGCACCAGCTCGGCGCGGTCGGCGAAGTGACGGTAGACCGTGGCGTTGCCGACGCCGGCCCTGCGCGCGACCTCGTCGAGGGGTACGTCCGGTCCGTACTCCACGAACATCTCGCGTGCGGCGGCGACGATCCGCTCCCGGTTGCGCAGGGCGTCGGCCCGCGGGCGCGGGGCTCGGCGCTGCGGGGCGGTGGCGGTGTCCACGGCTGCTCCTCGTGTGTCGGTGTCGATGTCGGTCTTGGTGCCGGCGTTTCGGTCTGCGGGTCCGCGATGCGGGGAGTGACTCCCCGTTTCGCGCGGACACAGTGCTAAACGGGGAGGGAGTCCCCGGATATTTCCCGCACGCCGACTTAATGCATGTGAGCCGGGTCACACCCCATCCGGGCAAGAAACCCACGATCGGTCGCACCCAACGAGCGCCCTCGCACCCCCCGGCGGAGGGTGATCGAACAGGGTGCAGCCATGACCGGCGGCTGCCGCGGAGCGGAAGGCCCATGCATGCAGCAGCCGACCTGGCGCCGGATACGCCCCGCCCACCGTGGCACCGCCCCCGCCCGCCGTGGCATCGCCCTCGGGTCCGTCGCCGCGCTCGCCCTCGCGGTCACCACGTCGGCGAGCACCGGACGCCTGATGGAGGGCGCGCAGAGCGCCGCAGGACCGGTGGCCCTGGCCCGCGGCACCACCCTCGGGCCCTGCATGATCAGCGGCACGATGGGCGTACAGATGTCGGAGGGCGTGCCCACACCGCCCGGCTACTCCCGCTCCACCGGCACCGTCCGGGCCCTGAACCTCATGGTGGACTTCTCGGACGCGCCCGGCCGGGGCAGCGCGATGGACCGCCTCGCGGAGTTCTTCCCGCAGACCTCGGAGTGGTTCCGCACCAGTTCGTACGGGCGCCTCGACTACCGCCCCGAGTCCCCCCTGCCGGACTGGCTGCGGATGCCGAAGTCGTTCAAGGAGTACGGGATAGAGCGCGGCGCCCCCTTCGACCCCGGCTACCGCACGCTGGTCAAGGACATCGTGGCGGCCGCCGACCCCGACGTGGACTTCCGCGCGTACGACCTCGTGAACATCCTGATCACCCCGAACGCGGGCCCCTCAGCCCTCGACACCGTCCTGTCGGTGACCTTCGCGGGCAACCACGAGGCGCCGGTCGCGGACGGCGTCCCGGTCTCCAACGCGTCCTTCGTCTACAGCCGACAGGACGACGGCTCGGGCAGCTACCGGGAGACGGGCTACCGCGTCCTGCCGCACGAGAACGGCCACGTCTTCGGCCTGCCCGACCTGTACACGCAGGACGGCGGCGGCGCGGTCGGCCACTGGGACATCATGAGCGAGGACTGGGGCGCCAACAACGACCTGCTGGCCTGGCACAAGTGGAAGCTGGGCTGGCTCGACGACGACCAGGTCGGCTGCGCCGTGCGCTCCGGCACGACCGAGCACGTCCTGTCCCCGCTGGCCCGCTCCGGCGGTACGAAGCTGGCGTTCGCCCCGCTGGGCGAGAAGACGGGGTACGCGATCGAGGCCCGTACCCGCGGCGGCAACGACGAGGCGGTCTGCAAGCCGGGCGTCCTGGTCTACCGCGTGGACGCGGAGGTCGACACCGGCCACGGCCCGGTCACGGTCTCCGACGCGACGCCCGACAGCGGCGGCTGCACGCGCCGCCCCAACGTCCACGCGGAGCTCTCCGACGCGACGTACGGCGTCGGCGAGACCTTCACCGACCGCAAGACGGGGGTGCGGGTCACGGTGGCCGGGGTGACGGACGACGGCGACTACCGCGTGCACGTCACGCGGCCGTAGCGTCGTCGCCGCGGGGCAGGGCCCCGGGCACGGTCTGCCGCACCTGCCGCAGGAAGGCGGCGTTGCTGGGCGTCCTGCGGATCCGGTCGAGCAGCGCTTCGAACGAGCTCTGCCCGTCCCTGCCGTTCCCGTGACCGCCGTTCCCGTGACCACCGCTCCCGTGACCGCCGGTTCCGTCCCTGCCGTGCAGGGCGCGCCGAAGGCCGCGTACGGCACTCAACTCGGCGCTGTCGACGAGCAGTTCATCCCGCCGCGTACCGGAAGGGGTGATGTCGATGGCGGGGAAGACACGCCGGTCGGAGAGGGTGCGGTCGAGCCGGAGCTCCATGTTGCCGGTGCCCTTGAGCTCCTCGAAGTAGTAGTCGTCGGCGCGCGACCCGGTGTCCACGAGCACGGTCGCGAGCATCGTCAGGGAGCCGCCCTCCTCGGCGAGGCGCGCGGCACCGAAGAGCCGCTTCGGCCCCTGCACGGCCGCCGCGTCGACACCGCCGCTGAGGGTGCGGCCGCTGCCGGTCGCCGCGTTGTTGTACGCGCGGCACAGCCGCGTCAGGGAGTCGAAGAGCATGACGACGTCCCGCCCGTCCTCGACCATGCGCTTGGCGCGCTCGACGGCGAGTTCGGCGAGGGCGATGTGTTCCTTGGCGGGCCGGTCGAAGGTCGAGGCGAGCACCTCGCCGCGGACCGAGCGCCGCATGTCGGTGACTTCCTCGGGCCGCTCGTCGAGGAGGACGACCATGAGGTGGCACTCGGGGTGGTTGCGGGCGACCGCGGCGGCGATCTGCTGGAGCAGCACGGTCTTGCCGGTCTTCGGCGGGGCGACGATCAGTCCGCGCTGCCCCTTGCCGATGGGTGCGACCAGGTCGACGAGCCGGCCGGCGACGGGCCCGCCCTCGGTCTCCAGGCGGAGCCTTTCGCGGGGGTGCAGCGGCGTGAGGTCCCCGAACCGCGGCCGACCGCGCAGGGTATGGGTGGCGCGCCCGTTGACGCGCTCGACCCCGGCGAGCACGCGGGGCCTCCCGCAGACGCCTTCGACGAAGTCGCCGGAACGCAGGCCGAGTTGACGTACGAGCGGGGCGGGCACCTGCACGTCGCCGTCGCCCGGCAGGCAGCCCGCCCCCCGGAGGAAACCGCGCCCTTCGCGAACGATGTCGAGAACTCCGGTGCAGGAGTGGTCAGTTGAGGTGGCAGCCACTGAAGGCTGCTCGATGATGGTGGCAGTCATGATGAGGGTCCTTTCGCGACACGCGAGAAGAGGGCCCGGCGGGGCGGCGGGACGGCAATGACCACGTCCCGTGCGACGGGCGGAAGAACCTGCTGCGCGAGAGCGCAAGCAGTGCGGAGAACGAAGCGGGCCACACACAGAAGGCGGCCTGAAAGATCCCGTCCCCGGTCGATCCGGGAGTGGGAGTGACAGTACGGGCACCCCCGAGAGGGGGGCGTACACACGTACCACTCGGAAGGTAGCACAGAGGCGGTCGGCCGGGACAGGCCCAGAGTCCTCACCACGCCCCGGCCACGCCCTAGCTATAAGGTAAGCCTCACCTAAGCCGATGATCGACCCGGCAAACCTCCCCCCAGAGGTCGTACGTTAGGTTAGCCTTACCTAACGAGTTGGGGGAGGTCGCTCACACATGCGCTCACACATGCCGGAGGACGCACCGAACGCGTCGCACGCCGAGGGCGAGTTCGCCGGGCGTACGGCTCTGGTGACCGGCGCGGGCCAGGGCATCGGTGCCGCGGTGGCCGCCGCACTCGCCGCCCGCTGCGCGCACGTCGTCGCCACGGACCGCGACGCGCACGGCGTCGACGAGCTTGCGGCCGCGTCGAGAGGTCTCTCCGGCACGGTCACGCCCCGCGTCATGGACGTCACCGACGCCGCCGCGGTGACCTCGGTGATCGACGGCATCGTCCGCGACCACGGCGCCCTCGACCTCCTCGTGAACGTCGCGGGCATTCTGCGCAGCTCCGCCGTCGCCGAACTGACCGACGCCGACTGGGCCGACACCTTCGCCGTGAACGCCACCGGCGTCTTCCACACCTCCCGCGCCGCCGCCTCCCACATGACGGCGCGGGGCTCCGGCTGCATCGTCACGGTCGGCTCCAACGCCGCCGGGATCCCCCGCACCGGCATGGCCGCGTACGCAGCGTCGAAGGCGGCGGCCGCCGCGTTCACCAAGTGCCTCGGCCTGGAGATCGCGCGCAGCGGCGTGCGCTGCAACGTCGTGGCGCCCGGCACCACGGACACGGCCATGCAGCGCGCGCTCTGGCCCGACGACTCGGCGGCGGAGGCACCGGCCGGGGTGCTCGAAGGCAACCTGGAGACGTACCGCACGGGCATCCCCCTCGGCCGTATCGCCACCCCCCACGACATCGCCGACGCGGTGGTCTTCCTCGCCTCGGACCGCGCCCGCCACATCACGCTGCAGGAGCTGTACGTGGACGGCGGCGCGACGCTGCGCTGACCCCTGGACTGGCCGGGGAGCACCGCTTTCCTCCTCTCCTGCCCCGCCCTCCCCGTCTCTCCCTCCCCGCACACACCCGAGCCCCACCCGAGAATTGGAGCCACTGTGTCGACGGCACCCGAGGTCGCCACGCACGACGAGCACGCCCCGCACGCCACTCCCGTCCCACACGACGAGCACGCCGCTCCCGCCCCGCACGAGCGCGCCCCGCACACCACCCCCGCCCCGCACGAGCGCGCCCCGCACACCGCCCCCGCCCCGCTCGTCACGACCGCCGAGCGGGCCAACCCCGTCGTCGGAGCGGCGACTTCGCTCCTCGCCGCCTACACGCCGGGCGAACGGTTCCTCGCGACGCCCACCCGCACCCTGCTCGCCGAGGGCGTGCACGCCGAAGTGCCCCACGACGACCGGCCGTTGCCGCAGCGCGTCGCCGCCGCCCTGGCCGAGGCACGCCGCGCCGGGATCGCCGAGCCGTACGTCGTCGGCGCCGTCCCCTTCGACCACACCGCGCCCGCCGCGCTCACCGTCCCCGCGGCCCTGCGCACCGCGCCCCCGCTGGCCGCGGACCCGCTGATCGCGCTGCCCGTCGAGACGGCGGACGCCACCGGCTGGCGGATACGTCCGGTGCCCTCCCCGGAGGAGTACGGCGCGGGCGTGGCCGCCGCCGTGGACCGCATGTGGCGCGGCGACTTCAGCAAGGTCGTCCTCGCCCGCACCCTCGAACTCACCGCGCCCGCCCCGCTGGACCTCCCCGCGATGCTCCAGCGCCTGGCCCGCCGCGACCCCTCCGGCTACACCTTCGCGCTGCCGACGGCGCCCGGCCGCACTCTCATCGGCGCGAGCCCCGAGCTGCTCGTCTCACGCCACGGCAACCAGGTCGTGGCGAACCCCCTCGCCGGTTCGACGCCGCGCAGCGACGACCTCGCCGAGGACGTGCGCCGCGCCGCCGCGCTCCTGGAATCGGCCAAGGACCTGCACGAGCACTCCGTGGTGGTGGACGGCGTGCACCAGGCCCTCGCGTCCTTCTGCACGGACCTGACCGTCCCGGCCCGCCCCACCCTCGTCCGCACCGCGACCATGTGGCACCTGTCCACGACGGTGACCGGCACCCTCACCTCGCCCGACGCCTCGGCCCTCGAACTGGCCTGCGCGCTCCACCCCACTCCCGCGGTGTGCGGCACGCCCACGGCGACCGCGCGGGAGGTGATCCGCGAGACGGAACCGTTCGACCGCGGGTTCTTCACCGGCGTGGTCGGCTGGGGCGACGCGAACGGCGACGGCGAGTGGGTCGTGACGATCCGCTGCGCCGAGGCGGAGGAGCGCAGCCTGCGGCTGTACGCGGGCGCGGGCGTGGTCGCCGCGTCGGACCCGGCGGCGGAGACCGCGGAGACGGGCGCGAAGTTCCGTACGTTCCTGAACGCGGTGGGGGCGGAGCTGTGAGCCCCACGAAGAGCCTCTCGAACACGAACACGAACACGAACACGAGCACGGTGGACGCACCCTCGTGGCCCGAGGAGTTCGCGGAGCGCTACCGCGCCGCGGGCTGGTGGCGGGGCGAGACGTTCGGCGAGATGCTGCGCGAGAGAGCCGCCGAGCACCCGGACCGCGTGGCGATCGTGGACCCGGGCGGCAGCGGCACGCCGGCCCGCCGCTGGACGTACGGGGAACTGGACCGCAGGGCCGACCGCCTGGCCACGGGCCTGGTGGCGCGCGGGATCGGCAAGGGCGACAAGGTGGTCGTCCAGCTGCCGAACATCGCCGAGTTCTTCGAGACGATCTTCGCGCTGTTCCGTATCGGCGCGCTGCCGGTCTTCGCGCTGCCCGCGCACCGCGAGACGGAGATCCGCTACTTCTGCGAGTTCACCGAGGCCGCCGCGTACGTCATCCCGCACCAGGTCGGCGGCTTCGACTACCGCGGCCTCGCGGCGAAGCTGGTCGACGAGATCCCGACGCTGCGGCACGTGTTCGTGGCGGAGGGCGACGCGGGCCCGTTCGAGGCGCTGTCGGACGTGGCCACGGATGAGACGACAGAGCCGCTCCCCTCCCCGCCCGCCCCCTCCGACCTGGCGTTCCTCCAGCTCTCCGGCGGCAGTACGGGCGTACCGAAGCTGATCCCGCGCACCCACGACGACTACATCTACTCCCTGCGCGGCTCGAACGAGCTGTGCGCGGTCGACGAGGACAGCGTCTACCTGGTCGCCCTCCCCGCGGCCCACAACTTCCCGCTCTCCTCCCCGGGTTCGCTCGGCGCGCTCTACGCGGGCGCGCGCGTCGTGCTCTGCCCGCAGCCCGGCCCCGAGGCCGCCTTCCCCCTCATCGAGTCCGAGGGTGTCACCATCACCGGCCTCGTCCCGCCGCTCGCCCTGCTCTGGACGGAGGCGGCGCCGGCCACCCCGTACGACCTGAGCAGCCTGGAGGTACTCCTGGTCGGCGGCGCGAAGTTCAGCGAGGAGGCGGCGCGCCGCGTGAAGCCGGCGCTCGGCTGCACGTTGCAGCAGGTCTTCGGCATGGCGGAGGGCCTGGTCAACTACACGCGCCTGGACGACGACCCGGAGACGATCGTCACCACGCAGGGCCGCCCGATCTCGCCGGACGACGAGATCCGCGTCGTGGACGACGAGGACAACGACCTGCCGGCCGGCGAGACGGGCCACCTGCTGACGCGCGGCCCGTACACGATCCGCGGCTACTGGCGGGCCCCCGAGCACAACGCCCGCTCCTTCACGGCCGACGGCTTCTACCGCACAGGCGACGTGGTGCGCCTGACCGGGACCGGACACCTCGTCGTGGAGGGCAGGGCGAAGGACCAGATCAACCGGGGCGGCGAGAAGGTCGCGGCCGAGGAGGTCGAGAACCACATCCTCGCCCACCCGTCCGTGCACGACGCCAACGTGATCGCCGAGCCCGACGCGTATCTGGGCGAGCGGACCTGCGCGTACGTGATCCTGCGCGCGGACGCGGAGCCGATGCGGCCGGCCGCGATCAGGAAGTTCGTACGGGAGCGGGGACTCGCCTCGTACAAGGTGCCCGACCGCGTCGAGTTCGTGGAGGTCTTCCCGCAGACGGGCGTAGGAAAGATCTCGAAGAAGGCGCTGAGGGCGGCGGCGTCGACGTCGTCCTGACCAGCCCTGTGACCACCCGCCCCGCCCCGCACCCTGAACGGAACCGCCGCACCATGGCCCTCCCCGCCATCACCCCCTACCCGATGCCGTCGCCCGACGAGCTGCCCGCGAACCGCGTCGACTGGAAGGTCGACCCGTCCCGCGCCGTGCTGCTCGTGCACGACCTGCAGAACTACTTCCTCTCGGCGTACGACCGCACGGCGCCCCCCGTACCGGAACTCCTGGCCCACGTAGCAGAGTTGAAGAGAAGAGCCGGGCGCCTCGACATCCCGGTGGTGCACACCGCACAGCCCGGCGGCCAGTCCCCCGCCGAACGCGGCCTCCAGCAGGACTTCTGGGGCCCGGGCCTGCCCGACGACACGGAGGCGGCGGCGATCACCCCGGAGATCGGTCCGGCGCCCGCGGAGACGGTCCTGACCAAGTGGAAGTACAGCGGTTTCGTCCGCACGGACCTCCTGGAGCGCCTGCGCGAACAGGGCCGAGACCAGCTGGTCATCACCGGCGTCTACGCCCACATCGGTGTCCTGATGACGGCGTGCGACGCGTGGATGCAGGACATCCAGGCGTTCGTGGTGGCCGACGCGGTGGCGGACTTCTCGGCGGACGACCACGCGATGGCGCTGCGGTGGGCGGCGGGGAAGTGTGCGGTGGTGACGACGACGGAGAAGGTGTTCCCCGGCGACACCGCCTAGCCCACCCCTACACGGCCGCCCTCACCCTTGCCTTCACCCTTCCCCGGACCCCGGTCGAGGGCGGCCGTGAGCTGATCGAGCCGGGCGCGCAGATCCCGTACGTCGTCGAGGGACAGCTCGGTGGAGTCGGCGAGGGCGCGGGGCACGGCGAGGGCCTTCTCGCGCAGGGCGCGCCCTTGCTCGGTGAGCCGCACGGTGACGGAGCGCTCGTCCTCGGAGCTGCGCCGCCGCTCGACGTGCCCGGCCGCTTCGAGCCGCTTGAGCAGCGGCGAAAGGGTGCCCGAGTCGAGCCGCAGCCGCTCGCCGATCCTCTTGACGGGCAGCTCGTCGTGCTCCCAGAGGACGAGCATGACGAGGTACTGCGGGTAGGTCAGGCCGAGGTCCTTGAGCAGGGTCCGGTAGACCCCGTTGAAGGCGCGGGCGGCCGCGTGCAGCGAGAAGCAGATCTGCTGATCGAGCCGGAGAAGATCCTCGTCGTCCATGGTTCAAGGCTACAGCGCACCCCCATGAACCCAATTAAGTTGCGCACAACTAAATGGCATGCAACTCTTACTGTCGTACGCCAGCCGAGCCGAGCCAGCCGCTCGCAACAAGGACGGGATGATCACCATGGACGCGCTGTACACCGCAGTAGCCACCGCCAACGGCCGCGAGGGCCGCGCCGTCAGCTCCGACGGCAAGCTCGACCTGCCGCTCGGCTTCCCGAAGGCGCTGGGCGGCGACGACCAGGGCACGAACCCCGAGCAGCTCTTCGCCGCCGGGTACGCCGCGTGCTTCGCCAGTGCGATGGGCAACATCGCGCGCCAGGAGAAGATCGACGTGTCCGATGTGTCGGTGACGGCGGAGGTCAGCATCGGCAAGGACGAGACGGACGGCGGCTTCGCCCTGTCCGTGGTCATGCGGGCGGAGCTCCCCGACCACCTCCAGGGCGCGGCGGGCGAGGAGCTCCTGAAGAAGACGCACGCGTTCTGCCCCTACTCGAAGGCGACGCGCGGCAACCTCCAGGTGGACCTGGTGATCGAGTAGCACCCGCCTGCGGCCGTCCGCCCCCGCCCCGAGCAAGCCTCAAGGTAAGGGTCATAGCCTGTCTGCGATCGCTACATCCGCACTGCTCAGCTCACGCAAGGAGTCGATCGCATGAGTGACCTCATCCGCCTGCCGGGCGAGGGCCGCAAGCTGGTCACGAAAGCGCAGGAAGTGACCTTCAAGGCCACCGGGGCACAGGGCTCGTCGGCGTCGATCTTCGAGGTGGTGGTCCCGCCCGGTTTCGACACGGGCGGCCACTACCACGAGGAGGCGGAGGAGTTCTTCTACATCCTGGAGGGCGAGCTGGAACTCCTCGCCTTCGAGCCGACGGAACGCACGGACGACTGGCTGGACTGGGAGTCCGTCGACGGCGACAGGGTGGTCCGCGCCCCGGCGGGCAGCAGCATGTTCGTACCGCCGAACACGCCGCACGCGTTCCGCAACGCCACGGAAAGACCGGTCCGGATGCTGTTCCAGAGCAACCCGTCGCCGGAGCACGAGGCGTACTTCGAGGAGATCGCGGAGATCTGGGCGGCGGGCGGCGACTCGGTGGACCCGGAGGCGGTACGCCGCATGCGGAGCCGCTACGACGTCAAGCAGATCACCCCCATGCGCTTCGCCCCACCGACGACGACACCCGCCGCCTGACGCCGCCCGTCACACCCGCCGCCTGACGCCGCCCGTCACACCTGCCGCCCGCCACGCCCGCCGCCTGACGCCACACGAAGGCCGTCGCCCCTCACGAGCCCCGGGGGGCCGACGGCCGCACCCTCATCCGCTACCCTGTCCAGGGACCCGCCTCGGCGGTCCACGCAGAACCCCGCCTTCGTAGCTCAGGGGATAGAGCACCGCTCTCCTAAAGCGGGTGTCGCAGGTTCGAATCCTGCCGGGGGCACAACCTGTTAGCGCTGGTCATAGACCAGCTGATCACTGCCCGTTCGGGGATGCCCGGGCGGGCAGTACGCATTTTGTGCACACGGTTTCGATCGCGCGGCCTCTGCGCGATCCGTATGCGCCGCTGGTCGAGCTGCGCGCGGCCAACCTTGACGGCGATCGCCTCCCACCGGATACCGCACTAGCCCACTACCGGGACGAGGGCTCGCGGCTGTGACAGGTCAGGGCACCTGCGCTCGCACGATGAGGGTTCCGATGTGGCCCTCTTTCGGGGCATCCAGCACGCTCGCGGACGCGGTGGTAAACCCCGCTCGGGTCAGCAGTCGTTCCCACACCGCGGGCCGGTAGCTGTAGCGGTAGGTGAACATCGCCTTGCCTGCGAAACCACCCTTGTACATGCCCTGTGGCCCGTAGGCGCCCGGAATGGCCGGCGGTTGGGAGAACACGAACACTCCGCCCGGCTTGAGGCGGGCCCGCACCTGCGGAAAGAGCCGGCTGGGGTCGGCGAACCAGGCGGCCCCGAAAACCGAGTACACCGCGTCGTAGGTGCCATCGTGCACGGCGAGGTACTCCAAGACGTCGCCGTGATGGAACGTCGCTCCGGTCTCGGCCCATCGCTCCGTTGCCTTCTTGACCATGACCGGCGACAGGTCGACCCCGTGAGCCTCGACCCCCCGGGTGGCGAGGTAGGCCAGGGCCCGACCCGTGCCGCAGCCGGTCTCCAGCACGGTCGAGGGGGCGCCGAGGATTTCGGGGCCGGGGCCGTGTCCGGTGTACTGCGTCCAGTTGAAGACAGGCTCGGCGTCGTCCTTGAACGCCGACTCGGCGTAGGCGTCCCACAGTTCGGTCTCTGCGGCGAGGTCGTGAGGTACGGGCATGGAGTCCTCTTCGGTGATGCGGGCGGTGGTGCCCCGGCCCTCGGCGCGAGGGCGAGGGCACCGTATCGGGCATCAGTGGCTGTCGGGCACCTTGTTGTCACACGGCGAGCACTCGGCGCCGTCGATCTCCCACAGCTCTTCGTCGATCGCGAATCCGATCGTCTTGAGGAAGTCGGCCGTGCGCAGGCACAGGCCGTCGCCGCGGCGCTCGATGAACGGCGCGTGGTGCTTGTACGCGCCCCCGTTGTAGATGTCGCAGAGCGCCCACCACACCGGCGTGTCGAGGATGAGCTGATGCACGCCGATGTCGACGAGCTTGCCGACGCCGAGTGCACCTCGGGGTGCTCGAGCGAGGCCATGGTGTACATGACCGCGTTGCCGAGGATGCGCTCGGCCATGTCGCGGACCATAGTGTGATCGCGGAGCAGCAGCGCGATCTCGCGCTCCCACAGGGTCATGCCGCTGTCGAGGACGTTGATGGTCAGGTGCTTGATGTGCGGCTGTACGGCGTTGAGCAGTTCCTTCGGGTCACGCGTGCGCGCGGCCACAGGGTTTTCGAGGGTCAGCGTCATCTCTTCCTCTTCTCTTCGCTTGCCGGTACGGCACTTCGCTGCACGCCCGTCCGACTTGCGGAAGGGCGTGATACCCACCCCGGCCGGGACTTTGGCGGGCCGGACGGAGCGGGAGACTGCGCACTCCTGCGGGAGCGGGGGAACAGCGACGGCCAGTTAGGCGGCGAGCCCGTGATCTGACGGGCACAGGTTCCGGTTCATCGGGGCACCCCGGAGTGGTCGAGGCGACCGCGGGGACTCCTGTGCCGACCCCGGCCTGCATATGGCCGGGGCCTGACCGCCGGCGCTGGGGACGGCGAGGGCCCGCGGGCCGGTAGGGGCAAACGCGCGAGGAGCAGCGCCCCGCAGCATCCTGCGGTGCGGGATATGACGACCTATGACACGGAGTTGATCACGCCTCTGACCTTGACGCTTACCGGCACGATCAGCCGATCATCACCATCTCACCTGGTACGCCGATCTCTTCGCCCGGTACTTGGGCACCTTCGCCGACGATGAATCGCACCTCTACATCGGGGGCGCGAAGGGAATCGTCAGCCTCACGCTGCTCTGGCTGCAATCCTCCGGCCCTGGGCCTTCGTTGTGTGCACTCTGGCCACACGTTCGGATCAGCGTCGCGTCCCACCGCGGGCGGGGAGGGGCGGGGCGGGCGGCTCGGGCTCCCTCAGGATGGTTCGCACCGCCCGCAGGGCGCGGCGCATCCGCGCGCCCTCCTCGCACTCGTCGTCGCGGCAATCGGGGCAACCCGGCGTGTGCCCGCGTAGGCGGCTGTTCAACAGATGCGCGGCCGCCTTCGGGTTGCTCATCGAGCACACCGGTTCGTCGGCGGCGCTCATCGTGCGCCCGCCCGTCGAGGGTCACGGGCCATGTGGATGAGCGCCGCTACCGACGGAACAGCGCACAGGTCGCCGACGAGGCGGGGACGCACGGCCCAGTACAGGCCGGTCGGACCCGTGAGGTCGAAGGCCGGGACGGACAGGAAGTGGCCGGCGCCCAGCATGGGGGCCTCGGGGTACTGCTCTGACCAGCTAAGCCACGGGGTGCACTCCACGAGCGCGTAGTACTGGTTCTGCGGGCGGTTGTGGATGACCGGGCCGTTGAGCAGCTCCGCGAACATCCGGGTCACGACCTGCATGTCGCTGGTCCCGGCGGCGACGTGCACGAGTGGGGCGGACAAATACACGGAGTTGAACCGCCTGCCCAGCGGCAATAGGGCGATGCCCCGCTCCCTCCACTCCCGCTGAGCCTCACGCGGCGATGCCTGAGCGCGCGCGAGCCAGTCAAAAGCGGCTTCACCTGAACTCTGTTCCTCCGGTCCCTGCAAGGCGAACGAGGTTCCCTCTTCGGCATCCACCGCGGCACCACTCCCACTACGCTGAGTTGTCGATCGTCACCCCTTGACAGTAGGTAGCGATGATCGGCGCCAGAAGTGACCGTGAGTACAGGTAAGGGCTCGCCGAGCAGAGGCAAGGGGCCGATCATGGAGCGCCACAGGCGTCAAACCCTGACCGCTGGTCAGGGGAAGGCCGAACGCGGCCGGGCGGGGATCATCTCCGGATACGTCTTGCGTGTGATTCGTGAGCAGCTGGGGCGCACGCAGGACACCTTCGCCGAGACCTTCGGTGTCTCTCCGGACACCATCGCCGGGTGGGAGTCGGGTCGGCGACCGCTCACCTCGGTGCCCGTCGGGCAGATGCTCGTTCACCGCCACCGCCTGATGCGCCTGGGAACCGGTCCCGGCCTTCTGGCCGCCCTGGAGCGGGCCATGGAAGCGGATGTCTTGCTTGCCGGCGCGCTCGACGACCGTGGGCCCACCGAAGCCAACCCACTCGGGGCCTGGGTCATGCGGCGTGACCTCGTCGAAGTGCTGACGTGGCCGCTCAATGGGGTAGCGCCTGCGCCGGTTCGAAAGCTGCACCCGCCGAAGCGCCCGCGCCGGGGCCCTGTGCCCACGGCACCCGATCTCCCGGCAGAGGACCGTACGCGCTTCTTCATCCGGATGCGGGAGACAGCCGAACAGGCACGCGGAGGCGACAACTTCCTGTTGCGGCGCCAGGCTCTGTACCTGGCAGGGTTCGACGACGACCCGGACACCTCCGATTGGCTGGCCCGCCAGCAGAAGCTCGTTCGCCCCGACGACTGGCTGTCAGGCTGGCTCAACTCCCGCTCGGTAGCCGCCGTCCAGGCCCGCCAGGGAGACCGCGACCGGATGGCACACTTCATCACGCGCACCCTCGGGGGCGACGACGCGGCGGAGGCAGCGAACCTCAACTACTGGGCGTACTGGCTCGGCGAGACGCCGCACATCCAGATGTCGGACGACTTCATCGCTTCGTCCGCCCCAGGGCCCTGGAACGGTCACCTCATGCTCGACCATCTCGTTCGCGGGCTCACTCCCAGGCACGGCTTCTTCGACCTCAATGTCCACACCCTGTGGGCTCTGTTGGCCGCACGCCCCAACCTGCTCCGCGCCCCGTCGTCGGCCGGGACGGCTCTACGCACGCGCCTTCCCGTGATGTTGGATGACTTGCAGCTCTCCGCTCAGGCAAGGCGGAAGCTGGAGGGCGTTCGGTACGCAATCCGCCTCGCCGAGGCGTGAAAGGGGACCTCGTGGCTGACCAGGACCTCACAGAAGTAGCCCACTTCCTGTGGGAGGCGGGCACCCTCAAGGCGGCTCGCCGCACCGGCTGGTGGATGGCGGGCGTCCGGGACCCGGAGAGCGTGGCCGAGCACGCATGGCGCACGTCCGTGATCGCTTCGGTCATCGCCACGTTGGAGGGCGCCGACGCGGCTCGTACGGTTCACATGGCGGTCTGGCACGACTCCCAGGAGACCCGCACGGGCGACGTCAACCACTTGGGCAAGAAGTACGCGTCGCCGGGTGATGCCCAGGCGGTCACCGCGGACCAGACGGCCGGCATGCCCGAGGTGCTGCGCACCGCCGTACGCGCCGTGGTTGCCGAGTACGAGGCGAAAGAGACCCCCGAGGCCATCTGCGCGCGGGATGCCGACAAACTGGAATGCATGCTGCAAGGGCTGGAGTACAAGGCGCAGGGGTACGAGGCCGCGCAGCGGTGGGTGGACAACAGCCGGGCTCGGATCGTGACGGAGTCAGGGCAGCGACTTGCCGACCGCCTCCTGGCCCAAGCGCCGCTCGACTGGCTTCGTACGGCCATGGGCGAGAAGGGCTGACCTGCACGTGGCGGTTACCAAAGCGATAGTCTGCTTGGCGAATTCCCGGAAACACCTCGGGCGATGCATCGCCGGAATCGACATCGAGTCGGATGCCTGGGTGCGCCCAGTCAGCAGCCGGCAGACCCACGAAGTCTCGGCATCGGAAAGACAGTATCGAGACGGTGCGGAGCCTCGCATACTCGACGTCGTGTCCATGCGGCTCCTCAGGCCCAAGAGGTTCGGGTTCCAGACCGAGAACTGGATCCTCGACCCCAACAGTCAGTGGGTAAAGCTAGGGCGAATCGGATGGGCCGATTTATGCCGCCTGGAACAGAAGCCCAAGCGTCTGTGGTTGAACAGCGACGACAGCACCAGGAAGGGGCTCAACGATCGAGTTCCGGTGGAGCAGGAATTCGCATTGATGAACTCGCTCAAGTTGATTCGAGTCAGCACTGTCATCATAGAAGTGGACCGGCCCTACGATGCGAACAAAGACCTTGAGGTGCGGGCCAAGTTTCGGCACGCCGGATCCACATACATACTCAAGGTGACAGACGCCTTGTACGAGGAGAGATTCAGGGCGCTGGGCGTAGGGAGTTACAGTTTATCCGAATCCTTCCTGACCGTGAGCTTGGGCGAGGAATTCAAGGGCTACCTCTATAAGATGGTGGCGGCCGTAGTCGAACGTCGCGCGATAGAACCGGGCAGTAGCAGATGAGCTCCGACATGTTGATGACGATCGGTCATTCCAATCACGATCTCCCCACGTTGATCGAGTTGCTGCGCCAGCACGGCGTCACGGCCGTCGCGGACGTCCGATCGATCCCCGCCAGCCAGTTCGCGCCGCACTTCAACCGGAAGTCCCTCGAGCCCGGTCTGCGCGAGGTCGGCTTGAAGTACGTCTTCCTCGGCGAGGAACTCGGAGCACGCACGGACGACACGACCTGTTACGTCGACGGACGGGTGCAGTACGGGCGCCTCGCACAGACTCGCAAGTTCCGACAAGGCATCGAACGCCTGACGAAGGGCGCGGTGACCGAGCGGATTGCCATCATGTGCACCGAGGGCGAACCCTTGAATTGCCACCGCACGGTACTCGTTTCCCGAGTGCTCGCGGAGGGCGGCGCCACCATCCATCACATTCACGGCGACGGGCGGGTGGAGAGCCACGACTCGGCGATGGAACGCCTCATGGCCAAGTTCGGACTCTCGGAACCTGAGCTGTTCCGTTCACCGGCCGATCGCCTGGACGAGGCGCTGAGTCGTCAGGAAGAGCGCATCGCTTACGTCAAACAGGACTCACCTGCCGACCGGACGGCGGACGTATGAAGATTTACACGATCGGCTTCACCAAGAAGCCCGCGGAGAAGTTCTTCGGTCTCCTGCGGACATCGGGCGCCTCGACCCTCGTCGATGTCCGGCTCAACAACGTGTCGCAACTGTCGGGTTTCGCGAAGCGCGACGACCTCAAGTACTTCCTCCGCGAGCTGTGCGGAATGGCGTACGTCCATCGCCCCGACCTGGCTCCGACCCAGCCCATTCTGGATGCCTTCAAGAAGCACGGCTCCGGTTGGGCCACCTACGAGGAGAAGTTCCTGGACCTCATGGCGCAACGGAGAGTGTCGGAAACGGTCCCTCAGGAACTGGTCACCAATGCGGTTCTGCTCTGCAGCGAGAACGAACCGCATGAGTGCCATCGCCGACTGGTCGCGGAGTATCTGGCGGAGCGGTGGGGCGGCGCGACCGTCGAGCACCTGCTCTGACGTGAGCACCCGCGCGCCGCAGGCCTAGTTGGTGTTGTGCGTCGGGTAGACCTGGACGTCGGTGTAGGCGCCCTTGATCGCACCGGCGCCCGCCGGCCACTTCAGGGTCACGGTGTGGGTCTCGTTGGGGGGCGTCACCAGGATGTGGGTCGGCTTCGAGAGGCTCTCGCCGCTGTTGTCGATCTCGTAGGCCAGGTTGAAGACGGCGGCGGCGCCGGGCTTCAGGGTGGTGACGCGGGGCTGGGCCTGACCGCGCTCGATGGGGTTGGAGGTGCCGTCGGCGTCCTTGATGTCGACGCCCGCGAAGCCCGTCGCCGAGCAGGTCTTCGAGCCCCGGTTGATCATGGTGATGTCGATCCGGCCGGTGTTCTCGTCCGGCGCGGCGTCCTTCGCGTCGATCGCCAGGTCCGCGGTCTTGCAGAACGTCACCCTGGCACCGGCCTTCGTCGCGCTGCCCGCCGCCTCGGCCTTGATGTCCTCACCGGAACCGCCCTTCGAGGCGGAGGAAGAGGAGGACGAGTTCGAGGCCGAGGAGCCCTTGGAGGACGAGTTCGTGCCGGAGTCCTCGCCACCGCAGGCGGTGAGCGAGAGGGCGGCGGCGACGGTGACGGCGGCGAGAGCGGTGAGGCGGGTCTTCTTCATGGTGTCCCCCGGGGGAGTGGCGGGTGGGCTGTGCGGTCTGAACTATTTGTATCCCTCACCGAGTTACAGGCGGTCGCCCACGACGTCTCCGTTCCGTCACAGGCGATGCCCTCACTGCCCTCGCGCTGCCCTTTCCGCCCCTCGCGGCATCATCTTCGGCCGCCCGTACGGGCCGAGGGACTCTGAAGGAGGGACGAGAACGGGGGTGGCTGCCCGGTTACGGCTCGCCGCTGGGCCGGTAGGGGGTCAGGTCACGTAGGCGTCGGCCGAGTTCGGAGCAGCGCATGGCCAGGGCCAGGGGGCTGGGTTCGTCGCCGGTCATGTCGTTGAGTGCGTCGATGGTGGCGTCCACGATCCGTTGGTGGGCGTGCCCGCTGAGGGTGCCTCGGCCGGCGATGACGGCGGCGTGCTCGGCAGTGGGCAAGCGTCGGCGTACCTCGTGCCGCAGGCGGAGGTAGAGGTCGAGCAGCCGCTCCGGGGGCGGTAGGTCCCGGCAGGCGGAGAATGCCGCCCCAAGGAGGCTGTCGACGTATCCACCGTCGACACAGCCACGGCATGCGCGGGGGAACCAGCTCACGACCGCACCGAGACGCTCCACGTCTTGGCGGCCCAGGTCGACGGTGGCCGTCGAGCCGCAGAAAACGCAGTCCTGGCCGCCCAGTTGCCCGTCGGACAGGTTCCCCGGCGAGGGCAGCAGGGGCGTCGAGAGGTGGTCGATGGAGGTCACCGGGTGCCCCTCGGTCGCGACCGCAGGCCGAGGGCCACGAGCGCGGCCACAGTCGGTACGGAGCACAGGTAGCCGACGGCGTGAGGTCGTACTGCCCAGTACAGACCGGTCGGGCCGATGAGGTCGGCGGCGGGGATGCTGAGGAACTGACCGGTGCCGAGCATGGGCGCGGTCTCTGCGTAGGCCCATCGACCAGGTGGGTAAGGCTCGACGAGCGCGTGGTACGTGTGGAGGACGCTGTTGTGGATCACAGTGCCGTCGAGCAGCTCCGCCAGCGCTGCGGTCACGGTGTCGAGGTCGGCCGCGCCGACACCCCTGTGCACGAACCCGGCCGGCAGGCACACGGAGTTGAACCTCGTGCCGAGAGGCAATAGGGCGATGCCCTGTTCCGCCCACTCCCTCCGTGCCTGGCGCGGTTCCGCCTGAGCGCGTGCCAGCCAGTCGAAGGCCGCGTTCAGTGGCGGTGGGGGTTCGAGTTCGCCGCTTTGCGCGTTGAGCGCGGCGCCCGTGGTTTTGGCCATGTCGACTCCTTGAGCGGTCGGCCAATGCCTCGGGGGCGTTCGCACAGCCCCGGGGCTCTGTTGCGACCTATGGAATCGGCACGCTACGCAGCGTGACAGGGACGTGGCGTCCTAGTTTCGCGACGTTAGGCGTCGACGCCCAGGAACTCCGCCAATGGGCGAAGTCCGACGGGGTGGTTGGGGAGTGACCAGAGGTCGCGCACGATGGCCACGGCCAGTGTGTGGTGCCGCATCCACGTCGGCGCCGCACGGCGGAGTGACTCCAGGGCCTTCACGGCCTCTGCCGCGTTCCCGAGGTCCGTGTGGGCCCGCGCCACGTCCAGCAGCAGCCACGTCCGCCACGACGGCGGAGTGTCCGCGCTCAGCCGCATGCCCTTGGCCAGCTGCAACGCTTCCTCGGGGTGTCCGTACTGGACGGCGAGCCGGACCCGCTCGATGCGTACCGAGGACGGGCTGAAGACGCTGACCATACGGCTGTCGCCGCTCTGCGGCAGCTTGGCCACGCGGGCGGCCTCCATCTCGGCCGTCGCCATCAACCCCGCTGCGCGCTCATAGTCGTTGCTGCGCGCGGCGGACGTCGCGGCCGACATGGTCAGGGCGCCCCAGACCTTCAGACCGTCGGCGGTGACCGTATGTCCGCCGTCCTTGGTGTCGTCCGCCGCGTGCAGGGCGATGCTGAGGGCGTCAGCGAGGCGTCCCTGTCGCTGGTACGTCCACGCGACGGAGTTGACGATCATCGGACGCAGGAGAGGATCGCGCGAGCGGCCCGCTGCGTCTATGGCTCGCTCCAGGCTGATCAACGCGAGATCGGTCTTCCCCATCCGCACGGCTACGTGTCCGGCCAGCTGGAGGGACTTGGCGAGTGCGGCGTATCCGGCGTCACAGATGGCGGCGTCGTCCGAGTACGTGGCCGAGCGCGCGGCGGCGATCAGGTCGGGCAGCGTCTTCATCACCGTGTCGAACTCGGCGGCGTGATACTGCGTCCAGCCGTCCGCGATCTGCTCACGCAGGCCGTCCGGCGAGAAATCCGATGTCGGTTGCTGGGGTTCCGGCGCCCACAGCACCGGCATGATGGCCCGCCGTACCGCCACGAACCTCGGCCCGTCGTCCTCACCGGTCGCAGCGACGGCAGGGGGGTCGCCCAGGAGCGTCGTCAGCTCTACGCCGAGTCCGTTCGCCAGCGCGTGCAGCGTCGGCAACCGTGCGGAGTGTTTCCGCCCCTGCTCCAACTGCCGGATCACATCTACGGACACGTGCGAGCGCCCGGCCAGTTCCTCTTGCGTCAGGACGGCCAGCCGGCGCAAACGGCGCAGGGTCCGCCCGAGGTCTTCATTCGCCACGCCGTCACGGTACGCCGCGGCCTCGGCGCCCGGGAGTGGCCGTCACTCTCTGTACTTTGAGCGCCGTCTGCAAGCGTGAGGATTCCTTGGCGGAGGGTGAGAAGCGAACCCTTCAGGATTCGTCCCGCGCCCCGTCCTTCAGTGACGTGGACGTGATGATCCCCGACTTCAACTGGGCCCTGAGGTCCTCGATCTCCCGCTGCATCGACTTGAGCTGCCCGTACGTCTCGAAGAGGTAGCGGGCCTTCGTGCGGAGGGTCAGGGGGTCTATGGGTTTCAGGGCCACGTCCGCCACTCCCAGGCGGAACGCCGCCGCTGAGATTTCCCTGCTGACGTCGAAGCCCGTCAGGAGGACGATCGGTATGGCGCGGGTCTGTTCCAGGCGGCGGACGTAGCGGACGACGTCCAGGCCGCTCACGCCGGGCATGCGGACGTCCAGGAGGATCAGGCCCACGTTCCCCCGGAGGATCACGCGCAGGGCGTCGTCGCCGTTGGAGGCGCTGACCAAGGGGTAGCCGAGCGGGGCCAGCGCGCTCTCCAGCGCGAAAAGGGTGTCCTTGTGGTCGTCGACGACGAGGATCACGGAGTTGGTCAGCATGGACTGAGGCCCCCTCTGTCAGTATCCACGCTAAACCGACGCCGGGTTGCGTAATCCCTGTGTCACCACACAGGCCATAACTATGTTCATGACCGCAGTATCAACAGCAACAGAGAAAAAAGCGCCCCCTTCCGCCCCTGAACTCCCGTACTCAGGTGCGGATGCGGACCCCGTGGCGCGTGCGCATGCGATGGAGCTCCCACAGGGCGACCGCCGTCACGGACACCGGGCCGCCCAGAACCGCGCCCCACTGCGCCGCCGGCGGGCCGTGCGGCAGCCCGCCCTCCAGCGCGAGGCTGCAGAGCATCAGCTCCCACACCAGTACGACGGTCAGCGCGGCCGGTAGCGCCGCGTGCACGTTGGCCGTGTTGAAGGCGTAGCGCGCGGCGTACGCGGAGGCGAAGGCCAGGAACGGGAGCAGCCAGACCAGGCCGATGAGGAGGGCCAGGGCCACCAAGCCGTTCAGGAGCGTGCCGTAGTTCTGCTTGAGGAGCAGGGCGCTGCCCGCCAGGACCAGGGCGACACCGGCCAGGATCCCTACGTACCAGCCCACCGCCTTCAGCGGCGCGCCAAGGCGGGAGCGCAGCACGTGCCGCTGGTCGGCGGGTGCGTAGCGGATGAAGGCCAGCACCACCAGCGGGCCGGTGAAGATCAGGAGCAGCGGGGCCAGGATCAGCTTCGTCACACCGTCGTTGGCGACTCCGCTCCAGCCGCCGTCCGCGCCGTACGTGTAGACGAGGTACAGGCTCGCCGCCGCGCCCGCGATCGCCCGCCACAGCTGGACCCGCGTCACCACCCGGTCCTCCACGCGGCCCGCGCCCGGCCGGTTGAAGATCGCCTCCGCCCGGCGGCGCGCGGAACGGATCACCGGGATCAGGGGGGAGACGAACAGGAAGCCCCAGAGCGTGCGGCGGCGCCCTCGCGGCGGGTGCGGCAGTGGATACGGGGGTGGCGGCGGGGGCGGCGCGCCGCCTCCCTGTGGTTGGCCGTTCGTCGGGCTCCAGCCCTGGTATCCCCCGTGTGCCACGTGTCTTCCTCACCTTTCCGCGACCGCCCTGATCCTTCTGAGCGCGCGCAGTTTACTGGCCGAAAACGTCCTGTCGCCCCACCCGCGGCGTTCGTTGGCCTGAGGGCAGCAGTGAGCGCCGGCGGTCGGCGACAGCGAAGTGCGGCGGATTGCGGAGGTGGCGCCATGCGGATTCCAGGGCCGGAGATGTGTGATGACGGTGGGGTCGGGGCCATCTCGGAGGCGGGTGGGCTGCATCTCTACCAGCTGCGGCTGCACGCCGAGTACGGCGGCGTCGTGCGGTTCCAGTTGCCGGGAGCAGGGGTCGCCGTGTCCGTCTCCGATCCGCTGCTGCTGGAGCAGACCGCCCGTATCGACGAGCGGCCCGACTCGCTCTTCGCGTTTCTGGAACCCCTCTGCGAAGCCGGGAACCTCCAGGTCATCGGGGCGGAGGAGCACGGGCCCTGGCGGCGCGTTCTGCTGGAGGTGCTCGCCGGGCGGCCGTCCCACGAAAGGCACTTCGGGGAGTTCGTCTCGCTGGTGGAGGGGCTCGCCGAGCGGTGGAGTGGCGGTGGGCCTGCGGGCGGGGGTGCCGTCCTTCTTCAGAAGGATCTGACCGCGCTCTCCATGCGCATGATCTGCGCCTACGCGTTGGGCGGTACCGGTGGTGATGTCGTCCGGGCCGAGGACGTCGTCGACGCCTTCGAAGTCGTCCTCGGCGAGTACTTGGGGCGGGTCCGAGGGGCGGACGACGGCCGTGAGGACGAGGGCATGCGGCGGGCCCGTACCGCTCTCGCCTACCTGCGCGACACCGTCGACCGTGTCGTCTCCGCCCACGGGGAGGGCGAGGAGAACGAACAGAGTGACCGGAGCGATCTCATCGGCGCCCTCCTCGCCGCCGGGACCTCCCCCGCCCGCATCCGCGACACCGTCATGATGACCATGCTGGCCGCGCACCACACCACGGGCGTCGCCGTCTCCTGGACCCTGCACCTGCTGGGGCGCCACCCCGAGGTCGCCGAGCGCGTCGCCGCCGAACTCGACCGCGTCCTCGGCGACCGGTCCGCGCCCGACTACGGCGACCTGCGCGAACTCACCTATCTCGACATGGTGCTCAAGGAGTCCATGCGGCTCTATCCGCCCGGCCCCTACGGGGCGCGCGAGGCGACCCAGGACATGGTGCTCGACGGCGCCGACGGGACGTACGAGATTCCCGCCGGCACCACCGTCTTCTACCCCTTCTGGGCCGTGCACATGAACCCCGACCACTGGCCCGAGCCCGAGAAGTTCGTGCCCGAGCGGTTCGCCCCGGAGGCGGTGGCCGAGCGGTCGCGGTTCGCCTACGTTCCCTTCGGGCTCGGGCCCCGCAGCTGCGAGGGCGCCGGGCTCGCCATGGTCGAGGCCCAGTTGACGCTGGCCGTGCTGCTCAAACGGTTCCGGTTCCGGGGCGGGGCGGGGCACGAGGTGACGCCCGTCGAGCGGTTCGTACTGTGGGCCGCCGACGACATTCCGATGGTCGTCACCCCGCGCGCGAGCGGTTGAGCTCTCAGAGCCCGGGTGATGACACGGGCTCTCAGCCGAGGTCTTCGCCGTACACGCGGTCCACCGTCATCGTCATCAGCACCCTGCGGTCGGCCACCATCACCGCGCGGTACTCGTCCCAGTCCGGGTGTTCCCCCGACGCCAGGCGGTAGTAGCGCACCAGCGCCTCCACCTCGGGGCCTTCGGGGTCGGTGCCCGGGCCCGTCAGGGTCGCCGTGCCCTCGACGGTGGCCCACGAGCGGCCGTCGGGGCTCGTGACCTCCAGCGTGGCGCGCGGGTCCCTGCGCAGGTTCGCCGTCTTGGCGCGGCCCTCGGTCATCGATACGTGGACGACGTCCGCCTCGGCGTCGTAGAAGGGCATGACAGGTGAGAGCTGGGGGCGGCCGTCCTTCTTGATCGTGGCGAGTACGCCGAGACGGGATGCCGCGAGCAGCGTGCGGGGGTCGTAAGCGGAGGCTTCGGACACGGGGACCTCTCAGAGAACGGAACAGAGGGAACAGACGGAACAGGCTGACACGCATCAGCAATTCGTCGGAGGGCCGAGGAATTCCCGGGCGGTCCTGGTGTTTTCTGTCTGGCCCCGAGTAATGGCCCGCCCGGGCCGCTGTTTTGAGCCACGTCCACCCACGCGGCCCCGCCTCCTCTCCCCCACCTATGCTGCCCACCGGGACGATCACAGCACCACCAGCGACCCGGGGGGCACCATGACCGCGACCGAGACCGGCACCGGGTCCGCAGCCGAACACACCGCCCCGCTCCCTGCCCCCTCCCCCCTCCGCCTCCCCGCCTTCCGCCGCTTCGTCCTCGCCCAGCTCGTCTCCGCGACCGGCTCCGCGATGGCCCCCCTCGCCCTCGCCTACGCGGTGATCGGCGCGGGCGGCGGCGCCGGTGCGCTCGGGCTGGTGCTGGCCACCAGCACCGTGCCGACCGTCGCCTTCCTGCTCGTCGGCGGTGTCCTCGCCGACCGGGTGTCGCGGAGCCGGCTGCTGTTCCTCGGCAATCTGCTCGCCGCCGCCGGGCAGGGCGCCCTCGCCCTGGTGGTCGCCACCGGGCACGCGAGCACCGGGGCCATCGCGGCCTGCGGCTTCGTGTCCGGCGTGGCGATCGCCTTCACCACGCCCGCCGCGCAGGGCGTCGTCACCCGGCTCGTCCCGTCGCACCAGCTGCAACAGGCCAACGCCCTGCTGCGGCTGCCCACCAACGCCGTCAAGGTCGTCGGGCCCGTGGCCGGCGGTCTCGTCGTGGCGGTGAGCGGGCCCGCCTGGGCGCTCGGCTTCGACGCGCTGACGTTCGGCGTCGCGGCCCTGCTCCTGCTCGGTCTGCGGCTCGGCGCCCCGGTCGCCGAGGGCAGTGCACTCGCCGATCTGCGGGCGGGCTGGTCCGGCTTCCGGTCGCGGACGTGGCTGTGGACGTACACGGCCGCGGGAACCGTGCTCGTCGCCGCCTGGCTCGCGGGCTACCAGCTGCTCGGGCCCGTCGTCACCGAGCAGGAGTACGAGGGGGCCCGCACGTGGGGGCTGATCCAGGGCGCGTTCTCGCTGGGGCTCCTCGCGGGGACCGTGGTGTGTCTGCGGTGGAAGCCGGAGCGGCTGCTCGTCGTGGCCGTCGCCGCGAGTTCCGGGCTCGCGCTGCCCCTCGCGGCGCTCGCTCTCGGACTGCCGCTGCCCTGGCTGCTGCTGTCCGCCGTGCTGGCCGGCGTCACACTGGACGTCGCGGGCGTCACCTGGGTGACCGCCTTCCAGCAGAACGTGCCCGAGGGCGAGTTGGGGCGGATGAGTTCGTTCAACCAGGTCGGTGAGCGGCTCGCGATCCCGCTCGGGTACCTCGTCGTCGCGCTCGTCTCGTCCGCGTTCGCCGACCGGTCCGTCCTCGCCGTCTGTACGGGGATCATCGTCGCCGCCACCGTCCTCAACCTGTGTGTGCGGGACGTCCACCGGATCAGACGCGTGCGATAGCACGTGCCCGCATAACGGGCAACGACGTGCGTACGTCGAACAGTTGATGCTTTGACGTTATCGCCGAATGGCATCGGTACGAACGCGCCCCTTCCCCCGAATACTCGTCCCCGACCGGAAGCCGCACCCGCAGGCTTCCGGTCCCGGCGGCCCGGACATCCCGGGTGCACCGGCTACCGGCCTTTCCCCGGAAGGGACACCCCCATGAACAGATCCCGCATCAGCCTCCTCGCCACGCTCGGCTCGGCCGCCCTCGTGGCCTCGCTGGCCGCCGCGCCCTCCGCGCTCGCGGCCCCGGCCCCCGAGACGGTCAAGCCCTCGTCGACGTACGCCACGTCGTCGTACGTCGGCTCGGCCGAGGAGCAGGCCGCCAACAAGAAGTTCTTCGACGCCGTCATGAAGTCGGCGCTGAAGAAGCAGGCGGCGAAGCCCGGCATCCAGGTCGTCACCGTCACCTACAACACCAGCCGGGCGCCCAGCTTCCGCAGCCAGATAGCCCAGAGCACGCAGATCTGGAACTCCTCGGTCAGCAACGTGAAGCTGCAGGAGACCAGCTCGACCGGTAACTTCCAGTACCGCGAGGGCAATGACTCGCGTGGCTCGTACGCCTCCACCGACGGGCACGGCCGCGGGTACATCTTCCTGGACTACCGGCAGAACCAGCAGTACAACTCCACGCGTGTGACGGCGCACGAGACCGGCCACGTGCTCGGTCTGCCCGACCACTACTCGGGTCCGTGCAGCGAGCTGATGTCCGGCGGCGGACCCGGCACGTCCTGCACCAACGCGTACCCGAACTCGCAGGAGCGGTCGAGGGTCAACCAGCTCTGGGCCAACGGCCTGTCCCCCTTCAAGGACAAGGGTGCGCTGACCAAGGTCCGCTGACCCCCGTCGGCCACGCGCGGCCTCCCCGCCGCGTGCAGGAGCGGTCTGTTACGTACCGCTAACGGCCTCCGGGCCAACCCGGCCGCGTGCGGCGCGCTCTCCTCCGGCATGGGTACACATGCTCAGGGGAAGAAACCGCGTCGCCGCGGCCGGCGACGGATCGTGGACTACCCGCGCACCGGAAGGAGCGGCGTCCGGCGCTGGCTCCCGTCGTGGCGCCAGCTCCTCGGCGCGACGGGACTCTTCGCCACCTCTCTCGCCACGCTCTTCGTCTGCGTGTACGTCAGCGTGGACATCCCCGACGAGAACCAGGCGGCCCGCCGCGAGGCCAACGTCTACTACTGGTCCGACGGCTCGCAGATGGTCAGCACCGGCGCGGTCAACCGGCAGAACGTCGAGCTGAACCAGATCGCGCCGTCCGCCGTCGACGCGGTGATCGCCGCCGAGAACGAGACCTTCTACGACGACTCCGGCGTCTCCTTCAAGGGTCTGGCCCGCGCCACCGTGAACATGGCACGCGGCCGCGAGACGCAGGGCGGCTCCACCATCACCCAGCAGTACGTGAAGAACACCTACCTCTCGCAGGACCAGACGGTCACGCGGAAGGTCAAGGAGTTCGTCATCGCCCTGAAGGTGGACCGCAAGAAGAGCAAGGGCGAGATCCTCAAGGGCTACCTGAACACCAGCTGGTTCGGGCGCGGCGCCAACGGGATCGAGGCCGCCGCCCGCGCCTACTACGGCATCCCCGCGAAGCAGCTGGACCCCAGCCAGGGGGCGATGCTCGCCGCCATGCTGAAGGGCGCCGACCTGTACGACCCGGCCGTCAGCGCCGCCAACCACGAACGGGCGCGGCAGCGCTGGGCGTGGATCCTGGACCGGCAGGTCGCGGTCGGCCTGATGACGAAGAAGGAGCGGGCGAAGTACCGGACCTTCCCCGAGCCCCGCAGCCGGTCGCGCTCCACGAGCCTCGGCGGCCAGACCGGCTACCTCGTCGACGTCGCGAACCGCTACCTCAAGCAGCAGACCGGCCTCACCGACGAGGAGCTCGCGCGCGGCGGCTACGAGATCCACACCACGTTCGACAGGACCAAGGTGCGCCGCCTCGAGCGGGCGGTGCGGCACGTCGTCGCGCGCGACCTCGACCCGAAGAAGCGGCCCGCCGACCGGCACGTGCAGGTCGGCGCGGCGTCCGTGCGGCCGTCCGACGGAGCGCTCGTCGCGCTGTACGGCGGGCCCGACGCCACCGAGCACTTCACCAACAACGCCGACACGTCGGGCGTCCCCGTGGGCTCGGCGTTCAAGCCGTTCGTGCTGGCGGCGGCGTTGCAGCACGGGGTGTCGGCGCACGAGCCGCAGGCCGCCGAGGTGGCCACCGTCCAGGGCCGCGCGGAGCGGGTGCGGCAGAGCGTCCTGGCCGACAGCCATTACGCGGCGGACGGGGTCCTGCGCCGGTCCTTCGGCGCCCCCGACCCGGACCGGCCGACGCTGCGCGAGGCGTTGGTGTCCGGCGGCAACGCCACGTACGTACGCCTCGGCAAGGACGTCGGGCAGGACATGGTGCGCAGGACCGCGGTCGCGGCCGGGCTGCTGCGGCAGAGCATGGCCCGCCCGGAGCCGGCGTTCTCCGTCGGCACGTCGACGCCGAGCGCGATCCGCATGGCCGCCGCGTACGGGACGTTCGCCAACGACGGCGTGCAGCGCGATCCGTACTCGGTCACGAAGGTCGTCAAGAACGGCGAGCCCCTGCCCGGCCTCGCCCCGCCGTCGTCGCGGCGCGCCCTGGACCCGCAGGTGGCCCAGGAGGTCACCGATGCCCTGCGCACGGGGGGAAAGCGCCTCGGGTGGGACGTCGCGGCAGGGCGCACGGGCGACCAGGACCGGCTCAGGTCGGCCTGGTTCACGGGCTTCTCGAAGGACCTGTCGACGGCGGTGACGCTGTTCCGGCTGCGGCCCGGCGAGCCGCAGCTGCTGCCCCTGTCGGGGGTGGCCGGGAAGAAGTCGGAGCGCGGCAACGTGCTGCCGCCGCGAATCTGGAAGGAGTACGAGGGGTAGGGCCCCCGGACGGTCGGCGCCGGGGGCGGGAGGTGGCCGTGGGGCCGGTGCGCCGTGCGCGCTCCCCCGCGCTCCCTGCGTGCGCGGTGCTCCCCCCTGCCGCACCGTGCAGCGCAGGAGCCTTTGGCCGCCCCCGCACCTATCCTGAGGAAACATGGAGGGGGACGCGGCACACGCGGACGGGGGAGCCAACCCACCCATGGATCATGCGAGTTGGCGCGTGCGTCTGCGGCACTGGGCGGCCTCGGGCAGCGGTGACGTGCTGGGCGCCGGGGTGCTGTTCGGCACCGACCGGGTGCTGACCTGCGCCCATGTGATCCGCGACCCCGCGACGGGGCAGCGCCCCGACCGCGTGCAGGTCGAGTTCCCGCTGCTCCAGGGCCTCACCCGCACCCCGCACCGCACCGCGACCGTCGCGGCGGGCCACTGGGTGCCGCCCTTCGGCAAGGCACAGGGCGACCTCGCGGTCCTCGTCCTCGACGACCCCGCGCCCCTCCCCTCCCCCGTCACCCTGCACCGCACGCTCGACTACCGGGGCGCCACGGTCCTCGTCGACGGGTTCCCCGAGCACCAGTCGGGCGGGCAGTGGCTCACCGGGGTCTGCCGGGGGCCCGGCGGGGAGGGCGACGAGCGGGTGCAGATCGACCTCACCGGGGCGGGGGCGGACTCCGGGCAGCGGCTGCGGGGCGGGTTCAGCGGGGCCGGCGTACGGGAAGAGGGCAGCGACCGGCTGCTCGGGATCCTGGCGCAGGCCGACGAGCGGGGCGAGCACGGGTACATGATCCCCGCGGCCACCGTCGCCAAGTACTTCCGCCGCTTCGCCGAGCGGCACGTGACCGGGCCGCACGCCATCCCCGGCCACCGCGTCGTCTCGGCGGACGCCGCCCGCACCGCCCGCCCGCACGGACTGCAGCGCACCGTCACGCGCTGGCTGAACGGGGACGCGGACGCCTGGGACACCGAGGTCCTCTTCATCGCCGAGGACGACGACCGGGCGCGCCAGGCCCTGTACGTCGTCCTGAACATGGCCGACCGCGAGCAGTCCCCGCAACTGGCGGTGCGGCCCGTCGGACCCGGCACCGCCGCACCGCCGCACGGCGGGGACTCCCTCCTGTCGCGCGCCGGCATCGCGCCCCGCGTCGGCAGCATCGGCCTCGTCCTCGACCTGGAGGGCGCCACCCTGGAGGACCCCGACCAGCCGGAGCTCCGCGAGGCCCTCGCCGTCCTGCGGCACGAGCTGCGGCACGCCGCCGGGCGGCGCACGGCCCCACTGCGCCGCCCCGCCGTCGCCGTGCTCTACGCCGACCGGTCCGCCACCGAACCGGCCGCCGCGGCCAAGGCACTCGGTGAACTGGCCGAGTCCGGCGCCCGCCTGCTGCTCGTCGTGCGCTCCAGCACGCACGGCTTCACCTACGCCCTCGCGGAGAAGCTGCTGCCCGCCGAGCGTGCCGCCCAGTGGCTGCAACGGATCGGCTCCCGCGTCGACGTCCTCGCCGACACCGAACGCGGCGCGCGGCGCCTCTTCCACCGCGTCGAACCGCACGTCGTCGACCCGCCGGTCGCCACCGGGTACGCGGCGCGGGCCGCCCTGTGGACCGTCCAGCTCAGCAACGAGCTGCGCCCGCTGACGGGCCGCGGCGGACCGCGCCTCCTGGAGAAGCTCTCGTACGCCGAACAGGCCGTGGACACCTACCTGTTGCGGGCCGAACGGGCCGAGAGCGAACTGCGCGCGGTCCTCGACGAGCACCTGCGGCTGCGCGGGCTGCTCCGCGACCACCTGGCGCGGCTCGCCCGGCGCGGCCTCGCCGAGCACCCCGACGCGGTCGGGCCCTACCGCGCGGCGCAGCGGCTCCTGCTGGCCGGGCCCTGCCCGCTGGCCGACGCCGAGCGCGCGGTGACGGCGTTCGCTCGCGTGGTGCGGCGGCTCGCCGACGCGGACCCGGGCGGTGACGCGTGACGAAGGCCAAGGCCTGTCCGCACCCCGGCTGTTCGGGCACCGTGACGCCGACCGGGTACTGCCTGGCCAGCGGCGAGCACGTCGACCCCGACACCGGGCTGCACTCCGCCGTGGACACGGCGCACGCTCCACCGCGGTCCGCTTCGGAGCCGGAGCCGGAGCCGGAACCGCGGCCCGCCGAAACGGCGTCCGGTGAGGAGTCCTCCCAGCACTGGATCGTCGACCTGGGCGTCGCCGCCGACCCGCCACGCCCGGCCCGCGTCGCCCTCCCCCCGGAGCACCCCGACCCCACGGTCCTGCCCGAGATCACGCTCCTGGACCGGGCGGACAACGCGGGCGGCCACCCCGTCGCCCCCAGCGGTCTTCCGCTGCCGCCCGGGACCCTCCTCGCCGGCCAGTACCGCCTGGTGCGGCCGCTCGGGTACGGCGGGATGGGCGAGGTCTGCCTCGCCCACGACACCAAGGTCGACGACCGCGCGGTCGCCGTGAAGATGCTGCACGCCGAACTCGCCACGGAGTCGTACAGCCTCCTGGAAGGCGAGCGCAGGGAGCTGGTCGAGCTCAACCACGACGGGTTCATCCGGGTGTTCAACTACGGGCACCACGCCGGGGTCGGGGACTTCCTCGTCCTCCAGTACGTCGACGGGCTCAACCTCGAAGAGGTGCGGGCCCGCGCCCACGAGCACCCCGAGGAGTTCGGCGGCGACCGCTTCCTGGAGTTCGTCCTCGCGTACGGCGTGCGGATCCTAGCGGCACTCGCGCACCTGCACGCCCCCGAGCGCGGCAAGGTGTACGGCGACCTGAAGCCGCCCAACGTCATGCACGACGGCTCCACCACCAAGCTCGTCGACGTCGGCAGCGTGCGCCGCGCGGGCGCGCCCGGCCTCACCACCGCCCTCTACCGGGCGCCCAGCGTCGGCCCGCACGGCGAATCCGCGCCGCAGGACGACCTGTTCAGCCTCGGCGAGACGCTGCGCACCCTGTGCGGGCTCGGGGCGACCCGCCACGACCTGGCGGACCTCGCGGCGCTCGCCCCGCTCGACGACGCCACCGGGGACCACCGCGGACTCGGCCTCGTCTCCCTCGCCAGGGCGCTGCGCCGCGCCACCCGCACCGCGCGCGCCGGACGCTTCGCCACGGCCCGCGAGATGGACGAGCAACTCCGCGGCGTCTTCCGCGAGCTGCGGTCCCTGCGCACGGGCGCCGAGACGTTCGAGCCGTCGCCGCTCTTCCTCCAGTCCGCGTACGCCCTGGACGGCGGGCTCGGCGCCGCCCCCGAGGTCCGGCACTGGGCCGCCCCGCCGTCCGCGCCGCACCACCCCGCCCCCGGCCCCTCCGAAGTGGCCCGGCGGCTCCCCGTGCCGCGGCCCGACCCGGACGACGACCACCACGGCGAGCTCAGCAGGCTCAGCGACGACGACCCCGAGGCGCTGCTCCAGCACACCGGCGACTGGCGGGACTCCCCCGAGGTGCACCTGCTGCGGTGCAGGCTGCGGCTGCGGGTGGCGCTGCGCGCGGAGGGCGGGGACCTCACCGGCGCCGAGACCGCGCTCGCCCTGGCGGAGGACGCCATAGGGCCCGCGAACGGACCGCACGACTGGCGGCTCGACTGGCACCGGGGACTGCTCGCGCTGGCCCGCTCCCGGGTGCCGGAGGCCCGCGGCCACTTCGACCGCGTGTACGCCGCGATCCCCGGCGAGTACGCGCCGAAGCTGGCCCTCGGCCACTGCGCGGAACAGCTCGGGCGGCCGCACGAGGCCCTCACCTTCTACGAAGCCGTGCGGCTGCGGAACCCCTCACTGGGCAGCGCGGCGTTCGGCGCCGTCCGGGCGCGGCTCGCCCTCGGCGGCCCCGACGCCCTCACCGACGCCATCGCCGCGCTCGACGCGGTGCCGCAGCACTCCCGGCACCGCACCGCCGCCCGCACGGCCGCCGTGCGCATCCGCGTCGACCACGCGCGGGACGCCGAGGGTCTCGGCGCGGCGGTGCGCGCGCTGGCCCAGCTCTTCTCCGCGCACGGTCTGACCGACGAACCGTCGCGCGTACGGATGAAGGCGGAGGTGTGGGGTGCGGCGCACCGGCTCCTCGGCGAGGAGGACGGCGGGCGCGGCGTGCTCACCGCCGCCCAGTTGCGCGCCGTCGCCGCGCACGCCGATCCGCTGCTCGAATTCCCCTCCGACGTACGGGCGCTGCGCACCGACCTCGCCCGCTTCTACCGGATCCTGGCCCACCAGGCCGCCCGGGACGCGCCGACGCCGGACGACGGCATACCGCTCGCCGAGATCCTCCTCGACCGCGCCTACGCGGTACGCCCCTTCGGCTTCCTGCACGCACGATTCGGCAAGGACTCCCCATGGCTGGGCATGAAGATCAGGAACCGGCCGCCTCGGTCGGCCTGGAAGTGAGCCAGGTCGTCGAGCTGCCCCGCCCGCGCACCCCGGGCGGACAGGACACGGCACGCATGTACGCCGTCCTCACGGTGACGGTCCGCAGAGCGGGTGCCGCGCACGCGCCGCCCGCCGCCACCGTGCGCGACCCCGCGGCCGGGGACGAGGCGGGGACGGCCGGGGCGCGGCTCGCGGAGGTGCTGCTCATCGACCACTCCTCCTCGATGGTGATGCCGCCGAGCCGCCTCGCCGCCGCCCGCGCCGCCGCCGTCAGCGCGCTGGCCCGCATCCCCGACGGCTCGCTGTTCGCCCTGGTCGCCGGGGGCGACAGGACCGCCATGATCTATCCCCGGCGGCCCGGCCTCGCCGTCGCGCACGCCGAGTCGCGGGCCGCCGCGGAGGCCGCCCTGCACGACTGCACCCCGGGCGGCGGCACCGCGATGGGCACCTGGCTTGAGCGGGCCAGGCAGCTCTTCCGGGAACTGCCGGCCACGGGCGACGGCGGCTGGGTGCGGCACGCGCTGCTGCTCACCGACGGCAAGAACGAGCCCGGGTACGAGACACGCGCCGAGCTGCACGAACGGGTCGAGCGGTGCGCGCGGGCCTTCGCCTGCGACGTCGTGGGCATCGGCGACGCCTGGGAGACCGAGGAACTCCTGCTCATCGCCCGGGCGCTGGGCGGCCGCACCCGTGCCGTCGCGGATCTGACGCGGCTCCCGGACGAGCTGGCCTCGCTCACCGGGCGGGCCGCCGGGCGCGACGTCACGGGCCTGCGGCTGCGCCTCTACCACCGTGCCGGGGTGCGCCCGCACTCCTTCGAGCAGGTCCACCCCACGCGGGTCACGCTCCACCCCGACCGCGTCGACCTGTCGGGCGTCGGGACGGGCGCGGGCGGCCCCGTCGAGGAGTACGACCTCGGCCCGTGCGGCGAGGAGACCCGCGCCTACCTGCTCTGCGTCGGCGCGCCCTACGACCCCGCCCAGCTCGGCAAGGAGCTTCTCCTCACGGAGGTCGAACTGGACGCGGAGAGCCCGGCGCCGCTGCGGCTGCCCGCGCCCCAGCCCGTGCTGATGCGCTGGACCGACGACCCCGACCTCTACAGCCGCCTCGACCCGCAGGTCGCCCACTACCGGCAGGAGGAGGAGCTGCACCGCACCTTCGAGGAGGCCTGCGCGGAGCTGAAGCTCGGCAGGCGGGCGGCGGCACAGACCCTGCTCGGCACCGCGTGGCGGCTCGCCGTCGAGACGGGCGACACCGCCATGCAGGAGCATCTGCGCCGCCTCGTCCGCGTCCGCGACCCGGCGAGCGGCACGGTCGAACTCCGCGACCGGATCGCGAAGTTCGACGTGGAGGCCGCCCGCATCCAGACCAGCACGACCGTCCTGCCCGGCGTCCACCTGCCAGGACCCCGGCCGCCCGGAGCCCGTCCGCCCGGGGCCGCCCGGTGACGGCTCCGTGGCGCGCCGTCCCGCCGCTCGCAGGCGACGCGCTGCGCACCCTGCGCCGGTACGCGTGGCCGGTGCCGCTCGCCGCACGCCCGCGCAACAGCGGGTACCTGCGGGACCGGCTCGTCGCCCTGCCGCTGCTCACCGTCGTCGCGGCCGTCGCGTTCGGCTGGGCGTTCGCGGACGTGCGCGAGGACTCGGCGACCCTGCGGGACAACTTCGTGCCCGCGCTCGTCGGGCTCGCCGAGGCCGAGACGTCCCTGCGCATCGCCGACCGCGAGGCGGCGGAGAGTCTGGCGGCCGGGAAGGCCGTACAGCTCAGCGGGTTGAGCAAGCGGTACACCACGCGCACCACACGGGCCGTGCAGCGCCTCAACCAGGTGGCCCGCAGCGGCGCCCTGACGACCGTCGAACGCCAGGAGCTCGACGTGGTCTCCGGGCTCGTCGTCGACTACGGCACCTGGATCACGTACGCGCAGAACAACGTCGCCGACCCCGCGCTGCGCGACGCCGGACTCTCGTACGCGCGCAGCATGCTCTGCTCGACACCCGGGCCCACGCCCGCCGGGAAGGCCGACGCGGACGGCTATCCGGCCTGCCGTCCCGCCACAGGGTCGCGCTCCGACGCGACCGCCGTCGTCGACCGCATCTCCTCCCTGGAGGACCGGCTGCGCGCCAGGCTCGCGGACCGTGCGGCGCCGGGCGGCCGCGTGCTCGCCGCGGGATCCCTGTCCGTCCTCGCCCTGGTGCTGCTCGCGTTCGGCCAGTGGCGCACCCAGGTGTTCCTCCACCACCGCCTGCACCTCCACGTCAGCGTCCCGCTGCTCGTGGCCGCCCTGCCGCTGCTCGCCGTGCCGTTCCTGACGACCGACGCCGTCCTCGCCCACCTGGCGCAGCAGCGCGTGGTGTCGACGGCGACGCGGATCGCCGAGCGGACGACCCCGGCGATCGAGTCGACCGTCGACGAGCCGCCGTTCGGCGACCGCAACCCCCTCCTGATCCGGTCCCTGGACGAACGCGCGGCCCACGACCTGTCCGCGGGCCGCCTCTCCTCGCTGGACGGCGTCGCTCCGTGGGTGGCGCCCGCCGGACTCTTCAGCGCGGGCCTGACCGCGGTCACCCTCCACGCCTACCGCCGCGAGTACGTCCTCATCTCCCGCCCAGGAGCCACCCCATGAACCGCCGCACGACGCGACGCACCGTGTTCCGCGCCTTCCTGGCGGCCTGTCTGCTGGCCGTCACCGCGGGGGCCTGCGGGAGCGAGCGGCCCGAGACCGTCGTCGTGCTCGGCCCCTGGACGGGCCCGGAGGGCAAGGCCTTCGAGTCGATGCTGCACCGCCTCGACGACGGCACCGGGAAGGCGTACACCTACCAGGGGACGCGTTCGCTGCGGGAGACGCTCGGCGCGCAGTTGGAGGCGGGCGACCCGCCGGACGTGGCGATCCTCAACAGCATCGGCGAACTCGTGGAGCACGCCCGCGCCGGCCACCTCACCCCGCTCGACCGCGCCGCCACCGCCCGCGCCTATCCGCCCTGGGCGCCCCGCCTCGACGTGGACGGCGGGCGCCGCACCTACTGGGTGCCGCTGAAGGTCGACCTGAAGAGCCTGGTGTGGAGCAGGCAGGCCCGCACCGCCGACCGTCCCGAGTGGTGCGTGGGACTGGCCTCGCAGGCCACGTCCGGGTGGCCCGGCACCGACTGGATCGAGGACATACTCCTCCACCAGGCGGGCCCCGCCACGTACACGCGGTGGGCCACCGGGGAGGTCCGCTGGCGCGACCCGCGGGTCCGCAAGGCGTGGACGACCTGGGCCGAGCTCCTCGGCAAGCGCACGAAGGCGTCGATCGACCGGTCCCTGACGACGCCGTACGTCGGTCCGCGCGGCCTCCTCGACTCCCTCGAACCGCGCTGCACGCACGAGCACCAGGGCGCCTTCATCCGCTACGTGTACGCGCACGACCGGGTCCGCGTCGACCCCGCCGCGGGCTACCTGGGCGGGCGCCCCGGGAACGACGGCGCGTACGAGGTGGCGGGCGACATGGCCGCCGTGTTCAGCGACGACCCGGCGGCGCGCGCCCTCGTCGACCGTCTCTCGGGCAAGCGGGCCCGCACGCTCTGGCGGGCCCGGGCCTCGGACGGGCTGCAGCCGTTCTTCCCCGACGCGACCGACCCCCAGCCGACCGACCCGACGGGCCGGCGCATCGCGGACATCCTCACCGCGAAGGCGCGCACGCTCTGCTTCGACGCGTCGGACGTGATGCCGCCGGGCGTGCGCGACGCGTTCCACCGGGCCGTCCTGCAGTACTTCGGCGACCCGACGGAGAAGCGCCTCGGCGAGCTGCTCGGACAGCTGGACACCGTGCGCACCGAAGCCGCGAAGGACGCGGCCCCCGGACACCTGCCGGAGTCGGAGGTCTGTGCCCCGCCCGGGGGCTGAGGACCGGCCCTCGCACCCGCGTCAGCGGCTGAGCTCCTCCGGGCAAGGTGTGCCGCGGGGCAGCTGGTAGGGCGAGCCGAGGCGGTAGACGCCGGCCTTGGGGGCGAGCAGCTCGACCCACTTGTCGCCCGCCCGGTCCTCCCGCGCCTCGGTCAGGCAGCCATTGAGGTTCTCGTACACCTTGGGCCGCCTCTCGTTGAGCTCGCGCTGCCGCTTCGACGCCTCGGTCTCCTGCGGCGCCTTCACGCCCTTGCCGTGCTCGTCGACGATGCTCAGCCACGGCGAGTACGGGATGCGGATCAGGACGCGGCCCGGCTTGTCGACGCGCAGCGTCATCTCGCCCTGCTCGGCACGCGTCACGACGGCGTTCGGCTCGGCGAGCGGCCGCGGGTCGGTGACCTCGTACAGCTGCCAGTTGTCGTCGACCCACACCTTCTTCAGGTACGGCAGGCCGTCCGTGATGAGCTGCGCCTCACGCTTGCCGCCGTCACCGTCGGGCTCGCCCTTGGGGAGCGCCACGTAATGCACGGACCAGCGCTGGAGCCACTCGTGGTAGTTCGCCGAGTTCAGGGTGTCGTCGTAGAAGAGCGGGTTGCGCTCCATGTCGGCCTGCCGGTTCCAGCCCCGCGCGAGCTGTACGTACGCGGGGAGCGCGGACGCCTCGCGGTGGCTGCGGGCCGGCACCACTTCCAGGCGGCCCTTCGCGGCGCCCTTCTCCTTCAGCTCGTTGACGAGCGGCGCGACCTCACGCGTCCAGGAGGCGTCCGAGCGGGTGTGCACGATGTCGTCGACGGCCTTGAAGCCGATCCACCCGGTGAAGCCGACGAACGCCACGATGATCACGTACCAGGTACGGGACTTCGGCACCGCGTACGGCAGCGCGGCGATCAGCGCGACGCCCGCGAAGGACATCGCGAGACGCGAGATGTTGGAGCCGATCTGCGAGCTGATCAGCCAGACGCCGAGCACGAACGCCGCGTACACGGCGGTGGTGATCCGGACGGTCTTCCACTGCTTCGGCACGACGAAGTAGACGATCACCGCGGCGATCAGCGGCAGCGACGCCGAGCCGAACGACATCGGCTGCGTGCCGGAGAACGGGAAGAGCCACGCGGAGAGACCCACGACGATGGCGGGCGCGACACCCAGCGCGTACGCGCCCGGGTACCGCTTGCTGAGGAACAGCGCGACGGCGACGAGCCCGACGAAGAGACCCGCCACCGGGCTGCCCATCGTCGCGAGCGCCGCGAACGGGGCGGCGACCAGCGCCTTCGCCCACCGCTTGTAGCGCCAGCGGTGCGGCCAGCAGAAGACGGCGGCGACGGCCATGAGCGCGAACATCTGGCCGAGGCCGTAGGTCACGCGCCCCGACACCGCGTTGGCGAGCAGCGCGAACACGCCCGCCACGGTCGGCCACAGCAGGCCCTTCACCGCGCGGCTGCGCATGAGGATCATCGTGAGCAGCGCCGCGGAGACGGTGCCCGCGATCATCATCGTGGTCCGCACGCCGAGCACCGACATGAGGTACGGCGAGATCACGCTGTACGACACCGGGTGCATGCCGCCGTACCAGCCGAGGTTGTACGCCGACGCCGGGTGCCGCCCGACGAACTCGGCCCAGGCGTCCTGCGCCGCGAGGTCGCCGCCGCTGTTGGCGAAGACGAGGAACCAGACGACGTGCAGCACGGCGGCGACCGCCGTCGTGATCGTCACCGGATGGCGCAGGAAGCGCTTCTGCCACGGATCCGCGGGCCCGCTCTCGGGTGTGCGGCGCTGGGCCGGCAGCTTGACCCGCCCACCGGTGCGGGGGCCGTCGCCCGTGTCGGATGCGGCGGCGTCGTCGGCGCGCGTCGGCTCCGCTGTTGCCACTGGAGGCTCTCCCCGTGTCGTCCATGTTTCCGGAGTACCCCGGGTCCCCGAGATGGTGACGCTAGCACGCACGCGCGAGGGGAGGCCCGCGGCGGGCCTCCCCATCGCGGGGCTCAGCCGACCCGGGTCAGCTTGGCGCCGAAGCCCGGTTCACTGAGGTCCTTCTGCAGCGCCACCGGCACCTCGACGGCATCACCCTTGCCGTCGCCGACGTGCAGCACACCGACCTCGGTGCCCGCCTTCGCCGTGTTCGGGATGGTCTTGCCCTTGATGTCGTCGAGCTCCAGCTTCACCGTCAGACCCGACCAGCCGACCGCGGAGACGTCCTTCGTGGCGACGACCGGAGTCGTGCCGCCGAGACCGTCGTCCACCTGGCCGACGACGTCGCCCTTCTTCACGATCGTCTTGGCCGTGAGGGCATCCTGCCCGGACGCGATCAGCTTCTTGGTGACGTCGGTGACCTTGTCGATGTTGGCGACGCCGTTGCTGCCGTACTGGCCGAGGGCGGCGCCGATGATCGTCTGCGTCTCGCCGCCGACCTTCTTCTCCGCGGCGAAGAGGATGTTGCCGCCGGCCGCGGTGGTGGTGCCGGTCTTGATGCCGATGGCGACGGTCGGGACGAGCTTGAAGAAGTTCGTCTGCTTGTCGCCGTTGAGGTCCGTGTAGCTCGGCTGGCGGGAGATCTCGTTGAAGACGGGGTTCTCCATGGCCGCGCGGCCGAGCTTCACCAGGTCCTCGGCGGTCGACACGGTCGTCTTGTCCAGGCCGCTGGGGTCCGTGTAGTGGGTGTTCTTCATCCCCAGCTCCTTGGCGGTCTTGTTCATCTTCTCGACGAACGCGTCCTCGGAGCCGCTCTTGGTGTCCCAGCGTGCGAGCAGCTTGGCGATGTTGTTCGCCGACGGAAGCATGACCGCCTGCAGCGCCTCGTACTCGGTGATCTTCTGGCCCTCGGTGACCTTGACGACGGACTCGTTGGCCGGCTTGCCGGTCTCGTAGTGCTTCTGGGCCGCGGCGTCGACGGGGATCTTCGGGCCGTCCTTGCCCTTCTCCAGCGGGTGGTCCCGCAGGATCAGGTAGACCGTCATGACCTTGGCGATGCTCGCGATCGGCACGGGCTTCTGCTCACCCGACGTACCGAACGTGCCGATGCCGTTGACGTCCATCGCGGCCTGGCCGTCGGCAGGCCACGGCACGTCCGGCTTGCCGCCCTCGAACTTCACGGTCTCCTGCGCGGTGAGCTGCAGGGTGGGCGTCGGGAGCGGCCGTACGACCTGTACGACTGCAAAGACGACCAGCAGGAGCAGGACCAGCGGCGTCCAGATCTTGACCCGGCGCACGGCAGTGCGGACCGGGGTCTCGGGCGGCGGCGGGGTGTTGGTCAGCTCGGCGAGCAGGTCGATCGGCGGCTTCGGCGGCAGCGGCTGCTGCGTGGTGCGCTCCACCGGCGGCGGGACGGCGGGGCCCGCGGGGGCCGCGGGGAACGCCTTGGCCTGCGGGGCCTTGGGTGCGGGGCTCTTGGGCTGCGCCGCGGGCTCGGCCTTCGGGCCCGGCTTCGACGCGGGCTTCGGCTCGGACTTCGGCCCGGGCTTGGCCTTCGGCTCGTCGAGCGGCTTCAGCGCGACGAACTTACTCGTCCGCTCGGCGTCGGCCTCGGGCTTTGCAGTTCCCTTTGCGCCTTCGCCCAGCTTGAGCATGGTGGTGGGCTGGTCGACGTCCTTGCCCGCGGCCTTCGGCACCTTCGGCGCCTTGAAGACGGCGGTGGCCTGATCGACACCGGTGGTCTTGACGTCGGCGTCGGTGTCGGCGTCATCCGCGTCGGCCTGGGCCGGGTCGTCCTCGGCGGAGGCCTCGGGCTCGGGCTCGGTCTCCGGCTCGGGGCCGGCTTCGGACTCCGCCTTGGGCTTCGGCTCCGCGGGAGCCGCGGGCTCGTCGTCGGCGGCCTCGGGCTCGGGCTCGGCCTCGTCGGCAGCTTCGGCCTTGTCCGACGCGTCGGGCTTGTCCGAAGCAACGGGCTTGTCCGCCGCTTCCGACTTCGGCTCGGACTTCGACGCGGACTTCGCCTCGGAGTCGGTCTCCGGCTCCGACTCCGGCTCCGGCTCCGACTCCGACCCCGGGTCGTCCGACGTCGCGACCCACGCCGCCACCGCGTTCCGCAGCCGCGCGTCCCCATTGGCCTCGGCCTTGGGCGCGCCCGCCTCCGGTGCGTCCGCCTCCGGTGTGTCCGTTCCGGGCGCGTCCTCCGTGTCGGAATCCGCCTCGTCGGAACCGTCGGTGCCGTCGGAACCGTCCGCCGCCTCGGCGACGTCCTTCGTCGAGAAGACGGCGGTCGCCCGGTCCTCCGGGACCTCGTCCCGCACCTGCGGCGTCTCGCGTGTGATCGCGAGACGCGGGTCGCGTTCCTCCGGCGCCGGCCCGGAGGTCTCCTCCGGGGTCGGATTCCCCGACGACTTCCGCTGCTTCGATCTGTCGGGGGTCTCGCCCGCCACCGATGCCTCCTCGTACGCCATGCCGTTTGCCGATACTGATGCTTGCCGTGTGCTGACCGTGCGCCAAATCCGGTCGGACAGCCTCTGTCCGAACCGTGTACCAGTGTCCTGTGTGAGGGCTTAACCCCCGTGGTAGACGAGAACGACATACCTGCTGGTTCCCGTACATCCCGACCACGCGCTCTCGACAGACCAATGTGAGAGGGGTCACCCTGTCATTCATCCACGCGGGGAGGCATGGATGGGCAGGAGCCGCAGAACAATTCCGGAGGAGCTTCTGCTGCTCGCTTTGGACCCGGCCACGGGTACCACAGCGCAGCCGCAGTCGCTCGACCTCGGTCTGGCCGGAGCACAGCTAGTGGAGCTGGCGCTGGCCGGACGGATAGCCCCAGACGGGGATCGTATCGCCGTGGTGATGCCACGGCCGACCGGAGATCCGACTCTGGACTCCGCACTGGAACTGCTGCGCAGGCGCGGCAGTCCGGTCCGGGCGGTCCACTGGATCGGCGGGCCCCGACTGGGGCTCCGCCAGACGTACCTCTCGCACCTGGAGCGGTGCGGCATGGTTCATGCCGTGGCGGGACAGATGTGCGGGGTGCTGCCGACGACTCGCTACCAAGCGACGGAGACGGCCATCAGCCGGGAGATCAGGTCCCGGCTCGATTCGGCGATCCGCACCGGTGTACCGCCGGATCCGCGGACCGCGGCGCTCGCCGCCCTGGCCCACGCGGTCGGTCTCGGCAAGCATCTGTACCCCGGGAACGAGGGGCGTTCATCGCGCTCCCGGCTCCGGGACCTGATCAGGCACGACCCCATGGGCGGCCTCGTGGCGCACGCCGTGATGGACGTCCAGAACGGCGTGGCGGCCCAGCCGCGACGCAGCGCCGCACCGGCGGGTCCCGCGGGACCGGGCGGTGGCAGGCAGCCGGCGAGGGCGACAGCGGACCCCGGCGGGGTGCCGATGCAGCCACGCCGAGGATCCATGGCACGCGCCGTCGCCCACTGAGCACGCACACCGCTCACACCCGGCACGGCTCAGCACCACATCGTCAACGCGCACCATCACCGCGCGACCGCGCACCACCGTCGCGCGACCGCTCAGCACCACCGCGCAACCACTCAGCACCACCGCTCAGCACCACCGCACCAGCGCCGCGCCGCAGTCCCCAGACCCGGTACGGGAGCCGCTGGGCCGCGTGGGGCGTGGGACCGGACCGTCCGGACGACGGCACCCGGTTCCACCGCCCCGCGCGGCCGCCTCACGTTCGCACATCCGCTGTTTCCCAGCGGTGCCGACCACGTTGGTGGCACTCTGCTGAGCAGTAGATACGCAAAGTAGAGGAATGCAAGCCGGAGGTGCACGTCCCGTGGCGTCCAATGTCAATCCCACCGTCAGGCGACGCCGGTTGGGCCAGGAGCTCCGCCGGCTCCGTGAACTCAAGGGCATGACGGCCGAGGAGGTCGCCGAGCGACTGCTCGTCTCGCAGTCGAAGATCAGCCGCCTGGAGAACGGCCGCCGTTCGATCAGCCAGCGCGACGTGCGCGATCTGTGCGGCGTCTACGAGGTCGAGGACCACCGCGTCGTCGACTCGCTCATGCAAATGGCCAAGGACTCGCGCCAGCAGGGCTGGTGGCACTCCTTCGGCGACATCCCCTACAGCGTCTACATCGGCCTGGAGACGGACGCCGCGTCCCTGCGCGTGTACGACCCGCAGGTCGTCCCCGGTCTCCTGCAGACCCGGGCGTACGCGGAGGCGCTGATCACCGGCGCGCTCCCGGAGACCACGCCGACGGACATCGAGAAGCGCGTCCAGGTGCGCATGCGCCGGCAGGACCGCATCTCGGCGCCGGATCTGCCGCTGCGGCTGTGGACCGTCCTCGACGAGTCCGCGCTGCGCCGCGTCGTCGGCTCCCGGCATCTGATGCGCGACCAGCTGGAGCACCTCGTCGAGCAGTCCCAGCTGCCGCACGTGACGGTCCAGGTGATCCCCTTCGAGATGGGCGCTCACCCGGGGCTCAACGGTCAGTACGCGATCCTGGAGTTCCCCGACGCGGCCGATTCCAGCGTGGTCTACATCGAGGGCGTCACCAGCGACCTGTACCTGGAGAAGGCGAACGACGTGCAGCAGTACAGCGTCATGTACGAACACCTGCGGGCGCAGGCGCTGAACGTCGAGCAGTCCAGGCAGCTGATCGCGGACATCGCCAAGGACTACGCCCGCTGAAGGGCTGTGTCCGCTGAAAGACGACGTCCGCCGAACGAAGCGCCGCACGGTACACCCTCGTCGCGCCGCCGCGTAACCCCCCACTGGAATATGCCATCCGGTCGAGTGAACGGTCCCTTCACGCCACGATGTTGGCGAGTAGCGTCATTCACGCCATCGAGCAGCACCGTTGGCGCACACCGCAGGGATGCGGCGACAGCAACTCAACGACTGGAAAGACCGGAGCGGACATGGCGATTCAGCAGGGTACTTCGCACACGTGGGTCAAGTCTTCCTATTCCACCGGAAACGGCGCGTGTGTCGAGGTGAAGTCACCGGAGCGGCACGGCATCTCCGTGCGCGACTCGAAGGTGGTGGAGGGTCCGGTCCTCGCCTTCCCCGCCGCGTCGTGGAACGCGTTCATCAGCGAGGTGGGCAGGGGGGCTGCCGACCTCGCGTGAGACCGCAGCGCACATCAGCAGAGGCACCACCGCAGCAGAACAACCGCATAGGCACCACCGTTCGCAGCCCTCTCGACTGGCCCGCCGTCCCGGCCGAGGGGGCTCGGCCGTGCCCGGCGCCGCCCGCGTCACCGCAGGGCGTCGACGTACCGGTCCGTCCCCGGCACCGTGGGGATGAACGGCGCCACCAGCTCCACCCGCCCGAGCCCCGATCGCGCGACCGCCTCGCCGCGCCCGGTGAAGTACGCCTCCCAGCAGTCCCGCGGGTCCTCCTGGAGGAACCACAGCAGCGTCAGGCGGGTGTCCACGCCCTCGACCTGTTTCACGTACGTCATCCGGTCCCCCGGCAGCGGTGTCGGCCGGAACAGCGTGACCATGGCGGCGGGCGAGCCGGTGAGCACCCGCGGCAGGTGCCGGGCCCGCAGCCATGCGAGGAGTTCGCCGCGTTGTCGCGGGCCCTCGGCGTCGACGACCTCCAGGACCAGGCCCTTGTACGGGTGGTCGAGCGCGTGGAAGTCGCGGGGGCCCGCGGCGCCGTCCCGGTAGACGGTCGCCTCGTGGTCCTGGAAGGCGGTGAAGACGTGGGTGCGGGCCTGGTGGACGCGGCCGTCGCGGTTGAGGCGCTTGTTGATGCCGACGGTCCACTTCATGTGGTCGTCGTAGCGGCCCTCCGTCACCCAGTACGTGGAGAGGTAGCACCCCGCCGTGACCGGTTCGGCGACGGCGGACTTGTCGGGGTAGCGCAGGAGCTGGAGGTCGCGGGTGGCCACCCAGCGGCGCCCCGCGTACATCCAGGGCATGGCCATCGCGCCCGCGTAGTAGTGGTCGTCCTCGTACCAGCGGTTGTACGCGAACTCGTGGCCCGGGTGCGGCTCGACCATGGTGATCAGGGCGTGGCCCGGGTGGACGCCGTAGGGGCCGACGGCGGCCAGCTCGGCGTAGACGTCGCTCCGGGTGTCCTGAGGAGCGCTCTGCCGGGTGTCCTCGCGGGCGCCCGCGCCGGGGTCATCACTCACGTCTCTCCCCTTCCTTCCTCCGATGCACGCCCATACCCTGACGCCCCGTCAGCAAAACTGCCAGAGCCGGGAGGCGCCCCATGCCGTCGTCGCTCCTCGAGGGAAAGACCGTCGTCGTCTCGGGCGTCGGCGCCGGGCTCGGACATCAGGTCGCGGCGGCCGTCGTGCGCGACGGCGGCAACGCCGTGCTCGGGGCGCGCACGGAGGCGAACCTCGCGAAGACGGCCGCCGAGATCGACCCCGGGGGCGCCCGCGCCGCCTACAGGACCACCGACATCACCGACGAGCGACAGTGCGAGGCCCTCGCGGAGCTGGCACGGGAACGCTTCGGCGGGATCGACGCGGTCGTCCATGTCGCCGCCTGGGACAGCTACTTCGGCGGCCTGGAGGACGCGGACTTCGCCACCTGGGAGCAGGTCGTCAACGTCAATCTCCTCGGCACCCTGCGCATGACGCGTGCCTGCCTGCCCGCGCTCAGGGAGCGGGCCGGCGGTTCGGTGGTGTTCATCGGCACGCAGTCGGCGATCGCGGCGCCCTCACAGGTGCGCCAGGCGGCGTACGGGGCGTCGAAGGGGGCGCTGACCTCGGCGATGTACTCGCTGGCGCACGAGCTCGGCCCGGACCGGATCCGCGTCAACACCGTGCTGCCGGGCTGGATGTGGGGTCCGCCGGTCGAGGCGTACGTCCAGTTCACCGCGCACACCGAGGGCGTACCGGAGGACGAGGTGCGGGACCGCCTCGCGGCGCGCATGGCGCTGCCGGAGCTGGCCACGGACGGGGACGTGGCGGACGCGGTGGTGTTCCTCGCCTCGGACCGGGCGCGGTCGATCACGGGCCAGTCGCTGCTGGTCAACGCCGGGGAGATCATGCGGTAGCCGCCACCGCGCGGGTGCGGGAAGGCCGTACGGGAGACAACTCCCGTACGGCTTTCGTGCGTTCGGGCGCCTTCCCCTAGTAGTCAAGTATGTGAACGAAGGTCAGCAAACAGAACGATTTTACGTGCTCTTGACCTAGCGACAGGTTGTCTCCGACGTGCGCCCGAACCCACGATGAGCGGGCACTTCTGGGCCGCTCTCGTCCCCATCGGCCCGTTCACCAGGCGGACCCCTGGAGGGCCATATGAACAGTCTCGACTGGGCGGTGCTCATCGGCTACTTCGGCGTGATGATCGCGATCGGCGTGTGGTCCCACAAGCGGGTCGACAACGTCAGCGACTTCTTCACGGCCGGCGGGAAGATGCCGTGGTGGCTGTCCGGCATCTCGCACCACATGTCGGGCTACAGCGCGGTGATGTTCACCGGGTACGCGGGCATCGCGTACACCTACGGCGTGACGTCCTTCGTCACCTGGTCCTTCCCCATCGCGCTCGGCATCGCCATCGGCGCCCGGCTCTTCGCCCCCCGCATCAACCGGCTGCGCTCACGCCTGCACGTGGCCTCGCCGCTCGAGTACCTGAAGAACCGCTACAACCTGCCCACCCAGCAGGCCCTCGCGTGGTCGGGCATGCTCCTGAAGATCGTGGACGTGGGCGCCAAGTGGGCGGCGATCGCCACCCTCCTGTCCGTCTTCACCGGCGTCTCCCTCAACCAGGGCATCCTCGTCACCGGCGTCATCACGGCGATCTACTGCACCATCGGCGGCCTCTGGGCCGACGCGCTGACCGAGCTGGGGCAGTTCATCATCCAGCTGCTCGCGGGCATCGCCATGTTCGTGGCGGTCGTCGCCGAACTCGGGCCGCACGGCGGGTTCTTCGGCGTCTGGGACGAACCCGAGCTCGCGGGCCACGGCAAGCCGCTGGTCGGTCCTTACGGCACGGTCTTCCTGCTCGCTTTCCTGTTCATCAAGCTCTTCGAGTACAACGGCGGCATGCTCAACCAGGCGCAGCGCTACATGGCGACCGCCAACGCCAAGGAGGCCGCGCGCTCCGCGAAGCTCTCCGCGGCCCTGTGGCTGGTCTGGCCCGTCGTCCTCTTCTTCCCCATGTGGATGTCGCCGCTCCTCGTCGACGCGAAGAAGCCCGACGGTTCGGACGCGTACGCCCTGATGACCGAACAGCTGCTGCCGCACGGCCTGTTGGGCCTGGTCATCGTCGGCTTCTTCTCGCACACCATGGCCATGTGCTCCTCCGACGCCAACGCGATCGCGGCGGTCTTCACCCGGGACGTGGCGCCCGCGTTCTCCGCGAGGGCGCGGGCCTGGACCGAGCGCAAGGGCCTGATCGCGGCCCGCCTCACCACGGTGGTCTTCCTCGGTCTGTCCATGGCGGTGGCGACGCAGGTCAACTCCCCCACCTTCAAGGACATCATCACGGTCGTCATCAAATGGGTCGCCGGTCTGATGGGGCCGATCGCGATCCCGATGATGCTGGGCCTGCTGCGTACGTTCCGGAAGTCCGGGCCGACCGCGGCGCTGACCAGCTGGGCGGCCGGGCTCTTCGCCTTCTACCTGGTCAACTACCCGATCGACGACGCGATCGAGGGCGGTGTCGCGCTGCAGTACCAGGTGTCGATCCCGCTGGCCGTCTCCCTCGTCCTCTACATCCTCATCGGCCGCGTGAAGCCGGAGGACACCCCGGAGCGGGACGCGCTCATCGAGCGGATCAACACGGACGACGACGGCTCCGTCGGAGCCGTTGTGCCCACTCCTTCGCGGCCGCAGGACGACGCGGTGACCCCGTAGGGGTGTGGGGGGTACCCCTTCAGGGGCGCGGGGGCTGCGCCCCTACGGGGCTCGGACGCCGCGCCCGTTACGGGGCTCCCACCCGCTCCGGGACGGGCGGGGTCACCGAGGGCTGGTGCGTGCGCGGGGCGTGCCGGGCCGTGAGGCCTACCAGGGCCACGGCGACGACGAGGACGAACGCGCCGCCCGCGATGGCGAAGCTCAGGGTGAACTGGCTCTCCTGCGGCAGCGCCGGCATGCCCGCCGGCAACGGAATCGTCTTCGACGCGAGCAGCGAGGTGATCATCGCGCTCGCGACGGCGCTGCCCACCGAGCGGGAGATCGAGTTGATGCCGTTGGCGATGCCCGTCTGGTGGGCGGGGACGCTGGCGACGATGAGCGCGGGCATCGACGCGTATCCGAAGCTGATGGCGAGGCCGATGACCATGCCCGCGCCGATGACCGAGGCGCTGGTGTCGTGCGCCAGGGTCAGCCAGGCGAAACCGACCACGCCGAAGGCGGCACCGGCCGCGAGCGTGACGCGTGCGCCGATCCGGCGGACCAGGATGCCGCCGAACTGGGCGCCGAGGAGCGAGACGACCGTGGTGGGCAGCAGGTAGACGACGGAGGCGCCGAGCACCGAGGCGCCGAAGCCGTACCCGGCGACGTCCTCGGGCATCTGCACGAGGTACGAGACGCCGATGAACTGGGCGAACATCGCGAAACCGAGCAGCAGTCCGGCCAGGTTGGTGAAGAGGACCGGGCGGTGGGCGAACATCTTCATGTCCACCATCGGCTCCTTGACCCGCAGTTCGGTCAGGACCCACACGCCCGCCATGACGACGGCGCCCGCGAAGGAGCCGAGGGTGCGGCCCGAGGTCCAGCCCCACTCGTGGCCCTGCGAGATCGGCAGGAGCAGCAGGACGAGGAGCAGCGCGAGCGTGCCGGCGCCGAGCCAGTCGGTGCGGCCGCCGGTCTTGGAGCGCGAGGCGGGGACGACGAGGATCACGCCGACGAGGGCGACCACGGCGAGCACGACCGCGAGCCAGAACACCCGGTGGTAGTCGGGGTCGGAGCCCTGGGTGAGCAGGCCCGCGCCCACCAGGGCGAGGCCGCTGCCGAACGCGAGGGTGCCGCTGACCAGCGCCATGGCGCCGTGGAGCTTGGCGGGCCTGATCTCCTCGCGGAGCACGGAGAGCGCGAGCGGGAAGATCGCGGTGGCCGCGCCCTGCATGATCCGGCCGACGATCAGCCAGGTCAGTGAGGTCGTGGTGGCGGCGAGCACGGAGCCCGCGATCATCACGAGCAGCACGCCGACGAGGGTGGGCTTCTTGCCGTGCTGGTCGCCGAAGCGGCCGAGCAGCGGGGTGAAGACGGCGGCCGAGAGCAGGGTGGCGGTGGTCACCCAGCTGACGCCCGCGGTGGTGGCGTCCAGCTCGTTCTGGATGATCGACAGGATCGGCACGACCAGGGTCTGCATCATCGAGACGACCATGGCGGCGAGCCCGAGCACCAGGACGACGGCGGTCTGTCCGGTGGGTTTCGGCGGGGCCGCGTGCGGCTGTGCGTGGGACACGGTGGTTTCTTCTCCAGCTGCTCAACTGTGTGAGGCCCCGATACTTGAAGACCTCGATACTTGAGTACTTCAAGTAACTTGATAGAAGGTAAGCCTCAATATTTGAGATCGTCAAGTTTTATGGCGTAAGGTGGCTCACATGTCTGGAACACCGAGCGGCGACAAGGCCGGGCTCATGGAGCTTCTCGCGGTGTCGCTCCGTGCCTACTACGCGGACTTCACGGAGGCCGCGGCGGCCGAGAACCTCACCGCGAGCCAGGGCAAGACGCTGAGCGTGCTGCGCCAGGGGCCCGCCGCGATGCGGGTCCTCGCCCGGACGCTGTCCTGCGACGCCTCCAACATCACCGGGATCATCGACCGCCTGGAGAAGCGCGGCCTGGTCCACCGGGAGCCGAGCCCCACCGACCGCCGCGTCAAGAACGTCGTGCTCACCCCCGAGGGCGAGCGGGCCGTCGACGCGATCCGCGCCAACATGCACGCCACGATGGCCGGCCTGGACGCGTTGGACGACGCCGAGCGCGCCACCCTCCACGACCTCCTGAGCCGCACGTTCGCGGTGGCGTCCCCCACGGCATAGGCGCCGCCGGTCACGCCCGCGGGTAGCGGGCCAGCCATCCCGGCGACGAGAGCGCGGGGCCGTGCAGCGCGGGCCCCTGCGTCATCTCCATGGCGAAGTCGTCCGCCAGCTCCAGGATCGTGGGGCGCCCCTCCAGCCCGGTCACCCACCCCGGCGGCAGCACGGTCTCCCCGTGCAGCGCGCCGAGCAGCGCCCCGCACAGCGCGCCGCAGGCCGCCGACGCCCCGCCGTGGTTCACGGCGAGCCGCAGCCCGTGCCGGATGTCCTCGCAGACGAGGGCGCAGTACACGGCCCCGGCCAGGACCCCCTCCGCCGTACCGTCGCCGATGAGCTCCTCCACGCGCGTCGGCGTGGGCATGCCCTGCCGCACGGCCCCCAGCGCGTGCCGGAGCGCGTCCGTGACGGTCTTGTGCCCCGGTCGCGTCGCGAGCAGGGCCAGGCACCGCTGGATCGCGCCGTCCAGGGACTCCCCGCGGGCCAGGCCGTGCACGATGACCGTGTGGGCGGCCGCCGCGAGGTGGGCGGTGGGGTGGCCGTGCGTCTGGACGGCGCACTCGACGGCGAGCTGCAGGACGAGCTGCGGCTCCCAGCCGACGAGGAGACCGAACGGCGCGGACCTGACGGCGGCCTCGGCGCCGCGCTCGTCCGGGTTCTTGGGGGCGTCGAGGGTGCCCATGACATCGTCACCGAGCCCCGTCAGGCAGGCGCGGGACGGACTCCGCCGCGAGTACAGCCACTCCTCGCGGGCCAGCCAGCCGTCCTCCTTGCGCCGCTCGTCCGGGCCCCAGTCGCTCTGCGTCGCGGCCCAGCGGCGGTAGGCGCGGTGCAGGTCGGTCGGCGGGTGCCAGGCGCCGGTGTCGCGGCGCACCTGGGCGCGTATGAGTCCGTCGACGGTGAAGAGGGTGAGCTGGGTGCCCGCGGTGACGGCGCCGCGGCGGCCGTGGGCCGGGGCGGGCTCGGTCAGGCCCTCCGCTCCGTGGGCCTCGCGGATCGCGTCGAGCGAGAGCCCGTCGAGGGGAGCGCCCAGCGCGTCGCCCACGGCGGCCCCGAGGAGCGTGCCGCGCACCCGGCTCCGGAAGTCCTGCTGCTCGGCGCGGCCCCAGACACCGGTGGCTGCTGCGGTACCCACGCGGGCCTCCCTCCGTGCGGTGACGTGCCTCGACGCGCCTCGACCGGTTGCGACTTCGCAGCACTGTAATCGACCGGGAACGATCGGTTCAGGCCCGAAGTGGAATGTGAAGAGTGGCCCCTGAGGTCGCATTTGAACGACGTTCACGGGAGCTTCGCAGTCGCTACGGAGGCTGCTGGGGCAGTTGTTACGGAATGGCCGATTCCGGGGTTTCCGGTGGTTCCGGTGGTTCCGGTGGTTCCGGTGCAACGGTCCCGGAAGGCGTCCCGGGCCGCGGTGAGACGGGCGAGGCGCGGGGCGAGGCGCGTACGGTCCACGCTCGGGGCCCTCAGGAGCGCGGTCATGAACACCACCATCTCGGCGAGGTCGTCCCACTCCAGATCCACGAGGGCCGGTCCGGGAAGACGGTCGAGGCGGGCGTCCGCGGCGGCCCGGTCGCCCAGCGCGGCCGCGCCGAGCGCCAGTCCGTAGTCGCTCCAGACCGGGAACTCCTCCGACGCCCGCGTTGCCGTGGACGTGGACGTGGAAGAGGAAGCGGTGGCGCGGGTCCGCGGGCGCCACGTCGAAGTTCTCCCTGAACGCCGCCAGTTCACCGCGGCGGCCGATGAACCCGGCCCGCCCCCCTGCGGCGAATCAGCTCCTGCGTCGACGGCTCTTCCGCGTCGGCCGACGCCATGGCCACTCGTCCCGTCCCGGTGAGGCTCTCGGAGCCCGCGTCATCGCCCCGGTCGGATCAGTGGCCGCCGTCCGGTGCGTGCGGCGGCGAGCGCGCGTGCCAGGAGGCGGCCACTCGGCCGGGGTGATGACACCGGCTCTCAGACCACGTCCGCCCCCGTCATCCGCTGCCGCTGCTCCCGCGCCCACCCGTACTCCCGGTCGATCCGCAGCGCCTCGTCCAGGGATGCCACGGCCTCCTCCACGCGCCCCAGGGCCTCCAGCGACAGGGCCCTGCTGCCCCACGCCCAGGTGTGGCCGGGGTCCATGGTCAGTGCCGTGTCGTACGCGGCGACCGCTTCCTCGTGGCGGCACGCGTAGCGCAGGATGTCGCCGCGGTCGCTGTGCGCACCCGGCGCGTCCGGGGCCAGTCCGTGGGCGCGGTCGAGATCGGCGAGGGCGCCCGGCAGGTCGCCGAGCGCCTGCCGGACGCGTGCCCTGCGAAGGAGCGCCCACGGGTAGTCGGGCCACAGGTCGATCGCGCGGTCCAGGTCGTCCAGGGCCTCGCGGGTGCGGCCGAGCACGAACTTGGCCTGGCCGCGGCTGCCCAGCGTCAGCGGTTCCCGCGGATCGATGGCGTGCGCGCGGTCGAGCCAGGGCAGCGCCTCGTCGGGGCGGCCCATGCGCCGGTACGTCTCGCCGCGCTGCCGGGCCACCCACTCCGCGCCGGGCGCCGCCTCCTCGGCGGCGGCCAGGTGGCGCAGCGCCGCGTCGAAGTCGCCGAGGGCCCGGTGGGTGACGGCGAGGCCGTGGTGGCCCCACGGGTCGCCGGGGTCGATGGCGAGGGCACGCCGGTGGTCGTCGAGGGCCTCGCGCAGCCGGCCGAGGTGGAAGAGCCGCAGGCCGTGTTCGTTGTGGGCGGCCACCCGGCCCGCGTCGTCGAACCCGGCCCGGGCGAGGAGCAGTTCGAGGACCCGCAGGGCGCCGAGCGTCTCGTCGGCGAGTGCCTCGCGGAGGTCGTCGGACCAGACCCGCAGATGGTCCGCGCCCGTGTCCTCGGCGGCGTCGGTCACCGCCCGCGCCCACTCGCGGGCCACCACCGTGTCGAAGCGGCAGGCCTCGACGCCCTCGCGCAGCACGCCGGGGAGCGCGGCACGCGGGCCCGCGCACAGGGAGTGGTACAGCTCGTCGACGCGCGGGCCACGCCACTCCGCGCGCATCCAGGGGCGGCCCGGCGCGCCCCGCAGCTCCTCGTCCAGCGCCTCGCGCCGCCGCGCGTACAGCTCGGCGAGGCGGGTGTGGCCCGCGCTCCACAGGGCGGGCGCGGTGTTGCGGCGCAGGCGCAGCATCGGGGCGCGCACGACGTCGTGGTAGCGGGCGGTGCCCCTGCGGTCCGGCCGGACGAACGGCATGGTGCGCAGCCACGCGTACAGCTCCGCGGGGCCGTCGCCCGTGCCGTCGCCGCCATGGTCCACGGCGGCCCGCACGACCTCCTCGTCGAGGCGTCTGGGCAGTGCGCAGTCCAGGGCGGCCGCGCGCCTGGCCGGGTCCTGCTCGCCCTTCAGGAACCTCTCGACGGCGGTGGCGCTCGGGTCGCCGACGTCGTCCGGTGCCGAGGGGCCCGTCTCGGCGAGGGTGGAGACGAGGACGGGCAGCCGGCCCGAGAGCCGCAGGACCTCCGCGACCACCGGCTCCTCGGTGACGCCCTTGGCCGCGAGCAGGCCGCGCGCCTCGCTCTCGGTGAAGGGGCGCAGCGGCAGTTCGGCGGCGAAGTCCGCGGCGCCCTCCCAGCGGTCGGGGTCGAGGGGCCGCTGCCCCGCGGTCACCACGACGGTGTTGGCCGGGATCTCTCCGTACCGGTCGGTCGTCATCACGTCGTGCAGCCAGCGGTCCAGGAACGGCGCGGTCCGTTCGTACGCGTCGAGGAGCAGGACGAGCCAGGGCGCGGTGTCGGCGGCCGCGGTCAGCTCGTCCAGGAGCACGGGTGTCAGCGCGCGCTCGGGTTCCAGGGCGAGGCGGGCGTCCTCGGGGGTGCGGAAGCGGGCCCGGAGCCGTTCGGCGCGCAGGGCGACCCGGTCCGTGTCGACGACTCCGGCGAGGGCGCCGACGACCGGCACCATGCCGAGCCCGACGACGCCCGCGCGGGCCAGCGCCACGCTGCCCGCCGACGGCACGTCGGGTTCCGGTGCGCGGGCCGCGGCGGCGACGGCCTCGTGGATGCGCCGGCGGTGCGCGGCGAGGGCGCCGTCCAGCGCCTTCATGGCGCGGCCCTGCTGCGCGTACTGCGCCGCGATCTCACCGAGCGCTTCGGGGAGGTCCGGTACGGCGTCGTCGACGTAGGCGACAAGTGCGCCGCGTTCCGTGGCGAGTTGTCCCATCTCGCGCACGAGTGAGGTCTTGCCGACCCCGGCCGGGCCGTGGACGTGGAAGAGGAAGCGGTGCCGGTCGTCCTCGGGTGGAAGCTCGAAGTTCGCCCTGAAGACGCGCAGTTCGTCGCGGCGTCCCACGAAGGCCGCGCGGCGTCTGCGCCGGATGAGCTCCTGCATCGACACTTTCGGCCGTGCCATCGGTCCCTCCCCGTCCCGTGGGCCTCCAGTCTGGCGTACCGAATGAGACATCACGAGGCCGATATCCGGTGAACGGGAACCGAGTTCGGACATAAGTGCGTGTGCACCACAGAAGTCTCTGCGGTGTACAACCTTCCCCGCGGAACGATCGTCTCCCTACATGACCACACAAATTCCCACAGGAGGAACAGTGCGCCGCAGTCTCATCACCGCCGTCGCAGTCGCCTCGCTCGCGGCACCGATCGCCCTGGCCACCGCGGGTTCGGCGGCGGCCGCACCCACCCCGCCGAAGGCCCCGGTCACCGACTTCAACCACGACGGGTACGCCGACCTCGCCATATCGGCCCCCGGCAGCTACGACAACGACGCCCCCGGCAGCGTCTCCGTCGTGTACGGCTCGGCGAACGGCCCCGACAAGGCCCACGCCGTCACCATCAGCCGCGACACGGCGGGCGTACCCGGCTCCGCCGCGGACGGCGGGCACTTCGGCAACACGACGGCCGCCTCCGACCTCGACGGCGACGGCTACACCGACCTCGTCGTCAACGGCGGCAAGAAGGCCGTCGTCCTGTGGGGCTCCGCCCAGGGCCTCAGCGGCCAGGGCAGCGTCGAGCTGGACTCGAACGGCGCGCGCGTCACCGCGGGCGACTTCAACGGCGACGGCAAGCGGGACCTGGTCACGGCCGAGTACCCGGAGCCCGAGGACCCGATGGACAACGACGACGCGGGCATGACCATCGCGTACGGCCCGTTCCAGCGGGACGGCAAGGCCGCGAGCACCCAGCAGGTCGTGACCAGCCAGACCTTCGGCCCCGGTGACTTCGTCGCGGGTGACGTGACCGGCGACGGCATCGACGACATCGTCACCAGCCACGGCTTCGAGGAGATGGCTCACAAGAGCCAGCTGTGGAAGGGCGGCAAGGACGGGGTGGCCACCACCTCGCAGAAGCTCGCGCCCTCCGTCGGCGGCGCCGTCGCGGACGTCGACGGCGACGGCTACGGCGACTTCGTCACCCGCGACATCGGCACCAGCTTCGAGGACATGCCGTACCAGAAGGGCACCGTCCTCGTCCGCTACGGCTCCGCGTCCGGCCTCTCGGACCGCTCCGCGAAGATCACCCAGGACAGCGCGGGCGTCCCCGGCGCCGGTGAGGAGGGCGACGAGTTCGGCTCCGTCATCAGCGCGGGCGACGTGAACGGCGACGGCTTCGCCGACATCGCGGTCGGCGTCCCGGGCGAGGACATCGAGACCACCGCCGACTCCGGCAGCGTCGTCATCCTCAAGGGCGCCCGCACCGGCCTGTCCGGCACCGGCGCGCAGGCCTTCGACCAGTCGAAGCCGGGCATCCCCGGCGCCTCCGAGAAGGGCGACAAGTTCGGCGGCACCGTCCTGCTCTCGGACACCAACAAGGACGGCAAGGCCGACCTGACGGTGGGCGCCCCGTCCGAGGACGGCACGCACGCCGACACCGGTGCGGTCTGGCACCTGCGCGGCTCCGCGAGCGGCCTCACCACCACCGGCATCGACTCGTTCGGCCCGGCCGCGGTCGGCTCCCCGGACAAGGCGGGCGTGAACTTCGGCGCGTTCCTGGCGCGCTGACGCACAGACGTACTGACGTACTGACGCGCTCCTGAGACATCGGCACCCGGCGGCGGCCGGGTGCCGATGTCGTTCCCGCGCGGTTCCTCCGTCTCAGTCCGCCAGCGGCAGCAGCTCCGGCAGGTGCCCGTCCGAGGCCGCGGCCGCACGCTGCCGCTCCTCGGGCACCTCGCCGTACAGCGTCGTGCGCGGCTTCGCGGGACGGCCCGCGGCCTCCGCGATGGCGACGAGGTCCTCGACGGACCGGTACGAGCCGTAACTCGACCCCGCCATACGGGAGATGGTCTCCTCCATGAGCGTCCCGCCCAGGTCGTTCGCGCCGGACCTGAGCATCTCCGCGGCGCCCTCCTGGCCCAGCTTCACCCAGCTCGTCTGGATGTTGGGGATGTGCGGGTGGAGCAGCACACGCGCCATCGCGGTGACCGCGCGGTTGTCGCGGGTGGTCGGGCCCGGCCTGGCGATGCCGGCCAGGTAGACGGGCGCGTTGGTGTGGATGAACGGCAGCGTCACGAACTCCGTGAACCCGCCGGTCTCCCGCTGGATGGCGGCCAGCGTGCGGAAGTGGCCGAGCCAGTGCCTGGGCTGGTCCACATGCCCGTACATCATCGTCGAACTCGACCGGATACCGAGCTCGTGCGCGGTCTTGACGACCTCGATCCAGGTGGCCGTCGGCAGCTTGCCCTTGGTGAGGATCCACCGCACCTCGTCGTCGAGGATCTCGGCGGCCGTGCCGGGGATGGAGCCGAGCCCCGCCTCCTTGGCGGCGGTGAGCCACTCGCGGATCGAGAGGCCGGTCCGCGTCGCTCCGTTGACGACCTCCATCGGCGAGAACGCGTGCACGTGCATGCCCGGCACGCGCTCCTTCACCGCCCGCGCGATGTCGAAGTAGGCGCTGCCCGGCAGGTCGGGATGGATGCCGCCCTGCATGCACACCTCGACGGCGCCGACGTCCCAGGCCTGCGCGGCCCGGTCGGCGACCTGGTCCAGGGAGAGGGTGTAGGCGTCCGCGTCGGTCCTGCGCTGCGCGAAGGCGCAGAAACGGCAGCCGGTGTAGCAGACGTTGGTGAAGTTGATGTTGCGCGTGACGATGTATGTGACGTCGTCGCCGTTGACCGTCTTGCGGATGTCGTCCGCGACCGCGCAGAGCGCGTCGAGTGCGGGCCCGTCGGCGTGCAGCAGCGCGAGCGCCTCGTCGTCGGTGAGCTTCGTCGGGTCGTCGGCGGCCTGCTTGAGGGCCGCGCGCACGTCGCCGTCGATGCGGGACGGCACCATGCCGGGCGCGGCTTGCTCGCGCAGCGCCTCCCAGTCGCCGTACACCTCGTCGAAGTCGTCGCGCCGGTCGCCGGTGCGGCCGGTCGTGTCGATGGTGCGGTGCAGGTCGGTGCGGCCGGAGGAGGCCACGTACCCCTCGTCGGGCTCCTGCCAGGGGCGGCCCTCGACCACCGCGTCCGGCAGGGCGAGGCCGGTCTCCGGGTCGGCGAGGGCCCGCAGGTGCGGCAGGAGCCGGGGGTCGAGCCACGGCTCGCCGCGCCGCACGAACTCCGGATAGACGCAGAGGCGTTCGGCGAGCCGGAACCCGGCGGCCGCCGACCGCTCGGCCAGCTCCTCGACCTGCGGCCACGGCTTCTCGGGGTTGACGTGGTCGATCGTGACCGGCGAGACGCCGCCCCAGTCGTCGATGCCCGCCCCGATGAGCCGCTCGTACTCGCCCGCGATGAGGTTGGGCGGCGCCTGGATGTTCCCCGAGGGGCCCATGATGTGCCGGGCGACGGCGATCGTGGCGACCAGGTCGTCGATCTCCGCGTCGGGCATGCCGCGCATCGCCGTGTCCGGCTTGGCGCGGAAGTTCTGGATGATCAGCTCCTGGACGCCGTGGTACGAACGCGCCACGCGGCGCAGCGCGAACAGCGAGTCGGCCCGCTCCTCGTACGTCTCGCCGATCCCGATGAGCAGCCCGCTGGTGAACGGCACCGACGAGCGGCCCGCGTCCTCCAGGACCCGCAGCCGGACGGCGGGCTCCTTGTCGGGCGAGCCGTAGTGCGGCATGCCCGGCTCGCTCCACAGCCGCTCCGACGTCGTCTCCAGCATCATGCCCATGCTGGGCGCGACGGGCTTCAGCCGCTGGAAGTCCGTCCACGTCATGACGCCCGGGTTGAGGTGCGGGAGGAGTCCCGTCTCCTCCAGGATGCGGATCGAGATGGCGCGGACGTACGCGATGGTGTCGTCGTACCCCTCCGCCTCCAGCCACTCGCGGGCCTCGGGCCAGCGGTCCTCGGGCTTGTCACCGAGGGTGATGAGGGCTTCCTTGCAGCCCATCGCCGCGCCGCGCCGCGCGATGTCCAGGACCTCGTCCGGGGACATGAACATGCCGTGGCCGTCCCGGCGCAGCTTGCCGGGCACGGTCGCGAAGGTGCAGTAGTGGCACTTGTCCCGGCAGAGCCGGGTGAGCGGGATGAACACGCTCTTCGAGTACGTGATGACGCCCGGCCGGCCCGCCGCGTCGAGGCCCGCGTCGCGCACGCGGGCCGCGGACGCGGTGAGGTCGTCGAGATCCTCGCCGCGCGCCTGCAGCAGGACCGCGGCCTCGCCCACGTCGAGCGCGACGCCGTCCCTGGCCCTCCTGAGCGCGCGGCGCATGGCGTTCGCGGTGGGTCGTCCGGCCTCTGGGGGCTGCGCGCTGTTGGTCATGTCTCCGAGCATACGAGCGAGAACACCTGCCTCTTACAGATACTTCCGTCGGGGCTTCCCCCCGGGTTTCGTTTTCCATCCGGGTCCCCACCTGGACAAAGGGGCACGCCCGTCACCGCGTGACGTACTGCCCGAGCCCGTCGAGCGCCGCGCACACCTCCGCCTCCCCGGCGGGCGGCAGCTGCACGATCACCTCGTCCACGCCAAGATCCCCGTAGCACGCCAGTTTGCCCGGCTCCGGTGCGACGGCCGTCACCGCCACATACAGGTCCTGTGCCCCGCGCCCGGCGTCCGCCCACGCCGTCCTGAGCACGGGCAGCGCCTCGCGCAGACCGCTGCCCCCGACGGGCATCCAGCCGTCCGCGTACTCCGCGACGTGCGCGAAGAGACCCGGCCCCGCCGCACCGCCGATGAGCGTGCGCGGCCCGAACAGCGGCCCTTTGGCGAGCCGTTCGCGGGGCGCCCGCGCCGGTTTCGGATGGACCTCGCTCGTCCGTACGCCGCCGAACTCCCCCTCGTACGCCATCGGCCGGTCCGCCCACAGCGCCCGCATGACCGCCATCCGCTCCCGCACGACCGCCCGGCGCCGCGGCCACGGCACGCCGTGGTCCTCGGCCTCCTCACGGTTCCAGCCGAAGCCGATGCCTAGGGTAACGCGGCCGCCGGAGAGGTGGTCGAGGGTCGCTATCTGCTTCGCGAGGTCGATGGGGTCGTGCTGGGCGACGAGGGCGATGTTGGTGCCGAGGGTGAGGCGTTCGGTGACGGCGGCGGCCTGGGCGAGGGCGACGAACGGGCTGAGCATGCGGGCGCACTCGGGCGGCAGGTCGCCGCCCGGGTACGGGGTTTCGCGGGGCACCGGGATGTGGGTGTGCTCGGGGAGGTAGAGGCCGGCGAAGCCGCGCCGCTCCAGTTCCTGGGCCAGGCGTACCGGAGTGATCGTCCCGTCGGTCATGTAGAGCGTCGCGGAGATGCGCACGATTCCTCCGAGCGTGTCCGGGAGTGTCGGTCGGTCCGGGGCCCTCTTCCTATCCCCGCAAACCCGGTTGGTCCATGCCCGCGCGCTCATTAACCTGGCGCCGGTGAACAGACGGAAGCAGAAGAAGCTCACCCACCGCCTGGTATGGGCCGCGGCGGTCGGCGACACGCACACCGTCCGCGCCGTGCTCAGGACCGGGATCGACCCCGAACTGCCGGAGGCCGACGGCACGACGGCGCTGTACGCCGCATCGGTGCACGGCGCCGCCTCCACGGTCCGGGCGCTGCTGCGGGCGGGCGCCCTGCCCGACACCGAGAGCGACGGCATCACGGAGGGCACCCCCCTGTGCGCGGCCGCCGCCTGGGGCCACGTCGACACGGTGCGCGAACTCCTCGCCCACGGCGCCGACCCGAACCTGCGCGAGGACCACGGCACGGGCGCCACACCGCTGCGGTGGGCGCGCACCGGGGCGTCGGGCCCGCACCCGGAGACGGAGGCGGCGCTGGTCGCGGCGGGGGCGGTCGAGGACTCGGCACGGGCCCCCCGGACCGGCTGACCGGGCCCACCCACCCCGGCAACCGGGCGTAAAACTGCCAACCGCCTTCCCTTGCCGCACAGTTCACGGCTCAATACCAGGGTTGCACGCACCACCCACGTCACCGTCGACACGACACCCTGGGGAGCCGCAGCATGTGCGAGGACGTACACCACCCGATCGGCCCGAACCGGCGCGGACTGTTCGTGACGGGCGCCGCCGCCGCCATTACGTTGGGCACCGTGAGCTTCGCCAGCGGCGCCGAGCGGCGCGCCCCCGCGCGGGACAGGAAGCCGGGGAGCACGGAGACGAGAACGGTGCGCGGGACGCTGCCCACCGGGTCCCCCGACTTCGTGTACCTGCCCGTAGAAGTCCCCGACGGGGTACGCGAGTTCCGCGCCGCCTACACCTACGAGAAGCCGACCGTGCCGCCCGGCACCCAGGGCAACGCACTCGACATCGGCGTCTTCGACGAGCGCGGCACGGAGCTCGGCGGCAGGGGCTTCCGCGGCTGGTCCGGCGGCGCCCGCACCGAGTTCTTCATCCGCGCCGACGAGGCGACCCCCGGCTACATCCCGGGCCGCGTCCGCGAGGGCACCTGGTACATCGCCCTCGGCCCGTACACGGTCGCCCCCGACGGCCTCCCCTACGAGGTGACGATCACCCTCACCTACGGGGCGCCCGGCAGGACCCCGAAGCCGGCCTACCCGCCCGAGCGCGCCAAGGGCCGCGGCCGCGCCTGGTACCGCGGCGACTGCCACCTGCACTCCGTCCACTCCGACGGCAGGCGCACCCCCGCCGAGATCGCCGCACTGGCCCGCGAGGCGGGCCTCGACTTCATCAACAGCTCGGAGCACAACACGCACTCCGCGCACCCCCACTGGGCCGAGCTCGCGGGCGACGATCTCCTGATCATGCTCGGCGAGGAGGTGACGACCCGCAACGGTCACGTCGTCGCCCTCGGCGTGGACCCCGGCACGTTCATCGACTGGCGCTACCGCGCACGCGACAACCGCTTCGGGAAGTACGCGCGGAAGGTCAGGGACGCGGGCGGCCTCGTCGTCCCCGCCCACCCGCACGCCACCTGCGTCGGCTGCAACTGGAAGTTCGGCTTCGGCGACGCGGACGTCATCGAGGCGTGGAACGGCGCGTACACGCCGGACGACGAGATCGCCCTCGCCGACTGGGACAGCCAGCTCGTCGCCTCCGTGCGCGGCGGCCGCCCGTGGATCCCGGCCATGGGCAACAGCGACGCGCACCGCGACCCCGACCGCATCGGCGGCCCGCAGACCGTCGTCCTCGCCGACGACCTGACCCGCGAGGCCATCCAGGACGGCATCCGCCGCGGCCGCTCCTACATCGCCGAGTCCAAAGCCGTGGAGCTCGCCTTCTCGGCGGCGGGCGGCAGGGGCAGGCACGCGGGCATCGGCGGCCGCCTCGACGTCGACCGCGACGACCCCGTCACGGTCCGCCTCGACGTCAAGGGCGCCCCGGGCTGCACGGTCCGCTTCGTCACCGACCAGGGCGTCCTGCACACCAGCCCCGCGCTGCCGGATTCGGGCACGGGGACGGTGGAGTGGCGCACGACGGCGTCGTACGCCGCCTACGTGCGGGCGGAGGTGCGCCACGCGCCCGTGACACCCGGCCTGCCGGGCCCGCTGACGGCGTTCACGAACCCGGTCTTCCTGGGCCGGTAACGGTCTCCCGATCCCCCGCACCCCGGCCGGGGTGCGGGAAGGTCCCCTTCTTTGTCCCCTTCTTTGTCCCCGTCTTCCTCACCCCGGCCACACGAGGGACTGCAGTTCGCTGTACGCGTGCAGGGCATACGAGCCGACGTCCCGCCCCACCCCGCTCTTCTTGAAGCCCCCGAACGGCGCCTCCATGTTCCGCGCGACCGTGTTGACGCCGACGCCGCCCGCCCGCAGCCGGCGGGCCACCCGGAAGGCGCGGGCGACGTCGCCCGACCACACGTAGTCGATGAGGCCGTAGTCGCTGTCGCAGGCGAGGGAGATCGCCGTCTCCTCGGCGTCCTCGGGTCCTTCCGCGTCGAAGGGGACCACGACGACGACCGGCCCGAAGATCTCCTCGCGGACCACCCGCATGCCGGGCGTGCAGTCGGCGAGGAGGGTCGGCGCGACGTAGAAGCCCCTGTCCGACCCCGGCCGCTCACCGCCCGCGACGACCCGCGCGCCTTCCTTCCGCCCGTCCTCGACGTACGCCTCGATGCGGTCGCGGTGGGCGGCGGAGATCACGGGCCCGACGACGGTGCCGGGAGCGACCGGATCGCCGACTTTCAAGTGCCCGATATAGGCGATGAGTCTACGGAGAAGCTCCTCATACACACCCCGCTGGACGATGACACGGGTCGGCGCCGTGCAGATCTGCCCGCTGTAGAAGGAGAACGTCGTCCCGATGCCCGCCACCGCGGCGTCCAGGTCGGCGTCGTCGAGGACGATCGCCGCGCCCTTACCGCCCAGCTCCATCAGCTGCCGCTTCATGTCACGGCCGCACACCTCGCCGATGCGCTGCCCGACGGCCGTGGAACCGGTGAAGCTCACCATGTCGACGTCGGGAGAGGCGACGGCCGCCTCGCCCACCCCGGAGTCCGTGCCGGAGACCACGTTCACGACACCCGGCGGAACACCCGCCTCCGCCAGGGCGGCCGCCATCCCGTACACCGACAGCGGGTCCTGCGGCGCGGGCTTCACGACGACGGTGTTGCCCATGGCGAGGGCGGGCGCGACCTTGCCCGCCGGGTTGGCCCAGGGGTTGTTGTACGAGGTGATGCAGGTGACGACGCCCACCGGCCTGCGCACCGCCAACGCTCCCACGACGCCCGCTCTCCCCATGGGCCCCGCCTCGTGGATCTGCGGCGGCAGCGCGGCCTCGACCGGCTCCAGCGCACCCTTCGCGTACCGCTCGAAGCGCGCCACGGCCACCGCCACCTGCATGCCGCGCGCCGTCGCTGTCGTGGCGCCGCTCTCCGCCTGCGCGAGCTCGGCGTGCGCCGCGAAGTCGCGCCGCAGGACGGCGGCGGCACGGGACAGAATCCCGGCGCGCTCCTCCGGCGTCGTGCGCGACCAGCCCTCCAACGCCTCACGGGCAGCCGAGGCCGCCGCGCGGACCTGCCCGCCGCTCGCCTCGGGCGCGAGCCCGACGACGTCCTCGGTGGCCGGATTGACGACTTCGTAGTGACCGAGCTCGGGCTCGACCCACTCACCCCCGATGAACAACCGCCGGACGTCACCGCTCACTTGGTGCTCACCGTCCTGGTGTCGCGCCCCGACCGCAGGATCTTCCCGGGCACGGCACCGGTCACCACGTCCTCACGAATGGCCTCGGCGCCATTGACCCAGACCGCGTCGATCCCGATCGCCTTGGAGTCGAGCCGCGGGCTGTCGCCGGGCAGGTCGTGGACGAGGGTGGCCTTGCCCGCGTCGATGCGCTCGGGATCGAAGAGGACCAGGTCGGCGTGGTACCCCTCCGCGATCCGCCCCCGCTCGCGCAGCCCGAACAGCCGGGCAGGATCGTCGGTCAGCATCTTCACGGCCTGCTCGAGGCCGACGAGCTTCCGCCCGCGCAGACAGTCCCCGATGAAACGGGTCGTGTACGGGGCTCCGCACATGCGGTCCAGATGCGCGCCGGCGTCCGAGCCGCCCAGCATGACGTCCTCGTGCTGCCAGGTCTCGGCGCGCAGCGCCCAGGAGTCCGGGTCGTTGTCGGTGGGCATGGGCCACAGCACGGTGCGCATGGCGTCGTTCGCGCAGATCTCGACGATGCAGTGGAAGGGCTCCTGCCCGCGCTCGGCGGCGATGTCACCGACGACGCGCCCGGTGAGCCCCTCGTTGGCGGCGGAGTACGTGTCGCCGATGACGTACCGGTCGAACCGCGCGAGCCGCCGGAACACCCCGGCCTCCTTGCTCGCGGCCCGCAGCAGCATCTCCTCCCGCACGGCGGGGTCGCGCAGCTTCGCGATCCGCTCGGGCGCGGGAAGGCCGAGGACGTCGCCCCAGCCGGGGATGAGGTTGAGCGCGCAGAACGTGCCGAGGGACATGTTCATGGGCGTGAGGATCGGCATGGTGAGCGCGACGATGCGGCCGCCCGCCTTGCGGGCGCGCTCACTGGGCACGAGCTGACGGGGCACGCGCTCGGGCACGGCTGCGTCGACGGTGAGCACGTTCCAGTTCAGCGGCCGCCCGGCAGCGGCGCTCATCTCCACGAACAACTCGACCTCGTCGTCGCTGAACTGATCGAGGCACCCGGCGACGATGGCCTCGATCTGCGTCCCCTCGTGCTCGCCGACGGCGCGGCTCAGCGCGAGCAGCTCCGCGGGCTTCGCGTGCCGCGAGGCGACGGGCTGCCCGTCGCCGTCCGAGTGCGTGGACGACTGGGTGGTGGAGAGCCCCCAGGCACCGGCGTCCATCGCTTCGTGCAGGAGCCGCACCATGGCGTCCAACTGCTCATTGGACGGCTGCCCGCCGACGGCGTCCTCGCCCATGACGTACCGCCGCAGCGCGCAGTGCCCCACCATGAACCCGGCGTTCACGGCGACGCGCCCCTCCAGGGCGTCGAGATACTCCCCGAACGAACTCCACGACCAGGGCGCACCCTGCTCCAGGGCCACGAGCGACATCCCCTCGACCTTGGACATCATCCGCCGCGTGTAGTCGGCGTCGCCGGGCCGCTCGGGATGGAGCGGAGCGAGCGTGAACCCACAGTTTCCGCCCGCGACGGTGGTCACACCGTGGTTGAGGGAGGGCGTCGCGTACGGGTCCCAGAACAGCTGGGCGTCGTAGTGCGTGTGCGGATCGACGAACCCCGGCGCGAGGACGCGCCCCTGCGCGTCCTCACTGGTCCGTGCCTCCTCGGTGACGGTGCCCGGCGCGGCGACGACGGCGATGCGCCCGCCCCGTATCCCGACGTCGGCAACGCGCCCGGGCACACCGGTCCCGTCGACGACGGTCGCGCCCTTGATGAGGTGGTCGAGCATGACGGGACGTCCCCTTTCGAGGGTTCGGTGGCGTTCGGTCAGTGCCCCGGGGGGCGATTTCAGCCCGTCCGGGGTGGGCGTTCTCAGCCCGTCCGGGGGCGATTTCAGCCCGCCCGGGGAAGGCGTTCTCAGCCCGTCCGGGGGGCGTTCTCAGCCCGCCCGGGGAAGGCGTTCTCAGCCCGTCCGGGGGCGATTTCAGCCCGTCCGGGGGGCAATTTCAGCCCGTCCGGCGTTTGAGGACGAGCCCGAAGGGCGATTTCAGCCCGTCCGGCGCTTGAGGACGAGCCCGGAGGGCGATCGACGGGGGCCCGGGGGCGCGCCCCCGTGACAGCAACCCCGTGACACCGCCCCCCGTCCGGCAGGACCCCGGCTTCCCGTCCGGGAGAGGGAAGCCGGGGTGACTCAGAGGGACTACGCTCCGCCGGCCGCCTGCCGGAACCGCGTGGTCCGGTGCACGGGATCCGTGTCGATCTTCGGAATCACATGCTCACCGATCAGCCTGATCGTGTTCTTCGTGTCCTCGGGCGAGATCCCGATCGGCAGCCCGAAGCTGAGCTGGTCCGCCCCGGCCTGCTCCCACCGCTTGCACTGCGTGAGCACCTCGTCCGGGTCGCCGCAGATCATCAGCTCCTCGGCGATGAGCAGCTCGATGAGCTCCTCGGTGTACTCGGGGAGCAGCTCGGGCCACTCGGGAATGCCCTCGGGCCGGGGGAACGTGTCGTGGTAGCGGAAGAGCAGCGACTGAAGGTAGTTGAGGCCGCCGCCGACCGCGATCTCGACCGCCTTCTTGTGCGTCTCCGCGCAGATCGCCGTCGACGTCACCATGACGTTGTCGTTGACGAAGTCCCCGATCGGCTGCGCCTCCTCGACCGCCGTCTTGTACGACTCGACGACCCACTCCATGTCGGAGACCTTCTGCACGCTGAAGCCGAGGACCCCGAGCCCCTTCTTCCCCGCCATGGCGTACGAGGAGGGGGAACCGGCGGCGTACCACATGGCCGGGTGCGACGCCCCGTACGGCTTCGGCAGGATCTTCCGGGGCGGCAGCGACCAGTGCTTGCCCTGGAACCCCACGTACTCGTCCTGCAGCCACATCTTGGGGAACTCGGCGATGGTCTCTTCCCAGATCTCCTTGGTGTGGTTCATGTCCGTGATGCCCGGCATGAACCCGAGGATCTCGTGCGAACCGGCACCGCGGCCCGTGCCGAACTCGAACCGCCCCCGGGAGAGATGGTCCAGCATCGTCACCTTCTCCGCCACCTTCACGGGGTGGTTGACGGGCGCGAGCGGGTTGAAGATGCCCGAGCCGAGGTGGATGCGGTCGGTGGCGTGGGCGAGGTATCCGAGGTAGACGTCGTTGGCGGAGAGGTGTGAGTACTCCTCCAGGAAGTGGTGCTCGGACGCCCAGGCGTACTTGAACCCGGACTTGTCCGCCTCGATGACGTACTCGGTCTCCTCGATGAGCGCCTTGTGCTCCGCTTCGGGGTCGACCTTGGCCCGCTGGGCGGGCACGTATCCCTGTACAAAGAGACCGAATTCCAAGGGAGGTTCACCGTCCTCGTGAGGTCTGACGGTTTCTGACGCCCCGTCAGATTGCGATGGGGTCGACTGTTCCACCGCCCCGCCGGAGCGTCAATAGCTGACGCAGCGTCAGCGGAGGCTCGGGGGCGGGGGCGGGGGCGGGGGCGACGGGATCACACGACGCTGACACCCGCCAGCCATCCCCCGTCGATGACGAACGGCTGCCCCGTGATGTACGCCGAGTCGTCCCCGGTCAGGAACAGCGCCAGCGCGGCCACCTCCTGCGGCTGCCCGATCCGCCCGAGCGGCACGAGCTTCTCGTACAGCCCCGCGACCGCCTCCCTCGCCGCCTCGGGGTCGGCGCCCGGGTCGAGCTGCGCGGGGTTGGTCATGGGGGTGTCAACCGCGCCCGGGCACACGGCGTTCACCCGGATGTTGCGGCCCGCGAGCTCCAGGGCGGCGACGCGGGTGAGGCCGAGGACGGCGTGCTTGGTCGCCGCGTACGCGCCCACGTACGCCATGCCCGTGAGGGCCGTGTAGGAAGCGGTGTTCACGATCGTGCCGCCGCCGGCCGCGCCTATCTCGGGCGCGACGGTGCGGATGCCGAGGAAGCAGCCGATCTGGTTGACGCGGATGATCTGCTCGAACTCCTCCAGCGGGGTGCTGAGCAGTTCGTTGAAGCGGAGGATCCCGGCGTTGTTGACGAGCCCGTCGACCTTCCCGAAAGCGTCCTTGGCGGCGGCCGTCGCGGCGCGCCAGTCCTCCTCGACCCCGACGTCGAGATGGACGTACGCCGCGGACTCCTCCCCCAGCTCCTTCGCGAGGGACTCCCCCTGCTCGTCCAGTACGTCGGCGACGACGACGCGGGCCCCCTCCTCCACGAAGAGGCGCGCCTCCTGCTCGCCCTGTCCGCGCGCGGCGCCGGTCACGATGACGACGCGGCCGTCCAGCTTGCCCATGGGGAACTCCTAGGTCAATTGAGGTGCGGAGCTACGTCGGCGGCGAAGGTCGCCATCTGGTCGGTGAGTTCGGTACGGCTCCGGCTGCGGAAGCGGACCTGGATCTGGTCGACGCCCATCGCGGCGTACGCGCGCAGGGACTCCGCGAGGGCGTCCGGCTTCCCCGTGAGTGTGCGGCGACCGACGGGCCGGCCGGGTTCCCCGACATACAGCGGCTCGGTGATCGCGCCCACGGTGACGGGCTCCGCGACCCCCGCTTCCTCGCGCAGGCGCTTGAGCCTCGCGATCTGCGCGGGCAGCTTGTCGCGCGGGTCGCCCTGGGGGAGCCACCCGTCGGCGCGTGTCGCCGCGCGGCGTACGGCAGCGGGGGACGACCCGCCCACCCAGAGGGGTACGCGGGCCTGGACGGGGCGCGGCGACTGCCCAAGGTCCTTGAAGGCGAAGGTGTCCCCTCGGTACTCGGGATACTCCTCCGGGCCCAGAGCCGCCTTCAGCGCGTCGATCGCCTCGTCGAGGATCGGCCCGCGCCGCGCGAAGTCGACGCCGAGCGCCTCGAACTCCTCCTGCACGTGCCCTGCCCCGACCCCGAGGATCAGCCTTCCTCCGCTGAGGCGGTCGAGGGTGGCGTACTGCTTGGCGGAGAGGAGGGGGTGCCGGAGGCCGACGATGGCGACGTGGCTCATCAGGCGGACGTTCGTGGTGACGGCGGCGAGGTGGGCGAGGGTGGCGACGGGGTCGTACCAGACGGTGCTCATGGTGTCGGCGAGGCGGCGGGGGATGGCGACGTGGTCGCAGGTCGCGATGTAGGCGAAGCCGGTGCGGTCGGCGGTGCGGGCGATCTCGACCAGGTCGTCGGGGCCGGCGTCCCTCTCCCACTCCTCCGCGTACATGGAGCTCTGCGACTGCACGGGCAACTGCATCCCATAGACCATCGACCCACCACGCACGACCCACCCACTCTCTAGCTGAAGCCACGTCACTTTTTGCTTACCACTTGCCACTTACGCCCACATGGTCGTAGCTGACGCCCCGTCAGACAAGGCTCTCGTCAAGGCGCCTTGGGTGTGTCTGTGGGGGCGGGGCCGCGGGGGTATGTGCGTACTCGCCATCCCTGCGCCGCGTGGAATGTGCCCGGCCGTCGTGGTGGGCTCGGTGCTCCGTGCGCACATACCCCCACGTCCCCTCGGGCGCGCGAGCGGCTGCGGGCGAGTGGGGGGGGCGCCGCCCCTACCTGCGCGGGGCGGTGCGGGGCAAACGGGCGGGCGGGTGGGGAACATCCGCCGCGAAGCGGCGGGGTTGGGGCCCCTACCCGCGCAGGACGGTGCGGGGTGAACGGGTGGGTGGGTGGGAGTGATCCGCCGCGGAGCGGCGGGGTTGGGGGTTCTGCCCGCGCAGGGTGGTGCGGGGTGAACGGGTGGGTGGGAGAGGTCCGCCGCGGAGCGGAGGGGGTGGTGTTCCGGCGCCGACGGGGCGGCGCCGGGTCACTTACGCGCCGGCCCAGAGCCCCGCCTCCGTCAACCCCAGAAGGGCAACCGCGTTGCCGCGGACGATGCGGTCGACGACGTCCGGCGACAGGTGGGACATCTGGGACTCCCCGACCTCGCGGGACTTGGGCCAGGTCGAGTCGGAGTGCGGGTAGTCCGTCTCGTACAGGACGTTCCCGACCCCGATGGAGTCGAGGTTCCGCAGCCCGAACGCGTCGTCGAAGAAGCAGCCGAAGACGTGCTCCGTGAAGAGTTCGGAGGGGGGACGCGTGACCTTGTCCGCGACCCCGCCCCAGCCCCGGTTCTCCTCCCACACCACGTCCGCCCGCTCCAGGATGTAGGGGATCCAGCCGATCTGGCCCTCCGCGTACATGACCTTCAGGTTCGGGAAGCGTTCGAACTTGCCGCTCATCAGCCAGTCCACCATCGAGAAGCAGCAGTTGGCGAAGGTGATCGTGGAGCCGACGGCGGGCGGCGCGTCCGCCGAGGTCGACGGCATCTTGCTGGAGGAGCCGATGTGCATGGCGACGACCGTGCCGGTCTCGTCGCAGGCGCGCAGGAAGGGGTCCCACGCGTCGGTGTGGATGGACGGAAGCCCGAGGTGGGGCGGGATCTCGGAGAAGGCGACCGCCCGCACCCCGCGCGCCGCGTTGCGGCGCACCTCCGCGGCGGCGAGCTCGGCGTCCCAGAGCGGGATGAGGGTGAGCGGTATGAGGCGGCCGGCCGCCTCGGGGCCGCACCACTCCTCCACCATCCAGTCGTTGTACGCGCGGACCGAGAGGAGCGCGAGCTCCCGGTCCTTGGCCTCCGTGAACGTCTGCCCGCAGAACCGCGGGAACGTGGGGAAGCAGAGCGCGGACTGGACGTGGTTGACGTCCATGTCGGCGAGCCGGTCCGGCACGCTGAACGACCCCGGCCGCATCTGCTCGTACGTGATGACCTCGAGTTTGATCTCGTCCCTGGCGTAGCCGACCGCCGTGTCGAGACGCGTGAGGGGGCGGTGCAGGTCCTCGTAGATCCACCAGTCCCCGATGGGGCCTTCCTCGCCCTGCTCCCCCATGACCGGGGCGAACTTGCCGCCCAGGAAGGACATCTCGCGGAGGGGGGCGCGGACGATCCGGGGGCCGCGGCCCTGGTACTTCGACGGGAGCCGGTCCCGCCAGACGTGCGGGGGTTCGACCGTGTGGTCGTCCACCGAGATGATCTTCGGGAAGGTCTCCGGGCTCTCCATGGTCTCCATACGGCCACGGTAGCGCCGATCTGACGACCCGTCAGCTCCCCGGACGCGGACGGCTGCGACGGCGACGCGATCCGAAACGTCGTGCGAGGACCCTGTGAGAGCCGTCTCCCACGGCTGACGCATCCGCCATGAACAAGGCAAACTGGCGGGGAGCAAGAACCACGCACAAAGGAAAGGGCCGCACGGCGGCTTACGCACCACCGCGGGCGGGCAGGTCCGCGACCGGCAGGATTGGGAACAGCAGGGCGGCAGGGGGAGCGATGGTCGATGTACCGCGAGTACCGGAGCAGCGGCGTCCGGCCTCGGGGAACACCCCCGAGGAGCGGACCGAGGGGCATCCCCCCGAGGTACCGGCGTCGCGCTTCAGCGTGCTCGGACCGGTGCGCGCGTGGCACGGCCCGGACCAGCTCAACACCGGCTCGCCCCAGCAGAGGGCGCTGCTCGCGGCCCTGCTGCTGCGGGACGGCCGCACGGCCACGGCCTCGGAGCTGATCGACGCCCTCTGGGGCGAGGAGCCGCCGTCGCAGGCACTGGCAGCGGTACGTACGTACGCGTCCCGGCTCCGCAAGGTGCTGCCTCCCGGCGTCCTCGTCAGCGAGTCCGGGGGGTACGCGGTCCAGGTCGCGGACGGCGCGCTCGACCTCGCCGTGGCGGAGGACCTCTGGTCGGCGGCGGAGAAGGCCCGCGGCGCGGGCGACCTCTGCCAGGCGCGGGCACTGGTGAACAAGGCCCTCGGCCTCTGGGACGGCGAGCCCCTGGCCAACGTCCCGGGTCCGTACGCCGACACCCAGCGCACCCGCCTCGACGAATGGCGCCTCCAGCTCGTCGAGACCCGCCTGGACATGGACCTGGAACAGGGCTGCCACGCGGAGGCGGTGTCGGAGCTGACCGCACTGACCGCGGCGCACCCGTTGCGGGAACGGCTGCGCGAGCTGCTGATGCTTGCGCTGTACCGCAGCGGACGCCAGGCGGAGGCCCTCGCGGTCTACGCGGACACCCGCCGCCTGCTCGCCGACGAGCTCGGCGTCGACCCGAGGCCCGGCCTCAAGGAGCTCCAGCAGCGCATCCTCCAGGCCGACCCCGGCCTCGCGGAGCCGTCCGCGCCCGCCCAGGAACCGGCGACGACGGTGGTGCGCCCCGCCCAGCTCCCCGCGACGGTCCCCGACTTCACGGGCCGCGCGTCCTTCGTCAACGAACTCAGCGACATCCTGTCGACCGCCGAGGGCCGCGTGATGGCGGTCTCGGCGCTCGCGGGCATCGGGGGCGTCGGCAAGACGACCCTCGCCGTGCACGTCGCCCACGTGGCGCGCGCCCACTTCCCCGACGGCCAGCTGTACGTGGACCTCCAGGGGGCGGGTGCGCGGGTCGCCGAGCCGGAGGCGGTCCTCGGCGCCTTCCTGCGCGCCCTCGGCACCGCCGACTCGGCGATCCCGGACTCCCTGGAGGAGCGGGCCGCCCTGTACCGGTCGACCCTGGACGGCCGCCGGGTCCTCGTCCTCCTCGACAACGCGCGCGACGCGGCGCAGGTCCGCCCGCTGCTTCCCGGCATGGAGGGCTGCGCGGCGCTGGTCACGAGCCGCGTCCGCATGGTCGACCTGGCGGGCGCGCACCTGGTGGACCTGGACGTGATGTCCCCCGAGGAGGCGCTGCTCCTCTTCACCCGCATCGTCGGCGAGGAGCGGGTCACCGCGGAGCGGGAGGCCGCGCTCGACGTGGTGGCGGCGTGCGGTTTCCTGCCGCTCGCCATCCGTATCGCGGCGTCCCGGCTCGCGGCGCGCCGCACCTGGACGGTCTCCACACTCGCGGCGAAGCTGGCGGACGAGCGGCGCCGGCTCGACGAGCTCCAGGCGGGCGACCTCGCGGTGAAGGCGACGTTCGAGCTCGGCTACGGCCAGCTGGAGCCGGCCCAGGCCCGCGCGTTCCGCCTCCTCGGCCTCGCGGACGGCCCCGACCTGTCCCTCGCGGCGGCCGCTGCGGTCCTCGACCTCCCGCTGGACGAGACGGAGGACGTCCTGGAGTCCCTCGTCGACACGTCCCTGGTGGAATCCGCGGCACCGGGCCGCTACCGCTACCACGATCTCGTACGCCTCTACGCGCGTGCCTGCGCCGAACGCGACGAACAGCCCCCCGGCGAACGCGACGCGGCGATGTCCCGCCTCCTCGACTTCTACCTGGCGTCCGCGGCCCGGGTCTACGCGATCGAACGCCCCGGCGACCGCACGGTGGACCACCTGGAGCCCACGGAACACGCGGGCCAGGACTTCACCGACGACACGAAGGCCCTGGACTGGCTGCACTCCGAGGCGGCGTGCATCCTGGCGTGCGTGCAGCAGTCCCTGGGAGCGGGGATGCTGCGGCGGGCGGTCGACCTGCTGCTCGCTTCCAAGGACCTGGCGGAGTCCGGTGCGAGTTCGCTCCGCTACGAGCTGGCCACGGCGGCGGCGCGGGACGCCGCCGAAGCGGCGGGGGACGCCTACGCCGAGGGCCGGGCGCGCGTCAGCCTCGCCCAGGTCATCATGCGGATCGGCGGCCACTTCGAGGCGGCCGCCGGCGAACTGGCCCGCGCCGCGCACCTGGCCGCCACCTCGAAAGACCCCTGGACCGGCGGGAACGCCCCGAACGAGCAGGGAATCGCGGCCGCCTGCATGAAGCAGTACGACGCCAGCGAGAGCTACTTCCTCCGGGCGATCGAGGCCTTCCGTGCCGACGACAACCGCCCGGGTGAGGCGAGCGCGCTGTGCAACCTTTCCCGCGTGCTCGTCTCCGTCGGACGTACGGCCAAGGCGATCGAGATCGCGGAACAGGGCGTGGAGATCTACGACGACCTGGGGCTCACCCTCCGCCTGGCCAACGCGAAGTACGCCCTGGGCATCAGCCTCGGCCACGCGGGCCGCCACGCCGACGCACTCGACCAGCTGACGGACGCCCTGCGGATGTTCGTGGAGAACCGCCAGCGGCTCTGGGAGGGGACTTCCCACTACCGCATCGCCCAGGTGCACCTGGGGGCACGTCGTCCCGCACTGGCCGCGAAGCACGCGGAGCAGGCGCTGGCGACCGGCTGCATCGGTGGCGACTGGATGCGCGCCAACGTCCTGACGCTCCTGGGCACGTCCCTCGACAGCCTCGCGCAGCTCGACCGCGCACGGGCCTGCTGGCAGGAGGCGCTGACCATCCACGAAGGCGCCGGCGCCGTGGAGGCCGACGAGGTACGGGCGCTCCTCAACCCCGTCGCGGCCGCCTGACGGGCGCCCCCACGGCGTTCATCGAACGTTTATGGCGGGCTGCCACTCTCTACGCATCGATCCGTCGCGTCGGGGGGCAGACGGGTCGCATGGGGCCTCACAGATAGGGTGAGCGGCCCAAGAACGCCCGTTCGGCGACCCTCGGGGGAGTTGCCGAGCGGGCGTTCTGCCCCAGAGACCCGTCAACTTCAGGGGAGTTGCCACCATGAGCGAAGCCAAGAAGGACCTCACCATCCAGAAGGACGGCCACATGCCCGCCCCGCCCAAGGACGGCACGGCCACCACGCAGGGTGACGGCCACATGCCCACCCCGCCGAAGGATGGCATCACCGTTCTGCACGACGGCCACATGCCCGCTCCGCCGGCCGAGGACGTCTAGGACTTTCATCCCGACGGGGGTCGGCCGCGGCGGCGCGGAGGGGGAGCCGCCGCGGCCGACGTATGTCCGGGGGCCGGTTCAGGCCATTCAAGGGCGCGAACCACACCTGCGACTCGAACAGCAGTGCCATGCGCCGTTAGCGTCCGTGACATCCGAAAGTTGTACCTTTCAAGGGAGTTGGAATGACCCGCACCAAAAAGGCCCTCGTCACCCTCGCCGTAGCGGCCGCCGCCGCAGGTGCCGCCGCGGGCCCCGCGCTCGCCGACAGCCACCTGCCGGTCGCGCCGCGGAGCGACAGTCACATTCCGGCCTCCCCGCAGGGCGAGGGCCACATGCCGACCACTCCGCTGGGCGAGGGGCACATGCCGGCCCCGCCGCAGAGCTGACGTCTGCGCGGCGCGCGGGGCGGCCGCCGCCGAGGCGCGGGGCGCCGATGTCGGCGGCGGCCGGGTGTGTGCGCGCCGGCGTCGCGGCTCCCCTCCACGTACCGGTGCGCACACGCGCCCTCACGGCACCGGGGCACGCGGGAGTGAGCCCCGTTTGGACGGGCCGGTAGGGCGTGGGCCGGGGCTGTGCGAGGTCGACGGTACGGCCCCGGCCGCGGGTCGCTGGGACGACCCTGATGGTCCGGGGTCTGGGGACCGCAGAGCGTTGGAACACTCAGGAGGATCGCCACCGCGGGGTCTCCTCCCTTGTGAGGCTAGGCCCGTTCCGCCCCCGGCGGAAGCCGCGGCGCCGCACCAGGGTTCCTGCGGCAGTACGCGTAGCCGGGACGCCCTTTCGGGACGGGCCCACGGGCCCCGGCCCGTCACCGGCCCCTCCGGCGAACGCCGCACCGCCGCCACGAACCCGTCCCCCATCTCCTCGTCGAGGAGGTCCGGGGACAGATACGGATTGAGGACCTCCAGCGCGTCCCGCGACACGAGTCCCGGGCCGGTCGAGTCCGCGCCCGCCTTCGGCTCGACGGCCTACGTCGGCGTCTGCGACAGCCGGTCCGCATCGCGCGGACACTCGACCGCCGGGACGACCGGAAGGCCCGCCTCCGTCAGTTCGAGGGAAGCCGCTTACCCGCCCTGTCCGCCTTGCCGGTGGGCTGCTGGTCGTAGACGCCGACCGTGCCCGCGCGGAAGGTGACCTTCTTCCTCAGGGGCGCGGCGTCCGGTGTGTGGCCAGTCATGGCACAGTCATGCGCATGGCCACCTCGACGTACACAGCGCTCCGCGGGACGTCCGTACCCGCCCTGTTCCTGTGCGCCGCCACCGTCCTCACCGCCTGCGGCGACGAGCGCCCCGGCACCACCGCGGCTCCGGCTCCGGCTCCGGCTACGGCTACGGCTACGGCTACGGCTACGGAGCCGGCCTCGGAACCGAGTGCCGACGCCACGGCCACCTCCCCCGGCGCCTCCCCCTACGTGGAGCCCGGAGTCGTCGACGGCGCGCCCCACAACAGGGAGAACAACGCCTACCGGCGCCCGGGAGAGATGTCCGCCGCCGGACAGAGGGAGGCGCGGGCCGAGGTCGCCCGCATGAAGCCCGTCCTGAAGCGGCTGTGGAAGGCGGAGAAGTGGGATCCGGACAGCGTGCGGACGGAACTCGTCGACAAGCTGGGGTACAAGGATCGGCTGAAGGTCCAGGAGATGTACTCGACCTACGAGGGCGACGAGGACGTCACGCCCGAGGGGGCGTTGATCGGGCTCGGCGTGGGTGACGACGCCTGCGTCACCGGTTACGTCGGCGAGGCCGGCTTCGGCGCCGACGCCAACGGCCGCTTCCCGGAGACCGGTTGCATGACGCCTCCGACCGGGCACTGAACCCTCCGGGCCCCGCGGTCCGGCGGCGTATTTCCGTGGACAGGGCCGCCCCACGCAGCGAAGAGTGCCGTCCATGACTTCTCTCGTGCGCCACCTCACGTTCGACGCCCACGACGCCTACCGCCAGGGCTCCTTCTGGGCCGAGGTCCTCGGCGGCAGCCTCGCCGACGACGACTTTCCCGGCGATCCGGAGGCCCTGGTGAAGGCCGACGGCGTCGCCCTGCTCTTCGTGACCGTGCCGGACGCCAAGTCCGTCAAGAACCGGCTGCACATCGACCTCCAGCCGCAGGACCGCACCCGCGACGAGGAGGTCGAGCGGCTCCTCGCGCTCGGCGCGCGGCTGCACGAGGACCACCGCAGGCCGGACGGCCTGGGCTGGGTCACTCTCACCGACCTGGAGGGCAACGAGTTCTGTGTCGAGCGCAGTGCCGCCGAGCGGGAGGCGTCGGGCGCCGCTACCGACTAGCCGCGGCCCGCAGCTCCCCCTTGACCACCTTCCCGCTCGCGTTCCTCGGCAGCTCCGCCACGAACTCGACGGCCCTCGGCACCTTGTAGTTCGCCATCTCCCGCCGGGCCCACGCGATCAGGTCGTCCGCCGTGGCCACGGATCCGGGGCGCCGCACCACGTACGCCCTGCCGACCTCGCCGAGCCTCGGGTCGGGCACGCCGATCACCGCGATGTCGGCGACGGCGGGGTGCAGGCCGAGGAGCTGCTCTATCTCGGCGGGGTAGGCGTTGAAGCCGCCGACGATGAACATGTCCTTGATGCGGTCCGTGATGCGGAGGTTGCCCGCCGTGTCGAGGACGCCGACGTCACCCGTCCGCAGCCAGCCGTCGGGCGTCACGCACCGCTCCGTCCCCTCCGGGTCCTCGAAGTAGCCCTGCATGACGTGGTGGCCGCGGACGTGCACCTCGCCGGGGTGGCCGGGGGCGAGCGGCTCGCCGCCGGGGGACACCACCCGTACCTCCGTGTCGGGGATGGCCCGGCCCGACGTCGCCGCGATGACGTCGGCCGGGTCGCCGCGCCGGCACATCGTGACGATGCCGCTCGCCTCCGAAAGGCCGTACGCGGTCAGGACCGTGGCGATGCGCAGCTCCGCCCGCAGCCGCTCCACCAGCTGCAGCGGCACCACGGCGGCACCGGTCACGACGAGGCGCAGCGCGGAGAGGTCGTGCTGGCCGCGGGCGGGGTGGTCGAGGATCGACTGGTGCAGGGTGGGCGGGCCCGGCAGGACCGAGATGCGTTCCGCGGCGACGTTGGCGAGGACCGTGTCCACGTTGAAGACCGGCTGCGGCACCATCGTCGCGCCCCGCGTCAGGCACGCGATGATCCCGGCCTTGTAGCCGAAGGTGTGGAAGAACGGGTTGACGATGAGGTAGCGGTCGCCCTCGCGCAGCCCGGCCAGGTCGCTCCATATGTCGTAGCAGCGCAGGGTCTGGGCGTGGGTGATGACGGCACCCTTGGGGCGGCCGGTCGTGCCCGAGGTGAAGATGATGTCCGAGGGCGCGGAGCCTTCGACGGAGGCCGCGCGCGTGCGGACCGCGTCCGCCGAGACGCTGTCGCCGCTCGCCAGGAAGTCCTTCCAGGTACGGAAGTCCTGCGGCGCGTCGTCGGCGAGGACGACGACCTGGTCCAGGTGGGGCAGGCCCGGCAGCGGTCCGTCGCCCGGCCCTTCGGCGGTGGCGCGGCGCAGCGAGGCGACGTAGGAGGTGCCGAGGAACGTGCCCGTGACGAAGAGGACCTTGGCGCGGCTGCGGACCAGGACGTACGCCGCCTCGGTGCCCTTGAAGCGGGTGTTGAGGGGGACGAGGACCGCGCCGGCGCTGACGGCGCCGAGCGCGGAGACGATCCAGTCGAGGGTGTTCGGCGCCCAGACGGCGACGCGGTCGCCGGGTTCGACTCCGTTGGCCATGCAGGCGGCCGCGGCGTGCTCCACGCGCTCGCCCAGTTCCGCGTACGAGACGCGGGTGCGGCCCTCGACGACCGCCTCCCGTGCGCCGTACCGCTCGGCGGCCGCTCGTACGAGTCCCGGGATGCTGCCCCACTCCAGGTCGCCGCGCATCGCATGCTCCTCCTGCTAGCTGACTATCCGTCAGATTAGCTGTAGCCTGACGCGCTGTCAGCAGTGGTGACACGCTCGCGACCGGCGGAGGTGCCGTTGTCCATGGCTTCACTCAAGGACGCCACAGCGATAGTCGGGATCGGCCAGACACCGTTTGCCAAGCAACTCCTGGCCAGTGAGAAGGAGTTGGCGTGCCGGGCGATCGTCGCCGCGCTCGACGACGCCGGCATCGCGCCGTCCGAGGTCGACGCCTTCGCCTCGTACACGATGGAGGAGACGGACGAGGTCGAGGTCGCCAAGGCCGTCGGGGCGGGCGACGTCACCTTCTTCAGCAAGGTCGGCTACGGCGGCGGCGGTTCCTGCGCCACGGTCGGGCACCTCGCGTCCGCCATCGCCACCGGGCAGGCGAACGTCGGCATCGCCTGGCGCTCCCGCAAACGCGGCAGCGGCCCGCGCCCCTGGAAGAACACCACGGTCCAACTCCCCACGCCCGCCCAGTGGACGCGCCCCTTCGGCCTGCTCCGCCCCGCCGACGAGATCGCGATGCTCGCCCGCCGCCACATGCACGAGTACGGCACGACCCGCGACCACCTCTTCAACGTCGCCCTCGCCTGCCGCAACCGCGCCAACCAGAACCCCGCCGCGATGATGTACGAACGTCCGCTGACCCGCGACATGTATATGACGTCGCGCTGGATCAGCGAACCGCTCTGCCTCTTCGACAACTGCCTGGAGACGGACGGCGCGCTGGCCTGCGTGATCGTGTCCGCGGAGCGGGCGCGCGACTGCCGGCGGAAGCCGGTGTACGTCCACTCCGTCGCACAGGGCCTGCCCGCCCAGCACCACGGCATGGTCAACTACTGGACCGACGACCCGCTCTCGGGCCCGGCCTGGACCGCCGCCCGACACCTCTGGAAACAGGCGGACTTCGGCCCGCAGGACGTGGACGTCGCCCAGATCTACGACGCGTTCACCCCGCTCATCCCCCTCTCCCTGGAGGGGTACGGCTTCTGCGACCGCGGCGAGGGCGGCGCGTTCACCGAGGGCGGCGCCCTGGAGAGCGGCGGCCGCCTCCCCATCAACACGGGCGGCGGCGGCCTCAGCGAGGCGTACGTCCACGGCTTCAACCTCATCAACGAAGGCGTCAAGCAACTCCGCGGCACGAGCACGGCCCAGGTCCCGGACGCGGAGACGTGCTTGGTCACGGCGGGAGAGGGCGTCCCCACCTCAGCGCTGCTCCTGAGGGCCCCGTAGGGGGCCTTTCAGGGGCGCGGGGAACTGCGCGACCGGCCACGACGGACCCGCACCCGGGAGAGAAGAGACCATGGCAGACGCGACGGCAAAGACGGACCCCCTCCTGACGCCCACGCAGGACGAAGACGGCGCCCCCTTCTGGACCTACGCCGCCCGAGGCGAGCTCCGCATACAGACCTGCACCGCCTGCGGCGAGCTGAGGTTCCCGCCCAGACCCTGCTGCCCCCACTGCCAGTCCTTCGACAGCAATTGGCGTCGCATGAGCGGACGCGGCCGCATCTGGTCGTACGTCTTCCCGCACCCCCCGCTCCTCCCCGCCTACGCCGAACAGGCCCCCTACAACGCGATCATCGTCGAGCTCGCCGACGCCCCGCGGATCCGCCTCGTCGGCAACCTCGTCGCGGCACCGGACGCCCCTCTGAACTCGGTCGCCCCTGAACGGCTCCGCATCGGCGCGAAGGTGCAGGTCGTCTTCGCCGACGTCGGCGGGACCGTGGTCCCGCGCTGGATCCTGGAGCGCCCGTGACCTCCGCGGCCGGGTCCCTGCGCACGGCGGTCGACGAGGACACGGGCGTGGCGGTCCTGACCCTGGACCGCCCGGAGCGCCACAACGCGATCGACGTGGAAACGGCGGACGGACTGGCCGCGGCCTGGCGCCGCTTCCGGTTCGACGACTCGGTACGGGCCGTCGTCGTGACCGGCGCGGGCGAGAAGGCGTTCTGCACCGGCATCGACCGGGACACGGACGTCCCGCAGCCCGCCTCCCCGTACACGATCGACGATCCGCTCCTCGCGATCGGCCCGAAGGCCAACGATCTGTGGAAGCCGGTGATCGCCGCGGTCAACGGCATGGCGTGCGGCGGCGCCTTCTACCTCGTCGGGGAGTGCGAGTTCGTCGTGGCGGACGAGCACGCCACGTTCTTCGACCCGCACACCACGTACGGGATGGTCAGCGCGTACGAGACGATCCACATGGCGCAGCGCATGCCGTTCGGCGAGGTCGCGAGGATGGCGCTGATGGGCACGGCCGAGCGGGTCTCCGCCCGGCGCGCGTACGAGACGGGCCTGGTCTCCGAGCTGACGCCGTCCGGCGGGGCGGTCCCGGCGGCCGTCCGTGCCGCGGAGACCATCGCTGCGTACCCCACGGAGGCGGTGCAGGGCACCGTTCGGGCCCTCTGGTCGGCGAAGGAGGCGGCCCGCGCGCAGGCCCTCGCGCACGCGCCCCACCTGATCGCCCTGGGCAACCTCCCGCCGGACCGGCAGGCGGAGCTGTTCACACACCGCAGGAGCGGCGACTTCCGTACGCGGTGAGGACGGGGCGTGGTGAGGACGGGGCGTGGGTGAGGACGGGGCGTGGGTGAGGACGGGGCGCGAGGGCCCACGGGGCGCTACGGCCTCGGCGACGTCCCCGTCCCCCGCTCCGCGTCCAGCGCGTACACGCAGCGGTCCTTGCTGCACGCGTACACCACGCCGTCCCGCACCACGGGTGCCCCCGTGATCTCGCCGCCCGTGGCGAGCTTCCAGCGGAGGCGGCCGTCGTCCGCCTTCAGGGTGTACAGGAGGTGGTCCGTGGAGCCGAAGTGGATGCGCCGGTCGGCGACGACGGGCGTGCCGACGACCTCGCCGCCCGCCTGGAACCGCCACTTCGGCGTGCCCGTGACCGCGTCGAGGGTGTAGAGACCCTTGCCGCTGCCCACGTGGACGTGGCCGTCGGCGACGAGGACCGGCTCGATGGAGGAGCGGGACTCCGTGGCGATGCGCCAGCGGTCGCGGCCGTCCGTCGCGTCGAGGGCGTACACCGTGCCGAGGTAGTCGGCGAGGTACACACCGCCGCCCGTCACGGCGGGCCCGGGGGCGAAGGCGGGCGGGCAGAGGAAGGCGGCGGGCGCCTCGAAGTGCCAGCGGACGTGGCCCCCGGCGACGTCGATCGCGAGGACACGGCTGCCCGCGGCCACGTACACGTACCCGTCCTGCGCCTGGGTGAGCCGCACCGGCACACCGCCGCAGGAGGCCGCGTCGCCCACGGGGTACGACCAGCGTTCCTCGCCGGTGCGTGCCTCCAGGGCCCGCAGCCTTGCGTCCTTCCAGACGTACACCGTGCCGTCGCAGACGCGGGGCCCGGCCTCCGGCGTCTCGAAGTCGGTCTGCGCGCCGGTGATCTCCCAGAGCTTCTCGCCGTTGACGGCCTCCCAGGCCTGCACGCCGCCGCCCCGGGTGCCCGTGACGACGGTGCCGCGGTCGGCCTGGAGGGAGTACACCCAGGCGTCGGTCGGCAGCCGCCACAGGTCGGAGCCGTCGGCGCCGTCCAGGGCGTAGAGCGTGGGTCCGTCGGACGCGTGGATGCGGCCGTCGGCCACCGCCATGGACCAGGCGACGTCGCGCGTCTTGAAGCTGCGGCGGCCGGTGCCGACGTCCAGGGCGTGGACCTCGAACGACGTGACGTAGACCAGATTGCCCGCGACGGCGGGGGTGCCCCAGACGTCGTTGGACATGCGGAACCGCCAGGGCCGCCAGGCGGCTCCCGCGTCGGGGGCCGGGGCGGGCGCGGGCACCGCGGCGGCGGCCGGGTCGGCGCCGTTGCCCGCGACGCGCTGGGCGGACGAGCGGGACCAGGAGCCGGCGAGCCCGGGGGCGGCGGGCGCGGCGGAGGAGCGCGCGCCGGCCACTCGCGGCCCGGGGCCGATCGGCACCTTCGCCCCGGCGAGCCGTACCGGACCCGCGTCGGGCGTGACCGCGAAGGGGTGGGACGGCTGGCGCGGAGGCTGCGGCGGGGGCGGCGGCGCGGTGGCGGGCACGGCGGACACCTGAGCAGCGGCGGGGGCGGCGCCCCGGCCGCCTGCGCTGCGGCCCGCACCGGCGGGGACGCGGGCCGGCGGGCGGCCGCCCCTGCGGGCCTCGATGAGCGCGACGGCCCGCTCGGGCAGCCAGGCGGACGCCGTGCCGCTGTCGTCGTTGTCGCCGCTCTCGGAGGCGAAGAGGTGCGGTGCCAGCTGGGACTGGAGGTCGCCGGGGGTGGGGCGGCGCGTGGCCTCCATCTGCATGCAGGACTCGATGAGGGGGCGCAGCTCGGCGGGCAGCCCTTCGAGGTCGGGGCCCTCCCTGAGCAGCATGAAGACGGTCTCGACGGGGTTGGCGCCGTGGAACGGAGCGTGCCCGGTGGCGGCGAAGACGAGGGTGGAGCCGAGCGAGAAGACGTCGCTCGCGCCGGTGACGCTGCGGGAGTCCTTCGCCTGCTCGGGCGACATGTACGCCGGCGTGCCCACGGCGACGTTCGTCATGGTCAGCCGGGTGTTGGAGACGCCGGACGCGATGCCGAAGTCGATCACGCGCGGCCCGTCCTCGACGACGAGGACGTTGGACGGCTTGAGGTCACGGTGGACCAGGCCCGCGCCGTGGATGGACTCCAGGGCCTCGGCCACACCCGCCGCCAGCCAGCGCACCGCCTGGGTGGGCAGCGGCCCGTGTTCATTCACTATTTCTTCGAGGGAGGGCGCGGGAACGTACGCCGTGGCGAGCCAGGGCACGGCGGCCCGCGGATCGGCGTCCACCACGGCCGCCGTATAGAAACCGGACACGGCACGGGCCGCCTCGACCTCGCGCGTGAAGCGGACACGGAACAGCTGGTCCTCGGCGAGCTCGGTCCGCACCGTCTTGATCGCCACGCGCCGTCCCGACGCCGAGCGCGCGAGATAGACCAGACCCATGCCACCGGCGCCCAGCCTGCCGAGGACCTCGAACGGGCCGATCCGCCTCGGATCGTGCTGCGTCAGCTGATCCACCACTTGCCCTGCCACCTCCCCGTACGCGGCCGCCGAAGAAGACAGCCCCGTGCAGCGTCTCACCACCGAGCCGCTACGGCGGCACGCACCCTGATTCTTCCTGTCCGAGGCGACGGTTGCGAACCCGGGGCGGGATCGGGGTGTCTACGGACAAAACCCCGCCTCCGGGCCCTCGGGGCGGCCGATCAGCCCTGAAGGACCGCGAACGTCGCCCCTTGATTGTCCGTGAACACCGCGATCCGGCCGTACGGGGTGTCGGCCGGCGGGGTCCGCACGCGCCCGCCGAGGCGGGTCACCGTGGCGGCGCTCGCGTCGGCGTCGTCCACGTTGAAGTAGACGAGGAAGTGTGCGGGCATCCGCGCGGGGACGTACCGGTCGGAGACGGGGACGGCCGGGGTGAGCCCGGCCAGCAGGCCGCGTCCGCCGATCGCGGTGTCCGGGCCCGGCTCGGTGCCCGCGGGCGACCAGATCCGGAAGTCCTCGCCGTCGAGGTCCAGGTCGAGGCCGCCGTAGCCGAAGACGTGCTCGTAGAACGGGTCGACCAGGCCCTTGTCCCGGGAGTACACCTCGGTCCAGCAGTACGAACCGGGCTTCCCCTGCTTCCCGAAGCCCTGGTGCGTCCCGGCCTGCCAGAGGCCGAAGACGGCGCCCTCAGGGTCGGCGGCCAACCCCATGGAGCCGAAGGGCCCCACCGGCATGACGTCCGTGATCATCGAGCCGCCCGCGCCCCTGACGCGCTCGGCGAGCGCGGCGGCGTCGGGGCTCGCCAGGTACACCGTCCATACGGTGGGCATGCGGCCGTCGGCCTTGGGGGCGAGCGCGGCGACGGGGAGGCCGTCGCTGTACGCCTGCGTGTAGTGCCCGTACTCCGGTCCGGAACCGGTGTCGAAAGTCCACCCGAAGAGCTCACCGTAGAACCGCTTGCCGCCCTCGACGTCGGGCAGCATGGCGTCGGCCCAGCAGGGCACGCCCTCCGCGTATCCGCCCCCTGCGTTCCGCTCCGCGTAGTCCATGCAAGTCAAGCTAACGGCCCGCCCCGGTCCCCGCAGCACAAGGATTCGAACGCTTGGCTTATTTTCGGGGGGTGTGCGCAAGGGCTCGATCCGACGCCCCATCCGCCCCGCTCACGCGCCTCAACCCCATTTGCACTCGGCCGAATCGCGCTCCGATCACCCCTCGGTAAGCTGACGGCATGACAGGACAGGTACGTACCGTCGACGGCCGCGTGGCCGGTCGGCGCGGTCAGGCGACGCGTCAGAAGCTGCTCGACTGCCTCAGCGAGATGCTCAGCTCCTCGCCCTACCGGGACGTCAAAGTCATCGACGTGGCCCGGAAGGCGGGGACTTCACCAGCCACCTTCTACCAGTACTTCCCGGACGTCGAAGGCGCCGTTCTGGAGATCGCGGAGCAAATGGCCGCGGAGGGCGCCGAGTTGACCCAGCTCCTCGACGGGCGCTCCTGGGTCGGCAAGGCGGGGTGGCAGACCTCCCAGGACCTGGTCGAGGGCTTCCTCGACTTCTGGCGCAAGAACGACGCGATCCTCCGGGTCGTCGACCTGGGCGCCGCCGAGGGCGACAAGCGCTTCTACAAAATCAGGATGAAGATCCTCAACTCGGTCAACAACTCCCTTACGGACACCGTCAAGGAGCTCCAGGCCAAGGGCAAGGTCGACAAGGACATCAGCCCCACGGCGATGGCCGGCTCCATCGTCGCGATGCTCGCGGCGGTCGCCTCCCACCAGCGGGGCTTCCAGACGTGGGGCGTGAAGCAGGCCGAACTGAAGCCCAATCTGGCGATGTTGGTACATCTGGGCGTAACGGGTAAGAAGCCGACAAAGTAGCCGCTCGCCCTCTTGCCCGGTCCTGTCAGCCCGACGGCGGATCACTTCGGTGATCCGCCGTTGTGGTCGGGACGGACCTTCACCGCCTGCGTTCCAGGCGGAACAGCCGTATCTCCCGCTCCACACGCGCCTGGTACGCGGCGTACGGCGGCCAGAACCTCAGCGCCGCCTCCCAGACCTCGGCCCGCTCCTCCCCCGCCAGAAGCCTCGCCCGCACCGGGATGTCGGTGCCCCGCCAGTTCACCTCGGCGTCGGGCCCCGCGATCAGGTTGGCGGTCCACGCGGGATGCCCCGGCCGCCCGAAGTTCGACCCGACGAGCACCCAGCTCCGCCCACCCTCCTCCGGCATGCAGGCCAGCGGCGTCCGCCTCGGCACCCCGCTCTTCGCGCCGCGCACGGTCAGGATGACGCCGGGCAGCATCCGCGCGCTGGGCAGCACCTTGCCGCGGGTCAGCCGGTGCACGGCCCGGTCCACGGCGGGCACGAAGTGCGGCGCGACCTTGGCGAAGGCGCGGGTGGACGACACCTTCTGCACGAGCCGCAGCCCGGCCCCCGCCATCAGACGGCCCTCCCGAGGCCGCCGCGCTCGCCCGCGACACCCTCACTCACACCTTCGCCCTCGCTCGCCCTCTCGCCCTCACTCCCACTCCCACTCTCGCTCTCCGGCCCGACGGCCGCCTTCTCGAACAGCCCGGCCCGCTCCGCCGCCCGCGCCCGCAGCCGGTGCACCGGCCCGAAGAGGAGGTCGTCGCCGGAGGCCCGCTTGAAGTACAGATGCGCCTCGTGCTCCCAGGTGAAGCCGATGCCGCCGTGCAGCTGCACCGCTTCGGACGCGGCGGTCCGCAGCGCGTCGAGCCCCTGCGCGAGCGCGAGCCCACCGGCCCGCTCGGCGCCCTGCCCGCCGAACCCGGCGGCCTCGGCGCCCGCGGCCCATGCCGCGTAGTAGGCGGCGGACCGCGCCGCCTGCACCTGGACGTACACGTCCGCGAGCCGGTGCTTGACCGCCTGGAAGGACCCGATCGCGCGACCGAACTGCTCGCGCTGCTTGACGTACTCGACGGTGCGCTCCAGAGCGCGTTCCGCGGCCCCGACGGCCTCGGCGGCGACGACGGTGGCCGCGACGTCCCCCACGGCGGCGAGCGCGGCCGGCACATCGGCGTCGTCGGAACCCAGCAACTCCGCTTCCACGTCCCGCAGTTCGACGCGGGCCTGCGTACGGGTCTCGTCGAGGGAGGTCTGCCGGGCCCGCGCCATGCCGGGCGCCCCCTCCCGTACGAGGAAGAGGAGCGTACGGGACCGGGCGAACCCGCCCGCGTGCGCGGCGACCACGAGCAGCCCCGCGCTGTGCCCGTCGATGACCTGCTCGGCCTGGCCGTACAGCCGCCACGCCCCGTCGGCGGGCCGCGCCTGCACGCCGCCCGCGCGGCCGCCGCCCGCCCAGTCGCCGTGGTTGTCCCCGACGAGCCCGAGGGCCGTGGCGAGCCCGGCGCCGGGTACGGCGAGGGCGGCGGTCAGCTCGCCGGCGGCGATGCGGGGCAGGTGGGCGGCGCGCTGCTCGGCGGTGCCGAGGGCGAGGATCAGCGGGGCGGCGAGCACGGCGGTGGCGAGGAGCGGGGTCGGCGCGAGGGCGCGCCCCAGTTCCTCCACGCCGAGGGCGAGCTCGGCGGCCGTGCAGCCCACGCCGCCGCAGGCCTCGGGCAGGGCGAGGCCGGGCAGCCCGAGCTGTTCGGCGAGGGCGGTCCACAGGGCGGTGTCGTGGCCGTCCGGCGTGCGCACGGCCGCCTTGACCTCGTCGGGCCCGCACCGCTTGGAGATCACTTCGCGAAGGGTGCGGCGGATCTCGCCCTGCTCCGCACTGAAGGCGGCGTCCATCGGCAGGCTCCTCCCCCGGGCACGGTGACCCGGCCCCAGATCTGACGGGCCGTCATGCTAGGGCGGTGGGGGCGATATGCACAGAGAGCGGTGCCGACGGACTCCGCCGGACGCCGCACCTGATGTACCGTCAGATTCATGCCAACTGCCGCGCCCAGCAACACGAACCGTGTCCGCACCGCGCCGCGCAAGGTCGCCGTGGCCGGGGTCGCCCTCTCGGACTGCGGGCGGGTCGACGAGGCGACGCCGTACGCGCTGCACGCCCAGGCGGCCCGGCGCGCGCTCGCCGACTCCGGTCTCGCCCGCGATGTCATCGACGGCGTCGCGTCGGCGGGCCTCGGCACACTGGCACCGGTGGAGGTCGCCGAGTACCTCGGCCTGCGGCCACGCTGGGTGGACTCGACGTCGGTCGGCGGCGCCACCTGGGAGGTCATGGCCGCGCACGCGGTCGACGCGATAGCCGCGGGCCGTGCGAACGCCGTGCTCCTGGTCTACGGCTCCACCGCCCGCGCCGACATCAAGGCGCGGCGCCGCACCTCGAACCTCTCCTTCGGCGCGCGCGGCCCGCTGCAGTTCGAGGCCCCGTACGGGCACTCCCTGATCGCCAAGTACGCGATGGCCGCGCGCCGCCACATGCACGAGTACGGCACGACGCTGGAACAGCTCGCCTCCGTCGCCGTGCAGGCGCGGGCGAACGCGGCCACCAACCCGGACGCGATGTTCCACGCCCCGATCACGGTCGACGACGTCCTGGGCGGCCCGATGATCGCTGACCCCTTCACAAAGCTGCACTGCTGCATTCGGTCCGACGGTGGCGCGGCGGTCCTGCTCGTCGCGGAGGAGTACGTACCGGACTGCGCCGCCGCCCCGGTGTGGGTGCTCGGCGCGGGCGAGCACGTCTCGCACACCACGATGTCCGAGTGGGACGACTTCACGGTCTCCCCGGCGGCGGTCAGCGGCCGCCTCGCCTTCGGACGCGCGGGCGTACGGCCCGCGGACATCGACATCGCGGAGATCTACGACGCCTTCACCTACATGACCCTGGTGACCCTGGAGGACCTCGGCTTCTGCGCGAAGGGCGAGGGCGGCGCCTTTGTGGAGAAGGGCCGCCTGCTCCGGGACGGCGAACTGCCGACCAACACGGACGGCGGCGGCCTCTCCGCACAGCATCCCGGCATGCGGGGCCTCTTCCTGCTGGTGGAGGCGGTACGACAGCTGCGGGGCGACGCGGGCGACGCCCAGGTCAGACGCGCCGACGGCAGCCTCCCGGAGCTGGCGGTGGCGTCGGGCACGGGCGGATGGTTCTGCTCCTCGGGGACGGTGGTACTGGGGCGGGGGTGAGCGCGAGAGCGCGAGAGCGCGAGAGCGCGAGAGCGCGAGGATGAGGGCGCGGGTGAGAATCGGCGTATGACGACAGCCGACTCCCGCCGCCCGGACGCCGCCTCCCCCACCGAGTTCCAGAAGCTGCTGCGGGCCCAGCGGGTCTGGGACGTCGAGTTGCCCTCGTTCGACCCGGCCGCCGCACCCTCCGCGCCGCTTCCCCTCTTCCACGCGTGGTTCGCGTCGGCGGTCGCGGCGGGCCAGGCCGAACCGCACACCCTGCAGCTGGCGACGGTCGCGGAGGACGGCGGTCCCGATGTGCGGACCGTGATGCTGCACGACGCCGACGGTCACGGCTGGCACTTCGCCTCGCACGCGAGCAGCCGCAAGGGGCGTCAGCTCGCGGCCCGCCCCGAGGCCGCCCTGCACTTCTACTGGGCGACGCAGGGACGGCAGGTCCGGGTGCGGGGGCCGGTCACCACGGCGCCGCACGCCGAGAGCATCGCCGACCTGCACGCCCGGTCGACCGGCGCGCTGGCCGCGGCGCTGGTGGGGCGGCAGAGCGACGTCCTCGGGGCGTACGAGGAGCTGGAGACGTCGTCCGCCGCCGCCTGGGAGCGCGCGCGGGCGGAGCCGGACGCGGACTCCCCGACGTGGACGCTGTACGTCCTCGACCCCGTGGAGGTGGAGTTCTTCCAGGGGGACGCCCGACGCCGCCACGTACGGCTGCGGTACCGGAAGGACGACAGCGGCGCCTGGGTCAGGGAGCTGCTGTGGCCGTGACGGGCTCCCCGGCGGCGGCCGCGAAGTCCCACTGGGCGAATTCCCCGGTCGGCCGGTACCCGAGGCGCTGGTAGAGGCGGTTGCTCGTCGGGTTGGCCAGGTCCGTGAAGAGCAGGACCTCCGCCGCCCCCGTGTCGAGCGCGGCGCGGGTGACCGCCGCGGTGGCGGCGCCTCCGTATCCGCGGCCCCGCAGGTCGGCGGGGGTGTAGACGGGGGCGACGCGGAGCTGGCCCGCGAGTGCTCGCTGTGCTCGCTGTTCTCTCTATGCGCATGCACCAGTATCCGCAGGACTGAACAGGGCGACCGCCACCCCCTCCGCCGCTTCCCGGAACGTCACGCGCAGCGGCATCCCGATCCGCAGCGCACCTTCCTCGCAGTCGACGACCTCCGTCATCATGCGCGGCCCCTCGGCGAGGTCGACGACCGCGGCGACATAGGGGACGCGGCCGCCGAACGGCGGGAGGTCGTTGCGGTGCACGACCGACCACGTATAGAGCGTGGCGCTGCCGCTCGCCTCCTCCCAGGAGACGTCCTCGCTCCAGCAGCGCGGGCAGAACTCGCGCGGGTAATGGTGAGCCGCCCCGCACGCCCCGCAGCGGCGAACGAGCAACCGCCCCTCGGCGGCGGCGTCCCAGTAGGGCCGGGTGAAGGCGTCGACCTCGGGAAGATCGAAACGCGGCTCGGAACGCGGCTCGAAACGCGTACTCAGCTTTTCCATGCTCATCCGTTCCGTACTCATGAGCGGGGTCCGATCGCGGGAGGGAAAGAGAACCGGCCAAAGCCGCGCCCGGCGCCCCAGGGCCACCATCGACGCCGTCCTGACGGTACGTCAGTTCAACGCACGGGCCGCCAAGTACGCAAGAGCCGTACGCCGCCCCGCGCACACGTCCGGCACACCCGTGATCAATTCGCAATCGCTTTCGGACTTGACCGTCACCCATCAAGTAATCACGCGGTTACTCTCCAGTCATGGCCGACTCGACCCCTCCGCTTACGCCCGCCCAGAGCCGCCCCGTGTACGTCATCGGCGGCGGGCCCGGCGGTCTCGCCGCCGCGGCGGCGCTGCGCGCACGCGGCGTCCGCGCGGTCGTCCTGGAGAAGGCCGACCACGTCGGCGCCTCCTGGCGCGGCCACTACGACCGCCTCCACCTGCACACGACGCGTCGCCTCTCCGCCCTGCCGGGGCTGTCCATCCCGCGCTCGTTCGGCCGCTGGGTGTCGCGCGACAACCTGGTCCGCTACCTGGAGAAGTACGCCGAGCACCACCAGCTCGACGTCGTCACCGGCGTCGAGGTGACCGGCCTGGAACGCACCGACGACGGCACCGGCTGGCTGCTGCGCGCCACCGGCGGGCGCGAGCTCCTGGGCAGCGCGGTGGTGATCGCCACCGGCTACAACCACACGCCCCACCTCCCGGACTGGCCCGGCCGCGACACCTACACCGGCGAACTCCTGCACGCCGCCGACTACCGCAACGCCCGCCCCTACACCGGCAAGGACGTCCTGGTCGTCGGCGTCGGCAACACCGGCGCCGAGATCGCCGCCGACCTCGCCGAGGGCGGCGCCGCCCGGGTCCGCCTCGCGGTCCGCACCGCCCCGCACATCGTGCGCCGCTCCACGCTGGGCTGGCCCGCCCAGCGCACCGGCATCCTGTGCCGCAGGCTGCCGGTCGCCCTGGTGGACGGGCTCACGCGGCCCATCGCACGGGTCGGCGTGCCCGACCTCACGGCAAAGGGACTGCCCCGCCCCGACACCGGCCTGTACACACGCGCCAAGCAGGGCGCGATCCCGGTGCAGGACGTCGGCCTGATCGACGCGGTGCGCAAGGGGCGGGTCGAGCCGGTCGCGGCCGTCGAGTCGTTCGAGGACGGCAAGGTCGCCCTCGCCGACGGCACGAGGATCGGCCCGGACGCCGTCATCGCGGCGACCGGCTACCGGCGTGCCCTCGAAGGGCTCGTCGGCGACCTCGGCATCCTCGACGCCCGCGGCCGCCCGACCTGCCACGGCCGCCGCACCCCGAAGCACTCCCCCGGCCTGTACTTCACCGGCTTCACCAACCCCCTCAGCGGCATGCTCCGCGAACTGGCCCGCGACGCCGAGAAGATCGCCAAGGCGATAGCGCGATAACCGGCACTCGGCACCCGGTACCCCATAACCGACGCCTCGGCGCCCCCGACGCGCCCCGCCCCCCTCCCGCCCCGTCCCGCCCCGTCCCGGCCCGTCCCCTCCCGGCCGATTCCCTCCTAGGCACCGAGCGGATTCCGCGGTTCCGTGGAGAGCGCGGAGAGGAAGAGCGCGAGGGGGCGCCCACGCCGGCGCCCGCCGCCCAAGCCTTTGCGTGCAGCACCATTCCTGACACAGCGTCAGTTCAGTAATCTGACTATGCGTCAGTTAAGTGCTGTCACACAGGAGCGGGCGGACCGATGCTTGGATCGACTCACGGCACCTTCACCACCGACCCCCGCCGCGCCCATGTTGTGGCCTGCGGCGAACTCCCTCCGAGCGCCGTCCACGGCAGGGCCGCCACGGCGGACGACCTGGACGTCAGCGGTCGGCCGCTGTACGTCGGCGTACCCGACCTCGACCGCTTCTTCCGCCCCGCGTCCGTCGCCGTCGTCGGCGCGTCGGACGCCGAGGGGCGCCCCAACACCGGCATCACACGGCAGCTCATCGCCTGGGCCGAACGCGTCGGCGCGCGCCTGCACCCCGTGCACCCCACCCGTCAGTCGGTCTTCGGCCTCCCCTGCTTCCCGTCCGTCACCGACCTGCCCGAACAGGTGGACCTCGCCGTCCTCCTGGTCGGCGATCCGCTCCCCGTCATCGAGCAGCTCGCCGAGGAGAAGGTACGGTTCGCCGTCGCCTTCGCCTCCGGGTTCGCCGAGACCGGCGAGGAGGGCGCGGCCGCCCAGGAACGGCTCGCGGCCGCCGTCCAGCGCTCCGGCCTCAGGCTGCTCGGACCCAACACCAACCTCAACGCCTTCGAGAAGTTCCGCGAGGACCTCGAAGGACCCGCCATCGCGCTCATCACCCAGTCCGGCCACCAGGGACGCCCCGTCTTCACGATGCAGGAGCTCGGCGTACGCCTCTCGCACTGGGCGCCCACCGGCAACGAAGCCGACCTGGAGACCGCCGACTTCATCTCCTACTTCGCCGAGCGCCCCGAGGTCGGCGCCATCGCCTGCTACGTCGAGGGCCTCAAGGACGGCCGCGCCTTCCTGCTCGCCGCCGACCGGGCGGCCCGCCGCGGGGTTCCCGTCGTCGCCGTGAAGGTCGGCCGCACCGAGACCGGCGCCCGCACGGCCGCCTCACACACCGGCAAGCTGACCGGCGCCGACACGGTGGTGGACGCGGCGATGCGGCAGTTCGGCGTGATCCGCGTCGACGGACTCGACGAGTTGCAGGACACCGCCGCCCTGCTGGCGCGGGCCCGCGCGCCGAAGGCGGACGGCGTCGTCGTGTATTCGATCTCGGGCGGCACGGGCGCGCACTTCTCCGACCTGGCGACCGAGGCGGGTCTCTCCCTGCCCACGCTCTCCGCCGACCGGCAGGCGGAGCTCCACCAGTGGATACCCGAGTACCTGAACGTCGCCAACCCCGTCGACAACGGCGGTCACCCCGTCGGCGACTGGCGCGGCCGGAAGATCATCGACGCGATCCTGGACGACCCGGAGGTGGGGGTGCTGATCTGCCCGATCACAGGACCCTTCCCGCCGATGAGCGACAAGCTCGCGCAGGACCTGGTGGACGCGGCGGAGCAGACGGACAAACTGGTGTGCGTGGTGTGGGGCTCGCCGGTCGGCACCGAGGACGCCTACCGCACGACGCTCCTCGGCTCCTCGCGCGTCGCGACCTTCCGCACCTTCGCCAACTGCATCACGGCGGTGCGCGCCTATCTGGACCACCACCGCTTCACGACCCGCTACCGCTCCCCCTTCGACGAGGCGCCGCGCACGCCCTCCCCGTCCTTCCGCAAGGCCCAGGCCCTGATGCGGCCGGGCCAGCAGCTCAGCGAGCACGCGGCGAAACAGCTGCTGCGCGCGTACGGGATCAGGGTGCCGCGCGAGCAGTTGGTGACCAGCGCGGCGGCGGCCGTCAGGGCGGCCGGGCTGGTCGGCTACCCGGTCGTCATGAAGGCCTCGGGGGCGCAGCTCGCGCACAAGACCGAGCTGGGCCTGGTGAAGATCGGCCTGACCTCGGCGAGCCAGGTGCGGGACGCCTACCGCGAGCTCACGGACATCGCCCGCTACGAAGGCGTCGACCTCGACGGCGTCCTGGTCTGCCAGATGGTCGAGCGGGGCGTCGAGATGGTCGTCGGCGTCACGCACGACCCGCTGTTCGGGCCGACGGTGACGGTGGGGCTCGGCGGCGTACTCGTGGAGGTGCTGCGGGACGTGGCCGTGCGGGTGCCGCCCTTCGGGGAGGACCAGGCGAAGGCGATGCTGTGGGAGCTGCGCGGGCGCGCGCTGCTCGACGGCGTCAGGGGCGCTGCACCCGCCGACGTCGACGCGCTCGTCGAAGTCGTGCTGCGGGTGCAGCGCATGGCGCTGGAACTCGGCGACGACATCGCGGAGTTGGACATCAACCCGCTGATGGTGCTGCCGCGGGGCCAAGGTGCGGTGGCGCTCGACGCACTCGCCGTCTGCCGGTAGCCCGCCCCCGGCGATCCACGCCCGCCCCCGGGACAGCCAGACACGCAACGCCCCGGGCGGGCCCCCCGCACGCCTCCACACCCTGTGCACGACGTGCGCCCTGTGCACCACGTGCGCTACGTGCGCCACATACGCACGTACACGACCCCGCACCCGCAGCATCCGCACGCCCACCCGCCCCCGCACCGCCGCCCACCCAAAACGGAGCCACTCCCCCATGACCGCCCCCCCCGCCCCCGAAAACCAACCGCCCAACCACCCACACGACCCCGCCCCCGCCCCCGACCGCACCTCCGCCCCTGCTCCCGCCCCCGCCCCGGCCTCCGGGGGCGAGCCGCACTCCCCCCTCGTTCCCCTCACCTCATTGATACGGCACACCACTGACAACGCCGTCTCATGGATCACGCTCAACCGCCCCGAGGCCATGAACGCCCTCACCTGGGACCAGCGCGAACGTGTCATCGCGCTGCTCGGCGACGCCTCCGCCGACCCCGACGTACGGGCCGTCGTGATCACCGCGACCGGCAAGGGCTTCTGCGCGGGAGCGGACCTGCGCGGCGCCCCCGCCGCCACGGCCGGGCAGGAGCGCGTACCGGGTGACGTCGCCCGCACCATCAAGCAGGGCGCCCAGCGGCTCGTATCGGCGGTCCTCGACTGCGAGAAGCCGGTGATCGCCGCGGTGAACGGCACCGCGGCGGGCATCGGCGCCCACCTCGCGTTCGCCTGCGATCTCGTGGTCGCCGCCGAACAGGCCCGGTTCATCGAGGTGTTCGTACGCCGCGGGCTCGTACCGGACGGCGGCGGCGCGTATCTGCTGCCGCGGCTCATCGGGCCGCGGCGGGCCAAGGAGCTGATGTTCTTCGGCGACGCGGTGTCGGCCTCCGACGCGGAGAGGATGGGGCTCGTCAACCGTGTCGTACCGGCCGAGGAGCTGGAGAAGACGGCACGGGAGTGGGCGGAACGCCTCGCGGTCGGTCCCACCCGCGCCCTGGCCCTGACGAAGCAGCTGGTCAACGCGTCTCTGGAGGCGGACCGCGCGACGGCCTTCGCCGCCGAGGCCGCGGCGCAGGAGATCAACATGACGACGGCGGACGCGAGGGAAGGCGTGGCGAGCTTCGCCGAACGCCGCACCCCCACGTACCGCGGCCGCTGACCGACGGCGCGGGAGGCGCAAGAAGCGCAAGAGGCGCAGGAGATGCAAGAGATGCAAGAGCGCAGGAGGGGCGCAGACGGTGCCGCAGCGTTCCGGCCACGGGGTTCCCATCTGACGCCCCGTCAGCTTCAATGGGTGGCGTGATGGGACACGCAGGGATGGCGGCCACCGCTGTTCGATACCTCAGGTCGGTCGGGGCCCGCACCACCACGGCACCCGTCGAAGCTCTGCCGCGCCCTCAGTTGCGGGCGGTCGGCGACGACGAGCGGGCGCCGCTCGACAGGAGCGAGTTCCGGCGCGTGCTCGGCAACTTCGCGACGGGCGTCACCGTGATCACGTCCCCGTCCGACGAGGGCGGCGGGCCCGCGGGCTTCGCCTGCCAGTCGTTCGCCTCGCTCTCCCTGGACCCGCCCCTGGTGTCGTTCATGGTGGCGCGTACGTCCACGACGTGGCCGCGCATCGCGCGTGCCGGGGTCTTCTGCGTCAACATCCTGGGCGCCGACCAGGGCGACCTGTGCCGCGGCTTCGCGGTGAGCGGCGCCGACAAGTTCGCCGGGGTGGTGTACGACGCGGCGCCGGTCTCCGGATCGCCGCGCCTCGCCGGGGCGCCCGCCTGGATCGACTGCACGGTCCAGGCCGTGCACACCGGCGGCGACCACCTCATCGTCATCGGCCGCGTGGACGCCCTCGGCGCGACCGAGGACGACGCCGACCCGCTCCTGTTCCACCGGGGCACGTTCGGCCGCTTCACCCGCTGACGGCGGCCCCCACCGGTACCGTCCGGGCCCGCCGGATCACCAGCACCATCAGCGCCGCCGCCGCGCACAGCGCCCCCGAGGCGTACCAGATCACGTCGTACGAGCCGAAGACGTCCCGCGCCACGCCGCCGAGGAACGCGACGAGACCCGCGCCCACCTGGTGCGAGGCGAGCACCCAGCCGAAGACGATCGCGCTGTCGTCGCCGTACTGCTCGCGGCAGAGCGCCAGGGTGGGCGGGACGGTGGCCACCCAGTCCAGGCCGTAGAAGACGATGAAGAAGATCATCGGCGGCCGGACGTCCGGCGCGAGCAGCATCGGCAGGAAGAGCAGCGAGACGCCGCGCAGCGCGTAGTAGACGGCGAGCAGGCGCCGCGAGTCGAAGCGGTCCGTGAACCAGCCGGACGCGACGGTCCCGACGATGTCGAAGATCCCGATGACGGCGAGCAGGGAGGCGGCGGCCCGCACCCCCATGCCGTGGTCGTGCGCGGCGGGCACGAAGTGCGTCTGGATGAGCCCGTTCGTCGAGGCGCCGCAGATCGCGAAGGACCCGGCGAGCAGCCAGAAGGGGCCGGTGCGGACTGCCTTGAGCAGCACGGTGATCGCGCGCCGTGCCGCGCCCGGTACGGGCGGCGGCTTCGGGACGAACTCCTGCGAGCCGTACGGCTTCAGGCCGACGTCCGCGGGGTGGTCCCGCAGCAGCAGCCAGACGAAGGGAACGACCGCGAGGGCCGCGAGGGCCACCGTCACGGCGGCGGGCCGCCACTCGTACGTCTCCACGATCCAGGAGAGCAGCGGCAGGAAGATCAGCTGTCCCGACGCGGAGGCCGCGGTGAGGATGCCGCTGACGAGCCCGCGCCGCTCGGTGAACCACCGGTTGGTGACGGTGGCGGCGAAGGCGAGCGCCATCGAACCCGACCCGAGCCCGACGAGCAGCCCCCAGCACAGCAGCAGCTGCCACACGGAGTCCATCCACACGGTCAGGCCGGCGCCGCAGGCGATCACGACCAGCGCGACCGCGACGACCTTGCGGATGCCGAAGCGGTCCATGAGCGCGGCGGCGAACGGCGCGGTCAGGCCGTACAGCGCGAGATTGACGGAGACCGCGAGGCCCACGGTGCCGCGCGACCAGCCGAAGTCCTCCTTCAGCGGGTCGAAGAGCAGACCGGGCAGCGAACGGAACGCGGCGGCGCCGATGATCGTCACGAACGTGACGGCGGCGACGAACCATGCGCGGTGGATACGGGGCGTACGGCGCCTGGGCGCGCCCGGCGGGGTGGAGCTGCCGTCCCCGGCATCCCGCGCGGACGTTTCGGTTGTCTGGGTCACGTCATTAAGGATCGAAAATCGGCCGCGCCGGAACGAGTGGCCCGAGGGACAGCATTCGCTAGGATCGGGCCATGGCCGACACGGACGCCGCAACCACCTCACCCACATCCACCACCCCCGTCACCCCCGCTACCTCCGGCACCCCAGCCACCCCCGTCACCTCCGGCACCCCCGTCGCCTCCGGCACCCCCCGAAGTGAACCCATCCACCGCCACCGCGTCGTCGTCCTCGCGCTGGACGGCGTGATCCCCTTCGAACTGGGCATCCCGCAACGGATCTTCAAGGGGGCGCGCACTCCGGAGGGACGACGGTTGTACGAGGTGGTGACCTGCTCGGTCCGTCCGCCGGGCCCCGTCCGCACGGACGCCGACTTCGCGATCGTCGTGGAGCACGGCCCCGAGGCTCTGGCCACCGCCGACACGGTCGTGATCCCGGCGTCGTACGAGCTGGGCCCGGTGCACGAGGAGGGCCGACTCACCGACGAACTGGCCGCCGCCCTCGACCGCGTCAGGCCGGGGACGCGGCTGATGGCCATCTGCACGGGCGGGTACGTCCTGGCCGCCGCCGGCCTCCTGGACGGCCGCCCCGCCACCACGCACTGGTCGTCCGCCGACCACTTCCAGCGGCTCTTCCCCCGGGTCGAGGTCGACGCGGACGTGCTGTTCATCGACGACGGCGACATCCTCACGTCGGCGGGCGTGGCCGCGGGCATCGACCTGTGCCTCCATGTCGTACGCCGCGACCACGGCACCGCCGTCGCCAACGAGGTGGCCCGCCGTACCGTCGTGCCGCCGCACCGGGACGGCGGCCAGGCCCAGTACATCCACCGCCCGCTGCCCGAACCGCAGTTGGCGACCACGCGCGCGGCACGCGCCTGGGCGCTCGGGCAGCTCGACCGGCCGCTGCAACTGCGCGACATGGCCGCGCAGGAGTCGATGTCGGTCCGCACGTTCACCCGGCGGTTCCGCGAGGAGGTCGGCGTCAGCCCCGGCCAGTGGCTGACGCAGCAGCGCGTGGAGCGGGCGCGGCACCTCCTCGAATCGACGGACCTCTCCGTCGACCAGGTCGCGGCGGACGCGGGCTTCGGGACGGCGCAGTCGATGCGGCAGCACCTTCAGGCCGCGCTAGGAGTCACACCGACCGCCTACCGCCGAACGTTCCGCAACGTCCCCACGCCCTGCCCCCCCCCCCCCGCGTCTCCCGCCCCGGCCGGCTTCACCTCCCCCGCCACCCCCACCAGGGTGAGGACGAGCCCCAGCCCCACGCCCGCCAGGATCGCCGTGGACGGCGACACGACGCTCAACAGGCCACCGGCGAGGGACCCGCTGGCCGCGTAACCGGCGCCGACGGCCGCGTACATCACCGAGTAGCCCGCGGCGAGCGCGCTGGGCGGCAGCGCGTCGCGCAGCGACAGGTTCCGGGTCAGCATCACGCCGGCCTGCAGCACACCGGCAGCCGCGAGCGCGGCGAACAGCCAGGCGACACCGGGCAGTACGGCGACGAGGGCAAGGCACCCCGAGACCCCGAACATCAACACCATGCTCTGGGTACGCAGTCGTCCCGGCCAGCGCCGCAGCCCGTACACGAACGAGCCGACCGCCGAGCCGATCGCGAGCGCCACGAGCAGCGGGCCCGCCCAGCCGACGTCGATGCCGCGCTGCTCCAGGAGCGCGGGCAGCACCAGTTCGGCGAGCGCCAGCATCGACAGGCTCGCCGCGCCCGTCACGAACAGCGGCCAGGCCCGCGCGAGGATCCGCGCCATGGACTCGCCGCTGCGGTCGTCGGCGTCCGCCTGCCAGCCGACCGGCAGCATCCAGAGGCCCGCCACGGAGCAAGCCATCAGCAGGCCCGCCAGGAGCAGGGGCAACGCCGGGGAGACCCCTAGGGCGAGCCCCGTGACGGCGGCGGGCGCGACCGCCCAGATGGCGAAGGTCAGCATCGACTCCACGGCCAGCGCCTGGGCGACGGCCGCCTCCGGCACGATGCTCGTCAACAGGGTGCGGAGGGCGCCCGGGGCGGCGGCGGGGGCGGCACCGGCGACGAAGGCGCAGGCTCCCAGGGCGACGGGGTGGGCGCCGTGCAGGGCCCCGAGCCCCGCGAAGGCGAGCCCGCCGATCCCCAGCCCCACGGCCAGCTCCGTCCGCGCCCGCTCCGCCCGGATCCGCATCCCCAGGAGAGGCGCGCCGATGATCTCCCCCACGACGTACGCGGCGGCCAGCGCGGCACCGAGCACATACCCACCGGGTCGCTCCCGGACGAGGAACACCAACGCGAGGGGTGCGGCCGCGACGGGCATCCTTGCGCCCACCGCCACGAGCCCCCACCGCGCCACGCCCCACGACCTGACCGCCGAATACCCCACCCCCCGAAGCTACCGGCCCCCCACCCCGACTTCCCCCGATTTTCCGGCCCCGCACCACCCTGCGCGGGCAGAACCCCCACCCCCGCCGCTCCGCGGCGGATCACTCCCACCCGCCCGCCCGTTCACCCCGCACCGCCCCGCCCGGGTAGGAGCACCAACCCCGCCGCTTCGCGGCGGATGTTCCCCGCCCACCCACCCGTTTACCCCGCGACGTCCAGCGGGAGTAGGGGCGGGTGGGTGGGCGGGTGGGGGCACGCAGTAGCCACTGGGGGGGGTGGGGGGCCTCCGCAGTAGCCACTGGGGTGGGGGGCTTCGCAGTAGCCATTGGAGTGGGGGCTGCGCAGTAGCCGCTGGGGGTGGGGAGCCTCCAGCACCCACCGGGCGAGGAGAGTCGCCCCACCGGACGAGGAGAGTCACGCCCCCACCGAGCGAGGCAAGTCCCTCCACCGGGTGCTCCGCCCCCACCGGGGCCGCAGCCGCTCGCGCGCCCGAGGGGACGTGGGGGTATGTGCGCACGGAGCACCGAGCCCACCGAGGCGGCCGGAAACATTCCACGCGGCGCAGGGATGGCGAGTACGCACATACCCCCGCGGCCCCGCCCCCACCCACGGGCAACAGGCGCCCCCCACCCCAGGCGACCCGCCAGAATCGGCGCCTCAGAACGTCAGGACCCCCCGCGCCACCCTCCCCGCCCCCGCATCCGCCACCGCCACCTCGAAGTCCTCCACGGGGTACGTCCTCGTCACCAGCTCATCCAGAAGCAGGCGCCCACCCCGGTACAGCTCCGCGTACAGCGCGAAGTCACGCTGCGGCTGCGAACTCCCGTACCTGCACCCAAGAATGGACTTGTCCAGGAACATCGACGCGACTACGAACGACGCCTCGTCCTTCGCCCCCGGCATCCCCAGCAGCACGGCCTGACCGTGCCGGTCCAGAAGGTCCACCGCTTCCCGTACCAACTCGACCCGCCCCACGCACTCGAAGGCGTGGTCCACTCCGTGGGGCAGCACCCCCCGCACCCCCTCCGTCGACCCGAAGAAGTGCGTCGCACCGAAGCGCCGCGCCACCGCCTCCTTCGCCGGATTCGCGTCGACCGCGACGATCACCCCCGCCCCCGCGATCCGCGCCCCCTGCAACACATTGAGCCCGATCCCGCCCGTACCGATCACCACCACCGAGTCGCCCCGGTCGACCTTCGCCCGGTTCAGCGCCGCGCCCACCCCGGTCACCACGGCGCAGCCGATCAGCGCCGCGGACGTCAGCGGAATGTCGTCAGGGATCCGCACCGCCTGCACGCCCTTCACGATCGTGCGTTCCGCGAAGGAGGAGTTCGCCGCGAACTGGTACACCGGCTTGCCGCCCCGCGTGAACGGCTGGTCCGGCGTCCCGATGGCCTTACGGCACATGGTGGGCCGCCCCCGATGGCACTCACCGCACGCCCCGCAGTTGGCGATCGTGGACAGCGCCACGTGGTCCCCCGGCGCCACGTGCACCACCCCCGCCCCCACCGCCTCGACGACGCCCGCTCCCTCGTGCCCGAGCACCACCGGCGGCGGAAACGGAATGGTCCCGTCGATCACCGACAGGTCGCTGTGGCACAGTCCGGCCGCCGCCACCGCGACCAGCACCTCACCGGGCCCCGGATCACGTATCTCCAGGTCGTCGACGAACTCGACCCGCGCCCCGTCGAAGACAACGCCCCTCATCCCGCACCCCTCACCGAGGCCCCCTGGCCTCTCTCGGCAGACCGAGCACCCGCTCGGCGATGATGTTCCGCTGCACTTCGTCCGAGCCGCCGTAGACAGTGTCGGCACGGCTGAACAGGAACAGCCGTTGCAGAGCGTCGAGTTCGTAGGGCGCGTCCGCACGCCAGTCCTCCGGCCCCACCGCCGCGGACGCCCCCCGCACCGCCATCGCCAGCTCCCCGAGCCGCTGATGCCACCGCCCCCAAAGCAACTTGGCCACACTGGGAGCACCACCCCCGGCCCCACCCCCGGTCCCACCCCCAGCCCCAGCCCCCGCCCCAGCCCCCGCCCTCACCCCAGAACCACCGGCCCCACCCACCACCCCCGCACTCCCCAACGTCCGCAACGCGTTCCACCGCATCACCCGCAGCTCCGCCCACTGCCGCACCAGCCGGTCCCGCACCACCGGGTCATCGACCGCCCCGCCGGCCACGGCTTCCCGTACGACCGCCGCCAGCTCCTCCGCGAAGCCGATCTGCTGCACCAGCGTGGACACGCCCCGCTCGAAGCCGAGGAGACCCATGGCGACCCGCCACCCGTTGCCGACACCGCCCACCACATGGGCCGCACGCGCGCGTGCACCGTCGAAGAAGACCTCGTTGAACTCACTGGTCCCGGTCAGCTGCCGGATGGGCCGGACCTCGATCCGCCCCGGCTGGTCCATGGGCACGAGCAGGAACGACAGCCCTTCGTGAGGCCGCGCACCGCTCCCGTTCCCGTCTCCCCCTGTCCGCGCCAGCACGAAGCACCAGTCCGCCTCATGCGCCAGCGACGTCCAGATCTTCTGCCCGGTCACCCGGAAGTCGCCCGCCCCGTCCCGCTCCGCCCGCGTCCGCACCCCCGCGAGATCGGACCCCGCCCCGGGCTCGCTGTACCCCTGGCACCACAGCGTCTCGCCCCGCGCGATCGGCGGCAGGAACTCGTCCCGCTGCTCCTGGCTCCCGTACGCGAGGAGCGTCGGCGCGAGCAGGTTCTCGCCGATGTGCCCGTACCGCCCGGGCGCCCGCACGCGCGCGTACTCCTCGGCCCAGACCACCTGCTGGGTCAGCGTGGCCCGCCGATTCCCGTACGCACCCACGCCCACGCCGACGCCCGCACCCGCACCCGCTCCCACACCCCCGCCCGCACCCGCCTCCGCACCGGAGCCCGCACCCACACCCGCATCCACACCGGAGCCCGCACCCACACCCACGTCCCACCCGAGCCCGATCCACCCCCCACGCCCCAACTCCCGCTCCCAGGCCCGCCGCTGAGCACCCCCCTCGTGCTCGCTCCCGGGCCCGCCCCGCCCCACCGCGGCGGCGAACTCCCCGGTGAGGTGCTCCGCGAGCCAGGCCCGCGCCTCCGCCCGAAAGGCCTCGTCCTCGGCCCCGAACCCGAACTCCATCAGCCCACCACCACCCTCCCGCCAGTCACCCAGCCCGCCAGCCACCCAGTCACCCCGTCCCCACCCAGCCGCCCACCCAGCTGCCCAAGCCGTCCACCCAGCACCCGCCCTACGCGTTCGGCCGATCCTTCCCCGCCGCCGCCTTGGCCATCGCCTCCAACTGCGCCAGCAACGGCATCGGATCGGTGCCGACCGTCCCCGGCAGGAAGTCCGCGATCTTCTCGGGGGTCCAGGCCCCGTCGGCGTACCCCGCACGCAGCTCGCGCGGCTGCGCCCAGACCGCGATCTTGGGCCCCGCGATCGTGTAGACCTGGCCGGTGATCCCCTCCTTGTGCGCACGGTCGCTCAGCAGGTACGTGACGAGCGCGGCCACGTCCTCGGGCTCGCCGATCTCCTTGAGCTCCATCGGTACGTTCGCCGACATGCGCGTACGGGCGACGGGCGCCACCGCGTTCGCGGTCACCCCGTACTTGTGCAGCCCCAGCGCCGCGCTCCGCACCAGCGAGATGATCCCGCCCTTCGCCGCGCTGTAGTTGGCCTGCGCGACCGAGCCCTGGTGATTGCCGCTGGTGAAGCCGATCAGCGTGCCGGAGCCCTGCTTCCGCATCACCGCGGACGCCGCGCGGAACACCGTGAACGTGCCCTTGAGGTGCGTGGCGACCACCGGGTCCCACTCGTCCTCGGACATGTTGAACAGCATCCGCTCGCGCAGGATCCCGGCGACGCACACCACTCCGTCCACCCGCCCGTACTCCGCGAGTGCGACGTCGACGATGCGCCGGCCCCCCGCCATGGTCGAGATGTCGTCCGCGACGGCGACGGCCTCGCCGCCCGCGGCCCGGATCTCCTTGACCACGGCGTCCGCTATCTCGCTGGCCGGCTCGCCGCCCTCCATGGAGACGCCGTAGTCGTTGACGACGACCTTCGCCCCCTCGGCCGCCGCGGCGAGGGCGACGGCCCTGCCGATGCCGCGCCCGGCGCCGGTCACGGCGACCACCTTGCCTGCCAAGAAGTTCCCCACGTCCGGCCCCTTCCCGCGGTTTCTGACGGACCGTTAGATTCTATGACCCGTCAGATACCCGAAGACAAGCCCCGCGGAGGACCCAGACCATGCCAGCCCCCAACGCGACACCCCCGGAACCCCCGACGCCCCCGACGCCCCCGAGACAGCAGGCACCCCCTACACAGCAGACACAGCAGACACAGCCGAGCCTGCCCCCCGAGTTCCACGACATCGCCAAGCGCGTGAACAACTGGGGCCGTTGGGGCTCCAACGACGAGACCGGGACCCTCAACCTCATCACCGACGACGTCGTACGCGCCGCGTCCGCCGAGGTCCGCACCGGCCGCCGCATCCCGCTCGCGCTGCCGCTCAGGGAGGACGGCGTGCAGACCGGACTGATCCCCGGGCGCGTGAACCCGCTGCACACCATGGTGCAGATCAACCAGGAGCTCTTCGGACCCGGCACGGTCGCCACCAGCGACGACGCCGTGACGATGGGGCTGCAGACGGCGACCCACTGGGACGCCCTCACCCACGCCTCGCACTCGGGCAAGATCTACAACGGCCGCCCCGCGGACAGCATCACGGCTCACGCGGGCGCGCGCTTCAGCGGCATCGACAAGGCCCGGCACGTCGTCTCGCGCGGTGTCCTGCTGGACGTGGCGCGCGCCAAGGGGGTCGACCGGCTGCCGGGGGGCCACGCGGTCGCCCCTGAAGACCTCGACGAGGCCGCGGAGTTCGGGCGTGTCACGGTCCGCGCGGGAGACATCGTGCTCGTGCGCACGGGGCAGATACAGGTCTACCTCGCGGGCGACAAGCCCGCGTACGGCTATCCGTCCCCCGGCCTCTCGGTGCGTACGCCCGAGTGGTTCCACGCGCGGGACGTCGCGGCGGTCGCGAACGACACCCTGACCTTCGAAATCTTCCCGCCGGAGATCGAGAACCTGTGGCTGCCCGTGCACGCGCTCCATCTCGTCGAGATGGGGATGATCCAGGGCCAGAACTGGAATCTGGAAAACTTGTCCACAGCCTGTGCAGAAGTTTCCCGCTACACGTTCCTGCTGTGCGCGATGCCGGAGCCGTTCGTCGGCGGGACGGGCACCCCGGTGGCACCGGTCGCCGTCCTCTGACCCTCGCGCCACCGCTACCTCAACCGCGGACCGCGGACCGCCAACCGCCGATCACCGACCACCAACCGCCGGTCACCGACCCCGAACCGCAACGGCCAACCACCACCGCGAACCGCGGAAGGCGGCGCGTCGAATGTCGCCCCCAGTACGCCACCGCGCACGCCGCCGACCGGCTTTGAAAGGGCGACTCACATTGCGCCAAGGACCTGCGGCACGGCGACTGCGGGCCCTCGACGTCCCCTCACGGCGAATCGCTGGACACAAGCGTGATCAATCGGACACGGTACGTCAACACCGGGTCGGAGATTAGTGAACTAAGCTCCTTTTGCCCCACCAGCGCACGGGAGCGCGCACAGCAGCACGGGACGGCGCACACGGGCTCTCAGGACTCGCACCGGGAACGCCGCCGGCGTCACACCGCTTCGTAAGCGATGTCCACGTCCCCGAAGGCCACCCGGTTGCGGAGCGCCCTCTCGTACGCGGCCCCGTCACAGGCGGTCACGCCGTGCGGCGCCGTCACGTCGCAGGCCATCGGCCCGTACGCCAGGTGGTCGTGGGCCGGGCCGCGCACGGGGGTCGGCACCAGGCTGTCCACCGGGCCGCGCGCCGTCGGGGCGCAGGCCTCGTCGCACGTCTGGCCGTCGTGGGTCGTGCCCTCGAACTCCACCGCCGCGACGCCGGGCTCGCACCGGTCGACCTCGCACCAGATGCTCTTGCCGGCACCCTCGGGCTGCCAGCCCCAGCGGTCGGCGAGGCCGTCGACCAGCTCCAGGCCGCGGCCGTTGGTGTCGTCACCGTCCGCGTGCCGCTGGGCGGGCGGACGGGCACTCCTGTCGACCACCTCGACCCTGACCGTCCCGGGGGCGTCGGCGAGGACGCGCGGGAGCAGCATGCGCAGCACGGCCGGACAGCCGGTGTGCACAACCGCGTTGGTGACGAGTTCCGAGATCAGCAGGATCAGCGTCTCGGCGACCGGCTCGTCGGCCTCTATCCCCGAGCCCGCGAGCCTGGACCGCGCCCATCGTCTGGCCCGCCCCACCTCCGCGGGGTCGGCCCCGACCTCCAGCTGAACTTGAAGCACCTGCACCGCTCACACCATCCGAACCGGCGGACACATCGCCTCGCGACTCCACAGGGTCACCGAACGTGATCCCCTTGGGAGACAGCATGATTGACGTTCAGTCACCCCAACAAGCGCTTCGGGCATATTCCAGCGCGAAGGAGTACGCGTACGGCATACTGTGCGACGCGCGCCGCGGGGGGTCGAACAGGCGGCGGCCGGGCCCCGCCCTGCGCTGCGAGCGGTGCGCATCGCCGGATCCGGCGCCACCGCATGGGCAACTCCGGCATGGTTCGGCCTCAGGACCACTCGCATCTCACACAAGGTACCCGAGCCGGACACCGACTCCGTGCCGTGACGAGTCACGCGTAGGACACAACCCGATATCGACGCTGAGTAGTCCCCGCCCGGGCAGGGCCGGAGGCACGAAACAACGGACAAAGTGGGTGATATCGGGCAGACCAATTTTTCAGAGCGCCTCGGCGAGCTCCTCCTCGGCGGCCCGCGCCGACCGTCCGAGCTCGGCCCGCACCCAGGCCCGCTTGAGGTGCAGGTGCACGTCGGACTCCCAGGTGAATCCCATGCCGCCGTGCACCTGAAGGCAGTCCCGCGCATTGCGCACGGCCGCGTCGTCGGCCAGCAGCTTGGCGGCGGACGCGTCCAGGCGGTCCCCGGTGACGGCCGCCGCGTACACCGCGACGCGGGCGAGCTCGGCGCGTACGAGCATCTGCGCGCAGAGGTGCTTCACCGCCTGGAACGCGCCGATCGGCTGTCCGAACTGCTCCCGTCGCCGTGCGTATTGGACGGCCGTCTCGCAAGTGCGTGCGGCGCTGCCGAGCTGTTCCGCCGCGTAGAGGAGCGCGCCTCGGTCGAGGCTGCCGGCGTCGGGGACGCGGTGCAGCGGCGTCAGCGGGTCGACGGACCGCAGGGGGAGGGCGCCGGTCGTGTCGCCCTGGACCACGTCCGCCTCGTCGAGCCACGGCACCAGCGTGCCGTCGACCGCGGTCACCACGGCCTCCCCCGTCGCGGCGCCCGGCACGACCCCCGCCGCCAGGAACGTCGCCACGGCGGGTCCCGGCAGCAGGACCCGTCCCGCCTCCTCGAAGACCAACACGGCCTCCGGCAGCCCCAGTCCGACCCCGCCGTCCGCCTCGGGCAGCGCGAGGGAGAAGAAGCCCGCGTCCCCCAGTTCGCGCCAGAGCGCCCGGTCGATCCGGTCCGTGGCCTCCCGCAGCGCGAACCGGCCCTCCAGGAGCTGCCGCACGCCGTCCTTCAACGCGCGCTGGTCGTCGTCGAGTTGGAAATCCATACGGACCCTCACCGCCCCTTCGGGAGGCCGAGGATGCGCTCGGCCACGATGTTCTGCTGAATTTGCGAGGTCCCCGCGGCGATCGTGTACGAGAGCGAGGAGAGGCGGTCGAGGGTCCACTCGTGGGCGAGGTCGAGCGCGCCCGCGCCCAGCACCTCGGCGGCGGCGTCGTACAGCTCCTGCCGCGCGTGGGAGTAGCGCAGCTTGAAGACCGAGCCGCCGACTCCGGGGACACCGCCGGTGCGCTGCGCCTCGCTCACGTTCCACTGCGTGAGCCGCCACAGCGCCGAGAACTCGGCGCTCAGCCGTCCGAGCCTGCGCCGCAGCGCCGGGTCGCCCCAGCGGCCGTTCCCGCGGGCCTCGCGGGCCAGCTCGCCGAGGACGCGACGGCAGGCCACCACCTCACCCACGAAGGCGGTGCCCCGCTCGTACGACAGGGTCACCATCGTCACGCGCCAGCCGTCGTTCTCCTCGCCGACCCGGTTCGCCACCGGGACGCGCACCTCGTCGAGGAACACCTCGGCGAACTCCGTGGACCCCGCGAGCGTGCGCAACGGCCGCACGGTGATGCCGGGGGCGTCCATCGGCATCGCGAGCCAGGTGATGCCCCGGTGCTTCGGCACGGCCTCGCTGACCGGTGTCGTACGCACCAGGAGCTCGCACCAGTCGGCGACCTCCGCGTGGGAGGTCCAGATCTTGGAGCCGCTCACCACGTAGTGGTCGCCGTCCCGCCACGCGCGCGTGCGCAGCGACGCGAGGTCGGATCCGGCGTCGGGCTCGCTGAAACCCTGGCACCACACCTCGTCGCCGCGCAGGACGGGCGGCAGCCACCGGTCGCGCTGTTCCGGCGTGCCTTCGGATGCGATGGTCGGGCCCGCGTGGAGCAGGCCCACGAAATTGGCCCCTACGTAGGGGGCGCCCGCCTTTTCCGTCTCCTCCAGGAAGATGAGGCGCTGCGTCGGGGAGGCGTCCCAGTGCACCTCTCCGTAGCCCGCGTCGTACAGGAGGCGCTGCCACGCGGTGTCGTAGGCGCGCCGTCCCGGCCAGTCCTGGGGCGAGGGTCTGGCGGGGAGCTTGGGCAGTACGAGCGCGAGCCAGTCGCGCAGCCCGGCCCGGAAGGTTTCCTCCTCGTCGGTGTACGTGAGGTCCATGCGGTGCGTCCCTCCGGCCTAGGTCGTCACATCTGATGGCCCGTCAGGCGGCAGGCTAGCCCCGCACCCCTGGACCGACAAGGCGCCGGGGCTTACGCTCTCGGGCACGATCTGACGAAGCGTCAGGTAGGGGTGTGTGGGCCCGGGAGGGGATCGCATGAGGACCTCGGTGAACGAGACCGCGTACGCGCTGGGCGAGTCCCGCACCCTCTGGGAACTCCTCGCGCGCCGCGCCGACCTCACCCCCGACCGGGTCGTCCTCGTGCAGGCCGCCGCCGAACCGTCCGGCGACCGCACGCTCACCTTCGGTCAGCTGCGGGACCGTGCCGAGCGCGTCGCCGCCGGGCTGTACGAGAGGGGCGTGCGGCCCGGCACGGTCGTCGCCTGGCAGCTGCCCACCCGCATCGAGACCGCCCTGCTCTCCTTCGCGCTCGCCCGCATAGGCGCCGTCCAGTCGCCCCTGATCCCCTTCCTGCGGGACCGCGAAGTCGGCTACGCCCTGCGGGAGTCAAAGGCGGAGTTCTTCGCCGTACCGGGCGTCTGGCGCGGTTTCGACCACACGGAGATGGCCCGCAGGCTCGCCACGGAGGACGAGAACGGGACCGAGGTCTTCGAGGCGTACGCGTCGCTGCCCGAGGCCGACCCCGCCGTGCTGCCCCCGCCGCCCTCCGACGGCACGGTGGTGCGCTGGATCTACTGGACCTCGGGCACCACGTCCGACCCCAAGGGTGTCCTGCACACCGACCGTTCACTGATCGCGGGCGGCTCCTGCCTGGCCCACGCCCTGCGTTTGAAGGAGTCGGACGTCGGGTCGATGGCGTTCCCCTACGCCCACATCGCGGGCCCCGACTACACCGTGATGCTGCTGCTCTACGGCTTCCCCGCCGTCATGTTCGAACACTTCGCGCTGCCCGCGTCGCTCGACGGCTACCGGCGGCACGGCGTGACCGTGGCGGGCGGCTCGACGGCGTTCTACTCGATGTTCCTCACCGAGCAGCGCCAACTGCCCGAAGGGCAGCGCGTCATTCCGACGCTGCGCCTCCTCGCGGGCGGCGGGGCGCCCAAGCCGCCGGAGGTCTACCACGCGGTGGTGCGCGAGATGGGCTGTCAGCTCACGCACGGGTACGGCATGACGGAGGTGCCGATGATCACGATGGGCGCCCCCGACGACACCGCGGAGAACCTCGCGACGACAGAAGGACTGCCCCCTGAGGGCATGGAGATCCGCATCACGGACGCGCAGGGCGACGAGCTGCCGCCCGACACGGACGGCGAGGTGCGGCTGCGCGGGGAGGCCGTCTGCCGGGGCTATCTGGACCCGGCGCAGAGCGCGGACGCCTTCGACGCCGACGGGTTCCTGATCACCGGGGACCTCGGCCACCTCAGGAAGACCGGCCATCTCGTCCTCACCGGGCGGGCGAAGGACATCATCATCCGCAAGGGGGAGAACATCTCCGCCAAGGAGATCGAGGACCTGCTCCACCAGCATCCGGCCGTCGGGGAGGCCGCCGTGGTCGGCCTGCCCGACCCCGAGCGCGGGGAACGCGTCTGCGCGGTCGTCGAACAGCGCGCGGGCACCGGCACGTTGACACTGGAGGCCGTCACCTCGTACCTGCGCGGGGAAGGCCTCTCCACCTACAAGCTGCCGGAACAGCTGGAGCTGGTCGAGGCGCTTCCCCGCAACGACACACTGCGCAAGGTCCTCAAGTACAAGCTGCGGGAGCGCTTCTCCGCTACTCGGGAACGGTGAAGTACTGCGCGAAGGCCGTCACGACCTCCTGCTCCGAGACGCGGCCGTCGCCGTCCGCGTCCAGGGCGGTGGCCACCGCGGTCGCGACGTCCTCGGGCACGCCGAGCGCCTTCAGCGCGCGCCCGGCCTCGGCCGGGGCCACCGTGCCGTCCGCGCCGGCGCCCGCGACGCCGATCGCGGCGTGCAGGAACGGCCGCGCGATCTCCGCGAACCGCTCGGGGTTGTCGCGCAGCCGCTTCACCGCGCCGCCCACGAACTCGTCGCGGGTGATCCGCTGGTCGCCGTCACGGTCCGCGATCCCCGCCATGCCCTGCCAGAACGCCTCGGCCCCGATGTAGAGGGCCTGCCCCCTCTCGGACCGCGCCGTGGCGTCGAACTCCGCGCACAGGGCGGCTGCCGCCGTGCTGAAGTCCTCACGGGAGATGTAGCCGTTGCCGTCCTGGTCGAAGGTGGCGAACCGGGCCGCGATCCTACGCTCGTACTCGGCACTGTCCATGATCTTCGGGCCGCCTCACTTCCGCGGTTGGGTACGTGTTCAGGGGGTGTTTCCCCAGCTGCGAGCGTACGTGCTGACGGCGCCCGTGAGGCGGGAAAGCGGCGCTTGTGTCAAGACCGCCGGAATTCCGGGACAAGGGTGTTCCACGGGTCTGATGTGCTGCACTGTGCTGCGTGGAAGCGGTGGCGGCAAGTGTCATAGCGGTGCTCGGAACCCTCCTGGGTGCGGGGCTGACCCACTCCTTTCAGAGGAGGGCGATCGAGCGGACGGAGCGGTTCACGCGCGGGGAGAAACTACGACAGGAACGCATAGATGCGTACTGCGCGTATGCCGGGGCATTGGTCAACTACCGGCGGATCCTGGTCGACCGCTGGTTCAGCAGGGCGGAGAACCGGCAGGAGGAGATCGAGGAGTTGCGCTTCCGTTCGTACGAGATGAGATCCGACGCGCAGGAGGCGCTGTTCCGCGTGCAGTTGCTCACCAACGACGAGGAACTGGTGCGGCTCGCCTGGGAAACCCTCGACCACGTGGCCGACGTGCGCCGGGCGGACGACCGGGACGCGCTGGCCGAGCGGCGCCGGGTCTCGCGCGAGGCCATCAACTCCTTCGTGGCCACGGCCAAGCGGCACGTGGGCTAGAGCTCGTGTCCTACGCGGAGAGCGGCGTGGCGGTGTCGTCCAGGGCTGCCGGTACGTCCGGGAAGACCTCGAAGAGGCGGCGTACGCCGAGCGCCGCGAGGACGCGGTTCACGTGCGAGCCGTCCTCGGCGCCCTTGGCGGGCAGTATCAGCCGCAGCCTGCCCTGGAACGAGCGGATGAGGCGGCGCGTGGCGATCAGCACGCCGACGCCGCTGGAGTCGCAGAACAGCACTTCGGAGAGGTCGAGGACGATGCGGCGGCGGCCGTCGGCGACAGCGTCGTGCACGCGCTGACGCAGTACGGGCGAGGTCAGCAGGTCCATCTCGCCCGAGACGCACAGCACGGCCCATCCCTCCTGCTCGCCCACGGTCACCTTGAGCGTCACGCGCCACGCCTCTCGCTCGCCGTTGCCTGCTCCGCGCCTGCGGAGTGATCCGGAAGCAGTCCCTACGTTTCGTTCTGCTTCAGCTGCCCCACCTGTCCCCCATGAAACACCAGCCTGCCCCCGTCAATATCATCCGGCCTCCGGCAGAGTGCGCGCTTTGCCGCAAACGGGAGTGCGCTGTCAGCGGCGCCGACTACATTCGAGAGAGGGCAGAACCCGAAGTACCGTTCGAGTAGGCAGCAGAAGCAGGACGAGGCAAGCGCACGAGGGGGCCGCATGCCGAAGGACGCGCCGCGGCGCTGGGACCGCCGCATGCAGCAGCGGCTGGCGCACGGGGAGGCCGCCGCGCTCGGGGAGCTGTACGACAGGTTCGCCTCGCTCGTGCACGGCCTGGCCCACCGCGTCCTCGGCGACGAGAGCGCCGCCGACCGCATCACCCGCGAGGTCTTCGGCCACGTCTGGGAGAACCCCGACGCGTACGACCCACGGCAGGGCCCGCTCCGCTCCTGGATCGCCACGCTCACCCACCAGCGCGCCGTGCACCGGCTCCGCCAGACCGAGTCCGCCGCGCTCGCCCGCGGTGGCGAGGGCACCACGGAGGACCTGGAGCGCAAGGTCCGCCGCGCCTCGGCGGCCGCCCGCGCGGACTACATCGTCACGGCGATGCCCACCCCGCTGCGCGCCGCCCTGGAGCTGGCCTACTTCCAACGCCGCGACTACCGCCAGACGGCCGCGGACCTCGGCGTCACCGAGGACGAGGCCCGCCGCAGGCTCCGCCTCGGCCTGCAGCTCCTCTCCACGGCCAACGACGTCGCCCCGCCCGCCGCCCGCACCCACGACACGTCGTCCGGCCCCGGAGCCACGCTGTGACCGGCACCGACCGCCCCGAGCCGCACGAAGATCCCGACCGCCGGAACCGCGCGGATCACGCGAACACCTCAGACCACGCCGACCACGCCGACCACGTGGACAACGCGGACGGCACCGCGCCGCGCATACCGATGCCGCGCTCCTCCGTCGAGGACACCGGAAAAGCCCTGCCCGACCCGCCGCCGGCACCCGAGCCGCTCGTCCTGGAGCACCGCGTCCTGAAATCCCTGCTCGGCGCCTGGGCGCTCGCCGCCTGCTCCGCGGAGGAGGCCACCGCCGTCGAGGAACACCTGGGCGACTGCGGCCCGTGCGCGGAGGAGGCGCTCCGGCTGCGCGACGCCGTGGGCCTGCTCCACCCCGAGGAGAGCCTCGACCTCGACCCCGGCCTGCGCACCCGCGTCCTGGAGAGCTGCCTCGGCCGCCGCCCGCCGCGCATCCCGGTGCCGGAGTGGGCCGTTCCGTACGACGCGGAGACCGCACGCCTCGACGCCCTTCTCCAGGACATCGGCGACGCGGAGTGGCACGCGCCGGTGCGGCTGCGCTGGTTCGACGACGACGGCCCGGTCAGCAGGAGGACGACCGTCGCCGGGGTCATCTCACACCTCCTGGCGGTCGACGGCATGGTCGGACTCGCCCTCGGCCTCGACGACCCGCTCGGCCCGGAGGTCAGAGTCCCGCGGGCCCCCTCCCACCGCACGGAGGCGTACTGGCGGGCCTCGCACTTCCCGCCCACCCGCGCGGTGCGCACCCCGTGGCGCGAGCAGACGCACGAACTGATCCGCACCGTGTCCTTCGCGGGCGGGGGCTCCGGCCGCCTCCCGGTGCCGTACGGAACGGTGCCCGTCCCCGGCGGCACAGGACCCGAGCAGCAGCAGGCCATCGAGCTGCCGCTGCGGGACTCGATGGTGGACCGCGCCTTCGAGTGCTGGATCCACGCGGGCGACATCGCCGACGCGGTCGACTATCCGTACGCGCCGCCCGCGCCCCGGCACCTCCACCGCATGATCGACCTCGCCGCCCGGCTGCTCCCCGGCACGCTCGCCGAGCGCCGCCGCTCCGGGCTCGCCACCCCGCCCCGCCACCTGGTCGCGGCGGGCGCGCCGGGCCGCAGCCTGCGCCTGGAGATCGAGGGGCTCGGCGGCGGCGAGTGGCTCATCCCGCTCGACTCCCCCGCGGCGACCGGCTCGCGGGAGCACGAGGTGGCGCACGTGGCGCTGGACGGCGTCGAGTTCTGCCGTCTCGCCGCGGGCCACGTGTCGCCGGAGGAGGCGGCCGCGGGCCAGGACGGCGACCGCGAGGCGATCCGAGACGTGCTGTTCGCGGCGGCGTCCCTGAGCCGGATGTAGACCGCCCGTCGCCCACCCGGCCGCCGGAGGGCTCAGGCACTCAGGCACTCAGGCACTCAGGCACTCAGGCAGACTCTCAGCCGCAGAGGGCTCGGGCTCAGGCGAAGACGACCGTGCGGCGGCCGTTCAGGAGGATCCTGCGCTCCGCGTGCCACTTCACGGCCCGCGCCAGCGCCTGGCACTCCACGTCACGGCCGATCGCGACCAGCTGGTCCGGGGTGACGCCGTGGCCGACCCGCTCGACCTCCTGCTCGATGATCGGGCCCTCGTCGAGGTCGGCGGTCACATAGTGCGCGGTCGCACCGATCAGCTTCACTCCCCGGGCGTGCGCCTGGTGGTACGGCTTCGCGCCCTTGAAGCTCGGCAGGAACGAGTGGTGGATGTTGATGATCCGCCCGCTGAGCTCCTTGCACAGGTCGTCCGAGAGGACCTGCATGTAGCGGGCGAGGACGACGAGCTCCACGTCCAGCGAGCGCACGAGTTCGAGCAGCTGCGCCTCGGCCTCGGGCTTGTTCTCCTTCGTCACCGGGATGTGGTGGAAGGGGATGTCGTACGAGGCGACGAGCTCGGCGAAGTCCCGGTGGTTGGAGACGACGGCGGCGATCTCCACGGGCAGCGCGCCGATCCGGGAGCGGAACAGCAGGTCGTTGAGACAGTGCCCGAACTTCGACACCAGCAGCACCACGCGCATCTTGTCCTCGGCGCGGTTGATCTGCCAGTCCATGTGGAAGGAGTCGCCGACCGCGGCGAAGCTCGCCCGCAGCTTCTCGACGGACACCGGGGCCTCGGCCGAGAAGTGGACGCGCATGAAGAACAGTCCGGTGTCGTGGTCGCCGAACTGCTGGCTGTCCTCGATGTTGCAGCCGGTCATGAAGAGGTAGCTCGACACGGCGTGCACGATGCCCTGCTTGTCGGGGCACGAGAGGGTGAGGACGTACTGCTCAGCGGGGGCGGCGGGCGCGGTGGACTGCTCGTTCATGCGGCCAAGGTTCCCACAGCGGGCACCGCCGACGGCAATCGTCCCGTCAGGCGGACGTGCCGTCAGGCGGACCGTGTCATGATCCGCAGCACCTCGAGCGTCTGCGGCGGTACGTCCGGGTCCTCGCCGTCACCGGCGGCGAGACGCACGTGCGCGTCGCGGGCCGCGCGGACCGCCTCGGGCCACCCCGGGTGGTCCAGATAGACGGAGACCAGCGCGTCGGGCCCCACCTCGTGCATGATCCGCAGCACCCTCAGCACGGCCGTGTCGACGAGCGCCGCCTCCTGCGGGTCACGGAAGATCGTCCCGACGTATTTCTCCGCGGACCAGTTGTCCAGCCACGTGTCCTCGACCAGCCGGTACACGGCATCGGTCACGTCCCCGTACTCCTCGCGCCCCGCGAGCCAGCACTCCCGCTGGAAGTCGGGGTCGGAGAGCATGTGCAGCGCCGAGCGCACGTTGCTGCGCCAGCGCCACCACGGCATGTCGTTGGTCGGCATGCCGCCCATGGTGCTGGAGCGACGGCCGCGACGGGAAGACTTCTCCGAATCTTGCACGGTCATGGATCGTACGTTCCCACTCCCCGCACGCGAACCGGACCCCGCCCGTTCACTTTCATGTCACTGTCCGTTGAGGGCGAGTCACTCCCCGGTTGGCCACGCAACGGAATCGTGCAGGGACATGACCGGCTGGCGACGCACCTTCCTCCCCCGCCCCTCCCGAACCGCAGCGCTCTCGGCGGCCGCCGTGGCGGCGTGTGCGTCGCTGATATCCGGTTGCGGGGTCATCCCTGGAACCACGGGGGGTTCCGGGGACGACCCCATCACCGTCATGACCTGGGCCCCCGAGAAGACCAAGGCCACCAACAAGCCCGGCGTCCCCGCCATGGCACAGGCCTACGCCCGCTGGGTCAACGCCCACGGCGGCCTCGGCGGCCGCGAGCTCAAGGTCCTCACCTGCAACGACCACAACGATTCCGTCGGCGCCGCCGAGTGCGCGCGGCAGGCGGTCGACAACGACGTGGTCGCGGTCGTCGGCGCGTACAGCCAGCACGGCCGCTCCTTCCTCGGCCCGCTCGAAGTCGCGGGCATCCCCTACATCGGCGGCTACGGCGTCACCGACGACGAGTTCAGCAGCCCGCTCTCGTACCCCGTCAACGGCGGCGAACCGGCCCTCCTCGCCGGCAACGGCCGACAGCTCGCCGCGCGCTGCGACCGGGTCTCCCTCGTCCGGCCCGACACCCTCGCCGGGGACGAGCTGCCCAAGCTGCTCAACCAGGGCCTCGCCGACGGCCACCACAAGCCCGTCTCCGACATCCGCGCCCCCGAGGACGGCACCGACCTCACGCCGCAGGCCGAGCGGGCGCTGAAGGACGCGGGAGCGGACAACGGCTGTGTGACGGCGGCGCTCGGGGCGCGCACGGACACGTTCTACGACTCGTTCCGGCGCACCAAGGACGACTATCCGCCGGTCCGCATCTCGTCCGTGCTCGGCAGCGTCGACCAGTCCCTGGTCGACCGCACCGGCGGCGCGAGCGGGCCCTACGAAGGGGCGTACGTCACCGGCTGGTACCCGGCGGCGGGCGACGCGCGGTGGGACCGGATGCGGGACGTCATCCGCGAGCAGGCGTTCGGCGACAACCGGGTGGACCCCTCGGACGCGGGCGTCCAGACCACGTGGATCGCGTACACCGTCCTGAAGCAGGCCGTCGAGTCGCTCGACGGCGGCGAGGTGTCGGCCCGCACGCTGCGCCGCGCCCTCGACGGCGGCCTGCGGGTCGAGACGGGCGGCCTGACGCCGCCGCTGAGCTGGCGCTTCGAGGACCTCCTCGCGGCCAGCGAGTTCCCGCGCCTGATCAACTCGGGCGTCACGTTCCAGACGGTGCGCGACGGGAGGCTCGTCCCGGCGCGCGAGGGCTTCGTGAATGTGGAGAAGACACTGGAGCAGACGGCCTGACCCGCGCGCCCGGGCTCCAAGCCCTTAGCCCTTAGCCCTAGCCCCTAGCCCTAATCCCTAGCCCCTGACCTCCAGCCTCTAGAGCTGAGTCTTGTTGCGCTCGGTGAGGCTGTACTTCCGGGCGATCGCGTTCCAGTGGTTCGCGGCCTGCTCCTTGGCGGTGGTCGCCGCGCCGCTCTCGCGGTTGCCGGCCGCGGTCTGCGGGGTGTTGCGGGCGTGGCCCTTCTTGCATCCCTTCTTGCCCGCGACCTGGTCCGCCCAGGCGGCGTAGTGGTTGTCGGCCGCCGCGGAGGCCTTCCAGGCCTTGTTGAGGGAGGCCGTCAGCTGGTCGTTGGCGGGCAGCTTGTCGACCTTCAGGCCCGCGAGCCGGGTGACGAGGCCGTTGCGCTGCTTCGCGGCGGCGCGGAGGTCCTGCGCCGACTGGTCCAGGTTCTGGCACTTGCCGACGTTGCGTACGGCGGCGATGACCGAGTCACGGCTGTTGTTGCTGTCGGCGAGCAGCTTGTCCAGGGCGACGGCCTGGTCCTCGGCGGGGTCGGCGCTCGGCGAGGGCCGCTCGTCGGGCTCGCCGGAGGCGGAGACGGGCTTGCCGTCGTCCTTCGCGTCGTCCTCGCCGCCGCCCGCGCTGAGGAGCGCGCCCGCGCCGATGCCGAGCACGGCGATGCCGACGCCGACCGCGGCGATCAGTGGCACCTTCGACCCGGTGCGGTTGCGCCGGCCCCCGCCTCCATGGCCGCCGCCCGCGGGCTCGGGGGCGGGTACGGGTGCCGGGCCCTGGGCCTGGACGCGGGGCATCTGCTGGGTCGAGGCGGGGCCTTCCGCCTCCGGCTCGGTACGGAAGAGACTGTCGAACTCGGCGGGCGGCTGGCGGTCGCCGGGGGCGCCGGGGCGGATGCCGTAGGGCGCGGCGGCCGGCTCGGGCGGCGTGGGCCCCGCGGGTCCCGCAGGTCCTGCGGGTCCTGCGGGTCCTGCGGGTCCTGCGGGGATGGGTGCGATGAGCTGGGTGGGGTCACTGTCGGACCCGGCAACCGGCCCGTTGGCCCGCCCCAGGAACTGCGTGGCATCGGCGGCGGGGGCCTCGGGCGGCAGGGCGCCGGGTCCTACGGGGGGTATGTACTGCGTCACGCCTTCGTCGGCGGCGCCCGTTGCCCCGCCCACCGGAGGTATGTACTGCGTGGCATCACTGTCGGAACCGGCGCCGGGCGCGGCAACGGGCGGCAACGGCACGCTCTGACCGGCCGACGCGGCGGGCGGCAACGGCTGCGGTTGCCCGGCGGGCGGCAGGGGGGCGGCGTGGGCGCCGTGTGCCTGCCTCCCGGCCGCGGGAGGGGCCTGCCGACCGTCCTCACCCGACTGCGGTGCGGCATGTGCGCCGTGTCTGGGCTGCGAGGAAGGAGGCTGCGGCTGCTCCGGACGCGGGGCGGCATGGGCGCCGTGCGCCTGCTGCGCCCCGTGCGCGCCCTGCCCTCGCGGATCGGCGTGGGACGCAACTCCGGCCCCGCTCGGCTGCCCACCCTGCCCGTAGGGACCCTGCGGGGCCCCGGGTCCCGCCTGGGGGTACCCGTACCCGCCCTGACCGGCGCCGGCCTGCGAGCCCCCGTACCCGGCCTGACCGGCACCGGGCTGCGAGCCCCCGTACCCGGCCTGACCGGCACCGGGCTGCGAGCCCCCGTACCCGGCCTGCTCCCCACCGGGACCGGCCTGCGGGGCGCCGGGGCCCGACTGCGGGTAGCCGTAACCAGGCTCGGGGGTGTTGGGTCCGGGCTGGGGGGCACCGGGGCCCGACTGCGGATAGCCGTAACCGGGCTGCGGGGCGCCATGGCCGGGCTGCTGGCCGTCGGCACCGGGATGCTGGGCGTGAGCGCCCGGCTGCGGGACGCCGTGTCCGGGCTGCGCGGCTCCGGGCCGGCCGCTGGGGCCGGAAGGCGAGGCACCGTGACCCGACTGCTGGCCACCGGGGCCGGACTGCGGGGCGCCGGGCCCCGACTGCGGGTAGCCGTAACCAGGCTGCGGAGCACCGGCACCGGGATGCTGGGCGTCAGTGCCCGGCTGCGGAACGCCGTGTCCGGGCTGCGCGGCCCCGGCCCGGCCGCTGGGGCCGGAAGGCGAGGCACCGTGACCCGACTGCTGGCCACCGGGGCCGGACTGCGGGTAGCCGTAGCCGGGCTGCGGGGCGCCATGACCAGGCTGCGGACCGCCCGGCCCCGACTGCGGATAGCCGTAACCAGGCTGCGGGACGCCATGACCGGACTGCGGACCGCCCGGCCCCGACTGCGGGAAGCCGTGCCCCGGCTGCGGTATGCCCTGGCCCGGCTGCGGTATGCCCTGGCCCGTGGGCTGGGTGCCGTACCCCGGCTGCTGGGCGCCGGGGCCGGACTGCGGGTAGCCGTAGCCGGGCTGAGGGGCGCCGTATCCCGGCTGCTGGGCGCCGTGCGAGGCATCTTGCCCGGTGCCGTACGGAGCGGCCTGCTGGGTGCCGTACGGCGCGTTCGGCTGGGCGTAGTCGGATTCCGGGGGGAGGGGCTGGGCGGGGGGTGTCGACCACTCCTGGCCCTGGCCCGGGGTGGGCGGGTCCGACGGGGCGGGGCCCCACGGCTCGCCCCACGGCGTGCCGCCCGCCGGGGTGGTGTGCCGGCCCGCGGTGCCGGGGAACAGCGGCTCGCTGCCGTCCGCGGGCAGCACGACGCCCTCGTGGGCGGGCCGCTGCTGCGGATCGGAAGAAGCAGCGCCCTGACCGCTCTGCTGCGTCACCGGGACTCCTACACCTGGGGGGACCTACGGAACCGTCGGGTCACGCTACCGGGTCGCCACATCCCTCTGCCACGCAGCTCAGAACGCCGCCCTCCGCGCGGTGGCGCCAGTAACAAAACCTCCCTGTCAGACGCTGTTTTGGGGCATGCCGGGCGGAACTCACGCCGCCTGGATGTCCAGGCGCGCCCCGAACTCCCGTACCACCGGCTCCTCCCGGTAGGGGTGGAGCCGGTCCTGGAAGTCCTCCAGGTACTCCGCGCCGCGGTTCGACCGCAGCGTGCCGAGGAGTTCGACCGCCCGCAGGCCCGTGTGGCAGGCCTGTTCCACCTCGCGCCGCTGCACCTGTGCCGTGGCCAGCAGGACAAGCCCGATCGCCCGGCGGCGCGCCCGCGTCTCCGGGTGCCCGTCCAGGGACTCCTGGGCGCTGCGCGCCGCCGCGTCGGCCTGGCCCAAGTCCCGGTGACAATGCGCCATTTCATCGGCCAGATATGCGTGGTCGAAGTGCCGGATCCAGACCGGGTCGTCGCCCGAGTCGGCCGTGCCGGACGCCCGGTCCATCGCCTCGACTGCCCGCCCCGCCACGACCTGCGTGGCCCGCACGTCCCCGAGCAGCGCGTGCCCGCGCGCCTCGGCGGCGTAGAACATCGCCTCCGCGCGGGGCGTGACCCGCCCGCGTGTACCCTCCTGCGCGGCCCGCGCCAACTGCGCGATCTCGCGCGGGTTCCCGAGCTGCGCGGCGAGGTGACTCATCGACGCCGCCAGTACGTACCCTCCGTACCCCCTGTCGCCCGCCGCCTGGGCCAGCCGGAGCGCCTGGATGTAGTAGCGCTGAGCGAGGCCCGGCTGCCCCGTGTCGACGGCCATGTAGCCGGCGAGTTCCGTCAACCGGGCGACCGCGGCGAAGAGTTCGCGCCCGACCGCCTCCCGGTAGGAGCCCGCGAGCAGCCCGGAGACCACGGAGTTGAGGTAGTGCACGACGACCGGCCGCACATGACCGCTGCCGAACTGGTGGTCCAGCTGGGTCAGCGCCTCCGTCATCGCCTTGACCGCCGCCACGTCCGCCATGCCGACGCGCGGCCCCGCGGACCTGCCGACCTGCGAGTCCGGCGACGAGATCAGCCAGTCGCGGCTGGGCTCGACGAGCGCGGAGGCGGCCACGGACGACCCGGAGAGGAAGTCGCGGCGGCCGACGTCGCTGCGCCACAGCTCGCAGACCTGCTCGATGGCGCCGAGGACGGTCGGAGAGAACTGCAGGCCGACACCGGAGGCGAGGTTCTTGCCGTTCGCCATGCCGATCTCGTCGATGGTGACGGTACGGCCCAGCTTGCGGCCGAGCGCCTCCGCGATGATGCCGGGCGCCCGCCCGCGCGGCTGCTGCCCGCGCAGCCAGCGGGCCACGGACGTCTTGTCGTAGCGCAGGTCGAGGCCGTGCTCCGCACCACACATGTTGACCCTGCGGGCCAGACCGGCGTTGGAACAGCCGGCTTCCTGAATGAGCGCCTGCAGCCGTTCATTGGGCTGTCGCGCGACGAGTGGCCTGGCGGCCATGGCGTACCCCCTGTGTGCACCGTGGACCATCGGAACGGGCGGCCGCCGTGGACCGCCTCAGGGTGATCAATGCCCTTGGGACAAGGCGAAGATGCGCCACAAAAGAAGCAAAAGAACGCATAAAGAACTACAAGTGCCAAAATGTACGGTCCTGCGGGTCCGTGCTCTGCTCGAACTCCGTACGGCACCGCCGGTCCCCGGGCTTCCTCCGAGGCGTCCTCCGATTGCCCGAGACGTGGCTACCCGCACCCGGGAGCCAATCCCCACGCGCGCCCCCACCCATGCACCCATGCGCCCCGCTCGCAGGATCGATGCTCCTCCCCCGCCCTCGCGTGCGCCCGTAACCCGAGGTGGCACCGGGAGTTGAGAACTGCGTGGAAGAGACCATCGGAGTCACGTCAGCCGCGCAGATCCCGAAGCAGCGCGGAGAAGCCTTGCTCGACACGGCCGTGCGGTACGCGGAGGAGCGCCACTGGGACGTGTTCCCCGGGACCTGGCTCGAGTCCGTCGAGGGCGTCGAGCGGTGCTCGTGCGGGGAGGCCGCGTGCGACGCGCCGGGCGCACACCCCGCCCGCGAGGACTGGGCGACCCAGGCCACCGGCAGCGCGACGGTGGCCCGGCGGCTCTGGCAGAAGCAGCCCAAGGCGTCGATCCTGCTGCCCACCGGGCGCACGTTCGACGCGATCGACGTGCCCGAGACCGCCGGCTTCCTCGCGCTCGCCCGCATGGAGCGGATGGAGCTCACCCTCGGCCCCGTGACCTGCACGCCCGACCGTCGCATGCAGTTCTTCGTGCTGCCCGGCGCCACGGCGAAGGTCCCCGACCTGGTGCGCAAGCTGGGCTGGCCCCCGGCCGCCATCGACCTGGTCGCGCTCGGCGAGGGGACGTACGTCGCCGGGCCCCCGACCCGCTTCGGCGCCATCGGCGCCGTCCAGTGGGCCTGCCGCCCCACCGCCGCCAACCGCTGGCTGCCGGACGCCGAGGAGATCATCTCGCCGCTGGCCTACGCGTGCGGCAGGGAAGCGCGCCGCTGACGGCAGAACCCGACATGCCGGCCACCCCGGGGGCCGCAGCCGACGTATCGTGCGGACACCACGGACACGACGGACACAGCGGACACGGCGGAGGGCGGCACGGTGACGGCAGCGGAGACGGAAGCGGAGCCGGGAGCGGCGGCGGTACGGATCCGGGGGCTCTGGAAGCGGTTCGGCGAGCAGGTCGCCGTCGCCGGGATCGACCTGACCCTGCCCGCGGGCAAGTTCATCGGCCTGGTCGGCCCCAACGGCGCGGGCAAGACCACCACCCTCTCCATGGTCACCGGTCTCCTCCGGCCCGACCAGGGCACCGTCGAGGTCGCCGGCCACGACGTGTGGCGCGACCCCGTCGAGGTGAAGGCCCGCATCGGCGTACTCCCCGAGGGCCTCCGTCTCTTCGAGCGGCTCTCGGGGCGCGAACTCCTCGCGTACACCGGCAGGCTGCGCGGACTGCCCGGCGCCGAGGTCGACAAACGGGCCACGCAGCTCCTCGACGTACTCGACCTCGCGGGCGCCCAGCACAAACTCGTCGTCGACTACTCGACCGGCATGCGCAAGAAGATCGGCCTCGCCGCCGCGCTGCTGCACAACCCCGAAGTCCTCTTCCTCGACGAACCGTTCGAAGGCGTCGACCCCGTCTCCGCGCAGACCATTCGCGGCGTCCTGGAGCGGTACACCGCGTCCGGCGCCACCGTCGTCTTCTCCTCGCACGTCATGGAGCTCGTCGAATCCCTCTGCGACTGGGTCGCCGTCATGGCCGCGGGCCGCATCCGCGCGCACGGCACCCTCGCCGAGGTGCGGGGCGCGGCGCCCTCGCTCCAGCAGGCGTTCCTGGAACTCGTCGGCGCGCACGGCCGCACCGCGGGAACCGACCTCGACTGGCTGGGCGGCGGCCCCCGATGACCACCGCCCGCTCCACGACGGCGCGCCCCACCGCGTCCCCGGCGCTCGCGCCCGTCCTCATCCGCCTGAAGCTGTCCCTCCTGCGCAACGGCCTGCGCCAGTCCACGGGCCGCCGCGCCGCCTACATCGCGTCCGTCACCGTCGCGCTCCTCTTCGCCGCCCTCCAGCTCCTCGGGCTCGTCGCGCTGCGCGGCAACACGCACGCGGCGACGGTCTGCGTCCTGCTCGTCGCGGTGCTCGCACTCGGCTGGGCGGTCATGCCGCTGTTCTTCCCGAGCGGTGACGAGACCCTCGACCCGACGCGTCTGGTGATGCTGCCGCTGCGGCCGCGCCCGCTCGTACGGGCACTGCTCGCCGCCTCCCTCGTGGGCATCGGCCCGCTGTTCACGCTCTGCCTCGCGGCGGGCGCGGCGGTGGCCCTGGCGCACGGCGCCGCGGCGGCGGTCACCGGTGTCGTCGCGGTCGCCCTCACCCTGCTCGTCTGCGTGGCGCTGGCCCGCGCGGTCGCCGCCGCCAACATCCGCCTCCTCACCAGCCGCAAGGGACGCGACCTCGCGGTCCTCAGCGGCCTGGTCATCGCGGTCGGCGCGCAGGTCGTGAACTTCGGCGCGCAGAAACTCGGTTCGTCCGGCATGTCCACGCTCGACCCGGCTGCGGACGTGGTGCGCTGGATCCCGCCGTCCGCGGCGCTCGGCGCGGTCGACTCGGTCAGCGAGGGCGCGTACGCCACGGCGGCGGCCCAGCTGGCCCTGACCGCGGCGGCCCTCCTCGCCCTCCTCACCCTCTGGCAGCGCAGCCTGACCCGCCTGATGACGGCACCCGACGGCTCCACGATCGCGGCCGCGGAACCGGACAAGGGCACGTCCCGCACGGCGGGCGTCCTCGGCGGGCTGCTGCCCGCGGGCCGTACCGGCACGGTCATGGAACGCAGCCTCCGCTACGTCTGGCGCGACCCGAAGACCAAGGCCGCCTGGGTCACGTCCCTCGCCATCGGTCTGATCGTGCCGCTCTTCAACGCCCTGCAGGGCACCGGGTCCGTCTACTTCGCGTGCTTCGCGGCGGGCATGCTCGGCGTCCTCATGTACAACCAGTTCGGGCAGGACACGTCGGCGTTCTGGATGGTGGCGATGACGATCTCGTCGCCCCGTGACGCGTACGTGGAGCTGCGCGGCCGGGCCCTCGCGCTCCTCCTGATCACCCTCCCGTACGCCGCGTTCGTCACCGTCCTGACGACCGCGCTGCTCGGCGACTGGCCCGCCCTGCCGGAAGTGCTCGGCCTCTCCTTCGCGCTGCTCGGCGCGATGCTGGCCACGGGCGCGTGGTCCTCGGCCCGCTTCCCGTACTCCATCCCGCAGGAGGGCTACAAGAACGTCGCCCCCGGTCAGGCGGGCCTCGCCTGGATCTCCATCCTCGGCGGGATGGTCGCGGCGGCGCTGCTGTGCGCGCCCGTCCTGGCCCTCACGATCTGGCTGCACGCCTCGGGCGCGACGTCCTGGACGTGGCTGCTGCTGCCGCTGGGCGCGGTCTACGGGGCGACGGTCACGGAGCTGGGGCTGCGGCTCGCGGCGCCGCGTCTCGCGAGGCGGTTGCCGGAGATCCTCACGGCGGTCAGCAGGGGCTGACGCACGCATGCCGCGTACAGCAGGGCGACTCTCAACTCCCTACCGCTCCCCGCCCCGCAACGCAGGCGACCCGCGAGCCTGGGTCCCTGCCGCCCGGGGGGCGGAGGGAGCCGGCCGGACGTACCGGCGGCTCGCGGGTCGGGTGACTGCTCTGGTTTGGGCCGGCTGCACGCTCGTCACTCGTGCTGGTCCGGCACCGCACTGGGTGTGGTGGCAGGCCGCTAGCCCGCAGCCACCTCTCGCGTCCGCAATGAAATCACTGCAGGATCACCTCCTTTCTTCGAGTGATACACACCTTAGGAAGCGGTGTTGGGCGGCTCAACCGATTTTTCGGGTAAGCGGACGCACAACGATTTCTCTCCAACTTCCGGGAACTCCCTGTGGGCTGCGTCACGTTCCAGTTGAATGATCTGACATGCGGTACGGGCAGATCGCGCAGGCCTGTAGGGGGTGCCACGTGAGTGCTTCGCGACAGAGCGGAACCACTGACGAACTCGGTCCTGAAGAACCCGAGCCCGGGAGCGCCGAGCTGCTCGCGGCGCTCCTGGACGGGATGGACGCCGCGCTCTGCGCCTTCGACGCCGACGGTGTGGTGACGCACTGGAACCGCGAGGCCGAGCGGATCCTCGGGTGGACGGCGGCGGAGGCCGTCGGGCGGCACGGGTTAACCGGGTGGGCCGTGCGGCCCGCCGACGCCGGGGACGTCGAGGAGCGGCTGCTGTCCGCGATGGACGCGCCGGGGCGGCAGGTGCACGAGTTCGCCCTGGTCACCAAGGACGGCGGGCGGGTGCTCGTGCGGATGCAGTCGGCGTCCGTGCGGGGCGGCGACGGGAAGTCCTCGGGGGTGTACTGCGCCTTCAGCGAGGTCCACGCGCAGATCGACCTGGAGCGGTCCATCGCGCTGAGCGAGGCGCTGTTCGAGACGGCGTCGTGGGGCGTGGTCCTGGTCGACGCGGACCTCAGGCCCGCCGTCGTCAACGAACACGCGGCCCGCGCCTTCGGAGTGGGCCGCAGCGCCGTCCTCGGGCGGCCGCTCGCCGATCTGCTCGGGCAGGGCGTGGAGGAGCTCGAGAACGCGCTGACGCACGTCCTCGCCGAGGGGACGCCGCCCGCGCCCGCGGAGATGTGGGTGACGGTGCGGGCGTCCGCGGGCGGGGAGGACGACGGGGAGGCGCGCCGGTGCTGGCGCAGCGGCTTCCTCCGGCTCGCCTCGCCGCTCGCGGAGGAGCCCGTGCCGCTGGGCGTCGGCTGGCTGTTCCTCGACGTCACGCAGGCCAAGCAGACGGAGCAGCTCGCGTCGCAGCTGCGGTTCCGCTCCCAGCAGCTGCACCGGGCTGCGCGGGCCACGGCGGAGTGCGAGGACCCGACGGAGGCGGCGACGGTCCAGCTGGACTTCGCGCTCGCCGGGTTCGCCGACCACGCGCTGGTGGACCTGCTGGCGGGCGAGGATCCGGTACGTCTGGTCCGTACGGCGGCGACACCGGCCGGGCCGCCCGGCCCCTGCCGTCCCGTCGCCACGGCGGGCATCCCCGTCCGCTACCCCGAAGGGCATCCCGCGCCGCAGAGCGTGGAGCGGGTGGGGTCCGTGCGGGCCAGCGCGGGGGTGGGGGCTTCGGCGGAGTGGGCGGCGTTGCGGCAGTGGCCCGAGGACTCGGTGCACGCTCTCTGTGTCGTCCTGCGGAGCAGGGGGCGCACGCTGGGCGTCGTGACGTTTCTCCGTGGGACGGGGCGGGGGGCGTTCGACCGGTCGGACGCGGCGTACGCGGAGAGCGTCGCGTCCCGCGTCGCCACGTTCCTCGACCTCTCCCAGGCCCTCTCTTCCTAGGGCGCCCAGGAGGCGCAGTCCGCCCCCCACCACCCCGCACGGCCAAGAGCACCGCCCCCATCGCTCCCCGACACCCTGCCCGGGCAGACCCCCAACCCCGCCGCTCCGCGGCGGATCACTCCCACCCACCCACCCGTTCACCCCGCACCGCCCTGCACGGGTAGGAGCACCGATCCCGCCGCTTCGCGGCGGATGCTCCCCACCCACCCGCCCGTTTACCCCGCGACGTCCTGCGCGGGTAGGGGCGGCCCCCCCCACTCGCCCGCAGCCGCGAGCGCGCCCGAGGGGACGTGGGGGTATGTGCGCACGGAGCACCGAGCACACCACCCCGGCCAGGAATGTCGGACGCGGCGCAGGGATGGCGAGTACGCACATACCCCCGCGGCCCCGCCCCCACAGACGGACAACAGGCGACCTGCCACCACCGGACCGCACCCGCCCCGCGCACACAGGGCGGCATGCGCGTACTGCTGGTGGAGGACGAGGAATTCACGTCACCCTCCGAGAGGCACTCAGTGCCGGTAGAAGATGCGGTCCCCGTACTCCTGGAAGACCCGCCCGTTCCAGTCGTGTCCGCCGTCCACGTTCCCGGACCGCAGCACGGGCGGCTGGATGCCGCGCTCGACGAGCTTCTCGATCGCCGCGGCCGTCATGGCCTGCATCAGCGCGTTGGTGACGACGCTCGACGCGGGCCCGAACGGGGCGTCGACCCCGTCGAGGGAGAGCTCCGCGTCGCCGACGCCGACCTTGGAGTCGACGATCACGTCGCAGTGGTCCTTCAGGAAGGTGCCGGAGACGTGCCGGGAACGGGTCTCCGTCGCGTACGCCACCGAGGTCACGCCGATGACCTTCAGGCCGAGCGCGCGGGCGTTCATCGCCATCTCCACGGGCAGCGAGTTCCGCCCGGAGAGCGAGACGATCACGAGGACGTCGCCGGGGCGGGCCGGCGAGGAGTCGAGGACCGCGCCCGCGAGGCCGTCGACCCGCTCCAGGGCGGAGCCCAGCGTGGCGGGCATCACGTCCACGCCGACCACTCCGGGCACGGCGAGGAGGTTGATGAGGCCGAGGCCGCCCGCGCGGTAGACGACGTCCTGGGCGGCCAGCGAGGAGTGCCCCGCGCCGAAGGCGAAGAGCCGTCCGCCGGACTCGACGGCGTCGGCGAGCAGCGTGCCCGCGTCGGCCACGCTGCCGGACTCCTCGTCCCGCACTTTCTGGAGCAGTGCGATGGCGGCGTCGAAGTACCGGCCCGCCGTCTTGCTCTCGCCGCCGGCGCTGCTCACACCGCTCGCGCCGCCGGCGCCGCTCACACCGTTCCCGCCGACCGCGCTGCTCACACCGCTCTCGCTGCTCCCGCTCTTCGAGCTCATTCGCATCACGTTGCGGTCTGGACCAGTGCCCTGTCAACACCGTCACAGGCCGGTACTGGGCGGGAATTCCACCGGCGCGGCACGGTTGTCAGTGGTATGCGTCAGAATTGAGGGCAGGGCCAGCGCACGAGCGAATTCTGAGGGGCACCCATGTCGGGGCTGATTGACACCACTGAGATGTATTTGCGCACCATCCTCGAGCTGGAGGAGGAAGGTGTGGTCCCCATGCGCGCCCGGATCGCGGAGCGGCTGGACCAGAGCGGACCGACGGTGAGCCAGACCGTGGCGCGCATGGAGCGCGACGGCCTGGTGGCCGTCGCGAGCGACCGTCACCTGGAGCTCACCGAGGAGGGCCGCCGGCTCGCCACGCGCGTGATGCGCAAGCACCGCCTGGCGGAGTGCCTGCTCGTCGACGTGATCGGGCTCGAATGGGAGCAGGTGCACGCCGAGGCCTGCCGCTGGGAGCACGTGATGAGCGAGGCGGTGGAGCGCCGCGTCCTCGAGCTGCTGCGCCACCCCACCGAGTCTCCGTACGGCAACCCGATCCCGGGCCTGGAGGAGCTGGGCGAGAAGGACGGCGCGGACCCGTTCCTGGACGAGGGCATGGTCTCCCTGTCGGAGCTCGACCCGGGCTCCGAGGGCAAGACGGTCGTGGTGCGCCGCATCGGCGAGCCGATCCAGACGGACGCCCAGCTGATGTACACGCTGCGGCGCGCCGGAGTGCAGCCGGGTTCCGTGGTGAGCGTGACGGAGTCCGCGGGCGGTGTCCTGGTGGGGAGCAGCGGCGAGGCCGCCGAGCTCACCGCCGAGACCGCGTCGCACGTCTTCGTCGCCAAGCGCTGAGAGGTCAGTCAACTTCCGTTGCTGGAGAGGTAGTTGACAGGGTGCCGCGATCCGCGCCGGATCTCGCGGAATCGAAGATTCAGTGTGCGGAATCGCAGCGGCCGAGCGTTTCGCGTGCCAGGCTGTCGCGAGAGGCATATGACCTGAGGGCTCGGAGGGGGCTGGAGGATGTGCCCGTCTGGTGAGCGCGAACAAGGCGAGGGCCCCGGCGCTCAAGAGCGCCGGGGCCTGTCCTCCCCTGTGCTGACCCGGAGCCCCGAGCTCTCAGGGTCATTCCCCACGGGCCGGTTTCCCCGAGCGGCCCGCCTCCCGTTGAAGATCTCCCCTCGGCCACGACGGTCAATCCTTGAGTGTGGTCACCCGAACGAGGGGTGTTATCGGCGAACCGGCCGCTTTCGAAAACAGGTTCGATAGCGTGCGGGGGTGTGGAGCAGTACCAGGCGTGAAACCCGGGCGGAACCAAGGGGGGTGCCAGGAATCATGGTGCGGCGCATCGACGTGACGGGCGCGGGTGGCGTACGCCTCGCCGCCTGGGAGTACGCCGACCCTCCCAAAGTCAGGGAGGCCGACGCGGCACCCGGAGGGGTGCTGTTACTGCACGGCCTGATGGGCCGCGCCTCCCACTGGACGGGCACGGCCCGCTGGCTCGCCGAGCGGCACCGCGCGGTCGCCCTCGACCAGCGCGGCCACGGCAGGAGCGAGAAGCCCACCGGCGGCCCCTATACCCGCGATGCCTACGTGGACGACGCGGAGGCCGCCCTCGTCCAGCTGGACCTCGCGCCCGCCGTCATCATCGGCCACTCCATGGGCGCCCTCACCGCCTGGCAGCTCGCCGCGCGCCGCCCCGACCTCGTACAGGGCCTCATCATCTGCGACATGCGGGCCTCCGCGCTCGGAGCCGCCTCCCAGCGGGAGTGGGAGGACTGGTTCAAGTCCTGGCCGGTGCCGTTCGCGACGCTCGCCGACGTACGCAAGTGGTTCGGCGAGGACGACCCCTGGGTGGAGCGGCCCAACCCCGCGCGCGGGGAGTTCTTCGCCGAGGTGATGACGGAGGGCGCCGACGGCTGGCGGCCCGTCTTCGACCGCGCCCAGATGCTCAGCTCCCGCGAGACGTGGGTGCACGACGCGCACTGGGAGGAGCTGATCCAGGTCCGCTGCCCCGCGCTCGTCGTGCGCGGCCAGGACGGTGAGCTCGGCCGGGCCGAGTCCCAGGAGATGGTGCGGGTGCTGCCCCGCGGGGAGTACGCGGAGGTGGCCGACGCGGGGCACCTGGTGCACTACGACCAGCCGGAGGCGTGGCGGGCCGCCGTCGAACCGTTTCTGGACGGGGTCCTCGCGCAGTGAATCGGTGCCCCGCGCGTGGGGCACCGCCTGATCGTGGCCTTCGGCCCCTTCGTCCTCAGTCGCCGGACGGACTCACATGTCTCACCGGTGCCGGACGGACTCACCTGTCTCACCCGTGCCGGACGGGCTCTACGGGCTCAGGCGCTCCACCCGCCACCCCTCGGCGCTCTCCTCCCACACGTACCGCAGGCGGTCGTGCAGGCGGTCCGCCCGGCCCTGCCAGAACTCCACCGCCCGCGGACGGACCCGGTAGCCGCCCCAGTGCGGGGGCACCGGGACCTGCTCGCCCTCGGGGTAGCGGGACGCGAGGTCGGCGTAGGCGCGGTCGAGTTCGGTGCGTGAGGTGAGTACCGACGACTGCGCGCTCGCCCAGGCGCCGAGCTGGGAGCCGTGCGGGCGGGTGCGGAAGTAGGCGACCGTCTCCTCGCGGGCGACGCGCTCCGCCGTGCCCGAGACGATCACCTGGCGGGCCACCGCGTGCCAGGGGAAGAGCAGCGAGACGTACGGGTTGGCGTCGAGCTCGTGGGCCTTGCGTGACCCGTAGTTGGTGAAGAAGACAAAGCCCCGCTCGTCGAAGCCCTTCAGGAGCACCGTGCGGGAGCTGGGCCGGCCCGCTTCGTCGGCCGTGGAGACGACCATGGCGTTCGGCTCGGGGACGGCGTCCCTGTCGCACGCCGCCTCCTTGAACCAGAGCGCGAACTGGTCCATGGGCGCGGCGGGCAGCTCGGTCTCGGAGAGCCCGCCGGTGGCGTACTGCTCCCGCATGTCCGCCGGTTCCGGGAGAGGGGCACTGGAGTCGGTCACGCGGTCATCTTGCCGTATTTGCCACGGCCACAGGGGCTCCCGAGAGGGCGCACCGGCCCACGGAGAGGTGACGTGTGGCACTGAGTGCCGCATTCCGTCGCCAAAGGTGGCACCAACAGATATCGTCCTGCTGCCGCATCGGTTGGGTGACCACCAGCCGCACGGGGCATACCGGGAAGACCGTTCCGGACCGCGAGTCGCCGGATCCGCCGCACTTCGGCGGACACGACCGTGGAACCGGACCGCAAGCGCCCACTTTTGACACATGGTCATGAGCTGATCGCAACCCATCTCTCGCAACCATCATGTCGAACCCATCACGAGGAGCCGCCTGATGTCCGACTTCGTACCTGGCCTTGAAGGAGTCGTCGCGTTCGAGACGGAGATCGCCGAACCGGACAAGGAAGGCGGCGCGCTCCGCTACCGGGGCGTCGACATCGAGGACCTGGTCGGCCACGTCTCCTTCGGGAACGTCTGGGGCCTGCTCGTCGACGGCGCGTTCAACCCCGGTCTGCCGCCCGCCGAGCCCTTCCCGATCCCCGTGCACTCCGGCGACATCCGCGTCGACGTGCAGTCCGCCCTCGCCATGCTCGCGCCCGTGTGGGGCCTGCGGCCGCTGCTCGACATCAGCGAGGAGCGCGCCCGCGAGGACCTGGCGCGGGCCGCCGTCATGGCGCTCTCGTACGTGGCCCAGTCGGCCCGCGGGCAGGGCCTGCCGATGGTCCCGCAGCGGGAGATCGACACGGCGGAGACGGTCGTCGAGCGGTTCATGAAGCGGTGGCGCGGCGAGCCGGACCCCAAGCACGTCCAGGCCGTCGACGCGTACTGGACGTCGGCCGCCGAGCACGGCATGAACGCGTCCACGTTCACCGCCCGCGTCATCGCCTCCACCGGCGCGGACGTGGCGGCGGCGCTGAGCGGGGCGGTCGGCGCGATGTCCGGGCCGCTGCACGGCGGCGCGCCCTCCCGGGTCCTCGGCATGATCGAGGAGATCGAGCGCACGGGTGACGCGGTGGCGTACGTGAAGCAGGCGCTGGACAAGGGTGAGCGGCTGATGGGCTTCGGGCACCGCGTGTACCGGGCCGAGGACCCGCGGGCGCGGGTGCTGCGCCGCACGGCACGGGAGCTGGGGGCGCCGCGGTTCGAGGTCGCGGAGGCGCTGGAGAAGGCGGCCCTCGACGAGCTGCACGCCCGCAGGCCCGACCGTGTCCTCGCGACGAACGTGGAGTTCTGGGCGGCGATCGTCCTGGACTTCGCGGAGGTGCCGGCGCACATGTTCACGTCGATGTTCACGTGCGCGCGGACCGCGGGGTGGTCGGCGCACATTCTTGAGCAGAAGCGGACGGGGCGGCTCGTGCGGCCCTCCGCCCGGTACGTGGGGCCCGGTAGCCGCGCCCCGCAGGCGATCGAGGGCTACGACGAGATCGCCCGCTGAGGTCTGCCTCCGGCGGTTCTTTCCCCGGCCCCGCCCCTTCCCGAACCGGGGCTCCGCCCCGGACCCCGCTCCTCAAACGCCGGAGGGGCTGAATGATCAGCCCCTCCGGCGTTCAGGGGCGGGCTCGGGGAGAGTTCAGGCTTGTAGCGCGGACTCGACCAGCACCGTCCACTGGGCGACGACCCGTTCCCTGCGCACCCCGTCGTCCGTCAGCAGGTTGGCGAGGCCCAGGCCCCGCGCCATGTCCAGGAGGCCCTGGATCGTCTCGCGGACGCCGGGGCGGGATTCGTCGGCGTTCAGGAGTTCCACCGCGATGCGGTGCGTCTCGCGGCCCACGCGGGATTCGAGTTCCGTGACGCGGGAGCCCAGCGCCGGCTCGTTCGACGCGGCCACCCACAGGTGGAGCGCCGCGCGGAAGAGCGGGCCGGTGTAGAGGTCGACGAGGGCGGCGACCACGGAGGCCCTGTCCTGCGCGGGCAGGGCACGCAGCGCCGTGGAGCGCTGCTCGGCGACGTACTCCACGGCCGCCGTGAACAGGTCCTCCCGGGTGGGGAAGTGGTGCTGCGCCGCGCCCCGCGAGACACCCGCGCGCTCGGCGACCACCGAGACCGTTGAGCCCGCCCAGCCGTGTTCGGCCAGGCAGGCCACCGCGGCCTCCAGGAGTTTCTGCCGGGTCGCGCGGCTGCGGTCCTGCTTGGGTGCCCGGTCGGCGGCGGTCACAGCACCCATGGGCGCTCCCGTCGTTCGAGGAACGCCGCCATTCCCTCGCGCGCCTCGGCGGAGCCGAAGAGCCGCGCGGACAGGACCGTGAGGGCGTCCGATTGGTCGTCGAATGCGTCGAGCACCCTAGCCGTGAGCAGCTTCTTCGTCTCGGCCAGGGCTCCCGGTGCCGCCGCGCGGAGCCCTTCGAGGAGTGGTTCGACGGTGGCGTCGACGTCCGTTCCCGCGACCGTGACCAGGCCGATCCGGGCCGCTTCCGCCGCGTCGAAGCGCTCCCCGGTGAGGTAGTAGCGGGAGGCGGCGCTCGGGTCGAGGCGGGGCAGGAGGGGGAGCGAGATCACGGCGGGGGCGACCCCTATGTGCACCTCCGTGAACGCGAACGACGAGGCGGGCCCGGCGGCCGCCAGGTCGCACGCGCCGAGCAGCCCGAGCCCGCCGGCCCGCACGTGGCCGTCCACCCGTGCGACGACCGGCTTGGGCAGCGTGACGATCTGCCGGAGCAGCGCGACGAACGCGGCGGGGTCCGGCGGCGCCTTCAGGTCGGCGCCCGAGCAGAACGTCGTCCCCGTGTGGGTGAGGAGGACCGCACGGGTCCCGCGGTCCTCGCCGAGATCGCCCAGCGCCTCGGCGAGGGCCTTGACCAGGTCCGCCGAGAGGGCGTTCCGGCGCTCGGGCGTGTCCAGGGTGACGGTGGTGATGCCCCGGGCCGGGGAGGAGACGGAGAGACTCACGGTGGGGGCTCCTCAGTAGGACTTGGGCAGGCCCAGCGTCTGGTGCGAGACGTAGTTGAGGATCATTTCCCGGCTGACCGGGGCGATCCGTGCCACGCGGGACGCGACGATCAGCGAGGCGAGCCCGAACTCCTTGGTCAGGCCGTTGCCGCCCAGAGTGTGCACGGACTGGTCGACGGCCTTCACGCAGGCGTCGGCGGCGGCGAGCTTGGCCATGTTGGCGGCCTCGCCCGCGCCGACGTCGTCGCCCTCGTCGTAGAGCCCGGCGGCCTTCTGCATCATCAGACGCGCCAGTTCGATCTCCACATGGGACTGGGCGAGGGGGTGCGCGATGGCCTGGTGGGCGCCGATCGGGGACTTCCAGACGCTGCGTTCCTTGGCGTACTCGACGGCGCGGGACAGCGCGTAGCGGCCCATGCCGAGCGCGAACGCGGCCGTCATGATCCGCTCGGGGTTCAGGCCCGCGAAGAGCTGGAGCAGGCCCGCGTCCTCGTCGCCCACGAGCGCGTCCGCCGGAAGCCGTACGTCGTCGAGGACCAGCTCGAACTGTTTCTCCGCCGCCTGGAGTTCCATGTCGATCTGCCGCCGCTCGAAGCCGGGGGCGTCGCGCGGCACGATGAACAGGCACGGTTTGAGGCTGCCGGTCCGGGCGTCGGACGTACGGCCCACGATGAGCGTCGCGTCGGCGATGTCGACACCGGAGATGAAGACCTTGCGGCCGGAGAGCAGCCAGTCGCCGGAGCCCGGGTCGCGGCGGGCGGTGGTGGTGATGCGGTGCGAGTTGGAGCCCGCGTCGGGCTCGGTGATCCCGAACGCCATGGTGCGGGTGCCGTCGGCGAGCCCCGGCAGCCAGGTGCGCTTCTGCTCCTCGGTGCCGAAGCGGGCGATGACCGTGCCGCAGATCGCGGGCGAGACGACCATCATGAGGAGCGGGCACCCCGCGGCGCCCAACTCCTCCAGGACTATGGAGAGTTCCGCGATGCCGCCGCCCCCTCCCCCGTACTCCTCGGGCAGGTTCACGCCCAGGTAGCCGAGCTTGGCGGCGTCCGCCCACAGCTCGTCGGGGTGACCGCCGCTGCCGGCGACCCGGGCGAGGTAGTCGCGGCCGTACCGGCGTCCGAGTGCGGCGACGGCGGCGCGCAGGGCCTGGTGCTCCTCGGTTTCGAGGACGGTGCTGCGAGCGGTGGTGCTCATGAGGACTCTCCCTCTTGGACGACGGCGAGCAGCGCGCCGACCTCGACCTGGCGGCCGGGTGCGGCGTGCAGGGCGGTGAGCGTTCCGGAGGCGGGGGCGCAGATGCGGTGCTCCATCTTCATCGCCTCCAGCCAGACGAGCGGCTGCCCGGCGGCGACCCGCTGCCCCTCGGTGATGCCGTCCGCGACGCGTACGACGGTGCCGGGCATGGGGGCGAGCAGGGAGCCGGGGGCGCGGCGGGCGGCGGGTTCGGGGAGCAGGGGCAGCGGGGTGAGGGCGGTGTCTCCGCCGGGCGTGCCGACGTGTACGCGGTCTCCGTACCGGTCGACGGTGAACTGCCGTCGCACGCCGCCCACTTCGAGCACGACGCGTCCGGCGCCGACCTCGATCACGGTCACGCCGTCGGCGGCCGGCCCCTGCCGGGTGTGGTGGTAGCGGACCTCGTGCTCCGTGCCGTCGGGCTCGGTGCGATACCGCTTGAGGTGGGGCTGCGAGCCGAGGTTGCGCCAGCCGCCGAACCGGGACCGTCCGTGCGCGTCGGCGAGCGCGGCGGCCAGCGGGGCGTGCGGGTCGGGGGCGGGGGCCGTGAGGGCGTCGGCGTGCCGGTCGTAGAAGCCGGTGTCCATGCGGGCCTCGGCGAACTCGGGGTGCCGCAGGGAGCGTACGAGCAGGTCGCGGTTGGTGACGGGGCCGTGGACGGCGGCGCGTTCCAGGGCGCCCGCCAGTTTGCGTACGGCCTCGGCGCGGGTCGGGGCGTACGCGACGGCCTTGGCGAGCATCGCGTCGTAGTGCACGCCGACGGTGTCGCCCGCCGCGTATCCGCTGTCGAGGCGGACGGCGCCGGGGACGTCGATGCGGTGCAGGGTGCCGGTCTGCGGGGCCCAGTCGGCGGCGGGGTCCTCGGCGTACAGGCGGGCCTCGACGGCGTGCCCGTGAGCGGTGGGCGGGTCCTTCTCCAGGGCGTCGCCCTCGGCGATCCGGATCTGCAGCGCGACGAGGTCGAGCCCGAACACGGCCTCGGTGACGGGGTGTTCGACCTGGAGGCGGGTGTTCATCTCCAGGAAGTGCGCGCGCCCGCCCGCCACCAGAAACTCCACCGTGCCCGCGCCGCGGTAGTCGGTGATGCGCGCGGCGCGCACGGCCTGCGTGTGCAGCGCGTCGACGAGGTCCGGGGCGAGCCCGGGGGCCGGGGACTCCTCGATGACCTTCTGGTGTCTGCGCTGGAGGCTGCAGTCGCGGGTGCCGAGCGGCCACACGGTGCCGTGCGCGTCGGCCATGATCTGCACCTCGACGTGCCGGCCGCCCTCGACGTACGGCTCGACGAACACCTCCCCGTGCCCGAAGGCACTGGCCGCCTCGGACCGCGCGGCCGCCAACTCCTCCTCCAGGCGCTCCAGTTCGCGTACGACACGCATGCCGCGCCCGCCGCCCCCGGCCGCCGCCTTCACCAGGACCGGCAGATCGGCCTCGGTGACCTCGCCGAGCGGCGCGATGCCCATCAGCTCCTTGGCGCGCGTCTTGGACGCCATCGCCTCGATCGCCTCGGGCGGCGGCCCGATCCAGACGAGCCCGGCGTCCAGGACGGCGCGTGCGAAGCCCGCGTTCTCGGAGAGGAATCCGTAGCCGGGGTGGATCGCGTCGGCGCCCGCGGCCTGCGCGGCCTTCACGACGAGGTCGCCGCGCAGATACGTGTCGGTGGGTGCCGCGCCCGGCAGTCGTACGGCATGGTCCGCCTCCCGTACGTGCAGGGCGTCCGCGTCGGCGTCGGAGTACACGGCGACCGTGGCGATGCCGAGCTCGCGGCAGGTGCGGAAGACGCGGCAGGCGATCTCGCCCCGGTTGGCCACCAGCAGAGTGGAAATCATGGGGGTTCTCCTCACATCCGGAAGACGCCGAAGCCGCCGCGCGCGCCCTCGTAGGGGGCGGTGTGGATCGCGGAGAGGCAGAGGCCGAGGACGGTGCGGGTGTCGCGCGGGTCGATGACACCGTCGTCGTAGAGCCGCCCGGACAGGAACATCGGCAGTGACTCGGCCTCGATCTGCTGCTCGACCATGGCGCGGAGACCGGCGTCCGCCTCGTCGTCGTAGGGCTGGCCCTTCGCCGCGGCGGAGGCGCGGGCGACGATCGACAGGACGCCCGCGAGCTGCTGCGGGCCCATGACCGCGGACTTGGCGCTGGGCCAGGCGAAGAGGAAGCGGGGGTCGTAGGCGCGGCCGCACATGCCGTAGTGCCCGGCGCCGTAGCTCGCGCCCATGAGTACGGACAGGTGCGGCACCCGCGAGTTGCTGACCGCGTTGATCATCATCGCGCCGTGCTTGATGATGCCGCCCTGCTCGTATTCCTTGCCGACCATGTAGCCGGTGGTGTTGTGCAGGAAGAGCAGCGGGATGTCGCGCTGGTTGGCCAGCTGGATGAACTGCGCGGCCTTCTGGGACTCCTCGCTGAACAGGACGCCCTGCGCGTTGGCGAGGATGCCGACGGGATAGCCGTGCAGGGCGGCCCACCCGGTGACGAGCGAGCTCCCGTACAGCGGCTTGAACTCGTCGAAGTCGGAGCCGTCGACGATGCGGGCGATGACCTCGCGCGGGTCGAAGGGCTTCTTCAGGTCGCCGGGGACGATGCCGAGGAGTTCGTCCTCGTCGTACTTGGGCGCCGCGACGGTCGCCGGGTCCGGATCGGCGTACGCCTTGCGCCAGTTGAGGCGGGAGACGACGCGGCGGGCCTGGCGCAGCGCGTCGCGCTCGTCCTCGGCGAGGTGGTCGGCGAGGCCGGAGGTGCGGGCGTGCATCTCGGCGCCGCCGAGCGACTCGTCGTCGCTCTCCTCGCCGGTGGCCATCTTCACCAGGGGCGGGCCGCCGAGGAAGACCTTCGCGCGCTCCTTGACCATGATCACGTGGTCGCTCATGCCGGGTACGTAGGCGCCGCCCGCGGTGGAGTTGCCGAAGACGACGGCGATGGTCGGAATGCCGGCGGCCGAGGACTGCGTGAGGTGCTTGAAGAGGGCGCCGCCCGGGATGAAGATCTCCTTCTGGGAGGGCAGGTCGGCGCCGCCGGACTCCACGAGGTGGATGGACGGCAGCCGGTTGGCGTGCCCGATCTCGTGGGCCCGGAAGGCCTTCTTCAGCGTCCAGGGGTTGGAGGCGCCGCCCCGTACCGTCGGATCGTTGGCGGTGATGAGGCATTCCACGCCCTCGACGACGCCGATGCCGGTGACCATGGAGGCGCCGACGGGGTAGTCGCTGCCCCAGGCGGCGAGCGGCGACAGTTCCAGGAACGGGGTGTCCGGGTCGAGGAGCAGCTCGATGCGCTCCCTGGCGAGCAGCTTGCCGCGTTCGCGGTGCCGGGCGACGTACTTCTCGCCGCCGCCCGCGAGCGCCTTGGCCTGCTCGGTGCCGAGCTCGGCGAGCCGGTCCAGCATGACCCGGCGGTGCTCGGCGTACTCGGCGCTCGCGGGGTCGAGCGCGGAGGCGATGACGGTCACAGCAGTACCTTCCGTGTCACAGCAGTACCTCCGGTATGTCGAGGTGGCGGGCGCGCAGCCACTCGCCGAGGCCCTTGGCCTGCGGGTCGAAGCGGGCCTGCGCGGCCACGCCCTCGCCGAGCAGGCCCTCGACGACGAAGTTCAGTGCGCGCAGGTTGGGCAGGTCGTGGCGGACGACACGCAGTTCCGCGGCCTCCGGCAGGAGTGCGCGCAGCCGCTCGACGGTGAGCTCGTGGGCGAGCCACCGCCAGGCGTCGTCGGAGCGCACCCATACGCCGACGTTGGCGTCACCGCCCTTGTCGCCGCTGCGGGCTCCGGCGACGAGGCCGAGGGGGGCGCGCCGGGTGGGTCCCGGCGGGAGCGGTGGGGGCAGGGGCGCGGGGCGCGGATCTTCCAGTACGCGGGTGCCGGCGCCGTGCGGCACGGCTCTGCGCTCCCCGTCGGGCAGCACGGCGACGTGCTCGACGGTGTCGCGCTCGACGTACGCGGCCTCGAACACCCCGTACGGGGAGCCCTTGCCGGGCGGTGCCGTCACGTGGAAGCCGGGGTAGCTGCCGAGGGCGAGTTCGATGGCGGCGCCGCTCAGGGTGCGGCCGACGGTGTCCGCGTCGGCGTCCCGCACGACGAGCCGCAGCAGGGCGCTGGCACCCTCCTCGGTGGGGGCGTCCGGCCGGTCGGTGCGGGCCAGCTCCCACCGCACCTCGGCGGGGCGGGACTTGGCGCGGTCGAGGGCGTCCTCGATCTGGGCGCGGGCGAGGGCCGCCTTGGCCTCGATGTCGAGTCCGGTGAGGACGAACACGACTTCGTTGCGGAAGCCGCCGAGCCGGTTGAGCCCCACCTTGAGCGTCGGGGGCGGCGCCTCTCCCCGCACACCGTCGATGCGGACGCGGTCGGGGCCTTCCTGGGTGAGGGCGACGGTGTCGAGGCGAGCGGTGACGTCGGGGCCCGCGTACCGGGCGCCCTGCGTCTCGTAGAGGAGCTGCGCGGTGACCGTGCCGACGTCGACGAAGCCGCCGGTGCCGTCGTGCTTGGTGATGACACAGGAGCCGTCCGCGTGGATCTCGGCGAGGGGGTAGCCGGGATGCCGCAGGACGTCCGGCCCGCGCCGCGCCGCCTGCTCGGCGAAGAAGGCGTAGTTGCCGCCGGTGGCCTGCGAACCGCACTCCAGGACGTGCCCGGCGACGACGGCTCCCGCGAGCTCGTCGTACGCGTCCGGGGCCCATCCGAAGTGCGCGGCGGCCGGCCCGGTGACGAGGGCGGCGTCGGTGACGCGCCCGGTGAGGACGACGTCGGCGCCCGCGTCGAGACACGCGGCGATGCCGGCGCCGCCGAGGTAGGCGTTGGCGGTGAGGGCGCGGGGGAAGCGGTCGCCGAGGTCGTCGCCCTCGACGTGCGCGACCCGCACGTCGATCCCGAGCCGCCCGGCGAGCTCCCGCACGGCACCGGCGAGCCCGGCCGGGTTGAGCCCGCCGGCGTTGGCGACGATGCGGACGCCCCGTTCCCCGGCGAGCCCGAGGCACTCCTCCAGCTGCCGCAGGAAGGTCTTGGCGTACCCGCGGGCGGAGTCCTTGAGGCGGTCGCGGCCGAGGATGAGCATGGTCAGCTCAGCGAGGTAGTCCCCGGTGAGAACGTCGAGTTCGCCGCCGGTGAGCATCTCGCGCAGGGCGTCGAACCGGTCCCCGTAGAAGCCGGAGGCGTTGCCGATGCGGAGGGGGCGCCGGGTCACCCGTCCACCTCCGTGCCCGCCTGCCTCGGTGCCCGCCCGGCGCCCGGTGGGCCCGCGAAGGCCTGTGCGATGTCCAGCCAGCGGTCCGCGTCGGGGCCCTCCGCCCGTACCGCCAGGTCCGAACGGTGGGCCCGTTGGGTGACCAGGAGGCAGAAGTCGAGGCCGGGCCCCGTCACGCGCTGGGCGGCGTCCTCGGGACCGTACGCCCAGACCTCACCCGTCACGGGTGACGTCAGCTCGACCCTGAACTCCTCGCCGGGTGCGCTCAGTCCGCGTACGGCGAAGGCGAAGTCGCGGGCCCGCACGCCGATCCGCACCACGTGCCGCAGCCGGTCCGTCGGCGCCCGCGGCACGCCGAGCGCGTCCGCCACGTCCTGGCCGTGCGCCCAGGTCTCCATGAGCCGCGCCGTCGCCATGGAGGGGACGGCCATCGGCGGCCCGTACCAGGGCAGACGCGTGCCGGCCGGGGCCTCGCTCAACGTCCGCCACAGGTCGTCGCGGCCCGCCCGCCAGCGGGCAAGCAGCTCGGCGGGCGGCAGCGCCACGCCCTCCGCCGCGCCCTCGTCCACGAACGAGCCGGGTGCCGCGGCCGCCTTCTCGACCTCGACGGCGAACGCGTCCGGGTCGGTGGCGGCGAGCAGCGCGGCCCGGTCCGTCCAGGTGAGGTGCGCGATCTGGTGGGCGACGGTCCAGCCGGGCGCGGGCGTCGGCAGGGACCACCTCTCCGCGCTCAACTCCGCTACAAGACCGTCGAGTTCCTCGCTCTCGCTGCGCAGGTCGTCGAGCACGGGCAGGGCATCGGACACGGAACGCTCCCCTCGGGGCACGGCGGTATGCCCGGGAGCATGACAGCGCTCACAGAAACAAGCAAGCGTGCTTGCATTACTTTCCGGACGGCTCCGGGGTGGGTTCCGTGAGGGGTTCCGTGAGGGGTTCCGGAGTGGGGGCGGGGGTGGCGGCCGAGGTGAGGGCGGGGATGCGGTCCGAAGTGGGGGTGCGGTCCGAGGTGGGGGTGCGGTCCGAGGTGGGGGTGGCGGCCGAGGTGGGGGCGGCGGCCGAGGTGGGGGCGGCGGCCGAGGTGGGGGCGGCGGCCGAGGTGGGGGCGGCGGCCGAGGTGGGGGCGGCGGCCGAGGTGGGGGCGGCGGCG